>NZ_JIAG01000005.1 GCF_000688395.1 Haematomicrobium sanguinis DSM 21259 | reverse complement strand
GACTCGCTGCTCAAAACTCAACCGCGAATACGCCCTCCCCCGCGCCCTCACGCCCCCGCCGCTCTCCATCAACGCCGTGTCCGGTACACGAGGACCCGTCATGCCCCCGCGGGAGCCATACACCAGTTCCATACCAGCCAGTCTGGCAAACCTGTTCACACTCGTGCGCGCCACCCCGACACGCTCAGCCACCCGCACCGCGATAACACCCCGAGCAAGCAAATCAAGGCACAACGAAACCTTCCACCACGGAATCACAGCAGGCACGACACACACTCCAAAAAAATTCAGGTGTTGCACTAGCCCCTTGAAACCACCGGCGGCATACGCGTTGTAGGTGGCAAGTCGCGGAGTGTGGCGGGGTGGGGGAGACGCCGGCGCAGTCGCCGATGCGCGCGTTCACAAAAAACTTCCGAGAATTTTTGCCAACTCGCTAGGAATTTGCGCAAAGCATGCGGTAGCGTTGAAATATCGCAGTTGGGAATTACCAATCTGCGAATGACAACGGCACAACACGACACAAAAGGAGGTGGGTAATCATGAATACAAATCTGTTGAAGAAGGGCGAGACTTTCCTCGGCTCTGCCAACGGCTCCGGCGTCTGGTTCGATCGAATCAAGACCTTGGCCGGGATTACCCCCGGTGTCGTGTTTTCGGACCGTTGAGTCTTAGCTGATCTAAGCTCCTCGCGACCCTCACTCCACTGCCAAAAGTGGCTGTGTTTGTGGTCCCACTGCACCGACCGCAAGGCCGTGCACCTCTTTCTTCAACCCCCAGAACACACCATCCAGGACTCTCGCTTTTGCACCTTTAAACGAGAATCCAACCCGGACCGAAGGTGTCCGGAAATGGAACTAGTGTTCTAAATATCAGGAAAAATCACCATGAAAAACAAGGAGAACCACGTGACGCTGGTATCAGCTTCCGCAGAGGTTTCTGAGCAACAGATCCCAGAACCTCCAGCGCCATTGCAACCCCCTAGTCCGGGTGCGGTGGAGCAGGCAACGCAGGTTGCCGAACCCATGCCTGGATGCGGGCATGGAGAACTCATCATCACGGGCAGCCTGACGCCGCTACCGGATCCGCAACAACGCATGATCCAGGCAGAGACTCAGGATGTCCCCGAGCAGATTCCGGCGTACCTGGAACGGGCAGAGGTTCGCTCCACGCTGGGCAAGCTCAAAGACGGTTTGGCCTACCTGAACCGGATGGCAAACTCGCCGATCAATGAAGAACGTCTCGAAGCCCTGCGCACCGAGGCAATCTCCACGGTACGTTTCATCCGCTGAGGTCAACTGATGCGCGCTGACAGGCCGCCCCGAGCGGCACTAGATAAAGGAGTGGGCCGTGCACAGTCATGACCGCCAAGCCAGAGAAGCCCGCGCTTCCCAGCGCGGGCTTCCGCCTTTTAAAGCCCGCGCGTGCACAGATTTTATGTGGCAGTTTGGCGGGCGGAAGTGCCACGGAATCGATTATGTGGCAGTTTCGGTGGCGAAACTGTCACATAATGTTCCGGTTTCAGCCCCCGCGCGGAGCGCGATAGCCTCGAGATGAAGAGAAGGAGCACCGAATGGAGCAGGATTGGCCGCGCAAGGTCGCGTTGATCACCCTGCACACTTCTCCCATCGATCAGCCGGGCCAAGGCGACGCTGGCGGTCTCAATGTCTATGTGCGCTCACTTGCCCTGAGGCTCCAAAGCCGGGGACTCGCCGTCGAACTTTTCACCCGCCGCACAACCGAAAACCAGCCAGCCACCCTGGTACTGGATTGCGGCATCCGCATCCATTACCTGGACGTGGGTCCACCCGAGCGCATCCCCAAGGAGGACCTGTTGGCGCGGATGGGCGAGTTTGTGGCGGCGATGCGCGGATGCGGGAGTGAGTGGGACGTGGTGCACTCGCACTATTGGATTTCCGGGCTGGCCGGGGTCGCCCTTAGCGACGTGCTTGGCATCCCGCACGTCCACAGCCCGCACACCCTCGGTAAGGTGAAGGCCGCAACCGTCGGACTCGAGGATGAGCCCGCTGATCGGCTCGCAAGCGAGGACGCGATCGCCGCGGCGGGAACCCGGTACATTGCCAATACCGACCACGAGGCCCACGAGCTCACCGAGCTCTACGCCGTGGCACCCGAGCGCATCGACGTGATCCCGCCCGGCGTGGACGCGACGGTGTTTCACGCTTCCCGCCGAGACGCGGCACGGGCGCGCTCCGGTGTTGACCCGGGAGTCATGCACATTGTTTTTGCCGGACGGATCCAGCCGCTCAAGGGCCCGGACGTGCTCCTGCGCGCGCTCGGCGAATTGCGACGCCGGCCTCCGGACATCAAGTTCCACCTGACGATCACCGGCGAGCAAAGCGGCTCGACGGCCATGGATTTGCCGGCCCTCGCGGAGGCGGAAGGGCTGGCCGGTGCACTCACATTCCGGCCGCCGATGCCGCCCGCGCGCCTGGCCGAACTCTTCCGGAGCGCCGACGTGGTGGTCATGCCCTCGCTCGCAGAGTCCTTTGGGTTGGTGGCGCTGGAAGCTCAAGCGTGCGGCACGCCGGTGATTGCCTCGAAGGTCGGCGGGCTACAGGACGCGGTCGCGGACGGCGAGTCGGGATACCTGGTGCCTTTGGGGACAACCGCTAGCGCATCGGCAGGCGGCTTTGCGCTCGCCTTAGAGAAGATGTACGACGGCGGTCCCCGCCTTTGGTCCCGGTTGTCCCGGGGTGCTTCGGTACAGTCCGGAAAATTTAGTTGGGAACGCAACGCGGAAGAGACAGTGGCCAGCTATCGGCGGGCACGGGAAGGGCTGAATCGGTGAATCGGGACGAGTTGGCGGTGGCGTTGGAGGCGGCGCGAATCACCGGGGAGGTGGCAACCACCCGCGAAGACAATATGTTGAAGATTCAGCGCTTTATTGATCATTCCGAGCACGAAGAGTTTGGCGTGACCTGGACGCAGGAGTGGGATGCGGACTCGGTGTTTGCACTCATGGTGGAGCGGGTCGGGATCAACCCGGAGCCCTCGCATGTGAGCGGTCAGGACACCATCGGAACCGCGCTGGCTGTGGCCAAACTTGAGGAGTACGCCGCGATTCTTGGCGAGCGGGCGCGTGCTGGGGCGCGGATTTTGTTCGCTACCGGGCATCCGGGAGGGCTGCTGCCGGTGTACGCCGAATTGGCCGAGGCTGCGCGCAAGCATGGAGCCGAGGTTATCGCCATCCCGGAGGGACTTGCGTCTCAGGGGGGTCACTTGCGGCAAATCATGGGGGTGAAGGTGTGGCACAAGCACGGGTCCCTGTTGCACTCACATTCCCCGGAACACATGCGCCTGGTGTTGGAGTGGATGAGTGCACATGATGTTGCTTTGCCGGATCTTGTGGTGGCAGACCACGGTTGGGCAGGTGCGGCAGCCGACGCCGGGATTGAGACGATCGGTATTGCCGATTGCAATGATCCGGGGCTGTTCGTGTCCGAGGAGCAGGGCCAGCTACGGGTTGCTGTGCCCATTGATGACAACGTGCACCCAGGCCTGTATCGGCCAATGATCGACTTTATCCTCGAGCGTGCCCGGCTCAGTTAGCGGTCAATCTCACCGCGAATAAACTGCTCGACCTTCTCCCGGGCGAGGTCATCGGCGAATTGCTCCGGTGGGCTCTTCATGAAGTAGGAAGAAGCGCTCACCAGTGGGCCGCCGATCTTGCGATCGAGGCCGATCTTAGCTGCGCGGATCGCGTCAATAATGACGCCGGCCGAGTTGGGCGAGTCCCACACTTCCAACTTGTATTCGAGCGAGACCGGGATGTCGCCAAAATTGCGGCCCTCGAGGCGCACGTACGCCCACTTACGGTCGTCCAGCCACTGCACGTAATCGCTCGGGCCGATGTGAACGTCGCGCTCGCCGAGATCGGCGCTGGTATTAGAGGTGACCGCTTGAGTTTTGGAAATCTTCTTGGATTCGAGCCTGTCCCGCTCCAACATGTTCTTGAAGTCCATGTTTCCGCCGACGTTTAACTGATAAGTGCGGTCCAGGGTGACGCCGCGATCCTCAAAGAGTTTTGCGAGGACTCGGTGGGTGATCGTGGCGCCGACCTGGCTCTTGATATCGTCTCCGACGATTGGCACCCCGGCATCGGTGAACTTTTGCGCCCACTCCTCGGTGCCCGCGATGAACACGGGCAAGGCGTTGACGAAAGCGACTCCCGCGTCAATGGCGCACTGGGCGTAATGGCGGGCGGCGTCTTCGCTTCCCACCGGCAGATAACAGACGAGCACATCGGCATCGACGTCTTTGAGGACCTGCGTGACGTCAACCGGAGATTCTTGGGACTCCGTGATGGTTTCACGGTAGTAGCGGCCAAGACCATCCAGCGTGGGGCCGCGTTGCACCGTGACACCGGTCGCGGGGACATCGGTTATTTTTATGGTGTTGTTCTCGCTGGCGAGGATCGCATCCGCAAGGTCCGTTCCAACCTTCTTGGCGTCAACGTCAAAGGCGGCTACAAACTGCACATCACCCACATGGTAGTCGCCAAAAACGGTGTGCATGAGCCCAGGGATGATCTGATCCGCCGGCGCGTCCTTGTAATACTCCACCCCTTGCACCAAGGAAGCGGCACAATTGCCAACACCGACAAGGGCAACGCGAATGGGGTTTTCGGACACAATTCTCCTAGGATGCGCGGCATGGGTGGACCTCACCTAGTCTAAGACTTAACTCGCATCGTGCATTCCTCAATGTGCATACGTGACGGGCTAGGCTGGAAACAGCCGGTAGGAGCGATCGCCCTGCCAACCAGCAATGTCGGTGAGGAGCGCGCAAAAGGTGGATATCGCCGTCGTAGGTTCCGGGCCCAATGGCTTGGCAGCTGCGGTCATTATGGCCAGGGCTGGCGCGCGCGTGAGCGTGTTTGAAGCGCAGGACACGCTGGGCGGGGGCGTGCGTAGCGCGGACATTCTGGGTGCCGGTGTGACGAGTGATGTCTGCTCCGCGGTATATCCGATGGTGCATTCCACGCCTTTTTTCAGTCAGTTCCAGATGAGCGAGCGCGTGAATCTTGTGACCCCGGAGGTGTCATTTGCGCATCCGCTCGATGCGGGGCAGGCGGCTCTGGCGTTTCGCGATCTGGACCGGACGGTCGCCGGGCTTGGGCGTGACGGAAAACTTTATAAGAAGCTCTTGGCACCGTTAGTGGACAGCAGTATTCCCATTTTGGAATATTTGTTGGGCTCGTTTGCGAGGATGCCCCAGAAGCCGCTGACGATGGTGCCGTTTGGGCTCGGAACGCTCTGGCAGTCCGCAAGGTGGTGGAATGCGGGGTTTCGCGAAGAGACGGTGCCCGCAATGCTTTCCGGGGTGTTTGGGCACAACATTAATGTGATGCCGAGTGTCTCCTCGACGGGCGCTGGGTTGGTGCTTGCGATGTTGGCGCACGGAGCCGGATGGCCGATTCCGGTGGGCGGGGCGCAAGCGTTGAGCGATGCTCTCGTTGCCGATCTCGAGCGGCATGGCGGGACGGTGCACCCTGGGGTCAGGATCACAAGTCTGAGCGAGCTCCCCGCCAACTCCACGGTGTTTGTCGACACCTCGTTGCAAGGATTCGGCGAGATGGCGGGGGACGCGTTGCCTGTTGCGTATCGGCGTCGAATCGACAGATTTCAATACGGGAACGCTGTATGCAAGGTGGATTTTCTGCTGAGCGAACCGGTTCCGTGGGCCAATCCGGGAATTCAGGCGAGTGGGACGGTGCATTGCGTGGGCACCCGCAGCGACGCGGCACTGGCGGCTCGCGCGGTAGCGAACGGACATATGCCCGATTCACCATATGTCCTGGTGTCGCAACCGAGCCTTTTTGACTCAAGCCGCGCTCCAGCGGGCCAGCACGTCTTGTGGACGTACACTCATGTGCCGCGCGGCTCCGGTGAGGATCGGACCGAGGCGGTAATCCGCCAGATTGAGCGTTTTGCCCCGGGATTCCGCGACGTCATCGTGAATTCGGTGGCGACGACGGGCGCTCAGATGCCTTTACACAACGCGAATTATGTTGGTGGGGATATTTTTGCCGGAGCCATGACCACTCGCCAAGCGCTGGCGCGTCCGTGGCTCAGCCGGGAACCGTGGCGCACACCCTTGGACGGGGTGTACTTGTGTTCGGCGTCGGTGGCGCCGGGACCGGGAGTGCACGGCATGGGCGGCTACCACGCGGCGGCGACGGCGTTGCGCGATTTCGGGTTGCCCTTCCCGGATCTCTCGCCGTCGAGCTGACCTCTCACTCTCCCGCGTTTCGCATCCCCGTACCGTGTTTCACGACCCGTATGCGGCTCTCAAAACGCGGTACGGGGATGCGAAACGAGTTTAAGTGAGGGCGGGTTCGGCGGTGCGGATGCGGCCGTCAGCAATCTCCACCACGCGATCGCAGTTTCCAAGTTGGGAGCGATCGTGGGTGACCAGAATGGCGGCGACGTCTCGCTCGTGAACCAGGCTTGCCAACAGGTCCATGATCAGTTCGCTGCGTTCGTGATCGAGGGCGCTCGTCGGCTCGTCAATCAACAACACATCCGGGTTCGCCATCAAAGCCCGCGCAATATTGACGCGCTGCTTTTGACCGCCGGAAAGCTGGGCCGGGCGGCGCTTCAGCTGTGACCCCAGACCAACGCTATCCAGCAAGTCGGCGGCCCGTTCACGGCGCGCGTTTGCAGACTCATCGGCACCCTGGAGCAGAGGCACCAGTTCCAACTGTTCTTGGGCGGTCAACGCCGGAAGGAGGTTGGGTTGCTGAAACACAAAACCAATATTCTTTGCACGGAATATTTCGCGTTCACGGCCCGAAAGCCCGTACATGTCTGTGCCGTTGATGTGGACGGAGCCGGAGCTGGGTTGCAGGAGCCCGGCAGCCACCGAAAGCACCGTGGACTTGCCCGAACCGCTTGGCCCGCTTAGCGCCACAAGTTCGCCCTTCTTCGCGGAGAGGGTCACATGGTCGGCGGCTCGGAGGATACCGGTGCCGTCGGGGTATTCCACCGTGACGTTTTCCAGACGCAAGGTCGGCGCGCCTGTGTGATCAGGGTTGTGAGTCATTGTTTTTGTTTCCTTCGTGGAATTGGGCGGCGATTCTTTAGTTGCTGGCGAGTGCCTGCATGGGATTGGTCTTGCGGATCCGGCTGAGGGCAAGGGCTGAACCCACCAGTCCCAGACCAACCAGCCCGCAGACCACGAGCATGACGGTCGCGCCGCCAAGCTCCAACGGGACCACGGCGGCCGCACCGAGCCCCAGCAGCCAACCGAGTAGGGCCCCTAATCCCGCACCGACAATCAAGACCACAGCGGCTTGGATCAGTGAGTCGCGCAGCAGAAATCCACGTGAGGCGCCCAGGGCCCTCAACACGGCGAGGTCGCGACTGCGCTGCAGCGTCCACAGCGAGACAAAGGAGAGAACAACCAGGGAGCTCACACCGTAAAGCACCACTTGCATCAGCACGAGCGAGCCATTCTCCGACTTGAAGGACGGCACAGCGCTCACCGCGGCGCTCGGTGTGAGGGCTTCAGTCCCGGCGACGATCGGGTCCGCACCCGCAACGATGTCCACCAACAGCACACTCGCGGCGGCATCGGTTCCGGTGACCTCTTGCCAGGCTTGAAGAGGGATCCACATGACCGGTGTGTGGCTGTAGGACTCATTGGCAACCACGCGGTCAACCCGATAGTTGGAGCCGAACAGCGAGATTGTGTCCCCCGCTGCGACTTTCAAATCATCGGCGATGGTTTGCGAAATCACGGTGGAATCGGTGGAGACCCCCTGCGGCGTCTTTTCACCCGATACCGCAAACGCCGAAACATTGACGGAGGTGGAATCCGCGGACTCCGCTTTACCTTGCAAGATCGCCATGGGGCTGACCGAGGTGACACCCGGAGCCATCTTCCACTTCTCCAGTTGATCCGCACTTAACGCGGACTCGGTGAAGTTGGGGCTCGCGCCCTCGCCGGTGGAAAAGACCACGCGATCGGCATCCAAATCCCGCACCGCCGATACCGACTGTGACGCCAGCCCGGCCGTCAGCCCGGTCAACATGACCAAGAGCGTGGAAATGAGCGCGACAACCGCGCCCAAGAGAACAAACCGAGTGCGAGCGAATCGAAGCTCGCGCATTGCTAGAAACACTCTCTACCGCCTCTGCCGCAACGTCTGCGGCCTGGAAATTCGTAGGGCCGTTTGGACCTCTATATCCACTCTCGCGCGGTTAAATACGGTGTACATCGAGCAAAGGATCGGACCTGGGTAGTCCAAAAGTGCTACTCGCAATCCCACCTCGAGCAGTCCAGAATGTCAGAGCGGGGAATTACCCTGGATTCATGAGCACATTCGATGAGGATCCGGCACCGGAAATTGCCGTAGTTCGGGAAACCTCACCCTCGTCATCTCGCATCCTGATTCAGATGCGGGTAGCTCTGCACGTCACTTTTGCCCTACTTCTGGGGCTCGGTATGTACCGAACCATCGCTGACTCGGCGTTACCGGCGGGTCAGCGGACCGCAGTCATTGCCGTGAGCATTATGCTCGCCATCGTGTACCTGGCCGGAACGGTTCTAGAAAAGCGGTACGCGCAGGGCCGAATGCGCCGCGCCCAACGCCGCTTTGCAGAGTTGCGTGAGATCAACACGGCGCGCGCCACCCGACTATGGTTTGCCCTTACTTTCGCGATGTGGGGCATTCTCGTCGTGCTCTCGGAAAACTTCATGTGGCTGGCGTTCCCCATGTTTTTTCTGTGTCTTCACGTGCTGGGTCCGCGCTGGGGGCTCCTCGGCGTAGCTGCCACGGTCATCCTGGCGAATACGCACACCATTCTGGGTGACACCGCCTTCGCCATACCCGCCGCGCTTCTCGGAACACTCATCGGCGCGGCGCTCGCGATCGTGGTCTTTCAGGTGTACCGCGCGCTTCTCGCCGAAGCTGAGGCGCAGCGCCTGGCACTTGAACACCTGCGCGCGGCACGCTCCGATCTCGCGGCCGCCGAACGCACCGCGGTTCGCCTGGCCGAGCGCGAGCGCATAGCCGCGGAAGTTCATGACACCATCGCCCAGGAACTGGCGAGTATTGTGCTCATGGCACGCGCGAGCCCCGGAGGCTCTGAAACTCTCGGCACCATCGAACAGAGTGCGCAGTTGGCGCTGGTCAACACACGGCGGCTCGTCCGCGAGCTTGGCGCGCCCTCCCAAGAAACGAGCGCGCGGATCCAGGAAACGGTGGATCAAGTGCGCGCCCAGGCGAAGATCGCTCAGCCGACCTTGCGGATTGACCTCGTGATTGAGGGCGATCCCGTGGCACTCCCCGATTCGTGGAACGATGTGCTCCAGAATGCCGCCCGGGCTTCCCTTTCCAACGTGATCCTGCATGCCAAGGCGAGCATCGCCGTCGTAACTCTCAGTTTTTTCACGCCGGGCGTGCGCCTGGACATCGTGGACAACGGCGCGGGAATGAGTGAGGCGGACGCCGAACGGAGCCGGGGGCGCGGCATAGATTTATTACGACGGCGCGTGCTCGCCTTGGGCGGCAGGGTGGCGCTTGAGAGCCACTCGGGTGCCGGGGGGTCTGGCACGAGTGTTTCGGTGGAATTGGGGATGAACGATGGCAATGCATGAGGTCATGCTCGTGGACGACCACCCGGTGGTGCGTGCCGGATTGCAAGCGCTCGTTGACGGGTTCGCCGATTTTCGCGTCACCCTTCAGGCCGGTAGTGCCGAGGAGGCGGTGCGGGAGCTTGCGCTCGCCGGGACCTCGGCTCCGGAAGTCATCCTCATGGACGTGAATCTGGGGGAAGGGGTTGGGATCACCAAGAGCATGTCCGGAATCGACCTCACGCGCCAGCTGGTCAGGGACGGCAACCGGATTCCGGTAGTGATTCTTTCGGCCTTTGACGCCGAATCGGACGTGTTGGCCGCCCTGGACGCGGGCGCCTCCGGTTATCTGCTCAAAGACGCAAGCCCGGAACAGATTCGTGAGGCGCTCGTGGCGGTCGTGGCCGGGGGAAGCGCGTTCTCGAGCCGCATTTCGCAACAGATGGCGGCACGGTTACGTAATCCGGCCGCCGCCCTCTCGGCCCGCGAAAGTGAAATCCTGGCCGAGGTTGCCGCGGGCGAGTCCAATCGAGCTATTGCCCAGAAGTTGTTCATTTCTGAGTCCACCGTCAAAACCCACCTGGTACACATTTTTTCTAAGCTGGGCGTGGACTCGCGCTCCGGCGCGGTGGCCGAAGCGCGTGCCCGCCGCCTCATCCGTTAGAGCGTGACCGGCTGCCCTGACTCCAAGGACTCGTAGGCGGCCTGGACGATGCGCATGGTGCGTAAACCGGACTCGCCATCGGGTTGGGCTGGATTACCGCTCCGTACGGCATCGATGAATGCGCGCAAGAGCGTCTTATCGCTATTGGGATCAAACCCGTGCCACAGTGTTTTACCGGTGACCGCGGAGAAACCGTCAACGCGCTGACCGAAGGCGTCGATATCCGCGATGCCGCCGGTTCCGACCACTTGGAGGGTCAGCCCGCCCCACGTCGGGTACCCCACGGGTTTAGACCAGGACGCGTCGATCGTGGCAATGACGCCGTTCTCGTAGGTAATGGACACCAGCCCGCCAGTTTCCAGATCGGTCTCATCGGCCCGGATCATATGGTTGCTGACCGCGTACACTTCTTTCGCGGCGCTCCCGTTAAAGAGCGAATCCAACAGATCCGCCACGTGCACGGTGTGATCGGTAATCGCGCCGCCGCCGGCAAGCTCCTTCTCACCGAACCAGGCGCGTCGCGAGACCGGGACACCGCCGTTATTGGTTCCCGAAACGGCAACCGCTTCGCCGAGTTTTCCGTCATCGTAGTCGCGTTGAAGGCGGTTGAACGCAGCGGAGAAGCGGACCGGGTAGGCGATCATAAGCTGAACACCGGCCTCACGGCACGCATCCACCATTGCCTGGCCGTCTTCCACCGAGGTGGCGATCGGTTTCTCGCACAGCACGTTCACTCCTGCGGCGGCGGCGCGTTCGGTGAGTTCGCGGTGCTTGGAGTTCTCGGCGCAGATGACGACCGCGTCCGGACCCCAGTCCAAGAGTTCTTGGTAGGTGTCAAAGTAGGTGTCAATGCCGAGATCCTTGGCGAACTGCGCGCCACCGGATTCCGTTTGCGGGCGTTGGGGGTAGTCCTCGTCGCTGGCGGCGACCTCAACATCCGGCATGGAGTTGAGCATGTAGGCGTAACCGCCAGCGTGCACGTGGGCAAAGGACATGACGCCAATTTTCAAGGGTTTCATCGTGAGATTTCCTCCATCGAGACGGCGCGGCCGGACGCTATGGACTGGTTGGCGGCGTGGGCGAGCTTGACGGCCATCACACCATCGCTTGCCGAGACGCGGGGTGTTTTGCCGCCGGTAAAGGCGTCGCCCATTTCGCCGATTTCTGCGTAGAAGGGGCTGTCGATCATCGCAAACCCGGGAAGGAGCCCTCCGGCACCGTCCTCTTGAGTCCCCGAATCCACCATGTAGGTGTTGGATTTTGCCGAATCGAATTCCAAGAGCCCTTTGGTTCCGGCGACTTGGAAACTGTAGCGGAACGCCGTGCCAACCCGGCCCCACACTCCAGTGATGTAGCTGATGGCACCGCTGGTATGTGTCATGGTGACTTGCGCCGTACAGGTGCCGCGGTGAGTCAACTGCGGGTCTGAATCGATTAACCGGGCGTAGACGGTAGCGACCTCCCCGGCAATCCAGTAGGCGGAATCCAGGTCATGGATCATTTGGTCCATGATGATCCCTCCGGAGAGTGCCGGATCGGCAAACCAACCTTGTCCAGGCCGCTCGCCGACACGCAAATAACGTAAAACCGCGGGTTCGCCGATCTCCCCGGAATCCACTCCGGCCTTGAGCGCGGCGTACTGCGGAAAGTAGCGGACCACATGTCCGGGATAGAGCTGCACGCCCTTGTCCTTTGCCGCGGCCGCGATGCGTTCGGCATCCTCGACGGTGAGCGCAAGCGGCTTCTCGCACAGCACATCCTTGCCCGCTGCGATGGCTGCCAGGGCGACCTCGGTGTGCGCAAAGGTCGGCGTGCAAATGTCCACGACATCCACCGCGTCTAACAGCTCCTCCAGGCAGTCCACGGCGACCCCGGCGCCATGACGTTCCACTAATTCGGGGGCTTTGCCATCAAGCGAGTACGCGGTGATGTCTGCGCCGTAGGCGGCCCAGGACGGTAAGTGTGCATTGGAAATACCGCCGGCCCCGACGATACCTACTTTGAGTTGGCTCACGCCAAACCTTTCTCAAACCGCACTGATTGGTAAAAATCAATCAGGTTTGTGATGATAGTGAGATGGGACACATAGATGTCGGATCTATTCAATACGCTTTACCCGACGGCAGGCAACTGTTGAACGGTGTGACGTTTCGCGTCGGCGAATCCCATAGGGCCGCACTGATTGGTCCCAACGGTACCGGCAAGACCACTCTCTTGCGCATTCTGGCCGGGGAGCTAACCCCTCATGCGGGCGCGGTCACCACCTCGGGGACGGTAGGATACATGCCGCAATTCATCGGGTCGGCGGGCGCGGACATGACGGTCGGGGACTTGCTCTTGCTCACCGCAACGCCGGCCATTAAAAACGCCGCGCTCGCATTGGCGCGCTCCGAAGAGGCGATGATGGTCGAGGACACCGAGAAAACCCAGATGGCCTACGCGAACGCGCTCGCCGATTGGGCGGACGTGGGCGGCTACGATCAACAAACCCAGTGGGACCTCGTGACGCATCACGCGCTCGGCATCGACTATGACCGCGCACAGTACCGCAACGCGGCAACGTTGAGCGGCGGCGAGCAGAAGCGGCTCTTCCTTCAGGCGCTGTTCACCTCGCACCATGACGTGCTCCTCCTCGACGAGCCGGATAACTACCTCGACGTCCCCTCAAAACTCTGGCTGGAGCGCCAACTGCAAGAAACCGACAAGTCGGTACTCTTCATCTCCCACGATCGCGCTCTCATCGCCGGCGCCGCGAGCCGCATCATTACCTTGGAGCCGGGAAAAGCCGGTGCCAGCAGTTGGACGCACGGCGGCGGTTTTGCCACTTACTTCGAGGCGCGCGAAGACCGCAACGCCAAACTCGCCGAACGCCGATTGCGTTGGGACGAAGAGCAGCAAAAACTGCGCGAACTCATGCTCATGTATAAGAACAAGGCCGCCTACAACTCGGATATGGCCTCGCGCTACCAGGCCGCAAAGACCCGGCTGGAACGGTTTGAGGCCGCCGGACCACCCGAAGAAGTACCACTCGCGCAAAAGGTGTCGATGCGGTTATCCGGCGGTCGCACCGGAAAACGCGCCATCGTGGTGAGCAACCTCGAACTCACCGGCCTGATGAAACCCTTCAACGCCGAAATCTGGTTCGGCGACCGGGTGGCCATTCTCGGCTCTAACGGTAGCGGGAAGTCCCACTTCATGCGGCTGCTTGCCTCCGGCGGCACCGCACCCGAAAGCGAACACCTCCCGGTATCCGAAATCGAGATCGACCCGGTTGAGCACAGCGGCACCGCGAAGCTCGGGGCTCGCGTGCGTCCGGGCTACTTCGCCCAAACCCACGTCCGCAAAGACCTGAGCGCCCGCACCCTCATCGACATTCTGCACCGCGGAGACGAACGTCGCGCCGGAATGGGCCGTGAGCAAGCCGGTCGAGTCCTGGACCGCTACGGCCTAGCCCGCCAAGCCGAACAGACCTATGACTCGCTCTCCGGAGGTCAGCAAGCGCGGTTGCAGATTCTGCTCCTCGAGCTCTCCGGCGCCACCTTGCTCCTACTCGATGAGCCCACCGACAACCTGGACATCGATTCCTCGGAAGCGCTCGAAGCGGCCATAGCCGCATTCGAGGGCACGGTGCTCGCAGTCACCCACGACCGTTGGTTCGCGAACGAATTCGAACGATTCCTCGTCTTCGGCGAGGACGGAAATGTCTACGAATCGGACGCGCCCGTCTGGAATGAGGCTCGCGTCGCCCGCGAGCGCTAAACTGCCAGGACTGCCACAACAGTCCATTCGGGCGCACTACCTGCCATCCACAGTCACACCGCCATAGAGGGGCCAATCATGACCGAATCCCGCGTGCGCTCAGCACTCTGGGCAACGATGGTGGTGTTTGGGCTGAACGGCCTGGCCTTCGCCAGCTGGGCCGCCCGTATTCCGGCGGCCTCCAGCGCACTGAACATCACCGACGGCCAAACCGGTCTCTTGCTCATCATGGGCGCGATCGCCTCCATCATCACCCTCCCGCTCGCGGGCTCCGTCGCGGCGCGGGTCGGCACCGCGAACACCGTCCGCCTCGGCGCAATCATCTGTGGCGTCGGTGCCCTCGTGATGGCGCTTGGCTTGAGCATCGGCATCTTCGCGGTCACCGGAATCGGCCTGTTCATCTTCGGCATGGGCATCGCCCTCTGGGATGTCGCCCAAAATATCGAGGGCGCCGAAGTCGAGCGGCTCGCCCGCAAAACCTACATGCCCAAAATGCACGCGGCCTTCAGCGGCGGAGCGGTTGTCGGCGCGCTCATCGGCTGGCTCTTGACGCGCCTCAACATCTCGTTATCCACGCACTTGATCGGCCTTGCCATCGCCGAGGTCGCGATCATTCTGTGGGCCACCGCAAAGTTCCTTCCGGTGGCCACCCCACAAACGCACGACGGCGATGCTCACCTTGGTGAGCCAGGCGGCGGCGAGGTGCGTGGTCAAGCCGGGGACGCGCCGTCGAACATCAGTCGATTTGCCGCGTGGCGGGAGCCGCGGATCCTGGCGATCGGGTTCATGGTGTTGGGTGCGGCGATCACCGAGGGCGCCGCGAACGACTGGATCGCCAAGGCCACCGTGACCGGGTTGGATCAGACCGAAGCGGTCGGCGCGATCATGTTCGCCGTGTTCGTGGGCGCGATGACCCTCTTCCGATACGTCGGCGGCGCCGTGGTGGACCGCTTTGGCCGTGCACCGGCGCTGTATGCGAGCTTTGCCGTGGCGTTGGTCGGGCTCGTGATCTTCGTGTTCTCACCGTGGCTCTGGCTCGCGATGGCCGGGGCCGCGCTCTGGGGATTTGGGGCGGCGCTCGGGTTCCCAGTGGGGATGTCCGCAGCCGCGGATGATCCGAAGCGCGCCGCCGCTCGCGTTTCCGTCATTGCGACTATCGGGTACATCGCCTTCCTCGCAGGGCCGCCGCTGCTCGGATTCTTGGGCGACCACTGGGGAATCCGCAACGCGCTGTTGGTGATTGCGGTGCCGATGCTGCTCTCGATGTTGCTGGTGCGGCCCGCGATTCCGGCACACTCGCAGGCGCCGGGCGCGGCGGGACCGGCTGGATCGGACGGGGAACCGCGTCGACCGGAAACCGGCCCGCTCTCCCTCCCCTAACCCCACTAAGTAGGCGCAGATTAACAAAAGTGTGCGGGATCCCGTACAACTTCGGTGATCTGGTACAACTCGGACGGTCCGGAGGTGCCGCGACGGCCGGGCGGCATCATGCCGCGACACCACCTGCCCGTCGGGACGTAAACTCAAAACCTGAGGGAAGGGGAGGACTATGTCGAAGCGGGAAAAGGCGAAACGAGGGTTCCGGCACGTGCAGTCGCACGGCAAGCGGGTCAATGCGCTGGTGCGCGCGTGGGATCGGGCCGGGATAGGACAGATCGGCAAACTGCCCCAGGGCGAGATTGACCGCGCCATGCTGGCCCTGACGAACGCCGCGAATCATTCCAAACTGTGGATCGGTTCCGCGGCGGCGATGTATGCGGTCAAGGGCAACCCGCGCCAGGCCGCAATTCGGGGCCTGCTTTCGGTGGGTGTTGCGTCCGCGATCACGAGCGGGGTGCTCAAGCGCGTGCTTCCGCGCCGCCGCCCGCATGAGCAGGATCTTCCGGTCTTCCGCTTCCTGAACCCGCAACCGGGTAGTTCCTCGCTGCCATCCGGGCATTCCGCGTCGGCGTTTGCTTTCGCGACCGCAGTCACCATCAATTCACCGCGGCTCGGGCTGGTCTTTGTGCCGCTGGCCGCCGCGGTGGCGTATTCGCGCGTGCACACCGGGGCGCACTGGCCTTCCGACGTGCTCATCGGCTCTGCGCTCGGGGTGGGCTGCGGATTTCTCACCCGGCACTGGTGGACGCTGCGCCCGCCGATCCCGCACCGCGAACTGGAGAAGGGCCAGCGCCAGCACCTGCCCGAGAGCGGCGAGGGGATGCTCATGGTCGTCAACCCGCACGGCGGCTCCTACACCGAGGGCGTCGAGGGTTGGCTCCACGAGAACATGCCGGAGGCCACCTTTGTCGAGTTGCGCGAGGGGCACGACCTCAAATCCGATATCCTGACCGCGCTCGCTGACGATTCCCGACTCACTATGCTCGGCGTGTGGGGCGGCGACGGCACCGCTGGCACGGTTGCCGACGTGGCCGCCGATAAGGATTTGCCGCTCATGGTCATGCCCGGTGGCACGTTCAATCACTATGCGCGCGATGTCGCGGTCGAGAGTCCGGACAGCGCGCTGGAGGCCGCGCGCCTGGGGCGCGTCGTGCGCTCCGACTTGGGCCAGGTCACCTTGGAATTTGCCTCCGGTGCCACAAAGAACGACGGCGATGCCTCACCTTCTTCCCGCACCGTCACCATGCTGAACACCGCAAGTGTGGGGGTTTATCCCGAGCTCGTGCGGCGCCGGGAGCGCCTTGAAGGGGTGCTTGGCAAACCGGTTGCCGGGTTGCTCGCCGGGCTGGAGACGTTTGTGCGGGCTCGTCCGACCGTGCTCAATGTGGGCGGCGGAGTCCGCAAGGTTTGGATGGTTTTCGTGGGACGCGGACGGTACTACCCGGAGGATTTGGCGCCGTTGGTGCGCCCCTCGATCAACGATGGTTTGCTGGATATCCGTAGCGTCAGCGCGTCCTTGCCGTGGGCTCAAGTACGGACCATTTGGGCGGCGTTGACCGGGACGTTGGAGCGCTCCAAGGCGACGGTCTTTGAGCATAAGCCAACGTTCGAGGCGTCCTCCGACGTGCCGTTCAGCTTCGCGGTGGACGGCGAGGTGTATGACAACGCCACGCGCGTGCAGATTCGGGTGGAGCCGAAAGCGATCGATGTCTACTCCTTCGGCATTTAGCCGCCCCAAGAAAAAAGTTGGCGCAGATCGCCGAAGTTGTACGGAATTCCGTACAACTTCGGCGATCTGCGCCAACTTGGATTGCGGACCGTAGGTGGCCGCATACTGACCGCATGCGCGTGACGTCCGCGCCCCCTTCCTGCCAAAATCATGAAGGTCACTCTTGCCAACCGGACAACTCACGATATATCGTGAGTTTGTCACCGTAGCTGTACCCACACTCGCCACCGCAAAGGGGAACCGAGGCACCCATGCCATTGATTGAAGCGCACGAATTGCGCAAAACCTACAAGTCCAAGAGCGGGCCGGTGCACGCCCTCGACGGGCTGAACCTCGAAGTACCGGAGGGGACCGTCAAGGCGCTGCTCGGTCCCAACGGGGCCGGAAAAACCACCACCGTCAAGGTCCTGACCACACTCCTCAAACCAGACAGCGGCACCGCCACCATTGACGGCATCAACGTGCTCAAGACACCCCAAGCGATCAAGCGCATCATTGGCGCCTCGGGCCAGTACGCGGCCGTGGATGAAAACCTGACCGGCCGGGAAAACCTGGACATGGTCGCCCGGCTCTACCACATCGACGCGAAGACCTCCCGCGCCCGTGCCGACGAACTCATCGACCTTTTCGATCTCACCGAAGCCGGAAATCGCCCGGTCAAGGGCTTCTCCGGCGGCATGCGTCGGCGTATCGACCTGGCCTGCGCCCTGGTCATCAAGCCCCGCGTGCTGTTCCTGGACGAACCGACTACCGGACTCGATCCGCGTAGCCGCATCCTGATGTGGGACATCATCCGCAACCTCGTCTCCGACGGCACCACCTTGCTCTTGACCACGCAGTACCTGGAGGAGGCGGATCAGCTCGCCGACCACATCTCGGTCATCGACACCGGGAAGGTGATCGCCGAGGGTACCGCCGACCAGCTCAAGGCCCAGGTCGGCGGACACCAGGTTGAGGTCACGCTCGTGGATGCGGCGGACATCGAAGGCACCCGCGCGATCCTGGAGCGGCACGGCAACGGCGAGGCGCGCATTTCTGGCGACGGCCGCACCGTGCACATTCCGGTCACCGACGGGCCCGCCGTCCTCCAGCGCGTGCTCGCGGACCTGGAGGACGCGGGAATCGCCCTCCATGACGCAGGCATGCGCCGGCCCACACTGGATGACGTGTTCCTCAAGCTCACCGGGCACGTGGCGGAGGAAGAAAAGAACGACGACGAGCCCTCACCTCGCGAGAAAGAGGTCACCAAATGAGCACCGTCACCCTGGCACCTGCCGCGCGCCCCGCCGTCGTAAATTGGATCTCGGACGGCTGGGTGGTGACCAAGCGTAATCTGCTGCGCATGTGGCGATCGCCCGATATTCTCATCTTTGCGATCATTCAGCCGATCATGTTTATTTTGTTGTTCACCCAGGTGTATGGAAATGCAATTCCCATTGAGGGTATCGATTACACCCAATATTTGATGGCCGGTATTTTTGCCCAGACCGTGGTTTTTGGGGCGACGTTTTCTGGTTCGTTTATGGCCCAAGATCTCAAATCCGGGATGATTGATCGTTTTCGCACCTTGCCGATGTCGCCGACCGCGGTGCTCATTGGGCGCACAAATTCCGACCTGGTGTTAAACGCGCTGTCCCTGCTGATCATGGTGTTGTCGGGGTTTGTGGTCGGATGGCGGTTCAATAAGGGGCTGGGTGAATTCTTCGTCGCCATGGCACTGCTATTGCTTTTCAGTTATGCGTTTAGCTGGGTGATGTGCCTTTTGGGGATGCTGGTGCGCTCGCCGGAAACCATTAATAATGCGAGCTTCATCATTCTGTTTCCAATCACCATGATCTCCAATGCGTTTGTCATGAGCGCGAGCTTGCCCGGACCGTTGCGCTGGTTTGCCGAAAACCTGAACCCGGTGTCTGCGCTGGGTCAGGCAACGCGTGAACTGTTTGGCAATACGGGCACCATGCCGGTGCCCGATACCTGGCTCATGCAGAACTCGATTCTGGGCGTCGTTGTCTTGTCGGCGATCCTGCTGGTCATCTTTGTGCCGCTGGCTACCGCTCGGTTTAGGGCTATTAGCTCGCGCTAGCGCTGGGCACCGTCTCAACCAGAAGTCATGGGCCGTGGTGCTTTCTCTCATCCATAAGGGTGAAGGCGCCGCGGCCCATTTCATTCTTCCGAGCATCCCTTTTCTCCCGCGAGCTTCCTAGGCTGGAAGGGACATAATCACCACAGTCGAAATTGGGGCGGGACATGATTGAAGTTCGCAATCTCAGCAAGCGCTACGGCGATAAGCAGGCCGTCAGTGGCATTTCTTTTGACGTTCAGCCGGGTAAAGTTACCGGCTTCTTGGGGCCCAACGGTGCCGGAAAGTCCACGACCATGCGCATGATGGTGGGGCTGGATAAACCCACCGGCGGTGCCGTTTCCATAAACGGGAAACAGTACAACCAGTTGCATGCGCCGTTGCGGGAAATTGGTGCGCTGTTGGATGCCAAGGGCGTGCACACGAGCCGGAGCGCTCGCAATCACTTGCTGTCTCTGGCCGCAACCCACGGCATCGAAAAATCCCGGATCGATGAGGTGCTCTCGATCACCGGGCTGACCCAAGTGGCGAAGAAGCGTGCCGGGGGGTTCTCGCTCGGTATGGGGCAGAGGTTGGGTATCGCCTCTGCTCTCCTGGGTGATCCGCACACGCTGATTTTGGATGAGCCGGTCAACGGTTTGGATCCCGAAGGCGTGATGTGGGTGCGCAACCTGGCACGCGGACTCGCTGCCGAGGGGCGCACGGTCTTCTTGTCCTCGCACTTAATGAGCGAGATGGCGCAGACCGCGGATCACCTGGTCATTATTGGACGCGGACGCATCATTGCTGACGCCCCAATTGCGGACATTTTGGCCTCTAAGGGTCGCCAGACCGTGCGCGTGGCAACCGAAAGCCCGGACGCGCTGGGCCAGATCTTTGCCCGAGACGGTGTCAGCGTGCAGTCGGTGGAGCCGAACGTGCTGACGGTCGCGGGACTGGATCCCAAGTCGATCGCGCAAGCTGCACTCGATAACCGCATCCTGATCTATGAACTCACCCCCATCCAAGCGTCGCTGGAGCAGGCCTACATGGACCTCACTCGCGACGAAGTGGAGTACCACTCAGGCGCGGCTACCGGCCCTGGTGCTCCCGAAGTTCCGGCTCATGACGATAACGCGGCGGTCCGCTAAGCGGCGCTCGAAGAATTAGGAGATCAGAAATGACAACCATGGCTCAAGCTCCTGAGCGTCGCTCAGCAGCACACAGCAATCAGTCTGGACCGAACTTCATGCGCGCGCTGAGCAGCGAATGGATTAAATTCCGCTCCGTCCCCTCGACGCCCATCCTTCTGGCCGCCACTTTTGTGGTGATGGTCGGGGTGGCAGCTCTTCTGTCGTGGGCGACGCTCAGCCAAATCAATTTCATCCAGCAGAACCCCCAAGAGGCTGAGCAGTTCGGCTCCAGCATGGAAGGGGTTCGATCCATGATTTTGGGTCTGCCCGTTTCCGGAGTGCTCTTCGGGGTGCTGGTCTTTCTCGCCCTCGGCGTTGTGTTCATCGCCTCCGAGATGTCGACCGGAGCGATCCGCTCTACCACTTTGGCAATTCCGACCCGCTGGCAGTCCATTGTGGCAAAGGCGGTCATTGTCGCTATTGCAGGCTTCATTATTACCGTCCTTGCCGGCCTGGCCAGCTACCTGGTGGCGCAACCGATTCTCGGCGTCGAAGGTGAAGGCTTTAGCCTCGCCGATGACGGCGTCTTTTCCGCCATCTTGTGGGCCGGCTTATACGTGGCCATCTCCGGGATCCTCGCGGTAGCTGTGGGCACCCTGCTGAAAAATTCGGCCGGCGGCATTGTGACGCTCGTGGGACTGTGGTTCGTCGTTCCAATTATTACGAGCTTTGTCCAAAGCGTGCAGTGGGTGCAGGACGCTGCCCGGTTCCTGCCGATGAACCTTGGTAATTCCATGACGGCGATTGGCGACGCGGCCGAAGGTCAACTCACCCAACTGCAATCGGCGCTCGCGATGGGTGTGTGGGCTCTCATCCCGCTGATTCTGGCCGTCGTGGTGCATAAGGCACGCGACATCAAGTAGTGACACGATTCGACCTCTTCGACCCGGCGGGCACCGCGCACCCCCTGAGCGCGGTGCCCGCCCTTACCACTCGAGTTAGGCTCAATCCATGAGTAAACCCGAGGCAACTTCTGCGAAGGTTGCGGGCAATCGAACGGGTGCCCGCACCTTCGCAGAATTGTATGAACGCGGGCGCGGGCCGGTTCGGCGATACATGCGTCGCCACCCGGTCGCGACCGATTTGCTCGCGTGTCTGGTCGCCGCCGTTCCCGTCCTCCTCAGCGCGCTGTTCCTTGCCGTGTCCCCGGGTGGGGAAGGAATTCTCGCGCTAGCGATGGGCGTCGTCACCGTGGTGACCATATTTTTTAGGCGCCGATACCCGATCGTGGTGTTTATCGCCGTCGTACTTTTGGAGCAAGCTGCAACGGTATTGCTCAACGTGGGCGGAACGTCCTATGTGGGCACCTACATTGTGCTGTACACGGTAGGTTCTCTACTCAAGCCGCGGCTGGCGTATTTGCTGGCGCTGGGGGCTTTTGTGCTGGCCGTCGTGTCCTTTTTGCTGACGTCGGAGCGGCTGCGCAGCGACGTGCCGGAGATCCGAACGCCGCTGATCCTGATTCTGCTGGGGTTCATTGCCGCGACATATTTCCTTATGGTTTTTATCGGTGCCACCATTCGCAAGGATCGCGAACACGAGAAGGAACTTGCCGCCTGGGTTGCCGAGGCGCAGAATCTCGCCGGAACGCACGAGCGGACACGCATCGCGCGGGAAATGCATGATGTGGTTGCGCACTCGCTTTCGGTCATGATTTCGCTCGCCGAGGGTGCGCGTTCGCTGCAAAAACGCCGGCCGGAGCAGGTGCCCGAGGTGCTCGGCCAACTTTCAGGGGTCGGGCGCGCTGCGCTCGCCGATATGAGGCGGGTGCTGGGCGTGCTGCGCGAGGACGGGAGCGACCCCAGCAAGAACCCGGTTCCGGCGGGCAACTCTATTGCCGAACTGATCGGCACGTTCCGGCATACCGGTCTCCCGTTGACGTTCACGACCGTGGGGCCGCCGTTGCCCACCGATCCGGCGTTTGGGCTGACCGTGTATCGGATTGTGCAGGAGGCGCTGACGAATATCCTGCGGTACGCACCGGGCTCGACGCGTGTTGAGGTGTCGATTGCGGTGACGGTAGATACGGTGCGGATTGTTGCCGAAAACGATATGGGTTCGCTTTTGCGTCGAGACAGTGCGGCCACCACGCCGCAAGAGTTTTCCTCGCTGGGTACCGGTCGCGGGATTAAGGGGATGAAGGAACGGGCCGCGGTGTACGGTGGCACGGCCGAGGTGGGGCCCAAGGTTGGTGCGAGCGATGTGTGGCGCGTTGACGTGCTGCTGAAGATTCCTTCAGAGATACTGAACGAACAAGGAAGAGAGCGCGGGGAGAAACTGTGAGTGAGGCAGAACGCCAGTCCGGCGTGGACGCGGACGGCGTGGACGCGGACGGCGTGGACGCGGACGGCGCGGAGCCGCCACGCGGCCCCATAAAGATCCTGCTCGTCGACGATCAGCACCTGCTGCGGATGGGATTCCGGCTGATCCTTGAGGGCGAGGATGACATGGAGATCGTTGGGGAAGCCTCCGACGGTGTGCAGGCGCTCAAGCAAAACGAGGTGCTGGCACCCGATGTCATCTTAATGGACGTGCGGATGCCGAATATGGACGGGATCTCCGCCACACGAGAGGTAACCGCAAACTCGCACGCACGAGTGATCATCCTGACGACTTTCGACCTCGACGAATACGCCTTCGAGGGGCTTCAAGCGGGGGCCTCGGCGTTTCTCTTGAAGGACACCGAGCCCGAAGACCTAGTAGATGCGGTGCGTTTGGTCGCTTCCGGTGATGCCGTTGTCGCGCCCCGGGTGACCCAGCGGCTCTTGGAAACCTATGTCCGCAACCGGCCGGTCGAGCCCGAGCCGCTGGACCCCGCCAACGATCCGTTGCTGGCGGACTTGACGCCACGCGAGTTCGAGGTGCTCTTGGCGATCGCCGAGGGTATGTCCAATGCCGAAATCGCGGCAAAGTTCTTCGTTTCTGAGGCGACCGTCAAGACCCATGTGCGCAAGGTGCTGACCAAGCTCGGGGTGCGGGACCGGGTCCAAGCCGTGGTGTACGCCTACGAATCCGGGCTCATCCACCCCAAGTCCCCCTAGCCTCAAGCAAATTTAAGCGTCTTTCTCGGTTTTCAGCGCCGTACTTGGCGCTGAAAACCGAGAAAGACGCTTAAATTTGCGGGGGAGGGGAGGAGTCGCGCGGGGGTGCGGTTGTCCGGTAAGATTGATAGGTCTGTGCTCTTCACAGACAACTGCACTTGAACCTCCTGTTACGGAAAGACCGTGACCGTTTAGCCCAAAGGAGGTGGGTTCATACATGCGTGCATACGAACTGATGGTAATCATCGACCCAGAGGTCGAGGAAAAAACCGTTGAACCGACTCTGGAGAAGTTCCTGAATGTGGTCCGCAACAATGGCGGCACCGTGGACAACGTAGACATCTGGGGACGCCGTCACCTCGCCTACGAAATCCAGAAGAAGTCCGAGGGCATCTACGCCGTCGTCAACTTCACCGCTACTCCGGAAACCGCCGCAGAATTGGATCGTCAGCTGAGCCTGAACGAAACCATTATGCGCACCAAGATCATTCGCCCCGAAGACCAGAAAGTCAGTGCCAAGTAATAAGCTGGCACCAACTTTCAGACAACGCGATATCGGCTCGGTGAGCCGGTAGCAACCCAGGAGAATCATGGCAGGCGAGACAATCATCACCGTCGTTGGCAATCTGACCAACGATCCAGAATTGCGTTTCACCCCGTCGGGATCGGCCGTCGCGAACTTCACGATCGCCTCGACCCCGCGGACCTTTGATCGTCAAACCAATGAGTGGAAGGACGGGGAAACCCTATTCTTGCGCGCATCGGTCTGGCGTGAAGCTGCCGAGAACGTGGCGGAAACGCTCACCAAGGGCATGCGCGTTGTGGCACAAGGACGACTGAAGTCGCGTTCCTATGAGACAAAGGAAGGCGAACGCCGCACCTCCATGGAACTTGAGGTCGATGAGATCGGCCCCTCGCTCCGCTACGCTTCCGCAAAAGTCACCCGCACCCAGCGTTCGGGCGGCCAAGGCGGCGGTTTCGGCGGAAACAACAATGGAGGTTTCGGCGGCGGTGGCCAAAATGCCGGTGGTCAGGGCTGGGGCCAACCCAACCAGGGCCAGCAAAGCCAGCAGAGCCAAGCCGAAGACCCCTGGGGCACGCCAAGTGCTGGCGGCGCCGACTGGGGCACCGGATCCGACTCGGAACCACCCTTCTAAATTCCGTCTCCCGGCACTCACCGTGAGTGCTATCAGGTATGGCGACCACGCGCCGTCGTACATCATGTGAGCCGACACCAGGTTCACGCAACCATCCCGCAGAAAGGTTCTGCGGGCTCCAACTCAACACAAGGAGCTCCACGATGGCTAAGGCTGAAATTCGCAAGCCCAAACCAAAGTCCAATCCCTTGAAGGCCGCTGACATCACTGTCATCGACTACAAGGATGTCGCATTGCTGCGCAAGTTCATCTCCGACCGCGGCAAGATCCGTGCGCGTCGCGTCACCGGCGTGACCGTGCAGGAACAGCGCAAGATCGCACAGGCAATCAAGAACGCCCGCGAAGTTGCACTGCTGCCCTACTCCGGCGCAGGCCGCTAAGCCGCGAGCCGCGAAAGAGAGAAACTGACATGGCAAAACTTATTTTGACTCAGGAAGTCACCGGTCTGGGCGAACCAGGCGACGTCGTCGAGGTCAAGGGCGGTTACGCGCGTAACTACCTTCTGCCCCGCGGATTCGCGCTGGCTTGGACCAAGGGTGGCGAGAAGCAGGTCGAGACCATTCGCGCCGCGCGTGCCGCACGCGAAAGCGCATCGCTGGATGACGCTAAGGCTCAGGCCGAGGCGCTGTCGGCAAACCCGGTAGTGCTGACCGTGAAGGCTGGCGATTCCGGTCGTCTGTTCGGTACGGTTCAGGCCGCCGACGTGGCCGAGGCTGTTGAAGCCGCCGGTCTTGGTTCGATCGACAAGCGCAAGGTGGAAATCCCCGAGCACATTAAGTCGCTCGGCGATTACACCGCGTCTGTGCGTTTGCACCCCGACGTCGCTGCGACCATCAACCTGAAGGTTGTGGCTGGCTAACGCTTGCACAAGTAAAGCCCGGGACTTTTCGGGCGCATGACGGGCCGGTTCCCCTAGTGGGAGCCGGCCCTTGTGTTTTCCCTGGGGCGCTCTGTCCGAGAGCGCTCAGGCTAGGAGCGCCGGGCGCGGTACCGGGTGCGCACCGAACCAGCACGTGGAACGGCACGTGCCGCGCCGCCTAAGACGGTTCGCTAAAAGCAACCGATAGCCTGGAATGAGAAAAGAGCGGAGAACACACATGAGCGAGATCCCACCACCGCAGCCACCGCGCCCGGGCGGGCAGCAGCCCCCGCAAACGGGCGCGCAGCTCGGCCTGCCGGACATCAAGCAGCCCACGCCATTCAACGGGGCGACGGTCTACGGAATCTGGGGCCCGCGCGGCATAAGGCACCCCGGCGAGCTGCCGCTCATGTGGATCGGCGTGGTGGTCACACTCATCTTCTACACGGTGTGGACGTTCAGCCTGATCGGCGTGATTAACGGACTGCAAGACGGCACCGAAACGTTTACCCCGGAAGAGGGCACCGAGGACCTCGCGAATCCGGACAACCCGACGACGCAATTCATCGTGCTCCTCGGGATATTGCCGATCATCATTTGGGTTGCCCGCGCAATGATGTATGCGCAGCAACGCGCCCAGGGCGTGCGCATGTCACCGACGCAGTTCCCGGAGGGCTACCGCATGGTGGTGGAGGCGGCCGCTCATTACGGGCTCCGCAAAGTACCCGACGCATACGTCGTCTCGGGTAGCGGCACCATCAACGCATTCGCGTCCGGGCACGGGTTCCGGCGTTTTGTGGTCGTGTATTCGGATCTGTTCGAGGTGGGCGGCAGCGTCCGCGATCCCGATGCGCTCCGATTTGTCCTCGCTCACGAGGTAGGGCACTTGGCGGCCGGCCACGTCTCCTACATCCGCCTCATCTTCACAAACCTCTTCGCCAACGTCCCCATCCTCGGCCCAGCGCTATCGCGGGCCCAAGAATACACCGCGGACAATTGCGGTTACGGCATGTATCCGAACGCAGCCCCGGGCGTCATCGGCGTTCTCGGCGCGGGTAAATACCTCAACGCGGACGTCAACATCTTCGAAATGGCCGACCGCGCCGTCACCGAAAAGGGCCTCTGGGTCCACCTCACGAACTGGCTGGCGAGCCACCCCGTGCTGACTTGGCGCGCACACGCACTGATGGACCGATCGCGCGCCGGTCGGCTTTTCTTCCGGCCCAAGAATGCGGCGTTCTCCTCGCCGTTGCCGTCGGGAAGCCAGCTTTCGCGCAAATGGCCAACGCCCCCACAAGTTCTGGCGATGCTGGACGCCGCGGCCACGGAGCGCCCGGCGGGCATCGGCGAGCAGTTCGGCCGCTTCCCGGGCGTCGATTACGCCGGCATGGACACGATCCGGCAAATACAGACGTTCCCGCCGCTGCTTTCGCGCCCGCTCAACGTGGCGCCTGGCCTCACCGATGAGAAGCACGACGGCGTGTCCCCCACAGATCCCGGAAGCCCGCCGAATCCCCCGGTTCGGTAAGCGCCCACTGAACCCGTGGTCAAGGCGAGGCGCGCGATAAAGGTGCGCATCGCCGTCGTGCCTCTCGTTTCGCATCCCCTGACCGCATTCTAAGAGCTGTACGCGGGTCTTAGAATGCGGTACGGGGATGCGAAACGCGGTAGTTAGTTGGGGCTCGAGGATATGCGGGCGCGGTAGGCGCGCACGTTGGAGCGGTTTTGGCAGTTGCCGGCGTCGCAGTAGCGCTTTGAGCGGTTTTTCGAGTAGTCGATGAAGCGATCTTGGCAGTCTTCGGCAGAGCACACCTGGAGGCGGTCGAGGGCTTTGAAGCGGATGACGTCGAGGAATGCCATGGCAGCCTCGGTGGCGATGCGATCGGAGAGCGGTGCGTCCGGGGTGGTGGCGTGCAGGTGGTAGTCGTAGCCGTCGTGTTTGACGAGTTGGGGGACGCCGTTGGCATCGCGCATGATCGCGTTGACGACGCGCACGGCGTCATCTTCGGTGGCCTCCCAGAGATAGTCCAACCGCTCGCGAACGGCCTTAACGCGAGCTAGCTCATCCGAGCTCCCGGTGCGGCGGCCGCTGAAATCGTGGTCATCGAGGAAGGCGTTGAGCGCGGAGACATCCGGAAGGGAGTCTTTGCCGTTGCGCCCGGTGTTCACGAGGCCCACCGAGAGCTGTAGCGCCTCGATTGTGTCATGGGCAAAAAGGGTATTGACCACTTACGCGACCCGCCTTTACTGTAAGGAGTGAAATCAATTTTACTGGTTACCTGAGCTGAGGGGAAGACGCCGTGAGCCGCTTTGTGAATGCCTCGCCGAGTACCTTCCGCGTGGGAGTGGCGTACGCTTTGGGGTCTGCCATGACGTTTGGACTCTCTGGTGGATTTGGTAAGTCACTGCTGAACGCGGGGTATTCACCCGGGGCTGTCGTCGGGATGCGAATGCTGACCGCGGCCGCTGTGTTGATGGTGCCAACGCTGTTGCTACTGCGTGGCAAGTGGGCAATGGTGAAGCGTCACTGGGGGCCGGTGCTGGGGTTCGCGCTGATTGCGGTCGCGGGGTGCCAGTTCTTCTACTTCAATGCGGCCGCGCGCATGAACGTCGGCGTGGCGCTGGTGTTGGAGTTTCTGGCGCCGGTGCTGTTTGTGCTGTGGTTGTGGGTGCGGCATCGGGCGCGTCCGCAGAATCTGACCATTGCCGGGTCGGTGCTCGCGCTCGTCGGTCTGGTCGTGGTGGTCAATCCGGGTGGGGATCGCGGCGTTGATCCGATCGGAGTGGTCTTTGGGTTGGCGGCGGCGGTCTGCTTGGTGTTTTATTTTGTGATTGCGGCCGGCCAGACCGATGGGGTGCCCCCCTTGGCGCTCGCCGGATTGGGCACATTGATTGGCGGGGTCACGCTCACGGGGTTGGGGCTGCTCGGTATATTGCCGCTGACGTTTGGCAACCAGACCGCCGTGTTGGCGGGATTTGATGTGCCGTGGTGGGTGTCCTTGCTGGGAATTGCGGTGATTTCGACGGCGATCCCGTATGCCACGGGGATTGTCGCGGCACAACGGCTCGGACCGAAGATGGCATCTTTCGTGGGGCTGGCAGAGGTGGTGTTCTCGACACTCGGCGGGTGGCTGTTACTCGCCGAAGTACCCCAGGGGATGCAACTCTTGGGAGCGATCATCATTGCGGCCGGAATTGTGTTGGTGCGACTCGACGATATTCGCGTGGGAAGGCGCCCCACCGGCGAACCCGAACGGCCACTCTCCTCGACTGTGTAGCAGTTAATGCCCATTCTTAGCCGAACATGGGCATTAACTGCTACACAGTCGAGGGGCGGGAGGCGCGGCGCTCGGCCTGCAGCGCCGGATCGGCGACCGGGACGGCGGCGAGCAACCGTTGCGTGTACGGATCGCGGGGGTTGCCAAGAACGTCGGCGGTCGGACCGTGTTCAACAATCCGCCCCTTGTGCAACACGGCCACCTCATTGGCGACCTGTTCAATGACCGCCAGATCGTGACTGATAAACAGGCACCCAAATCCGATGCGCTCCTGCAGTTCACGCAAAAGCTCAATGATTCCGGCCTGCACCGAGACGTCCAGGGCGCTGGTTGGCTCATCCGCGACGAGGACCTTCGGGTCCAGGGCAATCGCTCGAGCAATCGCCACGCGTTGCCGCTGTCCGCCGGAGAGTTGGTTGGGGTAGCGCGATCCGAGCCCAGAAAGTTTCACGGCATCCAGGAGTTGATTGGCGCGTTTCAGCCGGGCGGCACGGCCCAGATCGGTGTGCACCTTGAGCGGCTCGGCAATCGCCTCGGCAATGGTGCGTTTGGGGTTCAGCGAGGACGCCGGGTCCTGGAACACAATTCCTAACTCGCTCTGCGCTTTGCGCACCTCGGAGCGCGGGGCCATCCACTCCGAGCCGTCGGGTTCGCTCCGGCACAGCGTTACACCGGCCAACGTGATCTCACCGTGCGAAACAGGGATAAGACCCGTCACGGCGCGGGCAACCGTCGATTTCCCCGAACCGGATTCGCCCACCAGCCCCAGAGTCTCGCCGGCACGGATCGCCAAGGTGATGTCGGGGACCGCAGGCTCGCTCTTGCCGGGGTAGGTGACCGCGACGTCCCGCAGAGAGATAACAGTGTCCCCGCTCGTCTCACGGCTTCCGTTGGCCTCGCGCCCGCGCCCGGACCCTGACCCCTCCGACCCCGGCCTCGATCCCCCCAAACTTGGCACGGCCGCAAGCAACATCTTGGTGTACTCGTGTTGCGGCCGTGCAAACAGCTCCGCCACCGGCGCCCGCTCCAACACCGAGCCGTCGCGCAAGACCACAACCTCGTCCGCGATATCGGCAACGACCCCCATATCGTGTGTGATCAACAGGATTCCCGAGTCGGTGCGCTCGCGGGTGACGCGCAAGAGGTCCAAGATCCCCGCCTGCACGGTGACGTCCAAGGCGGTCGTGGGCTCATCGGCAATGAGCACATCCGGATTATTGGATATCGCCATTGCGATCATGCACCGCTGTAATTGCCCGCCGGAGAGCTGGTGCGGGTAGGACGCGTAAATGCGTTCCACATCCCGCAAACCCACTGCGCGAAGCAGATCCAACACAGCACCCCGCACATCCGGCACGGAGCGGTGCGCGGTAATCGCCTCGGCAATCTGATAACCCACCCGAAACAGCGGATCAAACGCGGTCATGGGCTCCTGAAAAATGGACCCGATGGCGCTTCCGCGTAACGATCGGAGCTCCTCCGCGGGCGCGCCTACGAGCTCCACCCCATCGAGCATGATGGAGCCGGTCACTCGCGCCGTTGTCGGCAAGAGCCCGAGCGCCGACATTGCCAACACGGATTTCCCGGAGCCGGACTCGCCCACCAGCGCAACCACACGACCGCGCGGCACGGAGAGCGAAACCGAGTGCACAACCTCCCGCCAAGCCGGCTCGCCGCGGCCACGCTCGCCAGGGCCGCGCTCGCCACGGCCGCGCCCGGCAGCTGCCCCCGAGCGCACCCGAAAGGCGACCGAGACGTCGCGGTACTCCAGGCCCCGCGAATCGCCGGACGGTTGTTCACTCATGTCGATCCCTGCTCACCAGCACGCCGACGCTACTGCGCCAGCGTCACCGCCAAATAGTTCGGGTACGCCGGGAACTCGCCAATGTAGAAGTCGCGCACATTTGACCCGATCAGGAACGAGTTCTTCGTGTAAATCAGCGGCACCACGGGCGCATCCTCGGCGATGGTGCGATCCACCTCGGCCCACTTCTGTTGCGCCACATTCGGGTCCACCGCCTGCAACGCATCCTTGATCGCGGCGTCCACGGCAGGGTTGGAGTAGCGGGACACGTTGTATCCGCCGTTGCCGATCTCCCGCGAGTCGTAGAGCGGCTGAATGTTCGCGTTCGCGCTCGGGAAGTCCGGCTGCCATGAACCCAAAGTCAGGTCATAGTCCCCGGCCGCACCGGTCGCCGCATCCGTCCACGCATTCTCTTCCAGCGGCACAATTTCGGTCTTGATCCCTGCCCGGTTCAGCCCGGCCTGAATCGCCTCGGACTGCGCAATCGACTGCGCGTCATTACGGGAAATGAACTTCAACGTCTCACCGGAATATCCCGCCTCAGCCAAAAGCGCCTTTGCCTTCTCAACATCGCCAGACGGGTCCGTCTCATAGAGGTCGTAGTCCTGGCGCCCGGCAATGCCCTGGGTAATCAGCGTCGTGGCAAAGTCACCGGCCAACTCGCCGCCGGAGGCAATTCGGTATGAGTTCTTATCCACCGCATACTCGATTGCCTGACGCATCTTCAAGTCCTTGAGCAAGGGCCGCTGCGTGTTCATCGCGAGGTACGCCAACGCACCGGACTTGGAGGTCACCAGCCGCTTGGACGCCGACGGGTTACCCTGCACCTGCGCCAGCTGCGACGGCGGCACAAAGTTGGCGCCAAACGCATTCTTATCCGCACCCGAATCTGCAATCAGCTTCTGCGCGGCCACGGTCGCATTCTGGTTCAGCGCGAACGTCACGGTGTCCGGCCCGCCCGAGCGCACCGGATCGGTGGCCTTGTCCCACCCCGGATTTCGCGAGAGCACCATCGAAACGCCCTGACGGTAAGACTCGACCTGGTATGGCCCAGACGCCGAGGGCTTCTCCCCGTACTTCTGCGGGTCCGTGTCCATCGACTTTTGCACCGGCCCAAACGCGGGCATCGACGCGATCCACGGCCAGTCACCGTACGGCGCATTGAGCTTGAACACAATCGTCTTCGCATCCGGCGTCTCAATCGAATCCAGCGACTGCCCCGAATACGGCCCCTTGTAATTTTCGGCACCGGCCAACAGGGTCTTGTGATAGCCCAGTCCACCGGACAGCTCTGGCGCGAAGGAGCGCTCAATGCCGTACTTGATGTCCGCGGTGGTGATCTCGGACCCGTCCTGGAACTTCAGATTGTCCTTGAGCGTGAACGTCCAGGTCCGCCCATCGTCCGAGGGCGTGCCGGTATCGGTCGCGAGGTCCGGAACCACCTTGGTCGGCCCGCCATCCTTGGGCACCTCCCACGTGGTGAGCCGCCGCACTACCAGGCCCATCGAGGTGATCGCCAAACTCTGCGACTTGGCCGGGTCAAAGCTCATCTCACTGGATTGGGAAAAAATGGTGAGATCCCCGCCTTGGCCCCCATCGCCGTCGTTCGCGTTGTTTTGGGAGTTCGCACCGCACCCGGTGAGCAACAAGGCAAAGGCAAGTACGACGGCGACTACCGCGCTTAAGCGGCCAACTCGCCTTGGCGTGTGGTTACGAGAGTTCATGATTCCTCACTTGATGGTTCTTGGATCGAGGATGCCGTAGACGATGTCCACGAGCATATTGATAATGACGACGGCAAACGCCGAAAAAACGGTGATGCCGAGCAGGACGGGAAGATCGAGCATGCCCACAGAGTCAATCATGAGCGAGCCGAGCCCGGGCATGGAGAAGACTTTCTCGGTAATAACCGCGCCGCCGAGCAGGCTGCCGAGTTCCAGACCGAAGACCGTGATGATCGGCAGCGAGACGTTGCGCAGCGCGTGTACGCCGATCACTTTAGATTCTTTGAGACCCTTGGCGCGGGCGGTGCGGATGAAGTCCTCGCTCATGACCTCCAACATTTGGGTGCGGGTCAGGCGCGCGTAGGTGGCCGCGGAAATGAAGGCGAGCGTCGCCCAGGGGAGTGCGAGCGACCAGAGCCAGCGGACCGGGTTTTCGGTGAACGGCACGTACCCCGAGACGGGCACGATGTCGAGGAAGAATCCGAAAAACAGGATGCCGAGCAGACCCACCAGGTAGGCGGGCGCGGAGACGCCGGTGATGGCGAACAGCATGAAGAAACGGTCCAGGAAGCTACGCGGCTTGAGCGCGGAGACGGTTCCGGCGACCATGCCGATAATGAGCGCAAGGATGACCGCGCCCACCGCGAGCGATGCGGTCACGGGGAGCGCCTGGACGATCAGGGTGTTGACGGTTTCGGCGCGCTGGAACGAGTAGCCAAAGCACGGTGCCGAGCAGGACACTGCGGCCGGGCCCTCGCCGTAGGTGCGGCCGGCGAAAATGCCGCCCAAGAAGTTCAGGAACTGTTGCCAGACCGGAAGGTCATAGCCCATGAGTGAGCGGACCTCGGCCATGCGCTCCGGGGTGCACGGCCGCCCGCACGCGAGCGTGGTCACGTCGGTGGGGAGCAAGGTGAAGGTGAAGAACGTGATGGCGGCGATGATCAGCAGTACCACGATCATGGTCACAATGCGCCCGGCGACGAAGCGGGCGAGTTTAGCGGAGGTTTTCGTCAGCACTTAGCGCCTCCGATCCAGCACGTCGCGCAACGAATCGCCCAGCAGGTTGAAAGCGAGCGTGATCAGAAAGAGCGCGGCGCCAGGGAAGATCAGGAACCAAGGGTCGGTCTGAACCCAATTCACGGCGGTGCCGATGGAACGGCCCCAGGACGGTGTGGGCGGCGGCAGCCCGACCCCGAGAAAAGAAAGCGCCGCTTCCATGCCGATCTTGCCGGGAATGGAAATGGTGGTGAAGACGATGATGGTGGCCCAGAGGTTCGGGAGCAGCCCGGTAGTCATGATGTGCCAGTTGCTCGCGCCCATGCCTTGAGCTGCTTGAATGAAGTTTCGCGAACGCAGGCTCAGCACTTGCGAGCGAACAACGCGGGCGATGGAAGGCCAACCGAAGAAACCGACCACAATGACCAAGAGGAGAGGTTTGGGCAGCCAGTCCGGGGCGATCGCGCCCAAGGTAATGAGGAAAATGAGGCTCGGGAAGGCGATGATGACGTCGGTGGCGCGGCTAGTGATGCGGTCCCACCAGCCGCCGAGGAATCCGGCCAAAATGCCGAACGCGACGCCTAAGAGCATGGAGACGACGGTCGCGGCCAGGCCAAAGAGCAGGGATGATTGGGCACCGAAAATGACGATCGAGAACAGATCGCGGCCGTTTTGCGGCTCGACGCCGAACCAGTGTTCGGCGCTGATCCCGCCGAAGGGGCCGATGGGGAGCCCGGAGCCGTCCAGGGCGTTGGTGTTAAACCGATATGGGTCTTGACCGTTGATCGCGGTGATGAGCGGGGCAAAGATCGCCGCGAGCACGAAGATCGCGATGATTGCGAGGCTGATGACCGCGGTGCGGTCCGCGAGTAGGGCGCGCCAGACCGGAGTGTTCTGATCGGTAGCGGCCCTTTCCGTCGCGTTGTGCGGTGGACCGGGGTCATCGTGGGGCGCGGAAGAGCCGCCTGCGGGTTTGTCACCCACCGGCTCTAAGGGCATGGACGCACTGGACACTGCTCTCCCGCTCCTTAATGGTGTAGTGCTGTTATGGGCCGCCGATGACCAACACCGTGGGGGATTCCGTGTTGCTCACTTATTGCCGAACGCAAGAGGTGCGCCAATTCATTTCCGGCGGCACCCATAATTCATGCCGTCCCCCAATTTCAGTCCCTCCTTGGCAAACTCGACGAATCTCGGTTAATGCTACGTAATAATGTGACGTGCGTGGCAGGTTTCCCCGAAAATACGTCACCGAAACTGCTCTAGGGGCGTTCTTCCGGGGAGGTTAGCAATAGGGATTCCCGGCGCGGAAGCTGTTTTTCACCATCTTTTGCAGGACGGGCAGGTCGATGTCGGCGAGCTTATTGATGTACAGGCAGGCGACGCTCGTCTTGTGTTTTCCGAGTGTCTCCAAGAGTTTTTGGTTGTCCTCGGCCCGGAGCGAAATGTAGAGGACAAGGTGAGCCTTGCGGGGTGCGAAGGCAATCATCGGGGTGTCGCCCTCGCGTCCGGATGCGTACTTGTAGTGGAAGCTTCCAAAACCGATGATCGAGGAGCCCCACATCACCGGCGGTTGCCCCGAAATGGAGGTCATCATCTCGAGGAGGAGTTCCGCGTCCGCTTGACGCGTCCGGTTCTCCAGCGCGGCGATGAAGGCTCCCGGATCTGCGGTGGTGGGTTGCATGACGTTCTCTGCCATGCGTTCGAGTATGGCAGTGTTCTTGGGACTCTGGATAGGGTCTCTCGCTTTTGAGAATTATTCACAGGGGCTGTGGATAACAGCTCGAATATCGCGGTTGCGGGCACGTGTCAACTCCCCGTTTAAGCATGAATCTGAGGTTGAATGTTGGCTCAATCAACAGCCCAAAAATGGTGTTTTGCCTAGTCAGAGCGGGTTTGAGGATGGAAATTGTGGACTATCCCCAGGGTTATCCCATGACTGTGCACAAGCATTCCTCAGTAATCAACACGTTATCCACATGGCCTGTGGATAACTCCTTTGGAAATGCGTTTGCCACCGACTAGTGTTGCTGAAGTCTTTCAGTCGATTCTCGTGGTCAGACCACGGTGCCACTCTCAATGTCAGTGCCGTGCGCTACAACTGAATCACGGACCGTTTCGGGTACGTCGAAGCGGGCGAAACTGAGCATGAAGGGGAATCTTGTAGTGTCTTACGCTGCCACCGACGAGGAATCGTTCAGCAGTTCCGATGTCACGCGCATGCCGCCGCACGATCTTGCGGCTGAACGCTCGGTCTTGGGTTCCATGATGCTTTCCAAGGACGCCATTGCCGACTGCATCGAAGCCCTGCGCGGCCCGGACTTTTACCGTCCCGCCCACGAAATCATTTTTGAGGCCATTGCCTCGCTGTATTCGCATGGCGAGCCTGCCGATGCGGTGACGGTCGCGGATGAACTCACCAAAATTGGCGAGCTGGGGCGGATTGGCGGCGCCTCCTATCTTCATGACCTGATTCAAGCTGTGCCTACGGCCGCAAACGCCTCCTTCTATGCCGAGATTGTGGCCGAACGCGCGGTCCTGCGCCGACTTGTGGACGCCGGTACCCGTGTGGTGCAGCTGGGCCATTCGCATGACGGCGAGGTCGAGGCGATCGTCAACCAGGCCCAGGCCGAGCTCTTCGCCGTCGCCGAACGCCGCGGCGGCGACGACTACCGTCCGCTCAGCGAAGTCATGGAAGGCACCGTCGACGAAATCGAAGCCGCAGACAGTCACGGCGGCGGCATGACCGGCGTGCCTACCGGCTTTGAAGAGTTGGATGAGTTGACTCAGGGGCTCCATGGCGGACAGATGATCGTGATTGCGGCGCGCCCAGCGGTCGGCAAGTCCACCTTCGCCATTGACCTGGCACGCTCAGCGGCCATTCACCACAACATGCCGACGGTGATTTTCTCGCTGGAAATGAGCGCCAATGAAATTGGCACCAAGATTCTTTCCGCCGAAGCGGAAATCCCCCTGCACATACTGCGTAAGGGCGGTCTCGAAGACCGGCAGTGGACCAAGATCGCGACCGCGACCGGCAAAATGAATCAGTCGCCGCTCTTCATTGACGACAGTCCTAACATGACCTTGATGGAGATCCGAGCCAAGTGCCGTCGGCTCAAGCAGACCGATAATTTGCGCATGGTGGTGTTGGATTACCTGCAGCTCATGAGCTCCGGTAAACGGGTCGAGTCCCGTCAGCAAGAAGTGTCAGAATTCTCGCGTGCCCTGAAGTTGTTGGCCAAGGAACTCGATGTCCCGGTGATCGCGCTGTCCCAGCTGAACCGCGGCGCCGAGCAGCGTGACGGAAAGCGCCCCCAAGTGTCTGATCTGCGCGAATCGGGATCGATCGAGCAGGACGCTGACATGGTGATCTTGCTCCATCGCGACTCGGTCTATGATGCGGAAGTTCGCCCCGGCGAAGCCGATGTGATTGTCGCCAAGCACCGTAACGGCCCGACCAAAACTATCGCACTGGCATTCCAAGGGCACTACTCAAAGTTCTCCAACCTCGCCAAGAGCCAAGGCTTCGACGACTAATAGTCGGTGCCCTCTTCCCCGGTGAATACAAGGCAGGAGGGCGCCTGCCAGTCAACGGACTGTACTTTGGTGCCGAGAAACCCGGTGTACGGGAGTAGGTCAAAAACGTCGATCGAATCCGAGCCCTGATTCGCAATGTAGATCTTGCTCTCATGGATCGCGAAGTGGCGCGGAATGTGACCGCCGCAATCAAACTCGCCGACGAGCATCGGCAGACCATCGGAGCCCAGATCGCGCACGTCGAAGACCGCAATCGTGTCGCGGAAACGATTGGCGAAGTAGAGGAACTCGCCGGCGACATCGAGAGCCAGGTGCGAAGGGGCGCTCCGTACCCCCGGAGACTCCGTGCTTGGTTCCGAACCTAGGTAGGTCATAAGGTCGGCGTAGTCACCACTCGACTCGGGATCCTGCGGATCGGCAAGCTCCACCAAATGCAGCCGAGAATCCAGTTCGCCGGACACAAAGAGGTAATGGTCTTTGATCGCAAGATGCCGGGGCCCGGTGCCGGCGGGGAACTCGACCTCCGCCACCCGGTTGAGCGTCGCTGCGTCCGGCACCTCGTAAAAGTACACCCGGTCGGCGCCGAGATCGCTCACGAGATAGCCGTTTGCCCACGGCAACACAAAGTGCGCCCTCGAATTGTCTTGATCTGGGTGAATGGGACCCGACCCCTCGCCCCGGATGCTGAGCTCGGAAAGGTGAGCATCGCCGTCGTGCGCCAGGGTGTGAAGCGCGAAGGTGCCATCGCCATAATGGGCGACACCCACCTTATCCCCATCGACGGCGAGATGGCAGGGGATCGGGCCGCCGCTGGGAACCGTCCAAGCCGGGTTGCCAAGCTCATGCTCGTTGAGCGGAAGAGCCGTGAGAGCGCCCGCCTCCTCCTCTAGTACCGCGAGAACGTGGTTGCCGGCGGTAGCCACAAAGGACGGGCTCGGAAGCGGGATGGTGCTCAACCGGGCGCCGAGACGCCCCGCCTGGCCGAGAGCAACCGACGCTACCGAGCCCGGGTTGGTGTCGGTGGAATAGTTTCCGATGAGCACAAGTGGCTGGTTCACGGGCGCCTCCGAGCGGGTCTGTGACGAGTTGTTCCCACGCTAACACCAGGTGCACACGCTTGGTGCCGGTCCCGGTACCTAGACTGGGATCCATGGCACAACGCGACTCGGCCCCAATCAAGGCGCCTAAGGAATTCACGCTGGAATTTGGCGCGGAGATGGCGGAGGTGCCTCTCGATGAGATCGCGCCAGAGACGTTTGTGGAGGCGGTGCGGCTCGCGGCGGGTAGTGGGGAACCGTGGAACGCGCGCGGGGTGCATCTGGTGGGCGTGTTGGGTGTAGGGCTGGATCTCAGCGGCGCCCAGTGGGGTCAGGCGCGAGTGCGGGAGTCCGCGTTTCAGGCGTGTTCGGCCGTGGCGTTGCAGGGCATGGATGCGCGCCTGGAGCAGGTTGAGTTTGAGGGGTCGCGTGTGGGGGTCGCCGATTTTTCGGGGGCCGGCTGGGAGCAGGTGGTGATCCGCGGCGGCAAAACCAACGAACTGAATTTGCGCTATTCCGCGATCAAGGATGTGCGTTTCAGCGACACCACCTTCGGGACCGTTGACCTGGCGCACGCTCGGGCGGAACGCGTGAGTTTTATTGGTTGCCGGATCGATGAGCTGGTGTTGCATTCGGCGGATTTAGCCCACGTGGATCTGCGCGGCGCCGACATCCGGCGCGTTGTAGGGGTTGAGTCCTTGCGCGGCACGGTGATTGACGAATACCAGCTTTCCGCATTGGCGCCGCAATTCGCCGAGCAACTGGGAATCACGGTGCTATGACTATCTACATTGACCCGCCGCTCTGGGCCGCCCACGGGACGACCTTTAGCCACGTCATTTCCGATGAGTCGCTCTCCGAGTTGCATGGGTTTGCGCACCGGGTCGGTGTGCGGTGGCGCGCCTTTGATTTGGACCACTTTGATGTTCCGGCCGAACGCTACCGGGCACTCATTAACGCCGGGGCGCGGCCGGTGTCAGCCAATGAACTGACCCGGAAATTAATTTCGTCCGGGTTGCGCCTGCCGCGCCATGATCGCGGGGGTGCCTTGGAACGCAGGCTCCGTGACCAGTGGGATGAATTGCTTCCCGGCCAACCCGAGTTGGGCGCGCAACTCTTAGCGCTGTGGCGCGAACCAGGTCGGTACTATCACGATGTCCGCCACCTGTTTGCGGTGCTAGAGAATATCGATCTATTGTCACCGGCCGCCCCTGACGTTCGATGCCTCAGGCTTGCCGCATGGTTCCATGACGCGGTGTATCGTGGCAACGCGCAGGATGAGGAAGCCAGCGCCCAACTGGCCGAGCGCGAACTGAGCGCTGCCGGCGTGGCTGAATGGGAGGTCGCCGAAGTGGCACGGCTGGTACGGCTCACCGCCACCCATGCTCCAGAGCCGGGAGATCACATCGGCCACATTCTGTGCGATGCCGACCTTGCCATCCTCGCCTCCCCGTGGAATGCGTATGAGCGTTATCTCATCGGGGTGCGCAGCGACTACGCGCACGTGCCAGACACGGACTTTGCCGCTGGACGCGCGGCGGTGCTGCGTTCGCTCCAAGAGTTGCCCCAGTTGTTCCACACCGACACCGGAAAATTGTTGTGGGAGACGCCCGCACGCGAGAACCTCGCACGCGAACTGGAACTTTACACCGACGGGTTGCCCGGGTGGCTGAGCCGCACACGGAACCCGTCAGCCGAAAGGAGCCAACGGTGACCACTAAAACAGACCTTGCGCCGCCGCTTCGCATGTTGCCGCTGCCACGCCATTGGTGGGTGTGGACGATCGCCGGAGTTCTCCTTGCGGTGGCCCTCGGCATCTTTGTCACCTCCGACCCGCAATTCGCCACCGTCGATTACACCTTGAACCGCTGGTTCGACGAACATCGCCTGCCGGTCGTGGACTGGATAGCCATCGCCATTGCACGGATATTTTCGCCGCTGGGTGCAATCATTATTCTGGTGGCGACCCTCCTATTGACCCGGCGCCGCGATCGGACCATGCGCACCGGTTCCGCGTTTGTCTTTGTCGTGGCGGTGGCGTGGGGCGGTAATCAGATTCTCAAGCTCATCTTCCAGCGGCCCCGCCCAGATCTCTCGGTGCTCACCGATCCGATCGTGTCGATCCCACTCTCCTACTCATACCCGTCCGGGCACGCCTCCATCAGCGCGGCACTGGCAATTGGGCTGTGGCTCCTGGCCTGGCGAACCCGTTGGCAGCGCGCGGCCACGATCGGGTTACCGTTCCTCTTTGTGGTGGTGGCGTTATCCCGGATTTATTTGGGCGTGCACTATCCCACTGACGTCATTGGCGCCCTTTTCATCACTACTGCTGGAGCCTTGCTGGCAATGTGGATCTGGAACACCTGGATTGCGTCCAAATTCCGGGACGAAGACGATTCCGGCAGCACGGAAGGTTTAGCCTGACCGGGTGAGCGCGACGACACCGAAACGGGATACGCCCCAAAACTCCCAGCGCGGGTTAGGGCGCCAGATACTCGCTCTTGCGCTTCCGGCGCTCGGCGCGCTCATCGCCGAACCGCTGTTCCTTCTCGCCGACACCGCGATCGTTGGACACCTGGGCGTCGATGAACTCGCCGGGGTTGGGCTCGCATCAACGCTGGTGCAAACCGCCGTCGGGCTGCTCATCTTCCTGGCATACTCGGTCACTCCAGCGGTTGGCAGAGCCTTCGGTGCCGGTCTTTACGCCCGGGCCTCGGCTGCCGGGCGAGACGGTCTCTGGCTGGCCTTTCTCTTGGGTGTCGCAATTGCACTGATCGGCTGGGCGCTCGCCCCGCAATTGCTCGCACTCATGGGCGCGGGCGGAGCGGTTCAGGGCTTTGGCATCGACTACCTGCGCTGGTCGATGCCAGGGATTCCCGCCATGCTCTTGGTATTGGCCGGAACCGGTGCGTTGCGCGGCTGGCAGGACGGTAAAACCCCGTTGCTGGTCGCCGGAATCGGGTTCACCGCCAACATCGGGTTGAACTTCGCGCTGGTTTATGGCTTCAACCTCTCCGTTGCCGGATCCGCGATCGGGACTTCCATCGCACAGTGGGGCATGGCGGCGGTCTACCTTGTCATCTTGACCCGCAGACACCGGCACCACGAGGTGGGTTGGCGTCCCAGCCTCCGAGGCGTGATCGCCACCGCGCACATTGGTGGCTACCTGATGCTCCGCACCGTGACTCTCCGTGCCGCGCTCATCATCATGGTGTATGTCGCCACCTCCCAAGGTGCGGTTGTGCTCGCCGCGCACCAACTGGTCCTCACCATCTTCACTTTTCTCGCCTTCGCCCTCGACGCTCTTGCCATTGCCGCCCAGTCTCTCGTGTCCAAGGAACTCGGTGCGGCGCGCACCAGCGTCGTGAAGGAACTCATCGCAAAACTGTGCTGGTGGGGCGCCGGAGCCGGGGTGGTGACCGGTGTGATCTTGGCCACGGTGGCACCGTGGGTTGGCTTCATCTTCACCTCGGATCGAGCCGTCATTGACGCGACTACCGCGGGACTGTGGGTCCTTGCCGCCGCGCAACCGCTGTGCGGCATTGTCTTCGTTCTCGACGGCATTCTGATTGGCGCCCAAGACGCCCGGTATCTCGCGCTCGTGGGCTTGGCTAACCTGGCCGTCTTTGTGGTGACCCTATGGATTCTTTCCGCTTCGGGGCTTAGCGGGGTAAACGCCGTCGTTGGTCTGTGGATTGCCTTTAGCGTGGCGATGATGGCCGCCCGGGCGGTGACCCTCGGCCTGCGGGTGCGAGGCGAGCGGTGGATGGTGCTCGGCGCGGGCAACTAGAATCGTGGCGACACCCCAACTCGAAGGCGACATGAGCACCGATAACCCCACACCCAACTCCGCACTTTGGACCCCGGTCCTCGGGCGCGGCGTCCTCGCGGCGATTTTTGCCTTGCTGCCCGTATTCTTGACCGATTTGAGCCCGCAATTTATGGGCGTGTGGGCCGGCGCGTTTTGGGTGCTGTACGGGTTCTCCGCGCTACCGATCTTGCGCCGACTGGCCGGCCCTGCGGTCGCGTCGCGCCCGGCGATGGGCCTGCTCGCGATCCTGGTATGTGCGCCAATGCTCGTGGCCGGGGCCATCATCGCGCTGACCGGGGACACGGTGGCGTTCGCGATCGCCGGTTCGATTTCGCTGATCGTCTCCGGGGCCAGCGAGGCCGCGCTCGGGTGGCTCACGCGAGGGGCATTCCCGCTCGCCCGAGATTGGCTCATCACCGGAACCGTGACCGCGCTCGCCGGTGTGATCCTGCCGTTCGTCACGTCCGTTGGCCCGCGGGGTTTGCTCGGGGTTAGCGGCGGCGCGATGACGATCGTAGCCGTCGTGCTGATCCTGGCCGCGCTCACATTCCGGTTCAACAGCGCCAAGGACGTACACTAGAAACATCTGTTTTCTACCGTGCGTAGAAGTTCCTCCCGGAGAGATTTGTGAGCAACCCCAAGAATTCCAAGCGCTCTTGGCGCGAGTCCGTAAAGCCGCCCCTGCTCTTTTCCTTTGTGCTGGGCATCGTCGCGTTCGTCGTGACGCTGTTTGCGGCGAGCGGCGGAAGTGAGAACCGCACGCGATGGGACCTCGCGTTTATTGGGTTCGGGATCGCGTTCATTGTCAGCTTGGTGGTCTGCGCGATGCTCATGATGATTGAGAAGCCCAACCCCTCCCAACTCGGCGAGGGCTCGGGCGTGCACCGGGTCTCGGCGAAGATTCCCGGCGGGGCGGCAAATGCGGACAATGTGCCGGATAGTTCCGCACCCACCGAGGAAAAGAACGACGGCGATGCCCCGCCTTCTCGGGGCGGCAAACCTTAGCGACCGGCTCAGGCGCGGCGCAACCGCAACGAGTTGGCCACCACCAGCACCGACGAAGCCGCCATTGCGCCCCCGGCGAGCATCGGGTTGAGCAGCCCCAGAGCCGCCACTGGAATGCCAACCACGTTGTAGGCGAATGCCCAGAACAGGTTGGTCTTGATGGTGCTCAGGGTCTTGCGCGAGAGCTCAATCGCGGTCGCGACCTGATTCAGGTCATTGCCCATGATGGTCAGGTCGGCAGCGTCTCGTGCGACGTCTGTGCCGGACCCCATGGCAATGCCAAGGTCCGCCTTGAGCAGGGCCGCAGCGTCATTAACACCGTCTCCGACCATCGCCACGACGTCACCCCCAGCCTGCAGTTCGGCGACCTTCGCGACCTTATCCTCCGGCAAGACGTTGGCAAAGACGTGCTCGGGGCTAATGCCGACCTCCTGAGCAACGCGCGCCGCGGTGCCAATGTTGTCTCCGGTGAGCAAGTACACCGTGAGCCCGAGGCTCTGCAGCTGGGCAATCGCTTCTTTGCTTGTCGGCTTGATGGTATCCGTAATGGAGATGATCGCGGCGAGGACACCGTCCACGGCGACGCCGACAACGGTGGTGCCGGCAGATTCGGCCTCGGAGAACGCGGTCCGGTCGGCGTCGGTGAGTGAGATTCCGGTTTCGGCGAGCCACCCCGGCTTACCGACCAGCACCCGTTGCCCATCAACCAGCCCGGAAACGCCGCCGCCAATCGACGCCCTAAATTGGTCAACGACCGGGGCCGACTGCTGTGCTGAAGGTTCGAGAAGCGCGGAGTCCGCTCGCACAATGGCGGCCGCCACCGGGTGTTCGCTCTGTGTCTCCAGCGCGGAGGCGAGGCGCAGGGCTGAGGAGGCATCGCCGTCGTACTGGGTGCCCGAGGCGGACGGTGCCGGCACAACCTGGGCGACCGACAATTTCCCCTCGGTGACCGTGCCGGTTTTGTCCAGCACGATCGCGCTGATCTTACGCGTGCTCTCCAGAACTTCCGGGCCGCGGATGAGGATGCCCTTTTGCGCGGCGCGGCCGGTGCCCGCCAAGAGTGCGGTCGGGGTGGCGAGGCCGAGCGCGCACGGGCACGCGATCACGAGTACCGTCACTGCGGCGGTGAACGCCATCGGCAGGTTCGCGCCGATGAGCCACCACGCGAGGAAGGTCAGGACCGCGATCACCAGCACAACCGGCACAAAGACGGCGCTGATCCGGTCGGCGATGCGCGCGATGGGAGCCTTTTGGGACTGCGCTTCGGAGACCAGCCGGCCCATTTGGGCGAGGGTGGTGTCTTGGCCGACGCGGGTCGCTTCGACCTCGAGCCGCCCGTCGACGTTGATGGTGGCGCCGGTGACGGTATCGCCGGCGCGCACGCTCACCGGGAGCGATTCGCCGGTGATCATGGCGGTGTCCACGGTGGAGGAGCCTGCGCGGACGGTACCGTCGGTCGCGATTTTCTCGCCCGGGCGGACGATGAAGATCTCACCGACCGCCAGCTCGCCAATGGGGACCTCGACCTCGGTGCCGCCGCGCAAGACGCGGGCGCGTTGGGCACCGAGATTGAGAAGGGAATGCAGCGCGTCGGCGGCGCCGTGCTTGGCGCGTGCCTCCAGGTAGCGGCCAAGAAGTAGGAACGTCGTGACGACTGCGGCGACCTCGAAGTACAACTGGTGCTCGGTCATCGAGGCCATACCGCCCATGCCAGACATTCCAGCCATTTCCGTCAACCCGGGGTCCACAATGAGCTGGACGGTGGAAAAGAGGTACGCGGCGGCCACGCCGATGGAGACAAGCGTGTCCATGGTGGACGCGCCATGCATCGCATTGATCGCGGCGGCGCGGTGGAACGGCCATGCGGAATAGAGCACCACAGGCGTGGTGAGCGCAAAGACGGTCCAGCCCCAGTGGGGGAATTGCAGGGCTGGAATCATCGAAATCAGGACCACCGGGATGGTCAAGATTGCGGCCACAATCAGGCGCGGGAGGTAGCGGGCGGCATCGCTACGAGGTTCGGAGGGCGCAGTCTCATGCGCGGTGTTGAGCGCAACGCCCGCAGACGTGTCCGCGGGCGTGCCCGCGCGCCCGCGAGTGGGCGCAGTGGCCGTGACCGGCGCGGCAGACGCGCCCGGCACAACCGGCGCGGCCTTGAGGCTCGCTTGATAGCCGGTCGCCTTGACGGTGTCGAGAAGGTCCTGGTCGCTCACGCCGGCCGGAACCCGCACGGTTGCGGACTTGAGCGGCAGATTCACGCTGGCGCTCACGCCGGGAAGCTTGCCGAGCTTACGCTCCACGCGCGCCACACACGAGGCACAGGTCATGCCCTCGACATTGAGCTCAACGGTACGCTGCTGCGCCGCATCCGCACCCGCATCTCTATCAGTGACGGGAGTGCTCATCGCGCGCCCCTAAGCGTTGTTGGAGACGAGTGTGTACCCCGCCTCTGCGACGGCTTCGCCGATGGCGGCGGGGTCGATTTCGCTTGAGGAGGTGATGGTGGCCTCGGAGACGCCGCCCTGGTTCAGGTTGACCGAGACGTTCTCAACGCCTTCGATCGCGGTCAGTTCCTCGGTCACGGAGGCGACGCAGTGGCCGCAGGTCATTCCGGAGATTGAAACGGTGGTTTCCATGAGATAGCCCTCTTTCCTCAGGGTTTCTATGAGCGGAGCAGGCGGGCAATGGCATCGGTCGCCTCTTGCACCTTGGCCGCCCCGGCATCGGCAGATTCTTGCGCGGCGTCTATCACGCAGTGGTTAATGTGGTCTTCCAAAAGACCGATGCTGACCGCGTGCAGCGCCTTATTGACTGCGGAAATTTGGGTGAGGATATCGATGCAGTATTTGTCTTCATCAACCATCCGCGCAATTCCGCGAATCTGACCTTCAATGCGTTTGAGCCGGCGTTCATACGCCGCCTTGTCTGAGGTGTAGCCGTGGTGGGCATTCTCGACGTCTGTACTCATGACGCTCCTTTCCGGTACCGCAAGCTTATACCCCCCTGGGGTATGGTGCAAGCGATGCGATAAGCTCGGATCATGACATCCGATGTTTCCGCCCTCATCCCCCTTGCCTTCGGCGCCGGACGCGCGCTTGCGGACCCACACACGGGCGCCCTTCAACGCTTTGAGCACCCCGAGCATCCGGATCAGGCGTTTCTCTCCAGCGAGTTTAATGACAAGAAATTCGGCCGCGAGATGTGTTGGGGATCGGGCTTTGTCACCATTGACGGCCGCAGCTTTCGCTGGCTGACCCCGGATGCGCTGGAGGTAAAGCACGACGGCGATGACTCACCTCGGGCGCTCACCGCCACCTTTACGTTCGGTCACCAACTCGAGTTGGTGCGCACGGTCAGCGCCGCGGACGAGCGGATGACCGAAGTATTCCAATGGAAGAATATTTCCAAGAACGCGGTGGTGCTGGACACTATCGGCATCTACACGCCGTTCCGCGACGTGTACGAATCCGAGGGCCGTTCCTTCACGCACTCGGTCAATACGCACCTCTTCCCAGGCGGCCGCTCTGCGTGGGTACTTGCCGAAGCGATGAGCTTCCAGGGTCCGCGACTGGGTCTCAAGGTCACCGAGGGGTACCTCAACGCCTACTCCGTGGAAGGACGGCACATCGGTTACAGTTCCCACCACCGCGGATTCTTTGTGCTACACCCCACCGACGGGCGCAATCCAGACGCGTTCGGTGGGCAAAGCCCCATCGAATTGGCACCGGGCGAGACCTTCACCCTCTCCTGGGAACTTGCCTGGTACCCCGACCGCGAAAGTTTCCTCGCCGAGATCGACTCCCCGTGGCCGGCACGCCCCTTGATGGGGCGAGTAACAGACCCGCTGCCGCTGGAGGTAAAAGCCGGGTACACGCCGTCGGACATCAGGGTGCTCGCTACCGAAAAGGCGGCCGACGGTACCCAAATCCCCGCCGCCCGCGTGGAAAGTGGTGCGCTTGTCGCCCCAGTGCACGGCATCCAGAACCTGGAGTTGGACGGGCACCGCACGGCGGCGCTCATGTACCGGGATGTGCGTGAGTTGGTCGAGGCGCGAATCGCGTACCTGCTCGAATTTCAACGGGCATCGCACCGGGACGCGCCGGACTCGGGGGCGTTTTTGGTCACGGATACATCCAACAAGTTGAGCGTGCCATACGCCGCGTGGGGTGATCATTCGGACGGTGCAGAGCGGATCGGGATGGCGGCGCTGTTGCAACAGGCGCGGCGGCGCGGGTGGGGGGACGCGGCCGCAATTGACGCGGCGCTTGCGGCGTGGATGGACTTTGCGCACGCGAATTTGTACAACCCGGAGACCTGGCTGCCCAAGCGCGGATCGCAGGATCAGGTCATCGAGGTGCGGCTCTACAACGCGCCGTGGCTAATACATGTTTTTGCCGATCAGTACCTGTTGGACGGCCAAGAGCGGCACCTGGAGGCGGCGTGGAACATGTTGGAGGCGTCCTTTGCCGCCGGTGCGCGTGAGCATCTTTCCATCGATCAGATCGAAGGTATGGAGGCGCTACTGGCCATCTTTGAGGCGGCCGGGGATGCGCGGGCGGATACGGTGCGGGAGATGATCGTCTCGCATGCCGAGTATTTCCGGGGTGTGGGTGAAAAGCTCGTGGCGCATGAGGTTGCGTATGAGCAATCGATGGTGGCACCGCTGGTGCGGGCGTTGAGCGCGGGCTGGGCGCACTCTGCGCAGGGTCAGGAGAACGACGACGCGTGGTTGCCTCACATTGCCCGTGCCCTTGGGTGGTTGCGCGGCTTTGGCGGACCGCAGCCGCACGCCAGGTTGTACCAAGTGGGGATCCGGCACTGGGATGGTTACTGGTTTGGGCGCGAGCGAATGTGGGGCGACACGTTCCCGCACTACTGGTCGGTGCTGAGCGCGAACGCTTACCTGGCGTTGCCGCCGGCCTTGCGCAGCGATGCGCTGGATGCCGATGCGCGCTCGGTGTACGTGAGCAATTTGGCGAGTTTTTATGACGACGGCTCGGCGACGTGCGCGTTTATCTTCCCGAGCGCCGTCAACGGTTCGCCCGCGTATGTGGCGGACTCGCTCGCGAACGATCAAGACTGGGCACTCGTCTGGATGCTGCGCAACACCCCCTAGCCCCGGGCCCCTGGCAATTTTCAGCGCCTAACTCACGTTTCATCCCCTTCTAAGGCGCTGAAACGTGAGTTAGGCGCTGAAAATTGCGTTAGCGGGAGAGGGAGCGGGCGAGTTCGCCGGCCAGCCCCGTGTAGGAGGCGGGGGTGAGCGCCAAAAGGCGAGCCTCGGCGTCGTGAGTCAAACCCAGTCCCGTGACAAACTCGCGCATGCGCTCGGCGTCGACCCGATGCCCACGGGTCAATTCCTTGAGCCGCTCATACGGGTCATCCATGCCCGGCACCCCCGCGATCGCCTCGGCGCGCATCACGGTTTGGATGGCTTCACCGAGCACCTCCCAATTGCCCTCGAGGTCATTAGCCAGCACATCGGTGGCGACATCCAGCTTCTCCAGCCCACCAATCACGTTGCGGATTGCGAGCAGCGAATGCCCAATCCCCACGCCAATATTGCGTTGCGAGGTCGAATCGGTGAGATCCCGCTGCCAGCGCGAGGTCACCAGGGTTGAGGCGAGCGAACCAAGGATGGCGTTGGACAGCTCCAGGTTCGCCTCGGCATTTTCAAACCGGATCGGGTTGATCTTGTGCGGCATGGTGGAGGACCCGGTCGCGCCCTCGACGGGTATTTGCCGGAAGTACCCGATCGAAATGTAGGACCAAATATCGGTGCAGAAGTTGTGCAGAATCGAGTTGAACCGGGCAATATCCGCGTACAGCTCGGACTGCCAATCGTGCGATTCGATCTGTGTAGTCAGCGGATTCCAGGTCAGACCGAGCCCCTCGACAACGGCACGCGAAATACCCTGCCAGTCGGCATTCGGCTCAGCGGTGAGATGCGCCGAGTACGTGCCGGTGGCGCCGTTGATTTTGCCTAAATATTCCTGTTCGGTAATACGTTTCAACTGCCGGTGGAGGCGATGCGCGGTGACGGCCATCTCCTTGCCGAGCGTGGTGGGCGTGGCCGGCTGCCCGTGCGTGTGTGAGAGCATTGGCACGTCCGCGGTGCGCTCGGCCAGGGTTTCGATGGCATCGACCAGTTCCCGTGCGGCCGGCTCCCACACCTGTGCGACGGCGTCACGCACCCCGAGCGCGTAGGCCAAGTTATTAATATCCTCACTGGTGCACGCAAAATGCACGAGCGGCTTGAGGGCGGCAAGACCGAGCGGTTCCAGGCGGCGGCCGATGTAATATTCGACGGCTTTGACATCGTGAACGGTCTGCCGCTCGATCTCGGCCATTTCCGCGATACCGTCGGCGTCAAAATCGGTGACGATGGCGCGAAGACCCTCGCGCTGCGCGTCGGTGAGCGGCTTAAGCCCGGGAAGAACCTGGTTATCTGCAAGGTAGATGAACCACTCGGTCTCGACCTTGAGACGATTGCGGTTCAGCGCTGCCTCGGAGAGGTGATCCGCCAGCGGTGCGACGGCCTTGCGATACCGCCCATCCAAGGGACCGAGCGCGATTGCCGGCTCAAGGTCGGCGAAACTCACGGCGCTTTCTACGGCAGGGGCGGGCGCGGAAGACTGAGGTGCAGAATCTGGATTAGCCACGTCCCTCATTCTCCCACCCCTCGACTATGTAGCGCCAAACGCCCATGCGAGCGGGTGACATGGGCGTTTGGCGCTACATAGTCGAGGGGCGGGGTACGGGTGTGCGCGGTGGTGATGATCGACGGCGGTGACTCGCCTTCTTAAGGCGAGTCACCGCCGTCGTGCTTCAGTGGGTGATCCCTGTCCACCTGCCTTCGCGTGCCTACCAGGTGTACGCACCCCAGCGCGCTGTTCCTACACAGGCGGCCAATTTCGCGAAAATCGGCGAAGTTATCCACAACCGGCTCCGATGCCCGAACATAGCCGAGCGCCCGCTCCTAAAGTTGCGGTTCAAAGGCAGGTCGATTTTAAGGAGCGTCGCATGTCGGGAACGGGGTCAAACGGGATTCTGGCGAGCCCAGAAGACCTGGAGAGGTTGCAGAGCCTTGTGACGGAAGTCGAAAACATCAGTGCGGAGGCGCTTCGTATCTTCGATCGTCTACGCGGTTTAACGGATGTGAATTGGCAATCGAGAGCCGCCACCGCGTATCGAGACAAGGTCTACGAAATTGCCGCGCGTCAGGCGGGGGACTTACTCACAGCACTCGACCAAGTGTGGGCGTCGCTGCGTCAGGATCTTAGCGACGCTACAACCTGTAGGCCAGTAGGCATTTAGGAAAGGACAGTCATGGGTGACGGAGCCGTAGTACGCGGAGGGGAAGGTTCAATTGCGGCCGAAATGGAGGACATTGAGGCCATCCCGCCCCGCATGGACGGGATGATCGCGGAGTTGGATGAGGTGGGCAGGCGTATTGTCGCGGTGGCGAATGGCACCTATGGAATTGCCGCCGCGCCGACCGCACCGTTGCGTGCCGGTGCCGCAGCGATGGAGGCGAAACGGAGATTGGATAGGACCGTGGAAGAAGTGCGATCCCTCCAGAATTCGGCGCGTACTGCCTACGCCAACTACCGCCAAGCCGAACAGGGAAACATCCAAGGGTTTGAAGCGGTCTCGCTTTTTTGGGCGATACAGGATTGGGTGCGGCGAGGACGCCCCTCCGCGTTCGTGGTCGACCGCGCGATCAGCAAACTCAATATAGAAAAGGAAGCCTTGCTTCTGCGCCAGGCCGCCTTTGATCACGACAAGAATCGCGCCGCGGAGCAAGTCGACAGGCTCAAGAGCCTCAACCTTCCTAAGCCGCTCGCCGACCTTTTGGATACCGTTGAGGACAATATTGATGACTTCATCGCCCCGGCCGATATTTCGGTGTCAAAGGTTGATCGTGAGGAGCCGCCCCTAGAATTCAACGGCAGATTAGAGGACATCCTTCGGCCCGCGCAGATTCTCGAGGACTATCCCGGTGAGATCGCCATCTCTGAGGTCACCACTCCCGAGGACAAAAAAGTCTACATCGTCACCCTCCCGGGAACTCAGCTAGGTGGGGCGGATGACAATCCTTTTGATATGCGCGGAATTTTCGACGCCATGTTCCTCAATAGCAAGAAAATGTCCGCTGCGGTCGCGCAGGCCATGGAGAGTATGGAGCCCCCGCCGCCCGCCGGGTCCCAGGTCTACATCAACGGCTTCAGTCAGGGTGGCATTGTGGCGAAGAACCTGGTGAACAGCAAGGAATTTGAAAAGTACGACGTCCAGTTGGTCTGGGCCGTTGGTTCCCCGGACCCCTTTTACTCGGAGCGGGACCCGAACACGACGTACCTCGACACCATCGATTCATCCGATTACACGCCCTCTACCGACGGCAAGATCATTCCCGCCGATGAGAAAAATATTGAGGTTCGCTTTGATCGCCTGCCGATCAATCCCAAGATGCTCAACCCCGACTACCAGGATGACTCCAGCATCCTGGGGCCAACTCACGATCTCGACCAGTACATTCGTTCCTTCATGAAGTTGGATCGAACCGAGCACCGCGAAATCGCGAAACTTGAGGAGGACCTAGTGAAAGTGATTCCGCCGGGGTCAATTGGCAAAATGCACCTCTTCAAGATGAAGCAGCCACGGGGTTAAGAGCGCTACTTCCGGGTGCGCGTGATGGTCCCGGCAATGAGCGAGACGATGCTGATAATCAGGGCCGCGAGAATCGCGGTCCAGAAGAAGCTATCAACCTCGAGACGTACCGCTGTTGCTGTAGTGATCCACGCAACGAGCATGAGCATCGCGGCGTTGATGATGATGGTGAACAGGCCCAAAGTGAGAATTGTGATGGGAAGCGAGAGCACCCTCACAATGGGCCGGACGATGGCATTCACAATGCCGAAAATGAGCCCAATGAGCAGGTAGGACAACACTGTCGCGAGCGTGTCATTGCTGGCGCCGTAAGAGACCACGGTGATGCCAGGCAACCACAGTGCCACGAGCCAAACTGCCAATGCGTTAATGCCGACGCGAACGAGGAATTTTCCCATGTGACCATCCTTGCATAGGCTACAAACAAACCAACGGATCATTCACCGAAAGGTAGCCGTGAGCTCAACGACGACTCCCCAACCCCGCAACGCGGTCTCTGCCCTTCCCAAATACGCTGCGGGCAAGCCTCCCGTAACCCCGCCGGGCGTGAAGTCTTTCAAGCTCTCGTCGAACGAGAACCCGTACCCGATGGAGCCGGAAGTGGCAGCGGCCATTGCCGAAGCGAGCGCTATCAACCGGTACCCGGATCCGCAAGTTTTGACGCTTCGCACGGCGCTCGCAGAGGATCTCGGTGTCCCGGTGGAAGACATTGTGACCGGAGGTGGGAGCCTCGGCGCGCTACAGCAAATTCTTGCGGCGTTCGCCGGCGATGGCGAGGGCGAATCGCAAGACGAGGTTCTCTACGCCTGGCGCTCCTTCGAGGCCTACCCGATTCTGGTAGGACTGGCCGGCGCAAAGAGCGTGCAGATCCCCAATAGGACGGATGGCGCTCACGACCTTGACGCCATGGCAGCCGCCATCACCGAAAACACCAAAGTCATCTTGCTGTGCACCCCCAACAACCCCACGGGGCCAACGCTTCACACCGGTGCGGTGCAGGACTTTCTCGCGAAGGTCCCCGCGAAGGTGGTGGTGGTTATCGATGAGGCGTACGTCGAATTTGTCCGCGACCCCGAGGCGGTGAAGGGCCTCGACTTTTACCGTGAGTACCCGAACGTCATTGTCCTACGCACCTTCTCTAAGGCCTACGGTCTGGCCGGATTGCGAGTCGGGTACTCGGTCTCGCAAGCCCCCGTCACCCAGCACTTGCGTGCCGCAGCCACGCCATTCGGCGTGAACATGGTTGCGGAATCCGCGGCCGTGGCCAGCTTGAAGGTGAAGGACAAGATTCTCGCGAACGTGGAGCAGATTGTCCAAGAACGCGATCGAGTCAAGGCTGCGCTAGCCGAGGCCGGGTGGGCGATCCCCGATCCGCAGGGCAACTTCGTGTGGTTGGAAACAGGCACACGCACCGCAGAGTTCCGCGATCAAGCGGAAGTGCGCGGGATCTCGGTCCGGGCATTCGGCGATGAAGGCGTCCGCGTCAGCATCGGAGAACCGGAAGCCAATGACGTTTTCCTCAGCGTGGCGCGGGAGTTCAAGGACTCTGAAAAGTAGATAGCCCCGCATACCCACCACATCGATAAATTCCAAATCAGGAATACGTAATTCGACGCAATTCATAAGACCTCTTTCGCGCTACGCCGAAACTGGGTTACGGTTGATGCTGGCCGTCACGATATATGTCAATAAAAGAATATATCTCGGGACTGCCGCCACCAGCTACCTGACCCAGGAGAACCTGTGACAATGACAGAGCACCGCGCCGCGTCAAAAACAGCGAACTCGCCAGAATGGAATGCCAGCTCCGAGCCCGTTCAACTCCTTGATCCCAACGGCACACTCCAACGTCACCCGGAGTTCAGCAAATACCTCGATGCGCTTGGTGCCGAGGATCTCCTGCGCATGTACTTCGACATGGTCACCACCAGGCGCATCGACCAGGAAGCCACCGCACTCCAGCGTCAGGGCGAACTACATATGTGGGTTCCAAGTCTTGGGCAAGAAGCCGCCCAAGTCGGTTCCGGTTACGCCACGGAGCGCGCCGACTACATTTTCCCCACCTACCGCGAACACAGCATCGCCTTCCAGCGCGGGGTAAAGCCAGAGGAACTTCTCCAAATCTTCCGCGGCAACGAACACGCCGGCTGGAACCCCCAGGACAGCAACTTTCACATCTACACCCTTGTCCTCGCGGCGCAGACCCTGCACGCGGTCGGTATGGCCATGGCTTTTGATCGCGACGCGAAGCGCGGCATCGCCAGCACGGACGCGACCGCTACGCAAAGCACCTCCGGATCGGCGACCCGGGGCACGCAAGGCAACCGCCGCGCCGTCGTTGCTTACTTCGGCGACGGTTCCAGCTCGGAAGGCGACGTCCATGAGTCCATGGTGTTCGCCGCATCGTTCAACGCGCCCGTTGTCTTCTTCTGCCAAAACAACGGCTGGGCAATTTCGGTGCCGTTCAGCGTGCAAAGCAAAGTCCCGCTCGCTACCCGCGCCGCCGGCTACGGATTCCCGGGCCTCCGCATTGACGGCAACGACGTCCTCGCGAGTTACGCCGCGACCGCTTGGGCGCTTGAGCGCGCCAAAAACGGGGAGGGACCGGCGCTGATCGAGGCCATGACCTACCGCATGGGCGCGCACACCACGGCCGATGACCCGACGAAGTACCGCACCGAACTGGAAGAGCAGGACTGGACCCCACGCGACCCGCTCGCCCGGTTCCGCACGTACCTGCGCAAAGAAGGCATCCTCACCGAAGGCGAAGAGCAGCGCATCGCTGCCGAGGCCGACGCCGAGGCGGAGCGCGTCCGCGAGGCCGTCCTGGCGAGCACGTCCCCCACTTTCAGCGAACACTTCGCCAATATATACGCGGAAGAGAATACTTTGGTTGCCGCGGAGCGCGAGGACTTCCTGGATTACAAGAACGACGGCGATACCCACCAAGGCGGTCAAGCGTGAGTACCACTGTGGCCGAGCAGGCAACGAAGCCCATGACGATTGCCGGTGCTCTCAACGCAGGAATGCGGCGGGCTCTGGAAACCGACCCCACGGTCTTGCTCATGGGCGAAGACATCGGCAGCCTCGGCGGAGTCTACCGCATCACCGAACATCTCATGCGTGACTTTGGCCAAGATCGCGTCGTCGATACCCCACTCGGCGAATCCGGCATTGTCGGTACCGCAATCGGCCTTGCGATGGGCGGCTACCGTCCGGTCTGCGAAATCCAATTCGACGGATTCGTGTACCCGGCGTTCAACCAAATCACCTCGCAATTGGCCAAATTGCGCGCCCGCACCCGCGGCAACCTCAGCGTCCCGGTGACCATTCGCATCCCCTACGGAGGCGCCATCGGATCGATCGAACACCATTCAGAATCCCCGGAAGCCTATTTCACGCACACCGCGGGTTTGCGCGTGATGACCCCCTCCACCCCTAGCGACGCCTACTGGATGATCCAGGAAGCAATCGCCAGCGACGACCCCGTCATCTTCTTTGAGCCCAAGCGCCGCTACTGGCTCAAGGACACCGTCAACACCGAAACGCCGGCACCGCCCGCCGCCCAAGCGCAGATACGGCGCGAGGGCACCGATGCCACCATCGCCACCTACGGGCCACTCGTGCCGGTAGCTCTCGCCGCGGCCGAGACCGCCGCTGAGGAAGGCACCAGCGTGGAAGTCATTGATCTGCGCTCGCTCTCCCCCATCGATTTCGAGACCATTGTCGACTCCACCCGCAAGACCGGCCGCCTCATCATCGCCCACGAGGCCCCCACCTTCGGCGGCATTGGCGGGGAGATCGCGGCGCGCGTGGGCGACGAAGCATTCCTCTCCCTCGAAGCCCCGATCATCCGCGTCGGCGGCTTCCACATGCCCTACCCGACCGCGAGCGTCGAAGCCGATTATGTGCCAGACCAGGACCGCATTCTCGACGCCCTCGACCGCGCACTGAGCTACTAAATCCGCGCCAGGAGCCCTATGAGCAGCCAAACTTTCAACCTCCCGGACGTCGGCGAAGGTTTGACCGAAGCCGAAATCGTCGCCTGGAAAGTCGCGGTCGGCGACACCGTCGGCGTGAACCAGCCGATCGTTGAGATCGAAACCGCCAAGTCCCTGGTTGAACTGCCCTCGCCGTTTGTCGGCACCGTCGAATCGCTGCTCGCCGCTGAAGGCGAGACCGTTCCGGTAGGTGACGCGATCATCTCGATCAACACCGCCGCGGCAGAAACCGGCGGCGCATCCCTGGTGGGCAGCGGTCCGGTCGCCGAATCTTCCGGCCGCAAGGTACGACGGCGATACCAACCTCAGGTGCGTACCGCACCCGAAACCGGGTCACCAGATTCCCTTGAGGAAGAGCGCACTTCAAGCGCGTCCGCCGCGCTGCCTTCCCGACCGCTGGCAAAGCCCCCGGTTCGCAAGCGTGCCAAGGAGAGCGGCATCAACCTCGCCGACGTTACCGCCACGGGACCGCGTGGCGAGGTGACCCGCGCGGATCTGGAGAAGCACGCCCAAGGCGGGCACGCGCCGTCGAACCTCACTGCGGGGGCCAACGGCAACGCGAGCCCGGCGCCAAAGCCGGCCGCGCCGAGCGCCCCGGCGGCACCGCGCTCAGACGATGAACCGTTTTGGCTGCCCTCCTCGGTGCTAGACCGTGAAGAGCGGATCCCGGTCAAAGGCGTCCGCAAAGCCACCGCGAAGGCCATGGTGGAGAGCGCGTTCAGCGCGCCGCACGTCTCGATCTTTGTGGATGTGGACGCGAGCCGCACGATGGAGTTTGTGAAGCGGCTCAAGGAAAGCCGCGACTTTGCCGGCGTCAAGGTGTCCCCGCTGCTGATTCTCGCGAAGGCAGTGATTTGGGCGGCCGCGCGCAACCCGCAGGTCAACGCGACCTGGAATGATGACGAAATCACCCTGCACCGCTACATGAATCTGGGTATTGCGGCGGCGACGCCGCGCGGACTCTTGGTGCCGAACATCAAGGACGCGCAGGAGTTGAGTCTGCGTGAACTTGCGGTGGCGCTCGGGGACCTGGCCGAGACGGCACGCGCGGGCAAGACCACTCCGGCGCAAATGAGCGGCGGGACGCTGACCGTGACGAATATCGGGGCGCTCGGGATTGACACCGGGACGCCGATTATCAATCCCGGCGAGGTGGCGATCGTGGCGTTTGGCACGATCAAACAGAAGCCTTGGGTGCTTGATGGCGAGGTCATTCCGCGCTGGGTGACAACGCTTGGCGGCTCGTTTGATCACCGCGTGGTGGACGGCGATTTGTCTGCGCGTTTCATGGCGGATGTCGCCGCGATTCTGGAAGAGCCGGCGCTCCTCCTCGACTAGCTCCCCCCATCAAGGCCACGCCCTTCGACTGTGTAGCAGTTAATGCCCATGTTCGGCGTGACATGGGCATTAACTGCTACACAGTCGAGGCTAGAGGGCGCGCTTGATGATGGGCGCGAGCCGGGCAATGCCCTCGCGAATGTTCTCCACCGGCACCGTGCTGTACGCAAGGCGCAGATTATTCGAGGGCCCTTCCACCGGCGAAAATGCCGCACCCGGAATAAACACCACCCCCGCATCGATCGCTTCATGCAACATCGGGTATGTATCCACGCCCTCGGGCAACGTCACCCAGATGAAGAATCCACCATCGGGGACGGTCCAGGTCACATCCAAGCCGGCAAACTCGGACTCAAGGGCGGCCAACATGGCATCGCACCGTTTCTGATATTCCGCTCGTGACTCTGCCAGTTGGGCCTGCCAATCCGAGTTTCGGAAATAGTACTCGACCAGCATTTGCGTCAACGGCGAGGGGCACAGCACTACCGCTTCCGCCGCCAAGTAAAAGCGCCGCAAGAGGTGCTCGGGCAACAACGCCCAACCCAGGCGCATACCCGGAGCCAGGATCTTGGAAAATGAGCCCAGATAAATGACGTCATCGGCGTTGCCTTCGCGTAACGGCACCAGCGGGGCGCCATCGAACTTCAGCAGGCCGTAGGGGTTGTCCTCAAGAACCAAAATATTGTTCTCACGGCATATATCAATGATGCGTTGCCGCCGCTCCGCGCTCATGGTGATTCCGCTGGGGTTCCCAAAACTCGGAATGGTGTAGAGCAGTTTGACGCGTTTGCCGGCCGCGCGCAGCTCCTCGATCCGCGCCAGCAACGCCTTAGGAATGAGGCCGTCATGGTCCATCGCGACCGGTTGCACGTCTACCTGATACGCCTCAAATGTGTTCAGCGCACCCACGTAGGTGGGATCCTCGGTCAGCACGACATCCCCGGGATCGCAGAACACCTTGGCCGCGACATCCTGCGCGGACTGCGAGCCGGTGGTGATCACAATGTTCGCCGGATCCGCGTTGGTGATGCCCTCCGAGGCCATGATCTCCACGGCGAGCTGGCGCAATGCTTCGGTCCCTTGACCGCCGCCGTAATTGAGCGCCTCGGCAGCGTGTTCGGACAGAATTGTGGACGCCCCGGAGATCAGCGTCTGCTGATCCAGTGCGGCCAAGTTCGGGCTTCCACCCGCCAAGGAGATCAGGCCGGGGCGGACCGAGATGTCAAAAACATCCCTAATCGGGGATTGCTTGATACCCGCGCTTCGGGTGGAGAAAAGTTCTGCATGCCGCAGGGCAATGTCCTCATCGGCGGGCAAAGTGGATTCGGCTTCGGTACTCACTGGACTATGGTATCCGCCCCGAGAAAGGCCGGGATGCGTGGGGCTCAGCACGCCCCACTGAGCGCCGCCAAACGGCATATCTAATCACGCGACCACCGGACCGTCAATACCCCCGCGCACAAACAAAAAAACCCGAGAAAAACCTTGCCCAAACGCCCAGGAATCCTGATACTAAATCCTTTTATGAAATCACTGAAACGCACCTTTGCCTCCGTGAGCGCCGCGAGCCTTCTCGCCGTCGGCCTCTTCGCTTCCGCCTCCGGCGCTACCGCCGCCCCCATCGAAAACCTGCCGATCCAGCCCGTCGGGTACAAGATCGCTAACGGTGCCCCGGACCGCGCCAACCCCATGTCCGGTGCGGGCCTGACCGCAGACAAGGGCCTCGCCTCGACGCGGGCGTTCGGCGGCACCGAACCGGTATCCCGCTCCCTCATCGGCCCCGACGGCCGCGAGCAGGTTGCCGACACGCGCGCCCCCAAGTACCGCCGCATCGGCCAAATCAACTTCACCCGCAACGGCAGCACCTACATCTGCACCGGTTGGCTCATCTCGTCCCGCTCGGTCGCCACCGCCGGTCACTGCCTCGAAGGCAACGTCTCCAACATCACCTTCGCACCCGCACGCAATGGTTCCACCGACCCCTACGGTAAGTTCAACGCCACCGAAATTTGGGTGGACGCACGCGGCCTGGGCAACGGAGGCGATTGGGGCGTGATCGTCCTCGACCAACCCATCGGCGACCGCCTCGGCTGGTATGGCCTCGCCCCCGCGAGCCAAGCGGAACTGCAAAGCGGCAGTGCGACCGTGGTCGGGTACCCCGGTGACAAACCGCGCGGCACCATGTGGCAGGACACCGACGCCCTCACCGGCGCCGACGCCCGCAACTTCTACTACAAAACCGACACCTACGGCGGCCAAAGCGGCTCGGCCGTGACCACCACCAACGAGGATGTCTCGACCGGCATCCACATTTGGGGCGGCTCCAGCAACGGCGCCACCCGCCTCACCGGCGAGCTTTTCAACACTCTCGCCGCCTTGCGCAAGTAATTTTTGCTGAGAAGTACGACGGCGACTCCCGCACTTAAGTGCGGGAGTCGCCGTCGTACTGGGCTACTTGAGCGGCACTTGGGTGGGCCGAAGGGGGCAGGGATAGACTGCGAACATGGGGAAAAATCCAGTGACTGTGACCGTGACCGGTGCCGGCGGCCAGATTGCGTATGCCGCGCTGTTTCGTATTGCTGCAGGTGACATGTTGGGGCCGGATCAACCGGTCGCGCTGAAGCTGCTTGAGATTCCGGAGGGAGTACGGGCGGCCGAGGGCGTTGCGCTGGAATTGACCGACAGCGCGTTTCCGCTGCTGCAGAACGTCGAGGTGACCACCGATATCGCCGCCGGTTTTGACGGCACGAATGTGGCGTTGCTGGTGGGAGCGCGGCCGCGCACCAAGGGCATGGAACGTGGTGACCTGTTGGAGGCAAACGGCGGGATTTTTGCGCCGCAGGGTCGAGCGATTAATGATTACGCGGCGTCGGACGTGCGCGTGCTGGTGGTGGGCAACCCGGCCAACACCAACGCTCTGATCGCGCAGCGCAATGCGCCGGATGTGCCTGCGGAACGGTTCACGGCGCTCACCCGCCTGGATCACAACCGTGCGGCTGGGATTTTGGCCGAGCATGTCGGTGCGCCCGTCGCGGATGTGGAAGGCGTGAGCGTGTGGGGGAACCACTCGCCCACACAGTATCCCGATCTGACCCACGCCACCGTTGGCGGGCGGCCGGCTTACGAGGTCGCCGACCCGGAGTGGATTCGAGGGCCGTATGTGGAACGTGTGGCCAAGCGCGGCGCCGAAATTATCGAGGTGCGCGGGAGCTCTTCTGCCGCCTCTGCCGCCGGGGCGTCCATCGACCACATTCGGGATTGGGTGCTCGGTACTGGTGAGCGGTGGACGTCGGTCGCGCTGCCATCCGAGGGGTGGTACGGTGTGCCGGAGGGGCTGGTTTGCTCCTTCCCGGCGCGGTCTTCGGGTGGCCGGTGGTCCGTGGTTGAAGATTTGTCGATGGATGAATTCTCAGCCGGGAAGCTCGCGGCGTCTGTGGCTGAGCTGGAAGCGGAGCGCGATGCGGTCGAGGAGCTTTTGGGCTAAACAGAAACGCGACCCGCTCCGAGATGAAGTACCTTTTGGCGATTAGCCGCGCCTGTTTCCCTTAGAGGCCTGAGCTCGCGCCGGCGTAAAGTTTGCCGCGTTGAAACCTGCTTGGAATCGCGATTCTGCGCCCAGCGCTTGCAAAATATTCGCCACATAGCGGCGGCAGGTTCGCACGCTGATCTGTAGTGTTCTCGCGATCGTATCGTCGGACTTACCTGCCGAAAGTAGTCCCAGCACAGAGAGCTCGATACGAGACAGTTCCCCCAGAGTGGACTTCTCACCGGCGTCCCCGGTACTAAATTCAGGGGACGAGCCCCACACTTGCAAGAAATAATCAGACAACATGCCGACTAATTCGGGGTTGCGGATGATGGTGCCGCTGCCGTGCTCGCTTCCCTCACCCCGATTGCCGATGATCGCAACCTTGTTGTCAATGATGACCAATCGATTCGGCATGGAATCGTTCATGCGAAATTCGCAACCAAGAGGACTCAGTGCGTCGACCATGCGAAGCGTAGGAGCGTGTGATTTACGCGCGGACTGAAGAATAGTCTTACGGGTAACTCCGCGAGACCTGAGCTCTTCATCTGTTTGAATGGTGTCTTCGAGCCGGTCAGCTGTCGACCCTGGACCTGTCTGATACGTCAGTACGCTGTTTGTTGCGTTTGCCACCTCGTTGAGAAGCACGGGAAGAACAAATCGACCTGACTCAATATGTTCGAGGTCGCTTCCCTGATGAGCTTCGCGGTAGATCTCGGTAAAGCTATTTTCCATGGCAGAGTACTGGGCATTGAGATTCAACAACTCTCTACGCGCTTCCGCGAGCTTGAGTTCGGTTGCGACGGTGGCTCGCAGTCGCGCAGTCTCCGGGGAGTACGCGATGAGCCGGTCCGACGACTCTGGATCGTGATCGATGAGGTTGTGCTCTAGAAGGTATTCGATGGACGGGGAGAGGCGTCGTTCAGAGAAACCAAGGGATTCGGATATCTCGGCTGGAAGGGCGGACCGATTCGCCGCGATAAATCGATAAATAGCTCCTGGATCGACTGCGAGAGGTGCTCGGTCTTGCTTAGATTCTGGACTCATGCCGGGATTTTTCCGCTTCCGAATTAGGACATTGGCATAAACTTGCCACGGTGTCCGATCCCATATTAACACACCCGATCGTAGTGCATCCGCTTGAATTTAGGGGGTACGGCTGAATGAGTGCAGAGTGCACAAACTAAGAAAACTGACCTAAAGTTGCAACTGGCCTAAAAATGACACCGATTCAAGTGGACAGGCGCCGAGTCGGTGGCGTTATCTAGTTCATACAGGACACACGTTCTGTAGCAAATGTAACCACCACAACAAGGATGTTTGAGAATCATGGAAGCAACTTTCAGCCAGATTCTGCGCAGTGGCGGCATCTATGACTGGCCAACTGTAGCGTAACGCTAGCAACTACCCACACACTGATCTACAACAAATTTTTGTTGTAGATCAGTGCGCCCAAAAACAGGTTGCTGGGCTAAGAGCAACCCCCAAAACGTAGTATATAGTGAACCCCCATCGTCGGTGGGGTGACCACGGATCGACAGGAGATGTTTTGAGTCAGCTATCATCGCTTCGACCCGCCTCACGAAGTCAAGATAGCCCTTTGTGGTGGCATCTCCATATTGACTCCAATACTCCTGATGTAGCGGACGGCATCATCAAGGAGTTGGTCACCCCACTGTCGGCCTTCGCCCAAGAGCTCGGCGTGGCACGCTGGTACTTTGGACGCACCGACAGCCCGAAGCGCTCCCAGGTGTGGATGCGCATCCTCGGGCCCAAGGCGTCAATTTCTCAACTGCAATCGCGGCAATCGGCCCTGCAACTGCGCATGGGTCACGAATTTGGGATCATCAAGGTCTCGCATCGCGAATTCAAGACCGACCGCGGCTACCTGCGGGACACCGCATTGGACCCCCAGCACGAGGCGGAACTGGCCGCTTTCGGCGGCCAAGAGGGACTGGATCTTGCTCACGAGGTCTTTGAAGTTGCCTCTGAACTCGCCGCCTGGGCAACCGAGCGTTTTGCCCCCGGGCAAAACCGGATGGCGCTCGCTGCCCTGCTCATGTTTGATTCCGCCCACACCATGCGTGAAGGTAAGCATTCCGCGCGTTGGAGGGACCGCCGTCGTATTTCATGGGATTTTTACTGGGACTCGCATTTGCGCTCATGTACGCAGTACTGGGGGCAAAACGCACACCATCTACGCGACGGGCTGAGTAATCAAGTGAGTTGCAAGAGCCAGCTGATGCACTCGGTCATGATGGCCACGGGTGCGGAGGCGGCTGTGAAGCATTGGCGTAGGCGCTGGCGCATGGCGATCGACATGTACCTGCACCGCGCAGACCGCGCGAACGTCTCCCGCCCGGCCCAACACTTGACCGTTTTACAAGCCCACCATCTGATGCGGAAACTGGGTTTCAACACTACCGATGAAGCGATTTTGGGGCTCTACGCGAAGCTGTGGGGGCCGGAGCAGGAACGGATTGTTGCAGGCAAGTAGCTAAAAACACGAAGCGGGGCCGATCACCAACACCGGTGGTCGGCCCCGCTACATGTTTGCTGGGATGATCCGCAGGGAGGTTAGACGAGCGCCGCCGAACTGAACTCGGCCAAATCCTCAAGCGCAGTGCGCAACTGCTGAGCAATTTCAGCATCCTCGCGCGGGTGCACCTCGGCGAAACGGCGCACCGAGCCCGGAATCTTCAGGTCAATATCCTCGATGACCGAGGCGCCGGCAATTTTGAGCGACTTATGCGCGTCGGCGATCGCCCAGGCGCCGCCGTATTGGCCCATCGACGTGCCGATGACGGCGGCGGGCTTGCCCTTGATCGCCCCCGCACCAAAGGGACGGGACAGCCAGTCGATCGCATTTTTGAGCACGGCGGGGATGGTGCCGTTGTATTCGGGGGTAATCAAGAGGAGCGCGTCCGCGTCCTTGGCGGCCGCACGGAGCCGGTTTGCCGCCTCGGGCCGTTCGGCGTCATTGTCATGATCCTCGTTATAAAAAGGTAGCTCCGCCAGGCCGTCAAAGGTGAGAACCTCAATGTGCTCAGGAGCTACATCCCTGGCCGCTTCGGCAAGTTGGCGGTTGGTGGAAGCTGCGCGGACGCTGCCAACCAGGGCAAGAATGCGAGTGGACATGGTTACTCCTATTGCTGAGGGGTCATGCGTGAGTTCCTGAGAGAAAAGCCAGCTCTCGACGAGCCTAACCTATAAACGGACTGTAGTCCGGTTATATTTCAGCCGGTTACACTCTTTCTATGTCGCCTTCGCCACACGAGCTCCTTAATCCGCCGCGAGCCGTGCGTGCCGACGCGGCGCGTAACCGCGAGGCGATCCTGAACGCGGCGCGGAGAATCATTGAAGATACCGGTGACGTGAACTTCTCCATGGATGAGTTGGCGAGCGCCGCCCGGGTTGGCAAGGGCACCATCTTTCGCCGCTTCGAAAACCGCCAGGGCGTCCTCGATGCCCTACTGGATTACCGTACCCAGAAGTTTCAGCATGACTTCATGTTCGGCCCGCCCCCGTTGGGCCCGGGCGCGCCAGCCCGCGATCGCCTCCTCGCCTTCGGTGCGGCAGACATTGCGTTCAACCGTTCCCTGGGTCCGCTCGCTGCGGCCACCGCCGGCCAATTTCGCGGCTACTTCTCCCACCCCGCACGCCGACTCACTTCTACGCACCTGACCATGCTCTTGCGAGACGCGGGGTTCACTGGGGACACCGAGGTTGCCATCTACACCTTGCTTGCGTACTTAAACCCCGGCGGTCTCGATGTCATGCAGACCGACCTGGACGTCACTCCCGAGCGCCTTGCAACGGGCTGGACGGAACTCATCAACGGATTGCTCGGCTAAAAAAGTGGCGAGGCGGCACCCCCACGGGCCACCTCGCCACGGTCTTTACATTTCGAGTTATGCGACAACAGAATTCCAGGTCGACAACTCGTAACCATGCGCCACGGCGACGGACGCGTTGGTGACCTTTCCACCGGCCACATTGAGCCCGGCGGCGAGAGCCGGATTCACGGCAAGCGCACTTGCAACACCGCGGTTGGCAAGCATCGAGGCGTACGGCAGGGTCACGTTCGTCAGCGCGTAGGTCGAGGTGTTCGGCACCGCGCCCGGCATGTTCGCCACGCAGTAGAACACCGACTGGTGCACCATAAAGGTCGGATTCTCGTGGGTGGTCGGGTGCGAGTCCTCAAAGCAGCCGCCCTGATCCACCGCGATGTCCACGAGCACGCTACCCGGCTTCATCTTCGCGACCAATTCATTCGACACGAGCTTGGGCGCCTTCGCCCCCGGAATCAGCACGGAACCGATCACCAGGTCCGCGTTAATGCAGGCGCGCTCCACCTCAAGCTTGTTGGACGCAATGGTCTTGATGCGGCCGTGGTACAGCGCATCGAGTTCGCGGAGGCGATCAATATTAATGTCCAAAATCGAGACGTCCGCGCCGAGGCCCATCGCCATTTCGGCGGCATTCGTTCCCGCCACACCGGCACCCAGCACCACAACGTTCGCCGGGCGTACACCCGGCACGCCGCCGAGCAGGACACCGCGTCCCGCGTGTTCGCCGCGCATCCCCACAGCGGTCAGGCATTGTGCGCCAACCTGCACCGACAGGCGACCGGCCACCTCGCTCATGGGTGCCAGCAGCGGCAGCTTACGCCCGTCCTGAACGGTTTCATACGCGATCGCGGTCACGCCCGCATCGACAAGCGCCTTGGTCAACTCTGGCTCCGGCGCCAGGTGCAAATACGTGAAGAGGATCAGGCCCTCGCGAAAATATCCGTACTCGCTGGCGATCGGCTCCTTCACCTTCATCACCATCTCGCTGCGGTTCCACACCTCGGACGCCGCGCTCACAATTTCCGCGCCGGCGGCAGCGTATTCCTCATCGGAAATGCCTGAACCTTTGCCCGCGCCGGACTGCACCAATACCTGGTGTCCGTGGCTCACTAGTTCCAGCACGCCGGATGCGGTGATCGCGACGCGAAACTCGTTGTTCTTAATTTCGGTGGGCACGCCAACAATCATGATGACTCCTCGGGTAGGGGGCTCGCTTTGATCCCAGCGTAGGCCCAGTTTTCGGCCGGTTCCGGGGCTGAATTACGACGGCGATGCTCGCCATAGCGCCGAACTCGCGGTTTTGCGCGGGTCGCCATGGCGCCTCCGCGCGCACCGTGTGAACAAATGTCGAGGTGGGCTGTGCGAATTGTCGACCAATGTCGAATCGCGACTACGATTGGTGCGTGATTGAAAAAGGCGTCGACCAGCTTGTGGAGACCATTGCAGAGTACGTCGAGCGCGCCATCTCGGTGGAAGATCTGGATGGTCATTTGATCGCCTATAGCTCGCACCAGGATCCCACAGACCGGGTTCGTACCCAGTTTCTCCTCACCAAAGTCGTTAGCGATGAGGTGCGCTCTTGGCAGAATTCCCACGGAATTTCCACTGCGGTGACCCCGGTGCAGATCCCGGCGAACGTGGAATTGGGAATGCGCGGCCGGGTCTGTCTGCCGCTGCTGGTGCGTGGATTCCGCGTCGGATATATGTGGGTTCAGGAGCGTCCCGATGACCGTAACGGAGGCGCCATCGTCGCAAAATTGCCTGCGATCAGGGAACTCACCGATGAACTTGCCGAATATCTTTTGGGCGGCACGACGGCTGAGTCGGCATTCCGCCGCGAACGCGAGGACGCGTTTGCGCAAGCTCTCGCCGGAAACAAGGCGGCTCTGGAATACGTTGTCGGGTGGGAAGCCTTCGAAGACCTCGAGTATTACTCAATTGGCATATTTCACGAACGAGAGGTGACCCGGGGGCCGCGCGCAAGTTCCGCGGACCGCATGCACGCCTATAGTCTGGCCGCACTCAAGGCGACAGTTGGCGACGATCGCGTCGCCTTCAGCGCCGGTCATCCGACGCATGCCACGCTTCTGCTGAAGGGCAACGTCGTGGGCGATGATCTCCAAGATTTGCATCGGCGAATCGCCCGCCATATGCGCGAGAACGCGGGCATCGACGGTGGCGAAACGTCCTTTGGTGCGAGCACCCCAGGCCGCGAACTGCGTGAGATGCCCACACGCTATGGTGAGGCCGTGATCGCAACGCAAGCCGCCGCCGTCGACCCTCATTTGCACGCCACAAACCGCACGATTGAATATGCAAATACTGGCATATATCCGGCGCTTTCTCGTGCCGAGTACGCGCCCACTGCGTCCATCATCTACGAAAAGCTCAGTCGGTACGACTGGGACGAGTCGCTACGGACCATGCTGGAAATCATGTATGAGCGCGATGGTTCGGTTGCCGAAGTCGCTAAGGCCCTGCACCAACATCGGTCCAGTGTGTACAACAAATTGGAGCGTGTCCGTAAACTACTCGGGTTTGACCCCATGCGCGGGCAGACTCGGTTAGAGTTGCATCTTGCGCTAAAAATGGACCGATGGGCTAAGCGGCCCAGATTGTAGGGGCGAAAGGGGGAGCCGATGAGGACTTGGACGTGGCAAACGCAGTCCTCCTTGCTGATTGGCCTCGCGCTCTTCCTGGCGCTTCTGATTCCGATTTTGATCATTCAGTATCGACGTTTTGGCGGTCTATCTTTCGCGCGCGTGCTGGGTGCCGGTGCGGTGGCTGTCTACGGCGTGGCGTTGTTCGTTTTCACGATGCTTCCCGTGCCGGATATCGATGCGGCCTGGTGCGCTGCGCACCCGAAGGCGGTATTCACGCAGCCCTTCCACTCGCTGGATGAGATTCGGCAGGCCACCGCTGGCATGGGGTGGCGCCAGAGTTTGCAGACCTTCACGGTTTTGCAGGTGCTGTTCAATGTTCTGCTGTTTATACCCTTTGGTGTGCTGGCGCGAGGGTACTTGAAGATCCACTGGGCGCTCGCAATTCTGCTGGGAGTATTGACGTCGGTGCTCATTGAGACAACGCAATACACCGGGTTTTGGGGTCTGTTCCCGTGTGCGTGGCGGGTCGCCGATGTCGATGACGTCATCACAAACTCGCTCGGCACGGTGATTGGAGTGGCCCTGGCTCCACTGGTTCTGCACTGGATGCCCTCGCATGACGAACTGGCCGACCAGCGGCATGTGCCCCGGCAGATCACCGCGCTGCGGCGATGGTTTGGGCAATTGGTGGACTGGATTTTGTTGGGGATCGTCACGACCACTGTGGTCGTGACGTGGAACATTGCGCGCGACGTGGGGGCGTACGCGGATTCAGTGGCCCAATCGCCCGTGAACTATTTGCCCTGGGAAGCCGATGGGCGGGCACAGAACCTGGTGTCGCTCGGAGTTGCGGCGCTGGTGGTTTTCTATCTTCCGGCGCTGTTTGGCTCTGGGGCGTCCTTGGGCAAGCGAGCAGTGTGGTTGGAGCCGGTGTGGCGCGGCGCCGACGGGTCGCCGCGGCGCGGGAGTTTGTGGCAACGGCTCCTGAGGGCGACGTTTAGCGGTGGCCTCTTTATGGCCTTGTTGGGGGCGATTGCCGTACTCGCGCCGGAAAATTCGCAGACGCTCTCCTTTGTTTCTCTGGGATTGGTCGGGTTGCAGGCGGTCCTCGTGGCGCTGTCGGTGTTGTGCGTCCCGTTCACCCGGGACAAGCGTGGACTCGGGGGTCTGCTTACCGGTAGCGACCTAGCCGACCCCCGCTCCCCCTAGGCAATTTTCATGGCCTAACTCACCTTTCATGCCGTTGGGAGGCCATGAAACGCACGGGAAGCCATGAAATTTGCGGGGAAGTATTGGGATATACAAATATGTGACTTAATAGAGGGGTGAGCTTTACCCAAACCGCCCTGGCGACCGCTGATTTTCCTGGACCCGCGTGGTTACCGGGGGACGCGCCGTCGTTCTTCAACTTCTTAGTACCCGCATTCCAGCCGATCCCGGTCATCCCGGTGATCGCCGCGCTCATGGGCATTTTCTACCTCGCCGGGGCGATTCGACTGTGGCGCAGCGGGCGCGGTTGGCCGAAATGGCGCACCGTGTCCTTCCTGGCCGGGTGCGTGATCCTCATTGTGGTGATGGGGTTTCAGGTCGAGGGCTATGGGTACAAGATGTTCTCGGTTTTCATGTTTCAGCAACTCACGCTCATGATGGCGGTGCCGCCGCTGCTGGTGATGGGCTCGCCGGGGACACTGCTGCTGCGGGCCACACCGCATCGCGGTCTGGGGGTGCCGGTGCTGCGGGGCGCGGTGTGGGGGCTGCGCTCGCCGTTCGGGCGGTTCCTCCTGCACCCGGCGTTTATGATTCCGCTGTTCTTGGTTTCGTTTTACGGGCTGTACTTGAGCACGCTCGCCGACCAATTCTTGTGGAACTGGTACGGGCACATTTCCCTCGAGGTGCTGTTCCTCATTGCCGGGATCCTGTTCACGATCCCGATCCTTTCGCACGATCCGCTACCGCGAAAACAGGGTCATTTCGGTCGATTCATCGACATGTTTTTGGAGATGCCGCTCCATGCGTTCTTTGGCGTGGTTGTCATGATGGCGACGCTGCCGCTGGTTTCGTGGTTCGCCACGCCTCCCGCGGAGTGGGGCGTGAACGTCATGGGCGACCAATACTTGGCCGGCGGGCTCGCGTGGTCCTACGGCGAACTGCCTAGCGTGCTCATGTTGATGTATGTGCTGGTGCGTTGGCGGCGGGAGGAAACGCGGTCGACCCGGGCGCGCGATCGGTCCGGGCGAAGCGACGTTGAGCTTGATGACTACAACAAATACCTGAGCGGACTGGATCGCAGGTAGGGTTTGACTATGCCTCCTTTCCGGAATACCCGCGCCGCCGCACTGCCTGCAAAACTGTCCCGATCCTGGCTCTTGGCGTCCGCGGCGAATGAGGCGAATTTCGCGCCGGCGCTCGCCTCCGAAGCGGACTCGGTGGCCTTTGACATTGAGGATGCGGTGCCGGCCGAGGGTAAGGCGGCGGCACGCGAGCGCGTGGTGGACGCACTGTCCAATGGCATGACCGCATGGGTACGCGTGAACGGCATCGATACCGAGTACTGGGCCGATGATTTAGCGGCGCTGTCCAAGGCGCCCGGGCTCCGCGGAGTCATTCTGGCCATGACGGAAAAACCGGAGCAAGTCACCTACACCGCGATGCGGCTACAAGCCGGTACGCCGGTGCTGGCGCTGATCGAGTCGGCCGCGGGGATCGAAAATGCCACCGACATTGCGTGCGCGCCCGGGACCTTCCGCCTGGCTTTCGGCATTGGCGATTTCCGCCGCGACACCGGCGCCTCGGATGACCCGATGGCACTCGCCTACGCCCGTTCGAAGCTCGTGGTGGCTTCGCGCGTGGGACGGTTGCCGGGTCCCATTGACGGCCCGGCCGTTGGCGCCGAGGGCCAAGCGCTCATTGACGCGTGCAAGGTCACAAGTTCCATGGGGATGACCGGGAAGCTCACGCTCAACCCCGCCCAAACCGACACCATCAATAAGGCACTCGCTCCCAGCGAAGACGAAATCACCTGGGCGCATGACCTGCTTGACGCACACGCCGCGGGTGCCGTTGTCGGTGACGGCTCGTACTTGCCGCGTCTGGCCCGAGCCCAAAAGATCTCCGAACTCGCCGATTCGTACGGTCTCTGGAACGCCTAAGTAGCCCGAGCCCGCGGTGAGGCGTGGCGCGGAAGTCGGGGACGCGCCGTCGTGCTTCAGTAACGCGAGCCGCTCCGGTTCACCGGGCGTTTACTTGCCCCGTCTACCGTGGGCGTGTGCCGGAACGCTATGTAGCGCTGGGGGATTCCTTCACGGAGGGGGTCGGCGATTGGAATCCGCGGTTCCCGAACGGGGTGCGCGGGTGGGCCGATCGCGTCGCAAAACAGCTGTCCAAAAACGACCCCACCATCGAATATGCCAATTTGGCTATACGTTCGAAACGGCTCGCGCAAATCCGCGATGAACAGCTCGAGGCGGCCATCGCCATGAACCCCACGCTCGTCACGCTGTACGCGGGCGGCAACGACATCCTCGAGGTCCGCAACAATATGGACACCCTGATGGCCGGGTACCAAAGCATGGTGCGGACGCTACGATCAACCGGCGCGCGCGTCCTGCTTTTCACCGGGTTCGACGTACCGCTCCACCCCGCGCTGGAACCGCTCAAGCGCCGCAACTGGGTTTACAACGCGAATGTGCGGCGCATCGCGATCGAAGAGGGCGCCGAAGTCATCGACTATTGGTGCTTCGAGGAATTTCACGACCGCAGACTGTGGGACGTCGACCGCCTGCACATGTCCAGCGCCGGGCATCGCGTCCTCGCCGCGCATGTCCTTGCGCACATCGGCGTGCCGCACACGATTTCGCCTCCAGCCGTCCCGGACCCGGCGCCGCCCGGCATGCGCGCGTGGGTACGCCGCGAACGCGAGTGGCTCGGCGAATGGGTGCTCCCGATGTTTGGACGCCGACTGCGCGGCGTGACGCTCGGCGACGCGCTCGAAGCCAAATGGCCGGAACCGATCCGCCCGGCCGACGGCATGAAAAAGATGGCGCGGCGCCGTGTGGCGCGAAAGTGAGTGCCGCGGTCTAGGATCAAAAGCATGGAAAGCACGACGGCGTTGCCTCCTTCCGCGTCAAACGAGCCAACTGAGCGGGCTAAGCCAGCATGGATTTCTTCGCTGGTGCTCGCCAATATGGGCATTAATATCGCGTTCTTCTCTGCTATTCAGGTGTTCCTGCCGCAACAGGCCGAAGCGTTTGATCCCGCTAATAAAGAGGCGGTGCTGTCTCTGGCTTTGACCACCGGGGCGATCGTCTCCCTCGTGGTGACGCCGATTTTCGGAGCGCTGTCAGACCGGACGGCCTCGCGCTTTGGGCGCCGCCTGCCGTGGATTGTGGGCGGGACGCTACTGGCCGTGGTGGCGTTGCTGGTCTTGTCCGGGGCGCCGGGCGTTTTTGTCATGGTGGCCGCGTGGTGTTTGGTGCAGACCGGGGCGAATGCGGCGCTGGCGGCGCTTAGTGCCGCGATTCCGGATCAGGTTCCGAGTTCGCAGCGCGGGTCGGTGAGTGGGCTGTTCGCGATGGGGCAGACCGTGGGAATCATGTTGGGCGCGTTGATCGGGGCCGTGGTTTCCGGGTATGCGGTGGGGTATGTGGTTGCGGCGGTGGCGCTCGCGGCCTGCATGTCGTGGTTTGTTTTGCGCCGTCAGGATGTGGTGATTGCGCCTGGTTCGGTGTCACGGTTCGAGTGGTTGCCGTTTCTGCGCTCGTTTTGGATCTCGCCGCGGAAACACCCGGATTTCGCCTGGGCGTGGTTTACCCGATTCATGGTGAACCTTGGCGTGTTCTCCTTCACGAACTACATGTTCTTCTTCCTGTCCGACCGCGTGAAATACCCGGACCCGGCGGGCGGCGTATTCATTCTGACCGTGGAATATGCGCTTTCTGTGGTGCTTTTTTCGGTGGTGGGCGGATTCTTGAGCGACCGCGTGGGGCGGCGCAAGGTGTTTGTGATTGCGGCCGCTGCGGTGGTGTGCGTGGCGTTCATGATTGTGCTGTTTACGCAGGACTGGACCGGCGCGCTTATTGCGGCGCCCATTCTGGGTGCAGGATTCGGCACGTTCTTGGCGGTGGACTTTGCGCTGTTGACCGAAGTGCTGCCCTCGAGTGCGGATCGAGGCAAGGACCTGGGTGTCATCAACGTTGCGGCCTCGCTGCCGCAAGTGATTGCACCCGTGGTGGCTGGTTTTGTGACGACGAGCGTTTTCGGGTACTCGGGACTGTTTGTTTTCGGGGCGATCGCAGCGGTAATTGGGGCGGTCTTTGTCACGCGGATCAAGGGCGTGCGGTAGTCACGCGTATATGCCCCTCGCCGCATACCTCCCCCCGCCCCCTCGTCTATGTAGCGCGACACGCCGAGGAAACCCCGGTTTCCTCGGCGTGTCGCGCTACATAGATGGGAAATTAGGCGGGGGCGTTTATCCCGAGTACGGCATATGAAACCTTGGTGACGCCCTTTTTCGACTTGATCTTGGTGATCAGCATGCCGCCGATCTCACTGACATCCTTCACGTGCGTCCCGCCGCAGGGGATACCGAAATCCGTGCCGTACATGACCAAGCGGGTCGGCTTGTTGGTCGGCAGGTTGTCCGGAACGTGCTTGACCACCGTCGAGAGTTCCTCGGCTGGCATGAACCGCACGGTGTTCTCGCTCCCCACCGTGATGATGGCATTCGCCTCTGCTTCGAGGAGTTCGCGATACTTCTCCGTCTCCTCCGGATCCAGTTGCACGGCATATTCCACAAAAGACATATGCGGGTAGTGTCCGGCACGCCCGGGAACCCAATCCAGCCCTAAGTTCTCCACTGCCCGGTCAATAATGTGACCTGCCGAGTGCAATCGGGTGTTCGCGTTGCGTCGCGGCCGATCCACCTCGAGCGACACCTCGGCGCCGGCACCAAAATCCGCCGTTTCCGGCGCCCCGCCGCCAAATCTCCCGTAGTGATGCGCCACACCGCCGTCATCGAGCGTCACCGACTCAACAATAAACTCGGTGGCGCCAGAGCGAATTACCCCCAAATCCCAGTCTTGCCCGCCGCCGCGCGGATAAAAAACTGTCGAATCCAGCACCACGTCGAGCAACCCGTCCTCCCCCTCGGCCGCGCTCACAGACACCACCGAGGCCGACCCCGAAACCAGGTCAAAGCCGTCCAGATATTCCAGCCGGGTCGCCTCCGCCATTACGCCTCGCCTCCGGACACACGCACAAAATCTGCCAACGCGGCCAACTGGGCCTCACGCGCCTCGGGCAACAAATACATCATGTGCCCAGCCTCGTGATAGTGATGCGAAAAGCGGGCCTTCGCGTCCTCGCTCAACTGAAGTTGCGCAAAAGTGAACTCTGCCGCGAAATGGGGAGTGGCGCCGTCGTAATAGCCATAATCTACGTGCACGCGAAGGTGCGGATTGCGCACCATGAGCCGTTCCAAGGTCCGCGAGACATCGATCGGCTCGCCCTCAAACGTGCGGTAACTCCACGGTTGCACGCGCCCGGAGAGCACCTCATAGGGCAGGTCATTCTCATAGCCGAGCTCGCTGCGAATATAGTGATTGATCGCCGCCGCATACGGCCCCGTGATCGCGTCAATCGACGGGTCCTCGTACGCGTCCGAGGCCTGCAGATCGCTCGGCTGAAAACTAAACCGCCCGTCAATCCGCCCGACCATGAGCCCCTTCTCGCGCAGCAGTTCGTGCGCAAACTCGATGTAGGTCCAGCGGAGGTTCTTGCGCCGGATGAATTCCGGGCTAAGTGCGGTCAGCTCGGCAATTTTAAGCACGACGGCGTTCATCGCCTCGGGTGCCAAACGGTTGCCTTCGGCAAGTGCCAGGGTGAAATCCTTGCGGGCAAACTCTTCGGCATCCCGGACCGCTTCCTCGAGAGTCTTGTCGGGGAGGAGGCCGTGGTAGTGGGCGATCGCCGCGTACGTGGGGAGGTGCAACGGGTAGGCGTCATTGGCGCCGTGCGGGAAGCTGACCGTGCTCAGGTTCAGGACCGAGGAGATCAACCCGAGACCGTTGACGGCCATGCCGTAGGCGTCGAAGAGCCGACCGGCGACCGCCACCGCGCGCAAGGTTCCGTAGGATTCGCCGACGAGGTATTTCGGGGAGAGCCAGTGATTGTTGCGGGTGGTCCAGAGGCGGATGACTTCGGCGACGAGGTCGCGGTCTTCGACGAAGGCGTGGAATTCGTCTGCCTTCCCGCCCTCGACAACACGCGAGTAACCGGTGTTGACCGGGTCAATCATGACAAGGTCGGAGTGTTTGAGGAGCGTCTCGACGTTGTCTGTAATGCCAAAGGGCGGCGGGGTGAGGGCGCCGACATCGCCCGAGTCGACTCGGCGCGGGCCGAGCAGCCCCAGGTGGAGCCACAGCGAGGCGGAACCCGGGCCGCCGTTGAACGCGAAGGTAACCGGGCGGCTTGCCGGGTTGGTTCCTTCCGGGAGGTTGGCGGTGTATGCGGTAATGAAAATTTCGGCCTTGGGCTTGACGGCCTCAACGTTGCCGTCTTTGATGCCTTCGTGACGAATGACCAGACGCCCAGTAGTGGTGGTGTATTCGAGCCCGGACGGCTTGTGGGTGTGGGTGCGGTGCACAAAGTCGTCACTGACTTTCGGCGGTTCAGTGGTTTCCGGTTCGGTCGCGGCATCCTTGGTAGGGGGAGTGGTGTCAGTCATATGTTGACCCTATCGCGCGCGGTAGCGTGGCGGGTATGGATGTGGTGCAGATTGTGACTGAAGAGCAGGTTCGCGAACTGGCACGGTTGCGCTGGGAATGGCAGAGCGATCAGACTGGCAACGATCCGCGTGCGGATGCGTCGCCTGGCGATGCGGTGGATGCTGAGGGCTTCGCGGATTACGCTGACCGATTTTTGCAGTGGTGGAACGAGGTGGAGAACTACACGGTGGGCTTTCTGGCGATGAACCGCGGCGGGGATCGCGCCGTCGGCATGGTGATCGCCCGAGTCATGACCCGCCCGCCGCGTCCCGGGGTACTGGCGCCGACGGGAAACGCGTACATCAATTCCTTGTACGTCAGTCCCGAATACCGCAATGCGGGAGTGGGCGCTGATGTGCTGGCGGCGGCCGATCGTTACCTCGAAAGCGTGGGCGTCACGCGCACGATCTTGCATCCACGAGAAAAAGCCGTCCCATTCTATGAACGAAACGGCTATTCCACGGCGCTAAACCTCATGAGCAAGGAACGCTAGAGACTGTTCTTCACGTATTCGCGTAGCGCATCCCGGACATACTCGGCGCCGGTGATGCCTCCGTAGTTGGCGGCAAAGCGCTCATCCGCGACGTACATGTCCGCAAGTCCCAAGATGTAGTCCCTATCCGGGGTGTTTGCGCCAGCGCCGGGTGTGCCCGGTACCCCAGAGAGCCATTGGACGTGGCGGCGGGCCAAGTCCTGCGCGTGCTCGCCCGTAGGGTCTTCGCCATCCGCGGCGGCGCGCTCCCACTCGCCGCTGAGATCGGCAACGCGCTTCTTGAACGCCGCCTGCTCTTCAGCACTCATCGAGCGCCACCAGTTGTCCGAGTCTGCGTAGGCTTGCTTGCCCCATCGCTGCTCCACCTCGTCCTTGTATTGTGTGTGGTTAAAGCCGTCAAACATATCCTGTGCCATCATGAGTTCCTCCTTTTCTAAAGCCGTGATGGTTTTCTGCACGCTGGCAATCTGTTTGCCGAGCCGCGCTTGTTCCGCCCGCAGGTAGTGCAGGTGCGCTCGCAAGGCCGAGGGTTCATCCACGCGACTCTCGAGGACCTGACGAATCGCCTCCAGGCTCAACCCCAAGTCCCGCAACAGCAGGATGCGTTGCAGCCGCACCAATTCCGACTGCCCGTAGTAGCGCACCCCACCGTGACCGACCTCGAGCGGCGGCAACAGGCCGATCTGGTCATAATGCCTCAGGGTTCGACTCGTCACACCGGTCACCCGGGTCACTTCCTGAATGCTCAAAATGTCCACGCGGTACACCTCGATCCCTCACTGTTTGGAACACAGTCCACGATAGAGCTTGACGTTGCGTCAAGTGCAAGCCCTGGTGGGGAACGCTAATCTCAGGACTCCAGGATGCAATTGTTTGGACAAGCGAACTTGAATGATCGAAAGTGCGTAATAATACTGATCTCGTGAAGACTCGCGACCGCGCTCAAGCCCGGCACCGGACGCGGCGCCGACCCCGGCACCAACCGGCCAGATCCCCCCGCTGGTTGCTCGCACTCGGGCCCGCATTCATCGCCGCTATCGCCTACGTGGACCCGGGAAACGTCGCCGCGAATCTCTCCGCCGGCGCCCAGTTTGGCTATCTGCTCCTCTGGGTGCTCGTCCTCGCGAACCTCATGGCCATGCTCATCCAGTACCAATCCGCGAAGCTCGGACTCGTGACCGGGCGCAGCCTGCCCCGACTTGTCGGCGAGCGCACCCGACCGACAACCCGCAGGGCATACTGGCTGCAGGCCGAACTCGTCGCCGCCGCGACCGATATCGCCGAAGTGATCGGCGGCGCGCTGGCCCTCAAGATCCTCTTCGGGCTGCCCCTCGTTCTCGGCGGCATCATCGTCGGTGCCGTCTCGCTGGCTTTGCTGCTGCTTCAGTCTCGCCATCAGCAGCGCCGTTTTGAAGGTGTCATCATTGCGCTGTTGGCCGTCATTCTGATCGGCTTCCTCTCCGCACTATTCATCCAGCCGCCCAACGGCGGCGCCATGCTCGGCGGCCTCCTGCCGCGTTTTGACGGAACCGAATCCATCCTGCTGGCGTGTTCGATGATCGGCGCAACCGTCATGCCGCACGCGATTTACATCCATTCCCAACTCGTCCTCGACCGGTTTGGCGCGCCCCCGCGACAGGTGCGCGATCAACTCCTGCGCCACACCCGCATCGACGTCATCATCGCGCTGGTCATCGCCGGCACCATCAATATCGGCCTGCTCCTCGTCGCCGCAACCAGCCTCCCCGGCCGCGCCGACACCGACACCATCGAGGGCGCGCACGCGGCCATCGCGGACACCTTCGGTCCCGTCATCGGCGTGCTCTTCGGCCTCGGACTGCTCGCCTCCGGCCTCGCGTCCACTTCGGTCGGCGCCTATGCGGGATCCACGATTATGTCCGGCTTGCTCCGTATCCGCGTCCCACTCATCGCCCGCCGCGCCGTGACGCTCATTCCTGCACTCGTCATCCTGGGAGTAGGGTTCAACCCGACGCTCGCCCTCGTGTTGAGTCAAGTGGTGCTGAGTTTCGGCATCCCGTTTGCTCTCATTCCGCTCCTGCGGCTCACCGGCGACCGAAAACTCATGGGACAACACGCCGACGGCATCGCGGTGCGCGTCCTCGGATGGACAAGCGCCCTGCTGATCGTCGCGCTCAACGCGGTGCTCCTAGCCCTCACAGCGGGTTTCCTCGCAGACGCGGCCTGAGAAGGTGTTCGCGCTCGCCGTTAGACTCGTGTGCACGTAATTCTCACCCAATTAGGTGCACACGTGTCTAACGGCGGTGGCGCCAGGGCAAAAAAGGTGCGGAGGGTGCGGGGCTGGCTTTGGTGAGGTACGACGGCGGTGACTCACCTTAAGAAGGCAAGGCATCGCCGTCGTGCTTCAGTGGGAAAACCTGCGGACTTAACCTTTCCGTCACCTCCCCGCCCCGCATCTATGTAGCAGTTAATGCCCATTCCACGCACAAACATGGGCATTAACTGCTACACAGTCGAGGGGGTTAGAGGGGGGCGCTGACGCGGATGGCGGACACGGCGCGCGGACCGAGGTTGATCGCTTTGCCGGTGGGCGAGGTGATTTCCAGAGTTTCGGCGAAACGGTCGCGCCCGGAGACATTGATTTCGCTCCCCACGGTGATCCCTGCGGTGGCGAGGTAGGTCAGGAGTTGGGGATCGGCGTCATTCACGCGCTCCACCCGGACGCGCGAGTCCGGCGTGGCCGCTTCCAAGAGGCGCATTTCGCAGGGCGCCACCTTGCCCTTGGCATCCGGAATCGGGTCGCCGTGCGGGTCTCTAGTGGGATGCTCAAGAAGCGCGTCGATGCGATCGACCATGAAGTCGGAGACGGCGTGTTCGAGGTTGTCGGCCTCGTCATGCACCTCTTCCCAGCCGTAGCCGAGCACCGAGACGAGAAAAGACTCTATGAGGCGGTGGCGGCGTATCATGCCGAGCGCGTAATTGCGGCCCTTGTCGGTGAGCTCGATGGTGCCGTAGGGCGCGTGCGCTACCAGATTTTGCGCGGCAAGTTTGCGAAGTCCATCGGACACGGTGGACGTTTTGAGCCCCAGCCGAGAGGCGAGTTCAGTGGTAGTGATCGGATCATTGGACCATTCGGAGGCGTTTTGGATCACCTTCAAGTAGTTCTGCGTGCTGGGGGAGAGTTCGCTAACTGACACGCAGACAAGTGTAAGGGAGTACCCGTCAGTAGTTGCGATTGATTTTCAGAATCATTCGCATGAAATCGCCCATTGCCGGGCTGACGTGGGTCGTTATTTTCAGAACCACAATTTGGCCACGATTTATGGCAAACGTTGGCAAACGATTGACATTGTGAGCTGGGTCACTTTAGGCTGAGCAAAATCGTCGCTGTGAATCGTTTCACATCTGACGTCTACCGAGTTCACGAAGCCGGACTCGCAACAACGCGCTTTCAACCGAGCGGAGGAGAAAGAGTGACGCACGTGTTGCCCACCGGGACAAAGGCCGAAACAGAGGATCGGGCCCGTGCGGAGGATGGCGCCGCGAGCGCTGCGAACAAAGGCGCCCCGAAGCCAAATCCCAAGAAGAGCCTTTGGGAGCGCATCAAACGGGACAAGATCATGCTCCTGTTGGTGCTACCAGGATTCCTCTTCTTCGTGGTCTTCCACTACATCCCGCTGCTGGGCAACATCGTCGCTTTTGAGGACTACAAGCCTTACCTGGGGTTCATCGACTCCGCCTGGGTGGGCTTGGAGAACTTCACCGGTATGTTGGATGACCCGTTATTTTGGGCCGCGCTGCGCAACACACTGGTCATCACGTTTTTACAACTAGTGCTGTTCTTTCCGCTTCCGATCATCTTGGCGCTACTGCTGAATTCGATTCTCTCTTCCAAGTTCAAACGGTTCGTGCAATCGGTGGTGTACCTGCCCCACTTCATCGGCTGGGTCATTATCGTCTCGATCTTTGTGCAGATCTTCGGCGCAACGGGTCTTATCCCCACGCTCTTCGACCAATGGGGATGGGGGCGGCCCAACATCATGAACAGCCCCGAGTTCTACCCGTTCATGCTCACGTTGCAAACCATCTGGAAAGACACCGGTTGGGGCACCATCATCTTCTTGGCGGCACTGCTCAACATCGACCCGAACTTATATGAAGCAGCCGCCATTGACGGGGCAAATAAGTGGTGGCGGTTCTGGACGGTCACACTGCCCGGCATCTTGCCGGTAGTCATTCTGCTGCTCATCCTGAACCTCGGCGGCATCCTCTCGGTGGGCTTCGAACAAATCATTTTGCAACGCCCCTTCGTCGGCGCGGAAGCCGGCGACGTGCTGGACACCTACGTGTACTTCAACGGTATTCAGGGCGGCAACTGGGGTATGGCCACGGCGGTTGGTCTCGTCAAGGGCGTCATCGGCACCATCTTGGTTCTTGGCGCCAACAAGCTCGCACACCTCTTTGGCCAGGAAGGAATCTACTCCCGTGGCAACCGTTAAAATCCCCGGCGGACCCAAGGTCCCAGGGTTCCTCAAGCCCAACTCGGTCACACCGGAGGGTCTGCGAAAGTCCGGTGTGCGTCCGGCGTGGATGGAAAAGCCGCATCCGCTCGCGGTTGTCGGCAAGTTCCTGGTCATCGCAATCATCTGCTTTGTCACGATCTACCCGTTTGTTCTCGTGATCGGCACGTCGCTGTCCACCACCGAGGAAATCAACCGCAAGGGCGGTCTGGTGTTGTGGCCGGACAGTCCCAGCCTGGACGCGTACTACGCCATCTTCTCCGGCGGAACCGTATCCGGGGCGCTCATTCGCTCGATACTTATCACCGTCATCGGCACCGCAGTCCACGTGGTGGCAACCATCCTGATGGCCTACGGGCTGAGCAAGCGAGACCTCGTGGGAGGCAAGTTCTTCCTCATGACGGTTTTGCTCACCATGCTGTTCAGCCCGGGCCTAATCCCGAGCTTCCTGATGGTCAACGCATTAGGCCTCATGAACAATTACGCCGCGCTAATTCTCCCCGGGCTCATATCGGCGTTCAACATGGTGATATTACGTTCCTTCTTCATGAACATCCCTGAAGAGCTCAAGGAGTCTGCTCGCATCGACGGCGCCGGCGACCTCTCTATCCTGTGGCGCATCATCTTGCCGCTCTCCAAGGGCGTTATTGCGGTTATCACCCTGTTTACCGCGGTGGGTTTCTGGAACTCCTACTTTGGCGCGCTGCTCTATCTGGAGAGTGACAAGTGGCCGCTTCCCATGATCCTGCGCGAATACGTGCTGCTCGGCGCACCTATGGCGGACGGCAATTTCAATTCCGAGGTTGTGGTGCCAAGCCAAGCCATTCAGATGGCCGTGGTGGTGGTATCGCTCGTGCCGATCCTGCTCGTTTACCCGTTCTTGCAAAAGTACTTCACCAAGGGAGTGCTGACCGGCGCCATCAAGGGCTAAGCGCTGGCCGGCGGCAGCCCACCAGGGTGTCATCCCAAACCTAAGGAGAGAATCAATGAAGATCAACACCACAATCGAGAACGGCGTCACCCGTCGTAAGGCGCTCTTTGGCGGACTCGGTCTGTCCGCGCTCGCCGTACTAGGTGCCGGAACGCTCGCCGGGTGCGGGCAACGGAACAACACCGTGACGAGTGCCTCGAGCGCCAACCTGCCGAATTACACGGAACCGGAAGGGCTCCAAGCCGACCTTCCCGGCAACGACCAGGGTGTTCCTGCGGGCTACCTCACCTATCCGAAAGAGCCTAAACAAACCGTGCCGGAGCCCTTTTTGAACGGCGCTACTGTGACTGCCATGGCCGCCAGTGCGAGCGCTCCGCCCAACCAAATGGATCGCAATCCGGTGTGGCAGGAAATCAATAAGCGCATGGGAGGAACTCTAGAACTGCAATCCGTGCCGAGTAGCGACTATGACCAGAAACTCACCACAAACATAGCCTCGGGCAAGCTCCCGGACATTTTCAGCTACGGCGGCGGCGACGGCGCTACCGATTTCTTAAAATCGGAGTGCGCGAATCTGGAAGAGTACCTGGCCGGAGACAAAGTCAAGGACTACCCGAACTTGGCCGCGATCCCCGAAGTATTCTGGCGCACCGGCGTCTTTGACGGGACGCTCTATCTTTTGCCCATCCCGCGCCCGATCACCGGCGGCGCCGGGTTCTATAACGGCACCCTTTTTGAAAAGGTCGGCGTCCCCGACATTTCCAAGGTCGCCAACGCCGATGACTTCCGCAGCGCGCTCAAAGAGCTGTCAACAGGCAACAACCAATGGGCCATCGGCGGCCCCAACTTCGTCCTGAGCCCCTTCCGCCTGATTTTTAAGCTGCCCAACCAGTGGCGCTACGAAAACGGCGAGCTCACCAGAGAGTATGAGACCGAAGAGTACAAGCGGATGGTTGAGTACGTCATCAAGCTCCGCGAGGACGGATCCTACGTCCCCGGTTCCGAGGCCTGGACGAAGCCGCAAATGATTTCGGCCTTTGCGACCGGCCAGGTCGCGATGATCTATGACGGCCTGCCGGGATGGAAAGGGCACGCCGAGTCCTTCCGCGTTTCCGGACGCAACGAGACGCTCAAGTGCATCATTCCGTTCGCCTATGACGGCTCGGACCCGATCGCGCATGCGGACAATATTGTGTACTCGAACGTGGCGCTCAAGAAAAATGATCCGGAGAAAATCAAGGCCGCGCTCGGCGTCGCGAATTTCATGGCCGCGCCCTTCGGCTCTGCGGAGTACCTGTTGTACACGTTCGGTGTGGAGGGCCAGGACTACACCATGGATGAGAACAATAACCCGGTTCCCAGCAAGGGCTCCGATGCCAACACCGGCGTCCCGTGGCGTTACCTCGCTGCCCCCGCGCCATTCCTGTACAGCGCTGCATACCCGGAGGATACGAAGACCCTGTACGAGGCCTACTCCACGCTGATTCCGATGGCGATCGAGGACCCGACCGGCAATATTGAGTCGCCCACCGATGTACGCCAAGGTGGAAATCTGGGCGAGTCTTTCCGGGCTACGGTCACCGACATCATTGCCGGACGTAAACCGTTCAGCGAGTTCGACAATGCCGTCAAGGCGTGGCGTAACGGTGGCGGCGACAAGATCCGCGAGGAGTACTTGAGCGCGCTCAACGCAGCGACTCCAACCAGTTAGGTAGCTCGACGCGCGGCCAGAAATACCGCGACGAGAGTCGCCAGCGCCTGAATGACAAACAGCGCTGGAGACGCGAGCCCCAACAGGTACGCCACCGCGAGCGGAATTTGCGCAATCACCGCGGCGTCGTTCCCGTGAATCACGGTGCGCCAGAGCCCGCGTTGGACCGTGCCCATCGGCGTGGGAATTGCGGGTTGGGTCAGATCGACCTCCGGTGCCAGCGCAAGCCGCACGCTCGCCGCTGCGACACCGATTCCAGCCATCGCGGCCGCAACCAGTAAGAGCGGGTTGCGTCCCGCGGCAATCACCAGCGGAAGCCACATCACCACATAGAAGGGTACGACGGCGATGCTCGCCACGAGCGCGCTTCTCACCTTCACGAGCGCCTCAGAAGATGGAAAGAGCGCCGAGAGCGCGGGTGAAATCGCCAGACGCGAGGACGGGCCGATCGCGAGGTGAGCCATAGCCACTCCGCACCCGAGCGCGGTGGCGGTGACCAGGATCAGCGACCCCAAGGGGCCCATCGTCGCGACAAGGATCGGAACGGGGGTCAGTGCAGCAAGCGCGAGCAGGATGCGCGGGGTGCGCATATATACGGTGAGTTCGGCCAGCGTCTGGGCCAGCGCGGGCGCGAGGTGTCGAAACCAACGCCGCCGGGCAAGCCTTGCCAGGATGCCAAACGGAACTCCGATTCGAGGTGATCTCCTGCTGGCGTCATCCGGCTCGCGATACGAGCGCAACTCATCGAAGCGCAAGAGGTAGACGGCGTTGAATATCTGCGCACGGTTTCCGCCACGCGCGGTGAGTCCGGCGGCGCTAAACTCATCCGCGTGCGCAAACGCGGTGCGAAACGCCCAGACCGCGCAGACGGCGCATGCGAGCACAGTGACCACCGCGAGTGCGGCGATCACCGGCGAACTCCACGGATTGAACAGCGGCCACAGTGGTGGCAAGATTTGAAGCCAACTGGGCGTGGCAGATGTGCTTACGCCGCCAGATTGATCCAGCATGGCGTGACTTGGTAGGGGCCACACGAAGAGCGCTGCGCTGACGGCGGCTGCCACCAATGCGGTGAGAACCGATATCCGGCGAAACGTTCTCGCCCGCCAACCCCGCGACTGCAGATACGTCGCCGTTCCGACCAGCGCCGCCACGAACACCACACCCTGCACCGCCGCACACAATTGCACAATCAGATGCCACCCGGAGGTGAGGCCGCTGGCAACCACCGCAACCGGCACATAAACCAAGGCACAGGCGGCAAAGAATCCGCGCACGCTCGGAAACAGCATCGGTGCGCGCGAAATCGGCAGCGGTAACCACCACACCGCTTGCGGCCGGCTCAGACTTGCCGGTCCAAAGCGCGCACACCACGAAATGATGAGGGCCGTCACGAGTAGGAGCACAATCCATGACACCCCAGCCGGGGTGATACGCCGAGCAGCATCGGGAAGAACGGGTGCGCTCAGCAGTCCAGCGGTACCGACCGTGAGTTCGGCGCCGATTCCCAGAGCGACACCGTATGCGTAAGCACCCAAGGTGAGAAGCGTCAGCGCGCCGAGGTAGACATCTGAGAGGCGCTCGCCGACGGTGCGAGTGGAGTTGACACGGGCACGCTCGGTCACGAAGCGAGCGGGGTTAAACGCAGTGGTGTCTCGAGTCGGTGCCGGCAGGCGTGTGGCGTTCCCGGACATTTAGGCGAGTTCCCGGTTCAGTCTTTCCGCGGCCTCACGCGGCGTCATCGGTACCGCCTTGCTACTGGCCATGCCATTGCCAGCAGCGGCGTCCTCCAAATAGAGGGCCCGCGTGGCGACGCTGGTTAAGAGGTGCGGGTCATGAGTAACAAACAGGAGCGCAGGAGGCTGCGCGGAGATCGCCGGAGAAACTTCGGCGCGAAGGGAAGCCAAGCGCTCGGTGAGCCGGGCGCGCATGGTGAGATCCAACCGCTGTTCCGGTTCATCGAGAACTAGTAACCCGAAGGGGCGGAGGAATACGACAGAAAGGAGGAATCGCCGTCGTTGGCCAGAAGAAAGCACCTCGGGAAAGCGGTTGGCAAGGGGAACCAGATCGAAGAACTCCAACTCGCGATCCACCGTGTCCTGCCCGGTGAGGCCGTGAGCCGCGGCGACCATCTCGAGGTGCTCGCGCACGGTGAGCTCGGGGAAGTAGGCATCCTCGTCAAAGACGGATGCGAGGGCGCGGCGTACCGTGGCTCGCGACTCATCGAGGAGTCCGTCGGCAAAGTAGGTGGGACCGGAAAGCGCCGTCTGCCGACCGATCAAGGTGCGCAACAGAGTGGATTTGCCGGAGCCATTGGGCCCGCAGATCGCCAGGGCCTCGCCGGGGGCGAGCGTGAAGCTCGTGGGGGCGACGATCGTGAGCGAACCGTAGCCGGACTCGACGTTTTCTGCTCTCATCAGCGGCTCCGGGGCGTTCATGCTTTTAGCATTTCACGGCTGGGTATTTCCTGCGTGCTCCATACGGTAGGCGTTGTGCGGTGCGCAATAGACCTTTGGTTAAGATGCGTAGCCAAAAAGCTGGGGCCCGGCGCGTGCCTGATCGGTAGCGTCAACGTTGTCAGGCAAGTTGTCTGGCGATTCACCACATCGAGAAAGGTCACGAGCATTATGAGCGCTATTTCAACCCCCGCGGGTTTGTCCAAGCACAAGAGCAGTATCCTCATCTCCTCGATCGCGGTCCTCGGCGTCATTCTTGGAACCGCTGCCATCGGAGTGCTTGCTGCTGCACTCGGCGGCAACGCCGCACTCGCAACAAAGGTCGTCGACGCCATCATTGCTGGCTCGACTGCCGCAACAATTGCCGCAATCCTGCTGAGCGGCGGCTTCGCCGGAATCGGACTGGCCGCCGTCCGGTGGGCACTGAAGACTGCAGGACGCAAAGCGGCCATCGCCTGAGTATGTCCTCTATATCCATGCAGCCTGGCCGGTTGGCGTTCCCTATTGCGGGAGCGCCAGCCAGCCTGGTGCTGCCCGTTCTGGCGGCGGTTATTCTGCTTGCGGCTGCGGGCTTCGCCGTGGGTGGCGAACTCAACGTAGCCCCCCGCGCGGAGGTTGGCGCCTATGACTCCGTAGCCGCTGCAGCGGCGGAGATTGTTGGTCGAAATGCCCTAGCGGCGGCGGCGTTGCTGGCCGGAGTGGTGACCTTTGGCGTATTTTCCGGCGTATTCCTTCTGGTCATCTCGCTGTTTTTCGGGGTCATGTCACGAACGGCCATGGAGGTCATGGGTCCCGAATGGCTCTTTCGCTATGTCCCGTTCGCCACCGTAGAAATGCTCGGATTCACCTTGATTGCGGTGGCAGGGCTACTTCCTCTTACCCAATCCCTACGCGTTGGGACCGCACACCGCTTTTTGCCCACATACTTTTCTGCGATCAGGAACAGTACAAAACCACTTCTGTGGGGTGCTTGCCTGCTAGGTATCGCAGCCGTTATCGAACTCATTTGGGGAGTGACTTACTCATGAGCGCTACACCGATCAGTTTTCGACCAGCCGCCCACCCGCCATCCGCCGAAGACTCGGTGGATATTCGCCTCACCGGACGCTCGCAAGCCTTGCGACTTGTCTTCGGTCTGCTTCCTTGGCTCTTCGCCATCGCGGCTGCCGTGCTCTTCCTTCCGTCACTGCAACGATTGATAGACGAGCAAAACAGCCCCGCAGCCCGCGAACTCCCGGGTATCGCGCTCATGTCCGGATTCGTGACGCTGATACTGTGCGTGTGGTTCGGGGTCTTCATCACTCAACTTCTGGCCCGCATCGTTGACAAGGGGCTTCGCGGCGCCGGTTCCACCAGCCGCGTGCACACCGCATACACGTTCGGCCCCACCTACATGTTTGTCAATGTGGTGTTAGTGCTGGTGATGGTCACCAACCTCGCGTTCGATCTCGGCGGCACACCGGTCGCGGTCAAGATTTTAAGTGCGACGGCGTTGCTCGCCATATATTGGCTGCTTGCCATCTTCGGTGGTCAAGGGATTGCAAAATCTGGATCGCGTTTGAGAGGCATGTTAGCTTGGCAAATTGCCGGGAGCATCGTCATCGCGTCGGTGGCCTGCTTCATCTAGACATTCCAAGATCTACAATCACCGAGCGCCACGCAGGCGCACTACATGGAGGTAGACCATGACGACAAATAGCAGCCAGGCGCTTCGGGGCCAACGGTGGGAAACGGCAAGAATCATGTTTCTTTTGCTGGGGGTGGCCTCGGCCGCAATCTTTTCGATCATCTTTGTGATCGCCGTGCTCACTGGTGCCGCTTTTACACCGCTCTTTGCCTGGTTGGGTTGGCTGAGCGTTGGAAGTTGGCTCTTGGCATCGGCACTAGCTCTGCCAGCTATCCGCGGTCGCCGTGCTCTCCTGTACGCGTCCAGCGTTCTACTGGTTATTTCCGGCGTTCTCATGCTAAGAATCCCGGATACCGGCGGGTTCGTCCTGGGTTGGCCGGTCATCGTGTGCGCAATTGCGGCCGCCGCAATCCAAATTGGACAGGCACCCGGTGAAGCCCGCTGACCGAGGGTAGCCGCCCGTGCGTCTTTACCTCCAATCACTGCGCTTCCTCCTGGTAGCTGAATTCCTGATCCTTGCCAGGCGGTACCGATGGGGATTTCCACTCTTCCACAGTCTTGTCATCGCTTCTGCGCTCTATGCGCTGGTACTGCCGGCGGCGACCATTGTTGGTTTTGGAGGGACACTGTGGTTGAGTTCCCACGCCCAGGACCTGTGGTCATTGCTGGACGTGGACAATGGGCCGAAGTTGTACGGTTTCCTCTATCCGATGCTCGTCATTCTGACTGTGGGCATTGTTCTTGTGGGAGCCGCGCCAGGACCGCGGTGCAGACTCTGGATCAGTGAGGATCGGCGCGTCCTGCGCCACGCATGGATCCCGATATCTGCGGTGATAACGCAACGCGTGATCTTTCCGCAATTGCTGAAAACACTGCCGCTGTGGGCTCTGGCGCTCGGCGCCATCCTCGCTATCGATCCTTCGAGTTGGTTTATTGTCCCCTTGCTACTCGGCACCGGAACCCTATGCTGCTACGTGTGCGCGCGTAGCCTGCCGCCCCGCGTGACCCGCCGTGGATTTGTGTGTTCGCCTTGGCGGGCCGCACTTGTGGCGAGCTGTGGGGCATCAGGAGGCATCGCCGTCGTGCTTCTATGGCGACGCATTCGAGAAGGTGGACTTCCGATCACGGAAATTTCGCGGTGGCTTGAGGGTGCGGGGACGCTGCTTGCGATCGCCTGCGCGTCCGCCCTGCTTCTTGGCGCGATCTGTCTCTTAGGTTCGCGGCGTGCCACGATCAGGGCAACTAGATTTCTGCCTGCCGACTGTGCGGAGGCCCCGAAAGGGCTGAAGCTTGGGCCCGTGCCGAGCCGGGGGTGGCTCGAAATTTGGTGGCGCCTGCGGTTCATGGCCACGATTTTTAACCTGAGCTCCCTGGGCGGTGCGGTCGCGTCGCGCGGGCTCTTCCGGGCGCTTTCGGCTTGTGGTTGGTTGGTTCTTGGTTTGAGCATCGGTGTTCTCGTCGCGGGCGGCGGCGCGTGGATTTCCATCTTTGACGGGGATCTTGTCGGATATTTTGTGAGCTTCAGCGCGCTGTGCTGTGTGCTGGTGGCCACGATGTTGGGCGTCTCCATTGGAATCCGCGCAAGGCTTGCAGCAGCACGGTGGCGTTGGCGGGCGGGGGACTCGATCGCCAGCATTGGGTGGACCTTCTGGGGCGGCTATTTGTGGGCGGCCTACCTGGTGCTGATCCCGCTGCTTCTTGGCATGGCCGTTCTGATTCAGCGGTGGGAGGCAGTGGTGTTTTCGGTGGTGGCACCGGCGATCGCGGTCCTTGCCATGCAGTTGGCGGCATTATGGGACCCGCGGCCGATGCGAGAAGCGGATGGAAGCGTGCAGCCGGGATTGGTGGGTGTGATCTTGGGGCCAGTGCTCATCATGGCGTCGCAGTCGCTTGTGTTTTTGCCGGGACCGGCCGCGATACTGGTGCTCGCTCCATTGCCAGTGTTGTTGTGGCTGAACGTTCGGGAACTACGAAAGGTAATGAGTCCATGTCAGAAGGTGTTACCGCGCGAGCACTCGCGGCAGGATACGGACACAAAAGAATATTTACTGGTCTAAATTTCGATGCCGCTGGTGGGCTGACGCAGATTGTGGGGGCAAATGGTTGCGGCAAGTCACTCTTTCTTTCGATGTGCGCGGGGCTGGTGGCACCCTTTGCCGGTGAGCTGTGTGTTGCTGGGGCCGACCCGGCCTCGGGGGCGGTAAGAGGTCGGGTGCGCTTTGTCCCTGCTGAGCCGCCGCTCTTTCCCGAGCTCACCGTGAGTCAGCATGTGGCGCTGTTTGGGCATATACGTCCCGAGAGCGCGCATCGCCTGGAATCCCGGATTGAACAATATCGGCTCACGCCATTTGTGGACGTTGTGGTGGCGGAGTTGTCCGCCGGTAATCGGCAAAAGGCCAACATTATTTTGAATACGATGAACAGCGGAGGAGGAGGGGGGTTTGGTGGCTTGTTCCGTGGTGACCCCGGGGCCGGCGTGGTCTATCTCCTAGATGAGCCCTTCAACGGGCTAGACGCGGGATCGGCTGAAGTACTGAGCGGGGAAATGAGGGCTTGGGCACACGAGGGTGCGACGGTTATCTATACCCACCACGAGCAGGGGCCACCTGCGGATGGAGTGTTGTCCCTCGGGGCGAAGGTCTTTGATCTTGCTGCCGCGACGTCGGGGAACGGCGTCACGTCCCCTGCATTGCCTGCGGAGGGGTAACCAATCCGTTCTGGTACGCGTGCACGACCACCTGCACCCGGTCGCGGGCACCAAGCTTGTCCATAATGTGGGAGAGACGGAGCTTGATGGTGGGCTCTGACAATGAAAGCTCTTTGGCGATTTCCCGATTGCTCTTCCCCTGGCAGAGGAGATCTAGGACCTCGACCTCGGCCGCGCTGAGCCCATTAAGTTTGCTTTGCTGTTGGTCGGCAACCCAATCACCGGGGCTTTCTTGCACGTGCGCGACAAGTTGACCTGCCACCGAAGGGCTCGCGACACACTCGTTGCGCACAATCGTGTGGATGGCCCTGGTAATGACTTCGGGTTCTTCATCCTTGACGAGGTAACCCGCGGCGCCAGCTTGGAGGGCAGGGATGACAAAGTCATTGGTGAGGAAGGCCGTCAAAACGAGGATGCGGGTTTCCGGAAGAGTCTCCAGGATGGCGCGCGTCGCTTCGATCCCATTGATCCGCGGGAGTTGCAGATCCATCAAGATCACGTCCGGCTTGAGGGCTCTGGCTTGCGCGATCGCGGTGGTGCCGTCGCCGGCCTCGCCGACCACGTGCAATTCTGGATCGCGTTCCACGAAGACCCGCAATGCATGTCGAATGAGAGCCTCGTCCTCCACTATTAGGACGCTGACTGGTGCCATGCTCTTTTCACATCCTCGTTGTTCTTTGGCCTGCGCCCCAGGGCGCGTCCCGTTTTCCAGCCTACGCAGGCCAAAACGGGGTCGTCACGGTCTATCAATCATCCAAAAGGATGAGTTCGCAGTTATGCAAAGGTATTTCGTGTTCGCTTCTCGATGCGGAAGTCTGTTGATAGGCGTTGCCACGACGCCTACGATTGCCGTCCAATCAGAAGGTTGAGATTCATGACCACCACCGTCAAAGTTGCCTTGGCAGTAACCGTTCTCAGCGCAGGGCTGGCCACCAGCACCCCTATGGCACCGGACGCCCGCGGCTCGGGCGGAGTGTCGGGTGATCAGGTCAGCGCGTCCAGCGTTGCTGTGCCTATGGACATGCGTGACATGTTTTGTAAGCTCGCAGGGTGGCTGTGCCCCAAATAGACCCTGACTCGATACGCACGCTCAAGAAGTCGCTAAGGTTTCCGCCTGGGTTTGCCTCTAAGCAACCGGTCGGCGGGCGGCTCAAGGGCGTCCTGATCGCGCTGGCGGCACTGCAATTACTATTGGCGATCGTGCGCGTTGCGAATGAGAGTGACGCGCAGTTTGATTCCTTGCCGTGGACCGTGGTCTACCTGGTCCTCGAGTTTGCGGGTTTCCTGTGTTTGGCGGTGCGCCCGGGGTTCGCATGGATCCCGTTTGTCCTTGAGTGCGCCGTGCTCTTCAGCTTTACCTCGCCGGGGGCCTATGCCTTTTTGCTCCCGGTCTTCCTGCTTTTGGCCTGTTATGTGGCGCCGCTGATCAGCCTGATACCGATTTCCTTGGCGTATCTGGCATGGATGTTCGGTTGGCCTACGTTCAACGAAGTCAGCCTGGTGGACTTCGTCCCGGTGTATGGACTGATCTGGCTTATCGCGGTGTTTATCGGGCTGAGCTGCCGCATCATTTCGGTGCGGGAGCGGGACTCCCGTCAGCGCCTTTCTGCCGAAGAGCTGTCACGAGAACATGCCATCAACGCGCACAAGAGCGAACTGGCACGCGAACTCCATGACGTCATTGCACATCACCTGACCATCATCGCGGTGCGCGCGCGAGTGGGGGAGCGTAACCAATCGGTTGATGCGCTGCAGGAAGAATTGCACGACATTGGGAACGTATCCCGTACCGCCCTCGCCGATTTGCGAAACCTCCTTGCCACCATGAGGGAAGAGTCCGGGGAAGCGCGCTCGGCGGACTCGCTTGCCAATGTCCGTCTCGATGAGGAGCTGGATAATGCGGTGAGTGCACTTGCTGGATACGGGATCGCTTCCGAGGTCACCATTGAGGGCGAGATCGACGCGATACCCATGGCGCACAGACCGACACTGCAACGCTTTATCCGTGAATGCGTCACTAATGTTCTCAAGCATGCCGCCCCGAAAGTTCCCGTTTCCTTTGTGCTCAACGCCACCGACGCGGACACGACCATCACGTCGATGAACGGGGTGGTTCCGAGCGAGAGCACGAACCATGGGATCGGCGATTCCGGCTACGGTTTGCTTGGACTGCGCGAGCGCGCGGTTGCATTGGACGGGTCGGTGAAGACGCGGCTGTCGCCCCCTGGCCGGATGGACCAGAAAGGCGTCTCCGGTGTGCGCACGTGGACGGTCATGATGACACTCCCCCGCGGTCCACGTGCCAAGTCCGGTGTAGGTCAGCAGTCCACCGGTCAGAGAGCGTTGACGCCGAACCGGTGACGGGTGCGCGCCAGTGGGAAATGGTTGATCATTGGCGGCTCTTCGCACTCGATCTTGATGACCGTAGCGATCGGATCCGGCGCGTCCTGAGGCAGGCCGGTGAGGCGCAGCGCCAACTCGTCCTGGTGAAAATCAATGGGTGTCCCATCCAGAAATGCTGCGCTCTTCACGGTGCCGGAGAAGCCGCCGATATTAATGGTGGTGGCTGGAAGGTGAGCGTCCGTGGGAAAGGAGGCAACGCCGTCGTGCATGGGCCACCGGTGCACGATCACGTACAGCGTGGTGCCGCGGCGCGTGTACTTCAGGTAGTTGTGGAAGGAAAAGTTATCGCCGCGGGTGCCGTAGATGGCCTCGCCGTTGCGCGCGAGCCAGGCGCCGGCGTCGGTGAGTGTGCGGGCCTGGTCCTCCGGGACGGTGCCGTCGCCGCGCGGGCCGATGTTGAGCAGGTAGTTGCCGTCACCGGCGGCGCAATCGGCGAGGTCGCGGATGACGTCATAGCTGGTTTTGCCGGGCGGGTTGGAGGCGTCGTAGCCCCAGGCGCCGCCGAGGGTCATGCACGTTTCCCAGCCGCGGCCGGGTGCGGCCGGGTCAATCGTGCCCTCGGGGGTGGAGAAGTCCCCGGGGACGCCGCCGCGGTTGTTGGTGAGTATGCGGGGTTGGAGCTGCCGGACCATGGCGTCGAGTTCTTCGGCGCGGTATTGCTCGGGGTTGAGCGGGTGGATGCCGTCATACCAGAGCACGTCGATTTGGCCGTAATTAGTGAGCAGTTCGCGGACCTGGCCGTGGGAAAATTCGCGGAATCGCTCGAGGGCTTGTTGGTCGGTGGGCTGCTCTTCCGGGGTGCCGACGCGGGAGGCGGGGACGATGTCCGGGTGGTGCCAGTCCGCGGGCGAGTAATAGAGTCCGACCTTGAGGCCGGCGGCGCGGGCGCGGTCGGTGAATTCCTTGACGACGTCAAGATTGGCGGCCGAATTGAGGCTGTTGTAGTCGGTGTACTGGGTGTCCCAGAGGCTGAAACCGTCGTGGTGTTTGGCGGTGAGCACGATGTACTTTTGGCCCGATGTTTTCGCGAGGTCGACCCAGGATTGGATGGTGTCCGGGGTGGGGCGGAAGTTCGCTCGGAGCGCCTCGTAGGCGGGGAAGGGGATGCCCTGGGTTTGCAGTGCCCACTCGTGCTGGCCGAGGACGCTGTAGAGGCCGAAGTGGATGAACATGCCGAAGCGGGCCTCGCGGAACCAGGCGAGGTTGGCTTGTTGGTCGGTGTTTTGGTTGGCGTGCTGCTGGGTGGGGGCGTCGGGTTCGAGCTGCGGGGATTCGGGCAGGGCGGATTCTTTGGCGGCCATTCGGCCAGTGTATAAACATCCGATGTATTGCGGTAGGGCGGGTTGCCAATTTTTGCCACCGGTTTTATGCGATGGACGACGGCGAGTGGCTGGGTTTTCGGCGCGCCTCGCCTGTGTGGCGGGAGCCGGGAACAACTCGGGCGCGAATGTTGCTAAAGTGGTGTGGTTGGTTCTTGGTGATGCCCTTGTGGTGGATACCGGAATTGGCGCGGGGCTATAGCTCAGTTGGTAGAGCGTTTCGTTCGCAATGAAAAGGTCAGGAGTTCGATTCTCCTTAGCTCCACCATAAGAGGCTTACTGCAATTGGCGTCCTCGTAAACGCCGCCAGGCAGGTCAAGCCAGAGGTTTGTTAGTTCGGCCAGGCCGCCCTTCGGGGCGGTTTTTGGCGTTTCTGGGCCGCTGTGGCGCGCTGTCGCGGCTTGGGTGGCGGCGCGGGCGGCCTCGGGTGTTGCGCCCGCTGTGAGGGCTTCCCAGCCGCGTTCGGCGGCGAGAAGTTCCCGTAGCGGAGAGCGGATGTCGTCGCCGATGACTTCGTCGTGAGCGACGTAGACGTGGGCGAAGATCGCCTGGTTGAGCTTGCGTCGGGTCACTTCACTGGCGTGGAGGTACAGCTCGTAGGGGTTCTCGAGCAGGTTCAGATGCGCGTCGAGGAACGCTCGACCGCTGGAGAGGTCGCCGTGTACCTGGCTGAGTTGCTCGGTCACGCGTTGCCGGTCACGGGCGATGTCGCGCAGGCGCTGGCGGATGCGTTCTTGCGGGAGCGAGTTATCGGCGGCGAGGTCGAGGAGGTTGTCTTCTTTGACGGTGAGCTGTGCGAGTTGGTCTTCGAGGTTCTTGCGGAGCAGTTGCTGCGCGGCGACCTGGTCGTTGAGCGCGGATTCGATGTGGTTGCGCACGGCGGTGACGAAGGCGGGGCTGAGGCGGATGGTCTTGTAGTGCTCGGCGACGGCGTCCTCGACGCGGTCGATTGAGGAGTATGGGGCGTCGCAGACGTGGTCTTGCACGCCTCGGCAGAAGAAGTAGCCGTAGTCGGCGTTGCCGTGCCTGCCGGTGGTGCGCATGAGGATCATGCGGCGGTTGACGTGCTGTTCGAGGCGGCACTGCCCGCACCAGATGGTGCCCTTGAGGTAATGGTCGTGCCGTTTACGGCGTTCGCGGGCGTAGCCGCGTTCGTCCGTGAGCTGTTGTACCTGGTTGAACAGATCCTCGGAGATGAGCGGCTCGTGCCGGCCGGGGTAGCTCTCGCCCTTGTAGCGGACTTCTCCGAGGTAGTAGCGGTCGCGGAGCATCTGCTGGATCTTCGAGTCGGAGATCGGCCCGGCCGGGCGCCGCTGGGTGGGCCGGGTGCGTAGGCCCCGGTCGGTGAGTTCGTCTGCGATGTCCTGGAACGTCTTGTCGCGTGTGGCGTACAGCTCGAAGGCGAGCTTCACGAACGGTGCGCGTTCGGGATCGACCTTGACGGTGTTGATCTTGCGCCCGTCGATGTTCTCGGTGACGTTGAGATACCCGATGGGTGCGCGGCCGAGGGTGCCGCCGTTCTTGGCCTTCTGGCTCATCTTGTAGGCGATGTCTGCCCCGTCTTCGCGGGAGCGGTATTCGTTGAACGCGGCGAGGATGCCATGCATGAGCTGCCCGACCGGAGTGGCGTCGATCTGCTCGGTCGCGGAGATCAGGGTGACTCCGCGTTTCTGCAGATCGGCCATGACGATCGCGTCATCGGTGCGGTTACGGGCGAAGCGGGAGAGCTTGTAGACGATGACGTAGTCCACGTCGCGGTCGCGGCGGATACGTTCGAGCATCTCCTGGAAGGCGACGCGCTTGGTCATCTCCGTTGCTGACCGGCCCGGCTCAATGTACTCGTGCACAATCGTCAGCCCGAGCGCTTCGGCTTTGCGCTGGCAGGAGATGCGCTGCGCTGGGATGGAGATGCCTTCAGGGTCGTAGTCGGTGTTCACCTGCCCCTTGGATGACACACGCAGGTAGATGACCGCGCGGCTACCCGGTGGTGCGTCGACCGCTCCGGTCGGCAGCGACGAGACCATGCCCTCATCGGTGCGGGCGTCGTCCTCCTCCTCGACCGGGGCGAGCGCGGGCGGCATCCCGTCGAAGGCGAACGGCGCGAGGTCGGTATCAGGCAGGCTCATGACTGCCCTCCTTCCGGTGAGAGCAGCCCCCGGACGCGAGCAGAGCCTCGCGTTTCGAGAGAGCGGTGATGTGGGAGCGGCGCCCCGAGATTGATCGGGCCGGGGCGCAAGCCCGAAGCAGGAATTGCCATCGGCTGCGTTCTCCGTTTACCTCCCCATTTTACCTCGCCTGACCAGGCTTTTTGCCGCTGTTGACTATTCCGCATCGCTTTCCGTCTGCCCTCCGAGAACACCGCCCCATCACGACGGGAGACGGCTCGGCTATTTGTGGAAGACATAGACCCGGCCCTCCTCCTCGACAAGGTCGAAGGCGTCCGCGACTTCTTCGCGGAGTGCCTCGTAGTCGGGGTTCATCTGCTCGATGACGAGACGGCGGTCCTCGGCGTAGGTGAAGACATCGCGTTCGCGTTCCTCCACCTCGGCAAGCTCGTGGATCGCTTCCTGCGTGGTCGTGAAGACCCCGAGATAGTGCGAGTGGAAGTCCTCCATGATGTCGCCGCTCATCGCGTTGGTATCCGGCAGGCAGAGGTAGGCACGCAGCGCTGCATCCTTGTCGACAGCGAGCTCCGCAAGGGTCTCGGTCAACTCGTGGATGTCTTTCGCGCTGTAGATGCCGGGGATGTTGACGCGCAGGTACCAGTCGCCCACCTCGACGCCGGTCGGGACGAGGATGTTGTCCAGCCGGGGCGGGTAGCTCTCGACGTAAGTCGTTGACCTTGCATCGGGGTGCTGCTGGCGGATGAGGTGGGTGCCGAGCCAGTCGATGAGTTCCTGCGTCGACGCAGCGACGCCGTCATCGTTGTGCAGGCGGAGGTATTCCTCACGCAGGGTCTCGTAGTCGCCCTCGCCGGTGCGGGCGAAGTCCGCCAGTGCACTGTGGCGACCGAGACTGCGGCCCAGAACGTGTGCGATGCAGCGGGCCGTTCCTCGGTCGACGTCCCGCTTCTCAGCTATCGCCTCGGTGATGCCGGAGGCGATGAGTTCACCGAAGCGGCGCGCGGCGACCTCGTAGCGTCGCCAGTCGGGTGTTCCACTTTCTTGTACAGGACGAGGCATGCCTGGTCGGTCGGGTGAGCAAGAAAGTTGTTCACCCTGCCCCGGTGTCGGGAGGTGTCGTTCGTTCATCACAACCGTCCTCCCTTCCAGGAGATGTCGGCGGTCATCGGCTTGATGCCGTCCCGGGTGAACACGTGCAGCATGCCTTCGGGGGTGTCGAAGATGTGGAAGTAGCGGCTGAGATAGTCGTAGATCGCGGCATGGTCGAGCCGTACAGCGGCGAGTGGGATGCCCATGTGGGTGGTCATCGTGTGGATGGTCTGGAACCAGCCGAGCTCGTGCGCGACGTGCTCGACGAACGCCAGGCGCCCCTCGAAACTGCCCGCGTAGCGGGTTTCGAAGTCGAGCCAGGATTCGGTGAACGGCTCCAGCGCCTCTGCTGCGTGTTCGACCGACTGCAGATGCGTGCGGTAGAGCGTGGCGGCTTCGTCGCAGTAGCGAGCAGCCTTGGCGCGCTCGTCTTTTTCGCCCGGTATCTGGTCTGGTGGCGGTGCGGGATAGTTGAACTCGTTCATGACCGCCCTCCACTGGTGAACAGCACATAGCGTGCGAGGGCATCGACCCACGCCTCCTCCTCGAAGGGCACCTCGACCCGGTCGAGCTCGTCCAGGAGAGCCTCGGCATCCAGTTCCCCGGTGAAGGCCAAATGTTCAAGCGCGGTGCCGGGGCCGTCATGCAGCATCGCTGCGACCGTCCGGGCGAACGCGACCTGAAGGGCTTCCCTGTCAAGCGCGAGCATGTTCTCTACCGCTCGTCGCGTCCGGGTAGTCGCCGCGGCCTTGTTGCGAGCGGTTGATGGTGAAGTTGTTGTTGGTGAAGTCATAATGAACCTCCTTTCGGATTAGGTGATGTGTAGGGGGCGACCACGGCGAGCGACTGCTCGGTGGTGGCGGCATGGAAGAGCGCGGCGTTGAGGCGGCGGTCTTCCTGGATGGCGCACCGGATCTTGTCGGCGCGCTCCGTGCTTGGGGTTGTCCAGACGACGAGCGGGAACAATCCCTCGTTCTTCGCCTGCTCGGTGCCGGATTCCCAGTAGCGCTGGTAGAGCCCGGACTTGCGCAGCACGGCGGGCAGGTGCTCGGTGTCGCGGTCGATCTCGACGAAGCTGTGCGTCTCGCTCTCAGCATCAGCGGTCACCACGGCGAGATCAGGCTTGAGGGTGAGCGCCCCGCCCTGCGCGGCCTGAAACGACCGCCACGATGCAGGCTCGGTCTGCAGTTCAAGGATGTCGAAGCCGTCAGATTGTGCCTTTTCGCGGAGGGTTGCGGCGTACCGAGCAACCGCGAGGGTGTGGGCCAGGAACCCGGCACCGGGGTCGACGTAGCGCCGCCTGCCGGTCTCGCCGCGTCGGGCGCGGAGGAGGCGTTCTCCGGCCGAAGCCAGCTGCCATACGGTCTGGCCCGAACCGCGGCCGTGTCCGCCCACACGGCGGCCGACACGGGCGACCAGGCCGTGCCCCTCCAGGCGGTGCAGTACCCGCAGCGTGAGCCGGGTCGCCGTGGCCTGCGTGGCGAATCCCGGCTGCCCGTCCGGCAGTGTGCCGACCGGGAACTGAAGGCGCTGGATGAGCCGGGTATCGAGCAGGCGGAACTGTTCGAGGCCTTCAAGAATCCGTAGGTCGCGGTCGGTCAGCTGCAACAGGAGTTCCCCGATCTTGTAGGGCGTGCGCGGTGTCATGCAACACCTCCCTGCAGCCTCCAGAGGCCCGGGAGCGGCTGGCCTTTGTGGTGCCCCCGCGCGCCGCTCGATTGAGCGGGAGTCCCATCCCAGTTCGGGCGAGGAACGCCGCAACAGTGGCGAACAGGGGGACGCTTCAGCAGAACGAACGGAGCATCGAACGGATCACGGAATGGATCAGGAACGACACTGCTCGAACGCCTACTCATGCCTTTCGTGAACGTCGCCAATGTCGTCATGACCGTCTCCTCCGTTGGTGCGAACGCACCGCAGGTACCTCGCCCGTGGTCAGCGATGCATCGACTGGCGAAGGAGCCGCATTCCTCGGCGCTGACGAGCGTTCGGTACGAGCAGGAGCTGCGCTGTCGCCTGCGAATCGGTCACGGTAGGCGGCGCGGATCTCGTCGGCATGGCCGGAGTCCGGTGCGGGCGGCTCCGTCTTCGCGGAGAACCAACCGGCCGGTGCGCCGTCCGTGACGAGGTTGCAATAGATGTGGAAGCGGTCAAGTTCCTGGAAGTCGTCGGCCTTCAGCTTCGTCGTCGTCTTGGCCAGGACGCTCGCGTCCTTCGGACTGGCCGCGAACGTGACCTGGTTGCGGGCGTTCAGCTCGATGGCATCGGCGAGCTTCGCGGGTACCTGGCCGCGTCCCTGGAAGGCGAGGTGCCAGCCGACGCCGTAGCTTCGGCTGGTCGCGAGGGCATCGTCGATACTGGTCGGCAGGTGCAGGTAGCGCTGTACCTCGTCGATGAAGACGAACCCGGGACGTGAGCGCGGGTTGTCTTCGGCGGCGCGCTCCTGGGTCGCAAGCCATGCTTCCGCGACGATCAATCCGCCGAGCAGCTGGGAGGCCCCAGGCCCGATGAGGGCGTCGTTCAGCGGGACAAGCACCGCCTTCGGTTCCGGGTCGCGCCAGATGTCCCGGATGCGGATCTTTGGCTGTGCCTGCCCGAGCACGGCGGCGATGTTCTTGCGCAGCACGTACTTGCGGAGCTTGTTCAGTGGCGCCGCCACGATGTTCGCCCGGTTCGCCGGGGATAGCTCGTTGAACGTCGCCCAGTAGCCAGCCAGGATCGGGTCGTCCGCCACCGCCCCGATGACGCTCCTGCGGTAGCCGTCGTCGGAGAGCAGCATCGGGAGGTCGAGCAGGGTGTGCGGGATGCCTCGTCGTTGCCCGTCAGCGACGAGGGTGAGGAGACCTGCGAGCATGAGGTCTTCGGTTCTCGGCCCCCACCCGTCGGTGAAGACGGTTTTGAGGACTTCGAGGATGCCATCGACGACCGGGCCGGGATCACGCTCCCCGATATCCAAGGGGTTGAAGCCGACTGGGTTCTCTTCCGCCGCGTCGATCACCACGATCCGCCCGGCGGCGTCCTTCGGGGCGCGGGCGACGATGGCGTCGACCAGTTGCCGCTTCGGCTCAATCAGCACCAGAGGGCGCCCTGACTTGATGTCTGAGAGTGCGAGGTGCGCGAAGATTTCGCTCTTGCCTGACCCGGTCCCGCCTGTGATGGCGGTGTGGAGCAGACGCCCCTCTGGCGTCATCCCGATGCGCTTCTCGGCCCCTGGCGCGGTGCTGCTGGCGAACACCGACACCGTGTCCGTGACGGCGCTTGGTGGTGGGATGAGCTTCGGGTGCCGGGGTGGCAGGCCGGGAAGCTCCAGCTCGTCGACGGGCCAGCAGATAACCCCGGTGAGCTGTGATGCGGTGAGCGGCAGCGAACTCCACCTGAGGGTCGCCTGCTCCCACCTCGATGGGGACTCGCTCACCAGTGACAGCCGTGCACCGGGCGCTTCGAGCTGTTCGAGCGCGGAGAGGAACTGGCCACGGATTTGCTGACGTCGTTCCGGTACGGCAGCGGTCACGCCGATGCGCACCGTCACGTCGATCCGGGCTTGAGCTGCGTGCTGCGCAACCCGGCGACGGGTCTCGGACGGAGCCGATCCCGCTCCGCGCAGCAGCAGTTCGGGTATGGAGGTGCTCGGGTCGAGGATCTTGCTCGGCACTACGGCGGGCCTGCGGGCACGGCCGAGCACCACCTGGAGCGCGATCGTCTCGCCCTTCCGCCGTCCGTCGAGCACGCTGTAGATGCCGTGCAGCACATTCGCGGTGGCGTCGTCCCGCAGCGGCATCGCTTTCGGTGTCAGCTTGAGACGGGCCACGCGTTCCGGCGCGTCGGGGCGGGATGCCCGGAGCGTGCGTGACTCCGGTAGATGGGTGCGAAGCAGCGTGCGAACGGTCGGCTTGCCAGGCTCTGCTCGCCCGACCAGGTAGGCGATGCCGTCGTCGCTCGCCCAGGTCTCGAAGACCAGGGGACGGGGCGACTCCGGTGTGCTCAACCGCTCGAGGAGGCGCTGCACCTGCTGCGAGGTCAGCTCCATGCCGGGCAGCAGCCTCGTGTAGTGGATCTGCTCAGGCATCGGGCACCTCCTTCGTGGCCGTTCCCGCCGAGTCGTGGCGGGTGTGCTGCCGTTCGTGCTCGTGGGCGGCTTCCGCTTCGAGGCGGGCCTGTTCGAGGCCTGCGGCGGTGAGAATGTTCGCGATCTGCTCAGGACGCAGATCATGGTTCAGCTCGCTAAAGACCCAGACCCTGCGATCGGGACGTTTGCGGTAGCGGCGTTGAGATTTCCGACTCATTTGGCGCACACCTCCTTCCGGCGAGTCGCCGAATTACGTTTGCTACGTGCAGTCGCAGAAGGTCGTGCGGATTCCGCTTGACGCGGGTTTCGGATGATTACGAAGTATTCAATTTCCTTTGTCAAGAGGGATTGTGTATTCCACAACGTTTCGACTGAGGTGAACGTGGACATGCTTTTCACCAGCGATCCCGCCAGCGGCGGTACAGGACGGCCACGATCCACGCGAAGGCGACGATCCCGGCGACCAGCAGCAACCAGCCCCAGATCGCAGCGAGCAGCTCCAGTGCGAGCGTCAGCATGATCACGCCGAGCAGCACGGCGAAGCAGAACCCGAGGATGCGCGAGACCACCGTGGCCGGCTCCTTGTCGCCTTTGCCGGGCTGCTTGGATGTGGAGAACATCAGGCATCACCGGCCCCTCCATCGGTGGGCCGCGCACGGCGGAACTTGGCGTCGCTCGGCACCGGGAATCCCGGCAGCATGAAGTCGCTCTCACACTCGTTGCCCCAGATCGACCAGTCGGAGCGGGAGTTCGGACGACGCCTCGCGAAGAGTTCCGCGTACGGCCCGTCGAGGAGCCGCTCGATGAGCGGGATCATCTCGTCGGGCTTCCTGCTGTGCTCGGTACGCGGGAACAGCAGCGTCGAGCGCTGACCGTGGAACTTGAACGGCGCCTTACCCCGGACGCCGTGCAGCAGCGTCTCGTGGCTGGAACGGAAGTAGGAACCCAGGCCCATGTAGTACTTGTCCCAGGCAGCGTGCGACTTGTAGGTGAAGCCCCAGCTCCTGAGCACCTCGATGCCTTCCGGGAGGGCGGCGTTGGTGACCCACATGAGCAGCGTCGCATTGTCGTCGGACAGCTCTCGGATCAGCGGCCCCATCGCCTTGATGCGCTCCAGAGTCATGAGGTCGTAATGCTGGATCGCCCCACGTTTCCCCGTCTGCGCGATATCCCACGGCGGGTCGGCGTACCAGACCTTGATCCTCTTCGTGGTGCCGAAGCGCCTGAGCCGCTCGGCCTGCTCCTTATCGCGGACGTGGTCACCGGCCTCGTTGGTTGTTGTGATGGACATGAAATTGGCTCCTTTCTCCGCCCGAATTTGCTGAAGCGGTTCAGGCTTCACGAGCGGCGGATGGACGTTTATGGAGGGTCGGGATGAATTCGTCAATGGTCCGTTCGGGGTGTTGTGCATTTCACGGCGTCCCGAACGGATCACCGAATGGATCACGGGTTACAGAGGTCGAATAGCGGCGCGAGTGGCAGCGTTTTCCGTTGTTGTGGAATCGGCAACGGGAGGACGAGAAGGCGCCGCCCTCCCGTTGCCTGGCGGTCAGGTCGTCGGCGGGGTCTTCCGGGATGTGAGGGACGCCTGGCACGCCATCTCCCGGGAGACCATGTCGCGTTCGGCGGCGAGCTGCGCGGCGAGGTTCAGGATGGTGCGGCGCAGCTGTTCCTGCTTCTGGTCGAGTTCGGCCTCGATCGCCGCGATGCGTGCCTGACGTCGACGCGCGAACCACGCCGTGGCGGCCTCGATAAGCAGCTGGGCGATCAGGACGAGTGCGAGCGTGAGGAGTGTGAGTCCGACGAGGGTGAAGCCCATGCTGATGCCGTGCCACAGGGTGTCGGCGTTCATGTCAGAGCCTCGCGATGCGTTGTCCGGCCGAGATGGCGTAGGAGGCGATGAGCTGCTCGTAGAACTGCCCGCCTGCCGGGGCGACCTTCATGTGGGCTTCGGCCTGGGTGACGAGGGTGGCGACGTTCGTGAGCGCGTGGGAGACGAGGAAGGCGCGGGCGCTTTCGGCGGTGGCTTCGACCTCGACCCGGGAGGTGATCTGCTCGATCTCCTGACGGGTCTGCCGGGCCAGCGCGTTGCTCTGGCGACGCTCAGCGGCCGCACCAGGCGAGATGCTGAACAGGCCACCGGCTGGGGTGTGGTTCTGGGAGGGGATGAGTGCGGACATGGTGGGATTCCTTTCGTTAGCGGGAGAAGAGAGAAGACGGAGACGCCGTGCTCGCCGGCGTGGAGGAATTGGTCTTCCCGAGCGACGGGTCAGCTGCGAGAGCGGCGTCGATCAGGTCGTGGAAGCGAGCCGGGCCGGCGTAGCCGGTGCCGGTGGTTCGGTGCAGCTGGGCTTGGGCGACGCGTTGGATGAGGTCGGCGTAGTCCGTCCTGCCCTGCTCGGACAGACCCGGGGTGAAGACGACGGCGGGATGCTCCGGGCGACGCACGACACGGAGCCCAAGCCGGATGGCGACAGCCGCGAAGTCCTCGGTGTGCCGGATACGGCCCGGGCCGGTCGTTCCCGCGATGCCGTAGAGGTGGGTGATGGCGTGCGCCAGCTCGTGCGTGAGTGTCGAGACGATGCCAAGCGCGTAGAGCACCGGGTCGAGGTCTTGATGGGCTGAGTGGCGCAGCGCGATGGTGAGCTTGTCGAAGGACTCGCCCGCAAGATGCCAGGCCGAGGATGCGTAGCTGCCGAGCAAACCGACGATGTGATCGCCGTCGCCGCAGACGACGACACGGCGGCGAACCGTCTCCGCGGTGCCGGGCAGGCGCTGATCCACGCGGACGGCCAGGTCGACGGCGACAGAGCGCAGGAGTTGGGCTGCAATGGAGGCGTCGGTGCGTGCGCTGAAGCCGAGTGGCGGCGGGTTGCGATGATCCATCTCGTCTCCTTTCGAGAGAGGAAGAGCCGGAACCCGAGTGCGGGTCCGGCGGTGACGAGATCAAGTGGAACCCGGTACAGGCGGTACAGCATTCGAGGTCTTGTACAGGGCTGTACGGAGCGTGAATGGGCTGTTCAGGGCATGGAAAAGCCCGCACTCGGTTGAGTGCGGGCGGGTGGCCCAGTTGTGTATCTGGTGGTTGCGACCGGAGTCGCTGGCTACGTCGTTTCGCGCGTGTAGGCGTCGTGCCACGGGCGCTTGCGGGCAATCCCTTCGGCGTGGTAGCGCTCGAAGATCTCACGCTGGAGCACCGGGTGGTCGTAGTCGACGTTGCCTGCGCGGGTGTCGAACGTGTCGAAGACCTTCGCGAATGGCATGCCGAAGAGCGTGGGCTCCTCAGGTGCCGGAGCTGCGGGGAACGCTGTCACGATTCCCGGGAACTCTGAGGCGAGGAGCGAACGGTTGAACACGCCGTTCGACCATGCGTCGCTGATGACGAGCGCTGCCTGCAGGAACATTTCGTAGGTCTCGCAGTACAGGTAGAACGGCATCGCTTGCGAGGCTTTCCCCTGGTTGAGGAACTCCTCGCGGTCATAGTCGGAGGTCGTGGAAGCGACCAGCCACAGATAGACCAGGTCGAGCGTGCAGCTCGGAGCCCGGCCGTCCAGAACGTCGAGGGATTCGAGCGCCACGGCGACGTATTCGGTGTCGCGCGTGAAGTGGTCGAATCCGATGACGGCGCCGCGCACCGTCGGGACATAATGGATGGAATAGTGATGGGCCATAGGTGGCCTCCCTTCAATTGGGGGCCAACCCGGAGCGTATTATAAAGTAATCGCAACCATTTGTCAATGCCTGATAATTAGCGTATGGTCTCCGCCCCTGATAGTGCAGCGCTTCGTGATGAGCTGGAAGCCCTGCTCTTCGACGCCGAGGAGTTGCCCCGCGACACCAGCGGGATGGAGACCCTCAACCGGCTCGCTGCTGCGCGCGCTCGAGAGGCCTCAGGTGGTGGCGTGCTCAACGATCCCGGCTTCGCCTGGTTCCTCATCGCCCACCTCGTGCGGACGGCGCCGAAGAGGCCGGAACACGTCGAGGCGCTCATCGCTGCCCGCCACCTGCTTGTCTTAGGCGACTACGACGACACGGCGCTGGAAGAAGCACTCAAGGGGCGCACCTGGAAGATCTTCCTGAGGAGCGCAGGCACCACTCCCGATAGCGGGGAGTCGCCTGAGGAGTTCCTTGTTCGTTCGAAGAGCGCCCGTGGAGCACTGGCGGGGATCGCTGCGGGCTTCGCGACCTCACGCAATACGTTCCGCAGAGGCGGCAAGTACCGCACCCTGGTCGTGAATACGCTCCGCAACGAACTCGTCGCCCTGCTCGATTCGAAGTCCGCGATGCGCAAGCTCTGGAAACAGTACGAGCATGAACGCGCGGACGGCTCCGAGGGCCGCTTCATGCCTGCCGCCGCAGGAGGCTGGGGGCCGCCGCGCAACACCTGGCTGGACGCTCTTCGACCAGACCATCCGGTGCTGAACTCGCGCGACGATCACCCGCAGCTTGGCGACAGCACGAACTTCTTCCGCATCGGGAGGTGAGCGAGGCTGGTGATCTGCTGACGATCCCGACCCCGCACGTCGTCGTTGAACCAGGCCGGATCTACCGAGGCATGATCTGGGTCAGCAACGACGCCGACCCGACGTACACCGATGCCATCGCGACAAACGTGCGTGTGCGCGTCAAGGGCGAGGGCCGCTTCACCGGATCGGCGCGCCTGACGGCCGAGATACGCGCGGACAACACCGAACACACACTCATCTGGGACTCGAGCGTTATCGCCCTGCCCTCACCCGATCCGAGCGTGGCACTGCGCATCGTCCCGAATTCGGCCACGCTATGGTCGAGCAGAGGTGCGCAGCGCCAGGCGCCGCTGGACGCCCACGCACTCTTCAAGGCTGAAGGCGCGTCCATTGGGATCGACGGCAAAACCGACGGACTGCTGCCACCCGAGCAGGACTCGCTTACCTTTGTGACGTTCGACTTCGTCCTCGACAAACCGGACTTCACATTGGCCCTGGAAGCGCGCCCATATATGCCAGGTGAGGATGTGCAGGAGCCCTACCGGGAGCGGATGGAGTTGGAACCCGGCGATGTGATCGAGCTACGCGTGCGCTACAAGAACACGGGCAGCGTGCAGCAAGACAACGTCCGGCTCGAACTCCTCCGCCTGCCGAAGGCATTCCACTACTACGGCAACACCATCGAGATCTGCAACAGCAAGACCGGCGGCGCATGGAAGACCTTCACGCCCGACTCTGACCGCTTCGGCTACTACTCGCTCGGCTCATACGCGCCTGGGGGCGAATGCTTGGTGCGGTTCCGCATCAAGGCGCAGAAGCCATCGCTCTACGACTACGGCCAGGGAATCTACTGGCCGGTGATGGACAAGCTCGTCAGGATCTTCACCGACAACGGCAGTAAGAACGCCGGGCTGAAGATGGTGCTGTTCTCGAACGCCAGACCACTGCTTCCGCATGCGGAGGAGCGTTTGTGATCGTGCCGTAGTTTTTACAACGTCCCGAACGGACCATTGACTCGATATAGATTCCCGTCATAATCAGCGATCACCTCGTTCCTGCCATGCGGCTTGAACGTGATCCATCCAGGATCGCGGGCCGCACGCATGAAGGAGGTCTCGCCATGAGCGAGCAGACACCCGCTACGTCGGCATACGGCAGCGCCGCCTACAAGGTGCTGTCGGTGCGCACCAGTGAGGATACTCGAGCCCAGCTCGAAGTCCTTGCCCTGCTCAACGAGCGCAGCGTGACCGAGGAGACTCGGATCGCGCTGGAGCACTGGGTCGAGCAGTCCAAGTCCGACCCTGCGGTGCTCAAGCGGGCTGAGCAAGTGCGAGCCGAGATCGAGCGCGACGCCGAGACGAAGCGCAACGCGATCAACGCCGTCCTTGGAGGCAAGGACACCAAGGTATCGGCTCGCACCACCAAGCAGGCATCGGCTTCCTCCGGCGCCTGATCACCCCACAATGCAGCGGTGGCCGCCCGGAGTCGAGAGCTTCCCCGCTCTCCTCCGGGCTGGCCGCCGCCGCATCACTCTGCACTCGTCACGATGTCGGGCTCGTCCGTGTCATGCGGCCGCAGCAGGAACCATCTCGGTTCCCGGTCGCTCGCACGAAGGAGGCGAATCATGGTCAAGGGAATCTATGTCCCGGTCGATGAGAGTGAGCCGCTCGAACAACGCGAGTTCGCGACGCTCGACGACTACCAGACAGCCGTGGACGGCTGGATCGAGGCGGTCGACGTACCCAGCCTCGGCATCACCATCTACGTCAACGAGGAGGGGTTGCTGCGGCGCCTGCCGTTCAATTCCAGGGCCTCGTTCCTGTGGTGGTTCCATGTCCCCGGCGCGCATCAGGCGATGCTCGTCGGCAACGCCGTGATCGTCGGCGCACTCGATGAGAACGGTGAGAGCACCGACGTGCCGGAGGAGATCTTCGATCTGCTCACGGGTACCAGCGAATATGCGGTGGCCATTCAGATGGGCGGTACCTCAGCGCCCAGCGGGTCGGACGGCAAGCTGTCCAGCATCCTGCTGCCACTCAAACATGGCGACCCGTGCTGGTGCCTCAGTGTGATGCGACACGAGGACTACTTCTCAGCCGCCGCATGGGCAGTGGTGTTCCGCGAGCGGTGGACTGACGCGGTCAACGTGAGAGTCATATCCGCCGTGGAGCTTCCCCGGCGCATGCAGATCCTCATGGATGCCCTACCCCCGATCGACTGATTGACCTGTCGTGCCCTTGGCGGCATCCGACCGAGTTTGAGAGCGATGCGCTCTCGCTCGGCGGGTGCCGCCATTCTTCTTAGTTCTCGTTTCTCCGGCGCGTGACGCCGTCGCCCATCTTCGGTGAGCATCAGGGGCGTGTCGGTTCCGCGAAGTAGAATTGCTACCGAGAGAGATGCGCGCCGCCCGAGGTGCGGGACTCGTGGCGGCAGGAGCGAGATATGGCTGACGATAACGCGCTCGTGCCCGTGTGGACACTCTCCACCGAGGCAGTGACGGTTCCAGGTCTCGTGGGTGATGCGGAGATGACTCCCGAGCGGCTCGCCGACCTGCGCACCGCGCTCGCAACCTTCGCGCAGGCACCCATCGCGACGCTGGAGATGCACCCGATCGAGCGGCGCCGTGATTCGGCTGGCGGAATCGCGCTGCATGCGAGCAGTCCGCTTGCCCAGCAGCTCTCGCAGCTCGTCACGCAGACGGCACGATCGGCCCCAGCCAAGGTTGACGTGGCTGCTTCGGGAGAAGTGCTCTACCGCATGGTGGTGCCGGCGAAGGTCGCCTCGCAGGTGAGCAAGGGTCTCGTGAAGCCGATGGCATCCAAGGCCGTCTCGGGCGGTGTTTACAGCGCGCTCCGCGACTCGACGGGGATTGTCTCCAAGGCGACATTCGTCCCTGTGTCTGGCGCGGGCGCGACCACCGGCGCTGCGGCAACTGCGGGCGTCGGCCTCGCGGGAGCCGGAGCGTTGACCGTCGCAGCGCCGCTCGTTCTGATGGCTGTCGCCGTCGGTGCGAGTGCCTACGCCGACCACCAGCGCCAGAAAGCTATCGAGCGGATCACCGACCTGCTCGAGCAACTGCACGACGACAAGCTGGAGCAGGAACGCAACCGGCTCGACGGCTGCCGGGATGCGATCGACAAGGCCACCTCAGTGCTGCTCGATCAGGGCAAGATCGGGCAGTCGCTCGGGCTGGACTCCGCGTCACACGAGATCAGTACCGCAATTGCCGCTGTCCGTACCAGGCTCAAGAAATGGCAGGACGCACTCACTGAACTCCCGGAAGGGCCCGTGGAGCTGACTGCTCTGACGGAAGCCTTCCCCGGTATCACGGATGAGAACGGTGCCTTCAGCGCGCACCTGGAGACCGCGAGGCTGGCCATCGCCCTGAAGCGTCGTGTCCTGGTGCTGCAGGCGGTCGAGCACGCGCAGCTCGACGGTACCGGCAACCCGTTCAAGTCGTTCCTGAGCGAGCTGCGCAGCGACGAGCAGCGACTGAATGATCTCGAATCGAGCATCAATGGCGTGTTGCTACGTCTCTCCTCGCTCGAGCTCAAGCGTCCGAGCGGTCTGCTGAAGAAGGTGCACTATGCGCCATCCGACGTCGACAAGTTGCTCACTGCCGCGTACAGGCTCAAGGGCCTCAGCAGCAGTCTCGACTCGGTTGGGAGCCATGCTGACGTGGTAATCGAGATCGAGCGGGGCCGTGACGGCTCCGTCGTGGTGTTTCCAGCTGAAGCAATCGAAGCGTGAGCTGACCTGATTCGTCGAGCGTCCCTGACCGTGCAGCCTCTTCTACAGACGCGGACTACTTCTTCGTTACTTCTGCGAGCTTCTGGTTGCTGACGATGTAGACGTTGCGGCTCCAGTGCCAGTCAGCGATGAGGGCTGAGCCGTCGAACCATTCGCGGTCGCCTTCTGCGAGGTAGACGCCTGCGGCGTCGTCGGGGATGGCGTCGGCGTCGTCGACGCTGGCGATGAGGGCGAACTTGGTGCCGTTGGAGTAGTAGAGGTAGTGCTTCGCGCCGTACATGGTGTCGCAGTCCTCAGTGCTGGTCGCCTCGTTGTCCTGCCCTGCTTTGGTGATCTTGGCAACGCCTGCCGGGTCGCGTGGGATGGCGTCGATGACGGCTTCGCGTTCGAGGTCGGCGAGGAAGCCGAGGTCGGCGTCGCTGTCGAAGCTGCCGCCCGCGCAGGTACCGGTGCTGATCGGATACCCGCCGTGCTGTTCTTTGTAGGTCTTGAGTGCTGCGGCGAGGCGGTCGAGGTCGGCAACACGCTTGGCGTCGCCGCGAGGCAGATCCTTCTCCTCTTCCTGCTTTTCGGCGGTCTGGGAGGTGGAGTCGTTCTTCGTGGTCGTGGTCTGGCCGGTGAGGCTTGGCAGGGTGAGGCGGATGAGGCCATAGGTAATGCCGACAGTGACGGCGATGATCAGGACGGTGAAGACGATCCGGCTGCGGGCTTCTCGTTGCTGGTGGTAACTGCTCATGCTGCTTTTTCTCCTGCTGCTACTTCGGCGGCAGCGACGCGCTTAGGTTGCTGTTTCGGCTCCACGGCGAGCTTCGGGGTCGGCTTCCACGCCACCTCACGGATGCCCGCGAGCCATTTCAGGACGGCCACGAGTGGGCCGGCAGTGTCAATGACACCGGCGAACGGCGTGACGACGAGTACGAGGACGTGGTCGCGGAGCTTCTGCAGACGGGTCATTCCGGTGTAGCGGAGGTTGTAGAACAGGCCGAGCTGCGTGCCCGCTATCCAGAGGACGAGCCCGATCGAGGTGATGATGCCGTAGACGGTCAGCTCGGGCGCGACGACCGTGATGGTTCCCTCCCGGATGGCTTCAGCGGCGAGGATGAGCAGGATGACAACGTTGGAGCCCAGCGCGAGCAACGAGACCGGGAAGCCGAGCGCGTAGGTCAGCACACGCAGGCGGATGACGACGTTGATGTGCCAGCGATCCTTCCGCGAAAGGCGCATCCAGTCGGACTGCTGCCGGATGTGCGCGAGGGCCTGCATCGCGCCGAACACCCAGCGTTCACGCTGCTTGTAGGCGGCCTTCAACGTGAACGGCGGCTGCTCGATCATCTCGGTGTGATGCCACCCGAACACGTCCTTCCCGAACTTGAGATAGGCAGCGAGGCCGAAGACGAGGTCTTCCGCGATCAGAGCGGAGCCGTCGAGGTTGCCGATGTCCCAGCCGATCTGGTTCTCCAGATCCTGACGAACGACGAGGTTCGAGCCGTGCAGATGCATCGGCGGCGGGCTGGTCATCACGGAGTAGCACTCGTGGCAGCCGAAGGGACGATTCGACTCCATCGCCTTGTTCAGCAGCGTCGTCTCGTTCCAGTCCAGACCATAGGAGATCATGCCCTCCGATATCCCGACCGGATGACGACTCAGCCGATGCACGAGACGCGCGAGGTTGTCGGGCGTGAAGACGGACTCCTCGTCATAGTGGACGACGTAGGAATCCGTCGGGGTGGCGCGGTGCTGCTCGACCATGTACTCCAGCGCGCGAGCCTTGAGACGGGTGTCCTTCGGTGTGCGGTAGCTCGTGGGCAGCAGGTACGGCGTCACCGGGATGACGGCGTTGCGGTAGCGGGTCTGGAGTGCGGCGACCTCGTCGGCATCCTCGGTGATGATCTCCACCCAAACGACCTTCTGCAGCACCGGATAGCGGGCGACGCCAGCGAGAACGTTGTCGATGCCACGCTGGACGACGGAGAGCGCACCGCCCTTGGTGGTGATCTGGATCAGGAAGCGATGCGTGTTCCCCTTGCGCTTCGCGTGAGCGAGGGACGCGGTGAGCGTCCGGTTGGTGACCTTCTCACGAGAGACATGCTTGTGAGCGCTGGCCTTGATCACCATCCACCAGAAATAGAGATAGGTGAAGATCAGGAGCACCATCGCTCCGAACAGGAACCAGCCGACTGGCGAGAGATCCGGCACCAGACGCATTACGCGAAGGCTCCGAAGTCACCCCCTCGAACAGCGAGGGTGCAAAAGGGCTTGAAGGCGGTGTGATGGAAAGCCAGACGCATTACTGCTCCGGAATATACCATGAATTACTTGCTGAGGCAATACTGAAAGCGCCTCTCGTCAGGCATTTATCTCTCGCTTTGCGATATTCCTATTCCGGCAAATTGCGGATTATGAGAGAATAGAAGGTAGATCGCAGCGTCCCGGTCGAGCCGTCCGGCTCCCGCCTGCGACACCCCGACCCGCCCGAGCGGCGCGGCACCCTAGCGTGTCGGAGACCGCCGGTACCGTAGGACACGGCACTATGAGCACAACTTAAGACGCGCCTCAGCGCGGAGGAGAACCAGCACAGCATGACAACGTTCAGCACCAGGTGGTCGCACGGCCCCAGCAGCACTAGGCGTAACCGTGACGTCCATCGCCAGGAGGTCACCCGATGACCCCGTCGGTGCCGGACGAGACTGCTGACGGCCAGGCTGATCTGCTCGCCCAGCTCCGCGACCTTGTCCCGAGCGCCTTCCTGGATGGGGAGCTTGACCGGGATGCACTGCTCGGTGCGCTCGGTCTCGATGGCGAGTCGAAGCCTGCCTTCTCCTTCAGTTGGCCCGGGATCGAGCGGGCGCGCCAGGACGCGCGCGTCCCGACCACGGCGACGCTCGTGCCCGACGAGGATGCGTCCCTGCACTGGTCGGATGCTAGCGACGTCCTGATCGAGGGCGACAACCTGCAGGTGCTCAAGCTCCTGAAGAACGGCTACTCGCGCGCCGTCAAGCTGATCTACATCGACCCGCCCTACAACACGGGCGATACCTTCACCTACAACGACGACTTCGCAGTGCCCGAGCGTCAGTACCTTGAGGAGACCGGCCAGGTCGACGACCAGGGCAATGCCACGACCAGCCGGATCGAGACCGGCGGCCGCAAGCACGCCCCGTGGCTGACCATGATGTTCCCACGCCTTGCGCTGGCTCGTCACCTGCTGCGCCGCGACGGCGTGATCCTCGTGTCCATCGACAACAACGAGGTGCACCACCTGCGCCTCCTGCTCGACGCCGTGTTCGGCGCAGAGAACTTCGTCGACATGATGACCTGGCGCGGCGCCCGTAAGGGTGACGCGAAGCTGACTGGTGGCGGTCAGGACTACGTCCTTGTCTATGCCCGTGACCGCTCGTACCTCAAAGCGAACGACATTCGCTGGCGGGAACGCAAGGAGGGTCTCGAGCCGATCTACACCAAGGTAAAGGAACTCCGTGCGGAGTTCGGCGAAGACTATGAGGCCATGACCGCAGGCCTCCGCGACTGGTACAAGTCGCTCGCGGACGAAGATCCCTCGAAGGCTCACGCACATTACAACACGATCGATCAACGGGGCGTGTTCTTCCCCGGGGATATCGCCAGCCCGAACCCTCGGCCCAATCTCACCTTTGAGTGGAAGGGCTATGCGGTGCCGAAGAACGGTTGGCGCTATGAGCTTGCAGCGATGGAGCGTCTTGATGCCGAAGGCCGCCTGCTATACCCAGACTCGAAAGAGAAGCGTATTCAAGTCAAGCGTTACCTGACTGAGCACGAGGAGTGGGCGCCCGCATCTGTCTTCTACCGAGACCGCCGCGCAGCCTCTGGCGCGCTCAACAAGCTCATGGGTGCCAAGGTCTTCGACGATCCGAAGAGCACCGATGTGCTCGCTCGTCTCTTCCACGCGATCACCGACGACGGCGACCTGATCCTGGACTTCTTCGCGGGCTCAGGCTCGACCGGCCAGGCGGTGTGGGAGCAGAACCCGAAGGATGGCAAGACGCGGCACTGGATTTTGGTGCAGGTGCCGGAGAAGCCGGATGCGTCTGAGGAGTCGGGTAAGAACGCGCTCGAGGCCGGGTACGAGACGATCTTCGAGGTGACGGTTGAGCGCCTTCGCCGTGCGGCTGCCTCGCTGCAGGAGGAGACGCTCGATGCTCCGCAGCTGGGCTTCCGGATCTTCCGCACGCGTCCAACGAACCTCGTCATCGAGAAGCCGCTGTTCGCGATGCCAGAGATGACCGGACAGGGCTACCTGACGCAGGTGCTCGACCACACGGCCGGTGCTCCGGTGGTTGATGGTGCGAAGCCGCTCGACGTGGCATGGGAGGTGGCGCTCAAGGCCACCGGCACGAAGCTCGACGCGCGAGTAACGACGCACGACGTTGGCGGCGTGACGGTCTACGAGTTCACTCCCGCCGACGGCAAGAGCACGTCGGGTCGTCTTCTGATCTCGCTCGACGCGTTCTCGCTGGCGACGGCCGATGCGCTGGGCCTGAGTGATGACGACACCCTGATTCTTCGTGGCGACCAGGTCGAGGACTCGGTGACGCTGACATTGGCGCCGCGGTTGCAGTCAAAGCTGATTCTTCTGGAGCGGGTGCCTCGTGAAGTTTCGCTTTGACGATCAGCCGCACCAGTCGGCCGCCGTTTCTGCGGTGGTCGACCTGTTTGAGGGTGCCCTGGTGCCGCCGCGCGATGCGCTTGCTGGGCAGGCGCCTGGCGCGGAGGGTCACGCGGGCTTCACGCTGGAACACTCCGTTCTTACCGACAACCTGAGGACGATCACCTCCCGCGAGGCTGTCGAACCGCAGACGCAGCTGGAGCTGCTTGCGGAGACAGATCTCGAGGGCACCGACCGCGAGTTCCCGAACTTCTCCGTCGAGATGGAGACCGGCACGGGCAAGACGTATGTCTACATCTCGACGGCGCTGCGTCTGGCGGAGCTGTATGGGTTGCGGAAGTTCGTGATCCTGGTGCACTCGATCGCGATCCGTGCGGGTGTGGTGAAGACGTTCGAGCAGACCGAAGAGCACTTTCGACTGAAGTATCCCGGCGTCCCGTACAAGTGGGGTGTGCTCGGGGAGAACTCGGCGCTGAACGACTTCACCGAGCCGTCGGGCACGGTGCAGTTCCTGGTCGCCAGCGTGCAGGCGCTCGACAAGCCGGACACGAACACGCTCTACGCCAGTGCGGAGCAGCCGCAGCTGTGGGGTGACTCGCTCAGCGGCGTGCAGCAGATCGCCAAGGCTCGCCCGGTCGTCCTGATCGATGAGCCGCAGAACATGGCGACGCCGCTGCGCCGACAGGCGATTGCCACCCTGAACCCGCTGGTGGCACTGCGCTATAGCGCAACGCATAAGGAGCCGTTCAACCTCGTGCATCGGCTTGGCCCGAAGCAGGCGTCCGAGGCGGGCCTGGTCAAGCGGGTGTCGGTCAAGGGCATCGTCGCGGGTGAGGACGGTAAGCCCTACGTCCGTCTCGACAAGCTTCGGAGTGTCCGCAAGCGCCTGATGGCTGAGGCCGTTATCGACAAGGCCGGTGGTAAGCGGGTGCCGGTGGTGCTGCAGAACGGCACCGATCTGTTCGAGGAGTCCGGCAGTCTGCCGCAGTACCGCGGCCTGGTTGTCGACAGCATCGAGCGCAAGCCAGACCGGGTGATCTTCGAGAACGGCCTCGTCGTGCAGGCGGGCACTGAGACCGGCGTCGATGCTGAGGCTGTCTGGCGTGACCAGATCCGCCACACGATTCGAACGCACCTGGCCCGTCAGGGGCAGATCGACTCGATGAACCGTGGCGTCAAGGTGCTGTCACTGTTCTTCGTGGAACGCGTGGCCGACTACGCCGGTGACGAAGCCATGCTGCCTGGGATGTTCGACGAACTGTTCCGCGAGGAGTGGCTGCGCGCCGGCTATCTCGAGAGCGAGATGCCCAACCCGGCTGAGCTGCGGGTCGCGTACTTCCCGTCGACCAAGACGGGAATCCTGAAGGACACGTCTGGCCGGGCGTCGGATGCCGAGCTGGAGGCGCGGGCGTACCAGGAGATCATCGCCAACAAGGAACTCATTCTCGATCGCGCCAACCCGCGCGCGTTCATCTTCTCTCACTCTGCGCTCAAGGAGGGCTGGGACAACCCGAACGTCTTCCAGGTCGGCTTCCTGCGTCACACCCGCTCGGAGTTGGAGCGTCGCCAGCAGATCGGCCGTGGTCTGCGTTTGCCGGTTGACCAGAACGGTCACCGTGTCATGGACCCGGCGATCAACCGGCTGACCCTCATCGTGGACGAGTCTTTTACGGAGTTCCGCGACGGTCTGAATGCCGAGTACATCGCTTCTGGTGGTGGCTCCGGCGAGGCTGGCCCCGAGGTCGACAATGCCGACAACGAGGTCATCGTCCGCCGACGCCCTGCCCTGTTCGAGAGCCCCGAGTTCGCCGAGCTGTGGAAGCGCATCCGCTACAAGGCGCGCTACCGTGTCACCGTTGAGCCGGAAGCGCTCTGCATCGTGGTTGCGGCGTCCGAGCACCTGGCCGACCTGGAGTTCATCGAGCGCCGCGCCAACGTCGTGCAGTCCGCCGATCTCGTCTACGACGACGAGGGGCACGTCATCACAGCAGATTCTGCGGTGGCCGAGTCGCGCGGCGAACGCATCGTCGTCGTGGGCCAGCGGCTGCCTGACGTCGTGCAGCTCATCGAGGATCAGCTGCAGTACGGCAAGTTCCCCCTCCAGCTCACCCGACCGACCCTGGCCGGGATCGTGCGCGAGATCCTGAACTATCCCGACCGCGACTACGCCCGGCACGTCCTCGACGATCCTGACCGCTGGGCGCGGATCGTGGCGAACGCCATCCGCATCGAAACGATCGAGCAGATGGTTCGCGGTATCAGCTACGAGCCCATCGATGAAACCGAGTGGTGGGATGCCGAGGTCGTTTTCCTCGAAGTCGAATCCAAGAACCCGCCGCAGCCACTGCCCGGCAACCCCGACCCGAAGAACGGCGTCATCGCTGCGCCCGAGGGCGGCGCGAACCTTTACGACCACGTCGACTACGACAGCCACGTCGAGCGCGCCTTCGCCGCGCAGCTGGAGAACAATCGCGAGCACGTCAAGCTGTTCATCAAGCTGCCGCGCCGCTTCCGTGTGCGCACGCCGGTCGGTGAGTACTCGCCGGACTGGGCCATCGTCTACGACGAGAACGGCACTCAGCGGCTCTACCTCATCCGTGAAACCAAGGACACGCGCAACCTCGACGACCTCGACTGGGACGAGGCAATGCGCATCCGCTTCGCGGAACACCACTTCGACGCCGCACCGATCGGGCCGGTCGACTACAACTACACGACCGACAAGGCCGGGCTGCTTGTCGGAGGAAGCGGCGATGGAGGTCGTGACTCGTGAGTGAGTACATAGCAGATGGAGCAACAACGGTGGATGCGTCGTACCCACTGTTCCTTGACGAACCAACGGACGTCGATCTTCTTTCGTTTGACGCTGTCGCTTCAACGGTGGTTGATGCCTTGCTCGATCCGCGTCTCGACCCGATCGCGCTGGGGCTGTCTGGCAGCTGGGGTAGTGGCAAGACCTCGGTGCTGCGCCTAATTGCGCAGCAACTGCGTGTCGAAGGCGAAGACCTGCCCTCCCGCATCGTTATCGAGACCGACCCGTGGAAGTATGACCCGCAGCTGGGGATCAAAGAGTCCTTAATCGGCGAGATTCTGGCCGAACTCGAAGCGGCGCTTCCGGCTGAGGGCACGGGCGCAAAGTCAAAGGCGATAGTCCAGCGGCTCCTTAAGCGCATCGACTGGACGAAGGCCATCAAGCTCGCCGCGAAGTCTGCAATTACGGTGACGCTTCCGTCTCTCGACGGTGTGCTTGAGCTTGTCAAACCGAAGCAAGAAGAAGGCAAGGAAAACCCGGAGCCGATAACGGACATGGTGCAGTTCCGTACCGAGTTCCGTGACCTGCTCAAGTCGGAAGATCTGAAGCAGATCCGCAACGTTGTCGTGCTCGTCGATGATCTTGATCGCTGCCTGCCGGACACGGTCGTAGAGACCTTGGAGACCATCCGTCTGTTCTTGTCGGTGCCGAAGATGTCCTTTGTCATCGCTGCGGACGAGGAGCGAGTGGCGGACGCCATCGCAACTCGGTATCCGACTGCTCCCGAGGCAAGCGCAGGCGAGGAGACGCCGGCGCAGCTCTACTTGCACAAGATCGTGCAGACATCCGTCCCGGTGCCGGCGCTCTCGGACTTCGACGCTGAGGCGTATCTTGTGCTTCTTCAGATTCGCTCCCTGGTCGAGCCGGATGAGTACGCCCAGATTGTCGCGGATGTGTCGGAGGCGCGCCGAGGAGCGGTTGCGCTCGAAACAGTCGCATCGCTTCAGAAGGATGCCTTCGTCGAACAGCGCAATAATGCCGCCCGCATTCGCCCGATTGTGCATGAGAAGACCAAGGGCAACCCGCGGCGCATCAAGCGGTTCCTTAACGATCTGTCGGTGCGCCTCAGCATTGCCGCCCGCCGCGGGATCATGCTTGACGCTGCGACGATTGCCAAGCTTATGGTGCTGGAACAGTACTTTCCGACCGAGTTCAAAGAGGTCACCGGGTGGTTGCGCGAGCAGACCTTGCGGCAGAACATGGCCGCACTTGAGGTGCAGGCTGGCACGCCTTCAGCAGAAGAGGACGATGACGCGGCGCAACCGTCGGCGGACGAGTCCGTGTCGGTGAGCGCCGAGACAGTCGAGGGCGCTGACGATGCCGTAACGTCAAGCAGGAGGAGCGCCAAGGCGGAGGAATCCAAACCGCGTTTCAGCGAGGCGCTGATCCGTTGGGCGCGTCTCTCGCCGCCGCTCGCCAAGAAGGACATCGCGCCCTATCTGGTGTTTGCTGCGAGCTTCAAGAGCGTGTTCCTCGCATCGGAAGGACTCCCCGAGTCCATCCGGGATATCGCGACGCAACTTCTGTCGCGGTCGCCGTCGGAGGCGCGACGTGTTACCGAAGATATGCTGCGGAGCTTGCAATCTGCGGAAGCAAATCTCCTGATCAATCACATCGGCGGTGTCATCGTCGACGATCCGCAGAAGCAGTCGGCGGGCGTGGTTGCCATGTTGCGTATTGCGCGAGTGCAGTCAGGTGCTGTGTCGGCCGTCGTTGCGGCTCTCAAGCGAATCAAGCCGACCGACCTCAAGGTCGGTGGTCTGGCTCAGCTCCAAGCTGACGATCCACAAGAGATCGTGGAGCAGCTGACCGCTATGGCCGACGCGAGTGGCAAGCCCGAACTGGTTGAAGCAGTCGCAGCTGCCAAGGAGGGCATCTAAGTATGGGTACGAGCTCGTCGTACAAGGGCTCGACGAGCAAAGTCTCGCGCGTGCTCCGAGATGGTGTTGACCAGTGGGCGCAAAGCCAAACCGACACCGCCAAGACGCCCATCCCCGAGAGGGTCGTCGCTCAGGCACTCAAGATTCCGGTCTTTCCGCGTCGCTCATCCGGGGGCGGAGGCGGAGGTACAGCTGGCGGCGGCACATTGGGTGGCGGACGCAAGCAGAGTTCTCCACGGCGCGATGCGCGCGTCTATGCGGCAACCGCTGGTCGCGCTGCCAACCTCGCGCGCGCGTTCCGCGAGGGTGATCGCGAGACACTCGCCAAGGCCGGCCTCGACTTCGACAAGCTCTCGGCGTTGCCAACACGTGCCGAGATGGTTCGCAGCATCCTCGATGTGGTTTGCGAGGCGCAGACGAGCAGCGACATCCCGAATGAAGAACAGCGTGACATTGCTGGACGGCTTCTTGATTGGATGCTCGACCCCGAGCAGAACGCGACGTTGCCGGACGCAGCGGCGACGGCAGAGCATGCGATCGGGCTTATGATCGCAGAGATCTTTCTCTCGGAGTCCGGCGAGTTCACCTCACAGGATGCGGTTACCCGAGAGGAGTTTGTCGATGACGTCTACGAGGCGAGTCAGCATCTCGCGGCGCGGGCGAACCTCTCGGAGCGTGGTGCATCTCAGGAGGCGATCGACGCGGCGATCGAACGTGGGTTGCGGTTCCTGCGCCGGACGTATCGAAGGAGCGGCGAGTAGCCATGTTCGAGTACGAGCTCACCGTCGCACCCGTTCCCGACCCGGCGACGCCAGACGTCGACAAGACCTTCTATTGGCACGGCAAGGCATCTACTAACTACTTCAAGGCCAGCATCGGGCCGCTCCTTGGCGACTTTGGAGCGGTCAACAATCGGAACATCGATCTGGTTCGCATCGCTGCCGCTGTTCTGGCCGCCGACCGTTCGGCAAGTCGCTCCGGGAGTCTGTCGAGATGGAACCAGCGCGACATCTCCCTCACCGTCGACGTGCTCGCAATGACGCCCTGGAACGATGTCAGGATTGACCTGGAGCGCCTCCTTGGGTTTCTTACGGGAGATATCTGGCACTTCGCCTTCCAAAGGCGGACAGGTAACCCGGAGCAGATTGGCACGATCGGGATAGACGCCAAGCGAGTCGTTCTCCTCAGCGGCGGTGCGGACTCGGCTGCAGGAGCATTGCTCTCTGCCCGTGAGCTTGCCACACGAGACGAGAAGCAAATTCTGGTCTCCCACTGGGCGTCACCCACCCTGTCGCCGCTGCAGACGCGGATCGCCAAGGAGATCGAACGGCTGGCCCCCGGTACGCAGGCGGACCACGTCAAGGTGCATCTCGCGCGTGGACGGCGGTCGCCGTCAGGCACTTCATACGGTCGGGAAAACTCGTCCCGGTCGCGCTCGTTTCTCTTCATCGCTCTCGGTCTGGCCGTCGCATCCGTGAACAAGATTCCGCTCTGGATTCCTGAGAATGGGTATGCCTCGATCAACCCGCCGCTGTCCAGAAGTCGTCGTGGCAGCTTATCGACCAAGACGACACATCCGAAGTTCCTCGGTGATCTAATCTCGCTTCTCGACAGCGTCGGGGCGCACAGCGATCTGGTAAATCCCTACGCGAACATCACCAAGGGTGAGATGTTCGCACAAGTGCGAGACGCCTTCGGCGTTGAAGTGGCAAGCGCATTCCTCAGCGAGACATCGTCGTGTTCGCACACGGGAGCGAAGACATACGGAATTTCGCCGAAGGTAGCTTGCGGTGTCTGCTTCGGTTGCGTGCTCCGGCGAGCGTCATTCGCCGCTTCCGGCGTAGCGGACACCACCACCTACCTTGTCCCGAGCGGAGCGAAGCAGACCGCCTGGGTGGCAGACAAGAGTGTCATTCCAGCGATGCGGGATTTCCTGCGCGAGCCTTTCGGGGAGTCTGACCTCGCCCGGCTGCAGCTCCCGTCTGGAGTATCTCTGGCAGAGGTGAATGAGCTTTGTCGTCGTGGGCGAGAAGAGTTGAGGAGCCTCTCGCTTTGAAAGTTCCACCGCCGCTCGACACGCACGCACACGTTGACGCCAATATTTCTGAGCGCGATCTCCGCCAGCTCGGAGCATTCGTGTTTGCGATGACTCGGTCGCTCGATGAGTTCGAGCTCGTTCGGGAACGGCGTGACATCCGAACTCTGTGGGGCGTCGGCGTGCATCCTGGCCTAGTGCGAGCGAACAAGGCGTTCGCTGTCGAAGCATTCGAGAAAGCGATCCAGAGCACGGCACTCGTCGGAGAAGTAGGACTCGATGGAACGAGCCGTGTGCCGATCGAACTTCAGCTCGACACCTTCCGCTCGGTGCTGCGGGTGCTGCAGCAACACCCGCGGCTGGTGAGCGTTCACAGTGCAGGTGCTCATCTGCGCGTCTTGCGCGAACTTCATCGGACGCCAGTCGACGGCGTGATCCTTCACTGGTGGACGGGTGGCGCTGAACTGACCGAGGAAGCCATCCGGCTCGGGTGCTACTTCTCTCTGCCGCCGGCGATGATGTCCTCAGAAGAGACCGTTCGCATGATCCCACGCAGCCGCATACTGTCCGAGACAGATCACCCGTATGGAGACCGTCGCACCCGAGGTGCCCGTCAGCCTGGCGGCGTGGACGAAGTCGAGCGTCGGCTCGCTGCACGAGAAGGCGTCGATCGGTTGGAGATGCGCACACACTTCTGGCGAAACTTCGCACGGCTTGTTCAAAGTGTTGGTGTCATGGATCGCCTAAATACGGACTGGCAAGAAACCCTTCGCGGTGTGATACATGACTGACCTCATCACCGGCAGAGTGCGCGGAGTCTTCCGCGACGCCGTCTCGCAGCGCATGGTGCTCCGGGAGATCGATCGCATATGGCAAGCCGAAGGCTTCGCTCCGGGGACAACCACATTACTTGGCGGCCAGCGCGTCACGCTCTGGGCCGAGTACGAGGCATCCGTTGACTGGGCAAGCCTTGAACACATTCGTCGTGTCCTCCGCGTCTACGAGAGTTTCCTCATCGAGTTTGGCGGTGACGACATCACTCCGTTCACTCGCGTGCTCGAAGTCGACGGCTTCTCGGTCGACGCGAGCCGCAAGATCACGCTGGTCGGCGGCGCGCTTTCCTCGCTGTCTGGGCTCGACGGCCTGCGCGACGCTTCGGGTATCCGCGACGCTTTCCGGCGTATTGAGCTGCTGCTCGACTCCGATCCTGCCGGCGTGGTCGGCGCGGTGAAGGAGTTGATCGAGGCCACGGCGAAGACAGTGCTTGAGCACCTGGGGAAGACGGTCGCTAAGGATGCTGACCTCCCTGCCCTGCTCAGCCAAACTCAGGAGGCACTCGGCCTGTCGGCGTCCGGTGTGAGCGCCGCCATCGACAGCTCAGCAGCGATCAAGAAGGTGCTCGGCGGGGTCAAGGGTATCGCCATTGGGATCACCGAGCTACGCAACGCCGAAGGAAGCGGGCACGGGCGTACGCGTGCATCCAATTTGACCGCCAGACACGCACGCCTCGCGGTGAACGCAGGGCGTACCTGGTGCGAGATCGTTCTGGACACGTATGGCGATACCGCGGCGCCGTGGCGACGGCAATCATCATCGTGAAAGTCATCTTTCTCGACCGTGACTATCCCGTGTAACTACACCATGTCGCAAGAGCATCGTGCGGATCGTGGTGGCATCGAACCCGAGCTGCGCGCCGACGTTGGCGAGCGATAGGCCGGATTCGTAGAGACGAGCAGCCATGTCGACTTGGCTCGGACTCATGCCCTTCGGGCGCTTCGCCGCGCCCGTCCTATCGAGTACCTCGCTGACCGTGGCGCGATGAATGCCGTGCTTCGCGGCAATCGCTTTCATCGTCTGCCCTGCCTGGTACTCGGCCACGATCGCTCGCTCCGTTTCAATAGGCAGGTGCTTCCCTTTACGCGCCGGTCGCGGAGGCAGCGGCGCGCCTCGCGGCGCGACACCTCTGATCTGACCTCGGGCTTCTGTCACCAGGCCGCCGAGTTGGCGGACTGTCTCGTCTTGATTGCAGTAAGTCTTTAGGAGCCCCACAATGTGATGAGTCGAGACATCGTTCACGTATGAGTCGCGACATAGTTCACGTTTGAGAGCCTGGCCATCGGCCGGGCTCTCTTTCGTTGTTGCGCCAGTAGTTTGTGTGTTCGTTGATGGTGTTGGTGGAGAGTATTTCGCCTGTGTCTTGGTGGAGAACGGTGACGGTGTTGTTGTCGATGAGCATGAGGGCGGGGGTTCTTGCCCATCGTGCTCCGATGCCGAGTTGGTGGAGTTTGCCGGCGTGTCCGAGGGTGAGTTTGCCGTCTTTGGTGACTTTGTCGAAGCGTATGCGGTAGTGCGTGGTGGCGAGTTTGCGGGGGTATGGCTTTGGGGTCAACCTCAGATGATGTGCTCGCGCAGTTGAGGGGTGGTTTGGCGTGGGTTGTGGTGGGGACCTCGAGTCCGCCACAGTTGTAGCGGTCGACGAGTTTTTGTACCCATCTGCGTGAGACGCCGAATTTGGTGGCGACTTCTGTTTTGGAGAGGCCTTGTTGTGCGACGCTGAGAATGATGACTTTTGACTTGGACACATCATCATACTTAGTGGGCTACGTATGCGAACGTTCCCGTCGGATGTGAACTCATCGCCCCTTTGGCGGCCCAACTGTGTCACCAACCTCATCAGGTCGCGCAACATCTAGCCCACATCGGTCAGCATTTCAGCCCCGCATAAGACGAGGTTCCGCGGGTGCTCGAGCTGCGCACAGGCCGCTGACTAGGCCAAACGTGGCATCCGCCGGTGCCGCGCGCTGTATGCGGGGCTGAAATGCCGAGCGAAAGCGTCCAATGTGGGCTAACTTGGCCCGAGGCGCACCGGACCCATCGGTGCCGAACCGGGCCACGCGCTCCTTATCTACGCGCCGAACTTGGGCCCCCGTCCGCGGGCCGCCTCGCGCTCCTAGCAACGCAAGCGACTACCGCCACCGTGTAGCTCTAAAGATGCACGACGGCGATGATCCTCACCAGATTGCCCCTTGGGGGTTTATCGCCAGCCAATCCGAAGAGACCCCCCCAACTGTCGCGGGCGCGCCGCATCGCAGAACACTATTTTTGAGTGGGGAGTTGGTGCAATGCGGACTGGATGGCGATAGTGGCGGCGCCGCGGGCCCAAGCGTCGAAGCCCGATTCGTCGACTTGGACCGTGACGGGCTTGGCAGATGTAGAGCGTAGTTGGTCAACTCTTGCCGAGACCCGATCCCGATTTCGTAGGTACAGGCCTACGCCTTCGCCTGCGAGGACGATGGAGGACTGCAGTGTGAAGTTCGCGGCCAGTGCAAAAAATGTTCCCAGCGCGTCGGCAGCATCGTCGATGATCGTGCGCGCGGCCGGATCGCCATCGGCGGCCAGCTTGAGCGCTTCCTCGTAGCTCACAGGTCGGCCCAGCGCGGCGGAAACCTGGTTCGAAATAGCCGGCGAGGTCAGGAGCGCGCGGGAGCATCCGCGGTGTCCATCCGGGCAGACCGAACCGTCACTGCTGAGCGGAATATGGCCGCCGGTTCCGGTTCCTGCGTCCGGGGTCACTACTGTTTCACCGTTAACGACAAGCGCGTATCCGACGCCAGCGCCAATTGTCACAACAACAAACCCCGGCAAATCCTTACCGATCCCAAACCAGCGCTCGGCTTCGGCGAGGGCAATCAAATCGTTCTCGATGGCGACGGGACCGGAAATATTGGATGTCAGGAGCTCTGCGAAGGGGACGTTTTGCCACCCTAAGAACGGCGCGTTCTCCACGATGCCATCGCGGACCGTTCCCCCGAGCGAAACGCCGAGACCGACCAGATCCTCTGCCTTCAACTCGCCAATCGTTTTCTCAATCAGTTTTACGACGCCGTCGGGACTGGCGTCCTTGATCGGATGCGATCGTGAACCTAGGGGTTGCGCCCTAACATTGGTGTGAACCGCATAGAGCCGATCCCCGGTGAGCTTGATTCCAATGAAGGACCCGACGTTTTTGGCGACATCCAGCGGGCGGGAGCGTCGACCGACCGAGCCGTCGGCCACTTCACCGAGTTCCACGAGAAGGCCCCGATCCAGCAGCGGCTTTGCCAGCCGGGTCAGGCTCGCGGGAGATAGATCGAGCCGCCGGGTGAGGTCACTTCGCGAAATGGGGCCGTGGATCAACACGGACTGAGCCAGCGCGGTTTCGCTGTCCATGCTCGCCCTCCGGGTCAGAAGTTCTTTTACTCGGCTTGCGGGCGCAAGCGACAACTTCCAGTGTGCCAGAACCGGGATTGCTTCCACAAGAAAACCAAGAACCGGGATCGTTTGCGGCAATGAGCTCAAAAAATTAACTCTAGACGCCTAATTAGTTCCGTGCTAAAACTAATACATGCCAGAACGCATCAACGAGGATCACACAACCCAAGGCCTCATCCACCTTCGGCGGGGAGGCACAAGCGTTGTCCTTGACCTAGCCGATAACCCATCGATCGCCTATTGGGGTCAGGACCTCGGGAACGTTGGTCAACTGGAGCTCCACTCGCTCATTGCGGCCAACAAGCGGCAGCGTGTTTCCGGTGGACTCGATCAGAGCCCCTATTTGGGCATTGTCTCCACGCCCTCGAACGGTTGGCTGGGCACGCCAACGGTCGAGGGCCACCGCATTGGCGCAAACTTTGCACTCCACTTCGTCCTGACTGGAACCGAAGTCGCGGCGGGGGATACCGAAGACAGGATTCACCTTGACTATCAAGACCACGAGGCCGATCTGGAACTGCAGGTCGAAATGAGGCTCGGACAGTATGGTCTGCTCCACCAGCGAGCAACAGTGCGCAACGTGGGGGAAACGCCATTCACCCTCCAGACCCTGAACCTTACGTTCCCTCTTCCCTGGGACGCCACCGAAATCCTGGACACCACGGGGCGCCATCTCAAAGAGCGAACTCCGCAACGTCACGAACTCACTTTCGGCACGCATCTGCGGGAAAGCCGTCGCGGCCGCCCCGGCGCGGACGGCACACTCTTCCTCGCCGCAGGTACACCGGGGTTCGGCTTCGAATCGGGGCAGGTGCACGCGGTCCACCTCGCCTGGAGCGGCAACCACCGCGTGGCCGCGGAGCGCACCAACACGGGAGACAACTTCCTCTGGGCTGCAGAACTGTACCAACCGGGTGAGATTATTTTGCAGCCGGGGGAAGAAATCATGTCCCCTTGGGCAATCGCCTCCTGGGGGAACGGTCTCAATGAACTTTCGGCACGCTTTCATGAGGAGTGGCGCGCCCGCCCACAGCACCCGGGCAAACCACGGCCGGTGACGCTCAATACCTGGGAAGCCGTCTACTTTGACCACGACCTCACTACACTCACGGCGCTCGCTGACACCGCGGCCGAAGTCGGTGTGGAACGATTCGTCCTTGACGACGGTTGGTTCCGCGGCCGCCGGGATGACACTGCGGGACTCGGCGACTGGTACGTCGACGACACGGTGTGGCCCGACGGACTCCATCCGCTCACCAATCACGTCACCGCACTCGGTTTGGAGTTTGGGCTGTGGGTTGAACCCGAAATGGTCAACCCCGATAGCGACCTCGCCCGAGAGCATCCCGATTGGATCCTGCGCGGCCGGCGCGAACTTCCACCGGAGGCTCGCCAACAACAGGTACTCGACCTGTCCAACCCTCACGCTTACGCGTACGTCGCCGAACGGCTCCACGCGCTGCTCAACGAATATCCCATCGGTTACCTCAAATGGGACCACAACCGCGATCTTGTTGACGCCGGCAACGGCGCGGGCGGCCACGCCCAAACACACGCAAACGTCCTTGCCGTCTACCGCCTCATCGACGAAATCAAGGCCGCCCACCCCGGACTGGAAATCGAAAGCTGCGCGAGTGGCGGAGCGCGGGTCGACCTCGGGATTCTCGATCGCACCGACCGGATCTGGACCAGTGACAGTCTCGATCCGATCGAGCGCTTGGACAATCAGAAGTACACAGGGGTCGTTGTCCCACCCGAGATGATGGGCATGCACCTGACCACACCGCACGTGCATTCCACCGGGCGAACGGTAGACCTCAACCTCTCCGGTGCGGTGGCGCTCTTGGGGCACTTCGGCATCGAATGGGATCTCACAACCGTGACCGAGGATGAAAAACAGCGTGTCGCGGACTGGGTTCGCCTCGCCAAACGCGTCCGGAAACTTGTCGCCACCGGCACCATCATTCACGCCGACTCCGCTGGCATAGATCAGGGACTAGACGTTCGCGGCGTCGTCGACCATCAAAAACACCAAGCGTTCTTTACCATCACGCAACCGCGGACCGTGGTTGCCTCACCAACTGGACGCGTCCGTATCCCGGGACTTGACCCGGAGCGGTCCTACACCGTCACTATCGCCACTCCGGGAGGGCCCGTGCAGAACCCCGCGCAGTCACCGCTCGAATGGGCGCACGGCGACACCGTGCTCACCGGGCGGCAATTGGCGCTCGCCGGGATTCGTCCTCCGGTGCAAAATCCGCAACAGGCCACCGTGATCGAGCTTCGCGGCGAGGCCACCCTTTCTAGCGCAAGGAGGCGCATATGAGACAGCCGACACGGCGGTCCTTCCTCGCCGCAACCGGTATGTCCGCGCTCACGGCCGCGCTCGCAACGTCACTGGCGAGTTGCAGCAATCCGGCCGCCACGGACAGCAACGGCCAAACCACCCTCAACTTCTTCCAGTACAAAGGGGAAGCGCTCGAAGATTTCCAGAAACTGATCGATCAGTTTCACCAGGAGAACCCGAACATCCGGGTCATTCAGAATCAAGTTGCCGACGCCGAAACGGCGATTCGCACTCTGCTGGTGAAGGATCGCGCGCCGGACGTCATTACCTTGAACGGAAACGGCTCCTACGGGCAACTGGCCAAGGCCGGGGTCTTTCACGACTTTGCCGCAGATGCCGTCACCGGCACGCTCGATCCCAATGTCCAAAACATTCTCGCGGCGCTGGGCAGTAAGGACGGGGAGGTCAATGGGCTTGGCTACACGAACAACGCGAACGGGATCATCTATAACCGGGCGATCTTCGCCGAGCGAGGTCTCCAGCCGCCGGAAACCTGGGACGAACTGATCGAGATTTGTGAGAAGCTCCAGGCTGCCGGTGTCACCCCATTTGCCGGGACGCTTGCGGATAGTTGGACCGTCATGCCGTCCTGGAACGCGATTGGCGCGTATGCGGCGCAAGACGGCTTCTTCGACAAAATGCGCGCGGAGGGGGAGAACGTTGGTCCGAGCTCCCCGGTGTCCTTCTCGAAGGACTTCCCGGATGCGATGGCGAAGCAAGCGCAACTCTACGGTTACGCCCAAGACGGGTTCCGCGGCGCAACCTACGATGACGGCAGCGCGCTCTTCGCGAACGGCAACGTGGCGATGCTGATGCAGGGCATCTGGGCGCTGAGCCCGGTGAAAAACATTAATCCGGACATCGACGCCGCGATTTTTCCCTATCCGGTGCCAAGCGACCCTGCGGATCGGGTCCTAGTTTCCGGTGTGGACGTGGTCGTCACGATGCCGAAGAACGGTGCCAAGCAAGAGGCCGCCCTTACCTTCATCAACTTCCTGTTCCGTCGAGACATTATTGAGCAGTTTGCGGCGGCCCAGACCGTGTTCCCCTCGGTCCAAGGCGCCGCTCTCAGCGACGATCCGGCGTTGCAATCGGTGGCACCGTATTTCGAGGCGAACAAGATTACCGGGTTCATTGACCACCAGATCCCGCCGGCCATACCGCTGACCGGCATTATTCAGCAGGCCGTCTTCGACGGAAATGGAGAACAAGCCATGAACACCTTGGACAATGAGTGGCGCAAGGTCGCCGCCCGCACGATCCCCGTGACGGAGGGTTGAGATGGCCGTCACCGCCACTATTCAACCTGCGAAGCCAAAGCAAAAGCGCGCGGGCGCCGCCTACTACTGGATGATCTGGCCCGCGATCATCGCCTTCGCCGCTTTCCACACGGTCCCGATGCTTGCCGGCGTCTTCTTCAGTTTCACCAACTATGCCGGTTACGGAGAGTGGAACCTGGTCGGCATCGCAAACTACGTTAACCTCTTCCGCGACGACCGCGTTCTGGCGGCATACGGCTTCTCCTTCCTGTTCGCAATCACCGCGACGATCCTGACAAACGTCATCTCGCTCGCGATTGCGCTGGGGCTCAACGCGAAGATCCGCGCACGAAACTTCTTCCGCGGCATCTACTTTGTCCCGTACATCCTGGCGATTCTGGTGGTCGGGTACGTTTTTCAATTTATTTTTTCAAACTCGCTACCCAAGATTTTTTCGTCTATCCCGGTGATTCAAGAAAATATCTTGACGAATCCCGATTTGGCGTGGATCGCCGTCGTCATTCTGGCCGTGTGGCAGGCCTGCGCCTTTGCCATCATCATCTACCTGGCGGGCCTGCAAACCATCCCCGGCGAGCTGTATGAGGCGGCGTCCCTGGACGGCGCCAAGCCCGCCCGGCAGTTCCGTTCCATCACGTTTCCCCTGATCAGCGCGTTCTTCACGATCAATGTGGTGCTGAGCTTGAAGAATTTTCTGCAGGTCTTTGACCCGATTATCGCGCTCACCAACGGAGGGCCTGGCACTTCCACCGAATCCGTCACGATGCTGATTTTCCGCGGCGGATTTTCCGGTGGCGAGTTCGCCTATCAAACCGCAAACGCGGTGGTGTTTTTCATTGTCATCACCGTCGTTTCGCTACTTCAATTCCGAGTTCTGCAACGCAGAGAGGCGGATATGTAAATGAGTACCGTTGCCACGAGGCCGGCGATTGCGCCCGCCGATACCGACACCCGAAAAATCAACTGGTGGGCCACCGCCTTGATCGCGGTGTGCAGCCTGACCGTGATTCTGCCGCTCTACCTTGCCGTTGCGGTAGCGTTGAAAACCCCCGCGCAGCTGGCCGAAGGCAACGGGTTTGAGCTCCCGTGGCCGATCCGCTGGGAAAATTTCGCCGACGCGTGGCAGCGCACCGCGTTCCCGCAGGCGCTCGTCAACACGGGGCTGATCACGGTCGGCGCGGTGATTTTGACGCTACTGACGAGTTCGGTTGTTGCGTACGCGCTCGCCCGGAACCTGCACCGACGCACGTTCAAGGCCGCGTATTTTTATTTTCTCGCCGCGCTGTTTGTGCCGTTTCCGATCATTATGCTTCCGCTGGTGAAGCAGACCGCGCTGCTCGGGCTAGATAATCAAGCCGGCCTGATCATCCTGTACACGATCTATGGTCTGTCGCTGAACGTGTTCATCTATACGGCGTTCATCCGGTCGATCCCGATCGAACTCGAGGAGGCCGCACGTGTAGACGGCGCGTCAACGTGGCGCGTGTTTTGGCGGGTGGTGTTTCCGCTCCTTGGGCCTATGAACGCGACCGTCGGCATCCTCACCTGCGTGTGGGCGTGGAATGACTTCATTATGCCGCTCGTCATCCTGACCGATCCTGGTGCGCGGACGCTTCCGCTGGCGCAGTACGTGTTCCAGGGGCAATACAACACCGATTATCCGGTGGCGTTCGCGTCCTACCTGATGGCTATGGCGCCGCTACTGATCGTCTACATTTTCTCGCAGCGCTGGGTGATTTCCGGGGTCACGCGCGGATCGATTAAGTAGGGGCGGGTCATGGCGGTAGGTTAGGCCAGTGAAGTTCGACGGCGATGCTCGCCATGGGCGCCGCGCCTCGCCTAGAGTCGTGGCAGGCAGGAATATCGGACGGTGGGAGACGAGTCATGTCCAAGGTTCGCATTCACAATATGTTCGTCTCGATTGACGGCTACTCTGCGGGGACCGAGGTCACTTTCGAGAAGCCGATCGGGGAGGCCAGCGCGCTGTTTTCCGGGTTCGACGGGCGGTTCATTCACGGCGTCGGCGATATCGATGTGCCGCTCACCTTGGACCGCACACTCACGACGCTGTGGGGGCAGAATATTGGTGCCGAGATCATGGGGCGCCGGAAGTTCGGGCCGCAGTCGGGGCCGTGGACGGACGACGGTTGGCGCGGCTGGTGGGGCGATGAGCCGCCATTCAAGACGCCGGTCTTTGTGCTGACGAACCATCCGCGCGAACCGATTGAGTTCGCGAACGGGACGGTGTTCTATTTTGTGGATGCGTCGCCGGAGGAAGCGTTGCAGTTGGCAAAGGACGCCGCGGGCGGGTTGGATGTGCGCCTTGGTGGCGGCCCGAGTTCGGTGCGGGAGTTCCTCGCGGCGGATCTCGTTGACATGATGCACACGGTGACTGTTCCGGTAGTGCTGGGCGGAGGGACGTCTCTGTGGGAGGGGCTCGGCGGAATCCAGGAGCGCTTCGACATTGAGGCTTTTGTGGGCACTGGCGAGGGGCGCGTGCACCAGTTGTGGAACCGGAAATCTGATGGTGCGGGGGACCGTGGGTCAATCTAGCCCACATTCGTCGGCATTTCAGCCCCGCTTAGACGCCGCCCCGGATCGCTCGAACTCTCCATAGGTCGCTGACTAGGGCGAACGTGGCCGGCCGCCGGTTCCGCGCGCACTATGCGGGGCTGAAATGCTGAACAGCGTGTTCCAATGTGGGCTAATTCGGCCCGAGACGCGCTCAACCCAACAGCGCAGAAACCACCGCTGCCACCGTCACCGTGTTGAACACAAACGCGAGTACCGCGTTGACCGTCACTGTTAGCCGCATTTCCCGGGAGGTGACGCTGACATCGGTGGTGCCGAAGGTGGTCATGACGGCCATTGCGAAGTAGACGTAGTCGCTCCACTTCGGGTCTGGCGTTTCCGGAAAGTCCAGTGCCTTGCCGCGCTCCAAGATGTCGTCGGCGTGAAAGGTCACTGCGAAGGACACCACAATTGATACCCACGCGACCGCAATGAGCGCCGCCGCAATCGCGACTCGTACGTGTTCCGGTAGCGACGTCCCGCCAATCCCGGGCATCCAAATCATGGCGATCCCGAGGGCCGTGACCGAGAAAAACACCGAAACGCCCGGCCCCGGCGCCGCCCCAAGCACGTAGCGTTGCAAGAAGGTGCCGCGGTGATCGCGCGTCGCCCACTTGCGGATTTGCGCCGGCGACGCCTGAGAAAAGGCAACGCAGGTGATCACCAAGTAGCACGTGACGTACGCCAGTAACACCAGCACGCTGGCATCCAGCACCGCGATCCCCGGCGGCAGCGAACTCAGCGGAAGAACCACGACCGAGCCGAGAACTAGCGCGATTATTGCAGAGGCGAGAATGCGCCTGCGCTCGGACAGCCACTTCGCTGCCTTGACCTCTTTGGCCACTGTGCGCGCGGGCCGGTTGCCGTCTGCCATGTCCAGTTCTCCCTCAAAAGTGCGATTCACCAATCCTATTCGCCCGCACCCAGACCGCGAGTCGCCACGTCCAACGCGAATGGGCGCGCCATAAGCGTCGGACGTGGCAACTCGCGGGTAGACGTGGTGGGGGATTTATACGGCGGCGTTGGGAGCGGAGCGGCTGGGCCCATTGGTGACGGCGTGGGTCGCGGCGGCGTCCTCGGGGTTCTCTTCAATCGCGAAACGCCCTTGATCGCGGAAGTGCCCAATGACCACCAGGATCAGTCCGCCAACTGCCCAGGCAACGAGGGTGAGGGTCGGCCAGGCGAGATTCGCGTCTGGGAAATAGGACGCGTCTCGCAGCAAGGTCACGCCAGCGCCCGGCGGGAGATACTGGCCGATATCCCCCCACGGTGCGGGGTAGAACTCGCGCGGGAAGGTCGCAGCGGAGATCGGGTTACCGATGAGCATGAAGAGGACTGGGCCAACCGAGATCCCCGCGCGGCCAAAGATGGACGCAAACCCGACGATCACCGTTCCCATCGCAAGCAGCGTCAACGCGAACGTACCGGCGATGGCAAAGTAGTTTCCGCCGAGGACGTGGAACCAGCCTTGCATGATGCCTGCGATCGCGACGCCTGCGACACTCGCGTACACCAGCAACGCAACAACGCGCCGCCACGCGCCGGCAACCGCGAAAGTGATACCGATGCCGCCGATCAGGCCGCCGATGACCAAAGGAAAGGAAGCCGCGGTGAAGGCGGCGCCGCGCGGATCATCCTCGACAAGTGGCACCACGTCGGTCAACTCCACGGTCACGGTGGGTGCGGGGACGCCTGCGGCTTGAGCCTGCACGGCGGCCGCCTGTTGAAGGTTTTGCTCGAGGGTGCCGCGAAGTTGGGTCAGCATCTGATTGGTCACGGTGCTCGCCGCGGAGGAGGTCAACACTTCTGGTTTCTCACCCAAGATGATCGCGCCGTATGCCTCGCGTTGCTCGATCTGGTTTATTGCGGCCTCGCGATCGGAAACCTCCTGGAGTTTGAGAGCCGCCTCGGACTGTCCCTCAATCCCCGTCTTGACCTGATCCACCATCTGGCTGGGCCCGCTAATCGCGACGGGAAGGTCCTTCGGCTCGGCCGTGACGGCGGGCCACGAGAATGCGAGGACCACAATCGAGACCGCAATTGACAAGATGACGCCAAGGACCGCGGACTTGGGCCACGGAGTGTGCGGCGCATGAGGAGTATGGTGCGCGGCGGTGTCGCTTTGCGTCGCTTCGGCACTCGGAAGGCCGGCCGAGTCTGGGGTTGCTCGATGTGAAGGCATGTGAGGCTCCTGTTGCTCAACAAATAAAAACGAATGTTCATTCGGTATAGTTGTAGCATACGCTGTGGTGATAGGAGAAGTGCAGATGCCAAAAGTGACCGAAGAACATAAAGAGAGAGTCCGAACCCAGATCCTCGATGCCGCGCTACGGTGTTTCCTCAAGCGTGGGATGCGTTCGGCGACGATGGCGGACATCGTGGCTGAGTCTGGCCTGTCCGCCGGCGCGATCTATGTCTACTTTTCGGGCAAGCAGGAGCTTGCCATCGCCGCGGCTCGGCGCGTCATGGATGGGCGGATCGGCGAGCTCAACGCCGTCGCGTCACAAAGTCTGGTCACCCCGGGCGGAGTCCTGCGCATTCTTGGCGAAGGTGTCATCAGCGCCGGTATTGATCCGCGACTGGTCGTGCATTTGTGGGGCGAAGCCGCAAATGACCCCGAGGTGCGAGAGCTCGTCACGGAAGTGTTTACGGCGTTCCGAACGTCGGTCTCCACCGTTCTAGCGCCCTGGGCGGAGTCGGAATTGGGTCTGAGCCCGCGCGCGGCAAAGGCCTGGGCCAAGAAGAACGCGCCGCTCGTACTATCGCTATCGCAAGGCATGCTCCTTCAGCGCGCGCTCATCGATTCCTTCGACATGGATGCTTACGTGACGTCGGTTGACGCGCTGTTTGCACGGTGAGAACCGGCAAAAAGGAGGCATCGCCGTCGTTCTTCTGGGCAAGGTACGACGGCGACGCCTCCTTCCTCGCCGATCGGCACCTCAGCGGCGCTCGCCAAGGCTACGGTAAATCTGCCGCAATAATTTCCGCCATGAGCTGCCGGCGCTGCTTGAACTCGCGGCGAATGTCCGCGATCTCGGCGAAAAGGTAAAGATCGCAACCCGTGTGTGAGTTGGGCCAGCGTTGGAAGATGCGCCGTGCCGTGGCTTCGGCGTCCTCGGGATGGTGGTACTCCGTGAGCCGCAACCACCGTTTTGCGGCGCGGTACGCCTGCCATTCGAGGTCAAACATGGTGGCGTGGTCGGCGTCCAGGACGGCCAGGCGTTGGTCGAGCCAGGTCACGAGCAAACGCTCGACGGTGCGGCGGAGACCCGTGCCGGGCTCTTCCGGCGCATGCTGATGTGCGCATAATTCCTCGACGCGCTCTCGAATTCGCTTGAGCCCGTCGGCGCCGAGAGCGCGCTCATACGCGACCGGGTCCAACTTGAGGAACACATGAGTGCTGGCGAGCTGGTAATCGAGGAACCAATCAGCGACCATGCGCCCGTCTATGTCATCGGCGAACGGCTCGTAGGACCGAACATTCAGTTCAACGAAGCCGTTATAGAGGTCCTCGATCGCGCCCGTGGGATCGGGCGTTTCGGTGAAAAGGCGCGCCGCCCGCTCGAGCGCGTGGCTTGAGGTGATATGAAGTTCGCTGTCGTCCGGGGTGGCCAAGCCGAGTTTCTTGAAGCTCCAGCGGTCATCCGCGGCCCGTTCCAACCATGACAGCGCCTCCGTCATGCGGCGCTGGACTTCCGCCGCTGTGTTCTTCTTGGGTGGCTCGTTGGGGAGTGGTTCCAAGAGCGGCAGGACGATTTCGGAGAGTTCTTTCAACCGCGGGCGCATGGTTGTGAGTCTTCCTTATCTTTGCGCGTTGGGGCAATATCGGTGGGCAATTTGATGCACGACGGCGATGCTCGCCTTGGGCGCGCAGGGTTGCGTTTGGGTTGGGGTGCTTTGGGCTAAGCGCCTTGACGTTTCGACGTAATGGCGTAGAAAACAGGCAAGAGCGAATCAATGTTTGGGTGGTATCCGTGCAGGTCGGGGCGAGAATACTGGCTGGCGTTAATCCAGGTTTCTGGGTCGACTCTGTCAGCTTCGCGTCCTGTGTCCTTTGGGCGTATACATGGTGCACGATTGCCGCGCCCATTCATAGACGTCTTGGAAAAGTTGCGCGTGTATCGCTTGCACATGCGCCCCATCCCAGGATCGAGCGACAAGTTCTGGGTGGAGATAAAGCTCGACACGACGGACTGCCGACGCCTTAAACTCCCAATCGCGAAGTTCATCGTGGTCAGTGATTCCGGGTAGGTTCTTCAGCGTGGAAGTACTCGGAATGAAATACGAATCCCAAGTTTCAAAGACGTCCGGCATTAGTCTGAAAGCGTACTAGAGTTAGTGGCACTCTCAGAGTGAAGTTGCTCGTCGACGCTAAGGTCACCGCGAATTGTTTTGACAATCTCGGCAACATCCGCACTGTTGGGGACCCAGCCCTCGTGCCAGTTCGCGGCCAAGATCTGGCGGACTTCGTGACGTGCTTTATCATCGAGACTGTCCAATAACTCGGGCCAGTGACCTTCTAAGTCAAGTTCCTTCATGTCATGCTCCTCAAATTGAAGGGGTAGCGTGCCCATGTGATTTAGGGGATCAATGAAAGGCCACCGAATAGTTGGCTGCCACACGGCTGGCGCGACACGGCGCCGTGGCGGAACATGATGCCTCTATGCAAGTCCGCCGAAGAGCCGGCGGCCTCACCTGGTCGCGAAACTCAATGGCAACAGTGCACGCCGTGCCACAATGAAAGTCCACCGAAGAGTCGGCGGTCACGTTTAGGTGATGGAGTTAACCCCGGCGGGTTCTTTGTCTCCAGCCTCAATGAAAGGCCACCGAAGAGTTGGCAGCCACATCTACATGTAGTTCGATTCTACGCTCAATAGCCAATGCCTCAATGAAAGGCCACTGAAGAGTAGGCGGCCACTCGCGAACGGTGCCATTGACCACGGCGTTTTCGGGCCTCAATGAATGGCCACCGAAGAGTCGGCGGCCACCTTAGGCAGCGCGGCGTACTGCACCACGCTCGTGGAGGTCGCACCTCAATGAAGGGCCACCGAATAGTCGGCGGCCACGATCGCGTCCACACCGCTGACGAACTTCTGCCACACACCTCAATGAAGGGCCACCGAATAGTCGGCGGCCACTTCCCATGCTTGGGCGAGCCGGGCTTTCATGTCCACGGCACCTCAATGAAGGGCCACCGAATAGTCGGCGGCCACTATGGATGAGCAACGCCACGGAGCAACGTACACGCACCTCAATGAAGGGCCACCGAATAGTCGGCGGCCACTTTAGTGATGGAAGAACAGGCACCGGAGTTTTACGAACCTCAATGAAGGGCCACCGAATAGTCGGCGGCCACGAGGCTGGTTGACCACGACGCCCGGGAACGTCACCGAACCTCAATGAAGGGCCACCGAATAGTCGGCGGCCACGTGGTAAGAATTTCTTTGGACCAGAGCGTTAGTGCTACCTCAATGAAGGGCCACCGAATAGTCGGCGGCCACCGATCACAGTAAAGAACATGCGCCCGCCCGGCGTGCGAACCTCAATGAAGGGCCACCGAATAGTCGGCGGCCACTTGACGGTTTGCGGTAGCCCGTTTTTGGTGAACGAACCTCAATGAAGGGCCACCGAATAGTCGGCGGCCACCCCGGTTTTTCCTTGTGTTTTCGGGGGTGTCTTTCGACTGACCTCAATGAAGGGCCACCGAATAGTCGGCGGCCACTTATCAGCCGAACCGTTGGCGGTGCCTTGTGTCTGGGTACCTCAATGAAGGGCCACCGAATAGTCGGCGGCCACGGTTATTTTCCACGGGGCTTACAGACTGGTTGACGCCACCTCAATGAAGGGCCACCGAATAGTCGGCGGCCACCATGTTGCGGGTGATCGAGTCCCGGACGTTCTGCGGACCTCAATGAAGGGCCACCGAATAGTCGGCGGCCACTGTCTCCAATATAGCCCAGTATTGGCGCTTGTGTTTGGGCTCGTTGCGAGAGGTCCTTCGGTGTTCGAAAGCGTTCGAATCGCCGCGCGGCCGGGAATCCACTTCGAGCCGTGAAAATTCGCGCCAAACAGGCGCGCGAGGGGTCCGCGGCTTTTTCTGCTCGACGAACCTCTCGCGGGCACATTCAGAGAACTATCGGGCCCTCTTCAATCTCTTTGGAGTTGCCAATGAACCTGAAGACATCACGTGTGATGCTTCCAACCAAACCGAGATTACAGATCAAAATTCGATCCTCGGAGAGCTTGATTCTGTTTTTGAGTTCGTCGTCGACACGCACAAGACGTGACGGCCGAACATCAATGATGAACACACTGTACTGAATTCTGTCGCCAAATGACTGCAGGTACGTGGCCACTTTTGAACGCCTTTTGTCGTCCTTGATGTCATATGCGATTAGATATCGGCGAGGCGATTCGCTCATCGAACTCTAATTCCTCGGTACTCGGACTGCGTTCCGTCCAAGAATCCGAGCACCTGCCTCGCCTGTATCTCTAACGCTCGTCGCCAGGTGACGCTATAACCGAAAATGGGATGGCGAAACTCAGTTTGCATCCGTCGCTCATAGCCGGACATCAGCGCTTTCCGAGCCTTGTCATTCATGCGCCAGGTTCCAAGCCTTCCGTCAAAATCGTTTGGATCGACTTCGCGATTGTTGATTACCGTTTGCACCACAGAATCACCTACAGGCGCACGGAACTCTTCCATGAGATCAAGCGCGAGAGCGGGCTTATTCCGCCCGCTACTGTGAAGGAACCCTGCATGTGGATCCAAGCCGCACGAAATGATGGCGCGCACGGCGTCTGAGGTCAACGCACCATAGACATAATTCAGTAGCGCATTAATGGGGTCTGTCGCGGGCCTTCCCGAGCGTCCACTCCACGCCCAGCGTTCCCTCTCACGCGGCTTCAAGAGCGTCGGCCAATTGGAAAAGTACAACGACGCGGCCTCACCCTCAAGACCAATAATGTCTTGCCATCGCTGGGCGCCGGTAACCAGCTTCTGGACTTCCCGAAGACGCACAACAACATCGCTTTCGACGCCCGCGCGGCGAAGTTGGGTGGCCTGGTTAGAAATCTTGGAGGCAATAAACTCACGCGCCAGACCGAGCCGACCTTCCTGCGAGGCTACATGTTGCCTGGCCCGCTGCAGACCATTAGGTCCATATGAAGACTGAGCCCAGCCATACATCCGGCCGGTTCCACTGGCCCAGACCACCGAAATATTGCGCCACAATAGCTCGCGAATGAGACCGCTCGAAAGATCAATATTCCCCTGGACCTGCAGTCCCTGAATCTTTTCCATCGGAATTTTAGCCAACGTTTCTTCACCCTTGGTGACGATCATCTGGCCTTGACGGGTTGACGCACGAGACCCCGGTGTACCGAGGTAAACAATCTGGTTGTCAGGATCGGAGACCACAATTCGCCGTTCCACCGACTGTAGCTTCCGCTCATCCGGAAGACACACGGTGGCGTGAGAGCACCGAGTGCACTTGGGGCTGTCCTCCAGCGGCTCGGGTGCCTCGGCAGAATCAACAACCTGGCGGGTCTGACCGACTGCCAGTTCGGCTTGCCGATAGTCATCGTCGTCTAGCTCAACAGGAACCGTCCGATGGTGACTTGTGAAAAAGACTTCTGTTCCGGCGACATCGTGGCCCATTTCCCGCAAACTGGCTGCCTGAAGTGCAAGCTGAACACGCATTGCGTCGGTGACCTCAGCGCGGCGCTTTACCGGGGTCGCTTTGTACTCGCGAACAATTAATCCATCCGGAGCCTCGACCAACGTGTCTGACCGACCGCTGACACCCCATCCTTTGTGCGCCAGATCTATAGCTTTGAACTCGCCAGCACGTTCCGTTTTTGGGTCGTCGGTTCCTCTATGTTGGGAGGTTCCGATCTGCATTTGGGCGGTATCGGTCTTTTCCCCAGCGGCCTCTAGCCAGGCGCGCCGCGGACAGAATTGCCAGTGCGCAACCAGACTAATCGGGATCGGCTCCCTGATGGGTACCTCAGAATCAGACGCCATGTCAGACCGCCCCCACCCCGACAAACCGACCCGGTTCGGCCCAAAACTCGGGTGCATTCGGGTTATCGCTGACGAACCGGCGGAAGTACATCAGTCCTCCCACGCCGTGCGCCCGAGCCCAAGTTTCGGCCGATTTCAGTTCCGCTTCGGTAAATCGTTGAGATTCCTTGCGCTGCTCACCAGCCGCCTCGCCTGCAACTCGCACAGTATCCCAGGCCAGGTCAGCAAGAGCGGCACTTCGCGCAACAGCCCGGTACCGGGCAAGTGACACCGGAGGCCCATCATCGGGCCCGAGGAAAACCGGAAGATAGAACCAGGCAGATTTGCCGGCCCGGAACGCTCCAGCAACCTTTGAGGCCCGAAACCCGTCTCCCGAAACCACCGGCCGCACCGGGAAATTCGAGATCCCCCACATCGCACACCACGCACGCGCATTATCCGTTCGGCTTGGTGCCCGCAGCCCGGTCGGCGTGCGGCTATCCCCGGCGTTCTTACCGACCTCGTCAAGAATCGACGTTCCAAGAAGACCAGCGAGAACCTCAGAAGCCGAACGACCCGCCACGGCACGTGCCAACAATGCCAACCGGTTTTGCACAAATTCCTCGCCACGGTTGCGTGTCTTCATTTCCCACAGGCTTGCCCCGGAATTGATCTGAGTCGACACTGCCGGATCCTCCGCCCAATAGGACGGCTCGCCCAGCGCAGAAATGAAACGCAAATCCAGCACATCGTCGGCCGAAACATCGTCAATCTCGGCCTCGCGGACATCGTGCCACGGCTGCCAGTCCTCGGCCGCGAGAGCGCCCACCCGCGGACTAAACGGTGAACGCGCAGCAGTGCCGAGTGCCGCCACAGCAGTCACCCAGGAATCCTCTGCTCGGGCCGTCGCATGCCGCAGCACCGCGTCCGCCATCTCCTCATCACTGAGGACATCCAGAGTCGTGACCGACACGCGCATCTGATCCAACCACTGAATACGCGATCGCGCACCCAATTCGTTCTCGATAATCGCCGCGAGCCCAAGTGCGGTGAACTGCACCAACGCATCGCGATAATCACCCTGAATAATCACCGTTACCGCCCCTCCGCCGAAATCTGCTGATCCGCCAGCCGCAGGAGCGCCTCCAAAAACGCGATGCCCCACAGCCCAAATTGCCGGTTGGTGCGCTCCATAAGTGCCTCCCATTCGCCTTCCTCAAAGAGCACGACGGCGGCGTCCCCCACTTGAGCGCGTTCGGCACCATTGATCCGGGGTGCTTCAGGCAAATAGTCTGCCCGTGGCATCAACCGCGCGACTCCATCGGCAAAGGACCATCGACCGTACCCGTGCGAGGTGCCCACAAGTCTGGTCACGGCGTCAGCATGGGCAGCATCGGCTTGAACGGTCCACGCTACCGCAGCGGAGAGCTGTTCGTGACGCCACGCGTTCAACCCGTTCAAACTCCGGAATTGTTGCTCTCGGGCGCGCGAGCGGAATCGGCTCTTGGCCAGATCTTTCCACTCGTCGCCTTGCTCGGTGCGCGACTTCCGTGCTTTCCAGTCAGCAACCGCGAGCATTGACTGGAACCGCGCGTCGCGTTTGCCTTCGTCATGCAACAGCCCCGCGCGGTACACCGTGTCCTGGACCCAGTCGGGCAACCCCAGACGCTCTGCAATCGACCGGGCACGCTCGGCGACGTCTCTTTGGTGATCGTCCAAGAGCACATACTCCTTGGGGCCACGTCGCGTAACCACCTCGCGTTCGGACTCATCAAGCACATCCGCATCAGGCTTGCGCACGATGAGAACCAACTCATCATTGTCCGTGAAAACGTCAACCGACGTCCCATCATCGGCGGTCCGTACGAACTCTTGCAACACCTCTCCTACACCGTTTGGTAACCCATCAACCCAGGTCATGAGCGCGTCCCAACCGTCGTAATCCTCGGCCCAACTCGCCGTCGCTTCGGGCTCAAAAGTCCGCGCCAACTCTTGCCATTCCTTGGTAGGAATCGCGAATGGGGCGAGCTCCGCCGTCGTACTCCTGTCTTTGTCACGCGGTTCGGCAAGTGAAGCGACCGCGGTGATAACCGCGGAAGTCCCGCGTGAACCTGAGGAAACGTCCGGTAGCGAGTCGCGCCCGCCCCAGAGCATTACCTTGTCCGCGAAGAGCGGCGCGTAGACGTCCACAACTACGGTGTCGCTCGGGCGCAGTGGTGTCACGCTGCGATCGTTCAGGCTGCCTGGACGGAGCACTTCGGTGTTGCCGTCGGCGTCGATGCGGAAGGCACGCACCGGGTGGTGCCCATCTGTCGTCTTAGCACTCAGCCACTCTTTGAGCACCGTGCGTGCCGTGCCGAGAGTAACCGGCATGACTTCCTCCGCCTCGATGGGCGCGGCCTGCAAATATTGAATTGCGAGGTGTTCTTGACGCGGCAATCGACGGATCGCCACCGCGATTTCCGGGGTGGAATCGAACCCGTCGCTCAGCCAGAGGTCCAGGTTTGCCGGCGCGCCGGTGACCGCACTGCTCGCGAAGGTTTGCTCGGAGGTGATGGACCAGAATTCGGCGTCCGCCCACTCCGGGCGTTGAAATGCACGACGGCGCGTGGTCGCCCCGAGCGCGTCAGTCGCCTTGGTCTGCTTGAGTGTTTCTAGTTCTTGGGTGATGCGCCACGGGCTGAAATCCGGGCTTTCGACGGTGATATCTGCCAGCCAGTCCCGGGTGCGTTCAAGATCCTGAGTGAAGTACACGCCGGTGCGTTCGTCGCGTTTGCTCAGCGGCGATACCAGGACGTGAATGGGTCCGGAGTTGCGGGCCCCCATGCGGTTGACACGGCCCGCTCGTTGAATGAGTGCGTTGGCGGGTGCGAGTTCGGTGATCAGAGCTTCGAGGTCGATGTCGACTCCGACTTCGAGGGTTTGCGTGGCCACGACAAAGCGAGCCGGTGTTCCCTCCGGTCCGCCAATACGGATGCTTCCGTCCTCACCAAGCACATACTGTTTGCGGTCAAAGGGACGCATGCGGCCAATAATGGTGGCGACGGTCGCTTCGCTGTCGCCGCCAAGTTCATTCTTGAGTGCGCGGGAAATCGCTACCGCTGTTTTCGGTGAGTTGACCATGATGCCCACGGGTCGCTCTGTGGTGCCCTCGGATTCAAGGTCTAACGCAAGATCGATGATGCGCTTGATGACCTTCTTGTCCTCGAGTTTGCCCTCGACCTCTTCCAGGCCGATCGATTTGGCGGCGTTCATGCGGTTGGCGAGCGCGGTGTCTTGTGCGAAGTCGCCCTCGTGGACCGTAATCGAGCCGGTGGTGCCGAGGGCAGATTGGCGTCTGGTAGGTGTCGCGGTGCTGGTGACAACCTGAAGTGGCAGGATCGGTAACCGTTCTTCGGCGTCGGCGTCGATTTCGGGCACTCGCCGTGCTGTGATCACCAACTGCTGGTTCATGTGCGCCTCATCGATGACGGCGACCGTGTCGAAGGCGAGTAGCGCCGCGGCAATGGGGCGTGCCGTGCGGGCAACGGCATAGCCGTTGAAGAGCAGTTGGCTCCCAAACATGTCCGGAGTCATGAAGTAGAGGGTTGTGGCGAGTGGGTCGATGCTCCATCGACCCACTCGCGAGACGTCGGAACCGCCGCCGCGAACATAGTCCAGATGGAGAAGTTCTCCTGGCGAAAGGGCCGTCCCCGGATTCTTTCCTGCTCGGGTAGCAAGCCCCTCCCAGACGGTGTCGAGAATCTGAGGGCGGGGTAGCTCTTTGTCTCGGGGCGCGCTTGGGTCCAGCTTGTGCAGCAAGCGGACGGAATAGTCGTACTGACTGTCCACGAGCGCGCGGCGCCCAACTACGAGTGCGATGCGTCGCGGGATCGGGTGTGGGAGAGAGTCAGCAATGGCGTTGAGGAAGATGTGGACGTCGATCACGCTCGTCTTGCCGGCGCCCGTCGGTGCTTCGATGAGTTCGGGCCATTGGCCCGAGTTGGCCACGGCGTCGAGCAAGCGCAATTGCCATTGATACGGTTCGCGTCCAGGATGTACCGCCGAGTAGAACTGCGTGAATTGGTCGGCGAGTTCGGAGGTTTTTATCATGCGCGCTCGCCGCCTTGGTGAACGTTGCTAGTCTCGCGACTGTAGAGGCCGTCCGCGAGATAGGACGGCCGATCGACCGGGTACAACATTCCCCCGCCAAGATGCCGTGACTGGCCGATCGCCGCGGCAGCGGTGCTGGGCAGCAAGCCATCTAGGGTGAACGAAGCGGTAAGGGCCGTCGCAAGATTGTCCTTGTGAATCTTGTGCACATAGTCCGCCATTGAATGAGGGTGGACGCGGCGAGCATTCTCAACCCGAACGTTCTCACCGAGCGCACCGTCGAGGACGCCCTGTGCAAGCGCGTCATAACTAATGTCACCGCGGAGCGACTCGGCCGCCCTGTCTCGCCACACGTACCCCAGGGCCAGGGCAAGCGCGTCGGTGGCGGTCCAGGGGCGCGAGCCATCCTTGCGTCGGCGGATGCGTGACTCTGCCACCATGACCGGCGTCGGTTCCCAGGTGCGCTGGAAACCGGGTGCTGGTGGCGTCCAAAACTCGCGAAGGTCAACGGCAACTGGTGCGCCTAGCCGCACCGAACCGAGGTGCCTTTGGTAAATCTCCTTTACGTGCTGCGTCGCGTCCGCCACCTGGGCCACGCTTTCTGGGTCGTTGTCGGCGGCGTCACTCGGGACCATGAGAAGGAACCCTCCGTTTGGCATCGCTTCGGCCCACTCCGATTGCAGTGGGAGCCCCGGAGGAATGACTTGGATCGCGAGGCGATTGGCAGGCATAGGTAATAGGTGGGGTTGGTTCTGGTCGCTCGGGCTCCGGTCCGTTGACTCGCCGAGCCGCACGCTCGAGTACTTTCCCGTGACGAGAGGCGGTGCCCCGAACCCAATCCTCTTCACAAGTGCACGGTGAACTGCCACGCACCAGGCAACAAAGTCGCGCCCGCGCGGTTGCCAGGGGGACACGCCGTCGTTCCTCTTTGACACCACGGGAAGGAGGTATCCGGCGTCCCAGGGAACTGCAATTTTGTTCAGGCTTGGCGCGTCATAGGTGACGCGCGCGATGTGCTCGCGGGTATATGCCGCAAGGTTCTCGCTCTCGTTGCTGCCTGGCTGGTCGGACTTTTCTGTCGGGGTCTTTGCCGGGTGAAGCGCAGAGTGGTGCCCCTGGAGGTCCTCGAGGCGGCCAGGTACCGGCACCTCGAAGGTGGGGCGGTCACCCTTACCGACGGGCAGCCCGTCGAGGCGAGGCATGGCATGGTCCGGAAGCGTGTCCTCAGTAGTGGTGTTGAGGCGAACGGGCGAAGAGACCTCGCCGAGGTAGGGGGTCTCAAAGCAGAGTTCGTCCAGGGTTTCCGCCGTTTCGGGGTCGGGTGCGGCGGTCCACCACCATTGGACTGGACCGTTGAGCGCGCTGAGGCGACTCGCGAGTTCGGGGTTCTTCTTGGACGGGTTGGTGCTGCGTTTATCCGCCTTGATGAGGCTCTTCTCGCGGTAGGCGTTGCGCGGATTCCGCTCCCAGCTCGGTTGGCTTTGCGGAAGCACGACGGCGTCAGGCGGGTTCTCCTCGAGCCACCGGAGGGCCTGGGCTACTGGGGCGGGGAGATCCTCGGTTTCGGTTTGCCCGTAGGCAGCGGCGGTCAGCGCGGCGTGCAGGCGGAGCGGCGTCGGGTAGCGTTCTGGGACGCCTTCGGCGTTGCGGCCCTGGTAGTAGCCGAGCCGGAAGTCGGCAGAGATGGCGAACGGCATGCTATTCGGCCTGATCTTCCTGGTCGCTGGCGTTGGCCGTGATCGCTGGGTTGCCCTGGACGGTGAAAACCTGGCCGTTCCACTCGATGTCTGCCTTGTCCTTGGCCTGGTTGTAGGCGTCCTGGAGGAGCTGGTCGGCGTCTTCGATGGTGAGTGGCTTGATGGTTGCGCTGTTGCCGTGGCGGAGGTCCAAGGTGATTTGTGGTTCTTCGGTTTCGACAAGGTGGCAGTTGGCGCGGATGTTCAGTTCGCTGTCATTGCGGACCATGGCGTTGATGGCGAGAGCGGCGAGGAGGGCGCGGATGGCGGCGTCCCCGTCGGGGCCGGTGCCGAAGCGGAGGCGGCGGAGCGTGGAGAAGCTGAGGACGTAGGTGCGGATGATGTCGCTGGTGGCTATACCGTCGAGGGCTTCACTGCTGGGTGGGATTGCGCCGAGACCGAGTTCGGCGCCAGAAACGTTCTTGTCGTCGGTGCGCTTGCCGGTGAGTTTTTTGTACTGTTTTTCCGAGATTTCAGCCTTTTGAGTCTCAGCGATTTCGCGGGCGGCTTCCGGTTTGACTTGGATTTTCGCGCCAACGGGGTCGATACGCGCGCCGGAGCGCTTGGTTGGTGCTGCCTCGTCTTGCCGGTCGCCGATGACGCCAATAATTTCGCCGACAATGGCCGAGGGGAAACGCACTTGGTTGGATTTGCGGGTGGAGTCCCAACTGCCGAAAAGGATGCTGATGGGGCTGAGGTCCAACAGAGCTTTCGCGTTGCCTGGGGTGGCGTTGCGGGCATTGCGGTACTGCTCGGTTGCAGTGACGGGCTGGCCGTCTTTGGTGGCCAGGCGTAGGTGGGCATCGAATAGGCGGTGCGGTAGGTCCGTGTCGGTCAGGGTGATGGCTTCTTGGCCGTCGGCGCCGGGGTATTCCACGGCAACCCGGGGGAGCTTCTCGAGGAGTTCGTGACCGTCATGGATGGCAAGGTTGAGGGCGTCTTCCATGCGATTGGCAACGGACGTGCGGGCGTCTATTAGGACGGTGCGCTTGAGCTCACCGTTGAGGTAGCGGTCCTCGTAAAGATACACGGAGCCGTCTTGGCCGCGCGCCGTGTATTTCGCGGGTGCGACGAGCGACTGCTCGCCGCCGGCTGGGGCGAGGTGAGTGGTGGCGGTGAGAGCGCTCGGGCCGCCGGGGCGCGAGGCTTGGTTCAGGAGATCGAGGGTGAGGGTTTCTTGGGTTGGCATTTTGGTGGTCCTTGTCGGTGGTTGCGGCTATGTTAGGACTATGCTGGCGCCAAGCGGGAGTGAAGTCAAGAGATTTCTCCAGAAAAGCCGAATATGCTCTAGGATGACAAAAAACCTTAGTTACTAGGATTCGGCCGACCTCGAGTTAGAATCTTGTTGTGCGGTGGGCCCGTCAGGCTTTCGTTCAGGCCTAAGATGTTTAGTCATGCTATAGGGATGGTTAATGAGTGCCCAGCTTTGTTGGGTGCCTTTCACTACTACCTGAAGGGGCCCACCGCCAAAGATGCGTTTGCACTGCTACCCTCAAATCATGCAAGTCAGCCAAGCAACGGCGACTCTTCGAGCCTTCACTGAAGAGCGTGATTGGTCGCAGTTTCACAGTCCGGAGAATCTCGCGAAGAGCATCAGTATCGAGGCTGGTGAACTGCTCGAGTGCTTCCAGTGGGACGAGAGTGATCTCGACAGTGCGAAGGAAGAGCTCGCCGACGTGCTGACATATTGCTATCTCCTTGCAGACCGGCTGGGATCCGATCCTGAAACTCTGGTCCTTGAGAAACTGGAACACACTCGCCAGAAATACCCAATAGAAAAGTCCAAGGGCCGGAGCGTCAAATATGACCGGCTTTAGGTTAGAGAGGTTTCCATTCACAAAGGATGAAGTCGTCGTTTGGGGTGCCACCAATGCGAAACACCGCAATTGGCCCGTCGTCTATGTGATGAACAACGGTGAAAGCGTCTACGTGGGCGAGTCACTCAACGCGGAGGTCCGGATGCGTCAGCATCTGGAAACTGCCGAAAAGAAGGACCTAGAGTGGGTCCGTGTAGTTCTCGGCGATAAGTTTAATAAATCCGCTTGTCTGGATCTTGAGTCCTACTTAATAAGCATGTTTGCCGGCGACGGCAAATTCCAAGTGCTCAACCGGAACGAAGGCATCGTTGACGCAGACTACTTCGACCGTGCGGCTTACCGGCAGACTTTCAAAGAGGTATTCGAGTACCTCCGCCTCAATGAAGACCTTTTCACGCGCTCCATCCCAGAAATTATCAACAGTGATCTCTTCAAGCTCTCGCCGTTTAAAGCGCTCAACATGGATCAAGCAGCCGCAGTTGAAGACATCCTTGAGGGACTATTCAGGAACTTGGAGCTAGAGGCCAATAGTCTTTCAATCGTGCAAGGCAACCCTGGCACTGGCAAAACGATCGTTGCAATTTATCTCATCAAACTCCTAGAGGACATCAGGGATTACGACCAACAGGAACCTCTAGACAGTGACTCCATATTCACCGACTTCTTTACGCCAGGTCACCCAAAGCTTTTGGAAAACCGGAAGATTGGTTTTGTCATCCCGCAGCAGTCACTCCGGCTGTCCGTCAAACGGGTTTTCAAGCGGACGCCGGGACTCAAAGAGGAGATGGTTCTGTCTCCGTTTGACGTTGGCGAGCGCACTGAAAGGTTTGACATCCTCATCGTCGACGAGGCCCATCGTCTCGGCCAAGTGGCGAATCAGTCCTCAGCTGGCATGAACCAGAAATTCTCCGAAATCTCGAGAAAACTCTTCCCTGAAGCTTCTGAAGCGGACCGTCTTGAACTCACCCAGCTAGATTGGATTACGCAACAGAGCAGGCACGTGATCCTCATGCTGGACACGGGACAAAGTGTTCGGCCGGCTGATCTTCCAGATGAGGTTACTTCTTCAATCCTTGCGGGAGCTACGGAAAGCGGTGCTATCTACCCGCTACGTACCCAAATGCGAGTAAAAGCCGAACAAGACTACGTTGGCTACGTTCGGGACGTGCTGGCTGGCAAGCCGACGAGAGCTCCTGAACATTTCCCGGGGTACGACCTACGGTTCTTCGACAACCTTTCCGCGATGCAAGGCGAGATTCTCGCGCGAAACCAAGAACACGGACTCGCTCGACTCGTCGCAGGTTACGCCTGGCCCTGGAAATCAAAGAAGGACAAGCAAGCATTCGACATTGAGTTGGATGGTCTGCAACTTCGATGGAACTCAACCGATAAGGACTGGATCAACGCCAAAGGTTCAGAATATGAAGTAGGTTCGATCCATACTGTACAGGGCTACGACCTCAACTACGCTGGCGTCATCATCGGCAATGATCTCAAGTACGACACCTCCACCCAGTCAACGCGTTTCGACCGGGCTTCCTACTTCGACACGAAGGGCAAGGAGAACAACAAAAAACGTGGCATCAACTACACAGATGAGCAGTTGCTGAGTTACGTCCAGAACATCTACGCAGTCCTACTAACTCGCGGGATTTTAGGCACATATGTTTTCGTCGCGGATGCAGACCTGCGTAGCTACCTACGAAATTACTTCGGACAGTAAACATGTAGGCCTGACGTCATTCCGCGATGTCGGGCCTAATCACAGCGTGGAATTCGATTCAAGTCCTAAGGGGACTGTTGCCGCGGTGACCGGTATGCTGCATATTGATGGAACACTCAGAAATGCCTCCAGCCGATACCTTAGCGTTCGAAACCAAGGTGACACGACGAATAGACGTGGTTGGAGCCGTGTTAGTGAGAGACGGAAAAATTCTAGCGGCCCAACGTGGTAGCAACTCTTCTTTGGGTGGCTTGTGGGAATTTCCGGGCGGCAAGATTGAATCTGGTGAGTCGTCTAAGGAGGCGCTAGCTCGGGAGCTTCAAGAAGAGTTGAACTGTGTAGCAGAGATTGGCGAGCGCCTTGAAACCACAGAACACGACTATGAGTTTGGAACGGTTGTACTAACCACTTACTTCTGTACCTTGGTCTCCGGAGAGCCAGAACTTACGGAGCATCAAGATATCAAGTGGCTAACCCCATCAGAGTTGCTCCAGGTTGAATGGGCGCCGGCAGACATTCCAGCCGTCGATAAACTTATCGACACGTCTTTATGACTTCTGGACTCGAAAAGCTCATCCAAGCGGACACAAAGTTCGGGTTCTTGGATGGTTCAACCCACGCTGAACAGGTCTACCACCCAGTTCTCATCTCTAACGAAGATGAAAATACGATGCTTTGGGCGATTCGCCACGAACTCCGTCGCTCAAACACGTTCATCTTCTCAGTCGCCTTCATAACTCCTGACGCGCTTGCCCTTCTAAAGCAAGCTCTACTGGACTATTCGGGAACAGGAACTATCGTTACCTCCACGTATCTGGACTTCAATTCTCCGGATATGTTCCAGGAGCTTTTGGAATTAAAAAATGTAACGGTTTGGGTTCATGAAGATCCAAACCGCGGGTTCCATCCCAAGGGCTATCTATTCCATCAATCCGCGTCCACCACCGCGATCGTGGGTAGTTCCAATCTGACTTCCAAGGCGTTACTGCGCAATCAGGAATGGAACTTGAGGTTCTCCGCACTGCCAGGTGGCGATATTGTTACTCAAATAAAGCGTGCAATACAGAAGCAAATTGAAAAATCCAACTCCCTTACTCCTAACTGGATAGATGCATACCGTCTTCATTATCAAACAAATGCCCGCCTCATGGGCAGTCGGCGTGCATTCTCCACGGGCATCTCAGGACTAGATGATGTATCGCCACTTGAGACAATTACAGATGAACTGTCGGAAAGACATTTTATTGCTCCAAACCAAATGCAAGCTGATGCTTTGGAGGAAATACAAAAGGTTCGCGATCAGGGAGAACGTCGGGCCGTGGTCATCTCGGCAACCGGCACGGGAAAAACGATACTCTCCGCACTTGATGTCCGGAAGGCAGATCTTGGGAAGCTTCTGTTCGTCGTCCATCGAGAGCAGATATTAGATAAAGCGATCGTGGCCTACAAAGACGTTTTGAATGCGCCATTGGATCATTTCGGCAAATTTGTCGGCGCGACTCGAGAGATCGACAAGAAGTACGTATTTGCCACTGTGCAGACACTTACGCAGACCGGCACGCTTGAAGGGATCGATCCGGCTACTTTTGATTACATAATTATCGATGAGGTGCACCGTTCGGGCGCTGAGTCGTATCGCAGACTGATGGACCACTTCGAGCCGAAGTTTATGTTGGGCTTGACGGCCACTCCTGAACGCACGGATGGGTTCAACATCTACGAGCTTTTCGACTACAACGTTCCTTACGAAATTCGGCTTCAAGCAGCACTAGAAGCCGAGATGTTGGTGCCATTCCATTACTTCGGCGTGACAGACTACGTCGACGCACACGGGGAAACGGTCGGGGAGACCGCTGATCTGGCCCGCCTATCGAGCGGGGGCCGAATTGATCATATAATTAGTGCTATTCAAAAGTATGGTCAACCGGGGAAGGTCAAGGGGCTGATCTTCTGTAGCCGAAATGATGAAGCCGCGGAACTTTCGCACCTGCTTAATGAAAGGGTCGTTCACGGCAATCAGTTGCGAACAAAAAACCTTAACGGCGGTGACTCGATTGAGGTGCGCGAGTCGGTTGTAGCGGAGTTAGAACGCGGTGAGCTTGACTATATTCTCACAGTTGACATCTTTAATGAAGGCATCGATGTTCCGTCAATCAATCAGATTGTCATGCTACGTCAAACGCAATCGAGCATAATCTTCACGCAACAATTGGGCCGTGGTCTGCGAAGGGCGCGTGGCAAGGATCATCTTAGGGTGATAGATTTTATCGGTAATTACGCAAATAATTATCTGATCCCAATAGCATTATTGGGAGATAGCTCCCTCAGTAGAGACGTTATCCGTCAAAAACTGATCAAAGTTGACGACACAGGTGCCATCGCTGGTCTTTCGAGTGTCAACTTTGATCAGATTTCGCGCGAGCGCGTGTTGAAATCTTTGGCTAGCGTTAAGCTTGACAGCCTAAAGAATCTTAAGGCGGCATTCACAGATCTAAGAAACCGTCTCAACCGACCGCCTACACTATTGGACTTCGCCCGGTTCGATACGGTAGATCCAGTCGTGATGGCCACAGCTAAGGATAACTATTGGTCACTTACGGTTGCATTCAAATCTGAGAACGATTTGCCCGGGACAATCGAGTCGGGGTTACTGACGATGCTTTCTTCGGAGCTATTGAATGGCAAGCGCCCGCATGAATTGCTCTTGCTTCGCTATTTAATTGATAACGGATCGATCGGATCGGCAGAAATAATTGAATTGTTCAAGAAATTTGGGTGTAATTATGACGCAGCAACAGTGGCGTCGGCTGAGAGACTGCTAACCCTCGAGTTCTTTACTAGCGCTGAGCGCAAAAAGTTTGGCGATCGTCCGTGGGCGGTTCGAGAGGGACCCCAGCTCAAACTCAATCCTCGAGTGTCGGATTTGTATCGCGAATCTCAGTTGTTTCGAGATCACGTTGACGATGTTGTTGAAACTGGGTTGCATCTGGCCCGACATCGCGGAAGCTGGAGCGGTGAGCTAAGGCTGGGCGATCGGTACTCGCGAAAAGACGTGTGTCGCATGCTCAATTGGCAAACAAACCAATACAGCACGATCTATGGATACAAGGTTGACCTCGTCTCGCAAACGTGTCCTATTTTTGTGACGTATCACAAGGGCGAAGATGTTTCCGAAAGCACTAAGTATCCGGATGAGCTTTTGGACACATCTACAATGCAGTGGTACACGCGCACACCTAGAGTGCTGGCGAGCGATGAAATACAGCCCATCGCGAACAATTCGGTAAAGATTCATCTTTTTGCGAAGAAGGATGACGCCGAGGGCGTTGAGTTCAACTATCTCGGAAGGGCGCGGTCGAGGAATCCTGAACAAACCACCATGAGAAAGCAAGGAAGCGAGGTCAACGTTGTGACCATGAAGCTTGACTTGGCGAGCCCTATGGAAGAAAGCCTATTTCATTACTTGGTCTCGGAAGCAGCCCAGTCTCAAACTACTGTGTAGACAATCCGCTGGCAGCACTCCTCTGAGGTTGTCCGTATTTCCCAGACACTGATCAGGCGAGGCTGTGTTTTCGCGGGTCTGTCGGGGGAGGATGTCTATGATGAGCACGAAGAGTAGGAATACGTATACGCCGGAGTCGGGGGGCGGCCGGCCCGTCTGCTAGAGGGCAGCGGGCAGCGGAACTTTCGGCCCAGATCCTTACGTTTTAGCCGCATCCGGTGGTACGTATGGGGCGCCGAGGATCCGCGCGGACATGCAGGTCGCGGGCGTCGTGGTGTCGCAGAAGGCGGCCGCGAAGCTGATGCGTGGTCAGGAGGGGATCGCGGGGATCATCCTCCGTAGCTGGCATCCGGCGACCACGGTGCCTGGGGACGATCCGTTCCCCGTGGCGGACTTTGTGTAACGCAAGTCCGTGTGTGTTGTCTTGTTGCGGTGGGTCGTTATGGCGGGATTTTCCGGCCAGTGTGGTGGATGGTTTCCAGCCATGTTGGCGTGAGAATCCGCCCAGTTATTGCCGTGCTTGGTTCAAGTGTGGTTTTGCTGGCGCCGCGGCGTCTATGCCTGGATCGTCGGGTGGTGCAACGCTCGCCGTCGCCATGGGAGCATTGGCTACCACAGCCCGCTAGAATACGAACGCTGCCAGCTCGCGCACGCAGCGTGATCAAACAACCACCTGTCTGGGAAACAGGGTCAAGCCCAACCTGTCCATCGACCGTGAAGGCCCCCATTACTCTTTCAAGTCATTTCCGACGCCTACGAACAACGCCCCCTAATCCTGACCACCACTCTCGAATTCGTTCTGCCGTCGTGACGAGCTCGGCCCCGAGGCCGCCGGGCAGGGCGTTAAAGACGATCGTGAGGTGATTGAGCCCCGATTACTACAGGCCAAACGTATTGCGCGATCTCCCGAGCGGCTTGATGTGCAGTGACGGCGGAGCTGATCTGTTCGTTGATCAGTTCCACCGTCACGAGTGCTGTGAGCCATGCCAGCTACCTTCTATCAGCACGGCTTCCACGTTTTGCCACCTGGGGCGTAGCAGCGGGGTCCGGTATAACCGGGGGGGCCGCCAGCATCGCCGGGGTCGGGCGCAGGAGCGGGCGCGGGTGCTGGGGGTTCTGGATCGGACGGGGGAACGTACGTGTTCGGGGCTGGGGGAGCCAAATTTCGAAGTCGTTCGGCTTGAGCTTCGGCTTCGACTCGAATTCGCTCTTGTTCGGCTGCTAATTCGGCCTCACGCTTTACCTCCGCTGCGGCTTGCTCTGCCCTTTCCTTTTCGACCCGCGCATTCTCCTCTTTCGCAAATAACCTTTCATGCTGAGATTTTGCAATCTGTAGTGCCGTGGCGTGATTAGCCATTACGCTAGCCATCGACTTCTCCAGCCGTGTGATCTGTGACGGGAGTAGCGCTTTCACTGCAAGCGCAGAACTTGTGGCCAGCGCAGACTTCAATTTTCCCGCTAATGAGTCAATGGTGCCCTGGGCCTTGTCGATTGCGCCAACGGTGGTCATTGCAGCGGCTGCGGTCGAGGCAACCGCAACTTCGGGGTTGCCGTTAGCGCTAGTGGCGCCTGTAGCAGCAACAAGGGTTTCTTGAGCCGTCGCCACTATTCCCGGAATAGTGCATGAAATCTCGGGGTCGAACAATCCCTTATTAGTGGTGCGAGCTTCCTCAGATCTTGCCTCGACCTTGCCTGCAAACTTGGTGTTTGCTCCGATGGTTACTGGAAGACCGAGGCCGAGTGCTGCAATCTCGCCGTTGATCAACGTATTATTCTTGAAAACACCAGCAAGCAGTCGACCATATTTGTCAGTGCGCTCGGTATCAAACTCGAGACGAACCTTTGAGCCCACCGGAAGGGCCTCCGAGAGATACTGAGATGCTTCGGGTCCTAGGCATTGGACCGTTTCATTTGGGTCCTTCGTTTCAGGCGTGTCCACGTTCAGTAGGCGCACGCGTTGAACTTTGCCATCGAGTTTGACGTCGATAGTGTCGCCATCAATGACTTTGACCACCGTTGCTTCACTCGCGTTTGCCGTGCTCACGGCGCCACCGATCGTCAAAGCGACCAGAACAACGCTGACTCCAATGGCGATGATGGATTTTCGGCTAAGCCGGAACGGGCTCATAAAGGCTTGCCGCACCTTTGCGACCGCCTTTTGGGACCGCTCCGATTCGGCCTCCGTTTGTGGCGGGAATTGATTCACCATAGGGGCGGATGGGTTGCGAACTGACTCCGCATTCGGGTACTGCTCGAGCAAGTGTGTCCAGCAATACTGGTAGTGATATGGCGCCTCACCAAGCTCAGGGCGGTCAAGCTGATTGTACTGACTATGTTCGCGCGAATACGCGACGCCGCACACGCGGCAATAGCCGGAAATGGTCATAGGAATCCCCCGGGAAAAGTCTCAGAAAAGTGGTCGCCGAGATTTCGGCTGAACGAATCATAGCGTGACGAATGCGAGTGAGTCAACTCACAGTTAGGGGTGACGTCTGTTGCCTAAGTTGACGTTCTACTCGGGTTGGTCTTGTTGTCACGCTTGACCCTCAATCTCAATCGGTCGATGATTTCTGGGCGCGTCGATGGTGCGTCCGAGTGAGAAGTCGCGACAAAAGCCGTCGATTTATGGGTTTCAGTCGGGCCCTCCGTTCGATTTCGAGCTTGATTTCGACCGCAAGGCTCTTGCATCGACGATTCCTCGAATCTTCAATGATCGCAGGAATTTCTGAAACCACGGCGAGTAAAAACGCAACTACCGCCAGACCCATGGCGAGGTTAAATGCCCATGCTCCAAAATCTGCGAGCCAAATTCGACCGTTCTTGTCCCCGCTGGCGGCGGCTCCCAATATTGCCCCTAGCGCAAGCGCCGTTGTGCCAATGTAAAGAAGAAGATTCCTGACCTCGAGTACTACATTACTGGGAACACGCGAGCTAACGTGAGCCTCTGGATTTTCTAACCAGATAACAATCTGGTCCCGCAAGTACGGGTTCGCAATGTGCGGTACGCTTTCTAGAACGCGGTGACGTCGATCTCGTTTTCTCGCAGCCGCAAAGTACCGATTAGCGCGAAAATCGAAAGTCCACGCATTTCGCTTCGAATCTTTCACGTCTCTCCTCAAGGTGAATATGGTGAGGACATTAGACCTCCAGCACCCGAATCCCCGCGGCATACCCCTGCAGCACCTAAACGTTCTTGCCGTTGCGGTCTTCTCGGAGTGACTTTCCGAGCGCTGAGTGCTCGAAGTTCCGCTTGCCAAGAGGCACTCCCCATCGGTTGAAATCTGGGAAGTATTCCCATGTGCCTGACGGGTCAACATCCCATGCGTAGCGCACTACCGTCGATCCGTGCTTGTCGCTAATAGCAAGTAGCATCGACGTTGGCGCGGTGCCGGGCTCGCGTAACCACCCCCAACCCTTTCCTTCGCGATGGGCCAGTAATGGCGGGCGCGTTCGAGAGCGTTTGGTTCGTCCCAAGGGTTGTCCGGATCCCAGCCCGGGCGCTCCCACCCTTCACCTTCATGCTCCGGGTCTGCCGACAACACAACAATGCCGTCAGAAAATTCGCCCAGTTCCTCAGGCAGATTGTCGTTGGCCAACACGCAATGGCCTCCAGCCACAAGCGGCTCAGAGCTAGCCTTCACCAAGATGACCAGGTCCTTTTCCCGTCCTTAGCTCTGCGAGTTCCGCTCTGAACTGAATCCGAGACCACTACATCCTCGGCGAAAACGAATTTGAAATGCTCGCCCAAATCCAAGAATCCCGCTTCGTGTCCAGGAATGGCATTTGTCAGTTCGGGTCCTCTGGCCGCTCGGGGCAATCCGTTCACCGGGTCGATTGCAAGCGTCTCCGCTTTATTTGCGTCGTCTTCTGAGGCGTAACCAGACGAGAGGTGCACTGACCGAACGGACTCTCCGCGCTCTAGAATTTCGCGAATCCTCGACCACTTCGACCCGTACTGTTCTAAATGCTCCTCTTCTTGTCGCAAGGTTTTACGGACATCCTTTTCGTGCTGGTCTAGCCGATTCGCTTTACCCTTGCCCACGTAAAACAGGCTCAGTAGCTTGTCTACCGTCTCGCGATACGCCTTGGGATCAATCAACTCATACACATAAAAGTCATTTTCCATCTGCGGGATCCTTTCGACCGTTAAGTCGAGAGGGACACACGCCCTCCGCCTTGACGAGTTTCCTAAGATCGCGAAGATTATTGACGCGCCCCACTGTCGTGATCCATTCCTCCAAATTGGAAGGAGGCATGGTGGGCACCCGCGCGCGCAAAATTTCGAAACGGTCGTTGGACTTTGACCGCCACACAAACGCCGAAGCAACTGTAGTTATCCCCGCACCTGTTGGAATCCATCCAATCCAACTGTGGCGAATCTGGCCCTCGGGCAGCGGGAAGAGGACAGGCAGGCCGAATGCCAAAAACAGGCAACCGGCAGCCAACAAGCAGATAAAAACCAATCTTTTCCTTGCGGAGACACATTCTAGAGCCGCGTTGCGGACGCTCTCCTCCAACTGGTTGCTCAACCAGGCGATTCGCTGTTGTGCTCTCTCACGCTCAGTCTGGTGCTCTGCGGCCACCTTCGCATCGGCTTTGACTCGTTCGGCCCGCAACGCCTCTTGTCGGCGGCGCTCTGCGCCTTGAACAATTTCAAGAATTGAGGTGGCTGCGTGATCTGGGGTGTCAAACGAGTATGACGCCACGCGATCCGCCAAGCTGACGTCACCAGCGTGCCCCAGGGCTGTGACAACAGGCAGTCGGGCCTTCCAGATGCGCTCGGCCGATTCAACGTTTTGGTACTTGTGTCGCCAAGCTTCGGCTCCGCCTCCGGTCGCGACGAGCACGAGGTCCACACCCGAATTAACCGCATCCTTCAGCGCATCGTGGATGAGTCCTGGCTTCCACTGAAAGGACTTGTATTCCACCTCAAGTAGCGCCGGGGGCAAGATAGCGAGCTTTGCTTGGATGTCCCTTTTAGCATTAGTTTCATTACCCACTATTACGAGTAGCTTTTGGAGTCGATCTGGTGCATTCCATGCATTAGGGTGCCGGTTGGGTAGCTGGGAGACGGCGCCCAGCCGGTCGCGATCAACTCCAAAATCGGCTAAAGCGTGGAGCGCGTCATCCTCGTTGATTCCCAGTGCGCCGGTCCCATTCCCTCCCGTTATCTTTTTGGCGTGAAATCGATACTTCGAGTCCTTATCCACCTCGAGTTTCCCTTCAAACACGACGTCCTGGTGAGGTGTGAACGGGAAGGGACCTGCATCGGGCTTCTCGCGCTTCCATTCCGATCGCATCCGTTGCAAATCCAAATCAAGAACCTGGGCAGAAAGGGTATGAACTTCCTCTTGTTCCTCGTCCACGGCGGTCAGGGCAAAATAGGTGATTCCGGTGCGCTTTCTGAGATCGCGAATCTCTCCGTGCACCCGCACCCAACCTTGAGGGGGCGGTGCTCCACCGGCCAGCTGAACGATACTGACTTCTTTGACCTCGCCGTTTGTTCCTGCCAACGTGCCAACCCCCATTACAAATTAGTAGGCACATTGAATCAGTTTTGCACGCAAAGCGTTAGACCACTGAGCAAAAATTTTGGTTTCGATCCGATTGCAATCCTGATGAACGACGGCGATGCCTCCTCCCAGCCTCGCGGCAACTAGGTGCCGCGGGCGGAAGAAGGCGAGCAACGCCGTCGTGCATTAAATGCTTAGGCGAGGCGCCGCTTCAGTTCGTCGAAATGCTCCTCCATCGCCTTTCTGGCGAGGGCCAAGTCTCCGGAGGCGACGGTGTCGACGATTTTCATGTGGTGGGCGCGGGTCGCCTGCGCGGCCTCGGCGGAAATGTCTTGGAGCTGGTCGTGAGCCGCGTGATACGCGTCCCAAAAGACGTCGACGAAGTCCGCGACAAGGTCGTTTCCGGCGCTCGCGGCCAGAGTGGTGTGGAACTCGCGGTCGGCGCTTTCGCGGGATGCGGGGTCGTCCATTCGATTGGCAAGCTCCCTGAGCTGGGCTTCTACCTCGGGTGGCAAGTTGCCGACGACATTGCTCAGCACTGCCATTTCGATGGCTTCACGCATTTCGACCAGCGAGGCCATTTCACGCTGTTCGCCGCGCGGGGAGGAGATGACGCGGAAGATCAGCGCCTGGCTCAGGGAGGACAGCGATGAGTCGCCAACGTAGGTGCCGCGGCCGTGGCGGACCTCGAGGATTCCCAGTGTCCGCAGTTCGCGGACGGCCTCGCGGATGGTGTTGCGGGAGACGCCAAGGAGTTCCATGAGCTGAAACTCGGTGGGGAGCGGATCGCCAGATTTCAACCGGGCTTCGCGGACGTAATCCAGGATTTTGTCGCGTGCGCTCTTGCCGTCCGTTGCCATGCGCGCTCCTTGGGTTTGTCCGTCGATTCTGGCCTGGGGTTAGTTTATGGCACGGGTCTGAGCGTCGCGGTGTTGTGCGGAAAAGCGTTGGCTTCTCCACGCTTGCGTGCTACTCTCGGGATAGTTGTAGGACGTCCAACAACTATCCCATCGACGCGCATCACTGTTCTTAAAAGGCGGGAGAACACTCAATGGCGAGCTCTGATCACTCCACAGCAATACCCGGGACCTCAAAAAAGGTTCCGTGGTATCGCGAACTCAAGCGCAAAGACTGGAAGGCGCTTTTTGCCGCGTGGCTCGGCTACCTGCTGGACGGGTTCGACTTTGTCCTGATGGGCCTGGTGCTCACGGAGGTCGCCCAAGAATTCGACCTCGATCCGGTGCTGGCCGCAAGCCTCATCTCGGCGGCCTTCATTTCGCGCTGGTTTGGCGGCATGATGTTCGGCGCGATTGCCGACCGGTGGGGGCGAAAGTCCTCGATGATCCTTTCGATCATCACGTTCTCCGTGGGCTCCGTGGTCTGCGCGATCGCTCCGGGCTACTGGGTGATGTTTATTGCCCGGCTGTTCATTGGGCTCGGGATGGCCGGCGAGTACTCGGCGAGTTCGCTGTACGTCATCGAATCCTGGCCGCAACGGCTGCGCAACAGGGCGTCCGGTTTCCTCATTTCGGGGTTCGCGTTCGGGGCGGTTGTAGCCGCTCAGGCATATGCGCTGATTGTCCCGAGCTTTGGCTGGCGGTGGCTGTTTGCAGCAGGTTTGGTGCCGATCGCGATCGCGCTCTGGTTACGCCGCGCGATCCCCGAGGCGCACGACTGGAAGCAGATGAAAGCGCAGACGAGTGAGCGCGAGCGCAGGGCGGATGTCATCACCGCGCTCTTTGCGGATCCGAAGCGGCGGATGATGAATATCGCTCTGGCCGTGGTGGCGTTTACCGGTCTGATTCTGATCTTCACCGGGCAGGTTTCCGGCGTGGTGTTGGCGGCGATTGGCATTGTTATCGCGGCTGTGTTCGTGGCTTTTATGGTGCAGTTCGCGAGGGGCCGCTGGCCGATCGCCGTGGTTTTGATGATCACGGTGTTTTGCGCGTTCCTGTATTCCTGGCCCATTCAGGCGTTGCTACCCACCTATGCGAAAACCGAACTGGGCTATGAGGCGGATCAGGTCGCGGCCGTCATGTCCTTTGCCGGGCTCGGTGCCGGATTTGGCAACATCCTCGCTGGGTTTACCGGGGATTGGTTGGGGACGCGGCGGGCGTACTGGATGTCCCTGGTGGTCTCCCAGCTGTTGATCTTCCCGGTATTTCTGGTTGGCGGGTCCAGCCTCGCCCTCTTCGGGTTCTTGATTCTTGCGCAACAAATCTTCGGTCAGGGAATCTCGGGGCTGCTGCCCAAATGGATCGGCGGGTATTTCGCGCCAGAGCAGCGAGCGGCTGGACTTGGATTCACCTACAACGTGGGGGCGCTTGGCGGTGCCGTTGCGCCGGTCTTGGGTGCAGCGCTCGCCAGCACCATGCCGCTCGGTACCGCGCTCGCCGTCATTTCGTTCACCCTCACGGGCGTGGTGATTGTGCTGATCGGCTTCAACGTGCCGTACCTGGTGCAACGGTGGCTGCGACGTGATGACGTGTGGCCCACGGACAACGGCGAGTTGCTTCCGCAAGCGGGCGGGCAGGCTCCCGTTCGGGTGACGGCACACGGCGAGGGCACCTCGGCTGAAGGCAATACTGAACGGAAAGGCGAATAGGCGTGGCAGAGCTAGTGAACTTTGGAGGCGTGGTTCCGCCTTTGGTGACCCCTCTCGATGAAGCGCGGAATGTCGACCGCGAATCCGTGAAGTCTTTGGTGGACTACCAATTGGCGGCAGGAGTGGACGGTCTGTTTGCGCTGGGGTCATCGGGTGAGGCCGCGCTGCTGAGCAACACCGTGCGTCTGGACATGTTGAGGGCCACCTCCGATGCCGTTGCGGGTCGTGTTCCGGTGCTTGCCGGTGCCATTGAAATGTCGACCGAGCGGGTTATTGAGCTGCTACCCGGGTTGGAAGACGGGGGTGCCGATGCGCTCGTGGTTACCGCGCCGTTCTACACTCGGACGTCGCAAGAGGAAATCGACGGACACTTTCGGGCGGTGGCCGCCGCAACGAACTTGCCGGTGTTCGCGTACGACATTCCGGTATCGGTGCCGACGCGGCCCTCGCGAGAGGAGATCCTTCGATTAGCGGAGGACGGAGTGCTCGCCGGTCTGAAGGATTCGTCGGGCGACGATGCGAATCTGCGCGCGCTTGTGATGGAGAGAAATCGGCGCGGACTTCAGGAATTCCGCGTGTTTACCGGCTCGGAGCTCATGGTGGACGCGGCCATCGGGTTTGGTGTCGACGGGGTGGTTCCCGGTCTGGGGAACGTGGATCCGTCGGCGTACGTCAATCTTTTCCGGGATGCGAGGGCGGGGTATGCCGGCGACGCCGAAAAATTGACGCGTGCGCGCCAGGGCCAGGATCGCTTGATCGAACTGTTCGGGCTGGTGAATGCGGGCGACCCCGCACGCATGGGGCGAGGATCATCGGCGCTGGGCGCATTCAAGACAGCACTGATGCTCTTAGGAATCATTGGCACCAACGTGACGGCGTTGCCGTATGTCACTCTTGATTCGGCGGAGGCGGACACGGTGCGAGGCTATTTGGAGTCTGCCGGGCTACTCTGACTCACCCAGGCGGTTGTTGACCAACAGTTCCACAATGCTGTTTTTCGATCATTGTTGCCCAACAATGATCGTAAACGGGGTGTAATGTTACATTGTGGATGTTGAAATGTTCCAAAAGGGTGCGCCAGGGATACTTGTGCCCATCTCAGGGCTGGACCAAAGGCACGGGGAGTGGACCCACTCGGCATTCGTGCCGGATCCGCTAGGAAGCGTGTCCCCGAGTCTGACGAACAAGACTTATATTGAAGTAGCCAACGCACGGGCACGCCTCGCCGCGCTCAACAGCACCTCGGCCCGACTGCCAAATCCCGGGCTCTTTCGCATGCCAACCTTGCGCCGAGAAGCTCAAAGCACCTCGGCGCTTGAGGGCACATATGCCCCGTTGTCCGATGTCCTTATTGCCAGCCAACGCTCTGTGAACTCGCCCGAGGTCAAGGAAGTCCTCAACTATGTTGAAATGGCCAATGTGGGTTTCGCCTACGCAGTTCAGGGGCGGCCCCTGTCCGTTCATCTCCTGCGAGAGCTCCAGCAAATCTTAATGTCTGGGACACCGGAAGAATCCAATTCGGGGAAGCTAAGAGACACCCAGGTCGTGATTGGGCGTCACTCTGATGTTGGCGACGTTGGATTCCCCGTTCACTCAGCGAGGTTTGTTCCTCCACCACCCGGACTTGACCTAGAAAACCGAGTCCGGGACCTCATGGATTGGATTGTAGCCGACCACTCAGATGAGATCGACCCAGTGGTTGCTTTGGCAATGGTTCACTATCAATTCGAAACTTTGCACCCGTTTACGGATGGAAACGGACGGTTGGGTCGCTATCTTATAGTCTTGCATCTTCTCCGCACCGGAATATTGAGTGAGCCAACGCTCAGTGTTTCACCATGGTTTGAAGCTCGACGCGCAGAGTATTTCGACAAACTGCTCGCGGTGAGTACAACTGGAGATTGGGATTCATACATAAGGTTCTTTGCCGCGGGACTGGGAGAATCAGCCCGCCAAACAGAACTCAAAATGGTGGCACTCGCTCAGGCGCAAGACGAAATGCATGAAACCTTGCGACGTTCTCAGATCCGGGCAGACACCGCGCACGCACTCATTGATTTTGCCATTGCAAATACTGTCTTCTCAGTCGCGGATGTCCAAGAGGCAATCGGTCTGTCCTATCCACGTTCCAACGCGTTGATTGGTCAACTCGTGGACCTGGACTTGCTCGCCGTTGTCGGAGCGAATGATTACAAGCGACGATTCTATGCACCGAAAGTGATCCAGAATCTGCTCTAGGGTTTGAATTCAAGGATTGTGGCGGTCAGTAGCAAATGCGACAGCCCTTAGATCCAAACTGCGGAGCAAAGGATTGAGGGTCGAGACGCCGAGCGGTTCCAAATCGATCTAGCGAACCCATTTGAGGATGTCGAAGTAACTGCAAAAGATACGCTGAGCACATGAACATCACCTACCGTCCGACCAATGACGGCATTACCCCAGCGATGATCGAAGGGTTCTTTGTCGGGTGGCCGAACGCGCCAACTGCAGAGAAACTTCTCTCCGTAATGGAAGGAAGCTATCGGCGAGTGTGGGCGCTACACGACGTCAGAGTTGTGGGATTCGTTAATGCGATTTCCGACGGGGTGTGTAACGCATTTCTCCCTTGGCTGGAGGTCTTGCCCGAATACCAAGGCCGCGGAATCGGCACCGAATTAGTGCGCCGCATCACCGATGAACTCCGTGAGATGTACGCCATTGACGTCTGCTGCGACCCTGACGTCCTGCCGTACTACCAAAGACGGGGATTCATTCCGCTCGCGGGAGCGGGCTTACGCAACCCACAGAACCTCACTGTTTGACTCCAAAACCAGTTGCGCGCGTGGTGCGCGGTGCGAGACAACTTGGGCGCGGCCGGGTTGCTCTGACTCATGCCGGCAGTTGTTGACCAACAGTTCCACAATGCTGTTTTTCGATCATTGTTGCCCAACAATGATCGTAAACGGGCAGTTTAGTTGCATTGTCCTTCGTGGAATGCTCCAAAAGGGCACATCGGGGATACTTGAACCTCGTCCGATTAGTTGCCCCAGGGATTGAGGCTCGCGACGCCAAGAGGTTTGAAATGGCGGACGTTTCGGATGACCAGGGTCATTCCGTGAGTGGAGTATCGCTTGACCAGTTCGCAACCTTAGGGTTTTTATGGCGAACGCGAAGCGCGGCGACGATGTTGGTGTCCAGGAGGTGCCTCACAGGTCGGCGGAACGTGCTTGCATGCCAAGGCGCTCTGGTTCGAAATCGATCTCGATATCGCCAGTCATTTTTAAGATGGCGGGAAGTGTGCGAGGTGTTTTTGTGACCGCACTGAGGAGAATTGCCCGAGCCTCGGACTCGACGGAACGGTTGTGTTGCTTCTCAAGCGCGGCTAGCGCCGCCTTGGTTCCGGGCGGAAGGTTTCTGATCAAAATTTGTTCCATGGCACCTCCGATATCAATACTGTGATACCAGTCTGCCTCGTGGTAAGCCGACGTGGGGGGGTCGTGAGCGGAAATTATGGGTCAAAAACTGTGGTGAGACGGGGCGCCCACGGCGAGCAACGCCGTCGTTCATCTGTGAAAAACACCCGGAAGTGCGGTATACAGATTTTGCCTTCGCTGCTGAAACGAATAGGCGCGCTGGCTACACAGGAAATAAGTGACTGCGAATATCGCACGCTTGCGTGGTCTAGTGCCGGGCATGATTGGGTGGTGTAGCAGGTGCGAGGAGGTTACGCATGTCTAGCCAGCGGGTTGAGCGAATGCCTCGTCCTCAAATCGAGTTGGCGCCCTCCGAGTTACGATCGTGGATGCTCCATCGCGAATTGTCCGCGCGACTAAACGTCACAACTATTGAGGAGTGGGCTCCCCTCATCAAAGCCAACCTCGCCAGGATACGTTCGCTTGTGACCGGCCAGCCACATCTGCGCAACGCTGATGCGTGGCTGGACCTGCTTGAGTCGCGGGATGTCGAGGGGTTTCGCGACGTGTTAATCGGAACCTATGAGTGGGCCATTGAGATGCGCGAGGTTTCCCCCATGGCTGGAATCCTGACGGACGCGGAACGTCAGAAAGTGCTGGCGAACCTTCGCGATCATGCGGCGTGACCAATTGGAGCACGCTATTCGGGCGGCCTGCGAGATTATCAAACGCGACGAAGTGATAATCCTGGGATCGAGATGACCTCTGCGTCGCGAAGTTGTGTGCATTTAGGGAAAAAGACCAGAACTTTGTGAGGGCGCTGCTAGCGGCACGATTGGTAGACAGCGGGATTATTCGACAGCGTCTTTTGGAACTTGAAAGCCGTCACCCTGAGCGCGTCGAGCGTGCGCTTAAGTGGCTGGAAAGTTGAGCGCGCTGAGGCACCCAAGGCGAGCAACGCCGTCGTTCATCTGTTAAAAATTCCCGGAAACACGCGGCAAAAGCCCTGCCTGTGGATAACTTATGACGCCTCGCGCGGAACTGGGCTAGGGTTTCCCCAACGCTGGAGAAGTCAGCACCGAGAGATGGGGACCTCATGAAAACTCGAGACGCAAAGTCGGCACGGGCGGCGCGGGCGATGTGGGTCGCGCTTGCCGCCGCGGGACTGCTTGGCGCCACCGCCTGCGCGCCGGGCGCGGACCCGGCACGCCAGGAATCGCCGGCGGAGAACCAGAGCGCCGAGAACGCCCAAAGCACCGATGGCGCGTACAAGCAGGCGCCGGTCCAGGACGTTGCCGAGTACGCGAAATTGGTCGACCCGGCGTGGACGGTGGATGCCAAGGTGGCCGGTGAGCCTGCGGTGGTCGATGACACGGTCCTCGCGTACCAAACGGACACAAGCCAGAATTTGAAGCTCGTCGCGTATAGCGCAAGCGATGGGAAGAAGAAGTGGGAGTCGGACGCGTCGATCGGCGTCGACCCGGAGGTTTCCACCTTGGCGCCGCTGGTCATTGACGTTGACGGTGCCGCGGCCGTCGCGTTCTTGAAGCCAGCGGAGGAATCTGCGGGCGTGTGGGTCGATCTCACTCTTGTCGATGTGAAGACCGGCAAACCCGTGGGGGCGCCGGGGCCGCACCTGGTCAATGGGTCTCCGCTTAGCGCGTGTTCCGATGGGAAGCCGGTGTGCGCCCAAGGATTCGCCAAGTCACTGGAAGGTGTGGGCGGCGCCCAGGACAAGGGCGCGATGCGGTACAGCTTTGACCCTGCCACGGGTGAATTTCAGCAGCGCGACGAAAGCGATCTTCCCAAGGTGCTCTATGACCAAACCCTGCAGCATGGGCTTGACCTCCTCAACGTGGGCGACGGGGAAGACGGGCTGATCGTGCGCCGGAATCCTGATGGCACAACGATGTGGCAGGCGGACGCCGCCACCCTCTTTGGCCCGGAAACGAGGGCCGGGAGCGTGGGTAGGGAGTGGCTCGCGACCGCTGACGGCACCTTGCTCATCGGTGACGCCATCGGCGTGAACAAAGAGGTAGACAAGATCATTGGCGATTACTCGGGGAACGTGACGGGCAGGACCTTTGACGCGTCGAACGCCAAGCTCATCGCGGTGGATGCGGCTACCGGCAAGCTCGTGTGGGAGCGTCCCGGAGTGCGGATGTGTGAAGGGCTGAAGGTTCCTGACGGTGCCGTTGGCGATAGTGCCGCTTTCTGCGAATGGACCGGCGGTACATACACCTTGGCAAAGGACGGCTTTTCAGGCGACGCCACCGGGCAAGTGATCGGCATTGACACCGCAACTGGTGAGAGTACCTGGAAAGTCGAAGTGGGGGGACTCGGGGTGACGATGCTGGACAGCACCGTGCCGCCGAACCTCGTGGGAACGCGAACCGGCGTGCCGATCACCAGCGCGGATGGGCCAGCGGTGCTCGTCGATTCAACCACCGGGGACGTGCAACGATTTCCTGCCGGCAGTGTCTTCGCCTGTGCGCAAAGCATGGGGAAACAGCAAGTGCTCACGTTAGTTGGTGCCAAGCGGTCGGAATCCACAATCCTCGGCCCGCAAGCTGTGGGCGCATGCGACGATGCTAAGAGCTTTCAAGACGGACTCACAATGTCCTTGGGTGGTGTGCGGGACGCCGGCCTCAAAGCGGGCGACGGCATGTTTGTCATCGCGACCGAAAGGGGCATCGCCGGGTACGCGGTCGGGGAGTAGGCCTAGGGCCGGTAAGCCCGGATGCGGCCCGCACGCCCGGGGCGCCGCCTCGACCAACCCAACCACCAACGGTATACTCAAAGTATGACCACCACGATCAAGGTGTCGAACGAGCTTCGCGACCGCCTGAAAGCGCTGGCCGCGAGCGAGGAACTCACCCTCGGTGAGTTCCTCGCGCGGCTCGCGGACGCCGAGGACCGGCGGCGGCGGTTGGCGAGTTTACGCGCGGCGATCGAGTCGACATCGGCCGAAGAACTCGCGTCATACCGTGCCGAAACCGAGGCATGGGAACGCGCGGAACTGACAGACATGCGCCGTGCCGGATCTTGAGCTCCTTCCCGGCGCGGTCGTTTGGGGTTCGCTGGACCCCATTCGCGGCCGCGAACAAGGTGGCCATCGCCCGCTCTTAGTCGTCGCCTCGCGGGCCTACATCGACATTGTGTCGACGCTTGTGATTGTCCTGCCGATCACTTCGGTCAACCGCGGCTGGCCAAACCACGTGCGCGTGAGCGGCAACAGCAGGCTGGACGTCCCCTCCTGGATCATGACGGAGCAGCCGCAAACCATCGCCCGCGACCGGATCTCGGGGGTGTCTGGCCTCGTCTCAACGGCGTGCCTCAACACGGCTCGAATGTGGCTCTTCGACTTCCTCCGCGACTGACTTCGCCCACTTCCGCGGCACTCAGGGTGACCTTTTGGCTGGGTGGTGCGTATCGCCGTCGTGCATCTTTTGGTCACCTATATATAAGGTACGACGGCGATGCTCGCCTCCCCGGGGCGGCTCGCCAGGAGGCGGGTGAGGTGCGCGCGGCCTGCGAGTTCGAAGGGCTCGTCGCCGACGCCGAATGCCCACACGGCGGTGGCGACGGCTTGGCGGACTTGTTCGCGGTACCAGGATTCGGGTTCGCGCGGGTCGCGTCCGTAGCCGTCGAGGAAGGCGGCTTCGGAGCCGGGGACGGTGGCGAACTGTTGGAACTGAAGGCGGACGAGGTCGGTGTAGTTGGGGCGGAGGGCGGCGCGGCCGAAGTCGATGACGCGCATATTTCCCTCGTGGATGAGCCAATTTCGCGGCTGCCAGTCGCCGTGCGTGGGGACGATGGTGGCTGGTTGATTGGGCCAATTGGGGACTGTGCCGCGGAGGTGCGCGACGTGGTCAGCCGGGATGCGGTGCGGCTGCTCGAGGAGGCGGAGGAGTTTGCGGTTTTCTTTGAGCTCGTAGTCGGGGTGGGGCTCGCGGTGTTGGTCGTGGAAGCGGCGTAGGAGGGCGCCGGCCTGGCGGTAAGTGTCCGGGTCCTGTTCGGCGACGTGGCCCTGGACGAGCGTGCCGTCGAGGTATTCGGTGACGAGGAGCTTCGCGTTCTTGTGTGATTTGAGCGGTTTCGGGGCGTCGACGCCCGGTCGCCACGCGCTGGCCCAGTTGTTATAGGCGTGGATTTCGCGGGCCATGTGGTGGTCGGAAGGGCCGCCGGCTTTGATGATGTATCTGCCTGTGGCTGTATCTGTGGTTGTGGCTGTGGTTGTGGCTGTGGCTGTGCCTGTGGCTGTGGGGCTTGGGGCTGTGGCCTCGAGGACTGTCGTTTCGATGGTGCCCCAGCTGTGGTTTTGGATGATTGTGAGCCCGGGGAGCCACTCGCGAAGGAGGGCGCGCTGCTCTTCGGTGAGGTTGGGGTGAATGTCGTGCTGGTCGGCTCTGCTTGGGTGGGAGGTCATGGGCTTAGCCTACCGATGGCTCTACTTACAGCTTTCGAGAAAGTGTGAGTAAGGAGAGTGCGGAGTGACATTTCTTTGGCGCTGCTGGTTCGCATCGTCCGGCGTGGATTGGCGGATGTGCGGTCTCGAAAAGAAAACTGTGGATAACTTCTGCCGGGTTGTGTGAGTTTGGGCTAGGGTAAGGGGCAAATCACTCGAAGAAGAGAAGGTTGGCCAATGGGGGATTCAGTGAGCGGTTCGCGTGGAGTTGTTACTCTGGGGGTGGCGTTAGTTGCCGGGGCTCTGGTGTTGTCGGGGTGTAACGGGGGAGCTACGCCTGGGGATTCGGGATCGCCGTCGGTGGTGGAGACGTCTAAGTCTGCGTCGCCGTCGGTGACGCCCACTCCGACTCCGACGCCGACTGCCGCAGCGTATAAGCCGGCGACGCCGGAGGGTCCGGCGGAGAACGTGCCGGTGCCGGAGATGCCCGCGGCGGCTAAAAAGGAGACTGATGCTGGCCGCGAGGCATTTATCAAGTATTACTTCGATCTCATGAACTACACTTTTGCGGCGATGGACCCGACTTTGATGTCGCAATATACGAGCCCGGAATGTAAGTACTGCCAGAACTTACTTGGCTCAGTGCAACTTCAGGCATCCAAGGATGTCTACGTAGTAGGCGGCGAACTCACATTAAATGGGGTCGAGCTAGTTCCAGGAAAAGACCCGCAGGGCGTATACAGTGCTCAGGTGAACTGGGACAAAGCCGACTATCGAGCTTACTTCAAATCTGGTGGTCCAGCTGCTGAACAACTTAAGGGTGGAGCTAACAGGGTCTGGACTATTTCAACCTACTTTGTGAATGGGAAGTGGGCTGTAAACAATTTTGATGGACCATACGAGTGAGTAATCTTAAACGCATAGCCGCAGTCTGTTTGCTTGCGATTGCAATGTCCATCGGGAATTCCGCAAGCGTGAACGCCGGCGAGCTCGTCGATTGTGGAATCGGCGGCGCCGAACAAGGGTTTTGTCTCTACGATGACCCAACGGCGCCTCCCCCATCTTCTGCCACCGCAGAGTCCAAGATACTCCCCTATTGGGTCTGGTACTCATTCGCCTGCGGGCCGAAAATTGAAGACGGGTGGACTCAGTGTAACTACATCGATCCAAGCCAGTGCATTGCCGACGACGGTAAACCGGGGATGTACATGGTGTTAATGCGAGAGGACTTCACTCCACCGAAACCTGCTCGCCCTATCAGTGAGCCCTTCTGCACTCGCCCTGGTCTGCTCGCGCCGCCGGATCGACCTGATCCAGTTGTTAGACAGAAAGACCTGGACGAGTTTCAGTTTGCGAAACCGCGCATTGAGGTTGAGCCAGGGCCCAACACGCTTATTAGGTTCAACAACAACATCTTCACCAAGAAGTTTGATCAGAGTTGGGATCTTAACTTGCTGGGCAAGTCGGTGATTGTCCGTGCGTACCCGGTGGAGTTCCGTTGGGATTACGGCGACGGAACTACTTTTGTCACTGACAAGCCGGGCTGGCCGAAACGCTTGGATGAAGGTGACGTCGTCACCGATACTAGTCATGCCTACAGCAATACCGGAACCTATACGGTCACGTTGACGACTATTTATAAGGCGATGTATTCGGTGGAGGGGAAGCCGGAGCTTCCTGTCGACGGTCAGGCAGAGGTTGTTTCGGAGCCGGTAACGATCGACGTGTGGCGCACCGATATTCGTAATGTGGACGAGGCGTGTGCCGAAAATCCCGAGTCTTGGGGTTGCCCAGGAACTGTCCCATGACCGGCGCTAAAGCACGTGTCGACCAAGCCAATGATCACATTTCCGGGTAGCGGCTTTCCCCGTCGGCTCAGGACGCCTGTTTTGTTGCTGGCAATCGCGATGGGTGTCTCGGGTTGCAGTGGGAGCGTCGAGACCGGCGGCGCTGGGTCGCCGTCTGCGGTGGAGTCGACGACGTCGGCCACGCCTTCAGTGCCCTCGACTCAAGCTCCAACCCCAACCCCATCCCAGACCGCCGCGGCGTACAAGCCCGCGACGCCGGAAGGCCCGGCCGAGAACGTGCCGATTCCGGAGATGCCCGCGGCGGCAAAAGAAAATACGCCGCAAGGCCGCGAGGCGTTCATCAAGTACTACTTCGATCTCATGAACTACACGATCGAATCGCGAGACCCGAGCATCATGAGCGCCGAGACCGCTAAAGGGTCGAGATACCTCTTGAACTTGATGAGCGTCGCCTACTCACAAGCTCAGGCGAACACGTGGACCGTCGGCGGAGAACTAGTGCTTATTCGCGTGGAGCGAGCGCCGGGCGCCGATCCCTATGGTGTGTTCCAGGACATCGTCGTTTGGGATAAAAAGCCATACAAGTATTACCAAAACGGAAAATTTGGTCTCGGCGAAGAAGGCGGCCAGGGTAGAACCTGGATCGTCGAAAGTTACTTCGGTGATGCCGGTTGGACTGTCCAAGAATTCAAGGACCCTAACTCATGAGAGTTTTCAGCGCGGTTGCCGCACAATCGTAACCGGTGTCCAAACGGTAGGTCCAGAGCCTGAGCCAGAGCTCTTACGCGTGGATGAGGCGGGCGCCGAAAGTCCCAAATCCTGGGTCTCCGCGGAAGTCACCGTGGGCCGAACGTCTCCGGAAAGGTAAAGCGCTGCACTTCGTCAATCCGACCTTGAACTCACAGTTTGTACATGTTAGGTTCGCATTGTACGAAGCTCGAACAATAAATTCACAAAGGACCTGTCCGATGAGAACTTTTGCAAAAGCTTCGACCGCAATAGCGCTCTCCGCAACCTTGCTTCTTGGTTCCGCGACAGCCGCAATTGCAAATCCCCCCGAAAACGCCGCCAGCATAAAAAATTCAGAATTTCCCACAGCGTCCGCAATATCTACCATTAACGACCCGGCGCGCCCTCAAGCCGTACCTGTAATCGGCGGGGCCGTCATTCTCGGCTGTGTGGCCAGTGTAGGCCGGTCCGCCTACCAGGCATACAAAGGCGGCGACCCCGTGGAGTACGTCGCGGGCGCAATCATCGGGTGCATTCCCTTCGGCTCCGCCGCGAAATCCGCCGGCGTCGCCTTCATCAAAGCCAACAAAGGAGCCATCGCAAAAGCGCTCAAGGCTCTGGGAGCAACCGCGCTGGCCTCGGCACTTTCCGGAGACAGCGCGCGCTAGGCTGATCCACCGGAACGGCATTTATCGCACCAAAGGCAGGTGGAATCGCGCAAATGAAAATTATTTATGGTGTGGTGTCTGTGGCGCTGGCGGTCATTCTCGGAATGTCAACGGTTAATCGAAATGGATTCGACAGAATACTAGAAATAGGATGGCTCGCCGTTTCAGTCCTCATGGCTTCGGCAATTGTTGTCGTTCTGCAAAAGAGCGCGAGGGCCACCCTTATCAATGCGGCAATCGCCTCGATTCAGGTTGCTATTTCTATTTTCCTGATCGCATATCTCATCGCGCGCACCGACTCTGGATGGTTCTTCACGGCCGGACTGGCCGCTCTCGCGGCGCAACTCGCGTATGGGATTTCACAGATTCAGCGGGAGAGACGCGTCAGCTAACCTTAACGCTGGCCCCGCGCCCCAAATGACAAACCCACGACGGCGATGCGCGCCTCGGCCCCGGGCCTCACCTAAGGTGAGACGGAAGGAGAAGGAGGCATCGCCGTCGTTCATCCCCGCGCGCAACCAGATTTCAGCACCTTTCTCACGTTTCATCCCCTTATAAGGTGCTGAAACGTGAGAAAGGGGATGAAATCCGCCAAGGCAAGCAACCTGCGTGACGGGCGTCATGGCGCCGACAAACCCCGCAGTGAGAGACTGAGAAGGCACGCCACGGACGCCAGGGGGGCGCCACATCAGCAAGGAAAGCGGGCCAGCATGCGGGGAATTTACGTCAGCGCGACCACGAGCGGGTCGGGGAAGTCGCTCATTAGCCTCGGTCTGGCGGACATGTTGCACCGGCACGCGGACCGGATCGCGTTTTTCCGGCCGGTCGTGGAGACAGACAACCCGGACGATGACCCGATGGTCCGCCTCATGCGCACCACCTTCGACCTACCGCCCGAGCGCGCCCGCGGCGGCATGACCCGCGCCGAGGCGCGCACCTTCCTGATGCGCGGCGAACGCGAGGAAATCGACACCCGCGCGGTCGAAATCTTTTCCGACATGGCGCGCGAGGCGGACATCGTCATCGTCGAGGGCACCGACCTCTCCGGCCACGACGCCGCCGTCGAATTCGACCTCAACGCCCGCCTCGCCAGCAACCTCGGCATCCCGGTGATCGGCGTCGTCGGCGCGCGGGACATGACCGCGGCCGAGGCGGTGGACGCGGTGGACGTCGCGCGCCGCGAACTCGTGGAGTCCGGCGCGAGCCTGCTGGCCATGATCGTCAACCGGGCAAAGCACGACGACGTTGCCTCCATCCGCGCGCAGGTGCGCCCGGGTGCATCGCACCGGCCCGTGTACGTTTTCGAGGACCTGCCCGAGATCGCCCAGCCGAGCCTGTCCGACGTGGTGAGCGCGACCGGCGCCGCTTTCAAAGCCGGGAGCGATGCGCTGGAACGGGACGTCACCGACATCAAGGTCGCGGCAATGAACGTGACCAATTTTCTGCACCTCCTTAAAGACGGCACCCTAGTCATTGCGCCGGGGGATCGCGCCGATGTCATGGTTGCGACCCTCGCTTCCTCGCTGTCTCCGACGTTCCCGGTACCGTCCGGACTGCTGTTGACCGGCGGTCTGGAACCGGAATCGAGCATTTTGCCGATTCTCGATCAGGCGCCCTTCCCCATTCTCATGACCGGAGACGACACCTACACCGCCGCGCGCAAGGTCAGCGAAGTGCGCGGCGAAATCGCCAACGGTCAACCGCGCAAGGCCGCCGCGGCTCTCGGCGAATGGGCGCGCACCGTGGATGAGGCCGAACTGATCGAACGGCTCTCGCTACCACGGCCGGAAAAAATGACGCCGCTGCGGTTCCTGCATGAACTCATTGAGCGGGCCCGTCAAGATCGGCAACGCATCGTGTTGCCCGAGGGTCTGGACAAGCGGGTGCTCCGCGCCGCCGAGATTTTGCGCCGCCGCGACGTGTGTGACCTGGTGGTGCTCGGCCCCGTGGATCAAGTCCGGGACCTCGCCGCGGCCGAAGGTGTGGACCTGACCGGCGTGGAACTCATTGACCCGGAAACGAGCCCGGAACTCGACCGCTTCGTGGCCGAATACGTGAAACTGCGCGCGCACAAGGGCGTGAGCGAAGCGCAAGCGCGCGAACGCATGCTCGAGGGAGCGTACTTCGGCACCATGATGGTGCACCTCGGACTGGTGGACGGCATGGTTTCCGGTGCTGCCCACACCACCGCGAACACCATCCGGCCCGCACTCGAATTCATCAAGACCCGACCGGGCGTCAAGATTGTGTCCTCGGTGTTCCTAATGCTCCTCGAGGACCGGGTGCTGGTGTACGGCGACTGCGCGGTCAACCCGGAACCGAACACCGAGCAACTCGCCGACATTGCCATCGCCTCAGCGCAGACGGCGCAGCAGTTCGGAGTGGACCCGCGGATCGCGATGCTCTCCTATTCCACCGGTGACTCGGGCTACGGCGAGGCCGTGGACGAGGTGCGCGCCGCCACCCAACTGGTTCGCGAACGAGCACCGGAACTGGCCGTGGAGGGTCCCATCCAATATGACGCCGCCGTCGACGCCTCGATTGCAGCCTCGAAACTCCCCGGCTCCTCGGTCGCCGGGCAGGCCACGGTCTTCATCTTCCCGGACCTCAACACCGGCAACAACACATACAAGGCGGTGCAACAATCGGCCGGGGCCGTCGCAGTGGGCCCTGTTCTGCAGGGGCTGAACAAGCCGGTCAACGACCTCTCGCGCGGCTGCACCGTCGAGGACATCGTCAACACCGTCGCAATCACCGCGATCCAGGCCCAAGACCCGGACCCCTCGGAACCGGTCACCACCGAGCCCACCGAGCCGTCCGAATCCGAGCCAGAATCCAGCCCTGAATCCACACCAGAACACACCCCAGAAACCACCGCAACCCAGGAGCCGAAAGCCCCATGATCGTCCTCGTTATCAACTCCGGTTCCTCCTCGCTCAAATACCAAGTCCGCGACACCGAAGCCGAGCCCGGCACAAACCCGGTCCTGTTGGAAGGAATTGTCGAAAGGATCGGCGAGGGCGAGGTGAGCGACCATGCCAAGGCGCTGGGCGTCGTCGCACATCATCTTGGTGACCAGAGAATTGATGCGGTGGGGCACCGAGTGGTGCACGGCGGTGAGCGGTTCAGCGAGCCGGTGCGCATTAATAACGAGGTCACGCGCGCGATCGAACGGCTCAATCCGCTCGCGCCGCTGCACAATCCGGCGAACGTGCTCGGCATTCGCGCGATTACCGAAAAGTGGCCGGAGCTGCCGCAGGTCGCGGTTTTTGATACCGCGTTCCACCGCACGATGCCGCCGAAGGCGTGGCGTTACGCGGTCCCGAATGAGCTTTACACGATGCACGGGATTCGCCGCTACGGCTTCCACGGCACGAGTCATCAGTATGTCGCCGGGCGCGCTGCGGAACTGTTGGATCGGCCGGTTTCGGAGCTGAACGCGGTGATCGCGCACCTGGGCAATGGCGCGTCGGCGACGGCGATCCGGGGCGGCCAATCCGTGGACACGTCGATGGGATTCACGCCGCTGGAGGGGCTCGTGATGGGCACGCGCTCGGGCGATGTGGACCCGGGAATCCTGCTGTTTCTGCAGCGCGAGGGCTTTACCGCCGCCGAGATCGACACTATGCTCAACCGCAATTCCGGGCTCAAGGCGCTCGCGGGGCGCAATGACATGCGGGAAATTGTGGAGGCGGCGTACCCGGAGGATGGCGGGAAGTACGACGGCGATGCTCGCCTCGCGCTCGACGTCGCCGCATACCGGCTCGCCAAATACATCGGTGGGTATCACGTCGCGGTCGGCGGGGCGCAGGCGCTGATTTTTACCGCCGGGATCGGGGAGAATTCGGATACGTTCCGTGCGCTGGTGGTGGAGCAGTTGGGGGCGCTCGGTGTGAAACTGGACGAGGCGGCGAATCGGGAGCGGTCGAAGCAGCCGCGGGTGATCTCTTCGGTGGATTCGGCGATTCCGGTGTTGGTGGTGCCGACGGACGAGGAGCGCGCGATCGCCGATGCGGTGGTCGCGGTGTTGGCCACACCGTAACCTCACCCCTCCCGACGCAAATTTCAGCGTCTAACTCACGTTTCAGCGCCTTAGAAGGGGATGAAACGTGAGTTAGACGCTGAAAATTGCCGGGGGAGGAGGCGGTAGGATAATCCCAGCATTGCATCACATCGCCGCCACGAGTCGCACCAATGAAGGGGACCAGCCGTGATCGCCGTTGCCCTCTCCATCGCCCTGACCATTGGCGGTGTGGTGGGTTCCGCGATTACTCTTCTCGGCGAGGGGGATCTGGGATTTCTGCCGTGGCTCATTCCGGTTGGTCTTATCGGATGGTTGGCGTCCTGGATCATTTACCATGGCAATCAGGTTCCCAGCCTGTACCGCGACGATCCACGCGAGTACCGCCGCCTGCTCCGCACAGAGGATGTGCGCCCGCTTCTGGTGGTTCGCACCGTGGCCGTCGCCGAGAGCATTCCAGGCAAGGACGCGCCGGTGGGCAACTCGTGGGTCCGTTGGCTCCTCCGCCTGCAACCCGAAGACGGTGGCAGCCAAGTCGAGGCCATGCTGGACGCGCCCCGCGAAGAGCCTCCGCTTCCGGGCCAATATTGGCTGTGCGCAATCTCCCCGACCATCAACAACTTTGTGGTGCCGATTCGCCGCGACCCGGACCGCGATCCGGTGCCGGAAGCAGACCTCGAAAGCAAAACCCTGGACGCCCCCGAGCAGGTGCAAGTCTTGGGCCGAAGGCAAGTCGTCAAGTACGCCGCAGTCACGCTTTCGGTGACCCTCGCGGCGAGCATGATCGGCACCGCCTGGGACCTAAACATTTACCAGCCCTTTCAGGAGCGCCGCCCGGCTGACGCGAACATTGAGCTGAACGCGGAAGGCATCGGCAACGCGATCGCAACGTTGCGCGAGCGATCAGGCATCGACGAATTTGGCCCCATCAGCATTTACCCGCAGTCGATCTCAGCGGAGGTGCCGGTAGCCAACAACCCTCGCCAGATTGATCAACTCGACCTTCGCCTCGATCAACGCGATGCGGAGGTCACCCGCACGCCGAGCCGCACCCTCTATCAAGACGAGAAGTTTGTGGTCAGCGACTACTCCGAATTCAACCCGGAGGGGGTTCAAGATGTGCTCCAGCAGGGGATTGATGCCTTAGCGCTCCAAGACGCGAAGCCGTATCACGCCCGGGTTGACGCCAATGATTCTGTCTCCGGCGCCAAGCTCATCACCCTGGGCGTCCAGAGTGAATACGGCTCGAGCGAGGTCACGGTGCGCACACCCGGCGGCGACTCGCCCGCAGTGCTCTTGTCGACCCGCTCTCCCGGTGGCGAGGAAACGAACATGCGCTCGCTCCTCGACCCCGACCTGCTCGGCCAAACCTGGGAAAAGTTCACGGCAGCCGCTAAGGGGATCCCAAGCGACGTCTACCGCCTGGGACCGCAAAGTTTCGATGTGCTGGCGTCGGACTCCTCCGTCTTGCTCAGTTGCGACGACCTTGGTTGCGCCGCCACCGGTTCTCCGGACGGGAACCTTTCGACGTCAACCGACGCGCCCGTAAGCACCCCGCCGCCCAGCGCCTCACCGGCAGCAGGCGACCAACTCCTCGAAACCTTCGACCCCGGCAACCTTCCACTCGGCGACTTCACGCCTGAGGAGCGCCGCAGCATGCAAATTGTGTTCGGCCCCGCCGGCGCCACCATCTACCTGGAATCCCCGGACGGCCAGGAGCGAGACTTCTCCTACACCTTGGACGGGAAGCCGAAACCGTGACGAAGCCCCCACGCCCGCCGTTCTCGCAACGCCTCATCATCAACCGCCGTGACAACCGGCCGGTCCCCGCCGCGACCAAAAACCGGCTGCTCGGGCTCACCCGCGCTACCGTGGTGGTCGGCCTACTGCTCGGGTCGATCTTCATCGAACCGCTCCGATCCCCGCTCATTGTGGCCATGTTTGTGGCGATTTTCTACCGCACCGGGTCTTCCGGAAAGAGAAGTGCGACGGCGATGCCTGGCTCGCGCGCAAGCGGTGCCGCCCAGCCGAACGGCAGAGGGACGGCGGCTACTATATCCACCGAAAACCCGGGGTCCGCGTCGAGCTCAACGCGGACGGGGTCCACGATCATCGGTGGCGGAGCTGGTAACGGTTCCGGTATCGAAACCCCAGATCAAATTCGCGCCCGAGCCCGACAAAAACATGATGACATCCTCAAAAAGTGGCGCCGGTATGAACTCGACTTGGCCTACATGATTGACTATCCGGCTATGGCGGACCCGCGGGTGAAGGAAACGTCGGACATGATCAATGCGATGCAAGATGCCGAAGAACTTCGGGACTCTACAGACGTGGGCGATTACCGCGACGCCGTTGCCGCCTTTGAACTCGCCTTCCAGCAGGCCGAACTCAACGCTAAAAGCGTGAAGCGCAATAACTACACACCCGCGGAGTTGAAGTCTCTGGAACGTGCCGCCGCGATGCTTGCGATTGCCCAGGACTCGAGCTCCACGCCATCCGAACGTCGGCTCGCCTATCAAAGGCTGAACCGGGAGGTGGAGGGGCTCGTGGTGTTGCCACAGGAAGCCAATGCGAAACTTGAGGACGATATTCGCCTTGCCTTGGAAGAGGGTTGAACATTTCCGGCCCGTCGCGTTGAGTGGACTATAGGGGAACCCACCTGATCGAAAGGATGCTGATGCGAGCGGTATACATGTACGGGGCGGGTGACGTGCGCGTCATTGACGTACCGGAGCCAGCAATCAAGAACCCTACCGACGCCATTGTCCGGGTGGTGCGCTCCTGCATTTGCGGGTCGGACCTGCACCCGTATCACCGTATGAAGCCGAGCGAGACCGGCCGTGGAATGGGCCACGAATTTATTGGAGTTGTCGAGGACATCGGAAGCGACGTGTCACGGGTACGTAAGGGCGACTTCGTGATCGCGCCGTTCAAATACAGCGACGGCACTTGCGAATTTTGCCAAGAAGGATTGCAGACCTCTTGCCGTCACGGCGGCGGATACGGTGAAGACGGTCCGGCCGGGCAAGCGGAGTTCGTCAGGGTGCCCCAGGCCGACGGCACCCTGTACGTGGTGCCCAATAATGCAAGCGTGCATGTGGACGGCGACTCGAAGCTCCTCCCAGACCTACTGACTCTCTCCGACGTCTATGGCACCGGATTCCACGCTGCCTACAAGGGCGGTGCAGCGCCGGGCAAAACGGTCACGGTGATTGGGGACGGTGCCGTCGGGCTCTTGGCAGTGCTCTCGGCGACGCAATTGGGCGCCGAGCAGATAATCCTGATGGGCAGGCATCAAACGCGCACGAATCTCGGCAAAGAGTTCGGTGCGACTCATGTGGTTCCCGAGCGCGGTGCCGAGGGCGTCGAGCACGTCAAGAAGCTGACCGGCGGCGACGGGACACACGTAGTGATCGAGGCGGTCGGCAACGAAGACGCGTACACAACCGGACTTGAAATCCTGCGACCGGGCGGAACCTTCAGCCGCGTTGGTGTGCCGCAGTTCAAGGGGGCTCCCGAAGGCTTTGACACGCTGTTCTGGAAAAACGGCACCATGACCGGGGGTGTGGCACCGGTGCGCGCATACATCGATCGGCTGCTTCCAGCAATTCTGAACGGTAGCGCGCATCCCGGTCGCGTCTTTGACCGCTCGATCGGCATCGAGGACGCCCCGGACGGTTACCGTGCGATGGACCAGCGCGAGTCCCTCAAGGTCCAACTCACCTTCCCCTAAGCAAATTTAAGCGTCAAACTCACGTTTCAGCGTCATCTACGGCGCTGAAACGTGAGTTTGACGCTTAAATTTGCCGGGGGTGGGGGGAGGGGCGGGAGAGGTGCCACGCGATCGCCACTGCGACGACGCCGCCGACCAACGGAATCAGGAACGCCACGCGCAACCCGGCAACTTCCGAGACCGCACCAACGGCCGGAGATGTCACCAAAAACCCGAGCCGCATAAGCCACCCCAGGATCGCGATCCCGGTCCCCTCGCGCAAGCCCGGCACGCGACCGGCCGCCGCGAAGGCTGCAGGGACCAGAGTCGCACACCCGAACCCGAGCAGCGCATAGCCAATCAGCACCGGGACATATACCGGACTCACGACCACCAGAGCCACGCCGACCACAATGAGTACCCCGCCCGCGCCGGCGACGCGTTCGCGGCCAAACCGGTCGGTCAACGGATCGCCCAACAGCCGCCCCACGAACTGCGACCCAAGCACCACCGACAGTCCCAGGCCCGCGATGAACGGTGCCGCATCGGTCTCGCGAGCCAGGTACAGCACCGCCCAGTTATTCGCCACGTCTTCAATGACGGTGCCGCTAATCGCCAGCAGAATCAAGGGCAGGAGCAGCCGCCACGCAGAACCCGGGATCCGGACCCGCGAAGAAGGCGAGGTGTGTGCGGGAGTGCGGGAGTCGCCGTCGTGCTTCAGTGCCCCCGGCTCGGCAAGGCGGGCTGCCGGCGCGCGGACGGGGACTGCGGACAGCGCGCTACCGAGCCCCGCGACAGCCACCCATACCGCCCCATTAATGAGCATTTGCGTGCCGAGCGGCATGCCGATCGCCGCCGCCCAGGCGCCCAGCGCGCCGCCGGTCGCAGCGCCGAGACTCCAGAGCGCGTGCAGCGAATTGAGGATCGATTTGCCGACCCAGGATTCCACCGCAACGCCCTGGATATTCTGGGCGGCGTCGACCACGGCGTCGAGAAGTCCGGCGAGCACCATCGCGACCGCAAACAGCCCCACCACCGGTGAAAATGCCGCCACTGCAAGCGCCGCCGCGAGCAACGCCGAGCCCACCGCAACCACGGTCCGCGCCCCGAAGCGCCGCACCAGCGGTGCCCCTAAACTGGCCGCAGCGATCGCGCCGAGCGGGAATGCGATCACCAGCAGCCCAAACTGCGCGTTGTCTAGCCCAAAGGCGTCCTTGATTTCCGGATACCGCGGAAGAAGCGCGGAAAACAGGGCGCCGTTGCTGAAAAACATGAGCGAGACGCCGAGCCGCGCGCGAGCCTTGGTGGGGTGTTTCATGAGCATCCGTTGACCGTATTTGCTTTAATGATCAGATGCAACGATCACTTCGGCTGAAAACGATCATCTCCGCGGTAAATACCCAAGGACGCGTGAGCGTCGAGGGACTGAGCGAACTGACCGGCGTCTCCGCGATCACCATCCGGCGCGACCTGACGCAACTGGAATCGCAGGGACTGATCGCCCGCGCACACGGGGCGGCGGTACGGGCCAGTCAGCGCGGGACACCGATGCCGTTCGCGGCCCGCGCCGAGGCCCACCACGGCACCAAAGTGCAGCTCGCCGGGGCCGTTGCCGCGCTCATTCAGGATCACGAAGCGCTCATCATCGACAACGGAACCACGTGCCTGGCCGTCGCACAGGAACTCGCCGGCCGCCCGCTCACCGTGCTCCCGCTCTCGCTGCACGCTGCGGCCGCGATCGCCGGCCGTGCCGGTGCCGAGGTCGTCACGCCCGGCGGCCCGATCGAAACCGACTCGCTTGCCTACTACGGCGCCGCGGCGGTCGAATCGGTCCGCGAATTCCGCGCCGACACGTACATCATGAGCTCCTGCTCCGCGCACCCGGCGCACGGGCTGACGTCCACCGGCAAGGAGGACGCGCTGCTCAAACAGGCCGCGCTCGGCCAGTCCGGACGCGCCATCCTCGTTGCCACAGCGGACAAACTCGAGCGCACCTCGCCGTTCGAAATCGCCCCAATCGACGCGCTCACCCACCTCGTCACCACGCGCGACGCCCCGACAGACATCCTGACCGAGTATCGAGCGCTCGGAATCGAGGTCACGCAGGTGTAACCGTGTGCGGTCCGGTGCAAATTTGAGCCGGTCGAGCCGCGCCCGCAGGCCCTGGCGAGGGGGTTACGAAGGTGAGGTTCGACGGCGTGTCGGGGACTCGCCGTCGAACCTCACCTTGGCAATGGGCTACTGAGGCGCCCCGCCCGAGCGTCGAAAGGCTACACCTTGGCCGTACTAGTTCCGGGCTCGGGATTCGCGGCGAGCGCGTTTTCGGGGAAGAGCTCGTCGATGTCCAGGTCGGGGTTTGCGTCCTGGGTCGCTACAAGCTCCTTGGCCTCGGCCTCGGTCGCGACCGAGGGCATGGCGCCGGGCATGGGGCGGCGAGCCGATTCGCGCACGAAAATCGCGGCAATCAGGCCGGCAACCGAGGTGCCCATGACCCAGAACGCCGGGGCGAGCGGCTGGCCGGTGAAGGTCACGAGCGCCTCCATGATGAACGGCGCGGTGCCCGCGAAAATCGCGACGGCGAGATTGTAGGAGATGCCCATGCCGCCGTACCGCGACTCGGTCGGGAAGAGCGAGGGGAGTGCGGCGGCGAGGTTCGGCACGTAGAAGATGACCGGGATGGCGAGCAGGATCAGGCCGAGCAGCGTCGACCAAATTTGGCCGTGCATCATCAGCAGGAATGCGGGCACGGCGAGCACAATCGCGGAGATCGAACCGATAAACAGCGCAATCTTCCGGCCGGTGCGGTCCGCAAATTTTCCGGCGAGCGGCAGGGCGAGCGCCATGCCGACGAGGACAGGGAGGGTCAGGAGGTTGCCGTGGACCGGGTCATAGTTCAGCGTGGTGGTGAGGTAGGTCGGCATGTAGGTGGTGACCGCGTAGCCAACCGTGTTCGCGGCGGAAACCAGCACGAACGCGGTGAGCAGTTCGCGCCAGTATGACTTGACCAGCTGGACGACCCCCTTGGGCGCGTCCGGATTCTCGCTGGCGGCCTTCGCAGCGCTCTCGGCGGCGTCCTGAGCCTCTTGGAACGCCGGAGTGTCCTCAATCTTGAGGCGGAAGTAAATGGCGATCGCGCCAAGCGGGAGTGCCACGAGGAACGGGATGCGCCAGGCGAAACCCTCCATCACTTCGGTGCTCAAGGTGAGCTGCAGAACCGAGACGAAAGCGGCACCGATCGCGAACCCCATATAGGAGCCGAGATCCAGGAGTGAGGCGAAGAACGTGCGACGTTTGTCGGGTGCATACTCCGTGATGAACGTCGTGGCACCGGCGTATTCGCCGCCGGTGGAAAAACCTTGGACAAGTTTCAGGACGATCAGGGAGATCGGCGCCCAAATGCCCATGACGGAGTAATCCGGCAAGATGCCGATCAAGAAGGTGGCGGTCGCCATCATCAGGAGCGTGAACGCCAGGATCTTTTGGCGGCCCATCCGGTCTCCGAGTTGGCCGAGCACAATGCCGCCGAGCGGCCGGGCGACAAAGGTGACCGCGAAGACGCCGAGGGCGAAGAGATTCTGGCCGGCGGCGGAGGCTTCGGGCAAAAACACGCGCCCGATGATGACCGAGAGGTAGCCGTAGATGCCGATGTCGTACCACTCCATGAGGTTGCCGACAACGGTTCCGCCGATGGCTTTCTTGAGCATTGGCCGCTCGACGACGGTGACGTCATCGACCTTGAGGCGGCGGCGTTTAAAGACCTTTTTGTGGTGTTTTGGGTTAGCAGTCGTTGTTGTGGGGGAACTCTGCTGGCTGTTAATTGTCTCGCTCGCTTCCGAGTTGGTTGCCTTAGGACACAACCTTCAAGCATAGCGCCGAGTCGACAAATGTCTAATTTGGTGGCGGCAAGGTGGGGGCGAGCAGTTAAGAAGGTGAGGTTCGACGGCGTGTCGGGGACTCGCCGTCGTACCTCACCGTGGTGCGGGGCTACTTAGGCGCCCCGCGCCCCGCCCCCAGCGCCGCACCGGCTTAGCGGACCTTCTTGATTGGGATCACCGAAAGGCCGCCGAGGACCGCGAGGATGGTCGCGAACCCGAACAGCGCCCCGTAGTTGTCGCCGCCGCCAATGGCCAGAATCGGCACGGCGGTCAGCGGCACCAGAACCTGCGGCAGTTGGTAGGAAAGCGCCACAATTCCGAGGTCTTTGCCGGCGTTGTCGAAGTTGGGGAGGACCTCGGTCATGAGCGCGACATCGACCGAAATGTACGCGCCCTGACCGGAGCCGACAATGAGGATCGCGATCATGAAAATGTTCATGTCCCGCGTGGTCATGGCGAGGATCAGGCCGGCGGCGGTTACGAGGCAAGCGAGGATGACAAAGGGCTTCCGCCGTCCGAGGCGATCGGACAGCCAGCCGCACACTATCGCCATGACCACGTTGCCGACGAAGAAATACAGGAGGGCTTGCGCTTGCACACCGGAGGCGACTTCGCGCGGGATGCCGAGCTGGTCAATGATGAAGAACAGCAGGAAGATCGAGACGGACACGATCGACATGGTCACGAGCATCCTGCACAGCCACGCCCAGGCAAAGTCGCGGTAAATCACCGGGTTGAGCCAATAGGACGAGAGAATTACCCGCCAATTCATGGGCTCCGGGGGCTCCTGCAAACGGATGTCCTTCAGCGCAAACAACAGCGTCAAACACAACAGACTGCCGATCATGCCGGGGACAATGAACCAGCTCCACTGTTGATCATTGGGCAGCGCCGCGACGATGGCCGCCCCGGTGATGGTGGCAATCCCGGTGGACACACCGGTCGCCGCAGCCACCCGGCCGCGTATCCGGGTGGGAATCTGGTCCGCCAAGAGCGCGTGCACCACCATGTTCGTCGCGCCAAAACCGATCTGCGCCAAGCACCAAAACGCGACAATCATCCACAGCGACGTGGTGAACGCGAGCCCCAGAACTCCAATAAACCCCACCGCGGTACCAACCGCGAGCCACGGCTTGCGTATCCCCCAGCGGCTCGAGGTCCGGTCGCTCAACCTGCCAAAGAGCGGGGTGATCACCATGACCACAATCCCGCCAATGCCGGTGATGAGCGCCAAATCATTGTCCTTCGTCGGCTCACGGAAGAACGCAAGCACCTTAGGAATGGCGACGCTTCCGGCGGTCAACAGCGCCAGCGTGATGCCAAACCAGCCGAGAATGAGCGAGGGCAGGAAAAGACGCCCCTGCTTGGCGGCATGGCGATGCGTGCCGGACTCGCTACGCGCCGCCTCTTCCGCGCTCAATTGCACTGGATGTGTCATCGGTGACCTCGTTGTCTCATGCGAAATTGTTGAATCTTGGCGCGCCCTCATTCTTGCGGGGGCGCGCTGTATGGTTGCGGGTCATTGTGCAGGGTGCGGAGAATCCCGATCACCGCCGCCTGCCACCCGCGCGCGGCGGCGGTCCATCCGGTGAAGGACATGCTCTCGTGCGTTTGTCCCAAAGCCAGGAATCCTGCCGCCGGAACACCCGCGGCGCGCAACCGTTCCAGATAGGCTTGACCGTCCCCGCGCAGCGCGTCATTTGCGGCCATGAACAGGTACGTCTCCGGGACATTCCACAGGTTCGTATTGCGAAGCGGCGAGGCCTCTGGATCCGCCAGCGCGCGCGAGCTGAGCGTCCCCATATACATCGAGGCCACCTTTTTGCGCTCGGTCCGAAGCAGACCCGCCGGAACGCCTAGGGCCGCCACGGCGCCAAAGTCCTTGTGTCGATCGCTGAGATCCAAAAGCGGAACCTCGAGAACTTGCATCCGCACGCGGGGCCCGGCGTCACTGGCGGCCAGAGTATTTACCACGCTTGCGGCGATGTTTCCACCCGCGGACTGGCCGCCCACGGCGACGCGACACGGGTCCACTCCCAAGCGATCCGCCTCGGCAAACAGCCACCGCAACACCGCGGCACCTTGGCGCACCGGGGTGGGAAAGCGGTGCTCGGGTGCCCGCGCATAATCGACCGCGGCCACCACAATTCCGGCGTCGGCGGCCCGGGACCGATACACATAGTCAAAGTTCGGGTAGTCGTAGCCGCCTTGCCGAAACGCCCCGCCGTAAAACTGTACGAGCACCGGCAGCCTTGCGCCCCCGGCGGTGCCAGCACCCCCGGCATCCCCGGCAGCACCCAGCGGCCGGTACAGCCGCACCCGCACATCCGGAAAGCCCGGCACGGACACCGTCTCTTCCGCGATGTCCACCGCAGGCATCGGCGTATTCTGCAACGCAAAAATCTCGGTATCCGCGGCGAGCGCTTCGCGCCGCACGGCTTCCATATCCGGGTTGGGCGCATCCCACGCGGACGGCGGCTGCTCGCCCGTGCCGCCAGGGCCCCCACCTAGCCGCTCCTTCATCCGCGCGCTCAAGAACTGATCGACCACCGGATCCAGCGCCCCGCGCGCCGGCGCCCTGCTCGGCACCGTCTTGCGCGCCCACACCAGCGCGCGCAACCCCCTGCGCCCGAGGTTCAGCCTACCCAGGAATGCTCGAATTTTGGACACCACTTCGATACACCTCCGCCATCGAATCCACCACTACTTGCTGCCACAGCCGCGCGGCCGGATCAACAGCCGTCGTCGACACCGAGCCATGCACCATACCCGCCCCCACATGGACCTGCGCACCCACTCCCGCCGCGGCCAGCCGCTTCGCATAGGACTCGGCGGAAAACCGCATCGGATCAAACTCCGCGACCATGATCAGCGCGGGCGGCAGCCCCGACACATCCGGCGCGAGCCCGGGCTCCAAGTATTGATCGGCCGCCCGCCCGTCTTCGGTATACGCGCGCACCAACTCCGCGACACCGTCCTCCCCGGTGAGTTCCAGCAGCTGAGCCACCCGAGGCGCCTCGAGATCAAAATCGGCGGGCGTCACTTCCAGCAATTGATGCACGACGACGAGTTCCCCGCTTCCCTGCCGCAACTCACCGGAAAAGGGGTCACCGGAGCGGGTTTGCAAGGGTGCGGCGTCTGCGAGTTGAAGGTCGGCGCGGCGCAATGCCGACTCGTGCCGCGTTCGACGGTTCTCATCCCGCAACCGCAGCATTGCCCCGGCGACGATACTGCCTCCAGCGGAGTTCCCACCGACACCCAGACGGCTCGGATCGACGTGGTACTCCTCGGCGTTCTCCACCAGGTGCCGCAATGCCGCCAGTACATCCAGCTGCGCCGCCGGATAGGGGTGTTCCGGCGCCAGCCGGTAACCCAAGGAGATGATTTGTACGCCCGAATACCGCGCGCGCTCGGACAGAATGCGCGAGTTCCAGAGTTCATTTTCGGAACCGAAGAGGAACCCGCCACCGTGCAGATACAGTTGCGTGGGGAGCGCACCCGTCGCTTTGGTGGGCCGAAAGACCTGGGCGCTCAGGCCGCCCGAAAGAGGTAACTCGATCGCGAACCGCTCGACCCCGGCCGGCGCCGGGCGAGCAAATGCGGTAGCCAGCGTGTCGGCAATCGAGGTGGCCACGCGCCGTCGTTCATCCCATGAGTCATTGCGCGGCGCGCCTACCAAGGCGGTGACATCGGAAACCGCGTCCAGCCAACGGCGTGTGGGGGCGCTGACCACGCGGCGGAGGTCGGCGCTCATCGCGCGCGGCCCTTTGCGGTTGCGGTGTGCGTGATCGACACTGACACGTCCTTCAATCCCGGGGCAATCGATGACTTGGAGGAGTCGTCGAAGAACTTCGATAAAAGTTCTTTAAACCTAGCGCCGCTTCGGTTAACACGCAAGGGTTTGGCGAAAATTCGCCGGGCGGGGAATCAGTGTCGGCGCTCGCGGGTAATATCGGCTGAGTGAAGTCGACGGGCATGCGTGCGAGCATTTATGCGGTGGCCGAGCGCGCCGGTGTGAGCATTTCCACGGTGTCGCTGGCGATCAATCACCCCGAACGGGTGAGCACCGCGACGCGCGCCCGCATCATCGAGGCTGCCCGCGAATTGGGCTATCGACCGCTCTCGCAGGATGGCCAGACGCGCGGCGGGCACGTCGCCGGAGTCCTGGTTGCCGCGCCGTTTTCCACGCACCCCTCCTTTGCCCGGCGGCTCAACGGGATCGTTGGGCAACTGCAGGGCACCGGGGCGGACGTCATGGTTCACGATCTTCCAGCCGCCGAAGCCGCCGACGAGCCGCTCCTGTCCGCACTGCCGGTGCGCGCAAATGTCGACGGCGTGATCGTGATGGGCGTGCCGCTGGCCGAGGGCATCAGCGAGAAGCTGCGCAGCTGGGGGCCGCCGCTGGTCGCGGTGGACACCCAATTCGGTGCGAATCCCACGGTGCTGATTGACGATCACGCCGGGGCGAAAGCGCTTGCCGAGCATTTGGTGGGGCTCGGCCATCGGCGCATTGCCTACGTGCATCCGCATCAACAGTCGCTCAACTATGTTTCGGCCGGAATGGATCGGATGACCGGGCTCGCGAGCGCTCTCAATGTCCCGCCCATCACGGTGGAGCACGTGCGTGAGCTGCTTGCAACCCAGGAATCCCCCCGCCGTTTCGGCGATCTCACGCTGCTGGAAGTTGACCGCGACGACCCAGCCAGCTTCGCCGCCGCCGCGGCGTTCTTTCGCGAAAACCCCGATGTCACCGCCGCATTTGCCCACCATGACGAGCTCGCCGCGATGCTCCTATCCGCGCTTGGTGCGCACGGGGTGCGGGTGCCGGAGGACGTTTCGCTCGCGGGGTATGACGACGGCGCCCTCGCCCAAGCGCTCGGCCTCACCACCGTGCGCCAACCGTTTGAAGAGAGCGGACGGGTGGCAGCCGAATTGCTCCAGGGCATGTTGGGTGCCGGGCGGTCTGTCACCCAACGCATCATGCTGGAGCCCGAATTGGTGATCCGCACTACTACCGGGCAGAGTCCAATGCCCGTTTCTCCCTCCCCTGTCCCGTCTCGCAGAAAGAAGTCATGAATACCCCCTCCACGCCGTTGCCCCAGCACCCGTTACCCGCAGTTGAGCTGCGCACCACGGAGATTCGTCGGCGCGAAAGCGAAGGCGAAGATCTGATTGTCCGCGAGCACCGCTTCGACGCGCCGCTCGATTACGCCGCGCCCGAGGCGGGATCCATCGAAGTGTTTGCACGAGAGTTATCCACCGATCGCGCCGAGGCGGAAGACTACCCGTATTTGGTGTACCTGCAGGGAGGTCCCGGTTCGGGCGCCGATCGGCCCACGGTGCTTGGCGGCTGGCTCAAGCGGGCCATGGAGGAATTCCGGGTCGTGTTACTCGATCAGCGCGGCACCGGATTGTCGACTCCGCTGACGGCACAAACAATGCCGGCCGGTTCGGTGGCGGAGCGCTCGGATTACTGCACGCACTTTCGCGCCGACAATATTGTCCGCGACGCCGAAACCTTGCGCCGCGCGCTGCCTGCCTCCCGTGGCGGGGAACGGCCCTGGACGAGTCTTGGCCAAAGCTATGGCGGCTTCTGCACTCTCACCTATCTTTCACTGCACCCCGAAGGTTTGGAGGCGAGCCTGATCACCGGAGGCTTGGCTGCTATTACCTGGCCCGCGGAGAAGGTGTACCGGGAGACCTACGCGGCCACGCGCCGTCGTAATTCTCTGTTTTTTGAAACCTACCCGGAAGATGCCGAGCGCCTGCGCGAGGTGGTGCGGCATGTGGCGGAGGTCGCCGAAGAATTGCCGACCGGCGAGCGGCTGACGCCGGAGCGCGTGCTCACGGTCGGAATCATTTTGGGGTCTTCGACTGGGTTCCACGAGTTGCATTACCTGCTGGAGGGCGCATTTGTTGAGACCGCCGATGGGCAGCGGCTCGCGGCGGCGTTTTTGGAGGGGCTCGGGCGGATTGTGTCTCTGGCGTCGCATCCGCTCTACGGGCTCATGCACGAGTCGATTTACGCGAACGGGCCCGGCGCGGCGACGAATTGGGCGGCCGCCCGGGTGCGCGCGGAGTTGCCGGATTTCGCGGCGGATGCGTCGGAGCCGCTGTTGACCGGAGAGATGATTTACCCCTGGCAGTTTGCGCAGGATCCCGCGCTCGTGCCGCTGGCGGAGGTCGCCGAGCACTTGGCTACCCGTGAGGATTGGGGGCCGCTCTATGATGTGGCGGCGTTGGCGTCAAATGCGGTGCCGGTGGTCGGTGTGGTGTATACCGATGACATGTTTGTTCCGCGCTCGGGTTCGGTCGAGACGGCCGGGCTGGTGCGCGGGGCGCAAGTGATCGAGACGGACCGCTACCAACACAACGGGCTGCGCGAGGATGGGGCGCTGCTCCTGGGGCAAATGCTGGCGGCGGTGCGGCCGGACTCAGCTGGCGATGCCGGAGCAAAGGGCTAGGCTTAGAGCTATGGCAACTGACGCACAACCAGACAAAATCTTGATGTTCGGCGCCCAGTGGTGCATCGACTGCCGCCGCTCCAAGGCGCTGCTCGATCGCGAGGGCGTGGACTACGACTACGTTGACCTGGAAACCGTCGAGGACGGCGCCGACCGGGCGCGCGCAATCTCCGGCCGCACCAACATCCCGGTGATCGTGTTCCCGGACGGTTCGCACTTGGTGGAGCCGAGCGACGCGGACCTCAAGGCCCGCCTCTCCACGTCTATGTAGCGCGACACGCCGAGGTTTTCGCCGATTCCTCGGCGTGTCGTGCTACATAGATGGTTCACCCGCGGGGTTTTTGCCTAGTGAATTACGACGGCGGTGCGTTGCCTTCTTAAGGCAACGCACCGCCGTCGAACCTCACCTGGGCGCCCACCCCTATCGCCGAGTCGGCACGTTTTCCGCTATAGGCACTCTCTATAGCGGAAAACGTGCCGACTCGGTGCCTGGTTTAGGGCGCGGGAGGATCCTCGTCCGGGAAAAAGATGTGCTCGATCGGGGTGCGGAAGGTCGCCGCGATTTTGAAGGCGAGCGGGAGACTGGGGTTGAATTTGCCGCGCTCGATCGCGATGATCGTTTGGCGTGAGACGCCGAGTACCGCGGCGAGGTCTTCCTGAGACTGGCCGCGTTCCTGGCGCAGTTCGGCTAAGCGGTTGCGCACTAGTTTTGGCCCAGGAGTCGGTCGAGTTCGCGGTCGCGGCGGATTCTCACGTCGATGGCGAGTGCCACGAAGGTCGCGAGCACGATCAGATTCGTGGTGAGCAAGCTCAGGTTGAGCGGAGCGGCGCCCATGACGGCGATCATGGCGATGGCGATGTCCGGGAAGGCGGCGGACCGGGCGCGTTGCATGGCAATGAACTCGACGGATTCGGGCGAGGATTTGCGCTGCTTGGCAAACGCGCGCTCGCGGAGCTTAATGATCGCGCCGAGGCCGCCAAGGACGCACACGAAGTAGAGGATGCCCCAGACCGGTTTGGCTTGGTTGTTTTCTGGAGCACTCTGCCAGTTCGCGAAGAAGTAATTTGCCAGTAGCCAGGTGGCCGCGAACCCGGCAATCGAGGCCAACTCGATGCGCAGGCGGCCCGGGCGTGAGGGCCGGGTGCGCCCTGGATTCGGGGGGATCTGTTCACTCATGGTGGTTCACAGTCTCGTGTCCGCGCCGAGACTTTTCCGTGCGGTGAACTGCGTGACACCAAGCGCGACCAAGGCATAAATAAACAGAAGGTTGCAAGCCATGCGGACCGAGTATTGATCTGTTAACACGACAATCGAAAAGAACATAAGCGTTGCAGCGACGTAGACGTGGGGAAAAGCTCGCGCGCGTGACAAAAGCAGGGATTGGTATTCGACAGACTCTTCATTGTGAGGGCCCTTGTTGCGCTTGCGGCTCACCTCCCATTGTGACCAAGAAACACCGCCCACAATAAAGGTCACCGTGAGCAGGCAGAAGCTCAGCACCTTGTCGCCCGAAGTCGAGGCGGTAAGCGTCCAGAATATGAGTGGCGGCATCAGGCAGAGGCAGAGGATTCCGGCCCCAAGCAAGAGACGTTGTTGCAATTTCGCGCTCATTATCTACAGCCCTTCCATGAGCCCGATGCCGAGCTTTCGTTTGGCCAGCCAGTAGCGCAAGCCGTAATTGAGGTAGAGCAACAGGGTGCACCCGACAATGACATAGGCAATCGTTTCGCTCGAATTTCCGGCAAGTGCCGTCAGAAACGGGATCGCGAAGAAGATGGGGGCGTCATCGAGCGTTGTTGCTTTTGCCTGGAGCGCTGCTTGCGACTCGATCGATTCCGGCGAGGCCTGTCCCCGTTTTTCGCGCGTCCAGGCGGCGAACCGATTGACTCCCAGTCCGCCAATGGTCATTACGGCAATTTGCGCGATGAGAAATGCATTGGCCTCGGAGGTGGTCTGGGCGCTTTTCGTGAAGCCAAACAAAACGAAGCTCGCGGCGAGGGTGGCAAGAAACAAGAATGAGAGGATCCACCACCGGTACTTCATCAACATGAGCCTCACTCCTATGTAAAGCGACCTTGACATCGAGTAGTAAAGCTCACTTTACATCGAGCACCCCATCCTGCCAACCCCTTCGTCGTCTCGGCGCTTGATTCGTGCGGGCGGTGGGCGGTGAAGGCCGTGGTGACCCGACGGCGAGGTGAGGCGGGGCTTGCGAGGTGAGCATCGCCGTCGTCATTAAGAAGGGTGGCCAAGCGCTCGGTGACCCAACCCGCATCTATGTAGCGCGACACGCCGAGGGAAACGCGGAAACATCGGCGTGTCGCGCTACGTAGACGGGGAGAAAGGTCGGATGAATCGCTTGCATCGCTGCGCAAAAGACGGAAAAGTAGACACTGACCGCGCAAAACCATCTGACTACTGGAGTATCGATGCTCGATCAAGCGCCCTGGTTCACCGAAGCCCGTTTCGGCATGTTCATCCACTGGGGCCTGTACGCCCTGCCCGCGCGCCACGAATGGGTGAAGAACCGCGAGGAAATCACCGACGAGGACTACCAAAAGTACTTCGACCACTTCGACCCGGACCTCTACAACCCGCGCGAATGGGCGGCGGCCGCGAAGAAAGCCGGCATGAAGTACATGGTCCTGACCACCAAGCATCACGAGGGGTTTTGCCTCTGGGATTCCGCTCTGACCGAATACAAGGTCACGAACACGCCGATCGGTCGCGACCTGGTCCGCGAGTACGTCGATGCCGTGCGCGAGGCCGGGCTCAAGGTCGGTTTCTACCACTCGCTCATCGACTGGCACCACCCCGATTTCACGATCGACGGCGTGCACCCGCAGCGCAACCACCCCGACCGCGACAAGCTGGATGAAGGCAAGGACCTCGCCCGTTACCGCGACTATCTGCACGGTCAGGTCCGCGAGTTGCTCACCGACTACGGCCAGATCGACTACCTCTTCTTCGACTTCTCTTACAAGGCCAACAACCCCGATGGCATCGCCGAGGGCAAGGGCGCCGAGGAGTGGGGCAGCGAGGAGCTGCTCGCCATGGTCCGCGAGCTGCAGCCGGGCATCGTGGTCAACGACCGCCTAGAAATCCCGGGAGACTTTGTGACCCCGGAACAGTACCAGCCGGCCTCCGCCCTGAAGAACGACGACGGCACTTCCCTTGCGTGGGAAGCTTGCCAAACACTCAATGGCAGTTGGGGATACTACCGCGACAACTACAACTACAAGAGCGTGCCGATGCTCTTGGGAATGCTGATCGATGGGGTGTCCAAGGACGGGAATCTGCTACTGAACGTCGGGCCGACCGGGCGCGGGTACATTGACGGCATTGACATTGAGACCCTGGATGGGATCGGTGAATGGATGCGTCTGCACAGCCGCTCCATTTACGGGGCGGGTCCCTCGGAGTACACGCCGCCGCAGGACGTGCGGTACACGCAGCGCGGCAACCGGCTTTACGTGCACGTGCTCGCCTGGCCCTTTGGGCATCTGCACTTACCGGACCTCGATGGGAAGGTCGAATACGCGCAACTGCTCAACGACGCCTCCGAGATTAAGTTCCGCGGGGCGAAGCCGGGCCAAGAAGCCGTGAACACCACACCGGGGTCGCAGCCCGCCGGGACGCTGACCTTGGACTTGCCGGTGCGAGCGCCCGAGGTGGCGGTGCCGGTGATAGAGCTGTTCTTGAAGGAGTAGCGGCGGAACTTCCGTGAGCCCTATCCCGAGTTAGCGCTCACGGAAGTTCTAGTGTGAGCGCAAACGGCCGTTGACGCTCACGGAAGTTTTCGAGCCTCTGGGAAAGTTATCCACAATTGACCCGTCCTGGTCAACGCGTGCGTGCCGAATCAGCCACACTAAGCGGATGGAGAAAAAGCTGACGCACCTATTGGACCTTCACGCCGGGGCGGTCCGCCAGGTGGAAATCCAGCGCGCCGGCATCTCAAAACAGTACATCCGCCAACTTGTGCGCGCGGGTCAACTTTTTGAGGGTCCGCGCGGTGTGCTCACTGCTCCGGGGATTGCCGAACACTGGGCCGAGCTGAGAAGTAAGGGTCTCGAGGTCACGTGCGCCACCCGGGCCACGACACTCAAACTCTGGACGCTCTATGAGCAACCTCGGCAGCTCCACGTCAGTTTTCGGCGCAGTCGAGGGGACGTTCCGGACCGACTGCGCTTACCGAACGGAGCGTCGATGCCGATACGTCCGCACTATCGACGGCACCAAGACCCACACCTGAACACCGTCCTGCACGCCTTGAGATGTCGAACCGAACTGGACGCACTCTTGATTGCGGAATCCTCGGTAATTCAGCGGCGCGTCTCGTTGGGCGATCTGCATCGATTGGTCCGGGACAAACGTGTTCCGCATGGGGAACGCGCTGTGGTGACGCGGGTAAATCCGGCAAGCGGCTCCTATCTTGAGACACTGAGCAGATTCCACCTCGAGAACGCCGGTTTTCAGGTGCAAATACAGAAGTATATTGAGGGGCTCGGACACCTTGACGCGATGATTAACGGGGTTCTCGGCCTTGAGCTCGACGGGCGGGCCACCCACGACACACCCGATGGTTACAACGAGGACCGCCGTCGGAACAACGTCGCGGTCATCCGCGGCGTACCAACACTGCGGGTGACGTGGGAAATGGTGCGTCATGACACCGACGGGTTCATTGCACTCGTGCGTAAAGCGCTCAACGCCGTCGAAACGCGAAACTTCCGTGAGCGCTAACCCGAGTTAGCGCTCACGGAAGTTTGAGAGTGGGCGCAAACGGCAGTTAGCGCCCACGAAAGTTCGCGGTCACCGAGACCTACTTGCCGATATTCGCGAGGTCCGGGCACGCGTTCTGCAAGTCCTGGCCGACGGTCGTCATGTCGCTGGAGTTCATGCTCGCCGGGTTGGACGCAACGTTCTTGAACAACTCGTTGACCTTCTCGATCGGTGCCTTGACCTCGTCCGGCGACTTCGCGGCAATATCATCGAGCTTGCCAGTCAGATCGGAGAACATGGTCATGGCCTGATCCGCGGCGGTTGGCGGTGCCTGCTTTTGCAGATCTTCGATCGCGGTCTTCACCTGTGAGCATGCTTCATCCTTGCTCAGCTTGTCGCCCCCGCCGTTCCCGGAATCGCTCGAGTTGGCGCACGCGCTCAACGGCATGACCAATGCGGCCGCCAACAGCGCGGCAGCTCCAAATTTCTTCGCCTTCATGGCAATATCCCCTCATAATGCGTTGAGGCCGAACCTCGGCCTACCTCGAGACTACCCGGTCAGTCCCTGGCCACAAACCTTATCGCGGTCCCCGGCGGCAGCTGCGCCGCCTTATCAATATCCTGACGTTCGACGACGCCAATCACCGGATACCCGCCGGTCACCGGGTGATCCACATGGAAAATAATCGGCTGTCCACTAGCGGGCACCTGGATAGCGCCGAGTACGACGCCTTCGCTGACAAGTTCCCCGGTGTGCTGTTCGTCGCGGTCGAGGGTGCCGCCATCCAGGCGCAGACCCACCCGGTTTGACTGCGGACTGATCGTCCAGACCGTGCTGACCAGTGCATCCCGAGCTTCGGGGGCGAACCAGTCGTCTCGCGGGCCCCACCGAAAACGGATCTCCACTTCCGCGTCCGCAACAGGAACAAGGTCCGGTTCGAAACTGCCAACACTGTGCGGGGCATCGGAACCGATGGGAAGCTCGTCCCCGGTTCCCAAACGCTTGGGCGCTCGGAGGGGTCCGATGCCAGAGAGCGTATCGGTCGATTGGCTTCCCAACACCTCGCCAGTATCGAATCCGCCGCGTACCGCCAGATAATTGCGCAAGCCCGCCGCGGGAAAGTCGATCTCCAGCGACTCGCCCGCGTAGAGCGAGAACGGTGTGCCGGACTCGGGCTCGCGCAGGTCCGATTCCTCATCGAAGACCACCATCGTGGTGGGAGCACCGGTCACAGCCAGGATCACGTCCGCCTCGGCCTGCACCACAAAACCGCCGCCAATGAGCTCAATACAGGCGGCACCCTTCGCGTTGCCGACGAGCCGGTTAGCCCGTCGAGCCGCGGCGCGGTCGGCAAATCCCGCAGCTCCAACGCCGATTTCACTGTGTCCACCGCGCCCGGAGTCCTGGATGCTGGAAAAGGTGCCGGGGGCGATCACCGTGAGCGACGGCGTACCGGCGGCAACGGGCGGGGGAGCGACGCCGGGCGCGGGCGAGACGCTCAATAACTCGCGGACGGCGTTGAACCGAATCACGTCCCCCGGCTCGACGAGGGTCACCGGGGCGCGATTGAGATCGAACAGCCGCGCATCGGTGCGGCCCAAGAGTTGCCACCCACCGGGGGACTCCCGCGGATACACGGCGGAGAACTCGCCAGCGACGGCCACCGAACCGGCAGGCACGCTCGTCCGGGGAGACTCTCGTCGCGGAACGCGCGGGAAAGGAGAAGAGGTCGTTAGGTAGAAAAACCCCGGCGCGAATCCGGCGAACCCCGCAGTCCACTCTGCTCCGGTGTGCAGGGCAATGATTTCGCTAGCGCTCAGGGAGGTGAGCTCGGCTACGCGAGCCAGGTCATCGCCGTCGTACACCACGTCCATGGTGACCACTTTCCCCGGTGACCCTTCCAACAAAGGCACCTCGCGGTTCGCCAACTCGGCGGCGAAATCGCGCAAATTGGTGCCGCCGCGCGCGTGGATCAGGACGGTGCGGGCGGCCGGGGTGAGATCGCGCTGGCCGGTGAGCGGCTCGGCGCGCAGGTGCGCCGCCAGGGAAGTCGCCGAGGGGAGGTCGGCAACGGTGACGAGGAGGGCTTCGCCGCCGGCGGGTCGGACGTCGAGAAGGTCAACGGTGCTCATGCGAAAGGCTCGATTCTGACTCCGGCGGATTGCAGGGTGGTGGCGACGCGGCGCGCGATCTCCAGTGCGCCGGGGGTGTCGCCGTGGACGCAAATGCTCTCGGCCTCGACGCGAACTCGGGTGCCGTCGATGGCTTTGATGAAACCGTTGGCGATGTTCTCGACGTGGCGGGTGATGTCCTCGAGGTTGTGTAGTACGGAGCCGGGTTCGCGGCGGTTCACCAAGGTGCCGTCGGGGTTGTAGGCGCGGTCGGCGAAGGCCTCGGAGACGGCGCGGACGCCGGCTTCGCGGGCAATCTCAATGCCGAGGCTTCCGGGCAGGAGCATTATTGGGAGGCTCGCATCGACGGAGGCGACGGCCTCGATCACGGCGCGGGCTTGGGTCTCGTGGTGCACCATTGCGTTGTACAGTCCGCCGTGCGGTTTCACGTAGCGGACCCGGGTGCCTTCGCGGGCGGCCATCGCCTGCAGGGCGCCGATTTGGTAGGCGGTCTCATCCGCGAGTTCGGCCGGGTCCACGTCGATGAAGCGGCGGCCAAACCCGGCCAGGTCCCGGTACCCGATGTGCGCGCCGACGCTCACTCCGTGAGCCGCGGCCAGGGCGCAGGAGGCGGACATCGTCGGGGCGTCACCGGCATGAAAACCGCAGGCGATGTTCGCGCTGGAAATCACCGTGAAGATGCCGTCTTCACCCAGACGCCAGCGACCAAAAGACTCGCCAACATCGCTGTTGAGATCAATCTGCGTCAGCATCCACTCTCCAGGTTCCGCGCCGCGGCTCGCGACCGCACACAACGTTCATTCCCAGCCTAGCGAAACGGTTCAGTAGAGTGTGAGTTGTGAAACTTTCCGCCAGCGAGGCCGCCAATATGGCCGACATCATGCAGGGCCTCTCTTCCAGTGCCCGTTTGCTCATTTTGGCCAAATTGGAGGAGGGCCCGGCCTCGGTTACCGAAATTGTGGACGCGACCGGGTTGGCGCAGGCGACCATCTCCAACCATTTGCGGCTGCTGCGCCACTTGAACCTTGTGACGCCGAGCCGGAGCGGCCGCTCGGTCATCTATTCGCTCGCCGATGATCACGTGCGGGACTTCCTCCGTGAAGCGGTCCACCACGTGGGCCACGCCTAAGCCGAAACCCGCTCGAAGCACCCCCGCCTAAACCGCGCCGGACTTTGCGAGGAGGCGCGCGTCGTCGTAGGTCTTTTCAATCTCCGGATCGCTGCGGAAGGTGAGAAGCGAAACCACCACGGCCGCCACAGTGCACACGATGAACCCGGGGACAATCTCAAACAGCCCAATATTCGCGGCCGGCTCGATGACCTTCGCCCAAATGAACACGGTGGCCGCGCCGAGCACAATTCCGGCGAGCGCGCCTTGCCAGGTCAGTTTGCGCCAGAACAGCGAGAGCAACACGATCGGCCCGAATGCGGCGCCGAAGCCGGACCACGCGAAGCCGACCAGATCTAGGATCGAGTCGTTGCGGCTGAAGGCGATGACCGCGGCGACAATTGCCACGATCAGCACGCCCGCGCGGCCGAGGTTCACGCCTTGTTGCGGGGAGAGTTTGCGGCGGACCACCAGGTGGTAGAGGTCCTCCACGAGCGCCGACGAGCAGACCACAAGTTGCGAGGAGATGGTGGACATAATGGCTGCGAGGACTGCGGCCAGGACAAATCCGGCAACGAGCGGATGGAAGAAGATTTGCGAGAGCACCAGGAACACGGTTTCCGGGTCTTCCAGGCTCGCGTCTGGGTTGTCTTGGAAGTACGCGACACCGACCAGCGCGGTGAAGATGGCGCCGACAACCGAGACGACCATCCAGCCGATGCCGATCCATTTTCCGGCGCGGGCGTCGCGCGGGGAGCGTAGCGCCATAAAGCGGACAATGATGTGCGGTTGGCCGAAGTATCCGAGCCCCCAGGAAAGTGCGGAGACAATGCCGATGAAAGAGCCGCTCCAGACCAGCAATTGCGGGTCGGCGGCTTCGATGGTGGAGATCATGCCGCCGAATCCGCCCACCTGGGTGAGCCCCACGATCGGGACCGTGATGAGTGCGGCGAGCATCAGCAGGCCCTGGGCGACATCGGTGAAGGTCGCGCCCATGAACCCGCCGAACAGTGTGTACAGCACAGTTATGCCGCCAACAATGACCACTCCCCAGACGTAATCGCCCTGGAAGGAACTTTCAAAGAATTTGCCGCCCGACACCATGCCGCTGGAGACATAGAAGGTGAAGAACACCAAGATGACGATGCCGGACACCAAGCGCACCGAGTGTGTGGGATCTTTTAGGCGGTTGTCGAAGAAACTTGGGACGGTGATCGAGTCATTGGCGACCTGCGTGTAGGAGCGCAGGCGCGGCGCCACGAACTGCCAGTTCAGATACGCGCCGATGGTCAGACCCACAGCGATCCACGCTTCGCTCAAACCGGAGACGTAGATCGCGCCGGGGAGCCCGAGCAGCAGCCAGCCGGACATGTCCGAGGCGCCGGCCGAGAGCGCGGCGACGCCGGGTTTGAGGTCGCGGCCGGCGAGCAGGTAGTCGTCCAGGTTCTTGGTGCGCCGCCACGCGTAGTAGCCGATACCGAGCATCAGCGCGAAATAGATCGCCAATGCGATGTAGTAGTACCCCAGCTTGTCCATGGCCCCTTTGCCTTTCGGTGCGCCGCGCTGTGCGTCGAGTGATCACTAAATGCTACGCGCCACACGATGTTACCCGCAGGTAACATGGGAGCGTGCATTTGATCTTCCGAACCATCCACGCGCTCCTTGCCCGCATTGCGCCAGCCGACTTCTGGCGCGAGAGGACCACCTGGACCATGCGCGTGCTTCCGAGCGACATCGACGTCGCGCTGCACATGAACAACGGCGTCTACTTCTCCCACTTCGACCTGGGCCGCCTGCGCCACCTGCGCGCCGCCGGACTCTTCCGCGTGATGCGCCGCCGCGGCTGGTCCATGGTCGCCTCCACCGAGACGATCGCGTTCCGCAAATCGCTCGTGCTGTGGGCGCGGTATCAGGTCACCACCGAGGTCCTCGGCGTCGACGCGAAAAACGTGTACTTCCGCCACAACGCGGTCATCGACGGCGAAATCTACGCCCAGGCGACGGTCGCGATCCGGTTCATTTCGCGGCGCGGCGCACTGGATCTCGCCGACATTTTCGAAGTGGTTGGCGCGCCACCGGCCGGCACCGCGTTGCCGGGCTGGGTTTCCGAGTGGAGAAGCACGACGGCGTTGCCCAGTCCCAGCAAAAGCGCACCTTTCCCGCCGGTCGCCTGAGCGGTCCGGGTGCGGTCCCGTTTCGCTCAGCGCCCTCGCCGCCCCCCGCACCGGTTTCGCTCGGTGCCAGCCCAAGGCCCGCCCCGCGCCCGCCCCGCGCCACAAAGTTGGCGCAGATTACCGAAGTTGTACGGGATCCCGCACACTTTTGTTAATCTGCGCCAACTTGGTGGGGTTACGGGTCGGTGAGGGTGAGGAGCAGCTCGCAGAACATCGAGTTCGCCCAGGAGAACCAGGCGCGGGTGAACTGGGTCGGGTCGTTGGCGTCGAAGCCTTCATGCATGAGTCCGGTTCCAGCATCCGTCGCGGCCATCACACGGGCAATGCGTAACTGTTCCTCGCGGCGCTCTTGTTGCCCCAGACCGTCCCGCGGCAACGTCAGCGCCTGCACCGCGAGCGCGATGTGCCAAATGTACCCAGCGGGGGTATGCGGCGAACCCATGCCCTCGGCGACGCTTCCGCGGACAAAATATGGATTCGAGTCCGAGAGCACAAACGCCCGCGTGTTCCGATACAGGGAGTCATCGGCACTGACGGTGGATGTCATCGGGAGCGAGAGCAGGCTCGGCATGTTCGCGTCATCCATGAGCAGCGTGTTGCCCAGGCCGTCGACCTCATAGGCCAAGATGCGGCCGAATTCTGGATGCTCCACCACGCCGAAACGTTCCACCCCGGCGCGGATTTCCTTAGCCAGGCGGCGCGCACCGCGAGCTAAGTTCTCATCGGCAATCGGGCCGTCCGCACCCGAGGCCGCACTCGAGGCGGCACCCGAGGCCGCACTCGAGGCCGCCGAAAGCTCGGCAAACTCGGCAATGTAATCCAACGCCAGGGCTGCCAGCAGATTGCCCGGAATGTTGTAGTGATAGGTGCACGCGTCGTCACTCGGGCGGAATCCCGCCCACGCCATCCCGGTGTAACCCACGGGCGTGCCACGGCCATCTCGGCCCAACGTCTCGGTGACGAGATCCATTTCCCGGATAAAGCGGTAGTGCGAGTTTTCCTCATGCCGCTGTTCCAGTGTCAGGGTGTCCACAATGAGCCGGAAAGCGGCAAACACGTCCGGCGTCAGAAAGTCCAGCGAACCGGTCGCCTGGTAGTACTGGTGCGCCAATTGCACCGGGAAGGCGAGCGAGTCCAGTTCAAACTTGCGCTCCCACAACCAGGGGTCGGGGTCTATATCTCCTGCGTGCCAGGCGTTGCCGTTGGCAGATTCGTTAAAGGCGTTGGCGTAGGGATCGTGCAGGATATAGCGGAACTGCCGCTCGAGCAGTCCGCGCACCATTTCACGCAAACCCTCGTGGGCGTCCACGAGCCGCATGAACGGCAACATTTGCGTCGTCGAATCGCGTAGCCACATCGCCGGGATATCCCCGGTAATGACAAAGGTCGTGCCGTCCTCGGCAACATTGATGGTCTTCTCCAAGGTGTCCCGCATTTGGGCTAAGAGCATTTCGCCGAACCGCGGCTCGCCGGTAGCCTCGGCGACAGCCGCAGCGCGGGACGCCAATAGCTCGGCCAACGCCTCATCGATAACAAAGGGCTTTGCGACTATTGGCGTGAAGTTCATGCCGGGCGGTACTCCTTGAGGATATTCTGCAGATCGTCCAGAACCAGATTCGCACCGATCGGCCCGAGCGCCAAGAACCACACGTCATCGCTAATGCGTTTCGCGTTCCCGGCCTTGACCGCGGCCAGGTTCTGGAACAGCGCGCCGTTCACCACGGATTCCTCTGCCGTGCCGGACGGGTCGCCATAACTGGAGTACAGGATCAAATCGGCCTCCGCATCGGACACATTCTCCGCCGAAATCTCCGCCGCCAGATCATCGATGTCCTGATTTGCCGGACGCGGAATACCAGCATCCTTCAAGATCACCCCGGCAAAGGACTTGTTGGCGTACAGGCGAATCTTTTCCGGCATGAACCGCAACAGCGAAATCGTCGGCGGGTTGCTCACGGAGTCGCGTACCGCGTTGGCCTTGTCCTGATAGTCGTTCAGGATTTGCACCGCCTTGGTCTCTTCGCCCAAGGCGTCCCCGATCAGCAGAAAATTCTCCTTCCACGGGAACCCGGGGCGGATCGCAAAGACCGTCGGCGCGATCTTAGAGAGCGCCGGATACATTTTCTCGGCCCGCAGGCTGCTCCCTAGGATCAGGTCCGGCTTGAGCGCCGCGATCGCCTCCAGGTTGAGCTCCTTCACGTCCCCGACCACCGGTATATCGGCCACCCGATCCTTCAGATAGGACTCGCCGTTAGGGGAGGTCGCGTATTCGGCCATACCCACCGGCGTCACACCGAGCGCGAGCACCGAATCGAGCTCGCCGCCATCGAGCACCACCACCCGCTCCGGCTTCTTTTCCAGCGTGACCGTTCCCATCGAGTCGGTGATGGTGCGCGGAAATTCGCCCGGGGCCGCATCCGTGCCAAGTTTCGCGGTCTCCTGGTCGGCGGTGCTGAATTTCGTGGCGCCCTGCGCGACGTCAAGGTTCCCTGCACCGCCGTCCCCGCCGCTTGACGAGCTCGGCGCGCACGCCGTCAAGGCCAACAAAAACATCACCAGAGCCGCGCCAATCAGGGCGCGAAAACGAGAAAGCATGGAACTAAGGCTACCCTAAGTTTCGGGCGCCCGGCGCTACACCCCCAGCCCCGGCACAAACGTGAGCGCGGCAATCGCCGCAATGACCAGCGCGTGCACCCACCAGAACTGTCGCAGCACACCCACAAACTCGCGAATTACCGCGCTCGGCAGGAAATAGAACGCGGTCGGCGACCCCACCACATCCGCGTCCAGGCGGTGGTGCCGGGTCTCCATGGCGGCCCGGAAAACGTGGTAATTGCTAGTAACTACGACGGCGCGTGCCCGCCTCGGTGCCGGAGCGTCACCGGTCTGGGGTGCTTCGGGGGACGAGGCGTCCGGCCGACCGGTGCTGAAACCGCGCTCGCGCAAAATCACTTGGGAAAAGGCGATGTTTTCCGAGGTGTTTCGGGATCGATCTTCTGTCACAATCGCCGCCTCGGGCACTCCGCGCTCGACGAGCCACCGCTTCATGGCCAGGGCCTCGGGAATGCTCTCACCGGGCCCCTGTCCTCCGGAAGTGATGAGAATTGGCGAGTGATCGCCGTCGTACTCCTTGGTGAAAATGTCCGCGGCGCGCTGCAAGCGGGAGGCGAGCAACGGCGGCACTCGCTCGCCGAAAATGCCGGAGCCGAGCACAATGACCGCGTCCGGGTGCCGCTGGTAGCTCAGCCGGCCGTAAATGAGCGAGTAGAGGAAGTACGCGGTGAACACGAAGCTGAGGTAGGCCAAGGTCAGGAAGAGGAAGACCGCAAGCGAGAGGGCGAGCCGCGGGGTGCTCGGGTTGGTGATGACCACGATGAAATAGGCGGCCGAGACGAGGATCGCGAGGCCGAGCAGGAAGGAGAGCAGGTTTGCCAGCGAGCGGCCCTCTTTGCGGATGATGGTCAGGCCGTTGGCGAGCAGGAAGACCACGAGGAAGAGCACCCCGAGGGGGATGGTGCCGAAGACGATCAGGGTGGCCGTATTGCTGCCGTCGGGGGTGCGGCTGAGCAGGGAGAGGCCCGCGAGGGCGAGGATGCCGAGCGCGATCAGCAGGTAGACGCCGTTGCGCAGGCGGCGGCGGTCGGTGCGGAAGGAGAGCACAAAGAGCAACACAAACAGTGCGGCAATGGACAGGACGAGGATCACAGTATTGAGCCTACGTGATCTGGGGATTGGCCGGTGTGTAACTGGTGCATAACCGGGGGTAACGGTGGGGCGTAACCGTGGGGCGTTGAGCGGAAATGTGGTTAGTGGGAGCGCGCTCCCGCATTCATGTGCGAATGGATGGGCCGCCCGGGCGGGGTCACGCTCGGCTCGGGCGGCTCCATTCATCACGAACGGGGCACATGCCATGCGGGAGGCGCTCGCCGCATAACGATGGCCGCCCCGCACTGGGGCGGCCATTCGCGTGTTGTTGGTGTTTGGGTGGCGCGCGCTAGGCGGCGGACTGCAACTGGTTGTAGTCGAAAACGTATGCGCCGAGGAAGGCGATCAAGCCGAATACGGCGGCAAGAGCCCAGATCACGCCGACCGGGATGGCCTTGGCTTTGACGCCCTCGTGCGTGCTGCCGGACTGGATGTCCGAGTAGAGCAGGCCCCAAACGCCAAAGGCGATCGCCAGTATCGATGCGATCCACTCAATGACAATGACAACTTCCATGTTCATGCGTATTTTCCCTCCCGGTGCGTCTCTTTGGATTTTATCAGCGGATTTTCGGTGGTGCAGCGCCGTGACGCTATGCGGAGGTGCCGTTTGCCGTTGGACTCTTCTGCACCTAATTCGGCGGTCATTAGGTGCATAAGAGTCTATCGGCGGCGTCCTGGGCGAGAAGGGGTGAAAGTTCACCGCTCGTTCGCATGAAACTCACCGAAAGGGCACCGTGTCGGCGAGCAGAGGTGCCTAGCCTGATGCTGTGAGTGCGCGAGACGTGGTGAAGCGCTTTGTCGCGGTGGGTGACTCATTCACTGAAGGGGTGGGCGACCCGGATCCGCTGCGACCCAACGGGGTGCGCGGCTGGGCAGATCGGGTTGCCGAAGCCCTGAGCTGGGACCCGAACGCCAGCTGGGAATACGCGAATCTCTCGGTCCGGGGAAAGCGGCTAGAACAGATCGTGGCCGACCAGATCGGTGCGGCGTGCGCCATGAACCCGACGGTGATCACCATGTACGCGGGCGGGAACGATCTAATGAACCCGCGCCTGAACTTGCCCGCGCTCATGGCGGAGTACGAGCGTGCGGTGCGCCGTCTGGTAGCCACCGGCGGGGTAGTGGTGCTGTTCACCGGCTACGACGTGCGGCTGCACCCGGCGCTCAACCTGCTTCATCGGCGCAACCACGCCTACAATGAGTCTGTTCGCGATATCGCCTCGCGTCTGGGTTGCCTCTTGGTGGACCACTGGGCATTTGAGGACTATCAGCATGCGGCTTTGTGGGACGAGGACCGGCTGCATATGTCGGCGGTGGGTCACCAGTACATGGCGATGAAAGTTCTCGAGGTGCTTGGTGCGTCCTTTGCCGCCACGATGCCGGTGCGGGAAGTTGAGCGCGTCCAGGTTCCCGGCCTGCCGTCGCCCGACGCTTCTTCTGCCGGGGTGGACTGGCTTTGGCAGCTGTTGCGAAAGGAAGTCCGCTGGTTCACCGAGTACGCCAGGCCCTGGTTGGGGAGGCGCCTGCGCCGAGTATCCCTGGGCGATTCACTGTGTGCACGCTATCCCCGGCCGGTGCCAACAGAAACCCTGAACGGCGTTCAGAAAGCTGAACGCAGAGCGCCAAGAGAGTTGCGAGAATCAGTGTTGTAGCACACAATCACTGGCACAAAATTCTGAAAATACCACCGATTATTGGCGGTGCTTGAGGGTCCTCTGGGGAGCTTCAAATGCATGCAAAGTGATGCACAAATATGAAAGAGCATTCACATTTTGCTGAGCGCGCAAAGTGTATAGCCCCTAGTCAGAGGCGCCAAATCAAGGAACTCAAGATTTTTTTCCAAACTCGGATTGAAAATTCTTTCCTCGTGGTATTCAATTGTGAGTGTGGTCAGTGCGACCGAAAAACCCCGTGGAGATGTGAAAATCAGTTCCCCCACAGTGGTGTTGCGCGAAGAAAAACCACTCAGAGCTGCTCGCCCGATGCGTCCCCCCATTTTGCGTCGGGCGAGCTTTCACATCAGGTGCCGATTAGCCTTTGTGGTATGTGAGCGCGTAGAATAGCAAGGCGCTATGTTGCGTGGATGCGAGCGATTGCTCCGGAAGTAACCCCAACCTTGATGAACCGCTTAGGTGTGGCACGTCGGTTGTGGAGATGACCGGTAGTTAGGGGCTCAAGTCGATCGCAACCCTTCACCCGCCGCTGGCATGAATTTCCCGCAGAAGATTTCAGCAGATATCTGTGTGGGCACGTGTGCCGCGGACGCAGGATTCAACATCGCCGCACTGTGCGTGCGGGCGTAGAGCCGGGCGACACGGGACGCAACGTAGAGCATCGCGTAGTCCTAATCCTGCGCACCTAGTAGATACGTCAAACGAAAGGCACCATCATGGCAGCACGTTGCCAGGTGACCGGAGCTGAGCCGAGCTTCGGAAAAAGCGTTGCCCGAGCAAGCCGCAAGGCGCTCAAGCGCTACGTCCATGGTCATGGACGCAACAGCCGTCGGTTCGATCCGAACATCCAGAAGAAGCGTTACTGGGTTCCCTCCCTGCGACGCAATGTCACGCTGACCGTGTCGGCGAAGGGCATTAAAGTTATTGATCAACGTGGCATCGACTCCGTTGTTGCCGAGATTCTTGCACGAGGTGAGAAGCTCTAATGGCAAAAGATAAGGACGTCCGTCCCATCATCAAGCTCAAGTCCACCGCTGGTACCGGGTACACCTACGTGACCCGCAAGAACCGCCGTAACGATCCGGACCGCCTGGTCCTGAAGAAGTACGACCCGGTAGTCCGCCAGCACGTCGAATTCCGAGAGGAGCGCTAAACATGGCTAAGAAGTCAATGATCGCCAAAAACGAGCAGCGTAAAGTCATCGTTGCGCGCTACGCCGCGAAGCGTGCTGAGCTCAAGAAGGCTCTGGTTAACCCGAACTCCACCGATGAAGAGCGCGAAGCCGCTCGCGTCGGACTGCAGAAGCTGCCCCGCAACGCCTCCCCGGTCCGCGTCCGCAACCGCGACGCGATCGACGGCCGCCCGCGCGGTACCTTCCAGAAGTTCGGTATCTCCCGCGTGCGTTTCCGCAACATGGCTCACAAGGGCGAACTGCCCGGCGTGACCAAGTCTTCCTGGTAATTCCAGACGCAGACACGCCCTAAAGTGGCCGTCCCCTCATCGAGGGGGCGGCCACTTTTGTGTGTGCGCCCTGCCGCCGTCACTTTCTAGGGTTGTTTTGACAATGTAGGGCCGTATACCGCCCTACATTGTCAAAGTGACCCTACTTTCCCGGATGGGTGGACAGCTTCTCGGGTGGGTGGTCCGGACGGCAGCGGGCGGGCGCAGGACTTGAGCCTTAGCCGCTACATACTCCAGCAGTGAGGGACGACGGCGGGACCTCGCCTCCCTACCGGACCTCACCGCGCGCGTTGCCTCACGGTGTGCGCCCTGCCGCCGTCACTTTCTAGGGTTGTTTTGACAATGTAGGGCCGTATACCGCCCTACATTGTCAAAGTGACCCTACTTTCCCGGATGGCTGGAGGGTTGCTCGGGTGGCTGGAGGGTTGCTCGCGCGGGTTGGCAGCGTGGGATCGCGTGGGCCGGGAGCGGGGCCGTAGGAAGGCAACGTGGGGTCGCGTAACGCAAGCGTGGGTGTGACGGGAGTGACAGGAGCGTTCGCTGGGGGATGAAAACCACGGGAAAAGCTAAAAAAAGTGTCCGAAACGCCGGAAATCCGGGGAATTTGGTCGGTTGCGCCCGTAATTGCTGGTAAGTTTCGGGGAGAGGTGCACGCAACCGCGTGTATCCGGCAAGTAAAAGTATCCAGTCCAGGAGGACGAAATTGGCTAAGAACCGTAGCGATGTTGTGGCAGAGGTAGCAGAGAAGTCCGGCGCAAGCCAGACCGCCGTCAACGGTGTTCTCGACGCTCTCTTCGATGTGTTTGCAACTTCCGTTGCCAAGGGTGAGAAGATCACCATCCCGGGTTGGGTTGCTGTTGAGCGCACCGAGCGTAAGGCTCGCACCGGTCGCAACCCTCAGACTGGCGAGACCATCCAGATCCCTGCTGGTTCCAGCGTCAAGCTGACCGCTGGCTCCAAGCTCAAGGCAGCTGTCTCCAAGAAGTAGTAGTTCTCGCATGAGAATTGGGGGCCGCCGTTTCAGTTGAAACGGCGGCCCTACTTCTATCTCCACCATGAGCTGGTACATCGACGGCACTGCCGACAACTTACGCGCACTCAGAAGCGGCGGAGTAGACATCCCGCTGCGCACCGACGCCGCCAATCGGCTCGCGCTCGTGTTGCCCAAGGAGAGTCCGCTCAACTCTCGGCTCGAAATTGGCACAGATGACGCGGGTGACCTGGTCCTCTCTGCCACCCTCGCCAATAACACGGCCGAGGAACAGCAGCTCGGCGAGGTAGGGCTTCGCTTGGGGATCGACACCGAGATGAAGTCCTACCCGCAGTGGGACAGTATCTTTTTTCCGACACTGCTGCGGTGCGAGCTAGACAGATTCTGGGGCTACCTCATGCGCCCCACCGGCGAAATTCTTGCGCTCAGTTGCGATGCTCCGGTGAGCGCGTGGCGCCTGAACTACTCCCACGGGAGCTTTGACCTGCCCGAACGCGATCCACGCCCGGCGATGACCGTGCCGTCCGGTGGACATCGCATCGAGGGCATCACGCTGCTTCTCAGCCACCCCGGCCCGTTGCCGATGCGACACCCAGTGGGCCGGCCGCTTGCGCCCGGGGAAGTGCGCACCTGGCGCCTGGCGTTCCGCTTGGTCCGCGATCTCTCAGACGTCCCCAAGTTTGTCGCGGAAACCACCTCGCGCAACCTCTACCTCGCGAACTACTACACCGCCGCGCCCGGCGAAGACCTGACGATCACAACATACTTTTCGCCGCGCGATCCGGAAATGGCGGACGAGTACCAACCGGACCCCGATGACGAAGACGACGAGTTCGACAACGAACCCTTCAACGAACAACCCTGGGTCACCGCGTACCAAGTTCCGCCAGGCGAGGGCGTCTACCGACTCGACAATGACGTCATGATCTTTCGCCGGCGGCCGTGGGCAGAGTACCTGGACATAGCCCGCAGGGAAGCCCACCGCATTCGGCAGCAACCAACCCATCACGCCGAGTCCTTTTACGGTTTCTACTCAATGTTTCTGGCGGCCAGGATCGTTCCAGACCTGGACGCCGACATGCAGAGCATCCGAGAATGGTTGCGCGTCTTTCCGCAGATCTATGACGCGGAGCGCGGCGTCATTGCCCAGGAGACCGGCCGCATTCAAGACGCCGCCACTCTCGCGGGAATCCTCACCGACCGCTACGAAGCGTTCGGTGATCCGGAGGACCTGGTCCAGGCCTTCCGCTTGTGTACATTCTTGATGAGCACGCAACGAGAGGACGGCGCCTACTACAGCGGGCATGACGTCCACTACACGGCGGTCATCTATATTGCGAAGTCCATCTTGGAAACCAGCACCGCGCTCCTGGCCCAAGCGGCGCGGGAGGACGCCGAGCGCGCGAAGACGTTGAGGATCGCCGCCTCCGCGCTGCGAGAGAGCGCGTACCGTGCCCTCGACGAACTCGCCGAAAAACTGGACGACATCGGCACCGAAGGCCAAATGACCTTTGAAGACGGCATGATTTCCTGTTCCTCATTGCAACTGGGCCTCGGGGCTCTACGCACCCGCGACCCCGAACGCCAGGAAAAGTATCGCAGAGCCGCACGAGACCTGCTGACCAAACACCGCGCACTGAGCGCCCTGCTGACCCCGGATCATCGAGTCAACGGAGCCACGCTGCGCTTTTGGGAGGCGCAGTATGCCGTGAACTACATGGTGAACCAACTCAACGCCCCCATGGGCTGGTCCGCATGGCGCGCCTACGCGAGCTGGTACCTCTATCTCCTCGAAGGCAAGCGCGAAGACTTAGACCAGACGTTCGCTACCCTGGGCGCCGGCATTCAGCTGATCGACCACAGCCAGAACCGCCTGCGCTACAGCTTCACCCCCGATCCGCTCATTGACGGCCAGCAGTTCAACCGGGTGCTCGCCGATGGGAAAACGGTCACGACCACCCCGACCACTGCCGGCGAAAGCTACCTCGACATGGTCTCGGACTGGTTCCACGCTCCGCTTTATGCTTGGCGAGAGAAGTGGGGCATCGACAACGCGGTCCACGAAGTCTTTAAGGCCGTCGCCGAAATCGCGGCAGAGAACGCATTCCTCATCCTTGGCCCGTATGCGCAGCGCGATGAACACGTGCGCGAAATCGGCTCCCGCATTATCGGGATGGACAAGGGACACGTGCGGGTCAAAGCCATGGAGGCCTCCATGCGCTACCTCCATGTCAAGACCCCGGCAAAAATTACCCTGACCTGGATCGACGGTCAGGGCAGGGAAACCCAACGCGAACTTGAACCCGGACTGCACTGGCTCCCAGAGACCCCGGAATCCGTGAGGCAGGACACGGAATTGGGCGAACAGCGCGCACCTAACAGACAATAGAAAGTATGGCTTCCCCCACCCTTAAAGAGCGGCCCACCGCGGAAAAAACGGACACCGGCGTCAACCCCATTTGGTTGGGAATAGCGCTGGCCGTCGGAGCAACCGCGCTGGCGTTAACGCTCGTCTACTCGGGAAGCGCCTTTTCCAACGGAAGCGCCCTCGACCCCGGTGCCCTCACCCGCTGGGGGCTGCCCCTGGCGCAGATGGTCAATGACTACGCCATGGCCACCACCATTGGCGCTCTCGTTTTCGCGACCGTCATCCTTCCGCCGGACACTCGCGCCCGCAATTACAAGAGCCCCAAGAAGAAGCAGCCGCTCGCGGAGGAGGACTACCACCCGGTTTTTCGGCTCACGCTCTTGACCGCGCAAATCGCCTCGGTCGCCTGGACTCTGGCCGCGATTGCGATGACGGTTTTCAGCTTCTCCGATATCGCCGGCCAAAAAATCAGCAACTCGGATCAGTTCACCACCGCGTTCCTCGACTTCGTCATGAACATCTCGAACGGTCAAGCCTGGTTGTCCACCGCCATTTTCGCGGCCATCATTTCCACCTTCGCCTTCGCGTTCCGCACCTACACGCCGCTGCTGATCACTCTCCTTCTGGCCTTCGCGGGCCTCGTCCCGAAGGCGCTCATCGGCCACTCCGCCTCCGGCGACGACCACACGAGCGCCACCAATTCGATCTTCCTGCACCTGATCGGAGCCTCGGTGTGGGTCGGCGGGATCGTTGTCCTCGTGGTGATCTCCGCGAAACTTGGCCGCGACGCTAAAACCGTTCTCACCCGTTACTCCACGCTCGCGCTGATCGCCTTCATTGTGGTCGCCTTCTCCGGCGTCATCAACGCCCAAGTACGCCTGGAGAACATCGGCCAACTCCTCTCCCCGTGGGGTGTGATGGTCCTGCTCAAAGGTGCGGGGACGATCGTGCTCGGCATGATCGGTTTTATGCACCGGCGCTGGCTCATCCCTCACCTGGATGGTGAGCGGAAATTCTCGGTGAGGCGCGTGCTATGGCAACTCATCGCCGTCGAACTTCTCATTATGGCCGCGGTGAGCGCCATTGCGGTGAGCCTGTCACGCACCGCGCCGCCGCGCAGCGAGGATATCGACCCGAACGCGACGCCTGCGCGCATCTTGACCGGTTATGAACTGCCGCCTGAACTCACGCCGGAGCGGATGCTGACCGTGTGGCGCTGGGACTGGCTGTTCCTCACGATCATTTTGATTCTCGGGATCGGGTACGCGCGCGGGCTGTGGCGCCTGCACAAGCGCGGCGACAAGTGGCCGATCATGCGCGCGGTGTCCTGGTTTACCGGGCTCGGGTTTTTCACGTATGTCACCTCGGGCGCGCCGGGCGTGTACGGCGACGTGCTGATTTCGGTGCACATGGCCGAGCACATGATCATGACCATGGTCATCCCGCTTTTCCTGGTCCTCGGCGCACCCGTGACGCTGGCGCTCAAGGCGCTCCCGGCCCGCAAGGACGGCAGCCGCGGCGCGCGCGAATGGATCCTGTGGGGCGTGCACTCCCCGTTTGCGAAGGTCGTGACCAACCCGATTTTCGCGGCGGTCAACTTCGCCGGCTCGATCATTATTTTCTACTCGACCGGTTTCTTCGGATTTGCGTTGCGCGAGCATACCGGGCACGTGCTGATGGTGGTGCACTTTGTGGTGTCCGGCTATCTTTTCGCGCTCTCGATGGTGGGCAAGGACCCGGTGCCGCGCCGCGCCCCGTACCCGATGCGGCTGATCATCCTGCTCGCGACCATGGCGTTCCACGCGTTCTACGGTGTCGCGCTGATGAGCTCCAACGCGCTGTTGCAGGCGAGCTGGTTCGGCAACCTCGGCCGCGATTGGGGTCCCAGCGCGATCGAAGACCAGGGCACCGGCGCCTCGCTCATGTGGGCGATCGGTGAAATCCCGACCGTCGCGATGGCCATTGGCGTCGCGATCCTGTGGTCGCGCTCGGATTCGCGCGAGCAGCGCCGCCGCGACCGTCAGGCCAATCGGAATAACGAGGCGGACCTCACCGCTTATAACCAAATGTTCCAGGATATGGCTAAGAATGACGCGCGGGTTAGCGCTGGGCGCGGTTCCGGGATAAAAAGTACGACGACGAGTGGCGGCTCTCCGGCGTCCGGCACCTCAGGAGGAGGTGCTTCGAGCGACGGGGCCGGTGCGGACGCGAAATCGAGAAGCAAGGACGATTCATGAGCAGCGATACGACCGAGAGCATCCGGGCGAACTACCGGGTGCGCGCCTCCGAGTTGCTGGGCCGGAACTGGCTGAACACCGGCGGGGAGACGTTGGACTTGCAGTCCTTGCGCGGCAAGATTCTGATCCTGGATTTTTGGACATTCTGCTGTATTAACTGTCTGCACGTGTTGGACGAGCTGCGTCCCTTGGAAGAAAAGTACAAGGACGTGCTGGTCACGATCGGTGTGCACTCGCCGAAGTTTGAGCACGAGGCCGATCCGGTGGCGTTGGCCGCGGCGGTGGATCGCTACGACATTCACCATCCGGTGCTTGACGACCCGGAATTAACCACGTGGCAGGCGTACTCAGCGCGCGCCTGGCCGACTCTTGTGGTGGTGGATCCCGAAGGCTATATTGCCGCGCACCTCTCCGGGGAGGGGCACGCGGCGGGCCTCGAGTCCTTTATTGATGAGCTGGTGGCCGAGCATGAGGCGAAAGGAACCCTGCACCGCGGGGATGGGCCGTATGTTGCGCCGCCGGCTCGCGAGACGGCTCTGCGGTTCCCGGGCAAGGCGATAGCGCTCCCGGGCGCGGGGTATGTCGTTGCCGATACCGGGCATCATCAGATCGTCTTGCTGGACGATGACTTGCAAACCGTGAAGGCGCGCTTTGGTTCTGGAGAGCGCGGCTGGGCCGATGGTGCGGCATCGGTGGCGAAGTTCAACGAGCCGCAAGGGTTGGCGCTGTTGCCAGCGGATATTGCGGACCGGGTTGGCTACTCGGTGGTGGTTGCGGACACCGTGAATCACCGATTGCGTTCGCTGAACCTGGAGACCGGAGAGGTTGGGACCGTTGCCGGTAACGGTGTGCAACGTTTGCTCGACGCCGGCGAGGGCGCGCTGTCTTTGGATCGTGACGCCCGTGAGGTCTCGCTGTCCTCGCCGTGGGATATGGTCTGGCTCCCGGGCGACGGGGTGTTGGCCGTCGCGATGGCCGGGACGCATCAGATTTTCGGTTTTGATCCGGTTGGCGGGCGCGTTTCGGTGCTGGCCGGAACCGGTTTGGAGGGCTTGCTGGACGGGGCGGCTGCAGATGCCTGGTTTGCGCAGTCGTCCGGACTTGCGGTCGATCCGGCCGGGCGGCTCTGGATCGCCGACTCGGAAACCTCCGCCCTGCGCTACCTGGAGGAAGGGCGGGTTGGCACCGCAATCGGCGAGGGTCTGTTCGACTTTGGTTTCCGCGACGGCGCGGCCGATCAGGCGAGGTTGCAGCACCCGCTCGGGGTGACGATCCTGCCGGACGGGTCGGTGGCGATTGCCGATACCTACAACGGCGCGATCCGCCGTTTCGATCCGGCATCCGGCGAGGTGTCCACCCTCGCGCGCGGGCTCGCCGAGCCTTCCGATGTGCTCGTGGATTCCTCCGGCGAGGAACCGTTCTTAGTGGTTGTCGAGACGAACCGTCATGAGCTGGTGCGCATCGCGATTCCCCGCGAGGCGCAGTCGGTAGACGAGGGCGCGTCCCAAACACAAAGACCAACGACGGCGTTGCGCGCCGGAGATGTTCGGCTCACCGTGCGCTTTGCCGCACCGGCAGGGCAGAAGCTCGACGATCGGTGGGGTGACCCAACGCAACTGCAGGTGTCTTCGACGCCGCCGGAGTTGCTGGTGGACGGCTCCGGTACCTCGGTGGGGTTGAATCGCGAAGTCACGCTCAATCCCGAGGTGGCCTCCGGCGTCCTGCACATCACCGCGCGTGCGGCCGCCTGTGATGGTGAACCTGGTGGTGAGATTCCGATGCACGCGGCCTGCCACTTGTATCAGCAGGACTGGGGTATCCCGGTGGAGCTGGACGCAGATGGCGAGAATGCGTTGGTGCTGGACCTGCGCGGAATGAACTAACCTCCACGGCTGTCCGATGGCGCGTGCCCACTTGAAGTGGGCACGCGCCATCGTGCTTTTTCCAGCTGTCCTATTGGATGCGGAGGGTGTGGATGGTGTTGGTTTGGGGTTGTTGGTGGGGGTCGATCCAGGGTGGTGGGGTGAGGGTGGGGGTGTTGTTGGTGATGGTGAGTGTCCAGGTGCCGGTGTGGATGTAGTGGTGGTGGTAGGGGCATAGGAGTGCGCCGTTGTTCAGGTTGGTGTGGCCGCCGTGGGACCAGGGGGTGATGTGGTGTGCTTCGCAGAAGGC
>NZ_JIAG01000004.1 GCF_000688395.1 Haematomicrobium sanguinis DSM 21259 | reverse complement strand
TGACACCGTGATTGATGTGCTCAAAGCGATGATCCTCACGCTCCCGGAGAAAGCGTCCACGAATGCGATCACCTGGGACCAAGGCCAAGAAATGGCTCACCACGCACAATTCACCATCGATACCGGTTGCAAAGTGTACTTCTGCGACCCGCACTCGCCCTGGCAGCGCCCGAGCAACGAGAACACGAACGGGCTCATCCGCGACTTCTACCCCAAAGGCACCAACTTCAACAACATTAGCGACGAGGACATCGCGAACACGGAACACCTCATCAACATCCGACCCCGCCGAATGCACGATTACCTCAGCGCAACCGTCAAACTGGAACAACAAATACAAGCAAACCGTGTTGCACTAACACCCTGAAACCGCCGCCTGGCTTCGCTTCACAAATGGCAACTCGCGGCAGGGTGTCACGGGAGGGCTAGATGTTCCACTTCTCAATCGCCGGTGTGCGCTTGTCCCAGCCGAGCACGCACACGGCCGCGGTCCCAAGCACCAAGCGGCGCCCCTCAATGGGATCGAGCTGGCACCATCGGGCGGCAAGTACGCGCAGAAAATGCCCATGCGCCACCAAGAGTACGTTTTCCAGCGGGGTCGCGTCCGGAGAGCGGTCTGCATCCGTCCCGCATCCCGCCTGCACGCGCTCAATCACGCGGTCAGCGCGCGCGGCCACCTGGGCTAGCGTCTCCCCGCCGGGGACCCCGTCCTTCCAAATCAGGTACTCGGGGTTCTTCGCCCGAATGTCCGCACTGTTGACGCCCTCATATTCGCCGTAGTCCCACTCGTGGGCGTAGGGCAGAATTTCCGGATCGGGGAACCCCGCCAGTCCAGCGGTGTCCACGGCCCGGATTGACGGTGAGCTGAACACCGCGTCAAACTGCACGCCGGCCAGCTTTTTCGCCGCCTCGCGCGCCTGCACCCGCCCGTTTTCGGTCAACGGCAAGTCGGTCAACCCCGTGTACTGACCCGAGCGCGACCATTCCGTCTCACCGTGCCGCAACAACCACAGCTTGGGCAGAATCGAGCCAGCCGCGGTACGGGCGGGCGCGGCTGCGCCCGTCTTTTCATCATGGGTCGCGGGGGTTTTTGAAGTCACTGACGTTCTCCCTCATCGGAGCTCTCGGGTTGATCCTTCCACCAGTCTAGGAGCCGTCGTCTCGCCTCGTCAGCGCCCAGCGGCCCCTCCTCCATCCGCGCCTCGAGCAAAAAGCCGTAAGCGCGCCCCACCAGCGGACCGGGCCGCACACCCAGAACCGACATGATTTCCTGCCCGTCCAGGTCCGGGCGGATCGCGGCCAGCTCTTCGGCTTCGGCCAATTCGGCAATGCGCCGTTCCAGGTCGTCATAGGCAAACGCCAACCGGTCAGCCCGCCGCCGGTTCCGGGTGGTCACATCACTCCGGGTCAACCTGTGCAACCGCTCCAGCAGCCCCCCGGCATCGTGCGCGTAACGCCGCACGGCGCTATCGGTCCACCCCGAATCACCGTATCCAAAGAACCGCATGTGCAACTCCACCAGGCGCGCCACCGCCTTGATGGTGTCATTATCAAACCGCAGTGCCCGCATCCGCCGGGCCACCATTTTCGCGCCCACCACCTCGTGATTGCGGAACGTGACCGAGCCGCCCGGCCCGAAACGCCGCGTGGCAGGCTTCCCGATATCGTGCATGAGCGCCGCGAAGCGCAGCACAAAATCGGGCCCGGGAACCGCGCCGGACGCATCGGTCTCTAGATCCACCGCTTGGGATAGCACCGTGAGCGAGTGCTGATACACGTCCTTGTGCCGGTGCTCGGCATCCATCTCCAACTGCAACGCCGGCAATTCCGGCAACACCAGTGACGCCAGCCCGGTCGCAACCATCGTCTCGATCCCGGCCCGAGGATCGGCGCCATTAATCAGTTTCACGAGCTCATCCCGCACCCTCTCGGCAGAGACAATCTCAATCCGCGAAGCCATATCGCGCATGGCCTCCAGCACCTCCGGCGCCACCTCAACGCCCAATTGCGACACAAACCGCGCCGCCCGCATCATGCGTAGCGGGTCGTCCGAGAATGAGACCGACGGCGCCCCCGGCGTGCGCAATTGCCGCGCCGCCAAATCACGCACTCCCCCATAGGGGTCCACCAACTGCATTTCCGGTAGCCGCAACGCCATCGCATTGATGGTGAAATCGCGCCGCAGCAGGTCCGCTTCCAGCGAATCCCCAAATGCCACGATCGGTTTGCGGGAAGTCTCGTCATACGCTTCGGCACGGTAGGTCGTGATTTCGATGGTGAAGCCGCCGCGCTTCATCCCGATCGTGCCGAATTCCTTGCCGATGTCCCAAAAATTGTCTGCCCAGCCCCGGATGACCTTAATAATCTGGTCCGGCCTCGCGTTGGTGGTGAAGTCCAGATCCGGCGACACCCGGTCGAGAAAGAGGTCCCGAACCGGCCCGCCCACCAGGGACAGTTCCAGGTCGTGCTGAGCAAAAAGGTGCCCGAGTTCGGTGACTTCGGCAGGCAGATTTGTCCCCAAGGTGGCGTTCATAGTCCTTTAAGACTGCCAGAAACTTTTTAGCACCCCGACACCCAGGTGCGGGGCGCCCGCGAAGGCGAGCATCGCCGTCGTTCTTCATCCCGCGCGAAATATGCCGAAACCAAAAATCGTTAGAGTAGTTACTATGAGTTTCCCTGTTCCGCGCGCGCCCAAGCGGACACCGTTGACGGTGTCCCTGTCGGTCGCGAGCCTGCAGGCGGTGCCCGCGCCACCGACCATCGTGGAGGAGGTTTCCGCGGGCGGCGTGATTGTGGATCGCAGCACCGGCGGGACTCGCGTGGCGATTATTGCGCGGCTCAATCGCGGCGGCCGGGTCGAGTGGTGCCTGCCGAAGGGCCACCCCGAGGGTGAGGAAACTCACCAGGAGGCGGCCGTGCGCGAGGTCGAGGAAGAGACCGGCATCCAGGGCAATATCGTGACGATGCTCGGCAGTATCGACTATTGGTTCAGTGTCTCCGGGCACCGCATTCACAAGACCGTGCACCACTTCCTGCTCGAGGCGACCGGCGGCGAGCTGACCATTGAAAATGACCCGGATCATGAGGCCATTGACGTCGCCTGGGTGCCGATTGCCGAACTCGCCGGGCGGCTCACCTTCCCGAATGAGCGGCGGATTGTGGAGTTGGCGAAGTCCAAGTTGCAGCACTTGCCTCCACGGTCGGCTTAGGGCTTGAAGTACGACGGCGTGTCCCCGACACCCGCGCGGTGCCCGCCAAGAGCGGGGCAAAAGTGAGAACATAGACAGCGATGTCCCAACTCTCGCAACCTTCCGAATCCTCTCGCACCGCTAACCCGGAGACGCAATCGATTCCGGTGGTGAATTCTTCCCTTTCCGGCGCGTCGGCGGCGAAGTCGAGCGCCGTCATGGCGGCGGGAACGCTGGTTTCGCGGGTGTTGGGTTTGCTGAAGGGCATCCTGTTGGCCGCTGCCATTGGGGTCACGACGGACATTGCCAACACGTTTTCGTTAGCAAACACGCTGCCAACCTACCTGTACCTGATGATCGCCGGCGGGCTGCTCAACGGGGTGCTGGTGCCGCAGATTATTAAGGCGTCGCAGAAGCCGGATCGCGGCGCGGACTATTTGGGGCGGCTGCTTTCGCTGGTGTTGATCGTGCTCGTTGCGATTACGGTGGCGATGACGCTGGGGGCGCCGTGGATTCTGGACGCCACAACCGACCTCTCACCGGCGCAGATTGAGCTCGCGACAGCTTTTGCGTACTGGTGCTTCCCGCAGATTTTCTTTGTGGGGCTCTACGCCTTTGTGGGTCAGATTCTGAATGCGCACAACGCGTTTGGCCCCTACACGTGGGCACCGGTGCTCAACAATGTGATCGCCATCAGTGTGCTAGCGGTGTTTATCGGTGTGTATGGTGCCTACACCGGTGGCGCACCGCGCACCCTGGATACGTGGACCACCTCGCAAACCTGGATGTTGGCCGGCGGAATGACGCTGGGGATCGTCATGCAGGGGCTGATCTTGTTGTGGCCGCTCAAGCGTTTGCGGTTGGGGATCCGGCTGAAGCTGGGCTGGCGCGGCATTGGCCTGGGTCACGCCGCACGCTTGGCTGGTTTCTCCGTGATGACCGTGGTGATTGGCAACCTCACCTATTTGGTGTTCACCTGGCTGGCATCTCGAGCTAGCCGCGAGGGGGACCCGGGGATCGCCGGCAACGCGGCGCTGGAAAGCGCAAATCAGATCTACATTTTGCCGCACTCCATTGTGGTGATTTCGCTCGCGACGGTGCTGTTTAACCGGATGTCCCGAGACTTTGCGCGGGGCTCCGTGGCGGGGGTGCGGCGCACCCTGTCCTACGGTTTGCGTACCAGTGCGGTTGCAACGATTTTCAGTGCGGGCGTCATGGTGGTGGTCGCCGGGCAGATCGGAATGGTCTTTACCTCCGGGGCACAGGCTCAGGCGGCGATACTCGGGCAGATTGTGGTGTTACTCGCGCTCGGCGCCCCGCTCTTCGGCGCCAATTATGTGATGAATCGTGTGTTTTACGCCGCCGAGAATGCGCGCACCCCCTTTGTCATCCAAGTGATGCTTTCCGTGGTGATGATCGCGATGTCGCTGATCGCCTTGTGGTTTCCACCGCAATTCATTGTGCCGTGGATTGCCATTACCTTCACCGTCTCCGATGTGATTGTCGTGGCGATCTCGCACCGGTTCCTTAAGCGGCAAGTGGGCGATTACGGTGCCGGTCACATTCTGGATGTCCATATTCGCATTTGCTTGGCAACACTGGTGTCCGCGGCCTTTGGCGCTTTGGTGCTGTGGGTCTTGGGCGGCTACTCCTCCGAAGGGTTCGCGTGGTCATCGATCCTCGGCGCTCTGGTGGCGATCATGGCCGTGACAGCGGTGATGGGCGTGGTGTATCTGTTCATGCTCAAGGCGCTCCGCGTGCGCGAATTGCGCGAACTTTTGCGCCCGGTGCTACAAAGATTCCGCTAGAACTCCGCGGATTGTGGGTGTAAGCCGGTAGCATTTAACCCAACTATGTATAGTGGTGGCTTTTGGCGTGCCCGCATTTTTCGTGCCTGACCCAGTTGTGTAAGGAAACATTTTGGCTGATCCAGTATCCCCAGGCTCCGTCCTCGGCGGTCGCTATGCTGTCAACGATTTGGTGTTGACCTCCGGTGAATCCGATCTGATTTTCAACGGTGTGGACCAGGTTCTCAACCGACCGGTCAGCATCCTGGTGCCCGCCACCGACAATGCTGCGCAACTGGCTGCGAGCGCACGCGAACTGGCGACCGGTGCGCGCCGCGGAAACATGTCCGTTCTCGATCTCGGCATCACCGACGGCACCACCTATCTCATTACGAGCCGCACCGAGCCCGCCGATTTGCTGGACTTGACGATTCCTACCAATGCAAGTGGCGAGCCCGATTCCGCCGCCGGTGACTCCGCTGCCGACGCCGATTTCATCGATTACGGATCTCCATCCGTGGAGCCGTTTTACACGGACACTCTGGGCTCCGAGATTTTTGGTCAGCCGCGCTCGACCGAGCCGGAAGACGATCCGGATGATGAGCAATACCAGCGCCCCAGCTACTTCCGCAGGCGGGAATCCCAGCTGCCCATTATCGGCGGCCCCGAGGATGACGGCTCGGATGAGCGCCAGGCGTCCGCTCCGAATACCGCGGACATTCCCACTCAAAGCAATGACGTGGTGCCAACTCCGCCTAAGCCCACCTCCGCGCCGCAAAAGGTCTCCGATTACGACGGCGATGCCGCCTACCGGCCGCCGCGCACCTTCCCGGCGGCCGGGGTGAGCGCCGCGGGCGCTGGTGCTGCCGCTGGTGTGGCTGGTGCTGGTGCTGCCGTGGCGAACTCTGCGGGCGCACAACCTCCGGCACCCGGTGGGGAGACTAGCACGGTATCGGCAGTTGAACCCGGGGCCACGCTTTCCCCGGAATCCGGTCAAGTTCTTCCCGAGCAGACAGACGCTTACCAAAACGGTCCGCAGGAGTACCTCGAGGAGGAAGACGCGCCTAAAGGCGATTCCGATTCGAAGGGCATGCGGTGGCTGGTTGGCGGCATCCTTGCCGTCCTGCTCATCGTGTCCGTGTTCCTGGCTTCAAACCAGTTGAGCACCCTCTTTGCGTCCTCCTCCGATCCGAGTGCCACTTCCGATCAGTCAAACTCCCCCGATGGCGGCGCAACGTCCTCATCGCCCGATTCCACTGATGCGCAGGCAGTCGCTCCCAAGTTTGTGAGTGTGACCCGCCTGGTTCCTGAGCGCCCGGAACTGGAAGAAGAAGGGGATGCGAAGTTGCCGCTGATGATCGACGGCGATCCCAACACGAACTGGATGGGACTTTTTTACGGTTCAGCCACCTTCGGGAACATTGTCAGCAGTTTTGGTCTGGCTTTTGAGCTGGAACAAGAAACCACCGTCAAAGAACTCACCATCTCGCAAACCAACAGCGAGGGCGGTAGCTTCGAGGTGCTGGTGAACTCACAAGCGAGCCTCGACGGTGCCACCAAGGTTGGTGAAGGCACGTTCAATGCGCCAGAGATTGTGGTCCCGCTGAAGGACGCCGAAGGTAATCCGCCTCGCGCGAAGTTCGTGATTTTGAACATCACCAGTTTGCCATCTCCAACCACGCTCAAGGGTCCGTACCCGTGGGGTGGCATCCGGCTGACAGAGGTCACGGCCAAGTAAGACTACCGGCGGGTCTGCATATTGGCCGGCATGCCGACCCGCATGCACGTCCACGCATCGTCCCGGTGCCTTCGCCTCCTGCGCTCAAGGGAATATGCTGGTTGTAGCTATGGTTGTCTCCACTACCGGTGAATTGATTCAAAGGAAGTACACATGAGCGCGGAAACTGCCGCTTCACAGTCAGATATTCGTGACGTCGTTATCGTTGGTTCCGGACCTGCCGGCTACACGGCGGCCATTTACACCGCCCGCGCTAACCTGAAACCCGTCGTCATCGCCAGCGCCGTGGAGGCTGGCGGCGAGCTCATGAAAACGACCGACGTCGAGAACTTCCCTGGTTTTCCCGAGGGCATTTTGGGGCCTGAACTCATGCAAGGTTTGGAGAAGCAAGCCGAGCGCTTTGGTGCCGAGATCGTCTTTGACGATGTGACCTCGCTAGAGCTTGAGGGCGAAGTCAAGGTCATTAACACCTCTATGGGTGAGACGTATCGCGCTTACACGGTCATCTTGGCCACTGGATCTGCCTACCGCGAGCTGGGACTCCCCGATGAGCGCAGGCTGTCAGGGCGCGGCGTGAGTTGGTGCGCCACCTGTGACGGATTCTTCTTCAAGGGTCAAGACATTGCCGTCATTGGCGGCGGGGATTCCGCTTTGGAGGAAGCTCTCTTCCTCAGCAAATTCGCCAACTCCGTCACCGTGGTGCACCGCCGCTCCGACTTGCGCGCCTCGAAGATTATGCAGGAGCGCGCCTTTGCCCATGACAAGATTCGTTTCATTTGGGATAGCGAAGTTATTGGCATCAGCGGTGATGACAAGGTTGAATCACTGACCTTGAAGAACGTGGAAACTGGTGCGGAATCCGTTCTCGAGGTGACCGGCATATTCGTGGCCATCGGTAACGATCCCCGCGTCTCCTTGGTCAAGGACGTCATTAAGCTGACCGACCAGGGCACGATCGCCGTTGATGGACGTAGTTCTCGCACGTCCATTCCGGGCGTATTTGCCGCCGGCGACGTCATCGATCCAACCTACCGCCAGGCCATCACTGCCGCCGGTTCGGGCTGCGCTGCCGCCCTCGACGTGGAGCACTACCTCGCCGACCTTGACCTGACCTCAACCGCCCAAGTAGCACCCGCAGTTTAAACTCTAGGAGGAGTTCAGATGAGTAATGCAAAGGACGTGACGGACGCCAGCTTCGAAGCGGATGTCCTCAAGTCAGATAAGCCCGTTTTGGTTGACTTCTGGGCAGCCTGGTGCACGCCGTGCCGCATGGTTGGTCCGATTATTGACGACATCGCATCCGAATATTCGGACAAGGTTTCGGTAGCTAAGGTCGATGTCGATAGCAACCCCGCCGTCGCTTCCACCTACGGCATCACCTCAATCCCTGCCGTTTTCGTCTTCAAGGACGGCGAGGTTGTGGCCCGAAGCATTGGCGCGAAACCCAAAGCGGCATTCGAGCAAGAATTCGCAGAGTTCCTGAAGTAGAGGTTCTGCTTGTCCTCACACTATTCAGTTGAAGGTGAACTCAGCCGCACCGATTCCGGTGCGGCTGTGGTTCGTTTACGGGATCTCTTGGTCCGCGCTGGACTAGATATGCCCTACCTCTCTGCGTCTACCGTGGATCGGCCCGAGTACTTTGACGATCATGTCGATGCGGCGGTACGTGCTTTCCAGCAGTCACGTGGCCTTATCGTGGACGGGGTCGCGGGCAGAGAGACCTTAGCGGCGCTGTATGAAGCGCAGTACCACCTTGGCGAACGCACCATGTCTTATCAACCGAATACCACGCCGATTCGGGGCGACGACGTGTCAGAGCTGCAACGCCACCTTTCCCACCTGGGTTTTTATTACGGCCATATCGATGGTGTTTTCGGGTACCGGACAATGCTCTCGGTCAAAGAGTTGCAGCGAAGCTTAGGCCTTACCGTAGATGGCAGCGTGGACTCAGAGACTCTCAAAGCCATGGAACGGGTCAGTCGCTCGCTTACATCTAGCAAAGCCTTCGCGCTACGAGACTACGAACGCCTGAACCGTGCTTCCCGCGCTCTGCGCCATCGCATCATCGCACTTTCTTTGGACGTCCACGGTAACTACACCGACGTAGACGGCGAACGCCTCACCGACGAGGCTATCTTGTCCGATGTTGCCGCACGACTTCGCGAAACCCTGATGACGCTCAACGCGCGCACTGTCGAACTCGACATGGCTACCGGAAAGCCGCTTGAAAGCAACCAGGATGCATCGATCGTAGGCGTAATTCCAAATCTTCGCATTAACCTTAATGTCGATTGGCTACATCACCGCAAGGCTTCGGGAATGGCTACCTACTACTGGGGATCGACTAACGGGATTGAGGTCCATTCCCCTGTTGGTGAACGGGCCGCCGACCTTATCCAACGTGAACTCGTCGCGAGGACGTCCTTCATCGACCTCGGCCATCATGCGCGCAACTGGGACTCGCTCAGAATGCCTGGAGTTCCCTGCGTCAGCGTGGACCTGGGATATCTCTCGAATGTTCGAGATGCCGCACATCTCGCCGATCCCGAGATGCGTCAGCGAATCAGCGACGCAATTGTGATCGGCATTCAACGTCTCTTTCTCCTGGAAGATGACGATGAGCCAACCGGCTCACTCCGTGTCTCGGACGTGTTTCGGTTTAACGGTATCTCCTAAGTACTACTCGTTAGCTCTGGCTCCCAGGCCTCCGGTGCATGTTTCACGTGAAACATTACGGGTGACCTCCTCTCCGGCACGGGTACTCGCTGATATCCGTATCCCCGCCCAAACCGCTCATTGCGCGTTCTGGCTACGAGTACCCGCGCGCCCCTACAGTTCCTCGCTAGTTCCTAAGGGCCAAAGAAGCATCGGATATCGCATACACGCCAACCATAAGCTGTAAGCGTAAACCATCGTCCGCCACAAGTATGGCGCACTCCCGCCGAACAAACTAATCGTGACGTGCCCCGCCGCAATGTGCAGAGACCTAGAGGGTGTAACTGCGAATGAGACCGAATAGCGCATTGCGAATCGCGGTGACAACTGCGGGACCCGACATACGTTGCGAGTAATGACCTGACATTTCCTACCCCGCACTTTGCCGCAGCGAGCCTCCTTGCACAGAGTCTCAACTAGGCGGATCCCGGAGACTCCATGTTTCACGTGAAACATAAAGAAGCGGTAGCTACCGATGTAACCACTCGCTCGGCTGTGACTCCAGTTGTGGACCGCTCCCTTCCGGCGCCGCTAGAAAACAGGAAAGCGATTCTCGCGCTCCACACTTTGCCATATCGTGAGCCTTCCCGTAAGAATGCTTTTCGCACGCGCGACGGCGACCCAATAACCGGAGATTTGGCACGACACTCTTCGCAGATTCATACGCGACTCGCGTCCAGGCAACATGAATGCCGCCTACTATGTAAGAAATAGACCCGAGCCTACAGAGAGACGAGCATTCGCGTGCTGCATAAACATGAAAAAGGAGTGCCGAACCACGGCCAGAACGAAATTGTGGAAGGCAGAACATACAACCAGGGGCGATGTTTCACGTGAAACATCGCCCCTCGTTGTAGGTTGAAAGGTGCACCGTATCTTCCCTCTATCGAGAGAGCTGATACCTAGCCGTCAGCATTAATGATGTCCACAATCCTGTTAAGATCATCGACGCTGGCGAAGTCGATCGTTACCTTGCCCTTCTTGGCGCCCAGTGTAATCGTCACAGACGTTTCAAACTTGTCACCGAGTGACTGCTCGAGATAGTCCAGACGTTCGTGCCGGGCGCCTGCTCTGGGCATCGAACGTTTCTGCTTCCGCGACTCACCCATGCTCGTGGCAACAATTTCTTCGGTGCTCCGAACCGAAAGCCCCTCGGCGACAATGCGCTGTGCGAGCTCTTCCATGAGTGCCGGCGATGAAAGCCCCAGTAACGCTCGAGCATGTCCTGCCGAAATGACACCCGCGGCGACGCGCTTCTGAACCAATGGCGGCAACTTCAACAAACGGAGCGTATTCGATACTTGAGACCTCGAACGACCGATCCGATCTGCCAACACTTCGTGGGAGATGCCAAAATCGTCCAGGAGTTGCTGATAGGCAGCTCCCTCTTCTAACGGGTTAAGTTGACTTCTGTGCAAATTCTCCAGAAGCGCATCCCTCAGCAAATCATCATCTGACGTGGTGCGGACAATCGCAGGAACGCTGGATAATCCGGCCTGTTGGGTTGCTCTCCACCGACGCTCACCCATAATGAGCTCAAAGTTTTTGCCCTCGACGGGCTGATCAAGGGGACGCACAACAATCGGTTGCAGTACGCCAATTTCCTTCACCGAGTGCACCAACTCGGCCATTGCCTCTTCGTCAAAGACGGAGCGCGGCTGTTTCCGATTGGGCACTATGTCAGTTACCGATACTTCTGCGAAGCTGGCTCCTGGAACCGGAACGAGACCAGAGTCGAGATTGGTCGATCCCTCAGCAGTAGATTTGGATGCGCCCTTTGTCGATCCGGCTTCAGCTTTCGCTTTCGTCGACCGTGCGTTCCCACTGCGCTGCGAACCGGAGCCGGTGCTGCCCTTGGATCCGGGCCCAGACTTTACAGCGACTTCTGACGAGTCGTCGTCCGAGCTACTGCCGGAAAAGAACACGTCGACGGGTCTCGATGCGGACCTACGTGATGTTGTGCGCGGAGCGGCCTCAGACTCCTCCGTGGAATCCAATGATTGGGTTGGCTCTTCGCTTGGAATGAGCGCGGCGATCCCGCGTCCTAAACCGCGCTTCTTTTTCTCAGCCAATTCCGCCTCCGAGGTTGTTCTTCAAATTCACAAACTTACACATCTGCACGGCGTCCAATCTCGACGGCCGCCTCCATATAGGAAAGCGAACCGGTTGAATTCGGGTCATAAGTAAGCACCGTCTGCTGGTAGCTCGGGGCCTCGGAAATGCGTACCGATCGCGGAATAACGGCCTGCAGAACCTTATCCGGGAAGTGACGGCGCACTTCCTCAGCGACCTGTTGAGCCAGATTTGTGCGGCCGTCATACATGGTCAACAAAATGGTGGAGACATCCAAGTCCGAGTTCAAATGCTTTTGAATCAGTCCAATATTCTTGAGCAACTGGCTCAGACCCTCGAGCGCATAATATTCACACTGAATGGGTATGAGCACTTCGTGCGCAGCAACAAAGGCATTGACCGTCAACAGGCCAAGGCTCGGTGGGCAATCGATGAAGACGTAATCCAAACGCTCCATACCCTGATCGGAACGCCATTGAGCATAGTTCTCCAACGCTCGCCGCAGCCGTTGCTCCCGGGCAACTAGTGATACCAGCTCGATCTCGGCACCAGCGAGTTCGATCGTTGCAGGGGCAACAATGAGCGAGTCGATATCGGGACATTGAGCAATGACGTCGGAGAGTGGCATGTCATCAATGAGCACGTCATAGATGCTGTCGACTTCGGAGTGGTGCTCAATTCCGAGCGCGGTCGAAGCATTGCCCTGAGGATCAATGTCGATGACGAGCACGTTCATACCCGACTGCGCCAGCGCCGCCGCGATATTCACGGTGGTAGTGGTTTTTCCCACTCCACCCTTCTGGTTACTAATCGTGAAAACACGCGTCTCACTAGGCTTAGGCACCGTCGACTTTCGGAGAACCGCGCGTCTACGCCCTTCATCGACAAGTTGGCTGCCTAGCGGAGTAGAGTCGTCGAATCGTGGCATGGCTGGTGTTGCTCCTTCGTCGCCAACGTCGATTGTTTCACGTGAAACATCGCTATTGGGTGACTTATCAACCTTTAATCGTGAATTTTCGCTGTTGCCTGACGATGTCGGGCGAAGAGTGTTAAACTCCGGCATCCGAACCATTACAAGCAATTCCTTCGGTCAATTCACGTCCGTTCACGTGGCTGAATCTTCACTCCTCCAGAGTATCCTCTGGCTTTGACAACCTAAAACAATCGTTGATCACTCGGCGAGCGAATGCTATCCCAGCGACACTTTGACAACCGTCGTCGGGTCAGCGAGTAAGCCCTCACCCGCCACGACAGTTTCAACCGATTTCACCGGGAAGCGCTTGAGAACTTTTTGGGCTTTTTCGATTTCCGCTGGAGCACTCGCGCCCTTGATCGCCAATAAGGTGCCCTCTCCCTCCAGAAGCGGAAGCGTTAAGTCCAGCAATCCCACCAACGCAGACACGGCCCGCGCCGTCACGTAATCAACCGAAACGTTGCCCCGTACCTGTTCGGCCCGTGCCCGCAATATGGTCACGTTCTTCAGCCCCAAATCCTGCACCACTTCGTTGAGCCAGACGGTTCTCCGCTCCAACGGCTCAATCAAAATGACCTCGAGGTCCTCCCGAGCAATTGCCAATGCCAATCCCGGCAGCCCAGCCCCGCTACCGACGTCGGCAATGCGAGCGTCACGGATAATCAAGCTCTCAATCACCGCGCAGTTGAGCACATGCCGGCTCCACAAGCGGGGGATTTCGCGTGGCCCGAGGAGTCCGCGCTCAATCCCTGACGTGGCCAAGTGCGCCACAAATTGATGAGCTTTCTCAAGCCGATCACCAAAGAGCGTCGCTGCGGCCTCTGCCAGTTGAGAGTCCTGAAGCTCGGCCTCAGCAAGCGCTACCGGATCGGTCTCAGTCACGTTCTCAGCCATCGATCTTCAACGGGAGGGACGCTACTGGGCAGAGACAACAACGTGGCGGTTCGAGCCTTCGCCCTCGGATTCGCTGTGGAATCCGAGATCGGCGACAGCATCGTGCACGACCTTACGCTCGTAGGCGCTCATCGGCTTTAGCGACACGCTCCCACCGGAGCTCTTCACCTTCTCTACCGCTTCTTCGGCTACGCCACGTAGCTTTGATGACCTGTCAACGCGATGACCGGCAATGTCCAAAATAATGCGGGAGCGCTTGTCCGTCCCAGCCAGTGCGGAGAGTCGGGTGAGTTCCTGCAGGGCCTCTAGCACTTCGCCATTGCGGCCAACCAGGTTCTCTAATTCACGGTTGGATCCGTCCTCATTCAGAATCGAAATGTAGGTGCGCCCGCCGCGTTCTTCGATCTCGATGTCGCCGTCGATATCGGCAATGTCGAGCAGCTCCTCAAGGTAATCCGCCGCAATATCGCCTTCGTCACCGTGATCATCATCGTGCTCATCACCGTGGCCGTCGCCACCATCGTCACTGGCATCATCACGCGCAGCGTCGACGTCGTCAGCTTCGCTGGAATCAGCACCGTCGCCCGCGACCGCACTGTCAGTATCCGGTGAAGATTCGGCACTCTCCTCGCTTGCATCTGATTCAACGATGTCCACGTCTTCGCTGACCTCAACGTCGCTGTGTTCCATATTGTTTTCGGTGCTCATCGCTTCTTCTTCCGGTTTTTGCGTTGTGGTTGTTGGCGCTGGCCTTGGACAGTAGGCGGTGTTTCCTTGGCAGCAGCGTTGGGATCTTCTTTAATCTTTTCTCCGCGCGAATTCAGCGGCGGAAGTCCCTTGGCGGCGCGGCGATCTGCCAACGCCTTGGCGGCAGGGGAGCCGGGAGTGGGCATCCGGCGGATGACAATAAATTGCTGAGCCATCGTCCACAGGTTGGTGGTGGTCCAGTAGATGAGCACACCAATCGGGAAGTTAATACCGCCGATGCCAAAGACCAACGGCAAGACGTACAGCATGATCTTTTGCTGGCGCATGAACGGAGACTGCAGCGCCTCTTCAGACATGTTCTTGGACATGATCTGCTTTTGGGTAATGAACTGAGACGCAATCATCGCCAGAATCATGATGATAGAGAGCACCACAACCGACGGATTCAAATCGCCGCCTTGCAGTTGCGGCAGGAACGCGCCGGAGAGCGGCGCCCCGAAAATGGTCGCCTCGTCGAACTGCTTCACCAAATCAGGCGAAAGCGCGCCGATCGGCTTAGATTCCCCGGATGCCCGCGAAGTCTGGCTCAGCACGTTGAACAGCGCGAAGAAGAACGGCATCTGAATCAGCAAGGGCAAGCACGCGGAGAACGGGTTCGTCTTGTGCTTCTTGTACAGCGCCGTTTGCTCTTGCACCATCGCTTGGCGCGAAAGCGGATCGGTCTTGCCCTTATATTTTTGCTGAATCTTGCGGATCTCCGGCTGAATGATCTGCATCCCGCGCTGCGCCTTGATCTGCTTCACAAACACCGGAATCAGCGCCGCACGGATGACCAACACCAAACAGACAATGGACAGCGTCCAGGTCCAGCCGTTGGCCGGGTCCATCCCGATGAAGGTGAAGACGTCATGGAAGGCCCGAAGGATCCACGAGATCACCCACACAAAGGGGCTCAGGATGGTGGTAAAAAAGTCCATTGTTATTTAGCTCCTACGCCATAACTGGGGGATTCGTCCTCAATCAGAGGAGGATGGTTCAAAACTACAATCCGCGGGACTTTGCCCTCCGGCCACGTTCGCTTTCCCGCCGGCACATGGTCAACCCCGCCGTCATTGAACGGGTGACACTTCAGCAAACGGCGTCCGGCCAGCCACGTTCCCTTGAGGGCACCGTGCACGGTCACCGCTTCAAGCGCATATGCGGAACAGGAAGGATAAAACCGGCAGACCTGGCCATAAAGAGGAGAGATGAGCAATCGGTAGGCTTTCAGCACACCTATGAGGAGGGTGCGGGGCAGATGTACGACGGCGCGTGCCAACCTAAGTGCCGCGTGTTCCGTGGTGTTCATCTCACCTCCTTGCCCTTCTGTGAAGCCTGTTCGTCGCCCAACTTATGATCCAAGCGTCGCAGTGCACTTGTCATGTCCTCGCGCAATTCTGTGAAGTCGGCCTGTGCAGCCGCAGGTAGCGCGCGGACGACAAGCCACAAGTTGCTTGTTCCTAATTCGGACCGCACTATTTCTCTCAACCGTCGTTTAACGAGGTTCCGCTTCACGGCGTTCCCTACGGCTTTGGAAACAATAATGCCAGCCTTGAACTCTCCAGGTTTTTTTATTCCATATAGCACGACGTTCCGGCGCCCAATTCGGACGCCGGAACGCATGACCAAAGAAAAATCGGTGCCCTGCGTGATTCTGTGCTCTCTAGCAAGCATTCATCATCCTGGCCTGTGCTGGCACGAGGAAGCAGATCATCGCGTGGGAAGTGTGAAAATCCTTAGGCGGAAAGTGCAGAGCGTCCCTTGGCACGGCGGGTTGCCAAAATGGCACGGCCGGCGCGGGTACGCATGCGAAGACGGAAACCATGCTTCTTGGCACGGCGGCGATTATTCGGCTGAAAAGTCCGCTTACTCACTTTTTGTCACTCCAACAAGTATTTGTAGGGCAGGTCTTCTCGAGACTGGTTTGGGGAAACATCGAGTCCGGCCCATGTTCAGGTATGTGTTCGTCCGAAGAATTCATGGCTGTACTGATCGCCGGCGCTAGGCGCCCACAAGTACCGTGACGAACACATAGGACCTAACAACGCTAGAGCAATGTGGGTCTCACAGTCAAACTGGAGGAACCACGGCGGCCCGTCCTGATGGAGTAGAGTTATCCACAGCTTCGATTGGTCGTCGGCGAGAGAGATCGGCGATTCTGCGGGATTTTTCAGATTGAGGTTTATCCACCGCTTGTGCATAACTCTGTGGATTGATAACGTCTCTAGCCCGCCCGAATCGAGGTCAGAACCGGTTAATAAGGACGCGTAATGGCAGACGAATCTCACTCAGAACTGAGCTCGAAGTGGAAGCAGGTCGTTGACTTCCTCAAGCAGGACGACGACATTACCGGCCGACAACGTGGATTTGTCTACAGCTCTAAAGCCGAGGCTCAAGCCGGGGACACCCTGATCATTGCCGTCCCGAGCGAATTGGCGCGCAAGGTTCTTGAGGACAATCTTGCCGGCAAACTTCACGACGCGGTCACGCAGGTTTTCGGGGACAGCGCCAACCTGGTATTCCGCATTGACACGTCTATGAACGTCACGGCGCCCGAGGACGATTCGAATCAGCAGACTCCTCACGATCCTGTAGCACCAACCCCTATTGCACACGCCGCCAAGGACGAGGACGATCAGCGCTACGGCCGCCTCAATAAGAAGTACACCTTCGAATCCTTCATTATCGGCGGCTCCAACCGATGGGCGCACGCCACCGCGCTGGCTGTGGCCGAGGCTCCCGCAGCCTCATATAACCCGTTGTTTGTTTACGGCGATTCCGGTCTGGGCAAGACCCACCTCTTGCACGCCATCGGTAATGAGGCAAAGAAGCTGCACAAGGGCATTCGCGTCAAATACGCCAGCGCGGAAGAGTTCACTAACGACTTCATCAACTCGATCCGCGGCGATGATCCGGCGAGCTTCAAAGATATCTACCGCAACGTGGACATTCTGCTCATCGATGACATCCAATTCCTTGCTACCCGGGAAGCGACCATCGAAGAGTTCTTCCACACCTACAACGCGCTCTATAACGACAGCAAACAGATTGTCATCACCTCAGACCTCTCACCGAGAAAACTCACCGGTTTCGAAACACGCCTGACCTCTCGCTTTGAAAGCGGCATGTCCATTGAGGTTTCCCCGCCGGAGTTGGAAACCCGCATTGCGATCTTGCGTAAGAAGGCGGCCAGCGAAGGATTGACTGCTCCGGAAAGCGTCCTGGAGTTCATTGCGTCCAAGGTGTCCACCAATGTTCGCGAACTCGAAGGCGCGCTCATTCGTGTTTCGGCCTTTGCCAGCCTGAATGAGCAACCGGTCGATGTTCCGCTCGCCGAGCTTGTGCTCAAAGACCTGATTCTGGATAACGACGGCAGCCAGATCACAGCTGCCCAAATTCTTGGCCAGACTGCGGCCTACTTCAACCTCACCTTGGAGGACCTTCTTTCGAAGAGCCGCACCCGCACTCTAGTCACCGCGCGGCAGATCGCCATGTACTTGTGCCGGGAAATGACCGAAATGTCGTTGCCCAAGGTCGGTCAGGAAGTGGGCGGGCGCGATCACACCACCGTCATGCACGCCGAGAAGCGCATCCGCGAACTCATGGCAGAGAAGCCGACCGTCTTCAATCAGGTCGCCGAACTCACCGCGCGCATTCGCCAGAACAGCCGCAATTCCTAACCCCTCCTCGTCTATGTAGCGCGACACGCCGAGGAAATCGCATGATCCTCGGCGTGTCGCGCTACATAGACGAGGGCGGGAGCGCGCGTCGACGCCCCGAGCGGTCCACCCGGTCCACAGGGTTCAGGATGGCAAGGTTCAGGTTAAGGAAGAAATTAACAGCTGTGGATAGAACTGTGGATAACCCGAGCCGGCTTGTGAACTTTAAGGGGAGAACTTTTGTGAGCTTGTGAATGACACGTTTGCCGCCCCGGAGCTCGTTCACACAGATCCGCAACGTGTCCCTCTCGCATCGACAACTTCTCAACACGCCAGATCCGCGCCAGGACAGGCATCTACGCCGTTATCCACAGTTTCCACAGGACTTATTAACACTACTAATCCTTAAAAATTTGAAATTCAGATCAAACAACAACTGACAAAAATTGGTGGAACCTGCGGACTTTCGAGCAAGCGGCACGCCGGGCTAAGCTTGGCACGAAGAAACTGTCCGAAAATTGCGTTCAACCAGGGCGCATCGGGCCCGAAAGGTGGCCACAACCGGTGAAGATCCGAGTAGATAGAGACGTGCTCAATGAAGCCGTTTCCTGGACCGCACGTTCCCTCTCACCTCGGCCACCCGTTCCGATCCTCTCCGGAATCTTGCTTAAGGCCGAAGCCGGAACGCTCTCCCTTGCCACCTTTGACTATGAGATTTCGGCTCGACTCGAAGTCCCCGCGGAAGTAGAAACCGAAGGCACCATCTTGGTATCGGGCAAGCTCCTTGCCGAGATTTGCCGTAGCCTTCCTTCGGCACCGGTGGACATTGAGACCGACGGATCAAAGGTCACACTGACGTGCCGTTCCAGCCGCTTCTCGCTTTCGACCATGCCGGTTAGCGAGTACCCGGAACTCCCAGAACTTCCCGCCACCAGCGGCACCGTTGACGGCGAGCTCTTCGCCCAGACCGTCGCTCAAGAAGTCGTTTCGGCTTCCAAGGATGACACTCTTCCGATCCTGACCGGCGTATACATCGAAATCGAAGACGACACCATTTCACTGCTCTCCACGGACCGTTACCGGCTCTCGTTGAGCGAGATCAACTGGAAACCGACCTCCAGCGGAGTGTCCACCAGTGTCTTGATCAAGTCCAAGACGCTCAGCGAGGTCGCGAAGACTCTCGGCGGGTCTGGGGAACTGAACATTGCGCTCTCCCCGGAGCGCGAGCTCATCGGATTCGAAAGCGGCGGCCGGCGCACCACCTCGTTGCTCGTGGATGGCGACTACCCCAAGATTCGCACGCTGTTCCCGGAGAGCACACCGATTCACGCGGTGGTGGATCGCGCAGCGGTCATGGAAGCGGTACGCCGCGTCTCGCTCGTGGCCGAACGGAATACTCCGGTGCGCCTCGCGTTTAGTGAAGGTCAGGTGACCTTGGACGCCGGAACCGGCGAAGACGCTCAGGCGAGCGAAACGCTGGAGGCCACACTCAGCGGCGAGGACATCACCGTAGCTTTCAACCCGGGCTACCTTGCCGAGGGGCTAGCGGTGATGGATGCCCCGTTCGTGCGCTTCTCCTTCACCTCGCCGCCTAAACCCGCGGTCTTGACCCCGCAAGCGGACCTAGAGGGTGAGTCCAGCGACGAGTTCAAGTACCTCCTGATGCCGGTCAGGCTACCCAACCACTAGTCTGCGCCGGTCACCCCACCACAAGCCACGTACCACCGTACAAAGGAAGTGACTATGCACATCGGTCTCATTGGACTGGGAAAAATGGGCTTCAATATGCGCGAGCGCATGCGCCAAGGCGGCATTGAAGTCACCGGATATGACCGCAACCCGGACGTCACCGACGTCGCCAGCATTGACGAACTTGTCAAAGCCGTCCCGGCACCGCGCCTGATCTGGGTCATGGTCCCCGCCGGCGACATCACCGACTCGGTCATCAATGACCTAGGCGAGCGCCTGGAAAAGGGCGACATGATCATCGACGGCGGCAACACCCGTTTCACCGATGACATTAGGCACGCCGCCCAGCTCGAACCCAAAGGCATCCGCTTTGTCGATTGCGGTGTTTCCGGCGGAGTGTGGGGCCTGGAAAACGGTTACGGTCTGATGACCGGCGGTAGCGACGAAAACATTGAATTCGCCATGCCGGTTTTTGATGCCTTGCGTCCCGAAGGTCCGCGCGAAGACAGCTTTGTGCACGTCGGGGACGTCGGCGCGGGGCACTACGCGAAAATGGTGCACAACGGCATCGAATACGGCCTCATGCAGTCCTACGCCGAAGGCTATGAGCTTCTCGCCAAGAAGGACATCATCAAGGACGTCACCGGAACCTTCCGCGCCTGGCAAAAAGGCACCGTTGTCCGCTCCTGGCTCCTCGATCTTTTGGTCAAGGCCCTGGACGAAGATCCCGGCCTGGCCAATATCGCCCCCTACGTTGAGGACTCGGGCGAGGGCCGCTGGACCGTGGAGGAGGCCATTGCCACCGCCGTGCCGGTACCGGCCATTACCGCTGCGCTCTTCGCTCGTTTTGAATCCCGCGACGAGGCCGCACCCGCCATGCGCATGGTGGCAGCCCTGCGCAACCAGTTCGGCGGACACGCGGTGAAGCGCCCGGGCGAGAACTAGAACGGTAGCCGGTGCACCTGAGTCGACTTCAGCTCACCGACTTCCGCTCCTACCCGCGCCTCGACCTGGAATTCGGCCCAGGTGCCACCGCACTGGTGGGCTTCAACGGCGTTGGCAAAACCAACATCGTTGAAGCCCTCGGTTACTTTGCGACATTGAGTTCGCATCGGGTCGCAACCGACGGCCAACTGTTGCGCACCGGGGCGGATGCGGCCTACATCCGCGGCGAGTTCGCGCGGCACACGCAGCGATTGTCCCTCGAGCTCGAACTGATCCCGGGAAAATCCAACCGAGCGCGCATCAACCGTGCTAACCCGGTACGGGCCCGCGAGGTCTTGGGTCTAATCAAAACGGTGCTCTTCGCGCCCGAGGACCTGAGCCTCATTAAGGGTGATCCGAGCGTCCGCCGCCGCTACCTGGACGAGGTTCTTGCCCAGGAAACCCCGGCTAACGCCGCGACCGCCGCCGATTATGAACGCGTCCTCAAGCAACGCAATGCGCTATTGAAGTCGGCACGCGGCTCGGGCCGTTTCACCGAGGGCCACCGCGCCACCTTGGAGGCGTGGAACGAGCAGCTCATCGGTCTCGGCATAGCCTTGACGCGCGCCCGCGCCGAGCTTGCGCACACCCTCGCCCCTTTCGTGGCCGAAAGCTACCGCGGACTCACCGACGGCGCTAAGCCCGCGGACATCGTTTACATTTCTTCGATCCTCGGCTCGGACTTTGCCGACGAGATGAACGACGGCGATGCCTCCGCCGCGCCCGCATCGGCACCGGCGGCGGCGCGAGACTTCAGTGACGAAGAACTTGAGGTCGCCTTCCGGAAGCGGCTGGAGGAAGTACAGGGGAAGGAAGTCGAGCGCGGAATCAGCTTGGTCGGTCCGCACCGAGACGATGTGGCCATTAATCTGGCCGGAACCCGTGCCCGCGGTTTCGCTTCGCACGGGGAGACCTGGTCGCTCGCACTCTCGCTGCGCTTAGCCGCCCTGGAACACATGCGCTCGCTCGATCCCCGGGACGGCATGTCCCCCATATTGATCTTGGATGACGTGCTTGCCGAACTCGATCGCAAGCGCCGCGACAAGTTGACCGCGCTCATTCGTGACGTGGAACAGGTGATCATTACCGCCGCCGTCCGCGAGGATGTCCCCGAGGCCTTGGGTGCCCGTATCATCGAAGTCACTCCCGGCGAAGCAAAGGTAGTGGATGATGAGCCCTAAGGATCCAGCACCGCAACCACGCCAGAGCCGCCGCCCAGACCGCACGGGCCGAGGACGCCTGGGCCCAGACGGCGCGGACCCACGAGGCGAAGACTCAGACCCGAAGCCACGAGCTTCCATGCAACCCGGAGAAGCAGCAGCTGAAGAAGCCGATGCCGCGGCAACCGCGTTGGGCCGCGCACGCGCCGCGTCCCGCGGTGTGCCGCAGAAAAGCCGGGCCACCGCCGCTCGGGGGCAACGCCGTCGTACTTCTCGGGGCGAAACCCCGCAACCAGGTGCCGGGCGGGATCCCAAATCGCTGGATGCGGTGATGAATCGGCTGGTGGCCGGGCGCGGGTGGAAGGAGCCAATCGCGGTCGGTTCGGTGCTGGGCAAGTGGCCGGAGATCGTGGGGCCGGAGATTGCGGCGCACTGTGTGCCGGAGAATTTTGAGGGCACGGTGGTGCGAGTGCGCACCGATTCGACGGCGTGGTCCACGCAGTTGCGGTTGCTGGTGCCGCAAATCTTGGCGAAAATTGATGCTGAACTGGGGCGCGGCATTGTGACCGAAATTCGGGTCGTCGGTCCGCAAGCGCCGAGTTGGCGCAAGGGCTATTGGCATGTGAAGGGCCGCGGACCGCGGGATACTTACGGGTAGCGTCCGGTGATTTTGGCGCGGCGCTGTACGCCACAGAAGGCGATCTAAGCCCCGCAAGTGGTACCGGGTCTCATACGCCGGGGAGAAAATCGCTAGAAACGGCAATTATTTGGCTGTGGGCGCCATTAAATGGGACATTTCGCGACGCTGAAGCGGTAGAATAGTGGGGAGACGGCGCCTCTCGCGATGGGAGGCGCTGTTATATGAGATGACCGAATGGAAGAAAGCGCACCTGTGGCTGCAGACAATTCAGATTCAAACCCCCAGTCAGAGGGCATCAGCGATGACGCCCCCACCGTTCCGGCCACTCCGGCCGAGCAGGCGGAACCGAAAGCCCCGAGCGGTTCCAAGGACTACGGCGCCAGTGACATTACCGTCCTGGAAGGTTTGGAAGCGGTCCGCAAACGCCCCGGTATGTACATCGGCTCCACCGGTCCGCGCGGTCTGCACCACTTGGTCACCGAAGTGGTCGACAACTCCGTCGATGAGGCCTTAGCCGGGTATGCCACGCACATTGAGGTGACACTGCTCGCCGATGGCGGTGTACGCGTGGTTGATGACGGCCGCGGTATTCCGGTGGATATGCACCCGACCGAAGGCAAACCCACCCTGGAAGTCGTGATGACGGTGTTGCACGCCGGCGGCAAGTTCGGCGGCAGCGGTTACGCGGTGTCCGGCGGTTTGCACGGCGTGGGTATTTCCGTGGTGAACGCGCTCTCCACACACGTGGATACCGTGGTGAAGCGTCAGGGTTACACCTGGTCAATGAGCTTTGAGAACGGCGGCGAGCCGATTGGCGGGATCGTTAAGGGTGAGGAAACCACCGAGACCGGCACCTCGCAGTCGTTTTGGCCCGACCCCGAAATTTTCGATGTGACCGATTTCGACTACGAAACCATCCGCATGCGCCTGCAGCAGATGGCGTTCTTGAATAAGGGTTTGCGGATTTCGCTGACCGATGAGCGGCGCCCCATGGAGGAAACCGAGGAGCTTGCCGAGGGTTCCACGGCTCAGGTGGAGGAAGAGACCCCCGAGTTCCGCTCGGTGACCTACCAATATGACGAAGGCCTTGTGGACTATGTGAAGTTCCTGAACTCCGCCAAGAAGAGCGAGAGCGTCCACGACGAAATCATCTCCTTCAGCAACGAGGACACCAAGGAACGCATTGCCCTGGATATCGCGATGCAGTGGACCGCGGCCTACACCGAGAGCGTGTACACCTACGCGAACAACATCAACACCCATGAGGGCGGAACCCACGAAGAGGGCTTCCGTGCCGCGCTGACCGGGCTGATCAACCGCTATGCACGTGAGAAGAACCTCATAAAGGAGAAGGAAGAGAACCTCACCGGTGAAGACATCCGTGAAGGTTTGACCGCCGTTGTCTCGGTGAAACTCTCCGAACCGCAGTTTGAAGGCCAGACCAAAACAAAGCTCGGCAACTCGATTGCCAAGCGTTTTGTGCAGGGCGTGGTCAATGATCAACTCGGCGACTGGTTGGAACGCAACCCGCAGACCGCCCGCGAAATTGTGCGGAAAGCTCTGCAGGCCTCCCAGGCGCGCATTGCTGCACGTAAGGCACGGGAAACCACCCGCCGCAAGGGTCTGATGGACTCCGCCGGGATGCCCGGCAAGCTCAAGGACTGCCAGTCCAAGGACCCCTCGCGCAGTGAAATTTACATTGTGGAGGGTGACTCCGCAGGCGGCTCCGCGGTGCAAGGACGCAATCCCGAGACGCAAGCCATCCTGCCCTTGCGCGGCAAGATCCTGAATGTCGAGCGGGCCCGCCTGGACCGCGCATTGTCCAATACCGAAGTGCAGGCCATGATCACCGCGTTCGGTGCCGGCATTGGCGAGGACTTTGACGTGCAGCGTGCCCGGTACCACAAGATTGTGCTCATGGCCGATGCGGACGTCGATGGTCAGCACATCACCACGCTGCTCTTGACCCTGATTTTCCGGTACATGCGCCCGCTCATCGAGTCCGGGTACGTGTACTTGGCGCAGCCGCCGCTCTACCGCATCAAATGGTCCAACGCTCCGCACGATTATGTGTTCAGCGATAAGGAACGCGATGACGCGCTCGCCGCGGGTCAAGCTAAGGGGCACCGTATCCCCAAGGACAACGGCATCCAGCGCTACAAGGGTCTGGGCGAAATGGACTACCAAGAGCTCTGGGAAACCACCATGAACCCGGAAACCCGCACCCTGTTGCAGGTCACCATGGAAGATGCCGCCGCAGCGGACCAGGTGTTCTCGGTGCTCATGGGCGATGACGTGGAATCCCGCCGTAACTTTATTCAGCAAAACGCCAAGGACGTGCGCTTCCTGGACATTTAGTCCTCTCTAGCGCCCGGCGTGACCGCACAGATTTTGTCAGAACGGAAGAAGAATGACTGAACCTCCCTTGGAACATGACCGTATTGAACAGGTAGACCTGCAGACCGAAATGCAGCGGTCCTACCTGGACTACGCGATGGCCGTGATCGTCGGACGTGCCTTGCCCGAGGTGCGCGACGGCCTCAAGCCCGTGCACCGGCGCGTGCTGTACGCCATGTATGACGGCGGGTACCGTCCGGACCGCTCCTTCAGCAAATGCGCGCGTGTGGTGGGCGATGTCATGGGCACCTACCACCCGCACGGCGACATGGCGATCTACGATGCGCTGGTCCGCCTGATCCAGCCCTGGACTCTGCGCTACCCGCTCGCCCTGGGTCAAGGCAATTTCGGATCCCCGGGTAATGACGGCGCCGCCGCACCGCGGTACACCGAAACCAAGATGGCGCCGCTGGCGATGGAAATGGTCAAGGACATCAACAAGGACACCGTTGATTTCCAGCCCAACTATGACGGCCGTAGCGAAGAGCCGACCATCCTGCCGGCGCGCTTCCCCAATCTTTTGGTCAACGGGTCTTCCGGAATTGCGGTGGGTATGGCCACCAACATTCCGCCGCATAACCTGCGCGAAGTCGCCGACGGTGTGCAGTGGTACCTGAAGAACCCGGACGCCACCCGCGAAGAACTGCTCGAGGCACTGATTGAGCGGATCAAGGGACCGGATTTCCCGACCGGCGCTCAAATCCTCGGACACAAGGGCATTGAGGACGCGTACCGCACCGGTCGCGGCTCCATCACGATGCGCGCCGTGGTCAATGTGGAGGAAATTCAGGGACGCACCTGCCTGGTGGTGACCGAGCTTCCATATCAGGCCAACCCGGACAACCTCTCCGAGAAGATTTCTGACCTGGTACGGGACGGGAAGATCGGCGGCATCGCCGAAATTCGCGACGAAACTTCGGGCCGTACCGGGCAGCGCCTGGTCATTTTGCTCAAGCGTGACGCGGTAGCGAAGGTTGTGCTGAACAACCTGTACAAGCACACCTCGATGCAGGAAAACTTCAGCGCGAACATGCTGGCGATCGTGGATGGGGTGCCGCGCACGCTGAGCCTGGACGGCTTTGTCTTCCACTGGGTCAACCACCAGATTGAAGTGATCGTCCGGCGCACCAAATACGATCTGCGCAAGGCCGAAGAAGATGCCCACATTCTGCGCGGATTGCTCAAGGCTCTCGATGCGCTGGATGAAGTCATTGCACTCATCCGCCGCTCTCCCACGGCCAATGATGCTCGTGACGGGCTGATGAACCTGCTCAAGATTGATGAGCTGCAAGCCGTCGCCATCTTGGACATGCAGTTGCGTAAGCTCGCGGCCTTGGAGCGCCAAAAGCTTCAAGACGAGCATGACAAGCTGGAAGCGCAAATCAAGGAATACAACGAGATCCTGGCATCCCCGGCGCGCCAGCGCGGACTCATCTCCGATGAGTTGACCGAGGTTGTGGAGCGCTTCGGCGACGATCGCCGCACCGAGATCCTCCTGGGTTATGACGGCGACATGAATATGGAGGACCTGATCCCGGAAGAGGAAATGGTCGTCACCATCACGCGCGGCGGATACGTCAAGCGCACCCGCAGCGATAACTACCGTTCGCAACAGCGCGGTGGTAAGGGCATTAAGGGTGCCTCGCTACGCGGGGATGACGTGGTGGAGCACTTCTTCGTCACGACAACACACCACTGGATTCTGTTCTTCACGAACCTCGGCCGGGTGTACCGCGCCAAGGCGTATGAACTGATGGAGGCCGGACGGGACGCCAAGGGCCAGCACGTGGCGAACTTGTTGGCGTTCCAACCCGACGAGACGATCGCCCAGGTACTGGATCTGCGCGATTACCAGCAGTCCCCGTACCTGGTGCTCGCCACCAAGAACGGCCTGGTCAAGAAGACTCGTCTGGAGGATTACGACACAAACCGCACCGCCGGCGTCATCGCGATCAACCTGCGTGACGGCGATGAACTGGTCTCCGCGCAGCTGGTGTCGGAAACCGATGACCTGATGCTCGTCTCCCGAAAGGGTCAGTCGCTGCGCTTCACCGCCAATGACGCGGCACTGCGACCGATGGGACGTGCCACCTCGGGTGTGACCGGTATGAAGTTCCGCGCCGATGACGAACTCTTGGCAGCAGACGTGGTCACCGACGGTTCCTTCGTCTTCGTGGTCACCGAGGGCGGCTACGCGAAGCGCACCCCGGTGGAGCAGTATCGCGTCCAAGGCCGCGGCGGCCTGGGTATCAAGGTCGCGAAGCTTGCCGAGGAGCGCGGCGACTTGGTCGGCGCGATGATCGTGAGCGAGCAGGATGAGGTGCTTGTGGTGATGGAAGGCGGCAAGATTGTCCGTTCCTCCGTTGCCGGTGTTCCCGCCAAGGGCCGCGACACCATGGGCGTGATTTTCGCCAAGCCGGACAAGCGCGATCGCATTATCGAGGTTGCGAAAAACAGTGAGCGCAACCTGGCTGAATTGGATGCCGATGCGGAAAACTCCGACGAAGGCATGAGTAACCGCCAAGATAATCCGGCCGAAGATGCAGTACCGTTGAGTGAGATTGAGTCAGACCTGGATACGTTAGACGAAGACGTAGATGGAGGAACCGAGTGAGCACGCCGACGTCAAAACCGAACCAGTCATCATCCGGTGGCGGTAAACCGCAGGCACGCCCGAGCGCACCGACCAACCGTCCGCAGTCGCGTCCTGCGGGCGCGTCCACCGGCACCAGCGGCACCGCCAAGGCGGGTGCAGCGCGTCCACAGCAGGGCGCAACGGCCGCAAAAACCGCTGGATCCGCGTCTACTGCTCAGCAAGGGCAGGCACAGAAGCTGATCAAGCCGGCGCCGAAGGCCAAGGCCCGCCGCGCCAAGTTGATCGTGAGCAAGATCGATACCTGGTCCGTGCTGAAGATGGCGTTCCTGCTTTCGGTAGCGCTTGGTATCGTCACCGTGGTCGCGGCGATGGTGCTCTGGGCCGTCCTGGACTTCACCGGCGTGTTCAACCAGATCAATGAACTCATGGGCGGTGTTGTGGGTGAAGAATCCGGCGGATTCAACATTTATCAGTTCGCCTCGCTCGGCCAAGTGGTGTCCTTCGCGGTGATCATAGCCGTGGTGAACGTGGTCTTGTTGACCGCGCTCGCGACGCTGACCGCAGTCCTTTACAACCTGTCCTCTTCCTTGGTGGGCGGCATTGGACTGACCCTCACCGACGACTAAAATCCTCCGCACCGTGACCGGTGCGGTACCCGATTTGAGCCGCGGGCCGAGCATACGGTAAAGTCGTATCTCGGCCCGATACGGTTTCGGGCGTATAGCTCAGGCGGTTAGAGCGCTTCGCTGATAACGAAGAGGTCCCAGGTTCAAGTCCTGGTACGCCCACGGAACGTACCTACTACGAAGGCAGGTCCACCATGAAGAAGTTGCTACTGGTAGCGGCGGTGGTTGCCGGAGTGATGGGGTACAAAAAGTGGAAGGAGTCCGAGGCTGACAAGTCGGTCTGGGACAACGCCACAGACAAGGTCAAGTAGCTATACTTGATTCGTTCCCATTCGGGGGCATGGCGCAATTGGTAGCGCACCTGCTTTGCAAGCAGGGGGTTAGGGGTTCGAGTCCCCTTGCCTCCACCGAATAAAGGTGAGCGGCCCGGTTCAGGTAACCGGGTTGCTCACCTTTTTTGCATGAAGTACGACGGCGCGTGGTCACCTTTTGCGCAGAAGGTGACCACGCGCCGTCGTACTTTGCCGGGTTTTACCGAAAATGGTAGACGGTAGAATTTTATATAGGTAGAATATCCACATGGGGCTCAATATCAAGAATGAACGGGTTCATGGTCTGGTCAAGGATCTGGCCAGCTTGACTGGTCAGAGTCAAACTTCTGCGATAGAGGAGGCGGTTATGCATAGAATTTCTGAACTTCGTAAAGATGCCGCAGCACCGATTCGCTCCGCGCGATTCGATGCGATTCGCGAGGCCGCGCAGACTCTCATCGCTCGTATGCCCGCCGGATTCGACCCGGAACGCGCCAATGAGGAACTGTATGACGAGCGGGGCCTTCCACGTTGATTATTGACACGTCAGTCATTGTGGCGGTGCTGAAACAAGAATCCGATGCGGAGGAGTTACTTCGGGCTCTCGCGAATTCGCCCCGCTCGGTCATTTCTGCGGGCAACTACTTGGAATTGGGAATTGTGTTGGATTCTGCGCGGGATCCCGCTTTGAGCAGGGAGCTCGATCGATTCTTGGCGGCGGCAAATATTGAGGTTGTGCCGGTCTCCCCGCGCCAGGCAAGCATAGCTCGAGATGCCTATCGCGACTTCGGTCGCGGAAGCGGGCACAAGGCAAAACTCAATTTTGGGGACTGCTTTGCTTATGCGCTAGCCATCGATGCCGACGAACCGCTCCTTTTCAAAGGCGAGGATTTCGTGCATACCGACGTCAAGCGAGCGTTGGGGTAGCAACGCGATTCATTCGTGCGGCGCGAGGCCCGCGAGGGCACTCTCGATCGTCTCGCAGGGTCCGGGTTGGAGATCAAAACCGACAGGCTTAAGGCTCGCCCGTTCCTCCTCGGTTGCCGGGCGCATCGGTTCCTCGCGGAGTACATCCCATACGCGCGGATTCCAATTGGAACCCATGATGAAGTAGCGCTGGAAGGGCTCGACGTCCCCCGAGTGAAAGTGTTTCGTGAGAATCCAGGTCTGGCCGAAGTAGGGCCACTCGTGCGGTTTGCGCCGGAGGAATTCGCTGCCGCCAATTCGCAGACACGGAATAGCGAGCGGCACGTCCTCAATGTCGGAGGGCAGTTCGGCGGTCCGCGTGGCCAGGCGATGGATCGCGGTCAGGTACATCTGACCGTTGTCCACCTCGGTGAAATACCCGTGCGCAAACGAGCCGTCCGAAAGTGGCACCGTAAAGTACCGTCCCAGCTTAAATCTGGGGTTGCCCATCGTATTCCCCTCGTCGACGTGGTTGAAGTCTATCGCCGCGCGAGAGCCCCGTCGATGAGGGCGACGATCTCGGTATAGCCGCGGGCGGCGGCGAGTTCGCGCGGTGAGTCGCCGTAACCGTCCGGGATGGTGACGTCCGCGCCGCCCTCGATTAACAGTCGAACGGTCTCGATATGGTCGGGGCCGCCTGTGCCGAGGACGATCGCCTCCAGGAGCGCGGTCCAGTTCAGGTTGTTGACGTGGTTGACCGGGACGCCGGCGTCTAAGAGGATCTTCACCGTTTGGGTGTAACCGTGCTCGCTGGCCGGGATCAGTGCGGTCCCGTTGAATCGGTTGGTGCTTTTCACGTCCGCGCCGTTTTTCAGGGTGGCTCGCAGGATGTCGTTCAGGCCTTCGGCACCGGCGTAAAGGTACGCGCTGTCCTGAATGTTGTCTTTGGCGTTGGGGTCTGCCCCGGCGTCTAGGAGCGCTAAGGCAATCTCGGTGGCCTGGGCCTTAGTTGCGGCGACGAGCGGGGTGGCACCGCCCTCGCCGCGCACCTCGAGGTCGGCGCCGTCCGCGATGGCTTGCTTGACGGCGGCGAGGTCTTTGGCTTTCACCGCTGCGGCAAGGTTCGCGGTGGCTGTGGCCGGATCGATGGTGGGCATGGCGCTCGTCCTCGTGGGGGTGGGAGTGGTGCTTTGCGTGCCCTGGATACTCGATGGCGTTGCCTGCTGCGAGGTGGGTGGGGCGGTCGGGTCATTGACCGTGGTCACCGAACAGCCACTCAAAACGCCCATGGAGAGAGCGCCGGTGAGCGCGAGGGCACCCGCCCAAACGGATCGGCGCTTCACGGTAGCACCAGCTCGCCGTCCTGAACCAGGACGCGGCCACCGGCAATGACGGTGTCCCGCCGTGGTGTGCGGACAATCGCGTCGGGGACATTTTCCGCGTCAATGAGCACAATGTCGCCCGGGGCTCCGACGGCCAGATCATGCGTATCGCGGTGCACAAACCGCGCCGCGCTACTGGTGAGCAGTTTGGCAACCTCAAGGAAATCCTCGTCATAGCGGACGCGATGCAACCGTGCGAAGCCCAAGGCAATCTTGAGCATGTCTCCGTCGCCATACGGGGACCACAGGTCGCGAATGCCATCGGTGCCAAGCCCCAACCCGATCCCGAGTTCGCGCATGCGCCGGTATGGAAGCGGCGCCGTTCCCACGGGAGCGACGGTGGTCCAGGAAATGTCGAGCTCGGCGAGTTCCGCGAGGAGTTCCTCTTGGCGCGCGGGCGCGATCTCGCCGAGGGCAAAGCCGTGCGAGATATTGACCTTCCCAAGCAGTCCGGCGCGGCGGGTGCGGTCAATAATCAGCTCATACTCGAACAGGCCCAGAGCCCCACCGCTGTGTAGATGGATGTCCAGCCCACTGCCGCGCCGTTCGGCAATGTCGAAAAGCCCATCGAGCTGGGCCACGGGATCACGGTCAATGGAGCACGGGTCGATGCCACCAATGCTTGCGGCACCGAGTTGGGCCGCTTTGTCTAACAGGTCCAGCACGCCCTCGCGGCGAATGACACCGTCCTGCGGAAACGCCACAATTTCGACGGCGATGGCCTCACCTAGGCGCGTGGCGGCTTCCCGCACGGCGGCAATCCCCTCCAGACCAATGCCTAAATCCACATCCACATGGGTACGTATTGCGGTGGTGCCGTGGCGGATGAACTCGCGAAGCACCCGCTCGGTCACATTTGCGCTCGGGATGCCGTACTTGTCCCGTTCGGTCCGCTCGTGGGCAATGCGACCTTGAGTAGTGGCCTCGCCGCCGTAGGACACCCACGGCAGCCCCCACCAACTTTTGTCCACGTGGGCGTGCGCGTTAATGAAGCCCGGCAGTGCGAGCAGCCCCTTGCCGTCTATGACGCCGGACGCGGTGCTCTCGCGAGCGTTGCGTTCGGTTTCGGGAGCACCCGCTGCGCGGTGTGGCCGAATCTCGGAGATAACGCCATCCGTCAGGACTATGTCAGAGACTTCCCCACCCCAGGGACGGACGCCAGACACCACAAGTTTTTCCATACCCAAAATGGTATACCAAATTTAGATGAAGTTGCGCTGCATCTCTCGGCTGTGAGCGAGATGCTCGGCAGCGAGGCGCACGACCAATAGGTGATCGCCCGCCGCGATCGCGTCACAAAGGCCTGCGTGTTGGCGCGCAACATCCTGCACGTCATCGTGTTGGCTGAGCAACCATCGCATTCGGCTCCTTGTTGTTTCGGCGAGTTCGGTGAGGACCGTGTTCCCTGCCAACTCAATGACAAGCTCGTGAAAATCCGCGGCTAGCCGGCGTGCGGTGCGGACGTCGCCGGCTTCGGCGGCACGGGTTTCAGTGTCCACGGCTGAACGCAGGCGCTCCATCCCCTCGGGGGTACGGCGGGAGGTCGCTAATCGAAAGGCAAGCGAGTCGAGGGCTTCGCGCGCCTCAAAGAGGTCGGCAACCTCGCGCTCGCTGAATTCTCGCACCACCGCCCAGGTGCGGGGTCGAAGAGTCACGAGGCCTTCGGCGACCAAAATTTTGAGAGCATCGCGCACCGGCACGCGGCTCACACCCATGGCGGCAGCGACGTCCCGCTCCACCAGTTTGCTGCCCGGCGCGCGCACGCCGTCGACAATGTCCGCACGCAATTGGGCGGCAATGCGGGATGCTTCGGATCCAGAACCGGGAGAGGACGCCATGGTGAACATCATGCTTGAGTGGTACCACGATACAAAATTGCGCTCAGCGACTCCTAGGGCGGTTCAACCGCGCTCTCCTGGCTAGGATTAGAGCTTGTGACCTTCCTGCTCGCGCTGATTGGGGTCCTCGGCGTTTCGGCATCGGGGCCCATCATGGCCGCCACTCCCGCACCGCCACTGGCAATCGCTTTTTGGCGCAATCTCTTTTCCGCAGGCATCATGGGCGCCGGAGAGCTGGTACGCCGTCAACCGGTGTGGCGCATTAGCCGGTCTGAACTCCAGACGGTGCTGATTTCCGGGGTGGCACTCGGGCTGCACTTTGCGTGCTTTATCACTGCGCTTCGGCTCACTGCAGTCGCGACCGCAGCCGCGTTGGTGTGTTTGCAGTCCGCGTTCATTGCTGCGATCAATCTCGTCAGACGCGTCCCCACCGGGGCATCCACCCTGTTGGGGTTGCTCGTTGCGCTCTTGGGAGTTTTTACCATCACCGGGTTCGACTTCAGCGCCAACCCAAAAGCGTTGCTCGGGGACGCGCTCGCCCTTGCCGGTGCGTTCCTCGCTGCGGTGTACACCATGGCCGGCGGCCGGGCCCGCCGCACCATGAGCACCGGACGGTACACAACGTGGGTGTACTCGATTTGCGCGCTCACGGTGGTCGTCCTCGCGCTCATCACCCGGCAGCCGTTGCTCGACTTCCCGCCCGAAGGCTGGATCGGCATTATCGCGGTGACCCTGGCGTCCTCGATCCTTGGGCACACCGTTTTCAATCACTTGCTTGCGATCATGAGTCCGCTCGTGGTCTCGATGCTCATTCTGCTAGAGATTCCCGGCACGGCCATTCTTGCGGCAATTTTCCTGCAAGAAGTATTAGCACCCCCGGTCTACCTGGGCCTCGCGCTCATACTGGTGGGACTCGCCGTCGTAATTTCCGGGCAACGCGCCCCCAAACTGAACTGGCGGGACCGCTTTAATTGGCGGCGCTGGCGCCGCCCGCGGTAACTACGATTCCTCGGAAACCCGAGCGACAACGGCTTCAGCAAGCTTCTTGGAGGACTGCGGGTTCTGCCCGGTCAGCAGGTTCCCGTCCTCAACAATGTACGGGCGCAGCGGGAGGGTGCCCTTGCGGTAATCGGCACCAATTTCCTTGAGCCGATCCTCCAGCAGCCACGGAGCCTTCTTGGCGAATTTGTTGAGCAGCTCCTCCCGGTTGGACAAGCCGGTGAGCTTGCGCCCGGCGAAAGGATTGGTACCGTCTTCCCCGGTCGCGGCGAGCATGGCTGCCGGAGCGTGGCAGAGCAGGGCGAGCGGCCGGTCGTCTGCGAGGCGTTTGCGCAGAATGGCACCGGAAACCGGGTCGACGGCGAGGTCCTCCATGGGGCCGTGGCCGCCGGGGTAAAAAACGACGTCGAAATCGTCTGGATCGACATCCGCGAGGTTTGCCGGGTGTTGAAGGACCGGGGCTAGCGCCTCCAGCTCGGCGCGCAACTTCTTGGTGGTGTGCGGCAGGCCGCCGGCGATGCCGAGGCTGAGCTCATCGACGACCGGGACCTTGCCACCAGGTGTGGCAACCGTGATGTCCCAACCAGCGTCGCGGAAGGTGCGGTACGGCACCACGAATTCTTCCGCCCAGAATCCGGTGGGGTGCTTTTCGCCGTCGTTGAGCGTCCACACGCGTGCGGCGCTCAGGACCATGAGGACTGATGTCATGAGTTCGGCTCCTTGTCTATTGGGGGTGGCTTGGGTTCTTGGGGCGGGTTTTCAGCTCGGGTATCCCTGTGGGGCCCGGCGGGCCGGCCGGGGCCTGCTAGGAATCGCGCGGGCGAGGCATGCCGAGCAGACTGGAGAACGCGGCCGAGACGCGCGCGGAAACTTCTGCATCACTCTCGGCGGAGAGTTTGCCGTCCAAGTGCAAGAAGGCGAGGCCGTGCGCTGTGCTCCACAGGGCAAGGGCAAGCGCCGAGACGTCCTCTCCCCCGAAAATCTCGCGGACGCGGGTCTCGACCAGGTTGTGAAGGTCGGCCACGGCGGCGACCCGTTCCGGGTCCTCGGTGTTGCACTGGCTACCGAACATGAGCTGAAACACGGCGGGCCGCTTGAGCGCGAACCGAACGTAGGCTTGGCCGATGCTCGTGAGGTCTGTGGAGGTGCTGGCGGCCTCGAGGTCGGCATGTAAGTCCTTGAAACCTTGGACTGCCAGGGCGGATTCCAGCGCCTGTCGATCGGCGAAGTGGCGGTATGGCGCAGTGGCCGAGACACCGGCGGCGCGCGCGACGGCCCGCAAGGAAAACGGCTCACCCGATTCCAAAAGCTCGCTGGCGCCCTGGATGAGCGCCGCCCTCAGATCGCCGTGGTGGTAGCTTTCCCGCACTGATGTTGACACTGCTAACTTTGCCCTCTACTGTTGATGTTTACATTGTAAACATACCGTATTTGTGGAAATAATGCCATGACAGTTTCCCTCTTTGACCCGCTCAGCCTCCCCAACGGGCAGGTGCTGCCCAATCGCCTCGCCAAGGCCGCGATGGAAGAGCGGATGGCCACGCGCGCGCAACTGCCGGGCAAAGAACTGCGCACGCTCTACCGGCGCTGGAGCGAAGGCGGCGCCGGGCTCATCATTACCGGGAACGTCATGGTCCACGACGCCGCACTCACCGGCCCCGGCGGGGTGGTCCTGGACGCCAATTCCCCGCTAGAGCCATTTACCGAATGGGCCCGCGCGGGGCAAGCCGGCGGGTCCAGGATCTGGATGCAAATCAACCACCCGGGCCGCCAAGTAATGGCCAACATGCCCGGCGTCGCCTGGGCGCCATCCGCGGTGCGCGCGAACATTGGCCGCAACACCAAACGCTTGGCAGAACCCGTTGCCATGACCGGCGAGCAAATTGAAGAGACCATCCAGCGGTTTATTACGACGGCGATGCTCGCCGAAGAGGCAGGTTTCGATGGTCTTGAGGTCCACGCGGCACATGGGTACCTCCTTTCGCAGTTTCTCTCACCTTTGTCGAACCTACGGACGGATGAATGGGGCGGTTCGCTCGATAACCGGGCGCGACTGCTTGTGGAGATTGTGCGGGGGATTCGCTCTGCCGTGCGGCCGTCCACCGCTCTTGCGGTGAAGCTAAACTCTGCAGATTTTCAGCGCGGGGGTTTCGACGCCGAGGATGCGCGCCGGGTGATCGACATGCTGGCGCCGCTGGGCGTGGATCTCGTAGAGCTTTCCGGCGGGAACTATGAGAGTCCGGCGATGACGGGGCAACGCGGCGGTTCGCCTAGCGATGCGCTAGCTGGTTCGCATAGTGGTGAGGAACGCGGCCGGGACGCGCGGACACGTGCTCGCGAAGCGTACTTCCTGGATCTCGCCGAGAGCTTGGCCCGTACCAGTCCAATTCCTCTCATGCTGACCGGTGGAATTGTGCGCCGCAGCGTGGCAGAGCAGGCTCTCGCTGCCGGTATTGACGTCATTGGAATGGGTACCGCGCTAGCCGAGGAGCCTAACCTGCCAAACGACTGGCGTTCCTCGGAGAAAGTGGTTGAGGTGACGCCGGTGACGTTTCAGGATAAGGCCACGGCCTCGGTTGCCACGATGGCACGGGTACGTCATCAGTTGCATCGTTTGGGAGCCGGGAAGTCAGCTGGCCGTGAGATTGGACCTCGCTATGCGTTGCTTCGCGAACTGCTCAATAATGCCGTGGCGCTTCACAGATACAAGAAGTGGCTTGCTCGTCGCGAGCCGGTGCGCACAGAAGCGATGGCACGCTAGGTTCTGGAACTAGCCTTTGATCTGTCCGCCGCGTTCGGCGGGTTTGCCCGAGCGCAGGACGTGGATGCGCCGGAGCAACCTTCCGGGGTAGTAGACACCCATAAAGATCAACATGGGAAGTTTGAGGGCCGGTTTGTTCACGTTGTGGGCGCGGTAAGTACGTTCGAATCGGGTGACGTAGTACCGGTATTCCTCCGGCGAGTCCTCTAGACGGCGCGCCGACATCCCCGAGACCATTTTAGGAAGGTATTTCACGCCAAGATTGTGGTCGGCTAGATGAAGGGAAATGTCGATGTCCTCGTGCATTTCGTCGCGCTGGTCGCGACACACTTCATCACGGATCTGGGTCCAGGCCGTGCGGCGGATGGCCATGTTTGAGCCGAAAAGGAAGTGGAACTGTCCCCGGGTGAGTTTCAGGACGAGCTTGCGCATCCGGTTATCTGTTTTGTGTCCCCATCGTCGCAGCGGCATGTCGTAGTAGAGCACGGGACCGGTTGTGGCGTCGATCGACGGGTCGCGAAATGCGTTGCCCACTTCCTCGACCCAGTTTGGCTCGAGCAGGGAGTCGGCGTCGATACGGCCCACGACTTCCCCTTGAGCTCGATCCAGGCCGTAGTTCCGGGTGGGTATCAGGCCCTGGGCTTCTTCTTGGTGTAGAAGATGGATGGGCTTGTCAGGGAACTCGAGTTGGGCCTTGCGCACCTGTTCGACGGTGTGATCGGTGGATTTGTTGTCGATGACGAGGATCTCAAGCGGTTGCACCGATTGGAAGAGCGCGGCCTGAATGCATTGGCCGATCACGTTCTCTTCGTTGTATGCGGGTATCACAATGGACACAGTTGGAGGCGTGCCCGCCTGAGCCATGGTGAACTCCCCACATAGCAAAGAAATGCTCCGGCCCCATGAAGATGGGACCGGAGCTATTCTATAGGCTTTCTCGCGGCGCCTAGACCGCTGTCGCTTACTTTTCGGTAGCCTTCTTGATCGCGTCTCCGGCGTCCTTTGCGGCGTCGGCGACGTTGTTCTTCACGTCCTTTGCCGCGGACTTAGCGCTATCAGCAACGTCCTTGGCTGCGCTCTTCACATCGTCAGCGGAGTCCTGCGCGGCGTGCTTAGCGCTGCTCACGGCGTCCTTGCTCGCGTCCTGGACGTCCTCGGCCCTATCCTGAGCTGCACCCTTCAAGTCCTGTGCGGCGTCCTTGGCCTTATCTTGTGCCGAGTTGGCCTTGCCCTGTGCGGAGCTTGCGCCACTGCCGGAGTTTCCGGACTGCGGGGGTTGAGGTACTTGCCACGGGTCCTGAACCGGACGGGAGGCCTTCCAGGCGGCAACACCGGCGGTGACAGCGGCGGCAATAATGCCAAAGACCAGCCAGCCCTTTTTGGCCCCGGACTTATTGTTCTGGCGGGCGACCTTCTCTGCCTCTTTCTTGGCCTTTGCGATCGCTGCACTGGCGCGCTTTTGCGCCTTCTTGGTTTGTTTCTTGGAGAGTTTCACGGTCTCAGCTACCTTCTTTCCGGCAGGGGTGCCACGGAAATCGTCGACACTCTTGCTGACGGCATCGGATGCTTCGCCAAGTTTCGCCGACACGGTTGGCAAGTATTGATCTACCACCACGTCGCGAGCGTGTGACAAAGCGGGGCCGGTCTTGTCCAAGGTTTGTTGAATCTTGGGTGACGCGGAATCCACAGCATCCGAAATTTTTGGACCCATCTTCTCAAGTCCGTCTTGAATCTTGGGGGTGGCTTTGGCAATCCCATCGGCCAAGCCCGCTGCTGCTTTCTTCAATCCCTCTTGGATTTTGGGCGAAGCAGTCTCAATGCCCTTTTCAATCCGCGGTGCGGCCCACTCCACTGCTGCTTCCACTCGCGGAGCAGCCCAGTCGCGAGCCGACTCGACCGAAGACTTCACATTCTGCTGGACATCTTTTGCGATATTTTCCGCGTTTGGCATATTTCCTCCGCTATCCGGTGGGTTGATATTTCTTTAGCCTACGACGAAACCGACCACCGTGCTATCCACCATGTACTCCAGATAGTCCGCTCTCCGAGAAAGCGCCGCTCGGCCACAGCCAATCTCATGTTCATTGGCAAGTCCACGTGAAACAATTGCCACATGAGTGCTAACCCAACTGAAAAAGCAACCATCCACACCAATCAAGGCGATATCGTCGTTAATCTGTTCGGCAATCACGCGCCCAAGACCGTCAAAAACTTCACCGGTCTTGCGAACGGCAGCCAAGAATGGACTCACCCGCAAACCGGTGAGAAGAAGAACGAACCGCTCTACAACGGCACGATCTTCCACCGCATCATCCCGAACTTCATGATCCAGGGCGGCGATCCGCTTGGTCAGGGCATCGGCGGTCCTGGTTACCAGTTTGACGATGAAATCAGCTCCGACCTGGACTTCACCGAGCCGTACAAGCTGGCGATGGCCAATGCTGGCATCCAGGGCGGACGCGGAACCAACGGGTCACAGTTCTTCATCACGACCGTTCCCACCACTTGGCTCCAGGGCAAGCACACCATTTTCGGTGAAGTTGCCGATGACGCATCAAAGGCTGTGGTGGACAAGCTGAATGCGGTGGCAACCGACGGCCGTGACAAGCCGCTCGAGGACGTTGTGATCGAAAGCATCGACATCGAGTCCGCGTAATTTCGTTTCCCGGGGGCGCGGAGAATCTTCGCGCCCCCGGCTGTCATTCAAGGAAAACTTTGTCTTACGGAACCTCCGGGAACATTTCCGGCACCGAAGCGCCTGTCTGCCCGCGCCACCCGGACCGGGTGGCCTATGTGCGTTGTCAGCGTTGCGGACGTCCCACCTGCACAGAATGCCAACGGCAAGCCTCGGTGGGCATGCAGTGCGTTGATTGCGTCAACCGGGCCGCCGCTGCCATCCCGGACGGCAGGACGGCATTCGGTGCGACGGTAAAGCACGGCAAAAATACGCCCTACGTCGGGTACACCATCATTGGCGTGTGCCTGGTTGTCTTTGCTCTGCAATATCTGGTCCCCGGATTCACCGAAGAATTCCTTTACGCCCCGCTCTACACGATGCAGGGCACGCCACTGGATTTCGAGCCATGGCGGATGATGACCTCGGCATTCTTACACTCGCAATCCTTTGTGCTGCACATCGCGTTGAATATGTACGCCTTGTGGATTTTGGCGCGCGCCCTGGAGCCCGCCATCGGCCACTGGCGTTTCCTCGCGCTGTATTTGATTTCCGCACTCGGCGGCTCGGTGGGTGTACTGCTCCTTGGTACTCCCAACGTTGGAGTGGTGGGTGCTTCCGGCGCCATCTTTGGTCTCTTCGGCGCGCTCTTTGTGATTTCGCGCAAGGTCGGTAGCGACGTCACGCAACTGCTGGTGATTCTTGGCATCAACTTCGTCATCAGCTTTATGGCGAGCGGGATTTCCTGGCAAGCGCATGTTGGCGGACTCGTGGTCGGCGCCGCCGCCGGTGCGGTCATCGCCCATGCGCCGCGCGGCAAGAATCAGACGCTCGTACAGACCGTCGGCTTGGCGCTCATTGTCCTTGTTCTGGTCATTGTGACGGCGATCAAGTACGTTCGCATCTTCTAAACCCCACTTATCCACAGACCTTGTCCACAGCGTGCATAAGTTACACACATGTAATTCCACAGTTGTGAATAACTCTCCTGGCCTGCAATCCGGCTGATCGGGGCTAAAGCAGCGGGGTTCCAGGCGGTATCAGTCCACAGCCTGTGGATAACTTTGTGCACTTATCCCACCCCGCTCCGCCGTTCATCCCTCAATTGCGTTTTCATCCGGAAATTGCGTCATGAAAGTGCAATTGGCGGATGAGCGCGCGGTCGGCCCGGCGCACACCCTCCCGCGTCTAGGATGGACATCGACACTACTTCCCCGAAAGGACGGCATGGCCACCCGCGAGCTCCGCTTCTTTGGCGATCCCATTCTGAGCACCCTGTGCGATCCGGTTACCGATTTTGGCAAGGGTACGCGCGAATTAGTGCAGGATTTGATGGACACCGTCGAACTTCCCGGACGGGCCGGACTCGCGGCGCCGCAAATCGGTGTGGGGTTGCGCGCATTTTCGTACAACGTGGACGGCCAAAAAGGCTACGTGCTCAACCCCGAACTTGTGGAGGTTAAGGGCGAGCGCAAAGAAATCACCGAGGGCTGCCTCTCCGTTCCCAAACTGTGGTTCCCCACCGAGCGTGCGTCTTATGCGGCCGTCAAGGGTGTGGATCTGAACAATGAGCCGGTATTCGTGGACGGCGAAGGGATCATGGCCCAGGCGTTGCAACACGAAACCGATCACCTCGACGGCATTGTCTACATTCAGCGGTTGAGCAAGGAGAATCGCCGACGCGCTATGGAACAAATACGCACGAGCGATTGGTTCTAACGGCATGCGCATTTTGGTGATTGGTGCCTCAGGCACAGTAGGAGCGGCCGCGGTGACGGCTCTCAAAGAGCGCCACGAGAAGTTCGGCGAGGGCCGGCTGGAAATACTAGAAGCGCATCGCGATAGCAGCGAGTATCCGGTCGACATCACGAACTCGGCCAGCGTCGGTGAACTGTTCGCGAAAGTTCGAGATCTCGATGCCGTAGTCAGTGCCGCGGGCCCGGGCCATATGGCACCGGTCTCAGAGGCAACCGTAGACGATTACAGAAAAGCAGCCGAGGGCAAACTCTTTTCGCAGATCGGCATTGCGCTCGCCGCTCGCAAAGTGATCAAGCCAGGCGGCTCGATCACTCTCACCTCGGGAATTCTCAGTGACGCGCCCATTCCCGCAGGGTCACCGTTGGCGGTCGCCAATGCCGGCGTGAACGCGTTTGTGACCACCAGCGCCGCCGAATTCGCGCCGCTGCGCATCAATGCGGTGAGCCCCAATTTGCTCACCGAATCGGTCGACACCTTTGGCGGTGCGATGGCCGGATTTATCCCGGTCGATGGCTTGCAGGTCGCCCAGGGATTCGTACGCTCGGTCTACGGTGCGGACACTGGGCAAGTCATTAAGGTGTGGTAACGAGCCGTTCGTGGTAAATCAATAGGGTGGCCGAAGTACAACAACACCAGGCGCTGACCAGCGCGGTTGCGAATGAGTCGCGGGCACTCTATGCGGCTTTGATCAGTGCTGGAGTCTCCGGAATCGCGGCCTTCGTCTACTTCCTGGGCCGTCAGGTTCCGCTCTCTGGGGCGGGTTCGGTCGGGATGGCGACCGCCAGCGCCGCGGCAATCTTTAGCTTTGCCACGTTCTGCGTCGCGTACACACTCTCCTTCCAGGATCCTTCGCGGGCGTGGATGCTTCGGGTCAGCCGTGCCCGCCGCGTTTTTGATGTGGCCGCCCTTGCCTTCGTTCACGCAGCGATTGCCTTCTTGACGATGCTGGCATCCTTTTACGTATTCCAAGACGCGTTCCAAGGCCTCGTGTTAGAACCGTTCGCTGCGGCAATGTTTGTGGCCGCGTGTTGCGGGGTCACCGCATACTCGGTGTACCTCTCCGGGAGCAGTATCTCCAGCTACACCCTCGCCAACCTGCTGGCCGTCTTCATTGTCGCCGGAGCCTTTACCAGCATGATCACCACCGATAACACGCAGTGGTGGCAGACTAACTTCTCTATCCTCGGTGCCAGCGATTCGGGCAACGCCGCTTACGCGTTCAACGTGACGCTGATACTCTCCGGGGCGGTGATTACCGTGTTGGCCTCCTACATCACCAGCGACCTGCGCACCTGGCGCAAACTCAAGGGGCACCAGAACATGCGCGGGGTCGAGCTCGTGCAGTGGCTTCTTGTGATTCTCGGGATATGTCTTTCCCTGGTCGGGCTCGTCCCGGTGGACGTCTCTGTTCCGGCGCACAACACCGCCGCCATGTCCATGATGCTGATCTTTGCCGCGATCACGCTCGGGCTGCCGTTTTGGATTAAGGAAATTCCCAAAACCTTTTTTGGCACTTCCTATACCTTGCTCGGAGTGCTGCTACTCGCCGTCGTGCTTTATTTCCCCTTGGGGTACTACAACCTGACGGCGCTCGAATTGGCGGCCGGCGCGATCATTTTCGGCTGGCTGGTCATTTTTATCCGCACCGTGGCGGCCATGGTTGCTGACGCGCAAAGCCTGGAAACCCTGCAACAGGAAACCGTCGCTGAGGAGGGGTCTAGCGCCACCGAGTCATCATCAGGAAGCCAATGAGAGCCAGGCCAAACCCGATGGCAATATTCCAGTACTGGATTGGCTCAATGGGGAACGCGCCCTCGGTGATGTAAAAGGTGATAATCCACAGGAATCCCAGAATCAAGAGCCCAAACATGATGGACTTGTAAACGACGCCGATCGGCTCCGCGACCTTGGCCGTTTCGGGTTGACGGGTGTCGCGCTTGCGGGCTTTGGACTCCGGCACAGTTTCTCCTGGGCATTCAATCGTTGGGACTGATAGCCAATTCTACCCGTGCCCGGCCGGGGCGCCCAGCCAAGCGCCCAGCCGACCAGCCAGCCGAGCGCGGGCATAGCCGCTCAGGAATACCCGTTATTCTTAGAGAGCGCACGTTTGCTTGCCAATTTAAGGGACGAATGAGCACGACAGTAGATGAGCTGATGGGCAGTGAGCCGTCGGCGGAGCGCTCACGCCGGAGCGTGCGGCACGGTCGTACCCAAAAGTATCGGCCGCGCTCCCCGTTGCAGGTTGTTATCCAAGTCATCGGCGAGCTTTTCATCACGGTGGGTCTCATCTTGCTTCTTTTTGTCGCCTGGCAACTGTGGTGGACCAATATCGAAGCGGACGCCACCCAGGCGCAAGCCGTGAACTCGCTCGTCAAGGACTTCAACCCGCCGCCTGCGGCCACCGGGGAAGACCCTAACAAGGATTACGGCGAGCCCGTGGTGGGTCAAGAACCCCCGGTCGGCACGCAATTTGGCGTCATGATGATCCCGCGCTTCGGCGCCGAATACAACCGCCCAATCACCACCGGCGTCAGTCTCGACGTGCTCAATACGCTCGGCGTGGGCCACTACCCCGGTACGCAAATGCCTGGGGCGGTCGGCAACTTCGCGGTCGCCGGGCACCGGCAAACCTACGGCCAGGTCTTCGATCAGGTCCATGAGTTGCGGCCCGGCGACAAGATCTACGTGTGGACCAAGGACGGCTTTTACACCTACGTCTTCCGCAACCAAGAGATCGTGCTGCCTAACCGCACCGACGTGCTCTACCCCGTTCCCACCCAGCAGGGCGCAGAGCCAACCGAGCGTATCCTGACCCTGACCACATGTAACCCCCGGTTTGGGTCCACCGAACGCATTGCGGCGTACGCGGTCATGGAATCGTGGCGGCCCGCCGACGCTCCGGCTCCGGCCGAAATTGCGCCGCTGGTCCAGAAGCTGAGTGAGAAGGCACAGGGATAATCATGTATGGATGGATTTTCCGGCACCTGCCCGGCCCGTTGCTCGTGCGCATTATCATTGCGCTCGCCTTGATCGCCGGCGCGGTGTACTTGCTGATGGTGTTCGTCTTCCCTTGGATGACGCAATTCTCCCCCTTCACCGAAAACACCACCATCGGCGGGACCGAATGAGTGTCCGCCTCCTCGTCATCGACAACTATGACAGCTTCGTCTACACCCTGGTGGGATACCTCGAGCAGCTTGGTGCCACGGTTGAGGTGGTGAGGAACGACGACGTGTCCCCGGCTCAGGCGCGCGAGCTTGCTTCTCGGGTGGACGGCATAGTGATTTCCCCGGGGCCTGGGGCCCCGAAGGACGCGGGCGTCAGCATTGACCTGGTGAACTTTGCCGCCGAGTCGTCGACGCCGCTTTTGGGTGTGTGCCTGGGGCATCAGGCGATTACCGAAGCGTTCGGCGGCGAAGTGGTGCATGCGCCGCAATTGATGCACGGCAAGGTATCCGCCGTACATCACGACGGGACCTCCGTGTTTGCCGGTCTGCCTTCGCCGGTGAATACGACGCGTTACCACTCGCTGGCTTCCGAGCCGACCCAAGTGCCGGACGCTTTGCGGGTGAGCGCCAGAACCGAGGACGGCGTCATCATGGCGTTGGAGCACGTCTCGGCGCCCATTGTCGGTGTGCAGTTTCATCCCGAGTCGGTTCTCACCGAGGGCGGTTACCAAATGCTCGGTAACTGGCTGGAAACGGTAGGACTAGCCGGTGCCAGGGAGCGGTCGGTTTCGCTCTCTCCCCTGGTAGAGGATGGAGCGCACCTCTAGATCGCCTCTGTTGCGCGTCTTCCCTTAGCGGCGGGAAGACGTGGGCTTCGGGCTGCTGGTGGGTGTCGGTGTGGGCGTCGGCTCTGGTTTGACCGCCACCGTGAGAGTGACCGTACCGCCCTGACTCGTCTCCTCGTTCGGTTGCGGATCCTGTTGAGTCACGGTGCCTTCTGCGACGTCTTCGGAGGCGTATTCGCGCTCTTGGACAATGCAGCGCAGTCCCGTTGCCGGATCATCGCAGAGCTTTTGGGCATCCTCAATTTTCATGCCCACGAAATTGGGCACGGTGACCTTGCCAGTGGAGACCACAATCTCCACATTGGATCCTGCCGCGACCTTTTGGCCCGCGTCAGGGTTGGTCTTGATGACCAGTCCGGCGCCTACTTGGGCGCTGTTTTGACGGGTGGTGGTCACGTTAAGGCCCATGTCTCTCAGTTGGAAACTGACCTCGCTCTCGGATTGGCCGGCGAGATTCTCCGGGATGGTGATGGTACCCGGTCCCTTGGAGATTTTTACCGTGACCTCGGAGTTGAGAGTGACCTGTTGACCCGAGGCTGGTTCGGTGCCAATGGCTTGACCGGCAGGGACGGAATCGTGGAACTCCTCAACGCTGTTCGGTCTGAGATTCGCGCCGTAAATGAGGTTCATCGCCTCTTGACTCGTTTTTCCGGCGACGTTGGGCACGGCGACGGTCTCTGGTGCCTTCGGGGTGAGGAATTGGAGCGCGAGGAAGGTTCCGGCACCGGCGAGAGCAAGGGCCAGAAGCACAATCGCCACGATCCAGCCCACCCTGCTCTTTTTCTTGGTGTCCTTCTGGTCCGTGTCGGTGAACTTAAACGCGCCGGGCATGTCGCCGGTCGGATCCTCGTTTTCAGGATCCGAGTCCGGGGTGGTGAGCGGGCCGCCGGTCATGACCTTCGCCATGGCTCGGGTCTGCGCTTCGGGTGCCAGTGGCGTTACGGTTTGAACAATCTGGGTCGCCCCGGTGTCGGTGGATACTGCCACAGAGGTGTCCACCATGCCGCGCTTTGCCGCACGGAGGGCCTTGAGGAAGGTAGCGGCGTCCTGGAAACGCTCGGACTTGTCCTTCTTGAGCGAATGCATGACGACCTTGTCCAGCGCGTCCGGAACCTCTGGGTTGAGTTTGACCGGGTGCTGGGGTTCCTCACGAACATGCTGGTAGGCCACCGATACCGGGCTGTCGCCAATGAAGGGCGGCCGACCGGTGAGCATTTCATAGAGCAGGCATCCTGCCGAGTACAGGTCGCTTCTGGCGTCAACCGTCTCCCCGCGGGCCTGTTCCGGGGAGAGATACTGGGCTGTACCCACCACTGCCTGAGTCTGGGTCATGGTGGAGGACGAGTCCGCAATCGCGCGGGCAATGCCAAAGTCCATGACCTTGACCCGGCCATCCGAGGTGATGATGACGTTTGCCGGTTTGATGTCGCGGTGCACAATACCGGCGCGGTGCGAGTATTCGAGCGCCGCCAGAACACCCTCGGTGTAGGTGACCGCTTGCTTCTCGGAGATGTCGCCTGACTTGATGAGGTCCCGGAGGGTCCGGCCAGGCACATATTCCATGACGATGTATGGCACCTTGACGCTGGCGTCGGTTCCCGCGCCCAGTTCTTGCTCGCCGGTGTCATAGACCGAAACGATCGAGGGGTGGTTCAGGGCCGCAACGGCTTGAGCCTCACGGCGGAACCGCGACTGGAAGAGCGGATCCCGCGCTAGGTCCGGGCGCAAGAGCTTAATGGCGACGGTGCGTCCCAAGCGAAGATCCTTCGCCAAGTACACGTCGGCCATGCCGCCGCGGCCGATGAGCTCGCCAATTTCATAGCGGTCGCCCAGCTTTTCAGGCATGTTCACGGTTCCCTCCCCTCAGTGGTCTGCGTCCGTGCGGTGTCTGTGCGGATTGGTAATGATTAGCCGTTGCCTCCGCTGTTGCCGCCGCCATTGCCTGGCGGTGTTGGCCCCTGGCCCTGGTCACCGCCGCTAGAGGTAGGCGTGGGCGACGGCTCCTGTTGCTCGGGGCCCGAGGAGACAACCAAGGTCACAATTTCATCCGGCCTGATGGACGAACCCTCGCCCGGGCTAACGCTGATGACGTTTCCTTGCGCGACATCGTTACTAGGTTGCGTCTCAATACGGTACTTAATGCCCTGCTTATCCAGCGCGGAGACGGCCTGTTGTTGGGACATTCCCTGCAGGCCGGTGGGCACTTGTACCGTGTCGGGGCCGGTAGACACTGTGATGGTGACATTCGAGCCCTTAGGGAGTTGACCCTCGGGCGACACCGAAATAACCAGACCTTCGGCAATAGTGTCGGAGGCGCTATTTTGCCTGCTGACTTCGAGACCTAGTTGACGCAACGCCGCCTCGACTTGATCTGCCGGTTGCTCAACGTAGGACACTGCATTCACTTCAACGGAGTCTGACGTGGATTGAGTTGGCGTTGGCGTCGACGGGGTCGGACTTGGCGTTGTGGGACGGGATGACGGCGTGCTCGACGTGGTTGCCGGCGGAGTGTCGTTGCCGGAACGGTTCGACACCAGTGGCTGCAACACTGCGAAGTACAGGATGGCGAGGGCCGCGAGCACCAGCAACACAATGAGCGGCACGGTCCACGGGGAACGCTTGCGCGTCTCCTCCTTGACCGGAGCGGCGTCATCCTCGTCATCCCCTTCAAACCACTCGCGTTGCGCGCCAACGGTCTCGGTCACAGGAAGAGACGCCGTCGAGGGTGACGCATCCACCGCGACGGTCGGTGCGGTGCCGGTGACCACACTGACCACTTGCGTGGCGTCCGGATCGGGGGTGTCCAAGAAGGGCCGCATCTGCGGAACTGCTGCCAGCGCCGCGCTCAGGTCATTGCGGCGGATTGCTTCCGCGGCTTCGGAAAGCGCCGTGGCATTCTGCGGACGATCCTTGGGGTCCTTGGACAGCATCGACATGATGAGCGCGCGCACCGGCGCCGGAATGCTGGTCGGCATCTGCGGCGGCGTGTCATTAACCTGCGAAAGAGCGATCGCGATCTGCGACTCCCCGGTGAACGGCCGCGAGCCGGTGAGCAGTTCGTAACCAATGACACCGAGCGCATAAATGTCGCTGGAGCCGGTCGCTTGCTGACCAGTGGCTTGCTCGGGAGCCAGGTACTGCGCGGTTCCCATGACCTGACCGGTCGCGGTGAGCGGCACTTGGTCGGTCAGTCGCGCGATGCCGAAGTCGGTAATCTTGACCCGACCATCAGGGGTGACCAACAGGTTTCCGGGCTTGACGTCACGGTGCACCAGGCCCTGTTGGTGGGCGGCGGCCAACCCCTGCGCGGTCTGGGCAATGATTGAGAGTGTGCGGTCCGGGGAGAGCACCTGCTCATGTTCGATGATGCTGGAGAGCGGCTGTCCCGGTACCAGCTCCATCACGAGGTAGGCGGAGCCGTCTTCTTCGCCGTAATCGTAGACGTTGGCGATGCCATCGTGATTGAGGAGCGCGGTGTGCTTGGCCTCGTTACGGAAGCGACTGAGGAAACCCGGGTCGCCCGTATATTCCTCTTTAAGAATCTTGATCGCGACGATGCGGCCGAGCACCTGGTCCTCGGCTTCCCAGACCTCGCCCATGCCGCCGATGGCGATGCGCTTGGTGAGCTTAAATCGATTACCCAAAATGATTCCCGATGTAGGTCTCACTGGTTTAACACCGCCTCAATCAGTTGCTTGGCAATGGCGCCATTCACTCTATTTCCCGTGGATACGTCTGTGTTCTCAATAACGATCGCAAATGCGATTTTTGGATCATCCGCTGGTGCGAAGCCGGTGATCCATGAGTTTGTGTTCTGGGCCGAAACCTCGTTGCCGATGTCTGCGGTACCGGATTTAGCCGCTACCTTGACCCCAGGAACCGCTGCTCCAGTTGCTGTTCCATTTTCCACCACACCTTCCATCCAGGTGGTGATTTGGTTCGCAATTTCTGGAGTGGTCACGGTAGAGAAGACCTCGGGTTCGGGGGCTTCGACGACCTGAAGATCCGGGGTACGGATGTTCTTGACCATATTGGGTTTCATCAAGGTGCCATCATTGGCGATGGCCGAGGCCATCATGGCGACCTGCAACGGCGTCATCCGCACGTCCTGCTGCCCAATAACGGTACGGGCAAATTCGGGGGAGTTTGTCGGATAGTCCGTCTCGCCAAGCGAGCTCGGCTCGACCGGTACCGGAATGCTGAGCTTCTGCCCAAATCCAAACTTTTGCGCAGTTTCCTTGATCGCCTGATTGCCGAGATCTTGGGCAATGCTGATGAATGGAGAGTTGCAGGACTGGGCAAACGCGAAGGCGAAATCGGCTTCGCTTCTGGTGGTGCAGTTTCCACCGGCGTAATTGGGGAGGGTGTAGTCGGTAATACCCGGGAAGGTCGTGGCCGGAGGGTTCGGCATGACGCTGTCCTTGTTGTACTTGCCGGATTCCAGCGCAGCGACAGTGTCAATGATCTTGAACACCGAACCTGGGGCCACGGTGCGGCTCACCGCAGGGTTCTGATAAATGGAGATTCCCGCGGCCTCATACTCCTGGGTTGCCTGCGCGATCGCCTCTGTGTCCGTTCCGGAGACTCTATTCGCGTCATAGGTAGGTTTGGAGGCCATAGCCAAAACCGCGCCCGTCTTCGGGTCAAGTGCCACCACAGAGGCCTTCAAGCCCTCTGGAATCGCATTGAAGGCGACTCGCTGCAGGTTGGGATTAATAGTCGTTTCCACCGAGGAGCCCTGGTTGGCGTTGCCGGTAAACAACTGCATGACGCGCTCTCCCACCGGTCCCACATTGACGCCGCTGAGGGCCGCGTTTTCCGCGGCTTCTAGCTGACTGGTGCCGGTCGAGAGTGCGTAGAAACCTGTCAAATAGGAATACATGGGCGAATCGGCATATACGCGCTTGAACGGGAATTGGCCCTCGGCCGGAATCGATTCCGCAATGGGTTTCCCGTCCACCAGGATCGAACCGCGGTCCATGCCAAAGTCACGAACAATGCGGCGAGTGTTCCAGGCGTTCTGTTCCAGGTTTTCTTGTTGGAAGAACTGTACGGCCGCGACGCTGCCAAAGATCATGGTGAAGAGCACGAGGGCCGCGACCCAGGCGTTACGAATGGACTGATTCACGCGCGTGCTCCTTCCGGCCTGATGACATCTGTGGCTTCTGGTGTTCCAGAGGGCGGCATCCCGGCCGGGTCTCCGGTTTGCGGGAATGGCTCCTGGGGTGCCTGCTGGGCAGGCGATGGCCGCCGAGCATTATCGGATATTCGCAAAAGCAGCGCCACGATGATCCAGTTGGCCAAAAGCGAGGAACCGCCGGCTGCCATAAAGGGTGTGGTCAACCCTGTGAGCGGGATGAGCCGGGTGACCCCGCCAACTACCACAAACACTTGCAACGCAATGGAGAGCGAGAGCCCCACCGCGAGCAACTTGCCGAAGCCGTCCCGTGTGCCCAACGCTGCGCGCACACCGCGCGACACCAAGATGAGGAACAACAGCAGGATGGCGTACAGACCGATCATGCCGAGTTCTTCACCGAAGCTCGCAATAATCATGTCCGAGTTCGCGAAATAGGTGGTGGTTGGCGAACCACCGCCAAGGCCGCGACCGAAGAGAGAGCCATCGGCCATACCGAAAAGCCCCTGGACAACCTGGCGGCTACCGCCCAAGGCGTCATATACCTCGGGGTCGAATGCGTTGAGCCAGGTATCAATACGGGCGGCAACGTGGGAGAACGTGCGGTAAGCAAAGAATCCTCCGGCGGCAACCAAAACGAGGCCGATGAGTATCCAGCTCAACCGCCCGGTGGCCACATAGATCATGACCACAAAGAGGCCGAAGAACAGGATCGCGGAACCAAGGTCGGTCTGGAACACCAGGATCCCAATGGACGCGAGCCACGCCACGATCATCGGGGCGAGGTCGCGGAATCGGGGGAACTGGATTGGCCCGACTTTCTTTCCGGCAAGCAGGATTAGATCCCGGTTCATCGATAAATAACCGGCGAAGAATATAGCGAGCGTGATCTTGGCGATTTCACCCGGCTGGAAGGTCGCGAAGCCGAGATTGATCCAAATCCGGGCTCCGTTGATTTCCATTCCGATGAACGGCAGCAACGGCAGAGCCAGCAAGACACCGCTGACGACCAGGGAAATATAAGTGAATCGCCGCAAGACGCGGTGATCCTTTACAGCCCACAAGACCGCTCCGCAGAAGGCCATGCCAAGAATTGTCCACAGCAATTGGCGGTTGCCTACCTGGTTTTCCGGGGACAATTCCAGATCAATTCGGTGAATCATGGCCAGGCCCAGCCCATTGAGCGCCACCACGGTGGGAAGTATTACCGGATCGGCATATTGGGCGCGGTAGCGCAAAACGATGTGCAGTCCGAGCGTCATCAGTGCAAACACAATGGCTTGCGAGTAGAACTCTCCTGCGAGCGGTTGCCCCGGTTCGAAGCTGACAATAAAGTTCGCTCCGATACCTACCGCGAGGGCCAGTATCAGCAACAATAGTTCGGCGTTGCGGCGCGGTTTTGCGACCGCGAGTGACGGATTGCTCATTCGCTTACCTCCGCACAGGTCTGCAAGGTGGCACCGGGGCTTGGGGTTCCTGAAGGTGTTCCGGTGGCAGAGCTGGTGCCGCTGCGAGTGGGACTAGGCGAGGGCGTGCTTGTTGCGGAGTCCGTTGGTCGCTCGGTTGCTTGCACGTCCACCGGGATACACCCGGCGGCGCGCACCGAGTCGCGAAGTTCGCCAACGATTTGCTCCGCGTGCGCCAGATCGCGTGCCGGAATGGTCCCCTTGACCCGCTGATAGTTGTAGTCAGGAAGGAACACCACCGGAATATTCTCGACTTCATATTCTTGGCTGAGCGGGATCGGACCAAGGCTCTGCGATACGCCCTTGTAGATGGCAACCTTGCCGTCCTTTTCCCCGACATAGTAGCGAGTTTGAGTCCAGGTGTAGCCCATCCAGGCCACCACCGAGAGCAAAAGGATCATGACGGTCAAGAACGCCGGAATGACCCAGCGCTTGCGGGGCACCGACCGCTCTTCCTCCCAGAAGATTTCCGGCTCAATTGCCTTACCGGGACCGCGGTGAGTCAGTACGGCAGCAGCGCGAGGATGGCGGGGCTTGGCGGCGACAATGGGGATTTGACCCGTTTCGGTTGCCAGTGCCGCAGCACCCACAAGTAAGTGCGGTCGGCTCGCCAAATCACGGCGAATCGACTGTGCTTGAGCTTTCGCCTGCGCCTCGACGGCGTTCACATTGAAGCCTTCGCTGAGGGAAACCCCGGATCTAGTGTCCGTGGTTGACCCAGTCGCAACCGTTTCCGTATCCGGGGATGCCGGATGCTTTGCGCCGTCCTGCGCTTCCGTGGATTCGGCGTTCTGGCCAGATTCGGGTGCCTCATCCTTGGAGGCCGAAAGCGCTGCTGCTAAAGCCGCGTCCTCAAGGTCCTTTTCGGTCGCCTCGACGACCTCTACCGCAATCACGGTCGTGTTATCGGGGGCTCCGCCGGCCAGGGTGAGGTCCACCAACCGGTTGACCGCAGTATTGAGATCCGCAGAATCTCGAACTACCTTCTCGATGACATGGTCCGGCAAGACGTCGGAGACGCCGTCCGAAAACAGGAACCACTTCTCCCCCACTTGCGGCGTAAATTCGCTGATATCAAGTTCCGGGCTGGCATCGACATCCCCCAACACACGCATGACCACGTTCTTGTTAGGGTGCACCGCGGCTGCCGCCGGGCTGAGCCGCCCCTCATCGACAAGCATCTGCACAAAGGTGTGATCCTTGCTGATTTGGGCGAACTCGTCATCCTTTAAGCGGTACGCCCGCGAGTCGCCGATGTGAGCGAGAAAGAGCTTGTCCTCGGTGAGCAGCAAACCGCTCAAGGTAGTACCCATGCCGGAGAGTCTCGGGTTGGTCGACACGAGCTCGCGCAGCATCGAGTTCGCGGCCTGGATTTCGTCGGCAAAGATGATGTCCGCGCCGTCTGCGTAGCGGTCATGGTCCAGGTGCACCAGTTCCAAGACGGTGGTTGCCGAGGCCACATCGCCGCCGGCGTGACCCCCCATGCCATCGGCAAGGATCGCCAAGTGTGCTCCGGCGTAGGCCGAGTCATCATTTTTGGCGCGCACCATCCCGACGTCCGAGCGGGCGGCGTAGCGGAAAATCAGAGGCACGTTATGGCCTCAATTCGATGACCGTCTTGCCGATCCGGATAGGGGTGCCCACTTCGACCGGAAGCGCGCGGGTCAGTTGGTTGCCATCGAGGTAGGTTCCGTTGGTGGAGCCAAGATCCTCCACAAACCACCGGCTGCCTTGCGGGAACAGCCGGGCATGGCGACCGGAAGCGTAGTCATCATCCAAAACGAGCGTCGCCTCTTGGGCCCGGCCAATCAATATGGGGCTGGACGCCAATTCCAGCACCGTCCCCGCGTGCGGTCCCTCAACCACTTGCAGGGTGGTGGGCCGGGTCGGCGCAACGGGGGCGGGCGACTCGGGTTCTGCGCTTTGCGCACCTCGGGAGCCTGCGGTCGCGGTGCGCAACCGGCGGCCAATGGCGAGGTCGCTGCGCAAGGCGGCAACAATGCTCAAGACCAGCACCCACAGCAAGATCAGAAAGCCGAAGCGGATCAGGTTAATGGTCAGGTCAAAGGAGTCGTTCACGAGTTCCCGTCCTTGAGGGGCAGTCGTCGGAAAGTAATCTTGGTGCGCCCCATCGAGATGGTAGAGCCATCAAAGAGTTCCGCACGTCCCTGGAGGCGCTCGCCATTAACGTGGCTTCCATTTGTCGAGCCGAGGTCCACTGCCCAGGCACGATCTCCTTGCAGCTGGATCTCCAGGTGCTTGCGGGAGACGCCGGTGTCATCAATAAGAATGTCGGCCTCGGAGGAGCGGCCCAACACGACCGGAGAGTCATTAATGGCGTATCGGCGCTCGCCGATAATAAGGACCGGCTGCGTCCGTGGCACTGCTCGAGGCGCAGCCGGAACGGATGGTGCCCGCGTGGGTGCCTCTCTCGCGGCACCCACGGTGCCCGGCGCGGCAGCCGCGGCACCTGCTTTCTCCGTCGATGAGGTGACCTCGAAGACCCCGGACTTCAGAGCGTCGTCGTGCTTAAAGGTCACCCGAACCGGGCCCTGGAGCGTGTAGCGCTGTGAGTTGACGTGCTTGATCACTACGTCACACAGTTCATCGGCGAGGCCCTCGCCCCACACCTGCGCGCGTTCGAAGTCCGGGGTGGAGAGCTCCACGTCAAACACGTTGGGCACCAGCGCGCGCCCCTGGGAAATGGTGTAGGCGGAGTTGTCGAGTGCGCGGCGAAGCCGGTTGGCGATCTCCACGGGCTGCACCTGCGCCTTGGATCCGGTGGCGAAGGCGTTGCGCACAACTTTCTCAATGCCGCGCTCAACACTGTCTAAAAGTCCCACGTTTCTCTCCCTTCTCTCCGGCCAGGCCCAGGTAATTGGGCACGCTCAATGCGTGAGCAGTCAACTAGTGCTCATGCCGATACTACTTGGCTACCCTGAGAATGACCTTAAACGTGAACGTTTAGATTGGCCCCGACAGTTCCCGATGGGCCCGAAAATGTGCGTCAAGTCACCGAATATGCGCAGCGGACACCGGTTTTTCGCGATTGCGGTGAATCTTAGCTATGATGATGTTCGCGCTTATGCCGGTTTTGACGTCGGTGGGGCGCAAAGCTAAATCTCACGCGCGAGTGGCGGAATTGGTAGACGCGCTGGCTTCAGGTGCCAGTGTTCGCAAGAACGTGGGGGTTCAAGTCCCCCCTCGCGCACGGTTACTTCACCGGCAAGTTCAATCGCCGAAAGTAAATATGCGTAAACGGGCCCCACGGGGTCCGTTTTTCGTATCTATGATGTTTGGGTAGCCGGCGAGTCTCACCCGAGGCTCGCTCGCGGAGCGGGGAGGAAGCGAGCATGGCGAAGGCGCCCACGGTATATGACGTTGCTGCCAAGGCTGGCGTTTCCATTGCGACAGTGTCTTTCGCGTTCCGGCAACCGCACCGGGTCAAGGATTCGACGCGGGAAACGGTGTTGTCCGCCGCCCGCGAACTGGGCTATTTACCCAGCGGGAGCGCGCGCGGGTTGGCTCGGGGCCGCACCGGGGTGCTGGGCGTCTTTTCCTTTGATTACTACGCCGATGATGAGGCCGGGAGCGCCGCCGGACCGCTCACCGCCGCGGCTGACCGGAACCGCGACTACCGCTACTACCCCGTCTACGGTGACGAGGTGCAACGCGGGATGGCGCTCCAGTGCCGGGCGCGAGGATACGCTTTGCTGACCGGGAGCGCCACCGAGATGTCCGGAAACGCACAGCGGATTCAGGACCTTGCCGGGCAGGTAGATGGCTTGGCGATTTTCCCGAACGTGGTTTCGGATGAGCAGTTGCGTCTGATCGCTCAACGCATCCCGGTGGTGGAGCTGTCCTCGCCCGGCGAGGTGCGCGCGGGAGGGCAAGCGCACGTGAGCGTGGACAATGAGTCGGGCATGCGCGCGCTGCTGGATCACCTGATACGAGTTCACGGGTTTCGCCGCTTTACCTTTCTGGACGCGCAAACCTCTTCTCCGGATTTTCGGGGGCGGAGCCATTTCTTTGCCGAGGCGCTCGCCGAATCGGGGATTGATGCCGAGGTGGCGAGTCATATCGTCTCGGATGATGCGAGCCCGTGGGCCGCGGCTGAGGTCGATCGGCTGCTGGCTGATCCGGCAGGGCTGCCAGACGTTCTGGTGTGCGTTCATGACGAAATCGCCTTGCCCATGATGGATGAGTTGGAGCGCCGCGGGATCAGCGTGCCCGGGGACGTGGCGGTGACCGGTTTCGACGGGATCGTTGCTGGGCGCTTGTCCCGCCCGCCGCTCACCACCGTGCGCCAGCCCATGGAAGCGATTGGCCGTTCCGCGGTGGATATGTTGATCCGGGCGGCCGAAGGCTCTGGCGAGGCGCAAACCCAGGTGCTCCCGGTGGAATTGATGGTGCGCGAAAGTTGCGGCTGCTCGGGCTAAGTTCTCGTTTTGGTGAGCGGAGAGCGGTCGGCTCACCGAGACCAGGCGGTCGCCTGGGTGAGGCACGACGGCGGTGCGTTGCCTTCTTAAGGTGAGGCACCGCCGTCGCCCCTCACCTCCCCCTCCCTATCGACTGTGCAGAACACGCACGCGACACGCCGTAAAACTGTGCATTATCTGCACAATCGATTTCGAGTGTGCGGGCGGGCAGCGAGGTTTTCCGTGCGACGCTCGCCGCCAATAACCCCCAAAAAACTCTTGCCATCACTTCTTCGATGCGCTTAGATGGACTCTAACGACGATCTAAGCGCTTAAAGAAGGCGCGCGATCCTTGCAGAATGTTCACGACACGGGAGTGACAATGACGTTATCCTCGGCTACGGCTAAACCAGCTGGCGGCCCAACGCGGCGAGCTGTGCTCGGGCTGGGGTTCGCGGGGCTCACACTGGCGGCGTGCGGACGCGTCAATGGCGGCCAGTTAGTGGAAACTCCCGGCCCGATGCCGGAGGACACCCCGGCCACCGGGAACCTTGTATTTTGGGGACAGGGTGCCGAGGCGGACGCGCTGGGCGACTTTCTCAAGCCCTTCCGCGACCTCAACCCGGACCTCAACATATCCGTCAGCTCCATTCCCTGGGGTGCCGCGCACAACAAATATCAGACCTCGATCGCCGGTGGCACTACCCCGGACGTCGCTCAAATGGGTTCCACCTGGATGACCGATTTTGCGCGCTCCTTTGAGGTCACCCCCGAAGGTTTCGACCTCTCCACCATCTTTGACGGCTCGGTCAAGTCCACCGAAGTCCAGGGGTACCGTTTTGGGGTTCCGTGGTACGTGGACACCAGGTTGTTCTTCTACCGCACGGATCTCGCTCAAGCTGCGGGATGGAATCGGTTCCCGGAAACGTGGGATGAGTTCGTGGAATTCGGCCAGGCGCTCAAGGGTGTCGATGGCGTGAGGTACCCCTTTCAACTACCGGTCTCTGGTGCGGACTCGTTCCAGTCCACGTTGCCTTTCGTGTGGTCAGCGGGAGCCAACCTGACCAATAGCGAGATGACCCGATGGACTTTCGACGAGCCGCAACTCATCGAGGCACTTGACTATTACCGCGGACTTTTCAACCAGGGCCTTGCGAACAAGAACCCTGTCACCGGTGAAAACCCGGCGGGCCGCTTCATCGACGGAAGCGAGCCAGTCATGATCTCCGGTCCGAGCGGCCTGGGCGACCTTCTGGCCGCGGGAGGCCAGGAGTTTTTAGATAAGTACATGGTGTCCACGGTGCCGGTCAAAGAAACTGGGACGTCCTTTGTCGGCGGGACAAACCTGGTGGTGTTCAAGAAGAGTCGCAACCGCGACGCCGCCTGGAAGCTCATTCGCTGGCTGACCCAACCGGACGTGCAGATCGAGTTCTATAAAAAGGTGGGGAGCCTGCCCAGCCGCGCGGTGGCGTGGGATGACCCCGCGCTCGCTTCGGATGAGCGGCTGCGGGTATTTCGAAAACAACTCGAGGACACCAATGTTCCGCCGGCCTTGCCCACCTGGACGCAAGTTTCCGCCGCCGCAGACACCCAGCTCGAATGGATAGTGCGCGGCAATCGCGAACCGGCGGATGCGATGCAGAAACTGCAGGCTACCGCCAACCGCATCGGCGTAGGTCCCGGGGCGGCTAGCCCCGGCGCAAAGGAGGACGCATGAGTTCCCCGGCCCTCAGAACAGCGAAACAGCGCAAGGCGCTACTGCCGTGGCTCTTCGCCATGCCCTTTGTATTGCTCTTCGGCATCTTCATGATGGTGCCGTTGATCTCCTCCTTCTTTATGTCCTTCACCGACTTCACGGCTCAAGACATCCAGACGCCGCTCAATGTGAACTTCGTGGGTCTGGAACACTACGTCTTGCTCTTGCAGGACCCGCAGTTCCTCCAATCCATGCTCAATACCGGCTATTTTGTGCTCATCGGCATCCCGCTGACCATTGTGGTGGGACTGAGCCTGGCGCTCGCCTTGAACAGCGGCATTATTAAGTTCCGTTCGGCGTTCCGCGTGGGCTTTTACACCCCCATCGTGACAAGCATTGTGGCCATTGCGGTGGTGTGGCGTTTCATCCTGCAACCGGATGGGCTCCTCAATGTGATTCTTGGCTGGGTTGGAATCGACGGCCCGAATTGGCTCAACGACCCTGCCTGGGCCATGCCGTCCCTCATCTTGATGGCCGTCTGGCGCAATATGGGTACCCTGATGGTCATTTTCCTTGCCGGCCTGCAAACCATTCCGCAAGAGGTCATGGAGGCGGCAGAGGTGGACGGCGCAGGAGCGTGGAAACGATTTCGCACCATCACACTGCCCATGCTGCGACCGACAATTCTCCTCGCCGCTGTCATGTTGTCCGTTGGCTTCCTGCAGTTCTTTGAAGAACCGTTTGTCATGACGCAGGGCGGCCCGCTAGATTCCACGCTCTCGATCAGCTACTTCACGTACAACCAGTTCGGTTTCGGCCAGTACGGTACCGCTTCCGCCGCGAGCTACATCCTGTTCATCGCGATTGCGCTGCTCAGCCTGTTGCAGTTCAAGTTTCTACGACCCAAGGACTAAGGGGAGAGGCAACGATGAGTCACCTACTCGAGGGAACCGGCTCCCCGACCGCCGCATTGCAACACAACAGCAAGCAGCCGGGCCGCCGTGCCCCGCGTACCCGAACCCAAAACCGCAGGGCTGCACGGTGGGCGCTTTACACCGGCCTGATCGTAGCGGTTGCGCTGACGCTTCTGCCCTTCATCTGGATGCTTCTCTCCTCCTTCAAAACGCAGGGCGAGCTCCTCCGCCGCCCTATCACCTGGTGGCCTGACGAATTCACCACCGCGAACTACCTCACCTGGTTCACCGACTTTCGCATCGACACGTTCTTTGTGAACTCGCTGATCGTGGCGGTCGTGACGGTGCTGGGCAATCTGATCTTCTGCTCGATGATCGGCTATGCGCTGGCCAAGATGGAGTTCCGGGGCAAGAAAGTGCTTTTCGGCCTGGTCATGGTCACCCTGATGGTTCCCGGCGTGGTCACCTTTGTCCCACTGTTTGTTTTGGTTTCCAACATGGGTCTGGTGAACACCTACCCGGCGCTCATACTCCCGTTCCTGGTCTCCCCGCTCGGCGTGTTCCTCATGCGCCAATTCATGTTGGGCATCCCGGATTCGCTCATGGAGGCAGCGCGCATTGACGGGGCGGGCGAATGGCGCACCTTCACCCGCGTGGTTCTTCCGCAGTGCGGACCGCCGCTGGCGACCCTGGCGATCCTGACCTTCCTGGGCTCCTGGAACAACTTCTTGTGGCCGCTGGTCGCCGCGCAGGAGGAGCGTATGTACACCCTCCCGGTCGCACTCTCGCTCTTTTCCCAAGGCCAGTTCTCCACCAATTACGGCATCTTGTTGGCTGGATCGGTGCTGGTCATTGCGCCCATCGTGGTGCTCTTCATAGGCTTGCAACGCTATTTCATCCAAGGTGTTGCCATGACCGGAATCAAATAAACCCTCACGGAAAGAAGGCTCATGAAACTCTCACTTCAGCTCTACACGCTGCGCAACCAGATCGACGAGGACCTCCCCGGCACCCTCGACCGAGTCGCCGAACTCGGCTTCACCAACGTTGAGCCCTACGGTTTCGCGGACCGCGCGCCCGAAATGGCAGCCGCGCTCAACGAACGCGGGCTCATGGCTCCCTCCGGTCACGCTCCTCTGATTTCCGGGGACGCCGAGGCCATTTTGGAGGCGGCGGCGACCCTTGGCATGACCACGGTCATCGACCCGCATCGCCCGCAAGAGCTCTGGGAAAACGTGGCAGACATCCAGGCCGCGGCCGCCCGACTCAATGAGATCGCCCCGCTTGCCGCAGAGCGCGGCATCCGGATCGGCTACCACAACCACAATTGGGAGTTGGAAAAGAAGTACGACGGCGATGCCTCCTCAACCGGTCGGCTCGCCGAAACCGGGGAGACCACAGCGCTGGAATACTTTGCGAGCCTTTTGGACCCGTCGATCGTTCTCGAGGTGGATGTGTATTGGGCGCTGGTTGGCGGCGTTGACCCGGTCGCGTTATTGGAACGGCTCGGCGACAGGGTCAAGTTCCTGCACCTGAAAGACGGTCCGGCGACCGGTGTCACGAAGGATCAATTGCCCGCCGGAGACGGCGAGGTTCCGCTCAAGGACATCGTGGAAACTTCGGGCGCGGAATATGGCGTTGTCGAGTTCGACGATTACTCGGGCGACATTTTTGAGGGCATCGCCGAAAGCAAAGAGTACTTGGTGAAGGCAGGAGTAGAGGGTAAGTGACTGATACAACCACCCAATCTGGCCCAATCGGCGTCGGCATCATCGGTGCCGGGAACATCTCCGAGCAGTACCTGAACAACCTGACCCGGTTTCCCGATCTGCGGGTCATGGCCATCGCCGATATGTTCCCCGAGGCCGCGCGAGCTCGCGCCGAACAGTTCGGGATCGAGGCGAGAGACAATGTCTCCGAACTGCTGGTCGATGACCAAATTGAGTTAGTAATCAACTTGACCATCCCGGCCGCCCACGCCGAAGTGTCCACCGCGATCCTGAAATCCGGCAAGCACGTGTGGGGTGAAAAACCGCTGGCACTGGGTCGCGAAGACGGGGATGCCTTGGTTGCGCTCGCGGAGCAAACCGGACTGCGCCTGGGATGCGCCCCGGACACCTTTTTAGGTTCGGGCATCCAGCATGCGCTGCGTCTGATTGACGCGGGCGCGATCGGAAAGCCGTTGAGTGCGCAAACGGTGTTTCAAACCGCCGGCCCGCACTTGTGGCACCCGAATCCGGCCTTCTTGTTCCAACGCGGGGCCGGGCCGCTATTCGACATGGGACCTTACTATCTGACCGCTTTGGTTCAGGCGTTTGGTGCCATTGATACCGTTTCGGCGATGGGCGGGCGCGCCTTTGAAAAGCAAGTGGTTGCATCCGGTCCCCGGGCGGGTGAAGAGTTCGAGGTCGAAGTGCCGACGCTCGTCGCGGCGCTGATCGGTTTTGAGGAAGGTCAGGTCGGACAGAGCACCTTCAGTTTCCAGTCCCCCATGATGCGCTCGGGATACGTAGAGATTTCCGGGACGGAAGCGACGCTGCTCATCCCAGATCCGAACAATTTCGAAGGCACCCTTGAGCTGTATCGCCTTGGCAGTGAAGAGCCGGAACTGATCGAGTCTGTCGGTGCGAGTGCGGGCCGCGGCATGGGCGCTCTCGATATTGCACGCTCGGTGCGCGCCGGAGTTCCTCACCGCGCATCGGGCGAACTGGGCAATCACGTTCTGGACGCCATGATCGCGATTGGCGAGTCGGTGGCGAGCGGGCAGCCCGAGCGCGTTGGGAGCACGGTGAGTCGCGCCGAGCGGCTTCCCGAAAGCTGGGACCCCTTCGCCTCGACTGTGTAGCGCGAAACGCCCATGTTCGCGCGAACATGGGCATTAACTGCTACACAGTCGAGGCGGGGATATGAAGTACGACGGCGTGTGGTGACCTTTTGTTGCAAAAGGTCACCACACGCCGTCGTACTCCACTCAAAGTAACCAAGCAACCCTGGTGAGCCGCGCACCTCACCGAAATCTATGTAGCGCGACACGCCGAGGAAACCGCAGTTTCCTCGGCGTGTCGCGCTACATAGACGGGGAGGGTTAGCCGAGGGACGCGAGCCCGAAAATACCGAGGGCAATCCCGAAGCCGACCACACCGATGAGTGTTTCCATGACCGTCCAGGTCTTGAACGTCGTCTTGACGTCCATGCCCATGAACTTGCCGACGAGCCAGAAGCCGGAGTCGTTCACGTGCGAGACGACCACCGAGCCGGCGGCGACCGCAATGACCACACAGGCGAGCTGAATCTCATTGAACCCGGCGGCCGCGACGCCCGGTGCCACCAGTCCAGCCGCAGTGGTCAGCGCCACGGTCGCCGAGCCCTGGGCGATGCGCAGGATCGCGGCGATCAGGAAGCCGGCCAGGATGAGCGGGACACCCATGTCGCCGAGAACATCCTCGAGCGCACCGCCGATGCCGCTGGTACGCAACACGCCGCCGAACATGCCTCCGGCGCCGGTGATCAGGATGACGGAGGCCACGGGGCCGAGCGCCGAGTCGAGGATCTTTTCGATGACCGTCTTGTCCTCGCCGCGGCGGCGTCCCAGCACGTAGGACGCGATCAGCAGGGTCAGCAACAGCGCCACCGGGGTCTCGCCGAGCATGCGCAAACCGACGTACCACCACTGGCTCGCGGTTTCCTCGCCGACCGCGCCCGATTTTGCGAGCGTACCGAGACCCGTGTTCAAGAAGATCAGCACGAGCGGGAGGAGCAAGATGCCCAATACGGTGCCGAATTTTGGCGGGTTCTTGATGGCTTCCTGGTCCGCTTGGCCAAGCAGCGCGGGCACCGGAAGCACAATTTTCTTACCGATCCACAGGCCGTAGAGGTAGGAGGTCAGGTACCAGGTGGGGAGCGCGACGAGGAGTCCAATGAGGGTCACGAGTCCCACGTTTGCCTCAAAGAATCCGGCCGCGGTGACCGGGCCCGGGTGCGGCGGAACAAAGATGTGCATGACCGAGAACGCGCCAGCTGCGGGCAGCCCGTAGCGCAAAACTCCGCCGCCGAGGTTCTTGGCGACCGCAAACACGACGGGCAACATCACGACCAGTCCGGCGTCAAAGAAGATCGGGAAGCCGAAGATCAGCGAGGCGACACCGAGGGCAAACGGGGCGCGCTTCTCCCCGAAGGCGCCGACGAGTTTATCGGCGAGAACCTTCGCGCCGCCGCTGGTTTCCACGAGTCGACCGAGCATCGCGCCGAGCCCCACGAGCAACGCCACGGTGCCGAGAGTACTGCCGAAACTGGAGGTCAGGGTAGGCACCACGCTTGCAATCGGGATGCCGGTGGCAAGCGCGGTCAAGAGCGAAACGAGGATCAGCGACACAAAGGCGTGCACCCGAAACGCCAGAATCAAGACCAGCAGCAGCGCAATGGCGGCGCCAGCGATGAGCAAAAGCGGGCCCGCGCCCAGTGTTTGTTCCCAGCCTTCAATGGTCACTGTGCATCCTCCTGTGTGGTGTCTTCGGCGGCGTGTTCGGCCGCACCTTGGGCCGAAAGTTGATGGGTTTTCACCAGGTGAAGCACCTCGGAAACGATCTCTTCCGGTGTCTTCTCAATGGAAATCTTGAGGCCCGGTTCATCGGATTCAAGCGGTTCCAACGTTGCCAACTGGCTCGGGAGCAGGCTGGCCGGCATAAAGTGGCCGCTGCGGTGCTGCATGCGTTCGCGGAGCAGGTCCTCGCTGCCGTCCAGGTGGATAAAGAAAACGGTACCGTCCGCCTCGCGGAGCAGGTCGCGGTAGGTGCGCTTGAGCGCGGAACACGTGACCACGGTACTGCGTCCGGCCGCTGCCTCGGCGCTCATCCAGTCGCGGATCGAGCGCAACCAGGGCCAGCGGTCCTCATCGGTCAGCGGGGTTCCTTGCGACATCTTGTCGATATTGCTTTGCGGGTGAAATTCGTCGGCCTCGGCGTAGGTAAAGCCGAGCTCGGATTCGAGCGCTTGTGCGATGGTGGTCTTCCCGGAGCCGGAAACTCCCATCACAATCAAGTGTGTTGCGGGATTCGCCATGCGATTCTCCTCTGACGTCATTGTCTGGGAGCAATCATCCCAGATTACAAAAGGTACTACCTTTCATTGTGAAATGATAGTACCTTAATGGACAGCTCACCGAAACCCACCCTGCACCGCGAAATCGTGGATGCGCTCGGGCGCGACATTGTCTCCGGCGAACTTCCCGCCGGCCAGCGCTTCACCATTGACGAGCTCCAGCAACGCTACGGCGCCTCGCGAACGGTCATTCGCGACGTCGTCCAAGTCCTCCAGTCCCTCCGCTTACTCGCGGTCAAGCGCCGCGTCGGCCTCATCGTTGAAGAGCCAAGCGCATGGAGCGTCTTCGACCCGCAAATCATCGCGTGGCGACTCGAGACCCGTGACCGCGCCCGGTATTTCAGCGAACTGACCGCACTGCGCATCGCCGTAGAACCCATTGCCGCTGCCGCCGCCGCCCGCAATATGAGCGCCGCCGAGCGAGAGAACCTGCTCACGCTCGAAGCAAAAATGCGCACCCTCGGGGAAGCCGGAAAACTCGACGAATTCCTGATCGCCGACCAGCAATTCCACGCCGCCATCCTTTCCGGCAGTCAAAACTCGCTCTTCGCCTCGCTCTGCGAGGTCATCGGGGAAGTGCTCGCTGAGCGCACGCGTCAGGGACTGATGCCGCGCAAACCGGAACCTGAGGCACTCAGTGGCCACAACGCCGTCGCACATCACATCGCCCACGGTGACGCGCCCGCAGCGGAGGCCGCCATGCACGGGATTCTGCTCGAGGTCCGCGAAGCGATGGGCTGGTAGCTTTAGGGCATGGATCTGCCCGAATTTTCCACGCTGACATTGACGTACGACGACGAGTTGCTGGCTATCGCAATTAACCGGCCGGAGGCGCTGGGCGCCTTGAGCGAGAACGTCGTGGCTGAGTTGGCGGCGGCGCTTGAGTTTGTGCGCGGGCATTGCGGCGAGGGGAGCGATTGGTCGATTCGCACCGTAATACTCACCGGGACGGGAGACAAGGCTTTTGTAGCGGGCGCGGACATTCGCGAAATGTCCGCGATGAGCGAGTCCGAAGCCACCCAATATTCGATCGACATGGCGCGGGTGACGACCGGTTTTGAAGAATTGCCGGTGCCGGTGATCGCGTGCGTGAAGGGGTTCGCGTTGGGCGGCGGCTGCGAATTGGCGCTCGCCGCGGACTGGATTCTCGCCTGTGAGAACGCGGTTTTCGGTCAGCCCGAAGTGAAGCTCGGGCTGGTCCCCGGTTTTGGCGGGACGGCCCGGTTGCCGAGGCGGATAGGGCCGGCGGCCGCCAGCGAAATGATCCTGACCGGCGAAAGCATTGGCGCGGCGCGGGCGCTAGAGATTGGGCTGGTACAGGCGGTGCTTGGCAGCTCATCGGATTTGATGGAAGCCGCACGCGTGCAACACGACCGCATAAAGGCGGCCTCTCCCCTAGCCATTGCCCGGGCCAAGAGCCTGTTGCGCGCAAGTTCCTCGCTGCCGCTGGTCGATGCGTTGAAGACCGAGTCGCTGGTGTTCGGCGAAAACTTCGGCTCGGCGGATGCCGCCGAAGGGACGCAAGCGTTTCTGGAAAAGCGGAAACCGGGTTTTACCGGGGCGTGAGCGCTCGCGGGCGCTTGCGTGGCTCGCCCGCGCGCAAATATCGCGGCACGCAAATTTTAGTAAGTGCTTGAACCATTTACTCGCCGCGCTCGTTTAATCAGGTGTATCGCGATCTTGCCCGTCCGTGAGATTCCGATACGCAACACGGTGAGGAGAATGTGGTGGGCGCAGAGCAAGACGAACTACTCGCCGCGCTCTATGACGCACACGCGCAACCGCTCTACTGGCATGTCCTGCGGATGACCCGGAACGAGAGCCTGGCCGAGGACATTGTGCAAGAAACCTTGCTCAAGGCGTGGAAGCACGCAGATATTCTCGCGCAGCCGGAAGCGAATGTTCGCTCCTGGGTGTACACCGTGGCCCGTAATTTAGTGATCGATGACAAGCGCTCGGCGCGCTCGCGACGCGAGTTTGGTACCGACGAGGTGCCCGAAGTCGCTCTTGCGGATCGCACCGACGCGACGCTGGACACCTGGCTGGTGACAGATGCGCTCGCCGAGTTGAGCTATGAACACCGAAGCGTCATTGTGCACTGCTATTACGGGGCAAAAACCGTGAACAAGGTGGCCGGTGAACTCGGCCTGCCGCCGGGAACGGTGAAATCCCGGCTGCACTACGGAATGAAGGCGCTCAAGCTGGCACTGCAGGAAAGAGGGGTGAGTCAGCCGTGACAATGGACGAGAACAATCGACTGTGTGAGTGGGATGCCGCGTACGTTTTAGGATCGCTCTCCCCCGCCGACCGCCGTGCCTTTGAGGCCCACCTGAGCCAATGTTCGGCATGCGCCAGCTCGGTGGCAGAACTGGCCGGTATGAACGGAGTATTGGGCGGAGTTCCACGCGAAGTAGCTTTTGAACTGTTGGCCAGCGAGGACAAACACACCGCCGTCAGCCCCGAGTCCCCGGCAGCACGCTCGCGAAACGTTGCCCGACTGTCTGCCGCAGTAGACCGCTCTCGACGCCGCGCGCGGGTACGTCTGGGCGGGTTCTTTGCGGCGGCCGTGGCCGCGACCTTCGCGCTCGCGCTGGTTATTCCCCAGTGGCTTGGTGGCGGTGTCGGCGATGGCGCACCCGTTGCCGCCGGTCCCGACACCGGCGGGGTGCAGATAGCGATGCACCAGGATGCCCCGTCACCGCTGACGGCCAATGTGATGTTGGAAAAACGAGCGTGGGGCACCAATATCAGGCTGGAATGTAGCTACAAGGCGGCTATCGAAAGCGCGGGAGCCTCTGCAACGGCGGACCGGACTTTCAAATACGGCATGTACATTGTGGATAAAACCGGCGGCGAATACTTGGCCGGAACCTGGACTGCCGGCCCGGGAAGCGAGTCAAAGCTCAATGCGGCAACCTACCTACAGCCCGAGGAAATCGATCGGGTGCAGATCCGATTGATGGATAGCGGGCGAGTGCTACTCACCGGATTGCCGTAGCCGGGCATTCTCCGATCAAGTGCCCACTTTGCGGTGTTGCGTGGCCTGGCGCTCACAGTAGGGTAAGAGAGTGCTGACTGTAGTAGGGGAAGCCCTCATTGATGAAGTTGTATCCGCCGACGGTTCGGTAGTGGCCCACCCCGGCGGGAGCCCGATGAACGTGGCAATCGGCCTGGCCCGTTTGGGCCACCCCACGCAGTTTGTTGGCCGTTGGGGTAAGGATGACTACGGTGAAATGCTTTCGGCACACTTGCATCACAACTCGGTGCTGACGCCGACCGGCCCGGATGACTCCCCCACCTCGATTGCTCGCGCAACGCTGGATGACACCGGTGCCGCGGAATATGAGTTTGACCTCGTATGGGATCTGCCGGGAGTCGTCGAAGACCTTTCCGGGCTTCTGGGATCGACAACTCTACTTCACACCGGATCGATTGCCGCAATGCTGGGTCCTGGGGATCGCGACGCCGTGACGATCGTGGAGCAAGCGCGCCCGGCAGCAGTGATCTCCTATGACCCGAACTGCCGTCCCACCATTATCAAAGACGTCACGGTGGCTCGTGGCGCCGCGGAAAAGTTCGTGGCGCTTGCCGACATTGTGAAAGCCTCGGATGAGGACCTGCTTTGGCTGTACCCCGATCGATCCATTGAAGATTCGGCGGCCGCGTGGCTCGAATTGGGGCCCTCCTTCGTGGTGGTAACCCGAGGCGCGGCAGGACCGTACGCAGTATTCCGTCAAGGGAATATATCCGTGGCGGCGCCGAAGGTCGCGGTGGCGGACACCGTGGGGGCGGGGGATTCGTTTATGTCGGCCCTGCTCTCCGGCGTCGTCAAGCGCGGGCTGTCGGGCGGCCAGAATCGGGATCGACTCGCCGCGCTAACCCGGGGAACAGTGGAGGAGATCCTTCGTGAAGCCACCGCTGCGGCGGCCATTACCGTGTCCCGCGCAGGAGCCAATCCTCCCGATAAAGCGGAACTACAGAAATATATGCACAACAAGGAATATAAGGAGTGACAGTGAGCAAGCACGATCCGTATGCAGATCTCCCCGAGGTAGCCAGTTTCAACCTCACGAGCACCGATATTGCCGATGGCGAGCGGTATTCAGCCCCGCAAGCAAGCGGTGCCTTCGGTGTTCCCGGCGGGGTAGACATCTCGCCACAACTCACCTGGTCCGGCGCTCCCGAGGGAACTCAAAGCTACGCCGTGACCGTGTATGATCCGGATGCCCCCACCGCGAGCGGCTTTTGGCACTGGGCAGTGGGAAACATTCCGGCAGATGTCAGCGAACTCGTGTCAGGTGCAGGCTCCGAGGATGGATCGAATCTCCCCTCGGGCGCCGTCCAGTTAAAGAATGACGGCGGCACTCGTGGATACATCGGAGCCGCCCCACCAGCAGGACACGGCGAACACCGCTACTTCATTGTGGTTCATGCACTGGACGTGCCGAGCCTTGATATTGATGAGGACAGCTCACCGGCGCTCATGAATTTTCAAATGTTCGGCCATGTCTTGGGACGTGCCACACTGGTTGCAACGTATGAACAATAGGGAATATATCGGGTTGGTCGCCGCATGAAAGTTCGGCTCGTTGCCAGCGACCTGGACGGCACCATCATCGGCGAGGGCAACTCGATCTCGGCCCGCACAATTGCGGCTTTCCAGAGCTGTGCAGAGGCGGGGATCGAGGTCGTCTTTGTTACCGGACGTCCCAAGCGCTGGATCTGGCCGCTCCGCGAAAGCTTGGGTCACCTCGGTACGGTTATCTGCTCCAATGGCGCCGTTGTCTATGACCTCGGCACCGAGACAGTAATCGGCCAACATGTGATCGCCCGGGACGCGGCCCGAGAGGTGCTGCACCGAATTCGGGCCGCGCACCCGGACGCGCTCTTCGCCATGGAAACCCTCGATCTTCCCGCGCTGTATGTGGACCCCGGATTCGTGAACACCTCGCTGCGCGAACAACTTCAGCTTGAAGAGCGCCCCGTGGACGAAGCTCTGGAACACTCAAGCAGCATTGTGAAGATCCTCGCAAAGAGCCCCGATTCCACCCCGGATGAGTTTCTGAGCCACGTGGATGCGCTGGTTTCTGATCTGGTCACCTCGACTCACTCATCCCCGGTGGATGCGCTGGTCGAGATGGGCCCGCACAAGGTCGATAAGGCGGTCACCCTGGCCAGTTTCGCCGCCGAACGCGGGATCGGGGCGGAAGAGGTTGTGGCATTTGGCGACATGCCCAACGACATCCCCATGCTCTGTTGGGCCGGACGCGGCTACGCGGTCAGCTCAGGGCACCCCACCGCGATCAGTTCGACGCGCTACCGCACCCCACCGTTTCAGGAAGACGGCGTCGCGCAGGTGCTCGAATCGCTCCTTGAGGATGTGCGCCGACCATGAGCGGGTATCTTTCCGAGCCGCCGATCGGTTTCGCGCACCGCGGCTATGCCCCGGACGGCGCCGAGAACACCATGGGTGCCTTCCAGAACGCGATCGACCTCGGATTCAGCTACATCGAAACGGACGTGCGCACCTCCTCCGACGGCGTCCTCATGATCTTTCACGATGAGACCCTAGACCGCGTCACTGACGCAACCGGCCCGATATCTGAACGCTCCGCGAGCGAGCTGAGTAACGCCGTCGTACATCCGAACTCCCGCATCCCCACGCTTGAGGAAGCGCTCACGCGCTGGCCCGGTATCAAGTGGAACGTGGATTTGAAGGACGAGGCGTCGGTGCCTGCCTTTGCCGAGTTGGTGACCCGGCTCGGCTGCGAGGACCGGGTGCTTGCCGCGACATTTTCCGAGGCCAGACACCGCACCTTCTTGCGGCTCATGACAGATGCACGACGGCGCGTGGCCACCAGCGCGAGCATGCTCACCTTGGCACTCATGGTGGTTTTGGGGCCCGTGGGGCTGACCCGGGCGATTGCGCGCTGGTCGCGGGTGGACTGCCTGCAGGTGCCGGTGCGCGCTTACGGGGTGCTGATCGTGCGCAGGGCGTTTATTGCGCGGGCGCATCGGGCCGGATTGCAGGTGCACGTATGGACGATCAACGATGAGGCGGCAATGCGGGAACTGTTTGCCATGGGCGTGGACGGCATCATGACCGATCGCGCCGATATCCTCGCGCGGGTCCTCGGGCTCACTCCGCGCGCGCTCTAGTGCCGCTGCTCATCCGCTAATTGCGTTTTCATCCCGCAATTACCGGATGAAAACGCAATTAGCGGATGAGCGCCGGGTGGGGTGTGCGGTGGGGGTGTTGGGTGCTGTGGGGAGTGTTGGGTGACGTGGGGGACGGGGTGCGGGGGGATGGGATTAGCTGAGCGCGGTGGTCTCGTCGTCGCGGGTGGCGTCCTGCGGGTGGGCGGTGCCGCGCCAACGCGCAACCGGGGTCAGAACGTGGTAGATCAGAAGCGCGGCCGCGGTTCCGAGCGCGATTCCGCCAAACGCCAGTTGCCCCACGACCATCTGGAAGTCCGCGATGCCGATGACGAGCGGGACGGCGGCGACCATCAGGTTGACCGGGTCGGCAAAGTTCACCTTGTTTTGCACCCAGATACGCACGCCCAAAATGCCGATCATGCCGTAGAGCACTACTCCGGCACCGCCCAGTACGCCTGCGGGGATCGTCGCGATCGCGGCGCCGACCTTGGGGGAGAGCGACAGCAGTACCGCGAGGATACCGGCCACCCAGTACGCGGCCGTCGAGTAGACCCGGGTGGCGGCCATGACGCCGATGTTCTCGGCATACGTGGTGGTACCGGAACCGCCGCCGAGACCGGCGAGGGCGGTGGCGGCGCCGTCGGCCATGAGCGCGCGGCCGGTGACTGGGTCGAGGTTCGTGCCGGTCATGAGCGCAACAGACTTCACGTGGCCGAGGTTTTCGGCGACGAGCACCAGCACAACCGGGATGAACAGAATGAAGACTTCGGGGTGGAAGCTTGGTCCCTGGAATGTTGGCAGTCCCACCCAGGGCGCGTCGGCAACCGACTTCATGGACGCGGGGGACAGTTCGCCTTGCAGCACAGCCGCCACGTACCCAAGCGCGACCCCGAGCAGGATAGAGAGCCGCCCCAGTAGCCCGCGGAAGAGCACCATGCACAACAGAATCCCGACAATGGTGACAGTCCCGGTGACCGGTGCCGGCTCAAAGTTCTCGAACGTCGTCGGCGCGAGATTGAGCCCAATGAGCGCGACAATCGATCCGGTCACCACCGGGGGCAGCGCAACGTTGATCCACCGAGAACCAACCCACTGAACCACCAGTCCAACCAGGAACAGCAATACGCCGGCCACCAGCACGCCGCCGAGCGCCCCCGCGGGACCAAAGTCGTCCTGGGCCGCCGCAATGGGCGCAATGAACGCGAAACTGGAACCGAGGTAGCTCGGCACCCGGCCCGCTGTAATCACCAAGAACAGCAGAGTTCCGATGCCGGAGAAGAAGAGTGTCGTTGCGGGTGGGAAGCCGGTGAGCAGCGGCACCAAGAAAGTCGCGCCGAACATCGCAATGAGGTGCTGCGCGCCAAGGCCTATGGTGCGCGGCCAGGACAGCCGCTCGAATGGTTTGACGACCTCGCCCGGCGCAATCGTTTTGCCGTCGCCGTGGACGCTCCAGCTGAAGATGTGGGCACGGCGTTCTGGGGCGGCATTGGTCACGGGGGCCTCGCAAAACTCGAAGGGGGCGATGATTCTCCCCAATTCTAAGCGCAGTTCACACTAGTGCCTTAGGTGGAGGGCGCCTCAGGTGGCCGCCCATGCAAGGCGGACGTGCGCGCCCGGGTCGGGGACACGCCGTCGTGCTTCATGCCGAGGAATCTAAAGCATCCTTGATTCCGGCGACGAGCGTGCGTACTTCCTCATCCGTGGTGGTGAACGGCGGGCTGATTTGCAGCGCGTTGCCGGGCAGAACGCGCGAGGTGAAGCCCCGATCGATGAGGCGATCCGCGAGGGCGGGGCCGTCCACACCATCGACGAGTGCGACTCCGGCAAGGAAGCCGGCGCTGCGGATTTCGCGAACTCTTTCATGCTGTTCCAGGGCGGTCAGTTCGCGTTGCAGCACCTTTTCGAGTTCGGCGGCGCGTGAAACCAGTCCTTCGCGCTCGAGGATATCGAGGTTGGTCAGGGCGAGAGCGGCGCTCGTTGCATGCCCGGAATAGGTGATGCCGTGGCGGTAGATCGGCGAATCGGCGTCCTTGTAAAACGCATCCCAGACCCGCGGCGCAACGATCACGCCGCCGACCGGAGAGTAGCCGGAGGAGACGCCTTTGGCAAAGGTGATCATGTCCGGTTCCAGTCCCCAGCGGTGGCTGGCGAACCATTCGCCGGTGCGGCCGAAGCCGGTGATGACCTCATCCACGATGAAGAGGATGTCATAGCGGCGGGCGAGCTCTTGCAGTCCCTCGAGGTAGCCTTCCACCGGCGGGATGACGCCGCCGGAGCCGATGATCGGTTCCGCAATCATCGCGGCGATGCGTTCCGGGCCGATTTCTTGGATGGTTTGTTCAACCTTTTCCACCGAATGGAGGTCAATACGTGCGGTCTCCGGGATCAGCGACTCGCTTCCGTAGCCCTCGCGGTTGAACGGGATGCCCGCGACGGCGGTGCCGTAGCCGTGCAGGCCGTGGTACCCGGATTCGCGGCTGAGGACCCAGGTCTTTTCCGGTTGTCCGGCCAATTGCCAGTGCCGCCGCGCGAGTTTGAGGGCGCTGTCCACGCCGTCGCCCCCGCCGGAGCCGAGAATGATGCGCGGGTCATCGATGGGGGAGAGGGCGGAAATGCGGTCGGCGAGCTCCACGGCCTTGTCATTCACAAAGCGGCCGAAGACGTGATAGGTCTCCAGGCGCGCCATTTGCTCGGCGGCGGTGCGGGCCATTTCTTCGCGGGCGTGCCCAATATTGGTGTGCCAGAGTGCGGCAGTGGTGTCGAAGAGGCGTTGACCGTCGCGGGTGATGACATAGTTGCCGTCGGCGGCCACAATTTCCACCTGGCGAGCGAGCACAGAGGGCATCTGCGCCTGGCCGCTCCACAGGCGGTTGGTAGGGGCGGGTACCGAGCCGGGCGTCTCGCCCAGCGCCCCGCTCATTGTGCGCCGCCGATCACCGAGTCCACCAAGCGTTTCGCCTCTTCTTGCACCTCGGCCAGATGCTCGCGGCCCTTGAAGGACTCGGCGTAAATCTTGTATACGTCCTCCGTCCCGGACGGCCGCGCGGCGAACCAGGCATTCTCTGTCTGCACCTTGAGGCCACCGATCGGCGCGCCGTTGCCAGGCGCCTCGGTCAGGATCGCGGTAATCGGCTCGCCCGCGAGTTCGGTGGCGGTGACGTCCGCGGCGGATAGCTTGGCCAGCGCCGACTTTTGCTCCGGGGTCGCTGCTGCGTCGATGCGCGCATAGGCCGGGTCGCCGAATTCGGCCACCAATTCGGCATACAGCTCGGACGGCGTCTTGCCGGTGACGGCAAGGATCTCTGCGGCCAAGAGCGCCAGCAAGATCCCGTCCTTGTCCGTGGTCCACACGGTGCCATCCAACTTCAAGAAGGACGCGCCGGCCGATTCCTCGCCGCCAAAGCCGATCGTGCCCTCGAGCAGCCCAGGCACAAACCACTTGAAGCCGACCGGCACCTCCACCAAATCCCGGCCCAGCGAGCCGACAACGCGGTCAATCATCGAAGAGGACACCACGGTCTTGCCCACACCCATCGATCCAGCCCACTCCGGGCGGTGCGAATACAGGTATTGAATCGCCACCGCCAGATAGTGGTTCGGGTTCATCAGGCCGGCATCCCGGGTGACAATGCCGTGTCGGTCCGCGTCGGCATCATTTCCCGTCGCAAGGTCAAACCCCGCATCCGGCCCCATTCGCGCAATGAGCGAGGCCATTGCCGACGGCGAGGACGGGTCCATGCGAATCTTCTCGTCCCAATCCAGCGTCATGAAACCCCATTGCGGGTCGACAACGTTATTGACCACGGTGATCGGCAGTTTGAATGCGGACGCAATTTCGGCCCAATAATCCACCGAGGCACCACCCATCGGGTCCACCGCGATGGAAATGTCGGCCCCGGCAATCGCGTCCACGTCGATGATGGAGGGCAATTGGCGCACGTAATTGCCCAGGAAGTCATACTGACCGGTGGTGTCCGCACTTTCGGCGGCCGCGAGATCGAGGCGAGCAACGCCGTCGTTCTTCTGCTCCAACAATTCATTGGCGCGCGCGGCAATCCAGGAGGTCGTCTCGCTGTCCGCGGGGCCGCCGTGTGGCGGGTTGTACTTGAAGCCGCCGTCCGCAGGCGGGTTGTGGCTCGGGGTGATGACGATGCCGTCAACCCCGCCAGAGGTGCCCTCCCGGTTGAGGGTGAGGATGGCGAGCGAGAGCGCCGGGGTGGGGGTGTAGCGCTCGCGCGAGTCGAGCCAAACGGTCACGCCGTTGGCCGCGAGGACCTCGAGCGCGGTGTCCTGCGCGGGGCCGGAGAGGGCGTGCGTGTCGCGGCCCATCAGCAGCGGGCCGGTGATGCCTTGCGACGCGCGGTATTCCACAATCGCCTGCGTGGTGGCGGCGATGTGCGCGTCATTGAAGGAGCGTTTGAGGCTGGAGCCGCGGTGGCCGCTGGTGCCGAAAACGACGCGTTGCGCCGGATCGGTGGGGTCGGGGGCGAGGTCGTGGTACGCGGCGATGAGCGCGTCGACGTCTACAAGGTCGCTGGATTGGGCCGGGGTTCCTGCACGTGTTGCCATGCCTCAAGCATGCCACGAACCGCTGGGCGTGGCGCTAGACTTGCCTCACATTCACCTGAGCCCAAGGATCGATATGAGCACGCCGGACACCCCTCAAGACCCCAAATTTGCGTCCCCTGACGGCAAACGGCGTTTCGCCAGCGAGGAGGCGTCCAAGCTCTCCGACTCGGCGGCCGCGGTTGGTCCCGGGCAGAATCCGTATTTGCCCGCCGCGAAGGATGCGGATGATCCTAGCCGCGTGTTTGGCCAGGCGGGACCGTATGCGGGCGGCTCGCCCGGTGCTCCTGGTTCCGGCGGAAGTACGACGGCGAGCGGTTACCCCTCGCAGGCAGGTTCCGGAGCGTCGGGGTACTCGGGATATTCCGCACACCCGGGGACCTCGGGGGGAGCGGCAACGGGGCAGCCGTACGCGAGCCAGGGGTATCCCGGGCAGCACCAGGCCGGGCAACCCTACGCGGGTCAGAACTATCCGGGACAACCCGGGTATCCCATGTATCCCCAAGGCGGGTACCCGTATCCGATGCAGGATCAGCGCAAGGGGTTCAGCATTGCCTCCATGGTGTTGGGCATCTTGAGCGTGCCACTGTTTTTCACCTACGGGATCATCGCGGTGTTGGCCGTAATTTTTGGGCATATCGGGCTCAAAAGGGAGCCGGCCGGTAAGGGTATGGCGATTACCGGGTTGGTGCTGGGTTACATCATGCTCGGGCTGAGCCTGGTCTTTATCTTGTTTTTTGTCATGATCCTTGGGGCCGCAGGATTCGCGAACATTGATCGGTAGTCGGCAAAGGAGTCATTGAACGCAAAAGTGCTGGGTCGCCGTCCTGTGTGGACGGCGACCCAGCACTTTTCTATGGCTATATGGCGTGGGCCCGTGGCTATGGAGGCGCGGGCTGCGGTTAGTGTACGCCCTTCATGGCCTTGCGGATCCACGGCGAGACCAACAGCAACAGCCCTGCGACGACGATCGAGGCAATCCCTACCATCAAGAAGTAGGTGCCTTCCGGGATGGTCTGTCCCAGCTGTCCGAGCACGCCGGCAAGGGTTGATCCCAGAGAAACCGAAAGGAAGAACAGGGCGACCATCTGGGTTTGGAACTTCTCGGGGGCGAGCTTTGTCGCGAGCGAGAGGCCGATGGGAGAAATGTTCAACTCGGCGAGGGTGAAGAGGAACAACACACCAATGATCATGATGAACGGAACGCTGTTTTCACCGCTGCCCGCAAACGGAACAAACAGGAAGAACGCGAGTCCCATGATGACCAGGGCAATGGCGAACTTGGTCGGCGTCGTGGGCTGACGTTTCCCGAGTGCCGTCCAAATCGCGGCGAAGATTCCCGCAAAGATGATGATAAAGATCGGGTTGATCGAATTCACCCAGGCCGGCGGAATGACGAAGCCAAAGATATTCCGGTCGAGGCGGCTCTCGGCATACACCGGGATCACCGTGAACTGTTGCTGGAAGAGCGCCCAAAATGCTGTGCTGGCAATGAAAAGCGGAATGAAGGAGAAGACCCGGCTGCGCTCATCAGAGGTGATTTGCTTGCTGGAGAGAATGACGAAAAAGTAGATCGCCGCGATGCCCGCAACTGCGATACCGACGCTGGTGGCCAGGTTGTTCGCGTTGACGATGCCGGAAACGAGCAAAATCGCAATGATCGCTGCCAGGGCGATGACGCCGACGGGCAGTACCCAGTACATGTTTTTGGGAAGCGGATTGGCGACCACGTGTGAGGACTCTGGCATGTTCTTGCGTGTGATGGCGTAGGTCACCAGGCCAATTGCCATACCTACGGCGGCCGCACCGAAAGCAATGTGGAACCCCAGGCCGGGGGCGACTTGAAGCCAACCGGTCACGAGCGGTCCAAAGAGTGCGCCGATATTGACACCCATATAGAAGATGGAGAAGCCGGCGTCTTTGCGCTCGTCATCCTTGGCGTACAAGGTGCCGACCAAGGATGTCGCGGTGGCTTTCAGCCCGCCCGAGCCAATGCCAACCATGGCCAAACCTGCGATCAAACCGGCTACACCCGGAATGAGGGCGAGTGCAATGTGGCCAAACATGATGAGGATGCCGCTGTAAAACAGCACGCGCTCCGGGCCGAAGAGTCGATCGGAAATCCATGCACCGAGAACCGTCGACAAATAGACAACGCCGCCATACGCGCCAATGATGCCAATGGCCATGGTCTCGTCGAGGCCGAGTCCGCCATCGGTTGTGGAGTAATAGATGTAGTAGGCGGCAATGGCTTGCATGCCGTAGAAGGAGAAGCGCTCCCAGAGTTCCACATTGAAGAGGCTGAACAGCATTGCCGGATGGCCCAAGAATTGGCGCGTGTTCTGTGCTGTGCTTGCCGGGGAGCCCGTGGGGGTGGGGGTTTGTGGCGTAGTGCTCATTTGATTCAGAATGCCACTTGTTTGATGTGTCTGTCATATTGGCCATGCCCGAATTTGCGCGATTCCACCCATCGCCAGGACGCGGCAACCAGTCACATTCGGCATAGGGCTGGTTGCGTTGCGGGAATAATGGCCGGTGCTTGTAGCCTGAGAATAGGCGGAATGAGCGAGCCGTCGGAGAGTTGAGAGTGGAAATGTCAGACATCACCAACGTGGACATTGACGATGTGAGTGAAACCACACCCGTCCTGGATGTGCGGGACGACTATGAATGGGTTGCCGGGCACATTCCGGGCGCGCTTCACATTCCTATGAATGACATCCCGATGCGCTTGAATGAACTCGACCCCGATGTGGAATACCGCGTGATCTGTTTACGCGGGGGACGTTCCTCGCAGGTCGTGGCATGGCTCAACGCTCAAGGTTACGAGGCGGTCAACGTTCGTGGGAGCATGACGGCCTGGTCCGTGGCCGGGCGCCCGCTTGTTTCCGAGAATGGCGAAACTCCTTATGTGATTGGAGCGGACGTTCCGTGACCCGATACACCTACCTTGGTCCCGAAGGAACCTTTACCGAGGCCGCACTGCTCAAGATTCCCGGCGCCAACGAGGCCGAACGGGCGCCGATGGCTAATGTCCAACAAGCGTTGGAACAGGTGCGCGACGGGCTGGCCGACGCGGCAATGGTGCCCATTGAGAATTCCGTTGAGGGCGGGGTCACGGCGACACTCGATGCCATCGCGCGCGGAAAGCAATTACAGATTCAGCGAGAAGTTCTGGTTCCTATCTCCTTTGTCTTGGTGGGTAAGCCGGGTATGACCTTGGATAAGGTATGCACCATATCCACTCATGTCCAAGCGTGGGCCCAGTGCCGGTTGTGGGTAGACCAAAATATTCCCAATGCGGAATATTTCCCGGGTTCGTCTACCGCGGCGGCCGCGGTAGCGCTACAGGATGAGTCTGCCCCCTTCGATGCGGCGATCTGCAATCCTTTGCTGGCTGATCGACTTGGGCTGCCGGTACTGGCGCAAAACATTGGCGATGTCGCCGATGCGGTGACGCGGTTTGTCTTGGTGGGGCGTCCCGGCGAACTGCCCGAAGTGACCGGGTTTGATAAAACAACCGTGGTCATTCCGCTACCGCAGGACCACCCCGGCGCGCTGATGGAAATTTTGGACCAGTTTGCGACGCGCGGCGTCAACATGAGCCGCATTGAATCCCGTCCCACCGGCGAATTCTTAGGCGATTACTTCTTCAGTATCGATGTGGATGGGCACATTCTGGACGCTCGCGTCGCCGATGCGCTTAAGGGTTTGCATCGGGTCTCGCCGGGGATTCGGTTCTTGGGATCCTATCCAAGGGCGGATCGCCGCGAGTCTAAAGTTCCGCGGCACACTCGGGATGAAGCGTTCTGGGCCGCCGAGCAGTGGTTCAAAACCCTCGTGCCCTAACGCCCTAACTCATTTCGCATCCCCGTACCGCACTTTCATCCCCGTATACGGGTCTGATTTTGCGGCATGGGGATGCGAAACGGGGTTACATGTTGATTAGTTCGCGCCAGTTCTCCGGCACCTTGCCAGCCGGCCCGGGCACCGGCTGATCCAGCGGCCGCGACTGTGGATCGGCTAGACGCGGACCGTCGACGTAATCGTCGGTTTCGTAGCTGTAGAACCAATCCTCCCCGGGCTCAAAACTTTGGAGGACGGGATGCCCCGACTCTTCCCAGTGGGCACGCGCGTGCTGAGAGGGAGAGGAATCGCAACACCCGATGTGGCCGCACTCGGCACAGCGGCGCAGGTGAACCCACCAGCCCGCGCCTTCACCGGCCAGACACTCTTTGCACCCGGTACCGCTCGGCACAGATTCTGGATTGATGCCGTTGGCAATGTCGTTAGTCATTTTTCCTCCGAGTTGTCGGTGCGGCGCGCTTACTCCGAGCGTCCTATTACTGAGCGTACAAAATGAAACGAACCCTGTATACGGTCCGCCCCTCCGAGGAAGATGTGGGCCGCTCGCCAGGGACGTGAGCGCGGTGGGCGTTGGCTGGGAGCATTTTGTGGCGAGGTCAGGGGGTGCCCAACTCGAGGTGGCGTGTATACGGTAGAGAGCATCAACGCAGATCGGGGGAGTGGCGGATGCAAGACCAGCAGAGCGGCAACGGTGAGGAACGCGAAGAGTTCGACTTTATTGTCGTGGGCACCGGTGCCGGAGGCGGCCCGCTCGCGGCGAATCTGGCTGAGGCCGGCTTCAGCGTGCTCGTCTTGGAGGCCGGCCACAACGACGATTGCCCCTACTACCAAGTCCCGGTATTTCACGCTCGAGCGAGCGAAGACCCGGACATGCGATGGGACTTTTTTGTCCGGCACTATCCCGAGCTGGCCGAAGCGGAGCGAGATGAGAAGTTCGTAGCCCAACGCGACGGTGTGCTGTATCCACGCGGATCTACGGTGGGCGGGTCAACCGCGGTCTCGGCCATGATTACGCTTTACCCGCACCGCGCGGATTGGGATTACCTGGCACAGCTCACAGGGGACCCCTCGTGGGGAGCGGACAACATGCATCGGTACTTTGAGCGCATCGAGCATTGGTTCAACCCAAAATCCGAGCACCCTGGCACCAAGACCGGCGCCGACGCGCATGGACACGGCTACAACGGGTGGTTACCGACCACACGCGCCAACCCTTCGGTCGGTGGTCGCGAACAGAAATTCCTGGACATCATTGACACCATGGACCAAACCTCCCGCGAAGAGCACCCGCATTCGGAACTGCCGGGAGAGCCTCCCTACGACCCCAACAGCACCGAATTCATCGATAACAGTGCCGAGGGCATGATCTTTGTGCCGGTGGCTGTTGGGCACGGCGTGCGCTTTGGCAGCCGAGAACGCCTCGTGGCGGCCGCCTCTGCCTACCCCAATCTGACACTGCGCACAGACGCGCTGGTGACACGCGTGCTGACCGAAACCGCGCCCGCCGGCGAGCCCCGCGCAATCGGCGTGGAATACCTTCAGGGTTCGGGTCTGTACTCCGCTTCGCCGCTCACACCGCAGCCGGAATCTCCGACTCCGCGCCGCGCCTATGCCCGCAAAGAAGTCATCCTCTCCGCGGGGGCGTTCAACACTCCGCAACTGCTCAAACTCTCGGGAATCGGTCCGAAAGAGGAACTGGAAAACTTTGACATCCCTATCGTCAAAGAGGCGCCCGGGGTTGGCCGCAACCTCCAGGACCGTTACGAAATTTCGGTCGTAGATGAACTCGCCGAGGACTACCCGATCTTTGCCGGTGCGGGCTTGGACGTGCCACACGGGGACACTCAGGACCCGCTGTACACCGAATGGACCGAGGATCGCGACGGCCCCTACACCACCAACGGATCGCTCGCGGCCTACGTGAGAAAGTCCCGGCCGGATCTTGGGGCTCCGGATCTCTTCATCTTCTCGCTCCCCGTCGATTTCCGCGGCTACTACCCGGGCTATGCCGACGCATTTGCGGCAACGCACAACAAGCTCAGTTGGGTCATTTTGAAGGGTCATACGCATAACCGGGCGGGCACGGTCGCCCTGCGCAGCGCAGATCCGCGCGACACACCCGCGATAGATTTCCGCTACTTTGACGAGTCGAGCGCCACGGAAAACAGTGCCGTTGACACGGAGGCAGGGTCTGTCACCGGCGCGGACGATGACCTGCGGGCGGTTGTCGATGGCATCCGGTTTGCGCGCGGATTGAGCGCGCGGTTGGGTAGCGCGGTGCGGCAAGAGTTGGTTCCGGGCGCCGAGAAGAACGACGACGAATCCCTGGCTGAGTGGGTCCGTTACCAATCCTGGGGTCACCATGCGTCATGCTCGGTCCCCATTGGCGCCGACGAAGACCCCATGGCGGTGCTCGACGGCGATTTCCGGTTGCGCGGAGTTTCGGGATTGCGTGTGGTCGACGCCTCGGTATTTCCGCGCATCCCGGGTTTCTTTGTTGCGCTACCCACTTACATGGTGGCTGAAAAGGCCTCCGACGTAATCCTGGCGGACCACCGGAAATAGCCACCGGGGCGACGGCACGGTCGGCTGGCGGCGAAACTGCGGAAGCGACTACCGACGGGAGAGCGCTGGCAGGTGGTGGCGAGAGGGCGAAAGTAGTTGCGGCCGGAATTTCAGAAGCAACTTTGCGGGTGCCGAATCCTGGGAGACAACTTTTTGCTACCCGAACCCTCTGTCCAGGTGCGGCAAACCTCACGCCACACCATCGTAAGTATGTTTGAAATAACAACTTGCAGTTAGTACTGAGATACGATAAGCTGATCATGTAGAGGGACACTACATAGCCAGAGCAGAGGAGTTGGCAATGGAGGAGTCCCTTTTTGAGTCCGCGGACCGCGGCATTCAGAACGATTCCGGTGACGCCTGTATTTCTCATGACGCCAACCTAAACCCTGGCACCGACATTGAGTTTGGCCCGCTCGGTTATTCGATGGATGAACTGACTCCCTCGGAGTGGGGCCAAGAGTTTTCACTTCTTGACACCAGAAGGAATCTCCTCGAACTCGCACAAACCGTGGGTACCCGAGGAACCGGGACCCACCGCAAGGAACTCACCGCTCTCTCGCAAGAACTTGAGGCCGTAATCCGGGCTGCGCTGTCCGCGCAAGTAGCTCTAACGGGCATCATGGACCAAGAAGGCGTGACCGCCAGTCCACTGGGCAATACTTACGGCTGGGACAAGGAGTCACCGCACCCGCAATATCGCAGTATCAAGGACTTCCTTGTCGATACCTTGCGCATCTCGAGAACCGAGGCGAACCGGCGGGTACGGCTCGCTCGTACCATCACGCGCACCACCACACCCGTGGGAGAACAAACCCCTGCACGTCAAGAAGGATTGCGCTCGGCGCTACTATCCGGCGAGGTTGACCTCGAAGGTGCACTCCATATTGCGCGAGCTCTCAAGGACATCAAATCTCTTCGACCTGGAGTGCTACCAGGAGCCGAAACGGGGGCGGGCTGCGCGGACGACGAGGAAGATGAGCCAGCGGTCGAGTTTGAAGAAACGCTCCCGCCGGAACAGATGCCCCAGGACCAACGGGAGTTCTGGGCTGAGCACGCTGAAAAATACCTCTGCGAACAAGCGACCAGCATTGGCCCGGATGAACTCAAACGACTTGCCAAACGCTGGGTGCTCCACGTCGATCCGGACGGTCAAGAGCCCAGCGAACGGTACTTGGCCCAGAAACAGGGTGCATTCTATTTGGGTTGTGAAAACAACCTTCACACCTATCTTCTGCGCCTCACCCACGCCCAGAATGAACGCTTCGCGACCAGAACTGCGGCGCTCGCAGACCGCGCCGATGTGGCCGTTGGGCCGGCGGTGGACCTGCCGATTCTCGACGATACTGTTGGCTCGGCGATGGGCATCAAGCCCACCAAGGCGCAGAAGACCTTGGACGCGCTCATGGCAGCGCTTGAGAACGCTGACCAATCGTTCAGTGAAGTGGGACCCAACACGACGATTCTCGCAACGATCGACCACGAAAAACTTTTCGGAAGACTCCGCAATTTTCGCAAGGATCGCCTTCGCAAACCGGATACTGGGGCGGCGGAGAGTTCAGACCCCACAGCGATAGGCGGTGTACCTGGAGATTCGGTGCCGCAATCCAACTCAACTCACGTTACGTCGGGCGGCTCTGTGATTGGCGGGGTGCAAGGTGGTTCCGAGTTGCTGGATCGAATCGCATCTCTCCAGCACACCGGCCCCGCGTCCGCCTCCGAAATACGGCTACTCGCCTGTGAGGCGAACATTATTCCGATCGTGCTTGGCGGCAGGTCCGAACCACTGGACCTCGGGCGTGGGGCGAGGCTGTTCACCAGGGCCCAACGCCTCGCCCTTGCTGCACGGGACAAGGGATGCATCTTCCCAGGGTGCACTGCGCCCATTTTCCGATGCGAGGCGCATCACGTGAGTCATTGGAAAGCCCACGGCGGTGAAACCAACGTCAGTAACGGCGCGCTACTGTGCGCCTATCACCACCACGTGATACACCGAGGGACCTGGACCCTGAAAATTATTGACGGAAAACCATGGGTGATTCCCCCGCCGTGGATCGACAGAACGCGAACTCCGCGGCGCAACCTCTTTTATACCCTGGACGAACTCGGCCCACCGACCCAAACCGGGTGATGCACTCCGTCGAGGTGCCTCGGTGGAACCCCACAGCGTGGCCTTCGCCCATTGGGCAGGGTGTCACTCGATGTTGGGTTGGGTGTCACTCGATGTCGGACTCCGGCGCCGCGCGCCGCACAGCGCGATCAACACGCTCGATTCATGGGGTGCTGTGCACCGCCAGGTATTGGGGTAGTTTTTGACTATGAATAATTCAGACGTCCTCGGAAACATCGACGCACTCATGGCCGAAGAGCATGAGCTGCGCAATCAAGAAGAAAAGACCGACGAAACTCGCAAGCGCCTGCGTGAGGTAGAGACGCAATTGGATCAGTGCTGGGATCTCTTGCGGCAGCGTCGCGCCCGCGCGGAATTTGGGCAGGACCCCAATGACGCCAAGGTTCGCCCCGCCAGCGAAGTCGAAAACTACAAGAACTAAAAGGAGAATCGCCCGATGTCCACAGAGAATAACGAGGGTTACCAGCCCGGGGAGTACGTTGGCGACTCGGGCGACTACGCAAACGATGAGCGCTTCAATGAGGAACAAATCCTCATTGAACAGCAATCGCGATCCAATTTCCGTGAGTCCTTCGAAGACGAAAACACTTTGGACCGCGAGCTCGCAGCCGAAGAACCCGATTTCGGTCGCGAACTCGAAGAAGAAGCCGACGACGCCTTCGATGACCGGTACTCCGGCCCAGAAGACGCCGACAAGCACGGCATGGCCGATGAGACCGTGCGCCTCGATGAAGCCGATGAAATCGATGATGAAGGCGACGTCGATGCAGAGTCAGAAGTTAACCTGGACGAACTTGAAGAGCCAGAAGACAGCTACGACCGCCTCATTGAGAACTCACGCAACCCCGAACCGGAAGACACCGGAAATGCGTGGCATGATTCAACCCGTGGATACGGCGAGGGCAACATTCGCGACGTGAACGTCGATGAAGATCGTTTTGAACGCGACGATGTATGGGGCAACACCGGCGACGACCGCTAGGCGACAGCCCGTTGGTTGCACACCGCTAGCTACAGCCCGTTAGTTACTGCGTACCACCAGGGAATGCGGCTTGACCTTGACGTCAACCCGCATTGCCGGGCCGGTCACGTCGCCGTCCATCTGGGTCTCCGTGGGTTCGGTCACGGAGACACTCGCCTGTGTCGCCTTGTAGAAGTCCAAAACGCCAATCGCGCCCTGATGCCGCAACAACGTTTTGGCAAAAATGCCGGCCCAGCCGATCAGCGACCGTGGACTCATCACGACAATATCCAAGACGCCGTCATCGATACGGGCACCCTGGATAAAGTCGATCCCGCCTGGAAGCGTGCCGAGGTTGGCAAACAAAATAGAGCGCACCCTTCGGCTCTGAGTGGGCGAACCATTCAAGCTAATATGCATACGCTGCCTTGGCCCGGGCATGAGCCGGAAACCCGCCTCGGAGTAGGCGAGCCACCCCACGCGTTGTTTGAGACGGTCGCGTGTCCCTGCAATGACCTCGGCATCCAAACCGATACCGCCCATCACCAGAAACTGTTCTTGCCGGGTTTCACCTTCGGGGGTGTAAAGCGTCGCCAGACCCATGTCGACTGCGTGCTCGCTCCCCGTGAGCGCAAGCTCAATGGCCTCTTCGGCGCTGTTGAGCGGAATACCTAGATGCCGTGCAAACAGGTTTCCGGTTCCCATGGGCACAAGTCCCAAAGCCACATTGGACTCCATCAGACCGAGCGCAACTGACCGGACGGTTCCGTCGCCTCCGCCAGCAATTACCACATCGGCGCCAGCATCCACGGCCTCCCGGGCTTGAGAAGCGCCGGTTTCCTCGACCGTCGTTTCCAGAACGATGGGTTTGGGCCAGTTGCGGCCAGCGCAGGCCTCTTCCAGCGCTGTCACCGCGTCGGCTGCACCTTCTTTGCTGGGGTTCACCACAAAAGCCACCTGCTGTACCCCCACGAAGGCGGGCCGGGAAGCTTGAGGAGGGCTCGCCGTCGTACTTAAAGAGCGCAAGCTCCGCACGCCCCAGGCGCTGAAGGCAACCGCGCCCGCGCCAAGCAAACCAAGTACACCGAAAAGAACCGATTTCCCTTTCATCTCTCCCAGCGTAACCCGCCACGGACCGAACTGCGCGAACGGTATTCTATTGGGGTGATTGATGTCAGCGATTTGCGCGCAAACCCGGAAAAGTACAAGGCCTCGCTCAGGGCCCGTCAATTGGATGACGGTGTGGTGGAGCAGATTATCTCTTCCGATGCGACGCGCCGCGAAGCGATCACCACCTTTGAGAATTTGCGGGCCGAGCAAAATGCGTTCGGTAAGAAGGTCGCGCAGGCGAAGGGCGAAGAAAAGCAAGCACTTCTCGCCGAGGTGAAGCAGTTGGCCGCAAACGTGAAAGCCGCATCGGCGGCCGCCGACGAGGCGCAAGCGCTGCAAGATGAGCTGGTGCGCGCCATGCCCAATCTCATCGAGGACGGGGTGCCCGCAGGCGGCGAGGAAGACTTTGAGCTCGTCAAAACGGTGGGTACGCCGCGCGACTTCGAAGCGGAAGGCTTTACCCCGCGCGACCACCTGGAAATCGGTGAACTCATCGGGGCCATCGACATGGAACGCGGCGCCAAGGTGTCCGGTGCGCGCTTTTACTTCCTCAAGGGAGTCGGCGCGATGCTGGAGCTCGCGATTTTGCGCATGGCGATGGATCAGGCGCTCGCCGCCGGGTTCACTCCGATGATCACCCCAACGTTGGTGCGCCCGGAGACCATGGCCGGCACCGGGTTCGACGTCAAGCACGACGCCGAAATTTACCAGCTTCCCGAGGACGATCTCTATCTGGTCGGCACCTCGGAGGTGCCACTTGCCGGATACCACGCGAGCGAGATTCTGGATCTGCAGGACGGTCCCTTGCGGTACGCCGGATGGTCCTCGTGCTATCGGCGCGAGGCCGGATCGCACGGCAAGGACACGCGCGGAATCATCCGCGTCCACCAATTCAACAAGGTGGAAATGTTTGTGTACACCACGGTGGAAGAGGCCGATGCCGAGCATCAGCGGCTGCTCGCGTGGGAAGAGGAAATGCTGGCCAAGATCGAGGTGCCCTACCGCGTGATCGATACCGCGGCCGGGGACTTGGGCACATCGGCCGCGCGGAAATTCGACTGCGAAGCCTGGGTGCCGACCCAGGAGACGTTCCGCGAGCTGACCTCCACCTCAAACTGCACAACCTACCAGGCGCGGCGGCTCAATATTCGCGAACGCACCGTCACCGAGGACGGCGGCAAGGGCCCCACTCGCGCGGTCGCGACGCTCAACGGCACATTGGGCACCACCCGCTGGATCGTGGCAATCCTAGAGAACCATCAAAATCCGGATGGCTCGGTCAATGTTCCTGCTGCGCTGCAACCGTATATGGGTGGAATGACCGTCCTACCGGTGCAAAATTAGCCAGCTGTTCACCTCATAGGGAGCCCGGCCATATCCAAATGTCGGTGCCAAGTGGTGAAATGGAGTCATGACTATCACAACTGAAAACTCAGTAACTGGCATCGATGACCAGTTGAACGTAGAAAAGAATCAACCGCTGCTCGTCGCCCTAGACGTCGATGGCACCCTAGTAAATCACCGCGGCGAAATGTCGGAAGCGGTTCGAACCGCAGCCCAGAGTGCCGCCGCGGCGGGGAATCACCTCGTGATCGCGACCGGGCGCTCCCTTGGCGCTACCTTGCCTGTGGCCCAAGAGCTCGGCATAGAACGCGGCTACTGCGTGAGCAGCAATGGCGGCGTGACGGTTCGCCTTGACCCGGATCTGCCCAACGGTTTCGAAGTGGTGGACAAGGCCACCTTTGACCCAGCCCCGGCTCTCCTGGCGGTGCGCAAAGCGCTCCCTGGTGCGCTCTTTGCGCTGGAAACCGAGGACGGCGAGTTTCTCTCGATGAACGCCTTCCAGGACGCAAGCTTTGGCGTCAAGGCTCGCGAAGTCAGTTTCGAAGACATGTTGCACGCGCAAGCGGTGCGCGTGGTGGTGTTCTCCACCGACACCAGCGCCGAAGAATTCGGTGAGGCCGTGAGCGCTATCGGTTTACACGGGGTGACCTACTCGGTCGGCTGGACCGCTTGGCTCGACATTGCCGCACAGGGCGTCACCAAGGCGACCGCACTCGAGGGCGTTCGCGACCGCCTTGACATTGCCGAAGACGCCACACTCGCCATCGGCGATGGCCGCAATGACGTGGAAATGCTGGAATGGGCCGGTTGCGGAGTGGCGATGGGTCAAGCACCCGATGAGGTCAAGGACGTTGCGAATCGGGTCACCGACACGGTAGAGAACGACGGCGCAGCCCGGGTTCTCGAGCAACTCGCCCCGGTGCAACGCACCTCACAGGGCGCCTAACAGCGCGCCTACTAACGCGCCCAGCGCGGACCCTCGGTGGGGGCCCAGATGTGCCTCGATTCGACATTTGTTCACAATGTGGCCGGGAGGTTTGTCCTCTGGGGCGTCGAGCTCTATATTGTGCATACGTGTTAACGGGGTGTACTTAGTGCCCTCATTAACCATCTGGGGACAAGGCTTCCTCAGGCTCAAACACGCGGATGAAACGTGATTTTCACTGTGTGAAACGTGCGGCGAGCACTACGGCTACTTGCTAGATGGGGGATAGTGCTAGCCGCACGTTATGGGCGCCCGTTGCTCCGATGTTTCGGCGCGGTTTTGGACAGATTGTCGTCACCCGTCAGAATCCACGAGCGCGAGCAATCGTGCCGCTGCAGGACGCGCCTCCCACTCTTCTGCCCACTGCGATCGGGTAAGCGCCTTGGAAACCGCCTGCTTAGTCGCGCCCAGTTCTTGCGCCGCCATTTCTTGTTGCCCGCGCACGCCCGGCACTAACAAGTCGATGACGCGCCATTCTGCTTCACTGCGCTCGCGGACAATCTGCCCTAATAACCGCATGAGAGCCTGCGCCTCGCCGGCAACGTCTTTGCGCGGACCGGCCACGGCCAAGGGAACCCGGGTTCCGGAACGACGGGCCGCATTCACCGCTCGGCGCGCAAAAACCAGGGCATACCCTTCGGCGTCGGCGACCGTCTCGGGCAACGGAGAGTAGAGCGAACCCACCCCGATTCCGATGTTCCAATTCCCGGATCGGATCGCGAGAAGCGCGGCATCCACCGCCGCCTGCGCATCGGTGAGCACTCCGGTGGTCTCATCGCCGACCGTACGCGAAAAAGGAATACGCGCGGGCACCGGCTCTAGGCGCCGAATCAAGTCGTCAACGCGGTCGCCGGTTGTGGCCGTGTCGCGCTGATTAATGGTGAGCACAAAAAGCGTCGGAACCGCTGACGGTCCCGACGCTTCTTGAGTTGATGTCATGTGGCGAAGCCGGTCTGAATTAGTGGCCCTCGGCCTTGAAGCGCTCGATGGACTCGGCGACAAAGCGCTCGGCTTCCTCGCGACCGGCCCAATCGGCAGCCTCTACCCACTTGCCCGGTTCCAGGTCTTTGTACTTCGTGAAGAAGTGCTTGATCTCATCCAGAAGGAACGGAGAAAGGTCTTCAAGTTCCTTAATGTCGTCAAAGCGCGGGTCGGCGGGTACACACAGTACCTTGGCGTCGGGGCCGCCGTCATCGGTCATGTTGAACACGGCAACCGGGCGCGCTTCCACGGTCACACCGGGAACAAGGTCATAATCGAGCAACACCATGGCATCCAGCGGGTCGCCGTCTTCGCCAAGAGTGTTGTCGAAGAATCCGTAGTGCGTGGGGTACTGCATCGAGGTGAACAGCACGCGATCCAAGCGAAGCCGCCCGGTTTCGTGATCGATCTCGTACTTCACGCGGGATCCACGTGGAATTTCAATGACTACGTCAAGCTCCATGGACGCTTGCTACCTCTCAACTGATCAACTGACGATTCAACGCTCTGACGGCTTGCTACCGCCGAGCCTTGGCGAATGTTCTCTATGCTTAGGGTAGCGTGCCACGAGGCCGAACACAGAACGTCACCCACGCCGTCACGATAGAAGCGAAGCACTGATGAGCCCCCAACAGCCCACGCCTCCAACTAAAGCAGCGGGCAAGCGCGGGCTGTGGTGGCTGTGGCTTGCCGTAGCTGCCATACTCGTGCTCCCGGTCAGTCTTTACCTCGGGCCGCCCGTTCTCGCCTGGGTCACCCCGGAACCGCCCAAGCCCGCCGCCCCCATTCCCGGCTATCAGAAGGCGCCGCAAACCCCCGGCAGCCTGGACGCGGTTACAAGCCTTCCCTCTGGAGCACCACAACCGGACCCAGCGGTATTGACCAAGGAATTGGACGCGGCACTGAACATTCCGGGAAGCGGGCGAGCACGCGCCGTCGTACTCAATGCGGAGGATGGCAGCGAACTGTACAACCGCGATGGAGGCGAGCCCAGCGTTCCCGCCTCCAACATGAAGGTGCTCACGGCGCTGAGCGTCATGAACTCGATGGATCCGTTCACGCGGTTGAGCACTCGCGTTGTGCAAGGTCAGAACAAGAATTCGCTGGTTCTGGTGGCCGGCGGCGACACGATGCTGAGCGCTGGCAAATCGGACGACTCTGCCGTGCTGGGGCGGGCCGGTCTCGCCACCCTCGCCGAACGGACGGTCAAGGCGCTCGCAGCCGCCGGGGTCAAGGGCGAGGTCACGGTCTCGCTCGACGATTCGCTCTTCCAGGGCGAAACGGTGAGTCCGGCGTGGCATCCCGCGGACGTTGCGGCGGGGGAGGCCACCGGTGTGTATCCGATCGCCGTCGATTCGGCATGGGGCCAGGACAACCGACGGGAGCGGCCCAAGGACGCGGCGCTCTCGGCCGCGCAAGCGTTCCGGGCTGCGCTCAACAAGGCGGGCGCGGATGCGGGGCTGAGCGCTGGAGGCGACGTGAAGCGTGCGAAAGCGCCCGCCGAGGGAGTCGAGGAGGTGGCGCGGGTGGAATCGGCGACCATAGCCGAACAGGTGAAATACATGTTGGAGGAATCCGACAATGTCCTGGCCGAGGTGCTCGGCCGGCTGGCGGCCCGCGAGCAAGGCAATGTGGCGTCCTTTGCCGGGGCGAGTCAGGCCGTCCGGTCAACGCTCAAGGAGCTGAAAATCGAGACCAAGGGCGTGGAAATCGCGGATGTATCCGGGCTTGCGCTCGCAGATCGAGTGCCGACCGCTGTGCTGGCTCAAGCGATGCAAGTGATCGCGACCTCGGATGATCCCGCGCTTCGGACAATCCTGCCGGGCCTTCCGGTGAGCGGGGAGACCGGGACCATGGCCAATCGCGGACTCGGGACCGCGACCGTGGGGCGCGTGCACGCGAAGTCCGGGACACTGAATGCGACATCCGCGGTGACCGGGTACGTGGTGACCGCTGATTCACGCGTGCTGGTGTTCTCGATGATTTTCAATGGCTTGGACGGCAATCTTGCCGACGGGCAGGCCGCGCTGGACAAGGCCATGAGCGTGCTGGCCGGATGCGGGTGCCGCTAGGCCGCGCCCGGGGCGTGCCGCGCGGATGCCGCTAGCATGGTTCCGCCCAAAAAACCTGCCCATTTGCCGGAATTCCAGGCGTGATCTCGGTGCTGACCTTCTCGGCGGGCCAGTGATTGTCGTGCTGGCCTGGCACAATTTCCACCCCGTCCCACCGGAAATCCAGTCCGGCAGCGGCGGTGGGCATCGCCCGGTCCATCAGTTGAAAGTGCAGGTGTGGCTCGGAAGAATTCCCCGAGTTCCCAACCTGCCCGATCTGTTGACCCGCACGCACGCGATCGCCCGGCCGTACCGCCACGCTGCCCCGCTTCAAGTGCGCGTACGCCGAAAACGTCCCGTCACCGTGATCGATCACGACGTGATTCCCACCCACGGCCGCAAATCCGCCCAGCACCCGAAACTGCTCCACCAGCATCAGGTAGAGCAGTGCCGGAATGGAGCTGCGCGAGCGGTGATCGCGTTGCGAGCCGGCCGCGCGCACCACAGCCCCGTCCCGGACCGCAAATACCGGCTCACCGAATGAGGCGAATCCTTCCGGCGCTCGGAATCCATCGCGCCACCCAAATTTCACGGGTTCCCCGTTGGTGTTGGCGCGCAAAATATCGATCGCGTGCGACTGCCCATACAGCCGTGTCCCATGGCTCGGTATCTGGGTTCCGGGTGAATTGAGTGCGGCCCACTCCCCGCGTACCGGCACGGCAACCGATTGCGGCGGGTCGGTGCGCAGCGCCGGAGTGACGCTGGCGACCACGATAATCGCCAACTCCACGGCTATGAATACCCACCATGGAATACCCAGCACAATAGCGATGCCAGCCCACGCAATGAGCGCCCAATAAAGCGCAGTTTTGAATCGAGCGATCGTGCGCACGAGCCCGTTGTGCGGTGCCGTAGAAAGTTGAGCGCTCATCGTTGGCCTCCCAAGATCGTGGTCAGTAGCGGAACGAGCCGTCCGGGCGGCACGGCGAAGCCCTTGTTGCCGGTTGCCACGAGCCACCCGGTGGCCGTCAGCTCCTTTAGATGGTGGTAGATCTGCCCGCTGGAATTCGCGGTTAACACCTCGCCGAGCTCTTTCGCGGTCGCGGCCCGTCCCGTGATGACGGCCCGAAGGATCTCCAGCCGAACGGGCGCGCCGAGCGCGGCGAAAACCCCGGCTCGCTCGCCCCAATCCTGGGCGAGCAGGTCATCAAGGTTTGCCTCGAGTTGCCACTGCGCGGCCTGTCCGTTCGGTGCGGCCACGTCGCCGACGATCATGACCGACCCGTTGCTCTCCGGGCGGCCATTGCGCCTGGCCAACTCCAGCAACGCCCAAAAGGTGTCCTCGGTGCTGGGCGGCAGCCCGGTGTTGGCCGGGGCGGACGAGGACTCCAGCGCGGAGACGCGCGCTTCCAGTGCCGTTAAGCGATCATCAACTGCCATGACCATACCGTATCAAAGTTCCGGAATTACGGAATCTCCGAAAAGGGTTTGAGGTACGACGGCGTGTGCCCGGCTTTTTCGCGCGCCTCGCCTTGCGCCGGCGTGCTTGGGTGCTGTGCGACGGTTATGCCGCTAGCGTCATTTAACCTCGCTGTCAGTGCCGTGTGGTTCGATGTTCTTATGAGCTCAGCACAGCCAGAACTTCGCATTAATTGGCAGCTTGCCGCCTCCACCGCGACCAAACTCGCCCCCGCCGGGCCCAAACTGGATGCGGCCGAGATTCGCGCGGCGGTGGCAAATATTCGCGCTCATGCCGAGCGGTCAGTCGACCTGGTACACGAGCTGACCAAGCTGGACGCGGCCAAAGACCTGCGGGACTCGGACCTCCTGGTGGTGGATCGCGCGGGTTGGGCCAAGGCAAACAGCCAAGCCTTTGACGTGGTGTTAGCCCCCGCGCTTGAGGCGCTCAATGACAAGGCGCGGCAGAGCGCCGAGGGGGTGTCGCAGACGGCATCCAGGGTCGGCACGAACATTGCCGGAGCGCAGATCGGGGCCATACTCGCGCTGCTTTCGACCAAGGTTTTGGGTCAATACGAGCCCTTCGCCGATCGCGCCGGTATGAACGGGCGCCTGCTCTTGGTGGCGCCCAATATTGTGGAGATCGAGCGCGAACTCAAGGTGAATCCGGATGACTTCCGGCTCTGGGTCTGCCTGCACGAGCAAACGCATCGCGTCCAATTTGCGGCAGCACCCTGGCTCAAGGCCCACATGATCGAGAACATTTCGGTTCTGAGCCGCGGGCTCGCCGAAAACGCCTCGACCTTTGCCCAACGCCTGTCCTCCGGCGCCAAACAGGCCAAGAGCGCGCTCGAGGCCGCAACCGGAAGGGACGAGGCGCCCAGCGAATCCGGCGGTGCACTCAATCTCTTTGCGAGCGAAGAAGACAAGGCGCGCATTTCTCATTTGACCGCGGTGATGTCGCTTCTGGAGGGTCACGCGACCGTCATTATGGATTCGGTCGATGCGAGCGTCATTCCTACCGTGAAGACGATTCGCCAGCGCTTTAATGATCGCGGCCGCTCCCGCTCCAGCGTGGAGAAGTTCATTCGCAAGCTGCTTGGTCTGGATGCCAAAGCCCAACAGTATGTCGCCGGGGCCAAGTTTGTTCGCGGCGTCGTCGAGGCAAGCAGTCTGGAAAGCTTCAACCGGATTTGGGAGCGCCCGGAAAATCTGCCCACCGAGACAGAAATTGCCGAGCCAAAGCTGTGGTTAGAGAGAATGGATCAGGCGTCGCGGTGAAGCGTCGGCTCGACCCGACTGTCGCGACGGCGCGCAACGAGTTGCGGGCCGCGCTCGCACCGTGGTTAGAAAGCGGAGACACTCCGCTGGTGTTGATCGCCTGTAGCGGCGGCGCGGACTCATTGGCGCTTGCCGGGGTCGCCGAGTACTTCAATCGAGTGCGCTCCGATGGCACGCGCGCGCTTCGGGTCGGCGCCGTGGTGGTGGATCACGGCCTGCAACCGGAAACTCGCGAGGTTTCCGTGCGTACCGCGCAGGCGATAGGAGAACTTGGCCTGGACCCGGTGATCGTCAAGGGCGTCACGGTCGAATCCGGGCACGGACTTGGCCCCGAGGCCAGCGCCCGCGCCGCCCGCTACGCGGCATTTGCCGAGGCGCGCGCTGAAACCGGCGCGGAACTCGTGTTGTTGGGGCATACTCTCAATGACCAAGCGGAACAGGTTCTCTTGGGGCTCGCTCGCGGCTCGGGTACCCGATCGCTCTCCGGGATGCCGGTCGCCAACACGGTAGCAACCGAGTCTGGACAGCGCGTCAATTTGCTGCGCCCGTTCATCAACCTCACTCGCGGTGATACCGAACACATCGCCGGTGTCTTGGGGTTTGAACCGTGGCAAGACCCGGACAACTCTAACCCGCGGTTCGCGCGCTCGCGGGTACGCACCGAGGTGCTCCCCTACCTCGAAGCGCAATTGGGTCCGGGGGTTGCTAAAGCGTTGCACCGCAGCGCCGCGATACTCGCGGCAGATGCCGACTTCATTGATCAGCACGTTGACCGGGAATTCGCCAGAATTGCCCGAGAATCCGAGGAAGGATTACTGCTGGCCGAACGCGACTTGCGGGAGGCGCCTAAGGCAATCCGTGCGCGGTTGCTGGCACGCGCCGTCGTACATTGTGGTGGGGAACAACCCACGCAAGAGCGGATTTCGGCGGCCGAAACTCTACTGGCGCGCACCGGGTCCGCAGGGCCCGTGCAGATGTCCGGGAAGGTGAGTGTGTGGCGCCAGGTGCGTGGCAAAACGGGCCGCGAATATGGCAATCTTGTGTTTAAAGAAACCGCGCCGCCGGGCGGGTAAAAATTTAGCGCACTCCAGGAGATTTGGGTGGATTCAAGCGACGTCCAAGCGGACCTCAAGCACGTTCTGTACAGCAAGGAAGACATCGAGCAACGGGTTCGCGAGCTCGCCGCTGAAATTGACCGGGACTACGAGGGTCGCGATGTGCTGTTGGTGGGCGTGCTCAAGGGCGCCGTCATGATTATGGCGGACCTGGCGCGGGCGTTGCACTCACACGTGACGATGGACTGGATGGCCGTCTCCTCTTACGGTTCGGGGACGCAATCCTCCGGCGTGGTGCGGATTTTGAAGGACCTAGAAACCGACCTGATGGGCAAGCACGTGCTCATTGTCGAGGACATTATCGATTCCGGGCTGACCCTCTCCTGGCTGAAGTCCAACCTGGAATCGCGCGGGACCGCGAGCATCGAGATCTGCACTCTGCTGCGCAAGCCCGAGGCCGCGAAGGTGCCGATTGACGTCAAGTACGTCGGCTTTGATATCCCGAACGAGTTTGTGGTCGGGTACGGGCTGGATTTTGCCGAGAAGTACCGCAATCTGGACTTCGTCGGGACGCTTGCGCCGCACGTCTACGAGTAGGAGCTGCCGCCAGCTGCCGACAGCTGCCTTCTTGGCGAAGGAAGTGGCGGGTTAAGGGCGCGGGCAGTTAAGCCTTGGGAACAAAACGGTTCTCAAATACGTGATTACCAAGGAATAATGACAAGCTGGAAACCTGCTTGTCATGTTGTAGAAGTTTGTGCCGTGGAAGGGACTGGGCGACGCCTGCCCATTTTTGATGAACGCGAAGAAGATTTTCAAGGGTCCACTGATCTGGATCCTGTTGGCGGTTGTGGTGCTGCTTGCCGTGTTCCCGCTGTTTACCCAGCAGGGCTCGGCCAAGGTCGACACGAGCGTGGGCATGAGCCTGCTCGAAGACAACAAGGTCAAAGAAGCCCGCATTAACGATGGCGAAAGCCGCGTGGACCTGAACCTTAAAGAGGCCTACGAGGACAAGGGCACCAGCGTCTACTTCCTGTACTCGGGCGCGCGCGCCGAGGACGCGGTGGACGCCATCAACCAGGCAAACCTCGAGTCCTATGACGATCGGCCCATCGAAAACAACTGGCTGATCTCCATGCTGGGCTTCCTGTTGCCCCTGGTTATCTTCTTGCTGATCTTCTGGTTTATTTTCTCCCGCATGCAAGGCGGGGGCTCCAAGGTCATGCAGTTTGGCAAGTCCAAGGCCAAGATGTTCAACAAGGACATGCCCCAGGTCACCTTCCAGGACGTTGCTGGCGCGGACGAGGCCGTCGAAGAAATTCAGGAGATCAAGGAGTTCCTCGCCGAACCCGAAAAGTTCCAGGCCGTCGGCGCGAGAATCCCCAAGGGCGTGCTCCTCTACGGCCCTCCCGGCACCGGTAAAACACTCCTCGCCCGCGCCGTCGCGGGAGAGGCCGGGGTGCCCTTCTATTCGATTTCCGGTTCCGACTTCGTCGAAATGTTTGTCGGCGTCGGCGCCTCGCGTGTCCGCGACCTCTTCGAGCAGGCCAAGCAAAACCCGGCCGCCATCGTCTTCATCGACGAAATCGACGCCGTTGGACGGCACCGCGGCGCCGGTATCGGCGGCGGCAATGACGAACGCGAGCAGACCCTGAACCAGTTGCTCGTGGAAATGGACGGCTTCGACGTCAAAACCAACGTCATCCTGATTGCCGCCACCAACCGCCCCGACGTGCTGGACCCGGCGCTTTTGCGCCCCGGGCGTTTCGACCGTCAAATTGCGGTGGAAGCACCGGACTTAAAGGGCCGCCAGCAAATCCTGGAAGTGCACGCCAAGGGCAAGCCGATGGCACCCGGCGTGGATTTGAACTCGGTCGCGAAACGGTCGCCGGGCTTCACCGGTGCGGATCTCGCCAACGTCCTCAACGAAGCCGCGCTCCTGACCGCCCGCTCCAACGCGCAACTCATCGACGACCGCGCCCTCGACGAAGCGATCGACCGGGTCATTGCCGGTCCGCAAAAGCGCAGCCGAATAATGAGCGAGCACGAACGCAAGATCACCGCCTATCACGAGGGCGGTCACGCTCTCGTCGCCGCGGCGTTGCGCAACTCGGATCCGGTCACCAAGGTCACCATCCTGCCGCGCGGCCGCGCCCTCGGCTACACCATGGTGCTCCCCACCGATGACAAATACTCGGTTACCCGCAACGAGCTCCTGGATCAACTCGCCTATGCGATGGGCGGCCGTGTCGCCGAAGAAATCGTCTTCCACGATCCGTCCACCGGCGCCTCCAACGACATCGAAAAGGCGACCGCCACCGCCCGCAAAATGGTCACCCAGTACGGCATGAGCGAGCGCATCGGCTCGGTCAAGCTCGGCCAGGGCTCCGGCGAACCGTTCCTCGGCCGTGACATGGCCAGCGAGCGAGACTACTCGGACCAGGTCGCGTACGTCGTCGATGAAGAGGTGCGCCGTCTCATCGACACCGCGCATGACGAGGCCTACCAAATCCTCACCGACAATCGCGACGTCCTGGATCGCCTGGCCTATGAGCTCCTCGAGCGCGAGACCCTCAACGAAGCCGAAATCGCCGAAATCTTCGCGGACGTGAAGAAGCGGGACTTCCGCCTAGTTTGGCTCTCCAAGGAATCCCGCCCGGTTCACGATGTCCCGCCGGTCAAATCCAGCAAGGAAAAGGCCGCGGAAGAAAAGAAGAACGACGGCGATACTGAAGAAGGCGCGGATTCCTCCTTTGAGGCCGCGGTCACCGATGTGGAAGGGGTGCTGAGCCCAGACGCGACCCCGCCAAGCAACCCCATTACCGACGTGGGCGGTGACGGTCCGAACGATCTGCCGGAGACCGGCCCCGGTGCGGGAGAACCACGGTGAGTGACGCCGAAAAGGCGAGGGGCGTCGTCGAACATCAGGACATGGACCTGGAGCGCATCGAGAAGGCGGTCCGGGAAATCCTGATCGCCGTCGGCGAGGACCCCGACCGCGACGGGCTGAAGGATACGCCGGCGCGGGTGGCGCGCTCCTACGCCGAGGTGTTTTCCGGGATTGGCCAGGATCCGGCGGATATTTTGTCCACGACCTTTGATATTCAGCACGATGAAATGGTGCTGGTCAAGGACATCCCGTTCTACTCGATGTGCGAGCATCACCTGGTGCCGTTTCACGGGAGCGCGCATATTGGCTACATTCCCTCGGTTGATGGGAAGGTCACGGGGCTGAGCAAGCTGGCGCGGCTGGTGGATCTGTTCGCGCGGCGCCCCCAGGTGCAGGAGCGGCTGACCTCGCAGATTGTCGATGCGTTGATGGAGCACCTGAATCCGCGCGGCGCCATTTGCGTTATCGAATGCGAACACCTGTGCATGTCGATGCGCGGAGTTCGCAAACCCGGGGCGAAAACGGTAACGTCAGCGGTGCGCGGGCAATTGCGCGACAGCGCGACTCGTGCCGAGGCGATGAGCCTCATCTTGGGCTAACGACGCCCCTACTTTTGGCCCATCTGACGCGAAGGCTCACTCATGGATTCACTCGCCGCAGCCCCCGGAACCGGACCGGCAACCTCTCCCTTGCCCACCGTGCGCCGGGTGCGGAGCCCCAAAACTTTTGCCGAGCTGCCGACCGACCGGACCCTGGTGATGGGAGTATTGAACGTCACCCCGGACTCCTTTAGCGACGGTGGGAAATACAAGAACGTCGACGATGCGATCGCGCACGGTTTGAAGATGCACTACGCGGGCGCCGACATTATCGACGTGGGCGGCGAGTCGACTCGGCCCGGAGCCGAGCGGGTGCCGGAGGACGAGGAGCAGCGCCGGGTGCTGCCGGTGGTGCAAGCGCTCGTGAAGGCCGGCGTTCTGGTCAGCGTTGACACCGTGAATGCCTCGACGGCGAGGGCCGCGATTGAGGCTGGAGCGAAGATCATCAATGATGTCTCCGGACTGAATTTTGATGCCGAAATGCCTTCGGTCATTGCGCAGAATGACGTGTGGTATGTGCTCATGCACCGTCGCGGTGACGCGCAAACAATGGACTCGCAGGCCCAGTACGGCAACCTGATTTCTGAGGTCGTTGCCGAGATGAACTCGGTCAAGGAGCGTTTTGTGTCAGCCGGTGTGGACGCCGGAAAGATCATTGCCGATCCGGGGCTCGGCTTCGCTAAGACCGCCGAGGACAACTGGCAGCTGATCGCCGAAATTGCGCGGCTGTATGAAGTGAGCGACCGGATTCTTGTGGGGACGAGCCGGAAGCGTTTCCTCGGGGCGCTACTGTCCCGCGGGGGCAAAGAGGTGCCGCCGCAGGAGCGGGACGCCGCCACGATCGCGACCACCGCGCACTTAAGCACCGCCGGTGTGTGGGGTGTTAGGGTCCACGACGTGCCGGGAAACCTGGCCGCTGTGCTGACGATGCAAACCATTAACAAGGCGCGGACGGAGAGCGGGCTGTGAGCCTGGACGCCGGACCCGTAGCCGGGGGTGCCGGGGATGTGGCGGCGGGCGGCGGCGTCGACGGGCTTGACCAAGTCACGGTGACGGGTGTGACGGCGGTGGGATTTCACGGCGTGTTGGACAATGAGCGGCGCGAGGGGCAGCCGTTTATTGCCGATGTGACACTGTTTTTGGATACGCGGGCGGCGGCTGCTGGCGATGATCTGACCAAAACCGCCAACTACGCAGAAGTCGCCGAACTCATTCGCGAAGAGATCGCGACCGAACCGGTCAATCTCATTGAAACTCTCGCCGAGCGCACCGCGGCGCGGATCCTGGCCGAGTTCGAGGTTGCCGCGATTCGACTCACCATCCACAAACCGAAAGCGCCGATCCCGGTGCCGTTCAATGACGTGACGGTGTCCATTTTTAGGACGGCCTGAGTTCTGGACGCGGTGCCGGGGTCGAGTTCGGCGCTGATCTAGACCCATAACTGTTATGGGTCTACTTGAGGCGTGGAGTGGACCCGCATTGCAGCTCGGACGCGGACGGCATGCCGGCGTCGGGGCACCTAGACTGGAACTACAGGGCAAGTGGCGTGCGGAGAGGAGTTCGGGTGCAGGACGCACAGACGGCAGTTCTGGCTTTGGGGAGCAATCTCGGCGACTCTGCCAGCGAACTCGACGGTGCGCTAGAAGACTTGGAAGCCGAGGGGACTGTGCGCATTTTGAAAAGGTCCCCGCGCATCCGGTCCAAAGCGGTCGGCGGACCGGAGCAACCCGATTACCTCAACCAGGTCATTGAGGTCGCCACGGTCCTCTCCAGCGGCGAACTCCTTGCGCACACCCAAAGCGTCGAAAACCGGCACCACCGCACCCGCGAGGTCCGCTGGGGGCCGCGCACCTTGGACATCGACATCATCACCTACGCTGAAGAGCGCAGCGACGACCCCGCCTTGACCCTCCCGCACCCGCGCGCCGCCGAACGCGCCTTTGTCTTGCAACCGTGGGCTTGGATGGATCCCGAGGCGACACTGGATGGTGAAAAAGTGGCCGAGCTCGCCGCCCGCGCCGAAGACGCAGACGGGCTGGTGCGCGTCGATGAGTAAACTTCGCGCACGTTGGCTCGCGCTGACCGCCGCCGTCACGGCCATTCTGTCCTGGCTGGTCAACCTTTGGGGCACCCGCCAAGGCTGGCCCACGCTTGTCCTACCCTACGAATCCATCATCACGCTGGTTGCAGTGGGCGGTTTCACGCTCTACATGGGTTGGCGAGTGAAGCGATTGCGGGACGGGAAGGATACGAAACTTTCGCCGCTGGTAGCCGTGCGCATCTTGGTCCTCGGTCAAGCGCTGGCCTACACCGGAGCCCTCATTGTGGGGTGGCATGCCGGGCTCATGGTGGATCAACTCGCCACCTGGAGCGAGCGCGCGAATCACGGCAACACCTGGAATGCGTTGGCGCTCATCGGCACCGGGCTCGCTCTCGTGGCTGTCGGCTACATCGTGGAAAACTTTTGCAAAATCCCGCCGCAAGACACCGATGGGGCAGAACGGGGAACGGAAGACCATGGAGAATACGCCTGAGATGAGTGCGCCGCGCCCGCCACAGCCCACGCCGAACCAGCCCGTGCCGCAGCCTGCGCCGAACCAGCCCGTGCCGAACCGGCCCGCGCAAGGCACACCCGGCGCCGCGCCCGGCCCGGATATTGCCTGGCAGCCCGTCTCGCCGAAGTACCTCCAAGTGCGCTACATCGGTTGGGCTATCGGCTCACTCGTGTGGGCTGTGATCGGCTTCGCCCCCTTGGTATTGCGCGCGGCCGGACCGTGGCGCGGCTTCCCACTCTGGCTTGGCATCATCCTCGCGGTCTTTGCGGCGCTCATGATCTTGATTCCGCTCTTCCTCATCCCGCGCCAAGTCAAGGCCATAGGTTACGCCGAACGCAACGAGGATCTCCTCGTCAAGAGCGGAGTGATTTTTGAGCGCATGGTCGTGGTGCCCTATGGCCGCATGCAGTTTGTCGACGTGCAGGTCGGCCCCATTTTGCGCGCTTTCGGCCTGGCAACGGTGAAGCTGCACACCGCGTCCTCTGCGACGAACGCGAACATTCCGGGCCTTCCCGCCGCCGAGGCCGAACGCTTGCGCGAACAGCTCTCCGCCCGCGGCGAAGCGCTCTTGGCGGGCATATGAGCGCACCGGCACGCCCAGAGAATACCGAAAGGAATCTCGCCGACGGCGCCTGGCACCGCGTCCACCTCGTATCTCCGCTGGTGCGCGGGTGGTTTGTGTTCGTCATCCTGGTCGTGGCGGTCGGCCGGCCGATCCTCGAGCGCGGTGCGGCGGGCATGTTCGGCGCCCCGGGTGCGCGCGGCGGTCGCGGCGATGTCCTGGTTCCGCTGCTGATCATGGGCGGCGGCGCGATCGTGATCGTGGTGTACTTTCTCATCGCCTGGCGCGTCACGCTCTACCAGGTCACCGGCGAGCACGTACGCACCAAAAGCGGCGTCATTTTCAAGCAAAATCGGCAGGCGCGTCTGGACAAGGTGCAGGCCGTGGACATTTCCCAGCCGCTCCTGGCCCGGCTCTTCGGCCTGGCCGAATTGAAGTTTGAGGTTGCGGATGCGGGCGAATCCGCGGTCCGCTTGGCCTACCTTGGCGTGGACGACGCCCGGCAATTGCGCGCCACCATCCTTGGCCGCGCATCCGGTATCGAGATGAACGACGGCGATACTCGCCAAATCCCGGAAGCCCCCGAGATTCCGGTCCTCCAGGTGCCCCCCAAGCGGACTCTGATCGCGTCCTTGCTCAATTCCAGCGTGCTGCTCATTGTGGTCGGTGTGCTGGTGTTTGCGGTTCTTATCTTCGCGCAAGTGGTGCCTGTGTGGACGCTATTTTCCTTCATCATTGCGCTGGTCGGCATGGTTGCGGCCGCGTGGGGCGCGTTTGCCAGTTCCTATAACTTCAGCGTCGCAAAGAGCCCGGACGGGCTTCGGCTCCGAGCGGGCCTTCTCGATACGCGCGCACAGACCGTACCGCCCGGGCGAATTCAAGCGGTCAAGATTACCCAGCCATTTCTATGGCGGTTCGTCGAGCGCAAGAACGGCGGCCTCTACCAGATGAGCATGAATGTCGCAGGTTATGGTGCGGGTAGCTCCTCCTCGGGGGAGGGCGCTAAGACGGTTCGCACGGTTCTGCTTCCGGTAGGAAGCTGGGATCAGGTGTTGCAGATCATGAATCTGGTGATTCAAGATCCGGGCTCTAACCTTGGGCCAGGCGGTGCAGATACGCTATTGCGCAACGGCATTCACGGGCTGGCCCCGAAAGACGGTTCTCCGTCCACCGATGGTTACACCACCTCGCCGCGCCGAGTACGTTTCATTTCGCCGCTGGGGTGGCGGCGCAACGGATTTGCCAGCACGGATCGTCTGCTGGTCACCCGTCGTGGCAGGGCTTTGCGCAATGTCGATATCGTCCCGCACCAGAAGGTGCAATCGGTGACCACTCATCGCGGACCGCTATCGCGAAAGTTCGATGTCCTGACCTTGCGTGTGCAAACCACCGACGGCCCGGTCTCTCCCGCGGTCATTCAGGCCGATCTTGCCGTGGGCGAGCGGCTCTTCATTGACGAAATCGATGCCGCCACCGCGTCCCGGCGCCGTGTGGAACCGGCCGCCTGGATGCGCGAGCTGCAACAAGTAGCACGTGCACAACGCGAAGACGCGGCGGCAACTGCGGCAACTGCGGACAATAAGGACACGAGCGTTGAGTGAGATGGAACCGGTGCGCCTCGGTGTAGGGATCGTGGGTGCAGGAAAGGTGGGTGCCGTTCTCGGCGCCGCGTTACGTGCCGCCGGACACGCCGTGATTGCGGCGACGGCGCGGTCCGAGGAGTCCCGCGACCGGGTCCGCGACCTCTTGCCAGGGGTGCCCGTGGCGGACCTGGCGACCGTTGTCGACCGCTCAGAGCTGGTATTGCTCGCCGTTCCCGATGACCAACTGGAGCCGTTGATCGGCTCGTTGAGCGGAGCTCGTGCCTGGCACGAGGGCCAAATCGTGGTGCACACCTCGGGTCGATACGGCGCCAAAATACTGGAACCGGCAGCGAGCCAGGGTGCGTTGACGGTGGCTATTCACCCGGCAATGACGTTCACCGGTACCGAGCTTGACCTGTCCCGCCTGACCGACACGGTTTTCGGTGTCAGCGGAGAACTGGAGGTGCTTCCGATCGCCCAGGCGCTCGCAGTGGAGATGGGCGGCGAGCCGGTGGTCATCGCCGAAGCAGACCGCCCGATCTATCACGCCGCCTTGGCCCACGGGTCCAATCATTTGGTGACTCTTGTTGGCCAGTCCGCCTCGCTGTTGCGCAGTATCGGTGTCAGCGATCCGGCACGAATGCTTGGCCCGCTCTTGCGCTCCACACTGGACAATGCGCTGAGCACGGGAGAGTCGGCGCTCACCGGACCGGTTGCGCGCGGGGACGTGAGTACGGTTCGCGAACATGTGCGCGCCTTGGACGAGCTAGCCGCCCGCGGTGAGGCGACTGATGTCCCCGAAAGCTACCGCCACCTCTCTGGCGCCACCATTGATCGCGCCCTGCGCCGCGGGAAGCTCTCCCCGGAGGTCGCGACATCCCTACGAGAGGCACTAAAGCGTGACGAGAACTGAACCCTTGCTGACCACCACAGTTGCCGAATTTACTGCTGCCAAGCACCAGCTCTTGGCGGCCCGAGGCAGGCAGGTGGGCAACGCCGTCGGACATCAGCTGACGCTGGGACTGGTGCCGACCATGGGAGCCCTGCACGCCGGTCACGTCGCGCTCATGCGCGCGGCGCGTGAGCAGTGCGATGTGGTGGTCGCGACGATTTTTGTGAACCCGCTACAGTTTGGCGATCCCACGGATTTGGAACGGTATCCCAAGACGCTGGATGAGGACCTGCGGTTGTTGGGGGAGGCTGGCGTGGATGTGGTGTTCGCGCCGTCCGTCGAGGAGGTGTACCCCAACGGGCTGCCTGCGGTGAGTGTGCAGGCGGGTCCGCTTGCGTCCGTGTTGGAGGGCGCATCGCGGCCTGGGCACTTCGACGGGGTGCTGACCGTGGTGACGAAGCTCTTGCATCTGGGAGCGCCGCCGTTTGGCGGGGTTGCCGAACCCGTGGGGTACAAGGCGTTTTTTGGGCAGAAGGATGCGCAACAGTTGGCGTTGATTCGGCTGATGGTGCGTGAGCTGAACTTTCCGGTCGATATTGTGCCGGTGCCCACCGTGCGTGAATCCGATGGGCTGGCGATGTCTTCGCGGAATCGGTTCTTGGATGCGCAGGATCGCGAGAATGCGCTTGCGCTTTCGGCGACTCTGCGCGAGGCTCGGCGCCGGGTTGAGGCAGGGGAGCCGCTTGATGTGGGCGGCCTGCGCGAGCAGTTGGCGGCGGCGCCCGGGGTGGAATTGGATTACTTGGAGTTGGTGGACGCGCTGACTCTCGCCCCGGTTGGCGAGGCGGGCAATGCGGAGCGGGTGGACGCGGAATCCGCGGAACGGTTGCTCGTGGTGGCGGCAAGGGTGGGTTCGGTTCGGCTGATTGACAACGTGATCCTGTGAACTGTCTGTATTTTGCGGTGCGCGATTGTGGGCGCGACGGGGCGAGAACGTAGAATTAACGCCCGTGACGACCAAATCCCCTGAAGCCGAGTCCCCGATCGATACCCATGACCAGGTAGAGGTGCGCAAAGCCAAGCGCGCGGCTCTTTTGGAGCGTGGACGCGAGGCGTACCCGGTTGGGGTCCCGCGCACGCACACCCTGGCGGAGGTGCGTTTTGAATTCCCCGATCTTGAGCCCGGCGAAGAGACCGAAACCGTGGTGGGTGTCGCGGGGCGCATCGTGTTTATGCGTAACTCCGGCAAGCTGGCGTTCGCCACTTTGCAAGAGGGTAGCGGAGCGCGGCTGCAGGTCATGCTGTCCCAGGCCGTGGTCGGTGAAGAATCCTTGGCCGATTGGAAGGCGCTCGTCGATTTGGGCGACCACGTTTTCGTGTCCGGCCGGGTGATTAGCTCTAAGCGCGGCGAGCTCTCGGTCATGGCAGACAAGTGGGAAATGGCGTCCAAGGCGTTGCGCCCGTTGCCCGTTTTGCACGCCGATCTCAGCGACGAAAACCGGATTCGGCAGCGCTACGTCGACCTCATGGTCCGTGAAGAAGCCCGCGAAATGGTCCGAACCCGCGCCGCAATTACCCAATCCGTCCGGGACACATTGCACAAATATGGCTATGTCGAGGTAGAGACACCCATTTTGCAATTGATTCACGGTGGCGCGGCTGCCCGGCCCTTTGAGACGCACGTCAATGCATTTGATCAGCGCATGACGCTTCGAATCGCGCTGGAACTGTATCTCAAGCGCGCGGTGGTCGGTGGAATTGACCGGGTATATGAGATTGGCCGTATATTCCGTAATGAGGGCGTTGATTCCACGCACAGCCCCGAATTCACCATGCTCGAGTGTTATGAAGCGTACGCCGATCAGTTTGTGATGGCGGAGCGAATGAAAGAAATCATTCTGAGCGCGGCGGATCTGGTGGGTAGCCGCCAGATCGAGACCGAAGCGGGGATCATTGACCTGGATGGCGAATGGCGCTGGCTGGGAGTGTATCCGGGCCTCTCCGAGGCCGTGGGTGTGGAGGTAACGCCCGAAACCCCGGCAGCGCAGTTGCGCGAAATTGCGGAGAAGTTCCAGGTCAAGGTGGATCCTGCGTGGGACGCGGAAAAGCTCGTGGTAGAGCTCTTTGGTGAAATCGTGGAGCCAAAGCTCTTGCAACCGACCTTTGTTTATGACTACCCGCCGTCTGCACAACCGCTGGCACGTCCGCATCGCAGCGAACCCGGGCTGATTGAAGCGTGGGATCTCATCATTGGCGGTATGGAGCGCGGGACTGCGTTCTCCGAACTCATTGATCCGGTGATCCAACGCGAACGACTGACCGAGCAGTCTTTGCGTGCCGCCGGCGGGGATGCCGAGGCCATGCAGTTGGATGAAGATTTCTTGCGGGCGCTGGAATTTGGCGCGCCGCCGATGGGCGGGATCGGCCTGGGAATCGACCGCCTCGTCATGCTCTTCACGTCCGCGGGGATCCGCGAGTCCATACTGTTTCCCATGCTGAAGCCAGAAGCGCCGAAGGACAAATAATGCAACCAGTAATTGACGTGTTGTGGGTATTGCTCCCCTCGACTGTCGTTGGCTTTGTTTTCTACCTAGCCCTGCGTGCCATATTCAATGCCGACAAATCGGAGCGGCGCGCACAGGCGAAAGCGGAAGCCGAAGTGCGCGCCAAGCTGATCGCCGAGGGCAAAATCGATCCCAATTAGAAGAATTCTTTTGACCAGGACGGATTTCTTGCGACATACTGTTTTAGTAGCACTTCACTGAATTCTGCCTACTAAAGGGGTGCATGGGAATGGCACAAAAAATTAATGTCGTCCTGGTGGATGACTTTAACGGCGGCGACGCCGATGAAACCGTCCAGTTTGGACTGGCGGGCAATCAATACGAGATTGACCTGTCAACGGCAAACGCAGATAAGTTTCGGAAACTGTTAGAACCGTATGTTGAGGTTGCGCGTAAGGTGAGCAGCCGTGTCGGTCGTCCGCGTACGCCCGGCTCTGCCGCAGCTGCGCAGCGCAACCGCGAGACGGCAATCATTCGCGAATGGGCCAAAGAAAATGGCTACCCGGTGAATGAGCGCGGCCGTATTCGCGCGGACATTATTGAGGCGTACCGCAAGGCTAAGTCCAACAACGCCTAGCGCGTACCCTCTCCCCGTTTCACATCCCCGTACCGCATTTTCATCCCCGTATAAGGGGATGCGGATGCGGTACGGGGATGTGAAACGCGTTAAAGCTAGCGGTAGCCGCCGGCTTGGAGCTCATACATTTCTGCGTAATAGCCGTTCTTGGCCATGAGCTCAGCATGGGTGCCGACCTCAAACACCTCGCCGCCGCGCATGACCACCACGAGGTCCGCTTGGCGCACGGTAGAGAAGCGGTGTGTGACCAAGATGGTGATGCCGCCGCGGGCGCGGGAGTCATTGGCCGCGCGGATGTAACGGTCAAAGAGGTCATGTTCTGCGGAGGCGTCGAGAGCGGAGGTTGGCTCGTCCAAGATGGTGACCAGCGGGGTGGTGCGCATAAAACCGCGGGCCAGGGACAGGCGTTGCCACTGTCCGCCGGACAGGTCCTGCCCGTTTGGCCACTGGGTGCCGAGCTGGGTCTCTGCGCCCGAGGGGAGGGACTCTAACACTGTGGTAGCACCGGCTCGATCAGCGGCCGTGCCCACTGCCACTAAGTTCTCCCTGGTCTGTAAATGCCCGGACCCAATTTCATCCTTGGCCGCAAACTCCAACCTCGCGTGATCCTGGAAAGATCCGGTCATTGCCTCGCGCAGTGACTCGACGTTGAATTCACTGGCAGGAACCCCGTCGATGAACACGTCATCCGCGTCCCGGTTGTAGAGCCCCACCACGGTGTTCACCAGGGTGGTTTTGCCGGAGCCGTTTTCTCCGACCACGGCAACCACGGCGCCCGCGGGAAGGGACAGATTGACGTCCTTTAGAGTGGGGGAGTCCGCACCGGGATAGGTGAAGTTCACGCCGCGCAGGTCGATGCCGGTTTGCAGCGTCGACGGCGCCGCCCGAGTGCCCGAGTGGGCACTGCGCACGTCCTCGGCGTAGTCCTCTAGCACCATGTAGAAGTTCACGATCTGCAAGGACCGCACAAAGAACGCGATCATCCAGCCGGCCTGTCCGGCGAGCCAGGTCAATTGGGTCAGAAGCGCCAGCGCCGCCGCCATTTGCGGAACCCCAAGCTTCCCACCGATGACGTCCTGCCCCATCGAGTACAACACCCAAATCGCGACAACGCCGATGATGATCGCCTCGATGGTTGCAAATGCGCCCCGCTTGAGCTGTGCGTGGTACCGGGGGATGGCGCGTTCACGCGAATGCCGGAAGAGCCTGCGCATGATGTCCGGCCGCATGTCGAACACTCGGAGTTCGGCGCCGTGCCGAACGTCGGTGGACAGGTCCATCAGATGCCGGGTTGCCCGGCCCGCCGGGGCGGAGAGCTTGTCCGCCTTATCATCCCACCGCTTGAAAAAGATCGGTCCCACGAGATTGATGGTGGATGCCAGGGCGATCAGGGAGAGGCGCCAGTCAATCGAAAATGCGACCACGAGCACACCGACCACCGTCACAATCGACTGCAGTCCGCCAATCACGCTGATCCATGCCTGCCCCAGCGCGGACTGATTTGTCCGCAGGTTTTCCACCTTGTCGAGCAGTTCCTTATCGACTAGGTGGTTAATCGTCGGAAGAGATCCGTACAGCTTGCCAACCCGCTCATCAAATTCCAGCGCGAGCCGTTCACGCTGCTTGGTCATCGCCTCGGCGCGCAACAACTCCAGCACGGGGCCTGCGCACATGGAAAACACCAGGATCGCTCCCGAAACCACCATCAGGGTGACATTAACCGACAGCGCCCCGGCAACAAGCATGCCCACTGCCACACTCTGCAGTGAACCAAGGAGAGAGACCGGCAACGAAATGATCGCGAGGATGGTGGCCCAGGGGTTCGCTTTCCAGGAGATTTTGCCGAGGAACCAGAGGTTGCGCAAGGTCTTCACTGTGCCTCCTCCGCATCGACATAACGGGAGGCCTGCAATCGAAACATGTCTGCATAGAGCCCGCCATTACGCATATGTTCCTCATGCGAGGCGTCCGCGACAACGCGTCCGTCCTCAATCACAATGATGCGTTCCGCGCGTCGCACGGCGGCGAGCCGGTGCGTGACCAGGATGGTGGTCGCCCCCTTGGTGACCGAGAGAAAATCGTCAAACAGCTCCTTTTCCGCCCGCACATCCAGTGCGGAGGTCGGCTCGTCCAGGATGAGCAACCCCGCACCCGACGCGAGCGAGGTGAATGCCCTGGCGAGCGCTACTCGCTGCCACTGTCCGCCGGAAAGGTCGGTACCGCCGTCATACTCTGCGCTCAACATGGTGTCCCAGCCGCGCTCTTCGGTGAGCAGGCCGGTGCCGCGCGCTTGCTCGAGCACCCGGTCGAGGACCTCCTGCGGCACCTCGGCGCCAAAGGCGCCCACGGCAATATTTTCCGCGAGCGTGCGGTGATAGTGTTCAAATTCTTGAAATACGACGGCGATATCACCTCGGGCGTCCAGCGGTGCCTTTCCGTTGAGCGAGATGGAGCCGGATGTCGGTAAGTAGAGCCCGCATAGAAGCTTAATGAGCGTGGATTTCCCGGCACCGTTGACGCCGACGATCGCGACCGATTGGCCCGCCGGGATGTCCAGGTTGAGGTTGTGAAAGATGGGCGCACGGCCCGGATATCCAAAAGTGAGATTACGGATAGTGACGTTGACGGGCTTGGTAGCTGTTACGCTTCGACGGCTAATGCCCGCCTCCGTTTTGAGATCCCGGACGCGTGCCACTGGATCTAGACCCGCTTCCGTGCGCTCGCTAACAAGGTCGGTCACGATTTCGGCGTTAGACTTTGCCACCGTTTGTGGAAAGCCCAAGTATCCAAGTCCGCCCAAGGAGGCGAGGGTTCCGAAAATGGTAAGGACCTGGCCCGCAGAAACGATCCCGTCTCGGATGTTAAGAATGAGCACGGCAACGGCGACGCTGTGGGTAAGGATTTGGATCGCGCCGGAAGCCAAGGCGCGCTTGGACATCTGTTTGCGGGATGGCCAGATGTTGGCGAGCGAGTTCTCCCAAAGACGGCGAAAGTCCGCCAAGAACCACGGCGTCCAGCCGAACAGCCGCACCTCCTTCGCGTTCTCGGCGTTCATCAGCTTTTTGCGCAGGAACTCGGCTCGGTACAGGTCCGATCCGGGGGCGGCGTCGAATTCTTGAAAGACGAGGTCGTTCCAGCTTCCCGCTACGCGCGAGGAAATGATGTGCCCTAGGGATAGGAGCAGTGCGATCCAAATGTTCCAGGTGGCGACAATGGCGAAGGAGAGCAGAGCGCCGAATCGCGTTGCAAGGTTGTCCAGGTTTGCGTCGCTCCAGTAGAGCCACATCCAGTCGTTGAGTTTGGTGTTGAGCCGCTTCCACTTGGCGGACCGCTGCGGCTCGCTGATGGCGTGAAGCGTGGGGTCCGCCAACGCCAGTTCGGCAAGTGAGACATTGGACAGGGTAGTGGTATTGGTCTTGAGCTTCTGGACGGCAATTTCGGAAAGCTGTTTTGTCACGGGATCGATAAAGAGCACCACGGCTATCAGTATGATTCCCAGCGTAAAGGCGCCGGGCCCGCTATCCGGTGCACGGACGAGGCCGTCAATGGTGATGCCCGTCGCGATCACTAATAGTCGCTGGAACGCTTGTCGGAGAATGTTGCCGATTTGTGAAACCACGAAAGCAACAGGAGAGGCTGTCCACTGGAATTTCAACATGCGCAACCCCGCGGCCAAGCTTTCGCGGCCTCGTGTAAGCCAGCCACTCGCCGTCGTGCTTTTCACCGGTGCCCACCCCAAGAGTCATTGAGAAGTGTCAACTCATCTAACCCTAGGCGACTAAACCGGTTTTAGCTACCACTTTTGGCCGCCAATTTCCCACCCCACTCCAATTCGACTGTGCAGAACACGCACGCGACACGCCGTTAAAGCGTGCATTATCTGCACAGTCGATATTGAGTGTGCAAATTAGGATGAGTTCCGGAGGCGCTTCCGCCGTCCTGCGCGTCCGAAACCATCCACGGATCTCCACACGATGAGGTGTACACGGTGTCCAAAACACACGTAAGCGAGCGCGGATTCGCGCGCGTCATGCGACCGGTCAATACCCTGGTCGAACGGTTTATCCCCAGTGCCCTAGTCTTTGCAATCGTTTTGACATTTATTGTGGCGCTTGCGGCGCTCTTCATGACCGGCTCCGGTCCGGTTCTCATTATCCAAAGCTGGGGCGATGGGCTTTCCGGCCTCCTCGCCTTCACCACCCAAATGGCGCTGATTCTGCTCCTCGGGCACATCCTCGCCAACACCGGTCCTGTCCGCAAGTTGCTCCAACGCCTCGCCGCTGTGCCCAAAACAGCACGTGGCGCTTACGTGTTTGTAGTCGTGGTGTCATCGATTGCCAGCCTGATTACCTGGGGGCTCGGGCTCGTGGTCGGGGCACTGCTCGCCAAGGAGATTGCGGCCAGCTTCCGGGCCAAAGGCATTCCCGTGCACTTTCCGCTACTGGTCGCTTCCGCGTTCTCCGGTTTCGTGGTCTGGCACATGGGTTACTCCGGCTCCGGTCCGCTCACCGCGGCAACCCCCGACAGCTTCATCGCCAAACAACTGGGCACCACCATCCCCATCACCCAGACCACGTTTTCTCCCATCAACATGATCGCGGCGCTCGTCACCATCATTGCGATCAGCCTGCTGGTTTACTTCATGGCACCGCGCAACACCGCAACCATCAAGGAGCTGCAGGTCAACCTCGCCGAGGATACGGGCAGCAAAGACACCATCGAGACACCGGCCGACCGCGTCGACGCGAGCCGCATTCTCACGCTCGCTCTCGGGCTACTGCTCGTGGCGTACCTCATCATTCACTTTGCCAGCGGCGGCACGCTCACCCTCGACATCGTGAACTGGAGCTTCCTCGCTCTCATCCTGCTCCTGGTCAAAAGCCCCTTCGAACTCATTGCCCTCACCAAAGGCGCGGCAAGCAACGTCGGCGAGATCCTGCTGCAATTCCCGCTGTACGCCGGAATCTTAGGCATCATGACCGGAACCGGCCTTATCGCGCTCTTCTCCGACTTCTTCGTCAGCATCTCCAACCCCGTCACCTTCGGCGTCTTCGCGCTCCTTTCTGCCGGGCTCGTCAACTTTTTTGTCCCTTCCGGCGGCGGCCAATTCGCGGTGCAGGCTCCCATCATGCTGGACGCCGCCAACCGCCTCGGCGTAGACCCCAGCATCGCGATCATGGCCGTTGCCTATGGCGATCAGTGGACCAACATGATCCAGCCATTCTGGGCGCTCCCGCTACTGGCGATCGCGGGCCTCAAAATGCGCGACATCCTGGGCTACACCGTCGCCACCATGATCGTCTCCGGCATCGTCTTCGCCGCAACACTCCTCATTTGGGGCATGATCGGCTGACCGAGCTAGTCCGGCCCGGCCGCCAGCGAGCGCGTTTCGCATCCCCGTACCGCAATTTCATCCCTGTATACGGGTCTTGAAACGCGGTGCGGGGATGCGAAACGCGGGAACGCGGGAACGAGGGGGGATAGGCTGAATGGCACCAGGTCACCGAGCCAGCGTGACCGCTTGAGAATATGGGGACTCACACATGAGCAACATTCCACCACCACCCGAAGACCGCCCCGGCGCAGGCAACAACCCGGGCAACAACCCGTACAACTTCCCGAGCGCGGACCAGGTCGCCAATGAAGCGGGCGGGTTCTTCCGCAAACTGTTCGACTTCAAATTCCGCAAGTTCATCACCCCGGAAATCACCGGAATCGTGTACGCCATTGCAATCGGTTTAATCGGTCTGACGTGGCTGTTCTTCACCATCAGCGCCTTCAGCATGAATATCGGATTCGGTTTTATCGCGCTCATCATTGGGCCGATCGTCGCGCTCGTCTACATCATCTTCATCCGTATGGGCATGGAATTCGTGGTCGCCTCGATCCGCACGGCGCAAAACACCGGCGAACTGGTGGCCCGCAAAAAATAGCCGCCCGGCACCCACCTTTGCCCCGGTGAGCAAAGCACGACGGCGGGGCGCGCGGCTGAGGCGCGCATCGCCGTCGTACTTCTTTCCCCCGCGTTTCGCATCCCCGTGCCGCAAAAATTGAGCCGCATACGGCTCGTGAAATGCGGTAAGGGGATGTGAAACGCGGGGGCGAGTTGCGCTGACAGCGAGCGCGGGAATCGGTCGGCGTCAGTGCCCGTTGAGACCCCTTAGATACGCGGATGCGACGTGCGGGCGCTAGCACGATATGCCGGTGGTGAACAGGGCGGACAAGTGTCAGAGCGCGCGCGTAGCATCGAACTAACAACGCAAGGAGTGTGTCTCATGTTTGAGAGATTTACAGATCGTGCCCGCAGGGTCGTTGTGCTCGCCCAGGACGAGGCGCGCATGCTCAACCACAATTACATTGGCACCGAACACATTTTGCTCGGCCTCATTCATGAGGGTGAGGGCGTCGCTTCCAAGGCCCTTGAGGCGCTGGGCGTGTCCTTGCAGGCCGTGCGGGATCAGGTGCAGGAGATCATTGGCCAGGGGCAGCAGGCTCCGAGCGGCCACATCCCGTTCACCCCGCGCGCCAAGAAAGTTTTGGAGTACTCGCTGCGCGAGGCGCTGCAGCTCAACCACACCTACATTGGTACCGAGCACATTCTGCTTGGCCTGATTCGCGAGGGCGAGGGTGTTGCCGCGCAGGTGCTGGTCAAGCTCGGCGCGGACCTGACGCGTGTGCGCAACCAGGTCATCCAGCTGATTTCCGGTTACCAGGGCAAGGAGCCCGCGGGTGCCGGCGTGGGGCAGGGGCAAGCCGAGGGTACGCCCGCCGGTTCTGCGGTGCTGGACCAGTTTGGCCGCAACCTGACCCAGGCCGCCCGCGAAGGCAAGCTGGATCCGGTCATTGGCCGCGAGAATGAGATGGAACGCGTCATGCAGGTCCTTTCTCGCCGTACCAAGAACAACCCGGTTCTGATCGGTGAGCCCGGTGTCGGCAAGACTGCCGTGGTGGAAGGTTTGGCGCAGGCGATTGTGCGCCAGGATGTGCCAGAGACCATTAAGGACAAGCAGCTGTACACCCTGGATTTGGGGTCGCTGGTTGCCGGTTCGCGGTACCGCGGCGACTTTGAAGAGCGCTTGAAGAAGGTGTTGAAGGAGATCCGCACCCGCGGGGACATCATCCTGTTCATTGACGAGATTCACACCCTGGTTGGTGCCGGTGCCGCCGAGGGCGCCATCGATGCCGCGTCCATCTTGAAGCCGATGCTGGCCCGCGGCGAACTGCAGACCATTGGTGCCACCACGTTGGACGAGTACCGTAAGCACATTGAAAAGGATGCCGCGCTGGAGCGCCGTTTCCAGCCGATTCAGGTGCAAGAGCCTTCGGTGGCGCATGCGATAGAGATCCTGAAGGGCCTGCGCGACCGGTATGAGGCGCACCACCGCGTGTCCATTACTGATGGCGCTTTGGCGTCCGCGGCGACCCTTGCCGAGCGTTACATTTCGGACCGGTTCTTGCCGGATAAGGCCATCGACCTGATCGATGAGGCAGGGGCGCGTCTGCGCATTCGCCGGATGACCGCGCCGCCGGAGCTCAAGGAAATCGATGAGCGCATTGCCCAGGTGAAGCTGGAGAAGGAAGCCGCCATCGACTCGCAGGATTATGAGGCCGCCGCCTCGCTGCGCGACAAGGAGAACAAGCTTCACGAGGAGCGCGCCGACAAGGAACGCTCCTGGAAGTCCGGCGGAATGGATGAGATTGCCGAGGTTGATGAGGAACTCGTCGCCGAGGTGCTTGCCAAGTCCACCGGCATCCCGGTCTTCAAGCTCACCGAGGAAGAGTCCAGCCGTCTGCTCAAGATGGAAGACGAACTGCACAAGCGGGTTGTCGGCCAGAATGATGCGATCAAGGCGATTTCACAGGCGATCCGCCGCACCCGTGCGGGTCTGAAGGACCCGAAGCGCCCCGGCGGTTCGTTCATCTTCGCCGGCCCCACCGGTGTCGGAAAGACCGAGCTGGCCAAGGCGCTCGCCGAGTTCCTATTCGGTGAAGAGGACGCGCTGATCACCCTGGACATGTCTGAGTACGCCGAAAAGCACACAGTTTCTCGACTCTTCGGTGCCCCTCCAGGCTACGTCGGCTATGAAGAGGGCGGTCAGCTCACCGAGAAGGTGCGTCGCCGTCCGTTCTCGGTGGTGCTCTTCGACGAGGTGGAAAAGGCGCACGCCGATCTGTTCAACTCGCTGTTGCAGATCCTGGAAGACGGCCGTTTGACCGATAGCCAAGGACGCGTGGTGGACTTCAAGAACACGGTGATCATCATGACCACCAACCTTGGAACCCGCGATATTTCCAAGGGTGTGTTGACCGGATTCCAGTCCGGCACGGACACGACCACCAACTACGAGCGCATGAAGGCTCGCGTGCAGGATGAGCTCAAGCAGCACTTCCGCCCCGAGTTCCTCAACCGTGTCGATGACGTGGTGGTCTTCCCGCAGCTCACCCAGGACGAGATCATCGAGATCGTGGACCTGTTCGTGACTCGACTGGACGCACGCCTTGCGGACAAGGGCATGAGCATCGAGCTGACCCCGGCCGCCAAGACTCTGCTTGCAACTCGCGGTTATGACCCGACCATGGGTGCCCGCCCGTTGCGCCGCACCATCCAGCGCGAGATCGAGGACCAACTCTCCGAGAAGATCCTCTTCGGCGAACTGCTAGCCGGTCAGCGCATCTACGTGGATGTTGACGGTGACGGCCCGGATGCGAAGTTCACCTTCGAAGGTCGCGACGGACAGCCCTCGCTGGAGGAAGCTGCCACCGCGATCACGGCGGCCACCGGGAGCGGTAGCTAGTACCGGGATTCCCACGCTGTAATAAGGGGAGGGCGCTCGGCCAAATGGTCGGGCGCCCTCCCCTTTCCCCTCGGCAAATTTCATGGCCTCCCGGACGTTTCATGGCTATTGGAGGGCATGAAACGTCAGTTTGGCCATGAAATTTGCGGTGGATAGGGTGGAAACTATGACTTCCGCCACACCCTTTCACGACCTTGAAGAATACATTGCGCTACCCCGCCTAGGAGGACTGGCGCTCAGCCCGGACGGTTCCCGCCTGATCGCGACCCTCGCCACGCTCAGCGAAGACCGCACCAAGTACACGAGCGCCCTCTGGGAAATCGACCCCACCGGACAAGCTCCAGCGCGGCGCATTACCCGGCACCAAAACGGCGAATCCGCCCCTGTCTTCTCATCCAATGGCGATCTGTACTTCTCCTCCAGCCGGCAAAACCCCGAGACCGGCAAGGATGAAGAATCTGGCGCGCTTTGGCAGATTCCAGCCGCCGGCGGCGAAGCCCGTGTTGTATTAGCCCGGCTCGGCGGACTCGGCTCGGTCTCCTGCGCCAAGGATGCCGACGTGACGATCATTGCCGCCCAGGTGTTCCCCGGCGCGGCGAATGAGAAAGAAGACGCGGATCTGCGCAAACAACGCAAAGACCGCAAAGTCTCCGGCGTTTTGCATTCCAGCTACCCGGTTCGCTTCTGGGACCATGACCTTGGCCCTGGACAGACCCAGTACTTCCAACTCGTCGATGAGGGCGAGGGCGAACCTGCTGGTGAATCTGGCGAGGAGGCGGCGAAGGAAGCCGGGGACCAGGGCGCGGGCGTTGTAGGTGACAATCCTGTTAGCGCAGCCACCGCGCCGGTCAGCGCGCCAGCCACCGCTCAGAACGCCGACAAACCCCGCTCCATCACCGTAGACACGGTGGCGCCTAAGGAACTCCGCCGCATCACCCACTTCGCCAACGAACTCCTCTTCGCCACCCCCGTACTCAGCCCCGACGGCACCACCATCGCGACCGCACTCAACCGCGTCACGGCGCGCGCCGAAGGCTTCACCGACCTCGCCCTGATCGACGTCGCCACCGGCAACGTCCGCCGCATCGAGAACTCCCGCGAAGGCTGGGAAATGAGCCCCGCGCTCTTCAGCCCGGACGGGGCCACCCTCGCGATCACCTTCGAGCGCACCCCCGACAAGGACACCTCCCCGAGCAGCCAACTCGGCCTTCTCGACATCGAAAGCGGACAAACACGCACTCTCGCCGAGGACTGGGACCGCTGGGGCTGGCCCGCCGCATTCTCCCCGGACGGCAGCACGCTTTACGTCACCGCGGACGAAGACGGCGCCACCCCCATCTTCGCGATCGACCTCGCCACCCAAGAGGTCCGCCGCCTCACCAGCGAACCCCACGTCTTCACCGACGTGCGCATCAGCCCGGACGGCGGCACCCTCTACGCGCTGCGCTCCAGCTACGAATTCCCCGCCGAAGCCGTCCGCGTCGACGCCAGCACCAGCGCCGTCACCGTCCTCAACCAGCCCGCACCGCGCCCGGAAATTCCGGGCACCTTGGAGAGAATTACGACGGCGGCCCAAGACAACACGCAAATCTCCAGTTATCTTGTGCTCCCCTCGAGCGCGAGCGCAAACGACCCGGCACCACTGTTGGTTTGGGCGCACGGCGGTCCGTTGGGGTCCTGGAACAACTGGTCCTGGCGCTGGAATCCGTGGATCATGGCGGCGCGCGGGTATGCCGTTCTCTTGCCGGATCCGGCGTTCTCTACCGGTTACGGGCAGAAGATGGTCGATCGCGGTTTCGGTCAGTGGGGTGGAAACCCGTACACCGACATTATGGCCGCAACCGATGCGGCGCTGGAGCGCGCGGACATCGACGAAACACGTATCGGCCTGATGGGCGGCTCCTACGGCGGTTACATGGCGAACTGGGTTGCCGGTCACACGGATCGTTTCGCCGGAATCGTCTCTCACGCGAGCGTATGGGAGCCCGCCACGAAACATGCCACCGCAGATGTGGGTTATTACTGGCGGCGCGAGTTCACGCCGGAGCGCATCGAAAAGTGGGGGCCGAACCGCCACGTCGCGAACATTAACACGCCGATGTTGGTCATCCACGGGGCTAAGGACTTCCGCGTTCCGATCTCCGAGGGCAACCAGCTCTGGTTCGATCTGATCCGTGAGTCCAAGCTCGCCATGGATGAGAACGGTGAAACCCCGCACCGCTTCTTGTATTTCCCGGACGAGAATCACTGGATCTTGACGCCGCAGAACGCCCGCATCTGGTACGGCGTCGTCGAGAACTTCATGGGACGTCATGTTCTGGGCCAAGACGTGCCGCTCCCGGAGGACCTCGGCCTCTAACCCCTTCCGTCTATGTAGCGCGACACGCCGAGGAAACGCCGGTTTCCTCGGCGTGTCGCGCTACATAGATGAGGGGTAGGTTAAGAAGCGTGCCCCATTACCGCATCCGACCGGCAACCACCCAAGACGTCACCCGCATCCGCGAAATCGTTGACCCACTCGTCGACGAGCGCATCCTGATGCCCAAGGAAACCGTCAACTACTTCGAAGGCGTCCAAGAGTTCCTGCTCGCCGAAGACCCGCAAACCGAGCAGGTTGTCGGCTGCGGTGCGTTGCACGTCATGTGGGAAGATCTCGCTGAAATTCGCACCTTGGCGACGGACAAGAATTGGTTGGGGACCGGCGTCGGACATCAATTAGTTGAGGCGCTCCTCGACCGCGCCCGCGCTCTGGGAGTCTCCCGGGTTTTTTGCCTCACTTTCGAGGTCGATTTCTTCACAAGGCAGGGATTTGAGGTGATGCAGGACCAGTCCACCCTCCCGCCGGAAGTTTATTTGGAACTTTTGCGTTCTCATGACGAAGGCGTCGCCGAATTCCTTGACTTGGCCAGGGTCAAGCCGAATACGCTTGGGAATACCAGGATGATTCGTGTACTCTGACTAAAGTCATTGGCGCTCGCCAACCACTCGTAAACCTTCCCCAAAGGACAATTATGTCTGCCGAAAACGCAGCTAGCCCGGCCCCAGGTCAAGCAAAAGAGGCGCTGCCACCGGGTTCAGTTCCCATCATCATTTCGCTGCTCGTCGCCGCGTTCGTGATGATCCTCAATGAGACCCTCATCGGGATCGCGCTACCGCGCCTCGCCCCCGATCTGGGCATTAGCGTCAACACCGCGCAGTGGGCGGCAACCTCATTCATGCTCACGATGGCCGTCGTCATCCCGACCACCGGCTTCCTCCTGCAACGCGTCCCCACAAGGACTCTGTACACGCTCGCGATGTCTGCGTTCCTTGCCGGAACCATCATTGCCGGAATCGCACCGAACTTCATTGTGCTGATCATCGGTCGCGTGGTGCAGGCCAGCGGAACCGCAATGATCATGCCGCTATTCATGACCACCATCCTCACGCTCGTCCCGCTGTCTCGGCGCGGCGCCATGATGGGTAACTTGAGCCTGGTTATCTCGGTGGCCCCGGCGATGGGGCCGTTCTTCTCTGGGCTCATCGTGAACTCGCTCGGCTGGCGTTGGCTCTTCTACCTCGTCATCCCGGTGGCCGTCATCGCTTTCGCGGTCGGCCTGAAGTACCTGACCAACGTCGGGGAAATCGGCGACAAGAAGATTGATCTCATCTCCGTCCTCCTCACCGTCCCGGCCTTCGGCGGCTTCGTGTTCGGAATCAGCCAACTCGGCGGCGAATCCGGGGGCACCGATAAGACTCTTGCCATCGCCGCGCTCGCGGTCGGCGTGATCGGTCTGGTGCTGTTCTCGCTCCGCCGGCTCAAGCTGCAAAAGGTCGACGACGCGCTACTGGACCTTCGCGTCTTCACCTTCCGCCCCTTCACGATCGGCTTGGCCGTGATGGTGCTGACCTCGATCGCAATGTTCGGCGCCATCTTCTTGCTCCCGGTGTACATGTTGCAGATCTTGGGCTTCGAATCCGACCTCGCCGGCTTCCTCCTGCTCCCCGGCGGCCTGGCGATGGGTCTTGCCGCGCCGTGGGTGGGGCGGCTCTTCGACCGTGTCGGCCCGCGCCCGCTGATCGTGACCGGCGCGCTCGCGGTGGTGGTCGGGTACCTGGTTTTCGCGAATCTCGGCAACCGCCCGGAGCCGTGGATGATTGCGGTATTGGTCATCTTCATCAACCTCGGGCTCTCACTGATCTTCACCCCGGCAATGACCTCGGCGCTCAACTCGCTGAGCATGAACCTGTACTCGCACGGTTCCGCAGTGCTCTCCACCCTGCAACAGGTGGGCGGCGCGGTTGGAACGGCACTCATGTTCACGATCTTTAGCGCCGTGGGCCTCGCAACCGGTAGCCAAATGGCCGCGATCCAGACGGTGTTCTATGTGACGGCCGCGCTCGGCCTGCTCGTGGCGTTCGCGGGGTTCTTCACCCGCAAGTCGACCCCGGTGCCGATCGCGCACACCGAGCCCGGCGAGCCGGTGCCCGTAGCCGGGCAGTAGTGGGCAGGCGCCTAGCCAGCCACAAATAAAAAGTACGACGGCGATCCAAGCCTTGGATCGCCGTCGTACTTTTTTGTGGTGCGCACCCGGGCGGCCTGCGGGCAAACTGCCGTCTCGGCGCGCGGGCATGGTGTGGTGGGAGTAACTTTATTTGACACTGTCAAGCAAACTCCCTACCTTTGACTGGGGCCGCGCACGGATTGCGCGGCCCGCTGTCGGTTCAGTTCCAGGGCGAAGAGAGGTTTTGGTGGGGTTTAAGTGAGCTCTCACTCGATGTTGCGGCGGCGGATTTCGCCGGATCATCGCTGGCGCCTACCCGTTTTGGGCGTCACTCTTTTGGCGACCGCGTTCATGTTGCGGCCCCCGCTTTCAATCGTTGGGCCGCTGGCCGAGCTGATCGGGTCTGGGCTTTCGTTGACGTCGGCCGCTGTGGGCCTGGTAACCACGATTTCGCTGCTGGTGTTTGTCACGATGTCCCCGCTGATGTCCAGGTTTGCGCACCGCTGGGGTGCCGAGCGCGTCATCATGGTGGGGCTGGCGCTGATTGTGGTGGGAAGCCTATTGCGGTGGATTCCCGCGATTCCTACGTTGTACCTTGGCACTTTGGTGTCGGCGCTGGGGATTGTGGCGCCGAACGTTCTGCTATCTACGATCGCCCAGAAGGACTTTCCCAAACACATTGGGCTCGTCACCGCGCTCTACACGACAATGATGTCGATTGGCGGCGGCGTCGCCTCGGTGTTGGCGTTGCCGATCGCGAATGGATTGGGGCTTGGATGGCAGGGCGCGTTTGGGGTCATCGCCATTCCGGGGATATTTGCGCTCCTGTTTTGGTTCCCGTTTGAGCGCGAAAAGCACGAGGTGCGGATTCTGGAGCCGAGCCCCTCGGTGTTCAAGAATGCGCGGGCGTGGCAGTTGGCGGTGTTCTTCGGAGCGCAGGCTGCCATTGGCTACACTGTCATGGCGTGGTTCCCGCGAATTCTGACCGATAACGGGCTGCCGAGTACGGTCGCGGCGGCGTACGTGGGCGGGTTTGCGATCATCGGTCCGATTGCCTCGATATTGGTGCCGCTCGCGAGCACGAGGCGAGCCAGCCAATCCGGTGTGGCCGCGATCGCGGCATCGATGCTTCTGATCGGGACGACTGGGGTTCTCTTGACCGAGGGGCACCTCGCCGGGCTCTTTACGATCGTGATCGGCTTAGGGGCCGCCGGCTGTTTCTCCATGTCATTCACGCTGGTGAGCCTGAAGACGCGAACCCCTCGAGAAGCGGCCCGGCTGTCCGGGATGTCGCAAAGCGTAGGGTATGTATTTGCCAGTATCGCACCGGTGCTCTTTGGCTTCATTCACGATGCCAGCGACTCGTGGCGGCCCGTCGCGTTCATCTTGGTGGGGCTGGCAACTCTCGCGCTTGTGGCCGGGATTTTCGCCGGGCGCCGCGGGTACATTATTGACGCGGCTAGCGCGCCGACGGTCGTCTCATGAGCGGGGCGTTGGATCCTCGCGAGCGGGCGGCATGGCGAAACCTGCTCGGAAGCTATCGGACGATCGAAGAGCGGCTCACCGCGTATTTGGCCCCGCACAAACTGACCATGGGGGAGTTTGGGCTCATGATTGCGCTGGCGGAGGCGGAGGCGAGCGGCGGCGTCAAAATGGGCGACCTTGCCGATAAGGCGCTGATGTCCGCATCCCACCTTTCGCACCGGATTCGCCGTCTGGAGAAAAAGGGCCTCGCTGAGCGTACCGCCGATCCGCAGGATCGCCGGTGTACTCTTGCGCGGCTCACCGGCGTGGGCCAAGATCGATTCCGCCAACTCGTGGGCGGTTACTCCGCGATTATTCGCGAAAACCTCCTGGAACGCCTGAGCGGCGAGGAGAGGCGCCAGCTGGCCGCGCTTTTGTATCGGGTTAATCCTCGAGTTTTGGAATCTGACGGCTGACCTTTTGCGCCTTGTAGCCGACGAGTAAGGTTACAAACAACCGCCCGTACTAAGGGCGGAACACTAGCTTGAGGCGGCCATCATGAAGAAGCTCATAAATGACGTCGAGAACGTCGTCACCGAGTCCGTTGCCGGTTTTGAACTGGCCTTTCCCGATTATGTGGCGGTCGAGTGGGATCCGTTATATATCCGGTGGGTGCAGGCGCCGGAGGCCGGGAAGGTGGGTCTGGTTTCCGGAGGTGGCAGCGGCCATGAGCCGTTGCACGCCGGGTTCGTCGGTTATGGAATGCTGGACGCCGCCGTGCCGGGTGCGGTTTTTACTTCTCCCACACCCGACCAAATACTCGAGGCGACCCGCGCTGCCAACGCGGGCAACGGCGTCGTACATATTGTGAAGAACTACACCGGTGACGTGCTGAATTTCGAAACCGCCGCGGAACTGGCCGCCGCGGAGGGCATTGAGGTCAGGCAAGTGTTGGTGAACGATGACGTTGCTGTGCAGGATTCGCTGTACACCGCCGGGCGGCGTGGCGTTGCGGGGACCGTGCTGGTGGAGAAAATTGCCGGTGCCGCGGCGGCCCGGTCGGATGCGTTGGATGACGTGGTGCGGGTTGGCGAAAAAGTGGTTTCCGAGGTACGCAGCATGGGAGTGGCGTTGCGTGCCGGGACGGTGCCGCATGCCGGAAAGCCCGGTTTTGACCTGGCGGAAGACAAGATCGAAATCGGGATCGGGATTCATGGCGAGCCTGGGCGCGAGCAGGTCGATTTGGAGCCCGCGGACGCGATTACGGCGCGTCTGATGTCTGCGATCACCTCCGATTTGGGGTTGAATTCGGGGGAGCGGGTGCTGCTGTTTGTGAACGGGATGGGCGGGACGCCGGAGAGTGAACTCTTTATTGTGTTCCGCGCGGCGTACGGGATTCTGCGTGAGGCCGGGGTCGAGGTGGCTCGCTCGCTGGTGGGGAACTACGTGACGTCGCTGGACATGGAGGGCGCGTCGATTACCGTGTTGCGTTTGGACGATGAGCTGATCGAATTGTGGGATGCGCCGGTCAACACGCCGGCGCTGCGATGGGGAGTGTGATGGGAATGACGGAAAGCGTCGATGGTGCCGCTGGGGCTGGTAGTGCCGGGGAGGGTACCCTTAATGGGGCCTGGGCGCGGCGCTGGATGGCAGATGCCGCTAAGGCTCTGAGTGAGAATGCCGATGAGCTGAGTGATTTGGACCGCCGGATTGGCGACGGCGATCACGGTGCGAATATGGATCGCGGGATGAAGGCTGTCGTGGAGAAGCTCGGGGGCGGCGCGGGTGGCTCAGGCGAATCTGTCGGAGACGTGCTCAAAACTGCTGCCATGACCTTGATGTCAACGGTTGGGGGTGCCGCCGGCCCGCTGTACGGGACCGCATTCTTGCGGATGGCAACCGCGCTTGGGGCTGCGCCAGCTGTAGACGGGGGCCAGTTGGCCGCTGGTTTAGAGGCCGCCCGCGACGGTGTGGTCTCGCGTGGAAAGGCCGAAAGCGGTGACAAGACCATGATCGACGCCTGGACGCCAGCGGTCGAGGCGGCACAAACCGCGGCTCAAGCCGGGGCAAGCGCTGCCGAAGTAATGGCTGCGGCCGCCAATGCCGCAGTGGCCGGGGCGGACGCGACCGAGCCACTGGTTGCCCGTAAGGGTCGGGCAAGTTACCTCGGCGAACGCAGTGCGGGGACTCGTGATCCTGGCGCTGTCTCCACGGGATTGATCCTGATGGCTGGTGCGGATGCGGCGGGCACGCACGTCGGGGAGACCGAATGAGCGTCGGGCTGGTGGTAGTCTCGCACTCCGCGAAGATTGCGGACGGCGTGATTGAGTTGGCCGGGCAAATGGCGACCGATGTCGCGATGGCAGCCGCCGGGGGCACCGACGATGGCGGCATTGGCACGAGTGTGGCCAAAATTCAGTCGGGGATAGAGGCTGTCGAATCTGGTGACGGGGTCGTGGTGCTGACTGACCTTGGCTCAGCAGTCATGAGCGCCGAAATGGTTGTGGAAATGTTGGATCCTGCGCTCGCACCTGGCGTACAGATCGCCGACGCACCGCTGGTCGAGGGCGCGGTGGCTGCCGCTGTCGCGGCCGCTGGTGGCCAGTCGGTCGACGAGGTCGCCCGGGCCGCCGAGGGTGCCGCCGGTTTGATGGCGGCGGGGAAGATTGGCGAGCCACCGAATTCGGATCCTGGTTCTGGTACTGGTTCGGTTTCAGGCCCGGATTCGCCGGGCGGTCAGGCTACCGCGGCTAGCGGCGAAGGTAGCGCCGGTGGACCCGCTGGAACCGGGAGTGGCATCGATGGTGCCGGCGGCGGGACCGTGACCGGCACCTGGACGCTCCCCAACGAGATGGGCCTGCACGCTCGCCCGGCCGCGGAAGTTGCCAAGAAAATTCAGGATTTAGACGTTGAAGCGGAAATCAATGGCGTGGACGCAGCATCGGTCATGTTGCTCATGACTCTCGGGCTCAAAAAGGGCCAAGAGTTGACTTTGACCGCCACCGGCCCCGAAGCGCAGGCGGCGAAGGAGTGGCTGGCCCGGCAGGTGGAAAATGGTTTCGGCGAGCTCTAACCCCTCGACTGTGTAGCAGTTAATGCCCATGTTTGCTCCAGAATGGGCATTAACTGCTACACAGTCGAGACATGGAGTGGCACGGAGCCTGCAGGCAATTGCGACTATCGGGGGAGGCGCAGGATTGCCTCGGCTGTCCCTTGGCTCTCGGCCGCTCCATCCCATTCAGCCAGCCCATCCGCAACCAGGCCCACAACCGCCCGTTCCAACTGCTCTTGCGGCGCACCAAGCGCGTAAAGCTTCGCAAGCGGCTCGTAAACAACCTCGACCACGGTTGGCGCCACGCCCAATCGCGACCGCGCTACGCCACCGACTCCGCGATCAGCGGCCACTTCACCGGCGCTCCCCAGCTCGGCGACGTCCGCGGCCCCACCTGCAGCCCGCAACACCGCCATCACCGCACCGCGCACTTGCCGATCGGTTCCATGCCAAGCCTGAGTTCGCCGCGGCCGATCGAGCGGCGGGGCCGGCCGCCCGGCATCGACCCAAGCGCAATCGCCAACCACCGGACACTCAACGCACTTCGGCGACCGCGCGGTACACACCAGCGCCCCCAACTCCATCACGGCAATGTTCCACCGCGCGGCCGAATCCGCCCCGAACCCATCTTGCTCCGGCACCAACCGCGCAGCCACATCCGTTTCCGCCCGCGTCAGCGACGCTGCCGGCTGAGCGACCCCGGACACTAGCCGTGCCTCGACCCGCCGAATATTGGTATCGACAACGACCTCGCGCTCGCCAAACGCAAAGCTCGCCACCGCCGCAGCCGTATAAGTCCCCACCCCAGGCAAGGACAGCAACTCCTCATAAGTCCGCGGAACCTCCCCGCCAAAGGACTCCACGATCGCCGCCGCACTGGCATGCAACCGCAACGCCCGACGCGGATACCCCAGCCGCCCCCACGCGCGCAACACCTCGGCGCGCGACTCCTCAGCCAGGTCCGCGGGCGTGGGCCACCGCCGCATCCATTCGGTCCACACCGGCAGCACCCGCACCACCGGAGTCTGTTGCAGCATGAACTCGCTCACCAGCACGCCCCACGCGCTCGCCCCCGCGCCGCGCCACGGCAGATCGCGCGCACTGCGCCCATACCAGTCAACAATCGCGCACCGCACGCGCTCAATATCCGGGGAACTCACTCGGCATAGTGTACCGGCGCGGCGTGGTTCCCGGCCGTTGCCGCCGCGCGCGCCTACCCTAGACACATGGCAGAAAATCGCCGCCCCAAGGCGCAACCGAAGGTATCCCCGGCGGTCTACCGTCGGCGTCGCCTAGTTGCCGGGATCGCGATCTTGGTGATCCTCGCGTTGCTCGTTGCCGGCGGCATTGCGCTCGCCAAAATGATTGGCGGCAATTCAGCGAAGAACGACGGCGATGCCTCCTCCCAAGCTCAACCCACCTCGAGCACGGGGAACCAGAGCGGCGATCCGAGCGCCGCCGCCGAGGACCCACCAACCGCAGACCCGAACAGTTGCCAACCGGACAAGATCGAGGTGAGCGCGAGCACGGACGCCGCGTCCTACCCTGCAGACAAGAATCCGGTGCTGACGCTGACGGTCAAGAACAATAACTCGGTTGATTGCACAATTAACGTGGGCACCACCCAGCAAGAGTTCCAGATTTTCTCTGGAGATGACCGCATTTTCTCCAGCGCCGACTGCCAAGCCGACCCCGTCGACTTGGAAAAAACCATCCCGCCCGGCAAAAGCGAAACCGCGAACTTCACCTGGGAACGCAACCGCACTGCCCCGGGTTGCCAACCGGTGCAAGCCGTTCCGCTACCGGGCACCTACAAGCTGACGGTGCGTCTTGGCGACATTCAAAGCGAACCCGCAACCTTCCAGCTTCAGTAACTGGCGGCGCTAGAGGTATCGATCCAACAGGCTCGATTCCGCCAATCGCGACAGTCCCTCACGAACCGTGCGAGCCCGTTGCTCACCAATTTGTTCAACCTGCATGAGCTCATCGATGCCGGCGGCCATCAAGTTCTGCAGGCCGTCGAAATGATTGACCAAGCGGTTCGCCACCACCGGCGGCATCGCCTTGATCGAAGCCAACAACCGGTAACCGCGCGGCTGGACAACCCCGTCCAGTGCCTCCAGGCCCCCGTTAAACCCAACAATCCGTGCAATCGCCGTCAGGTCAATCAGCCCTGCCGAGTCCAGATTTTCCAGAGCCTGAACTTTAGCCTCGATACTGGTCTCGAAATTCGCGTCGTTCGCGTCAACCGCGGCGTAGTCGCGGAAAATCTGGCTTGCGCCTTCGCCGAGCCCGGCGCGCAATTCCTCAAGTTGCAACGCCAGAAGCCGACCGTCTGCGCCGAGTTCCAACACGTATTGCGAAATCTCTTCGGAAATTCGCCGCACCATTTCCTCGCGCTGCAAGGCCAAGGCGACATCCCGCACAGTCACTGTGGACTCGATCTCCATCGAGGAGAGGTTCTGGGTCACCTTATCCAATCTGGACCGGTACCGTTCCATCGTCTGCAACGCCTGATTGGCGCGAGCCATGATGATTTCAGAGCCCTCCAGTACGTGACGGGTCTGGCCCACGTACAGGGCAATAATGTGCATCGATTGGCTTACCGAAATGACGGGTAGCCCGGTCTGTTTGGCAACCCGCTCCGCGGTGCGGTGTCGGGTTCCCGATTCTTGAGTCTCAATCGTCGGATCCGGGACCAGCTGAACCCCGGCCCGGATGATCTGCGAGGCGTCGCGATCCAACACAATTGCGCCGTCCATTTTCGCCAGTTCGCGAAGACGTGTGGGGGAGAAGGCAATGCCAATCTCAAAGCCACCGGTACACAGGGACTCCACCGTCTTGTCATAGCCAAGGACAATCAGGGCGCCTGTCCGTCCACGCAGAATGCGCTCCAGCCCATCGCGTAGTTCCGTGCCTGGAGCCACCTGCGCCAGAGTGGCTTTCATGGCTTCCCCATGCGTTCGAACGATCACAAAAACCCCTTACGGCCGCGGTCACTCTCCATAACCGGGCATCGTATTTTCAACAACTTCCAGTTTAGGGCCTCGCCTCTCCTCCATCATGACAGGGACCACGGCATCTAATCGAGACACCCGCTCCACTACAAAGAACTTGCTCAGCCCTTTGACCGGATCCTCGGACTGCGCTGGAATGATGGCACGGGTGAACCCGAGCCGCTCCGCCTCCCGCAAACGTTGACCGACCCCGGGAACCGGCCTGATTTCACCGGACAGCCCAATCTCGCCAAATGCCACAGTCCTGGGATCCACGGGCCGGTTGCTTCCCGCGGATATCACCGACATGGCGACCGCCAAATCCATGGCCGGCTCGCTCACCCGAATACCGCCGACGGTTGCTAAGTACGCCTCGTGAGTGGATACCGGCATGCCCAGCCGCTTTTGAATCACCGCCAGCGTCATCGCCACTCGCCCAGCATCTAGCCCGTTCACCGAACGCCTCGGTTGATTCGCGGGAGAGGGGATCATCAGCGCCTGAACCTCCAACGGCAACGGCCGAGCGCCCTCCAAGGTTACGGTCACGCAATTGCCCGGAATCGCGTCCTCGCCCCGGTTCAAGAACAACCCGCTCGGATCGGCAAGCCCAATAATGCCCTCCTCGGTGAGGTCAAAGCATCCGAGCTCATCCGTGGGCCCATAGCGGTTCTTGATTGCCCGCAACATGCGCAATCGCGAATGCCGGTCGCCTTCAAAGTGGCACACCACATCCACAATGTGCTCGAGCATGCGCGGGCCCGCGATCGACCCGTCCTTGGTGACATGGCCCACGAGTATCGCGGTCGTATTGCGCTTCTTTGCCGCGTTGATCAGCGCCGAGGCGACCTCGCGCACCTGGCTCACGCCGCCGGCAGACCCATCCACCTCGGCGCTTGCCAGGGTTTGCACCGAGTCCACGATCAGCAAATGCGGATCCAATGCTTCAATTTGCCCGAGTGCTCGCCCCAAATCCGTGTCCGCGCTGACCCGCAACGTCTCGGCAACGGCCCCAATTCGCTCGGCCCGTAGCTTCACTTGGGAGGCAGACTCCTCCCCGGTCACATAAAGGACACGGTGATCCAGGCGGGCAACCCGCGCGGCCACATCCAGCGCCAACGTCGACTTGCCCACCCCCGGCTCTCCAGCCAGTAGGATCACCGCTCCCGGAACCAACCCCCCACCCAGAACCCGGTCGAGTTCATTGATTCCAGTGGCTCTAAACGCGGCCGCGCTCGCGTCAATCTGTGCGATAGGTGAGGCTTCGCGCACGGGTGCGGAAGACGCCGTCGTACCTAAATTAGGGGCGTTGACCTCGTCAACGCTGCCCCACGCCTGACACTCGGGACACCTGCCAACCCATTTGCTTGTGCTCCATCCGCATTCGATGCAGCGATAAGAGGTCCGTGTTTTTGCCATACCGCTACGCTAAACCCCCGCACTGACATTGAGTTTTTTCATGCCCCGCAGCCCCTAAATCCGCGGCAAAAACTGCACCGCGTCCTCGTGCGAAAGCCCGGTCGCCTGCAACAAATCCACCACCATGGGCCGGATCAGCAGCACCAGCGCTTCGCCCTCGTATCCGTCCACGGACAGTTCCCGCGGATGCAGCCGCACCGCCGCGTCGCTAAGCTCATTGCGCGCCATGATCGCGTTCGCCTTGCGCGCCGACTTTGTCTTCTCCATGAGCGCGCGCCCCAGCGAATCCGTCGCCTCCGCGGCCAGATCAAAAATCTCGGCCAACTGTTCGCGCGCCTGGGGGGACACCGCACCGTGATTGATCACCGAAGCAACACGGCGAGACACCACCCGCGAGGAGCGCACAGCCAAATCCAGGAACTCCGCCGAATCTCCCATTGACGTCAGCTCCTCGCGATGCCGCCAAAACGCTGGTGAAAGCTGCGCAATCTCACGGGCATGCCGCAGCGAGGTCTGCGTCGAATCAATGAGCGGCTGGCAGCTACGGGCACGCGTCAGCGCATGGAACGCCTCTTTTGCGTCGTCCGAGCGCAACGCCCCGGAATTCTCCCTGAGGATCCCGGCCAGCTCGTCGGCAACCTCCTTGAGGTTCCCCTGCGGTTCCCGCCGCGGATCGCGCGGGGCCAAAATGGTGATGAGCACCGCGATGACCCCGCCCACCACCGCATCCAAACTGCGCGTCAGCGGCCCGCCATCGGGTGCCGGCAGCAACACCACAAGGAGCGCCTGCAAACCCATTTGCGTGGTGAAAAGCGGGCTCCCATCGATAAAACGCGCCAACATGATGGATACAAAAAGCACGACGGCGGCCTGCCAGATCCCTGCCCCAAAAACGTGGATGAGGGCCTCACCAATGAGAATTCCAAATAGGCAGCCAATGGCAACTTCGAAAACTCGCCTGAGGCGCGAATCCCGGGAAAAACCAAGCGAAATGATCGCGGTGGTCGCCGCAAAGAGCGGGGCGGTATGCCCCAGGCCGTATTCGGCAATAGAGAACGCGGTGACCGCGCCCACTGTCATTTGCAGAGCAGGGATCAGGCTGGATGCGGCCCTGCGCCATCCCACCAAAGTTCGGTTGCGTGCAAAAGCCGCAAACTGCTTGGCGCGCGAGGAGATGGTCACGCCACCAAGTTTATGCCTGCTCCCCTTTGGCTCATTCGTCAAGTGACTTTAAGCACTCCTGCCAAGAATCCGATTGGCGTTAACCTTTAGTTCACCTTGCCCGATCAGATTTGTTAACTAGCGGGCATAGCGTCAAAGCGTAAACCCCCGCAGTCCGCGCCCGGCGCGGACGAATCGACTTGAATGACTAAGTCAACCTTGGAAGGAATACTTGTGAAGTCTCTTCGCTTTGGCCGCGCGGCGGCAGTCTTGTCCATCGGCGCACTCGCCTTCACGCTCAGCGCGTGTGGCAGCGATGAGAACACCGGCACTGGCTCGGGTTCTACCACTCCCGCCGGCGACAACAACGGCTCCAGCGTCACCGGCACTCTGACCGGTATCGGCGCTTCGACCCAGGCTTCCGCCATGGAAGCGTGGAAGACCGGCTTCGCTTCGGCTAACTCCGGTGCCCAGGTTCAGTACTCCCCGGATGGGTCCGGTGCAGGACGCAAGGCGTTCCTCTCCGGTGCGGCGCAGTTCGCCGGTTCGGATGCCTTCCTGAAGGAAGAGGAACTCGCTTCCTCCAAGGAACAGTGCGGCCCCGACGGCGGCTTCGACGTTCCCGCCTACATTTCCCCGATCGCCATTGCTTACAACCTGCCTGGCGTAGAGGGATTGAAGCTGGATGCGGCAACCATCGCCAAGATTTTCCGCGGTGAGATCACCAACTGGAATGACCCGGCGATCGCCGCCCTGAATGAGGGAACCACCCTCCCTGACACCAAGATCACTCCGGTTCACCGCTCCGATGAGTCCGGCACCACCGAGAACTTCACCGATTACCTCAGCGCGGTTGCCCCCGAGGTGTGGACCGATGAGAAGTCCCAGACCTGGCCCTCCAGCCTGCAGGGCGAGGCCGCCGCAAAGACCTCCGGCGTGGTTTCCGCGGTGACCGGCACCGAAGGCGCCATCACCTACGCGGATGAGTCCGCTGTTGGCGACCTTGGTACCGCCCAGCTCAAGGTCGGCGAAGAGTTCGTGCCGATCTCCCCGGAAGCCGCCGCGAAGGCCATTGAGGTCTCCGAGCAGGTGACCGAGGGCCGCCCGGCAAACGATATCGCCATCAAGCTGGACCGCAAGACCACCGAGCCCGGCACCTACCCGCTGGTTCTGGTTTCTTACCAGATCTTCTGCTCCGCCTACAAGGATCAGAACACCGTTGACCTGGTCAAGGCGTGGGGCAACTACGTGACCAGCGCCGAGGGCCAGCAGGCTGCACAGGCTGCCGCCGGAAACGCACCGCTCTCCGATGCTCTCTCGCAGAAGGTGAAGGCTTCCATCGACTCGATTACGGTTGCCAAGTAAGCTGTAATTCATTTGAGAGGGTGGCGCACCGGTTGTGCCGGAGCGCCACCCTTTCTCATGTACTGGGGTGCTCATCACACCCATAACACTCATCACTGACGTTCAAAGGGAACAGAGTTGGCTCTAAACTCCTCGCTCACCAAGACGTCCGCCGCAGACCGTGCCGGGGACAAGATTTTTTCCGGCGCATCCCTCGCCGCCGGTGTTCTCATTCTTGTGGTGCTGTTCCTGGTCGCCGCCTTCCTGTTGTGGCAGGCTCTGCCGGCGCTCACTCAGGACCCGTCCAAGGCTAGCGGCGGCGAGGGCTTCTGGACCTACGTCTTCCCGCTCGTCATCGGCACGCTCATTGCCGCCGCCATTGCACTCATCATCGCAACGCCCATCGCCATCGGCGTCGCCCTCTTCATCTCTCACTTCGCCCCGCGCCGTTTCGCGTCCGGCCTCGGCTATGTGATCGACTTGCTCGCCGCCATCCCGTCCGTCGTCTACGGCGCCTGGGGGCTCGCCTTCTTGGCACCGAGCCTGGTCCCGGTCTATGACTGGCTCGCCGACAACGCCGGTTGGATCCCGATTTTCGCCGGCCCAGCCTCGGCAACCGGCCGCACTCTGTTGACTGCGGGAATCGTGCTTGCGGTCATGGTCATCCCGATCATCACCTCGATTAGCCGCGAAATCTTCCTGCAAACCCCCAAGCTCCACGAGGAAGCATCCCTGGCCCTGGGCGCCACCCGCTGGGAAATGATCAAGCAGGCCGTCTTCCCATTTGCCCGCCCCGGCATCATTTCCGCCGTCATGCTTGGCCTCGGCCGTGCGCTCGGTGAAACCATGGCCGTCGCGCTCGTGCTCTCCCCGGGTGTGCTGATCGCCAGCCTCATCAAGGCCGGCAATCAAACCATTGCCGCCGAAATCGCCCTCAACTTCCCGGAAGCTTTCGGCATGCGCCTGAGCGAACTGATTGCCGCAGGCCTTGTCCTCTTTATCATCACCCTCGCGGTCAACATGGTGGCCCGTTGGATCATTTCCCGTCACAAAGAATTCTCGGGAGCAAACTAAATGTCCTCCGCAACCCTGACTCGCCGCAAGTCTCAGCTCACACGTAACCAGTTGCCCAAGTGGGGTCACTGGGCAGTTGCCGCCGGATCTCTCGTGATCGGCGCCGCCATCTCGGCGCTTGTCGGCTTCGGTCCGGTCTCCTTGATCATCTGGTCAGCGATTGTCTTTGTCATCGCAGCAACTGCTGTCACCGGCATTGTTGAAGGCGGCCGCAAGGCGAGCAACCGATTCTGGACCTTCCTGATCTACGGCGCCTTCATTGTTGCGCTTCTCCCGCTGGTCTCGGTCCTGTGGACCGTCCTCCAAAACGGCATCCCCGGACTGCTGGACCCCGGCTTCCTCAATAAGTCCATGAACGGCGTGACCGGTGTTCAAGACAATGCGGTCAAAGACGGCGGCCCGGTCTTGGGCGGCGCCTACCACGCCATCATCGGTACCCTGCTGATCACCTTCTGGGCCACCGTCATCTCGGCCCCGATCGGCCTATTAACCGCAATTTACCTCGTCGAGTACTCCAAGGGCGGCCCGCTCTCCCGCGCCATCACCTTCTTCGTCGACGTCATGACCGGTATCCCCTCGATCGTGGCCGGTCTCTTCGCCGTCGCACTCTTCGCGATGATCTTCGGCCCCGGCACCAAGACCGGTTTCATCGCTTCGGTCGCGCTCACGGTGCTGATGATCCCGGTCGTGGTCCGCTCCACCGAGGAAATGCTCAAGATCGTCCCGAACGAACTCCGCGAAGCCTCCTACGCCCTCGGCGTCAGAAAGTGGCGCACCATCACCAAGGTCGTCATCCCGACCGCCATTTCCGGCATCGCCTCCGGCGTGACCCTGGCCATTGCCCGCGTCATCGGTGAGACCGCCCCGATCCTAGTGACCGCCGGTTTCGCCACCGCGATCAACTTCAACGCCTTCGCGGGATGGATGTCCTCCCTCCCGACGTTTATCTATACGCAATTCATTACACCGACCTCGCCGACCTATATTGAACCGAGCCTGCAGCGCGGCTGGGGCGCAGCCCTGGTATTGATCATCATGGTGATGTTGTTGAACTTGATTGCCCGTATTATTGCCAAGATTTTCGCTCCTAAGACTGGCCGATAAGGCAGAAGGAAAAACATGTCAAAGCGAATCGATGTCACCGACCTCAACGTGTACTACGGGAACTTCCTGGCCGTTGCAGGCGTGAGCATGAATATTGAGCCCCGCTCGGTGACCGCGTTCATCGGGCCCTCCGGTTGCGGCAAGTCCACGTTCCTCCGCACGCTCAACCGCATGCATGAGGTCATCCCGGGCGCTCGCGTCGAGGGCGAGGTCCTCTTGGACGGAGACAACCTGTACGGCCAGGGCGTCGATCCGGTCGCCGTGCGCACCCAAATCGGCATGGTCTTCCAGCGCCCCAACCCTTTCCCCACCATGTCCATTCGCGACAATGTCCTCGCCGGAGTGAAGCTGAACAATAAGCGCATCTCCAAGTCGGATGCGGACAACCTGGTGGAAAGCTCGCTCAAGGGCGCCAACCTCTGGAACGAGGTCAAGGATCGTCTCGAAAAGCCCGGCTCCGGACTCTCCGGCGGCCAGCAGCAGCGCCTGTGCATCGCCCGCGCCATCGCGGTGCAACCCGAAGTGATCCTGATGGATGAGCCCTGCTCCGCCCTCGACCCGATCTCGACCCTCGCCGTCGAAGACCTGATCAACGAGCTCAAGAGCGAATACACGGTCGTCATCGTGACCCACAACATGCAGCAAGCGGCGCGCGTCTCGGACAAAACCGCGTTCTTCAACATCGCCGGCACCGGCAAACCCGGCAAACTCATTGAATATGACGCCACCACCACCATCTTCAATAACCCCACCGAAAAGGCCACCGAGGATTACGTATCCGGCCGCTTCGGATAACTAATTTTTTGATGTACGACGACGCCCCTCACCCCATGCGCGGTGCGGGGCGTTTTCGTGTGCTCACCGCGGCGGCCTGGCGGGGAAACCGCCGAAAGTTCGTTGGCTCGCTAACTCAGTATTCGTTGGCTCGCTAACTCAGTAGCGGGCTGAGCGCGAGGTAGAGCACGCCGGAAATAAGCGCCGCGACGGGTGCGGTAATGAGCCATACCGTGACCATGCGCACCAAGAGTTTCGCGCGAATCCCGGAGAATCGTTGCGTCATCCCGGTGCCCACGAGCGCCGAGGCGAGGGTGTGCGTAGAAGAAATGGGCAGGTGGAAAACGAGCGCCCCGGCGAGCAGCATTCCGGTGGAAACCGCTTGCGCGCTCATGGCCCGCGGCGGGTCGGTGCGCACCAGCCGGTAGCCAAGCGTGTAGGAAATCTTCCAACCGCCTAAGAGTGTTCCGAGCGCCAGAAAACCGGCCGCGAAGATCTGCGTCCAGAGCGGTATGGTCCCGGGCGTCGCGAGTCCCACCGCGCCCAGGGCGAGAGCCAGAATCAAAACCGTGCGCTGCCCGTCCTGCATGCCGTGCCCGAGCGCGAACGCCGCGGACAGTACCGCCTGTGTGGACCTGCTCCGCGAATTGGTGCGTGAGGGTGAAGAGTGGCGCACCAAGTACAGCACCGGGATCACGGCAAGAAAACCCAGGACAAACGCCAGGACGGGGGAGAGGAAGAGGGGCAGGATGATGGTGAGCCAGAGCGAGCCGACGTAATCGAAGTGTCTCGTTTCGCCGACCAGCGAGTGGGCAAAAAGCGCTCCGACGAGGCCGCCGATGAGCGCTTGGGTGGAGGAGGAGGGGATGCCCCACCACCAGGTGATCAGTCCCCATCCGATGGCGGCGACGCTTGCGGTCAACAGCATTCCGAGTGCGGTGCTTCCGCTGGGGAAGTCGCCAAGGCTAAAGAGAAAGACGGTGACGATTCCGGTTGCGCTCAGCACACCAATCGCGTTGAACACCGCCGCCAGTATCACCGCTGCCCGAGGGCTCAGCGCCCGGGTGCGCACCGCCGGCGCCACCGTGTTTGAGACGTCGTGAAAGCCATTGACAAAGGCGTAACCCGCCGCCGCAATCAGCACGGCGATAAAGAGTGCGGTGATCACTCGCCGCTCACGATTCCTTAACGAGAATCTTGCCGACCGCGAGCGAGATCGAGTTCAATGCCTTGGACGACTGCAACAGTTCTTCGGCAATGTCGCGCTGTTGGGCCAAGCTGTGCGATCGCCCGGATTCGGTGATCTCGACCAACCACTGCCGCTGGGTGTTCGCGGCGCGATGCCCAAGGCGAAGCATGTCCAGCCAATAGTCCTCTAGCTTGTCAAGATTGCCAAGGTTTTTCATCGCCTTCGAGGTGAGCTCGCTTTGCCGGATCACAATCTCGAGTTGCTCGGCGGCGCGTTTGGAGAGTCGGTTCAGCTTGTATGCGGCGATGAGATCCGCTGTGGATTCGAGGCGTTGGATGGAGGAGTGCAAGAGCACGGCAAGTTCGTAAATGTCTTCGCGCGGCAACGCCGAGACGAAGCTAGTGCGCATGTGGGTGAGAAGCGCAAAGAAGTGGTCGGCAACCGTGGCCTCGTTTTGGTGGACGTGTTCTGCAACCGCGGTGTAACTGCTCGAGGGCATACCGAGTAGTTCCGCGATGCTTCGCGCCGCGGTGACGATCTCGGTCGCCATGCGGGAGAGAATCTCCAGAGACCTGTGGTCCTCGGGGAAGAATTTGAACTTCACGCCTCACGCCTCTCGGGTGTTCGCGCCGGGGCTAGGCTCGCAAAACATCACGCTATGAGAGTATCTGAATCCGCCAGAATTTAGCAGTGTGACGAACTTTGCTCGGTCCCGCTGCGCACCCCGATTCTCACGCCACCTTGCCGCCCATTCCCTGCCGGCACCCCCACCCCTCCCAGTTGTCGCAGATTAACAAAAGTGTGCGGAATTCCGGCCAACTTCGGTGATCTGGGACAACTTTTCCGCGGTTAGAGTCGCCTGCGGCGCGGGTAAAAGCGGGTGCCCGTGAGGACGGAGAGAAAATTGAGTGCTGGCACCTATTGACGGTTTTGCGCAACAAGGTGTGCGCTACGACTTGCGCTTTGCCAGTTGCACCGCGAAAACTGCGGTTGAAGTGTCGGGCCGGGTACGCCTCTCGGCGAGAGGCCGCTCGAAGCGGCTATTTGTTGAAGCCCGGGGGTTCCACGACCCGACACTGGTTAAAGTGTTCTCTTCTGACGCCCGAGTGTCAATCCCACCCTTCGACCTGTGGACAACCCCGGCCCCGCCGCCACAGCCTCACCCGACCGCCACCCTCGCGACGTAGCGACTTTCTAGGGTTGTTTGGACAAAATAGGGGCATATACGGCCCTACAACGTCGAAATAACCCTTCAAACTTGAGCGCGCAGCCCTAATCGAGCTCCCCTCGCCGCCACGCGGCCGCCGCGGCTTCCAAATCCTCGGCCGTGCGCACCAACTGATCCGAGTTCCGCGTCAGTTTCGTGGCGAAAGCCTCGTTGCTCACTTCAACGCTGTCGGCATGATTCACCTGACCCACCGCCACAATCCGGCAAAACGCCGCAAACCGCTCCAGCGCCACATCAAAGTCCCCGTCAAACGCCCCGGACAACACGGTGTCCGCCATCCGCGCAACTTCCTCGGAACCGGGCGGCTCGGCGACCCCGGCAACCACTTTGGACACGTCTTGTTGCGCCTGCCCGGCCTTGAAGTATTCGGCCATCCGCTCGGGCTCCTTCTGCACGGCCGCACGTAACGCATACAACCGCCACAGCGCACCGGGCAAAGATCGGCTCGGCGACTCCGCCCACATCTCAGCGATCGCCTCAAGCCCCTGTTCATCCGCCAGCCGTACGAGCCGCGCGGTCACTTCTGGGTCATCGCTGGACCGCCCATGATGCACGAGCGCCTGCGCCGCCATATGCGCCGCCTCGGACACCCGCGCCGGATCCGCGCCGCCAGCAAACGGCTCAAACTCGGCCGGCGCGAAGGGGCGCGGCCGCCGGGGTCGGGGTTGCTCGTCTTTGCTCATGTTCCGACGATACTCCCGTCGCTCGAGGTGAGTCATTAAAAACGTACGACGGCGTGCCAAGCCTTGGCGCGCCGTCGTACCTTAAATTGGGGTGCCTCGGTTTAAGGTGAGCCGGGGTGCTCGTGTAGAGTTGGGTTGTCCATTTTGTGCGCCAAAGGACACTGTAAGGCGCGCGGACTGGAGGGGCCTCTAGCTCAGTTGGTAGAGCATCGGACTTTTAATCCGCAGGTCGTCGGTTCGATCCCGACGGGGCCCACTGCGCTTCCAGGCAACGGCGGCAACGAACGTGAGAGTTCGGCTAGGGTCGTTGTCGCTTCTGTCACATTGTCTGCACCTGCAACCGTGCATCCGCTATTGTGTAATTTTCAGGAGTTGCGCCCGCTGTGGGCGTTTGATGTTCGGCCTTGCGAACCAGAGTGTTTGTGATTGGAAACGGAACTGTTTTTTGTATGGAACTTCGAGATTCTGTCGTGACCAAGAGTCGGCGCGCCAGATGTGCTCGATCTCAAGGGGGGATATATGGCGGGTAATCGCCTTAAGAGGATTGGCATTCTTGCGGCTCTACTGACTGCACTGATTGCGCCGTCTGCGGCGATTGCGGAAACCTTGCCGCCGACAGTTGAACCCACCCCAACGTCAAGTTCTGCGGACGTTCCTGAAGAGTCGGCTAAGCCTGCGCCAACCCCGTCAGCCACTTTGCCCTCGCCGAAACCCTCTGCGGAGCGATTGGTGCAGCCAATGTTGGCGGCGCCGTCCGTGTTTCAGTGCAACGCGGGGGATACGTATACCGTTCGTGGCATTTATGTAGATAACGAGCCCTTGTCCGGTGAAGTCCGGAGGATTAGTCCAACCGGCCAACAGACTCTCGTGGGCCATTGGGTGTTCCCACCCAAGTACACGCGAAGCGCTAACGCGCTGGGAATTGGGCGCGATGGTCAGTCCGCCTACTCCATTGCGCAATACGGGGACGATCTCACGGGTATGCGCATCGGCACGTATACACCCCAAACGGGCTGGACCGTCGGTCCCTTGACCACAGCTCCAGGATTCCCCGCAAATCAAACAATTGTGGCAGGAGCGGTGGACCTGGTCACTGGCAATTTCCTCTTCGGGGCATATTCTCGAGGATCGGAGACCGAGACGTGGAAGTTTTATCTTTGGTCCTATAACCCAAATACTGGAAACATTTCTGCGCTGGGGAACTTCGATACCGAACTCACCATGAAGCCCGCCAACGGTGACATGGCTTTTGATGCCAACGGAAACCTCTATGTGGTCATGGGTCCAGATAAGCAAGTCGCGGTGTTTTCTGTGACCGCAAAAACCATTCGCGACGCCCAGGGTAGCGGGCGCAATGATCCGAACTATCGATTCCCGGCGTCAGCCACTGCCCTGCGCCCCACCGAGATGGGCGTGGTCACCGGAATCTCGTTCAACGCAGACGGCACGGTGATGCTTGCCTCCGGCAAGATCATGGAAAAGTACGACCCGAGTACCTGGACCAAGATATCTTCTGTGACCACGTCACTCACTAACTCCAGCGACCTGGCAAGTTGCGTCTCACCGCCTACTCTCACAGTTAAGAAGGATATTGTTGGTCGCGATAAGTCGACGGATCAGTTTGATTTGAGCTTTACTCGTGAAGGCGACACTGCGGCGGTAACCAGCGCGCGCACTGAGGGAAGCGCCAATGGCGTTCAGGATCAGTTTGCCGGGCCGTTTCCTGTGCGTGCGGGTGCAAATTATGTGATTGAAGAAAAGCTTGTGGGCGGCAATGTCGCGACCGGGTACACCACTACCTACGAATGCAAGGTAGGAAACAACGTGATCGCAAGCGGCACCGCTGCGCGCGGCACTGTGAAAATACCGGAGATTGCGTCCGGCCAAACCGAGGGCGCGGCAGTTGAGTGTATGTTCACGAACACGCCAATCCCCACCAAGTTGAAACTGACAAAATCTTTCGACGTGAAGTACGGTGCGCCACGGGATGCGAGCACCTGGCAACTCACTGCGAAGCGCGGCTCGGATGCCACCATCAACTTTGCCAGCGGCGAAGAGAAGTTGGTCAAGGACGGGACCTTTACGATTAGCGAAACTGCGAAACCGGGGTACCGGCTTAAGCAGGTCGAGTGCACCGTGAGCGGTGGCGCTAAGCAAGTTTTCACTCCGAACGCGTCCGGCTCGGTCAACGTCAACGTGCCACGCTACAAACTGACCGATTGCACTCTGATCAATCAGGATCTGCCTGGCTCGATTCGCTGGGAAAAGCTCGATAGCGCGACGAAGCAGCGACTTGCTGGCTCGGTATGGCGGCTGGATGGCCCCAACGGTTACTCCAAAGAGATTGCGGATTACAGCGGCAACCAACAAGGTCTACTCGACATCGACGCCAGCCCCGGTGGTTTTGAAGTGGGAAACCTCGTCTGGGGGACGTACACCTTGACGGAAGTGAAAGCGCCCGCCGGCTACTTGCCGTTGAAAGGCGAATCTGCAACCGTTACCGTAGACGGGATAAACCTTCGCTCGCCAACGCCGATGCCGATCGACAATAAGAAGATCCTGGTGAATCTAGAGAAATACGGATTTGCCGAGAGAGGGCAATCCACGCCCGAACTTATTGACGGGTCCAGCTTTGCTATTTACACCGACGCAGGTGGCGCGCCCGGCGATCAAGTCGGCACCGTGGACTCGCGCGGCGTCGGCAAGTTTGAACTGAGCGGTCTCTCGCTCGGCAAATACTGGGTAGTGGAAACCACAGCGCCTCGGGGTCACAATTTGCTCGCCGAGCCCATTGGGATCACGCTCACGCAGTCGGATGCCGGTGAGCTGGTCATTAATACCGATGGCCCGGACGGCGTCGCCGAAGTGACGCAGGGACCCGCCACTCTCAAGGTGTATGACCAAAGGACGATCACCCTGCCTATTTCAGGCGGATCGGGCGCGTGGATGTATATCGCAGGCGGCGCGGCACTGTTGATTCTTGCCACCGCACTAGCAATTTCGGTGCGCCGAAGAAAGGGATAGTAACGGTTCGGCCAGATGAGTTTCGTTCTCATGTGTTAGCTCGGACACAAAAGGTGACAGGATCACCTATCGCCCGATAGTATTGAATCTGTCGGGGGGACATGGGGGCATTCTGCTCACTTCTTGATTCCGCACTTTCCAGCCAAGATTGGCCTATTCGTGACCGCTACAGTTGATCTTTGCGCGCCAAAACGGGGAGCACTGTGCGAATAATCAAGTTGGGTTGACCGAACATAAATCTTTATCCGCTTCGCTCGGTCGTTCCGAGCATACAGAGCCACGGGGACGGTGACTGTGAAGATCGCATGTGCAATGAACGCGCGCGCCAAGGGGCGTAAGCGTTCGCGCACGCTGTTGGTGGCGTCATTCGCGACGACGCTCATCGCCACGCTTACAGCCGGTCTCCTCACGTTCTTTCCCTTCTCTGCCCAGACGTATGCCGCGCCGATTTCGCCGTCTTCCGGTGTCATTTTGCCGATGGCTGCAGGAAATCCGGGCGTGCCGAGCGATCCGGAAAGCGTCTTTACGGAGGACTTCCAAAACCGCGCTCGCGGCTCCAATATTCTGTTGCGCGATTATGTAGGCGCTACGGGTGAGCGATACTCGTCCTCGAACTATTGGAGCAGCCGAACAAACTGCAATGGCTTCATTGTCGATGGCTATTCGTCACGGCAAATCGGCGATTGCAACGCGCTTGGAAATTACTATGCTCCTGGTGCGTTCACAAAGCTCCAGCTCTTGATCAATGCCATCGGTCAACTGAACGGTATGAGCGACCCCAGGGCGAATGCTGCTGTGGCATCCTTTACCGAAGGAAACGGGCGGAACAACGAAGTAGAGTTTGAAACCCGTACTCCGCTTTCCCTAGCTCAGTCTGGCCGATTCATTACCTTTTCGGTGGATGCTGCGGCCACATCGTGTGCTGTATCGATCGCCACTCCGCCGAAGCTGCGTTTTTACATCGTCAATTCCGCTGGAACCGAGATCCCCGTTTCGACCAATGCCATCAACCCATGTACGGATAGCCGCGCAAAGACATACGGATCCGGAGACAACACGGTTAAGGCCGGTGTTTTCGCGGCCGATGGTTCGTTCTTGATCAAGGGTGAAACCTTCGGTATCCGTATGAAAAACGAGACCGGAACCGGGATTGGCAACGACGGCGCCTTCGACAACATCAAGGTGCTGGACGCGACCCCCAACTCGATAAGTCCTTCAAGGATGCCCGCGTACCCGCAGGTGGAACCACCACGTTGACCTTCACCGTGACCAACACCAGCGAGCTTGCCTCCAAGCAGGGCTGGTCGTTCACCGATAACCTGCCGTCAGGCTTAGCGGTTGCGAACCCGCCAAACATCCGCACCTCGTGCCCCAATGGCGTGCTCACCGCCACCCCGGGTCAGAGCAACATCAGCGTCAAGGGCGACTTGAATCAGGGTCAGGTCTCGTGCACTTTCTCTGTCGACGTCACTTCGGCAACCCCTGCCCCAAGCGACCCGAGCCCGAAGGTCTACCAAAACTGCCCGGACGTCAACGTCGTCAACATGGTCGGTGTGAACGCCCCTAACTGCGCGCAGGTCGAGTTCTTTACCGTGCGCAAACTGACCATCACGAAGAAGGCCAATAAGACCGAGCTTCGTCAGGGCGACCCAGTGACTTACACCGTCACGATGACCAACACCGGCACGGGTGACTACACAACCGACAATCCCGCCATGTTCCGCGACGATCTCGCAGGCATTTCTGACGATGCTACCCTCACCGCGTCCGGCCCAGGTGCGCCGAGCGCGCGCTACCTCAATCCCGACGGAACGGCCATTGCACCGGTGCTCAAGGCGGGTGCACTCGAGTGGAATGGCGCGCTGAAGGCCGGGCAATCGGTGGAGTTCACCTACACCGTCACGACCAACAACAACGGCGACGGTGTGATGAACAGCCGCGCCTGCGCGAGCGCGCCCAATCAGCCGGCAACGTGCGCGGAGGTCACCTTAAACCTGCCTCGATTGACGGTTCAGAAGAGCGCAGACAAGACGGTCGTGAATAACGACGGCGATGAGGTCACCTACACCGTCCGCGTCACCAATGCGGGGCCCGGCAATTTCACTGCAAGCCTTCCCGCGTCTGTTGAAGATGACCTCTCCAAGGTGCTCGACGACGCCGATCTCGTGACGTCCTCGCTCGCCGCGCGGTACGTGGACCCGGCGGGAACCGCAACCAACCCCACCTTTGACGCCACCGCAAAGAAGCTGAACTGGTCCGGCGCCCTCGCCGCCGGTCAGAGCGTCGAGCTCACCTACCGCGTCAAGTACGCCAACAAGGCGGATGGCACCAAGGAATTGACTAACCTGGCGTGCATTCCGGTCAATGACACGCTCAAGAACAATGACTCCTGTGCCACGGTCACGGTCGGTGCCCCCAACGTTTCCGATAAGAAGCAGCTCGAGGGCAAGAAGGACGGCGAGTTCGTCAACGCCGGAGACGTCTTGACCTACACCATTGAGTTCAAGAACACGGGTAAGGCCCCGGGACAAGTGAACCGTGAGGACTACCTCAACGGGGTCCTTGACGACGCCGAGTTCGTGCGCGATTCCAGCGGTTCCCCCCAACTAGTCTTTGACCCGAGCGACAGCGGCCTGACGGTCTACTACGTTCAAGATGAGAACGGTCAGCGCATCGTGATTGGCGGCACCATCCAACCCGGTGCCACCGTGACGCTCACCTACAAGGTCACCGTCAACCCGGTCGATAAGCGCGGCGACTCCACCCTGGCGAACTTCCTGATCAACCCGGGGCAAAAGCCGCCGACAACGTGTGAGCTGGACAGCGATGACTGCACCACAAACCCGGTGACCGGTGAAGTGAACTGGAACAAGGTCGATGGCGAGGGCGCTGCCTTGGCCGGAAGCGAATGGTCACTCACCGACTCGGCCGGAACCGTCGTCGCCGTCATTGACAATGGCAGCAATGACGCCGATTCCAACGCCGGCGCACTGCGCGTCAAGGACCTCATATGGGGCGACTACACGCTCGTGGAAACCAAGGCGCCTGAAGGCTACCTGAAATCGACCGCGCAGTACCCAGTCACCGTGAACGGCACCAGCATCGACGTTGCGATCGGTGACATCGTGAACACCCGAATCGTCATCAACCTGGAAAAGTACGGTTTCGCAACCGCCAGCCAGTCCAAGGCTGCGCTCATCGACGGCTCGGAATTCATGCTGAGCCTGAACCAGGACGGTGCCATTGGCGAACAGGTGGGAACCATCACCGCCACCGGTACCGGGACCTTCCAGATCACCGACATTTCCCCGGGCAGCTATTGGTTGCAAGAAACCAAGGCACCCGCGGGCCACAATCTTCTCGCTCAAGCGATACAACTCGACGTCTCGCAAAACTCAAGTGGCACTTTGGTGCTCTCCTCACCCGAGGTGAGTGGCGTCGTCGAACTTCAGCAAGATCCGCCGACGGTCAAAGTATTTGACCAGCGAGCGATCACGCTACCCATCGCCGGCGGACGCGGAACAGCGATCTTTACGATCGCCGGGCTCTTGATTGTTGCCCTCGCGGTGGCGCTCACCCTGCGTGTGCGCAAACGCACCACCTAGATTTACCTCCTTACCCATAGAAAACAAAAGAAAGAGAGACACCATGAACGTCGCCTCGCACCTGCGCACCGTGCGCAGAACTTTGGCCGGCCTGCTCGTTGCAGCGCTTGCCATGGTGGGGATCGCCGGACCAGCAATGGCCGCCGATATGAACCCGGGTCTGATCGACCCAAGCAAGACCGCGACCTTGAACGTGCACAAGTTCGAGCAGCCCGTCAAGCAGGGTGAGCCCGGTGACGGTACCGCTCAGGACACCACGGGACTGAACCCGCTTTCCGGGATCAAGTTCAAGGTGGAGCGCGTTTCCGACATCGACTTGACCACCAACGCTGGCTGGGAGCAGGTTGCTGGCCTGAGCGCCGAGGACGCTCAGGGCATGAGCCGTGACGCCGCCGTCGAGGTCACCACTGACGCGAACGGCCTGGCAAAGTTTGAGAACTTGCCGCTCGGCCTTTACGTTGTCACCGAAGAACTGACCGACGATCAGCTCGCCAGCGGTATCACCGGTATCGAGCCATTCTTGGTCACCCTGCCGATTTCGGATCCGAACAACCGCAACCAGTGGCTGTATGACGTCAACGTGTACCCGAAGAACAACGTGGACACCATTGAGAAGTCCGTTGAGGACACAGATTCCATCAAGCTCGGCGACGAAGTGACCTTCACCATCAAGGGCGCGATCCCTGCCGGTGGCACTACTTCCCGTTACACCATCACCGACCAGTTGGACTCTCGCCTGGACTACGTGTCCACCGCTGTGAGCATCGAGGGTAGCGACATCGCTATCGCAGAAGGCACCGACTACACCGTCACCCAGGAAAACGGTTTGGTGACCGTGGACTTCACTCAGGCTGGTCGCGAGAAGCTGAACACGATCAAGCAGGCCAACGCTAACGCTAAGGTCGTTGTCGAGATCACCACCACTGTCCGCGAACTCGGTGAAGACGGCGAAATCAGCAACAAGGCAACCCTGTTCCCGAACGATTCGAACATCAACGGTATCCCTTCGAATGAAGTGAAGACCAAGTTCGGTTCGCTGGACCTGGAAAAGGTTGACGCTGCGGCTAACGGCACCAAGCTTGCTGGCGCCGAGTTCAAGGTTTACCCGAGCGAAGAAGATGCGAAGAACGGCACCAACGCGATCAGCGTCAACGGCCAGAACACCTGGACCACGGATGCCAACGGCCGCCTCTCCATCGAGGGTCTGCGTTTGAGCAACTGGGCCGACGGCGCCGAGCTGCCCGAGGACCAGTACCGCAACTACTGGATCGTGGAAACCAAGGCTCCCGAGGGATACTCCCTGCTGAGCGAGCCGCTCGAGGTTTCCGTGACCGACTACAACAAGGACACCATCGAGATCACCGTGAAGAACACCAAGGACAACGGCGGCTTTGAGCTTCCGTTCACCGGTGGCGCAGGCACCCTGTACTTCTTCCTGATTGGTGGCGGCCTCATCCTGGTTGCTGTTGGCTTCTACGTGGTCAACCGCTCCAAGAAGAAGGCTAACGCCTAACAAGAGCTCTCATATCCCCCCAGGAAATGAGATAAGTGTGGGGCCCAGTCAACGACTGGGCCCCACAACCCCCCTGGTGACCACGGAAACACGTGGCCACCTACAATGCTTTTCAGGACACCGGCTTTACCGCACAAGGGAGAACGCGCATGAGCGTCATCGAGGCACCCCCGGCCGCCGATACCTCCGACGTACCCGGCGAGGACCCCTCGGAAAATCCCGCCAAAAGCCAGAACTCCGGCTCCACGTGGCAGCGCTTCATTATCGCGACCATCGCACTCGCCGGTGTCCTCGTTTTCCTTTACCCCGCGACCGCTAGCTGGCTCTCGGCGGTGAAGGAACGCAACTCCATTGCCAGCTACGGCGAAACAATGGACAAGTTCACGCCAGAACAGTTGGCCGCCGAGCTCGCTAAAGCAGAGCAATACAACAGCTCCGATGCCTCCGGCCTGATCGTGGACCCGTTCTCCAATACCTCCAGCGGCGGCATGCCCAAGCTCGACTCCGAAGCGAAAGAGTATTTGAGCCAACTCTCCCTGGACCCGGGCGGCGTGATGTCCCGGGTCCGCATCCCGAGCATCAACGTGGACCTGCCGATCCGCCACGGAGCTACCGAAGAAGTGCTCCGCAAGGGCGCGGGCCACCTCTACGGATCCTCGCTGCCAGTGGGCGGCGCGGGCACGCACTCGGTGATTACGGCGCACTCCGGCCTGCCCGAATCGACGCTTTTCGACAACCTGCCCAAGGTGAAAAAGGGCGACATCTTCACCATTTCCACCTACGGCCGAGTGATGACCTATCGAGTCAACAGCATCGAAACCGTGGTCCCCACAGACATCGACAAACTGCAGAACGTGCCCGGCAAAGACCTGGTCACCCTCATAACCTGCACCCCGGTGCCGGTGAATTCGCACCGTCTGTTGGTGACCGGTGAGCGCATTGACACTCCGGCCGAGGTGAGCGAGCAAGCCACCGAAGACGCCCCGTTCCCGCTCCCGTGGGCGCCAATTCTGGTGGGCCTCGCGTTCCTCGGCTGGTTGTGGATCCTCATTCTCGCGATCCTGTCGCGGCGTAAGCGCGGTCGCGGGCGTCACCGTTCTCGCCGCGGCGCGCCTTCGCGTCCGGTCGCCTCCTGAATTACGACGGCGTGTACCCGGCTTTGTGCCATAAGCTCGCCTCAATTCGGGGCTGCGGAATACATTCGGTCCACGGCGAATTATATGAATATGAATAAACTTGGATTCTTGTCCTTTGGGCATTGGGGGAATGTTCCCGGTTCCATGACGCGAACCGGCAAAGAGGCCACAGTGCAGGCCGTGGAGCTTGCACAGGAGGCTGAAAAGCTCGGCATGCAGGGCGCGTACTTCCGCGTGCACCACTTTGCGAAGCAGCAGGCGTCGCCGTTTCCGTTGCTCTCGGCAATCGCAGCGACGACCAAGACCATTGAGATGGGTACCGGCGTGATTGACATGCGCTAGCGCACGTCTGGGTTGTAACACTGGACCTATCGTTCGCCTCCGCCGCCTCGCCTGCGGCCGCGAAGCGCCTCATCGATCTGTGCCGCAGCCGGGGCTCCGGCGTACCCGGTCTCCGTCGCATAGACCCGGCACGCGAGGGAGCGAACCGGTGTCGTCGGGAACAGGTCGACGCCGTCGACGAGGATCGTGGGCGAGCCTCCGAACCTGGTGTTCGCCGCCTCGGCCTCGCTGTGGATCGTGACCAGCTCGACGGGCACGTCCGTGAGCCCCAGCGAGTCCAGAGCGGCGCGTGCGTGCTCCTCGGCGACGGCGGTGTTCGGGCAGTCGACGATGTGCAGCAGTTCGACCTTCATGAAGCGGGATCCGTTCGGTCGGTTTCGGCTGTCGTGCGAGGAGTCGGTAGGAGCAGGTTCACGCAGACCAGCCCGACGCCGGCGACGATGAAGACGTCGGCGACGTTCCCGACGAACAGGTTTCCGTAGGCAAGGAAGTCGGTGACGTGCCCCTGCCCGAACGAGGGCGGATTCACGAGCCGGTCGACGAGGTTGCCGACCGCGCCACCGAGGACCAGGCCCAACGCGACGCCCCACCTCGCCCCGCGCAGCCGCACGGCGAAAACGACCACCATCACGGCAGCGAGGAGCCCGACAATCGTGAAGATCCAGGTGGCTCCGGAGCCGAGCGAGAACGCGGCCCCGGGGTTGTAGACCAGCGACAATCCGAACAGGTCGCCGAGCAGTGGCATCCGCTCGCCCGGCGTCAACTGCGCAACGGCGAGGGCCTTCGACCCTTGGTCCACGGCCAGGGCAAGCACGGCCACGATGAGCGCAAGGCGGAGGGCACGCTTGCCCCCTGCCGTTGGGCCGTGCTCCTGCGTGCTCGTCCCTTCGACGGCGGCGTCCTGCGCGGTCACGCGCCGACCCTCCGCGTCCGGGCGGCTCGCAGGCCGTTGAGGATCACGACGACCTCGGCGATCTCGTGTACGAGCACCACCGCGGCCAGCCCCAGGACGCCGAACAGGGCGAGCGGAAGCAGGGCGGCGATGATCAGCAGCGACAGGATGATGTTCTGGTTGATGATGTGACGTCCGCGGCGGGCGTGGTCGAACGCACGCGGCAGCAGGCGCAGGTCGTGGCCAGTGAAGGCGACGTCGGCGGACTCGATCGCGGCATCGGAGCCGGTCGCACCCATCGCGATGCCGATGTCCGCGGCGGCGAGGGCGGGGGCGTCGTTGATGCCGTCGCCGATCATCGCCACCGACCCGTTCTTGCCGAGTTCGCCGATCGCGGCGGCCTTGTCCTCGGGGCGCAGCTCGGCGCGGACGTCCTCGATCCCTGCCTGCGCGGCCAGGGCACGTGCGGTGCGGGCGTTGTCGCCAGTGAGCATGGTCATGCCCACGCCCTGGGACTCGAGGGTGCGGACGACCTCGGGGACCTCGGGGCGCAGCTCGTCGCGGACGCCGATCGCGGCGACCGGGATCTCGTGGCGGTGGACGATGACGACCGTCATGCCCTGCTCCTCCATGCCTGCCACCTGGTCGCCGAGCGGCCCGGCGTCCAACCAGCGGGGACTGCCGACCGTGACCCGCGCGCCGTCGAGCTTGCCTTCGATGCCGTGCCCGGCCTGCTCGGTCACGCCCTCGGCAGCAGGGGCCCCGGGGGCTGCAGCGGTGATCGCGGCCGCGAGGGGGTGGGTGCTGTGCTGCTCCAGCGCTGCGGCCCAGGCCAGCGCCTGTTCCTCGGTCACACCGTCAGTGGTGAGGACTGCGGTGACGGCGGGCTCGTTGCGGGTCAGGGTGCCGGTCTTGTCGACGGACACGTGGCGGATCACGCCGAAGCGCTCGAACACGGCCCCGGACTTGATGATCACGCCGAACTTGCTCGCCGAGCCGATCGCAGCGACCACGGTCAGCGGCACCGAGATCGCCAGCGCGCACGGCGACGCCGCCACGAGCACCACGAGGGCGCGGGTGATCCACAGCTCCGGGTCGCCCAGCAGCGAACCGATGACGGCGACCAGGACTGCGAGGATGAGCACGCCGGGCACGAGTGGTCGGGCGATGCGATCGGCGAGGCGGGCGCGGTCGCCCTTCTCTGCCTGCGCCTTCTCAACCAGGTCGACGATGGTGGTCAGCGAGTTGTCGGTGCCCGCCGCGGTCGTCTCCACTTCCAGCGCTCCCGCGGTGTTGATCGCACCGGCCGACACGGCATCGCCGGGCTCGACCTCGACGGGGATCGACTCCCCGGTGATCGCGGAGGTGTCCAGGCTGGAGCGGCCGGTGCGGACGACGCCGTCGGTCGCGATCCGCTCGCCCGGCCGGACCAGCATCAGCTGACCGACAACGAGGTCTTTCGCGGCGACCTCGACCGATGCGCCGCCCTGGCGGATGGTCGCGGTCTCCGGGACGAGCTTGAGCAGCGCCCGGAGCCCGCCTCGGGCCCGGTCCATCGCCTTGTCTTCCAGCGCCTCGGCGATCGAATAGAGGAACGCCAGCGCGGCGGCCTCCTCGACGTAGCCGAGGATGACCGCGCCGATCGCGCTGATCGTCATCAGCAGGCTGATGCTCAGCTTGCCCTTGAACAGCTTCCGGATCGCGCCCGGGGTGAACGTCGACGCGCCCAGCAGCAGGCCGATCCAGAACAGCACCAGCGCCGGGATCTCCCACTCGGACCACTCCAAGGCCAGGCCGGTGCCGAAAGCGACGCCGGAGAAGACCGGGACCATGATCCCGCGATCCCGCCACCAGGGGCGTTCTTGTTCCTCGTCGACTGCTTCACCGGCCGCGGTCTCGGGCTCGTCGCAGCCGCACGCCGCGCTCACTTGGCCGCTCCTGTCCCGCAGCAGCCCGGCACGGTGCACTGCGAGTCCATGCATGGCGCGTGCTCGTCGACGGCCAGCGTCACGTCCACGAGGGCCGTGAGCGCCGCCGCGATATGCGGGTCGGCGATCACGTAGCGCGTCTGCCGCCCCTCGGGCTCGGCGACCACGATCCCGCAGTCGCGCAGGCAGGTCAGGTGGTTCGACACGTTCGAGCGCGTCAGCTCCAGCTCGCGCGAGAGCACGGCCGGGTAGCTTGGGCCGTCGAGCAGGGTCATCAGGATCCGGGATCGCGTCGGGTCCGCCATGGCCCGGCCGAGCCGGTTCATGACGTCGAGGCGTGAAGCAATGGTCAGCATGCACTGAACTATACAGGGACTGCTGACTTGTTGTCGACACGTCAGGGCTGCCGCACGCGCTCCGCGCGCTTGCCCTCGGGAACCGGATTCACCTACTTGCGCCAGCGGGGCCACTTCGGCATCCCGCGGCCCCTCCAGGTCTCAACGAGGCACGCGACCCAACGGACGGACGCGAAGAGCCCGTAGCCGGCCCCGGTGAGGCCCACGGCAACCACGAGCCAGCGCCCGATGCCGAGCCAAAGGCTCCCGTCCACGTCGAGGGCCCACTGAGCGCCTGTGATGAGCCCAGCGATGCCCATCCAGAGCCCAGCGACGACCACGACCACCGGCAAGAGGGCGAGGCACATCGCAGCGCCAGCCGACCAGAGCTGTCGGGCCTCCAGCTTCGCCGTCGCGGCGATGATCCGCTCGGCGCGCTCGTTGGACGCGTCGAGGTTCGCCGTCATCGTGGCCGAGGCCTCCCCGGCGACCTGCTCGACGGCCTTCTCGACCCGTTCCTCGGTGCGCTTCTCGATCCGCTGCACGGCCCCGCCGACCTGGCTCACGAGCTTCTGGTTCGCCGCGGCCTGTGCCTTGAGTCCCTCAATCGCCGAGGCCGTAGCCGCGTGGTTCTTCTGCGCCTCGGCGATCAAACTCTGCGAGGCGGCGTTCAGCCGCTTCCCGTCGAGACTCTGCACGAACTCGCCGAGCGTGCTCTCGATCTCGCTCAGCCTGCTCTCGACGCTCTCGATCTGCGGTGACGTGCTGACGGACGGCTGCGAGGTCGACGCCCGGTCGATGCGCTTGCTCATCTCCTCGTCCATGACCTTCACGAACCCCGCGAGCTTCTTCTGCTGCTCGGCCAGCCGGTCGAGCCGCGCGTTCTGCGCCTCGACGGCGGCGAGGATCGAGGTCAACGCCTCCATCGTCTCCGGAATGCCGAGCTGCTGCCGCTGCTCGTCCTGCGCGTTCTGCTGCTTCAGCCTGTCGAGCGCTGCGCTCATGGCCCTGCTCCTTCTGCTGCTGGTGATAGTCGAAGAACGCCTGCGCGCCCTCCGGGGTGAAGTCCGCCGAGAGGGCGCTGGTGCGCTTGCGGCGCTCGGCGCGCCCGGACTCACCTCGGCGGTCCTCGATGTAGAGCGTCCACGTCTCCTTGCCGACGTTCTTGCCCCGCTTGCTCACGGCTGTGTGCAGGCGCATCCGCGGCACCTGCTTCCCGTCGTCGCCAAGCTGCTGGTTCTGCTCCGCGATCACCGATTCGAGACCGGGCTTGTCCACCGACCAAGGATTGGCCAGAGCGGCGCTCATCCGGTCGCCCATCTCCCGGTCGAGCGACCCCTCGGCGAAGTCCTCGCGGCGCAGCTCCTAGTCCTTCGGCGCGTGCTCCAGCCGCTTCACGACCGAGAGGCCGTGCTCGCGCATCAGCTCGTCGTTTGCCGACTGCACGCCCCGTTGGTTCCCTGCCTTGCGGTCGTGGAACGTGCGGTAGTCCGAGAGCGCCTTCCCGGCGCGGTTGTTGTGGTTGACGACCAAGATGTGGTTGTGCGGCTTGCGGCCACGTCCATCCACATGCGTCACCACAAGGCAGTCCGAGTCCGGGTGCATCTTCTTCGCGAGCTGGTAGCCCAGATCGTTCACCCGCTGCACGTCCTCCGGGCTGTTCGGGTCGAACTCCTCGTCGCTGAACGACTGGCGATAGTGCAGCGCCTCGACGTCGCGCTTCGTGTTCTGCGTGAGCGCGCGGGCGCGGGCCGAGAATGCGCCGGGGCCTCCCGGCACATCGCACGTGATCGCGACCCCGCGTTCGTCCGCCTCGCCTCGGATGTAGCGCTCCGTGTCTCCGGCGCTCGTGCTCGGGCTGTAGTGCGTGGTGCTCATGACGCCGTCCGGTCCCCGAGCAGCGCCCGGACCCCGCGCAGCAACTCGATCAGCTCGGGCACCTCTGCCGACAGCGCCACCGCCTCACCGGCCCGCGCGCGGCGGTCCAGGTCGTTGACGTTGATCGCCAGCGGGCGCACCTGGGCGGCCAGCTCGCGGGCGTCCGCCGAGGCCTGCACGCGCAACTCGGCTCCGAGCAGGTGCGCGGCCACGGCGGCGTCCAGCTCCTCGCTCCGAGAGGCGTGGAGCGCATCCCGCACGACGGTCCGCACCCACGTGCTCGGAGCCAGCCCGAGCCGCTTCGCACGAGTGCGAAGCGCCCCGAGCGTGGCGTCATCGAAGCGGGTATCGAGCCGCCCGCCGCTGCCACGACGACGCTTCGCGCCGCCGTGACTCTGACGCACAGCCTCCGCATCAGCCCGACCGGTGTTCACCTGGGAGTCGGCCTGCTGCTCTACCTGTACGCCAGAGTGGCAAGCAGTAGGCATGTCGGACACATCGCTGACGCTCGTGTCCTCCATGCCTGCTTGCGAGGGGCCTCCGGCCCCCTCGACCCCCTGAAAGAGCGCGTCCAGTTCGGTGCTCATGCGGCACCTCCGATCAGTGCCAGCGGCACGTCCGGACTCCGCACGGCGAGCCCGCTCAGCAGCTCCGCGACCGCGCCGTCCGCGTCGTGGTCCGCCGAGGTCTCCGGACCGTAGGTCAGTTCCCGCGACCCGGCGTTCCGGTGGTACGCGTTCCCGTACATGCCGGGCGTGTGCGCGGCGGCCGGAACGCTGCACTGATGCCACTCGTAGGGCTCGATCCTTCCGATGTGCTGCACGAGGTAGCGGTTGATGTCGTCGGCACGGTAGACCTTCACGACCGAGGCCAGGCGGCGGATGAACTGGTCCAGCGCCTCGTCCACGTTGCCCTTCTGACGGGCGTAGTAGAAGAACTCGACATGCTCGATCGTCGCCGTGATGACGATGAGACGCGGGGCCACCTCGCCCTTGTTCTTGTACCGAGCCTTCGCAGGCGAGGCGTTGTACGGATCGAGCAGCAGCAGCCAGTCGTTCGCGTCCATCGCCGAGGCGCGCAGATCGTCGAGCAGCAGCACTTCCTCCCCGCGCCAGTCATCGAGGGGGTTCCCCGTGGCGGCCCGGTAGACCTGCCACCGCTCGCCGTGGGCGTTCGCCGCGTTGATCGCCTCGGAGGTGAAGTCCGTGGCGAACCGGGTCTTGCCGATACCGGCATCCCCGTGGACGAACACCACGTGCGTCGAGAACTCACCGGCGCGGAGCTTCGCCGCCGCCCGGTACGCACGGCGCTGACCATAGGCCGACAGGGCATCGTCGATCTCCCGCTGATGCCGCGAGTAGATGTCGAACAGTTCATCGGTAAGCATGATCTGATCGCGCGTGATCTCGCCCTGGAGCACGCGCTCGCGCATGTCCTCGAAGTTCTCGGCGACGACCTTCTTCTTCACGTGGGCGCGACCCTTGAGCCACGTCTCCCGGCGCTGGGCGTCGATGCCGAGGTAGTCCGGCCCGCGCACCGTGGCGACCTCCGAAGGCGCGTACTGGTGCTTGTCCGCGTACTTCACGTGCGTCAGGTACGAGAGCATGTTGTCGAAGGCGTACCGCCCGCGACCGGGCTTCTCGACGTACTGCGGTTCGACGCCGATGCCAAACGCGAGCCGATCCAGAGGCGCGCTCTTCGCGCGGCTGGCGAACTTGATCACCGCGTGCAGGTGATCCGGCTTCGGCTCGACGACCAGAGCCTTCTCCGTGTCGCTCCAGACCTCGCGCTCGTCCTTGTCGTGCACGATGCCGTAGGCCTCGATGACCTCGCAGCCGATGGCCTCGAGCCGCTGCACCACGTAGGTGAGGATCGCTCCGGCTCCCTGCTGGAGCAGCGCGGCTCCGGTCGGATCGCCGGCGGCCCAGGTCCAGTACGACGGATCGAGGTACTGCGTGAGACCGATGCTCGTCGGGTTGTTCTCCTGCTTAGCCACGACGACCACCGCCCAGGACGTCGGAAGGAGCGTGCGGCGCCTTAAATGACCCCCTATTGACCCCCAAATGAGACCCCAAATGATCCTGCGGGGTCACGCGGTGGAGCGAAGGCGAAACCGGCAGCTGACCAGGCATGTTGTTGCATGGCGCGGCAATCGACAAGCCCTTGCCGCGCCCGTAGGAACGGATGAGGCTCCCGGAACTCTTGGAGTGCGGAGCACGGATGAGGACGGGCATCACGACGACGGGCAGCCCGCCTCCGGCGGATGCCAGGCCAGGCCCATCGGTCGGGCTGGTCAGGTCAGCGGGAGCGGTGGCGCTGGTGCGTTCGGCGGCGTTCATCGGGCACCGCCCTTGCGGTAACGCTTGATGACGGCCTGATGCGTGACGCCGAGGGCGTCGCCGATCTTGGCCCAGGTCACCCCGTCGGCGCGGGCATCGGCGGCGGCCATCTCGACGGCCTCCTCCAGCACGGAGCGGAGCACGCCGAGGTCGTAGAGGTGCGCTTCGCTGTCGGCGAGAGTGGGGTCGCTCACACGCCAGCGGAAGCCGTTCACGTGGTCGAAGGCGGCGGAGTTGGCGCTCATCAGCGATCACCACCCATCACGGCGGCGACCGCGGCCCGCTGGCGCGGAGTCAGCGGCGTGCGGGCCAGGCGCTCACCAGCTCGGCGACCGGCGGCGAGGGCGGCAGCGATGACGGGATCGAGCCCATCAGCCTGCGGAACGGGGGTCGAGTCCTGGTCGAGCCCAGGGCAGTCCAGCGCAGATGCGCGGGGAGCGTCGATAACGACAGACATCGGAAGTCCTCAAACATGAGTGTGCTTCCGGTTCCCCGCCACGGTAATTGGGCTGTTTGACCGGCTACTCATCCGGGAGTAGAACCCCGCGCTTCTAAGTCGCGGCCCCGGTGGGATCTTCTTGTCTGCAACCATTCTCCCACGACTCGACTCACCAGTCCACTGACGAGTCGATTCGCGTGTTAGTCGCGACGCGGCTCTATCCGAATGAGGGCGGGGTCGAACTTCACGTGGCCGGGGGCAATGGGCTCGATGGTCACCGTCACCAGCTCATCCACGAGCATCCGGCGGCGGTCCATGTCCAGTGCCTTCCACTTCGACTCGACCACTTCGCGGCGCTCCATGGTGCCCAGTGGCTCATCCACGTCCGCCAGCAGTTTCGCCGCCACCGACACCGAGCGGTCGAGCAGCTCCGCGTCGATCTCGTCGATGCGGACCTTCCCGCCCCTGATCGCCTCGGTGATCTCCAAGACGGGCTGGCGCACGTCCAGCAGCAGAGGGCTCAGTTCCTTCACGCGCTCGACCAGGGCATTCCGCTCGGTCAGCAGCTCCTCGCGGTCCGGCCCATCGTCCTCCTGCGGCATCACGAGGTCGTGCACGTCCACCGAGGACAGGCGGGTGAGCACCGCCTCGGTGACCATCGCGTCGACGGGTTCGCGTTGGCGGGTGAGGTGGAACTGCTCGCCGCAGCGGTACGTCGGCTGCTTGCGGCTGTTCGTCCCCGATACGAGCGTCGCGCCGCACTTCCCGCACAGCCCGATCGTGGACAGCAGGTACTTAGGCTGGTTGCCCTGCCTCGCCGACCTCCGCACGTTGTCCTCCAGCTTCGCCACCGCGGCCCTCCAGGTCTGCTCGCCGACGATGGGAGGGAACGCCTCGCCCTGCACCGGGTACAGCTCGCCCGAGGCGTAGTGCTTGATGTAGCCAGCGTAGAGAGGATTCGCCAGCAGATACCGCACAGCATCGACGGAGAACTCCGACCCGCGCGCAGTCAGATGACCGGCACTGTTCAGGTCCTCGCGGATGCGACGGATCGACAGGGACGGCTCTCCGAGGAACGCATCGAAGGCCCGCCGAACCGCGTCGGCCTCCTCCTCGATCAGCTCGCCCTCCCTCGTCCAGCCGAACGCCTTCCAGGTGGATGCCGGGATGCCCTCGGCGCGGCGGCGCTCGTTGGAACGGATCTGTCGTTCGGCCTTGCGACGGGCCTCGAACCGCGCGAGAGCGGCGAGCATCGTCGCTCGGAACTCGCCGTCCGCAGTCGAGAGGTCGATCTCGCCGTCCACGGTGACGACGCGCAGGCCCAGGTCGATCAGCGTGTTCAAGTCCTTCGTGCTGCGCAGGAGCCGGTCCATGTCCACGGCGACGACCATCGAGAACCGACCCGCCCGGGCGTCGTCCAGCATCTCGGCCCACCGGGTGCCAGCGCGGCGCTTCTTCGTCGCCGATACCGCGTTGTCGTCGTAGACCTCAACGACCTCCCAGTCCTTGGCCTCGGCCAGCGCCCTGATCTTCCGCAGCTGCGTCTCGACCGTCCACCGGTCGCCCTTGCGATCCATCGAGGCACGGACGTACGCGGCTACCTCGTTCGTCTTCCTCAGCGATACCAGTTCAACCATGCAACCAAGCTTACGTGAACGGGTGTCGCAACCGCGACATGCGCTACGAAAACCCGCTGTACATGGCTGAGGAAGCGGCCGCGACCGACTACATTGCCGACGGTCGGCTGCAATTGGGCATCAGCCGCGGTTCACCCGAGACCGCTCTGCGCGGGTACGAGGCGTTCGGCTACACGGCCGAAGATAAGGAACGCGGGTCCGACATGGCGCGCGCCAAGACGGACCGATTCCTTGAGGCCATTGAGGGCAAACGCATTGTCGATGGCGACCCCAAGATGACCCGCCCCGGCACCAAACTTGCGATCGAACCGTATTCGCCAGGGCTCCGGCACCGCATTTGGTGGGGTGCAGGCACACGGCAAACCGCCGAGTGGGCGGCCGAAAAGGGCATGAACATGATGAGTTCCACCCTGTTGACCGAAGACACCGGCGTTCCCTTCGACCAGTTGCAGGCAGAACAAATCCAGCTCTTCCATGAGAAATTCAAGGAAGCTGGCTGGGGCTGGACGCCGCAAACCTCGGTGAGCCGCAGCATCCTGCCGATCGTCACCGATGAGGACCGCTACTACTTTGGCGGGGCAGGGCTGCGCGAAGGCAACGACCAGGTGGGCTACATCGACGGTTTCCTGTCCCGGTTCGGAAAGACCTACGTCGGTGAGCCGGACAAGATTGCCGAAGAACTGGCCACGGATGAGGCGGTCAAGGCCGCCGATCTGCTCATGGTGACGGTCCCGAACCAGCTCGGCGTCGAGTACAACGCGCACCTGCTGGAGTCGATAACCAAGTACATCGCCCCGAATCTAGGCTGGACCCCCACCCACTAGGCAAATTTCATGGCCTCCCTCACGTTTCATGGCCTCCTAACGCCATGAAACATACGGGAGGCCATGAAAATTGCGGGCGTAGAGTGGAATTATGGCCACGAACCCGCAGCGTCGCCTCGCTCTGACGCTTTCCGCGATCGGCGCCCTGGCGATCATCGCCATCGTCGCGGCGATTCTCATCAATCTATCCAACCGCCCAAGCCCCTCCGCGAGCACCGGCTCGTCGAGCGCCGGGCACAAGCACGACGGCGATGCCCACCACAGCACGCCCGTCACCGGGGACATCGCCGGACACGGCGGGGCCTCCTAGTCAATCGCCCACGTCAAGTCCGGCGCCCACCGCGTCGACCCCGGCTGTGCGGACTCAAGCCCAGTGCATCGCCGCGCTCCCGCTGGAGACACGGCTCGCGCAGAAGATCATGGCCGCAGGCTATGCCTCAACGCTGACCCAACAGGCCCCCGCCTTCGCGGACCGCGCGCTCGGCGGTGTCATTCTCATGGACGAGGCCGGAGCCCCTGCCGTCACTGCTTTTAAGAACGCGCAAAAGATCGCCCCCTTTGTTGCAACCGACCAAGAGGGCGGAACGGTGCAACGCTACATCTCTGACGGCCGGATGCTCGGCGCCGCGCAGATGACCCAACTTTCGCCAGACGCCGCTTACCAGGCCTACCTTCAAGACTTCCGTTACCTTGCCAGCCAGGGCATCACGACCAACTTCGCGCCGGTGGTCGACGTGAGCTACCCGGGTTTCGATCCCTTGCCCGGGCGCATGTATTCGGCGAACCCAGAGGTGGTCACTACCTACGCGACTCAAGCGGTCAAGGCGAGCGAAGACGCCGGCATCACCCCGGTCATCAAACACTTCCCGGGACTTGGCAGCGCCAGCGGCAACACCGACTTCGCCCCGGCAAGCACCGCAGACCTCGCCACCTTGAAGACAAAAGACTTTCTCCCGTACCAGCAAATGCGCGGGCTCGCTCCGGACGTCATGGTAAACAACGCGAGCGTTCCGGGCCTCACGAATGGCCAACCGGCCAGCCTCTCACGCGCGGCGATCACCGATACCCTGCGCGGACAGCTTGGCTACAAGGACGCCGTTGTCTACACGGATTCGCTGACGGCGGCGGCGATCCCCGGGCTGCTCAGCGACGCCAGTGTCAAGGCGTGGCAGGCCGGTGCCGACGTGGCACTGTTCGTCCAGCCGGCGGGCGACAATTCCATCCTCGCCGCATATGCAGACCCGATTATCGAGGCGGGGAAGAAGGCCGTCGTCGCCGGTACCCTCAACGAGGATGATGTCAACGCCTCGGTCGCGCGCATCCTCGATCGCAAGGGCGTCAACGCCTGCACCCTCCCCACCTAAGCAAATTTAAGCGTCTAACTGAGTTTTCAGCGCCATATAGGGCGCTGAAAACCGAGAACGGCGCTTAAATTTGCCGGGGAGGGCGGGCCCAATCGGGGGCGTGCTCGGGCCGAGGCCCGAAACCGATCATCCGCGGCGCCACCCGCGAGAGCGCGGGCACATGCTGCAGCACCCACGCCACCGCCCGCGGCCCCCGCGGCGAACGCTCCAAAAACAACGGTGTGAATAGCAGCCGATGCAGCGCCCGTTGCAGTCCTTGAATAATCACCGTGGGAAATGTACGACGGCGTTGCACGGCTTTCAGGGGCCCCTCGCCGAGAGTTCCGCTCACCAGGGCGGGCTTCAGGATGCGTGCGGCTGCGAGCGCATCCTGAAACGCGAGGTTGATGCCGACGCCGCCGGCGGGTGACATCGCGTGGGCGGCGTCGCCAATCAGGAGCAACCCGGGGCGCCACCACTGCCGAACCCGATTGAGGGTGACGCTCAGGTGGTGGACGTCATCCATGGAGGAGAGGCTCTGCACATTTGGCGCGAGATCCGGACGAATCTCTGCCACGCGTTCACGGAACCTGAGGATGCCTTCCGCGCGAAATTCTGCGTCCCGCCCCTTGGCGGCGAGAAAAGCGACCTGGTAATACGTGTCCCGGTCAAAGGACAAAATGGCAGTGCCACGGCCAAAGGCGGGCGCGAGGCCGGGTGGGGCCCCGCGCTCCTGCGATATTCGAGGCAGCGCGAACCACCACGCATCGAACGGGACGGGGTAGTCAATCGTGGAAAGCTGAGCCCGTTCGCGCACAACCGAATGCCTGCCATCGGCTCCAACGGTCAGGGTCGCCGTGATGCTGTGCTCCTCTCCGCCTGTGTCCTGATAGAAGAGGCCGAGAGCTCGGGGGTTTTCCCCTTCGCTACGTATCACATCGGTGACGCGGGCGTTCTTAATCAGTGTGAACGTGGGTTCCTCGCTGGCGGCGTCGGCAAGGAAATCGAGGAGATCCCATTGCGGGACGAGCGCCACGTAATTGTAAGGCGCCTTCAGGCTGGAAAACGCGCCGATTGTGGTGAAACCATCGGGGCCGAAGGGGAGGGAAACGTCGCCCAGGACATCCGGTTTGAGCGCCCGGAACTTCTCACCCAATCCCAGCTCATCGAGAGCGCGAATGGTGGAAGGATGCACGGTGTCGCCGCGAAAGTCTCGGTTAAAGTCGGGGTGCTTTTCCAGGACGGTGACTCTCAAACCGGCTCGTGCCAGGAGCAGGCCGAGCATGATTCCGGCGGGGCCGCCGCCGGCGATCACACAATCCTGTCGCGTCGCTGCCCGCCTCATTTGGCCGGATTGACGTTTTGTCTGCCCCATCGCCCTGTGCCCCTAAGACATGAGCCCCACGATGCTGGCGGTCAAGAAACTGACGAGCGTTGCACCCAGGAGCAGGCGCAGCCCGAACTTGGCGACCTCATTGCCCTTTTCCTCGTTCAAGCCCTTGACCGCGCCGACAATGATGCCGATCGAGGAGAAGTTGGCAAAGGACACCAGGAACACCGAGATGATGGCCTCGGTGCGGTCGCTGAGCGCCTGGGCGCCAGCTTGAATGGCGTTGAGATCGCCCATCGCGACAAACTCATTGGTCACGAGCTTGGTGGCCATGAGTGCACCCGCTTCGGGGGCCTCGGCCCACGGCACGCCGGTCATGAAGGCGAGCGGCGCAAACACATAACCGAGCACCTGTTGGAAACTCACATTAAAGATGGAATCGAAGACACCGTTGAGCATCGCGATCAGGGCAATGAATCCGATGAGCATCGCGCCCACCACGACGGCCACCTTGAACCCGTCCAGAATGTACTCGCCAAGCATCTCAAAGAAGGACTGCTTCTTCACCACCGTGGTGTCGATGACGTCCTCCCCGGCGGTGAGTTCATAGGGGTTGATGATCTGCACAATGATGAACACGCCGAAAAGGTTCATGATGATCGCGGCCACGACGTACTGGGCAGGCATCAGGGTCATGTACGCGCCGACAATGCTCATCGAGACGGTGGACATTGCCGAGGCGCACAGTGTGTATAGGCGCCGTCGGTCTAAATCACCCAAGCGGTTCTTGATCGAGATGAACACCTCGGATTGGCCCAAGAAGATGCTGGCCACGGCGTTGAAGGACTCGAGCTTGCCCAGGCCGTTGATCTTGGAAAGCCCGAGTCCAAGGTACTTGATGACAAACGGCAGGATCCGCAAAAACTGCAGGATGCCGATCAGCGCCGAGATAAAGACAATGGGCATGAGTACGGCGAAGAAGAACGGGACGCCGTAGTCCGGAGCGCCGTCCTTCATTTGGAACGTCGAGGGGACCGCCACGAGGTCGCCAAAAACAAACTGGATGCCTTGGCGCGCATACCCCAGCAGTGCTTCGAAGAAATTGCCGATACTGCCGACCACCGCGTTCCCGACCGGTGTCTTGAGGAAGAGCAAGCCCAGGAGAACCTGAATGACGAGCAGAATCCCGACCCATTTAAGTCGCTTGAGCGCTAACTTCCTATTGGTGCTAAAGGCCCATGCGATAGCCAGGAAGAGCAGGATTCCAAGAACGCCGATGACGTAATGCACGTGTGAGCCTCACGATGTGTTCGGGGGTGTGTCTCGTCCCGAGCTTACCGCGAATTGACCGCCATCGCGCCCTGAACCTCCGAGTGCTCCAGGGCCGCTCGGGCCGCCTGGCGCCCGGCCCTCGTCGCGCCCAGGGTCGAGGCCGACGGCCCATACCCGACCAGATACAGTCCCGGCATTTTGGCAACCCGCACACCGTCCTGCATCAAGACGCCCCCGCCGCTCTCGCGAATTTTCAGCGGTGCCAAGTGGCCCAGTGCGGCGCGGAAACCGGTGGCCCAAACAATCGCGTCGATTTTCTCGTAGCTTCCGTCGGTGAAATACACGCCGTGGGAGTCAAAATGGTCAATGCCGCCACGTGAGACAAGCAATCCCCGTTCAATTCCGGCGCGATACTCGTCGGTGAGCGGCAGGCCGGTCGCGGCAATCACCGATTCGGGCGGCAACCCGGCGAGGGTCCGCTCCGCTACGCGTGCCTCGACCTCCCGGCCCCACTCGTGATTGAACTCGCGATCCACCCAGTCCGGCTCGCGCCGGGTGGACCACAGGGTATCGATTCCCGCCGCCTCGAATTGCAGCAGGAATTGCACGGCAGAGGTCCCTCCGCCGACCACAAGCACCCGCTGAGCGGCAAAGTCCTCCACGCTGTGAAAGTCATGGGTATGAATTTGCGGCCCGCTAAAGGTGGACATCCCCGGGTAACTCGGCCAATGCGGGCGATCCCAGGTGCCGGTGGCGTTGATGACTGTACTGGCAGAAAAGGTGCCGCGGGAAGTGGAAATGCGGAAGACGCCGTCGTGCTTCTCTACGCTTTTAACCTGCACCGGGCGCAGAACCGCAAGGTGATGCTGCTGCTCAAAATCCCGGTAATAGGCGCTCACGACCTCCGCCGCCGGGCGCGTGGAATCCGGAGTGCCAAAGGGTGTGCCGGGAAGATCGTTGATGTTGTGGGCGCGGCCGAGGGTCAGCGAAGGCCAGCGGTGCAACCAGGCGCCGCCCGGTTCCGGGTTCGCGTCCAGGACCAAAAAGTCCACTCCCGGCTTTAGGCCGGCTCGAACCAAAAAGTAGGCACTCGACAGCCCCGCTTGCCCTGCCCCTATCACGATGGTGCGCCACAAATCTCGCATCGAAATTGTTACCTCCGATTCTCTCAACGATGCTTCACTTGCGCCTATTCCGGCGGTAGCGTCGAGGTCATGAGCCCAGGATTCGACCCGCCCAAGCGTAGCCACCGGGCATTTTTACCAGCCCAAGAATTCTCCAACGGCGAATGGAACGAGACCTATCAAGGGTGGATTGACGGTGAGGCGGTTGCTGGGGAAAGCGCGCGGGAGCGGATTTTGCGGGTGGCGTCGCTGGCGTTTTACCGGTGGGGGATCCGGGCGATGACCGTTGACCACGTCATTGCACTGTCAAAGGTCAGCAAAATGACGTTTTACCGGCATTTTCCCAGCAAGTTTGATTTGGTCGAGGCGGTGCTCGAGGCGTGGATCGCGTATTCGCGCCAACACGTCTATGCCTGCGTGCGGCCGCCCGAAAAGCCCGCGTTAGAAGCCCTTGATGAACTGGTGGACATCACCGTCTATGAGATTGCGCGGCCGTTTTATAACGGGAGCATTATTCTCAATGTGTTTCGCGAGTTCCCCGAGGATGATCATCCGGTGCGGCGCATCATCAGAGCGCACTATTGGTGGGCGGTCAAGGTTGTGGAAGACCTTGCGCTCAGGCTACAGATCGAGCGGGCACGGCGGGCCGCTGAACAGCTACTCATGGTCTATGAGTCGGTGTGCGCGGCGGCCGCAATGCGTCCCGCGTTGAACGCGCGCACACAGCTTCGCTTCATGGGCGGCGCGATGCTCGTTGCGAATCGTCCCGAGCTGGCCGAGCAGATGCGCGCCCACGATCAGGCACGGTTGGCGAGGCTGCGAGAACGTCGGTTCTAGACAAGCGCCCGTGAGGGTGTAAGGCTCAGAAGTACCAGAAAACCCACGGTGAGGAGGCCGATATGAGCGAAAACGGTGTAGAAAACGGTGTAGAAGTACGCAAGAACCCGGAAGCGATGCAATACGAGGCGGTCAAGGACGGCAAGGTCGTTTCCTTGGCTTCCTATCATGATGCCGACGGCGTCGTGACGTTTCCGCATACCGAGACCGATCCGGAATACCAGGGACAGGGGCTTGCCGGCCAAGTGGTGTCCTTCGCGCTAGATGACGTGGTGTCTGAAGGCAAGGAAATCAATCCCGTGTGCCCCTACGTGGTTAAGTACGTGGCAGAGCACCCCAAGTACCAGCCGCACGTTGTCGGAGCGAAATAGTTTCGCCCAGGGGTTGATTCGGGCTGGGTAGCTCGTGTTAGGGTTGCTGTTATGAGGACAATAATTTTCCACTAGGAAGCACGGCGCATATTTGGCGCTCTGTGCACAACAAATGCCCGAATCTCATTACGGTGTCTGCCGTGGGGCATGTCCTCTTTTCTCCGACAATTCCTTTATCGCTGCAATACATTTGGCGACAATTGCGGGTACGTATTTGAGGGGACGGCGTCCTCGGGAGGCTCCACAACCAGAAATATTCAGGAGTGAAAATGCCTCGCCAAGACGACTCAGTAGAACCCAACTCAGCCGAAGAAAGCCATGTAGCACCGGCGGCTGCGAACAAGCTCAGCGATGAGCGGCGCCAGCAATTGGAGATGGCGCTTAATAAAAAGAGCCAGCACGGAGTGGCGCAAAGCGTGGGAGCGAACAAGCAGCCGCGCGGTGAAAGCGGTGCGAAAGGCGGAAAGCAATTTTCGCACCAAAAGCATGGTGCATAATTAACTAAATGTATGGCACCCGCGAGCTCACAATATGTGATACCGCGGGTGCCATATTCTTTTAACTACAAATGCGCTAGACTTGTGAGTTAGCCCACTAAGGAAAGTGGCTAATTGCTAGTTTCCTCATACGTTCGCCCAGTTGCACAGGAGTAAATTTTCTGCCGTGTGGCGGCGCGTCTTGTGGCCCGAGGCCAACATTGGTGCGGTTTTCAGGCGGGGATGGCGCGCTTGCTGTGCGCATCCCGTCTCGATGCGCACGCCCTGAGACGTTTGATGACTGGCCGAGGAATTCGGCAATTATTTGCACTGGAGCGCATTTGCTGCCGGGCTTTCATCTTTCCAAAGTTCGGCGACTATGCCACAATTGTGAACGTGAAATGCCGCTGACCGTGGGGGGTTTGCGGACCTTTGGCATAAGTCAATGACTTGGGGGAGTCGGCTTGCCAAAGTTTTCACCGAGGGGTTCGGTTTCTGCCGGGCCCCTCGACACCGTTAACGCCGGGCAGCCTCGGTCAACCCGGCCGGCCCCCGGCGCCCCGGGCAACCCCGGCCAGCCCCGCACCCGAACCGGCCGCCGATTGAGCCGGTTCAACTGCCCAGCATCCTTGAAACGGCGCCGCGCGAGCGCAATCATGGGTAGTGATGAGCGCCACCGACATCCTCTACTCCCGTCAGCCCGCCGAGCGTGCCGGTACCAACCTGGTCATTGGTTTCCACGGTTACGGCTCGTCCGAAGAGAAGCTACGCGCCCTCTTCGACTTTCTGCCAGAGAACACCACCTTGGCACTGCCCCGCGGACCCTTCGACGTGGGCGGGGACTTCGGCTGGTTCCTGCTTGACTACTTCCTCACCCCGGATTTCACAGCGGTCCTCGACGCCACTCAAAAAGCATTCACCGTGGTGGACTCCATCATCGCGGCAAGCTCCTACCGTTCGGTGTCCGCGCTGGGGTACTCGCAAGGAATGGCGATGACCACGACCTTGCACCGCTTGCGTCCCGAGCTTTTCACCTGCGTGGTGGGGCTGTCCGGTTTTGTCATTCGCAATGACCTGTTGGGCGCACTAGAACCGATGGAACGCAAGATCCCCTTCTTTTGGGGGCGGGACGTCGGGGACCTGGTCATTAATGAGGACGCCATTTACTGGACCGAGGAATGGTTGGAAGCCAACACCCAGCTCACAGCACGGACCTACCCGGGCATGGGGCACAACCTCGGCCTCACCGAACTCATGGACGTCCAAGTTTTCCTCAAGCGCTACCTTTCGTAGATAAACGCCCGAGGATAGCCGTTCGAGGTCAACCAGGGTGTGATTTCCCCGGATACCCTGGTACTTTCAGATGCGAGCGGCGCGTCTAGCAACAGGGCCAACGCCGGCATAACCCAGCATTAAGGAGGACACGTGGGAATCTTTAGCAGGTTCAACCCCGTGCCCAAAGCCACGCAAAAGGTCATTTTCGAGGACGACGGTCAACCTCGCGCTCGTCTCGTGCGCGCGATCGAGCGCGCCATTGACGTGCAACGACCGGTTGTCCTTGCCAACATCCGCCGGCTTCGCAAAAAATACCCGGAGGCAAAGCCCTTTGACCTCGCCGAGGTGCTGGAGCGCGAATATTTGACCGCCGTGACCGGAACCGGCGCGGCCGCTGGCGCCACCGCCGCAATTCCGGCCATCGGCACTGTGGCATCACTCGGCGTTTCGGCCGGCGTCACCGTGGTGTTCCTCGAAGCAACCGCGCTGTTCGCCCAATCCATCGCCGAATTACACGGGATCCACACCGAAGACCCGGAACGGTCCAAGGCGATCGTCATGGGCGTCATGCTCGGCGAAGAGGGCACGCAGCTCCTCGCCGGGCTCGCCGGCAACGCGGGCGGAAAATCCACCGCGGCGTGGGGCACTCAAGTGGGCTCCAGCCTGTCCAATAAGGCGGTTTCCGGGATTGTCGGTCAAATCCGCAAACGCTTCATGCGCCGCGTTCTTGCAAGTCAAGGTTCGGCCCTGCTGGGCCGCGCAATCCCATTCGGTATCGGCGCGGCAATCGGGGGGGTGGCTAACCGGGGTATGGGCAAGGCGGTCATTGCTTCGGCGCACCTGGCCTTCGGGCCGCTTCCCGCGCAATTCCCCGAGGACCTTGCGGGCCTGGAGAGCGGGGCGGATTCCGCGGAGCAGAAGTACGACGGCGCGCCAAGACCGCTCACTTCCGGCACCGACACTTCGGCCGGGTAGGGGACGGGCATCTGCCGTTATCGGCCCACCCTTAGTGGAAAATCAGTGTCGCTATCGTGAAGATCGCGAGCCCGGCGAGTGAGCCCACCACCGTACCGTTGATGCGGATGAACTGTAGATCGCGCCCGACCTGCAGTTCAATCTTTTCGGTGGTCTCTTTCGGATCCCATTTCTCCACTGTTTCCGAAATGATGCTGGCGATGTCTTTGCGGTAGGTGCGCACCAGGTAGCGTGCCGCCTGGTCCACCCACGCGTTGACCTTCTGCGCCAGTTCTTGTCCGGAGGACATGCGTTGCCCCGCATCTTGTAGCGCGTTGGTGAAGGTCATCCGCAGTTCCGACTCCGGATCGTCAATTGCCTCCAGTAAGACATTTTTGAGCGTGGTCCAGGCGTTGGTCACCATTTGCCGAAGCTGCGGATCGCTGATCGCGTTCATCTTTATCGCCTCGACCTTGGCAATCATGTCCGGGCTGTGTTGCATGTCCTGGGCGAGCGAGGAGAGGTAATCATCGATGGAATTCCGTAGCGGGTGGTTCGGGTCCTGGCGCACCGCGTCGAGGAACTTTACGAGTTCGTCATGAACCTTGTCACCCATGAACTTGTCGACGAAACCAGGCATCCACATGGGGGAGCGCTGTGACACGAGCTTTTCGACCGTTTCTTGGTTTGCCAGCGCCCATTCATAGGTGCGCTCTACCAGTGTGTCGACCGCGGCCCGGTGGTGGCCTTCCAGCAATATCCGTTCGAGGAGCTTGCCTAGCGTGGGAGACCACTCGGGCTCCAACAGGTGTTTGCGCGCCATGGATTCGAGCGTGCGTTGAACCTCCGAGTCATCGAGAACCGTGAGCGCCCCGCGGATGATCGCCGCGCCTTCATCGGCGACGCGTTGCACGTTCTTGGGTGAGCTCAGCCAGGTGCCCAGCCGCTGCGCGACATCCACACTCTCCAGTTTTTGCGAGACGATCTCCTCGGAAAGGAAGTTTTCTTCGACGAAGTCGCCGAGCGAGGCGCCGATCTGGTCCTTTTTGCGCGGAATGATTGCGGTGTGCGGGATCTTGAGGCCCAGTGGATGCTTGAACAGCGCGGTGACGGCGAACCAGTCGGCCAGCGCGCCGACCATGCCGCCTTCGGCCGCCGCGCGCACATACCCCAGCCACGGGTACTGGTTTTGCAGGGCAAACGCGAGGAGGAAAATGACGGCGAGGATCGCTAGCAGCGAGGTCGCCAGTCTCTTCATTCGCTTGAGCGCAATCAGACGTTCGAGATCAGTCATGCCCCCCATTCTCCCCCGCCCCCCTCGACTCACGTGAAAGTCATTTCCCCCTCAACTGTGTAGCGCGACACGCCAAGGAATCGCGCGAAACCTTGGCGTGTCGCGCTACACAGATGAGGGGCGGTGTTGGCAGCGTGCGCGTGCGCGGGGGTGTACTAGGGTTGGGAGCGTGAGCCGACCACTGATTTTCGCCCACCGCGGCGCGAGTGCCAGCCTTGCCGAACACAGCCGTGCCGCCTTCGTGCGGGCGATCGAGGACGGGGCCGACGGCGTCGAATGCGACGTCCACCTCAGCCGTGACGGCGTTCCCGTGCTGATTCACGATGCCACGGTTGATCGCACAAGCGACGGCTCGGGTGCGGTTGCGGATATGAACGTTGCCGAACTCAAGGGGCTGGACATTGTGTCGTGGCATGAGGGCTCGTCGTCCGAGGACTACGTCGGGTCGGAAAGCCAGTTCCTGACGCTTGGCGAGCTGCTTGATCTGCTCTCGGGCGCGGGCCGAGACATTGGCATTGCGATCGAGTTCAAGCACGAAGGCGAGGCCCAGGATCCGCTCGCGTTGGAGCGCGCCGTGTTGAGTCTCTTGGAGCAACGGGGTTGGGATGAGGATGCGCGGCGGCTGGGCAATATTGACGTCTCGTTCATGAGTTTTCACCCCGAGTCGATCGGATACCTGACCCAGCGGCTGGGTTCGCGCGGTGTGTGCGTCCTGCTGGAAAGCCTGGAGGATTTGAATCGTCCGGAAGCCGGCGATCTGCTCGCGTTTGGGCCGTTTCATGGGCTCTACGGGCCGGGGCTTGAGGGTCTGCGCGAACAAGAGGCGCACTTGCGCGAGCTGTTGGACGCTGGCGCGCTGTTCCGGGTGTGGACCGTGGATACGACCGAGGACGCCGCCTGGCTGGCGGGCGTGGGCGTCCAAGAAATCACGACCAATAAGCCAGCAGAGTTGCTTGCGTATTTCGCCGCCAACTCAACACAAGAGTGAGGTCTAGAACATGTTGCTTGCCTTTTCCATTGCGCCCTCGGGCGAACCGCGGGACGCCGAGCACCGGGCCGGAGATGCGGACGCCTCGGTTCACAACGCGGTTGCTGCCGCGGTCAAGGTCGTTCGTGCCTCGGGTCTGCCGAACCAGACCGACTCGATGTTCACCACCATTGAGGGCGAGTGGGATGAAGTCATGGCCGTCATCAAGGATTGCGTTGCGGCGGTGAGCCCCTACGGTTCGCGGATATCGCTCGTGATGAAGGCCGACATTCGTCCCGGGCACACCGGGGAACTGACCGGCAAGGTTGAACGGCTGGAGACCGCCGTCCGGGCCGACTCGTAGTCTCGCTGACTTACCAGACGGGCCTCTCGCCCTCGGTGCCGGGTTTGTTGACGCCAATATTGCTGCGCGAGAACTCCTCGGGGTGCAGCACGATGCGAGAGATCAACGCCGCGACGCTCTTTCGCGAAACCGTTGTCCCCTTGAACGGTTCGTCGCGCGCGGTGGTCTCATAGTCGACCTCATCGGTATCGGATAGCCAGGCCGGTCGGAGAATGGTGTAATCCAGATCGGAGTCCTCGATCACCGTGGCCGCCGCCGCATACACCGTCAACGCTTGACCAATCGTCTCCTGATTCCAGGCACCAAACGTTCCGGGAACCTCGTTTAAGATTCCCAGCGAGGTCACAAAGATGAGCCGCCGAACCTGCTCGGCATTCATGGCGAGGACGATGTCCCGAGCCTGTGTGTCAATGTCACCGGCGAGGTTCGCATAGACGATGTCCTGACCGCGCATGGCCGTGGCCAGGGTGTCTTGGTCTTTGACATCGCCCTCAACGACCGTTGCACCGCTCGGCACGGATGCGATACGCCCAGGGTTTCGCGCGAAAAGCGTCAATTCGACGTCGGAGTCTGCGAGCATCTCAATCACATGGGTAGCGATCTGTCCGGACGCTCCAAGAATAAGCAGTTTCGTCATGTTTCCCACGTTACGAGCCTCACCGCCAATTGGGAACAGTCGCAACAGGGTGATTAATGCCTCTAGGCTGGGAGGCGTGGCGAAGAAATCTGCTGTGAAAGCAAGCGGCGGCTCCAAACTCGAGCCCGGCATCTACCCGATTGACACGGGGATCGCAGAACTTGTCCGGGACGAATACAACTCCAACGCCTGGTTGCTGAAAATCAACGGGGTCATGAGCTCGCACATCGATCTCGATGAGCCGGAAAACCTCGACTTCGAGTACATGCGCTGGATGAGCGCCGTCATTGAGGATCGCTTCGACGACGCCGAAGGGCTGCGGGTGACTCACCTCGGCGGAGGAGCGTGCACCATGGCGCGGTACCTTCTGCATCACTATCCGAATTCCGCCCACGTGGTTGCCGAAATCGACGGGAAGCTCGCCGAATCGGTGCGCACCTGGTTCGACCTGCCCCGCGCGCCACGGCTCAAGATTCGGGTCGCCGACGCGCGGGCAACACTCGATGCGCTCGCCGACAGCAGCGCCGACGTGATTATTCGCGACGTCTTCGCGGGCTCCACGACACCGACGTCGCTGATCTCGGCGACGGCGGCAGAACAGGCGAAACGAGTGCTCAAAGCCGGTGGCATTTATGTTGTGAATTCGGGGGACTCCCCGCAACTTGCGCACGCCAAACGCGAGGCCGCGACCTTGCTCGAAGTTTTTGGCAACGTCCTCGCGGTCGCGGACCCGGCAATGTTCAAGGGCCGCCGGCACGGGAACGTGGTGTTCGTCGCGAGCGCGGAACCTGTCGCCGTGACGGCCGAACTCACCCGTCGGTTGCTCGGTGGCGGCGTTCCGGCCAACACCCTGACCGGCCAAAAACTGGCCGCCTGGGTGAGCGGCGCACCAGGTTACCCGCGGGATTAAGGCGGGCATCGCCGTCGTAATTCAGCTGTGACCCGCGGGCAATCGGTGACCGAGTATTCTGGATTTAACGAGGTTCGCGACGAAGGAGTGGCAATGACCGAGCAAGAGCCCAATGAGGCGCTGGCAACCGAGATTTCGGGCGGAATAGTTGTTGGTGTGGACGGTTCGGATCAGAGCATGTGCGCGGTTGTGTGGGCGGCGAAAGAGGCTGCGCGGCGTGGGGTTCCGCTACATTTGGTGACCGCGTACACGATCCCGATTTTTGCGGCGACGAGCATTGATCCGGGGTATGCGCAGGTGGATGATGTGGCGATGCGGGAAGCCGGGATGGCGGTTTTGGACGGTGCATCGGCGCGGGCGCGGGAGTACGTTCAGGACGTGGATGCGCACGTGATTGGCGGGGATGCTTCGGGTGTGTTGCTGGAGTTGTCCAAGCGCGTTGATCTGATTGTGGTGGGTTCGCGGGGGCGAGGCGGATTTGTGGGGCGGCTGCTCGGATCGGTTTCCACCGCGCTGCCTGGGCACGCCAATTGTCCGACCGTCGTGACGCCGCTGAAGTGTGCGCCGCGGGTTCTGGGGTCCGATGTGGCGGCCGAGGACGGTGCGAGTGCCGGGGGTGCTGCGGGTGCCTCGAGTGCCGGAGGTGACGGGTCGGGGGCCGCGGGTGATGGCGCCGCGGGCGCAACTGCTGCCGGTGCTCGCGCAGATGGTGCGGATGCTGCCCCTAAGCGGGTGGGCGAGCGGATTGTGGTGGGTGTCGATGGCTCGGATGAGGCGCGCTACGCGGCGTTGGCCGCGGCGGAGGAGGCGCGTCTCCATGGTTTGCCGTTGCGGGTCGTGTGTGCGCTGCCGCCGTTCACCGGGTCGTTTGCGTGGATGCCCACCGCGCTGGATCGCGAGGAAATTTTCCGCGACATTGAAGTGCAGTTGGAGGCCGGGAAGGCGTGGCTGACCTCCCATTTCCAGGACGTCGAAGTGGAGACCATGGTGGTCGACGGGCCGCCGATTGAGGTGCTGGTTGCCGAGTCCGACACCGCCGAAATGGTGGTTGTCGGGTCGCGTGGCGGCGGCGGTTTCGCTGGCATGCTGCTGGGGTCAACCTCGCAAGCCGTGCTCCACCACGCGAAAGGTCCGGTAATGGTGGTTCCGGACAAGGAAGACTCTCGGCTGGATGATCGCCAGGACTTTGGGCCGATGCTGACCAAGCAATAGGGGCGCGGCGTCGAGGCCGGCGCTTAGCCCCAGCCGAGTTCGTGAAGCCGGCCGTCATCGATGCCGAAGTAATGTCCAAATTCGTGCTTCACGGTGACCAGAACTTCATGCACCAGTTCCTCCCGCGTGTTGGCAATTTCCAATAGCGGTAACCGGTAAATGGTGATGGAATCGGGGACCTCGCCCGCGTACCAGTCGCCACGCTCGGTCAGCGGAATGCCGTGGTAGAGGCCGAGAAGAACGGTGTTGGGGTCTTCGCCCGGGCCCGGGATGTAGCGGTCTTCGATAAACACGACGATGTTGTCGAAGTGCTTTTGCAGGTCGGGCGGGATTTGGGCAATCGCGTCCTGGACGACGCCCTCGAACTCGTCCTCGGTCATCTCAATCGGCATGGGACCAGCCTAGTAACTCGCGGGCGCCCGCGCGCATTCAGCGGCCGCGGCGTGGACGCAACCGCGAAATGAACACCCCCGCGAGGCATAGCGCGCCGCCGATCACACCCCACCAGCCGGGAGTCTCGGCCAAGAACAGCCAGGACAGCAGCACCGCCACGGCGGGCACCAAGTAGGTTGTTGCGGTCAGCTTGGCGGCCGTAGTTTGCGACAGAACGTACGCCCAGGCGGCAAAAGCAACCGCGGTCGGGAACGCGCCCAAATACACGAGCCACAGCGTATCCGTCACGCTTGCGCGAGCAATTTCACCAACAAGGGCACCGCTAAACGGAAGAGTGCACAGGGCCCCGATGGCGCAACAGATCCAGGTCACTTGGAGCGCTGGCACATGCTTTAAGAGTGGTTTTTGAATCACGATGCTCGCGGCCGCGCTCGCCGCAGCAACCAGCGCCAGAAACACCCCTGCCACGTCGGTCTGCGTCGAAGACCCTGAGGCTGCAAACCCAATCACGGCGGCGCCGGCAAAGGACACGAGAATGCCGGTGCCCATGGGCCAAGTCAGCCGCTCCTTCAAGAACAGCGCGGAAAGTACCGCCACAAGGATTGGCGCCACGCCGACGAGAAGTGCGCTCGTACCCGCGTCGAGGGTATGTTCGGCCGCGTTCAGAGCAACGTTGTACACGGCGAACCACAACACGCCGCACGCAATCAATGGCAGCCACGCATGCCGCGGCACCGGTTTCCATCGCGGAACCACGAACACTCCGAGCACCACGACACCCACCAGCAGACGCCCAAAAGTCAACGTCGCCGGAGAAAAGGCGGGCCCGATATACCGCAACACCACAAAGGCCGACGCCCACAACACCACAATGGTGGCCGTCAGCCCGGCAATCTTCCAGCCTCCGGTTGCCGCAGTCGACGGCGCTTCGGTCTCGCGAACAGTCATGGGCTCCACGCTAGACCCGCTTTCCCCCAAAAGCTCGCGGATTCCGGACATCTCTTGTCCGCCATGGCCTCCGGCTCAATTTCCCGTCCAGCGCGTCACCCAACCGCACCACTCAGCGCGCCACCCAGTCCCGCCAACTTATGCTCACTTCACGGCCAACCTGGTGAGCATAAGTTCTTATGCTCACCAACCCGTCGCCTCAGTGAGCATAAGTCCGCGCCGAGCTTCCCGTACCCGCCCAACTTGCGCAACCAGCGCGCACCACCCCGCGCGGCACCGTTCCCACACCACCCCCGCGCGACACCGTTCCCACACCACCCCCGCGCGGCACCGTTCCCACACCACCCCCGCGCGGCACCGTTCCCACACCACCCCCGCGCGCGCACTACCCTCGCGCACCCCCGCCGTTCCACGCGGCGATTTGGGGAATGCGCGATTTACCCCTATAGTTTTATAGGTCCTCAATGAGGCAAGGCCCCCATCGTCTAGCGGCCTAGGACACCGCCCTTTCACGGCGGCGGCACGGGTTCGAATCCCGTTGGGGGTACGCAAACAGCTCGATCGACGTGGTCACTGGCACTCGCCGGAACTGCTAAGATTGAAGTCTTGCAAAAGCAAGGCCCTGTAGCGCAGTTGGTTAGCGCGCCGCCCTGTCACGGCGGAGGTCGCGGGTTCAAGTCCCGTCAGGGTCGCTCGTTCCATTTCGGTGGGATGCGGTGACTACCCTTGGTAGGTACCAGGCTCTGTAGCTCAGTTGGTAGAGCGTTCGACTGAAAATCGAAAGGTCACCGGATCGACGCCGGTCGGAGCCACCAGCTTTGAGCCCCCGCGGTGTGCGGGGGCTTTTTCTTTTTAAGCACGACGGCGATGCTCACCTTAACCGCGGAAGGCGAGCATCGCCGTCGTGCTTTGCTAATCCCGGAAACCCGCGCGGCAAAGGTCACCCCGCCTGCCCACTCAAATTCGACTGTGCATAACACGCACGCGACACGCCGTCTAAGCGTGCTTTTTCTGCACAGTCGATTTCGAGTGTGCGAGAGCTGAAGAGGCAACGATCAATGTGACGAAGAGAAGGACCGCAACCGGCGAGCCGATCGTAGCCAGCCACATCCACCCGTCGGAACCGTGATCGTTGAACGCGGGAACCCCAGGCAAATACTTGATTGTTCTCGGCGAAAAGTAAAACGCGATCAGGGCAAGGAGGGCGGCTGCAAAGCACCATACGGCGAAAGGTGGTTTCGTCGAACGCAGGGCCGTTCCAAGTAGTACCAACGCCGGCACGATGAGAGCGATATAAACAAAGTGATGCGACCAGGAGATCGGGGAGATCAGGAGCATCACGAGCGTGGCGATGGAAAATGCTGTGAGACGTTGTCCTGCGACGCTCGCTCGGCGGATGCCCCAGGCTCCCGCAGCGACAACCACAACGCAGGCCACAAGCCACGGAATAGTTTCACTTCCTTCGGGAATGCCGTAGTGCAAAAGGAGCGCGCGCAAAGAGAGATTGTCCAGATAGCCCACGCCGCCGACCCGGCTGGCGTCGAAGATCACAGATGTCCAGAATTGCTCGGACTCGACCGGCCGGACGATCCACGCGAGGACGACGGTAGCGGCAAATCCAGATGCCATGCGGACCAGCGACTTCCAATCACCACGTACCAAGTAGTACAGACCAAGTGCGAGCGGCGTGAGCTTAATTCCGGCCGCGAGGCCAGTCAGAATGCCACGCCAGCGATCCCAGCGTGGGCCGGCAAGGGCGTCGAAGGAAACGAGAGCCATCAGAATGATGTTGATTTGTCCATAGGCGATGGTCTCGCGCCAGGGGCCAAGGGCCAGAATGGCGAAAGTTGCGATGGCGATGCTCGCGAAGTCCCAAAATCGATAGGCGGAAACTGGTTTTCCGCGGAGTCCCTTGCGGAAGATCCGTATCCACAGTGCCCATGCAAGCGCGATGCCCACCAGAACTCCCGCGACATTGATGACAACAAGTCCAGCGGTGAAATCCAGCGCAGCGAGGGGCGCAAAAATCAGCGCCGCAAACGGCGGGTAGGTGAATGGAAGCTCGAAACCGCCAAACCTGTCCATGGTGACGGAATAAAGCAACCCTGTTGCGTCGGCCCCCGCGAGCATGGCCTGGCCACCGGCCCGGTAAACAGTGAAGTCGGAGCCGATAAACTCGGCGTCCACGAATTGGCTGGCAGCGATGGAATACCCGAACCCTAGTACGGCGGCGAGTGTAATGAGCGCGAGGCCCGCGATAGTGGCCAGACGGCTCATGTGTCTCCTAGGTGCTGTGGCTTAGCAAAACTGAGCATAGCCCAGTGGCGCGATTTCCCGCGGTAGGCGAGCATCGCCGTCGTGCTTTTTATCCCGGCAACCCGCGCGGCAAAGGTCACCCCGCCTGCACACTCATAATCGACTGTGCAGATATTGCACGCTTTAACGGCGTGTCGCGTGCGTGTTCTGCACAGTCGAATTGGAGAGGGGGAGGGGTGCGGCGATTCAGTCTATGCACGCCCGGTGTTCACCAACCTCCAAGACTGGCCGGATAGAATATCGGCTTGATGAGGAACTTCCCCACCCACAGCAGAATCGCCGGAGGGCTCTTTGTGATGGCTCTGGCCGCGTGCGCCCTGGCGTTGGCCTCATGCACCGCGCTCGCGAGTAGCACCTCGGACCCGGCCGCGGCGGATGTGCCAACTGCGGCCCCGTCAATGCCCGGCGAGCAGGTGGACCCATCGGTCCCCGAAGCAGCAACCGGTGCCACCCTCTCGCCCACGCCGAACTCCCAAGAAGATATGAGTAAAGGCGAAACCAAAAGCCAGGACTGCATCACTGTCGCTCTCCTTATTGACAAACTCGGCGCAACACAATTGGGGAACCTCACGTCAAAAGACTTAGACAGTCTTCAAGCTGGACTGAAAAACCTTGCACCGGCGGTTCCCGGGGAGCTCAAGTCCCAACTCGCAACCGTTGAATCAAAGCTGAATGACCCCGGCTACCTCGAATCTGAAGAGTTCGCAACGGCAGTCAATCAATACATTGACTGGCTAAATCAACATTGCAGCTTTCAATAAGCACAAGTCATCTCCCCAAACCCCGCTTCCAGAGACTAAGGTAAGTATCGAGGAGGCTGAACCATTGCAAAGCACAACCGAACTTGCCAGCGCCACTGCATCGCAAGACTTAAAGGGAACCACCGAAATCGCTGAGGGCGTGGTGGAAAAACTCGTGTCCTTGGCCGCCTCGGCGGTCCCCGGAGTGGTAAGTAACCACCGTCGAAGCGACGGCCTCGTCAACCAGATTCAGCAGACAACCGGAATCGGCCGCCCGGCCACGCCGCGGCTTCACAATATTTCCGTTGCCGTCGGCCGGGAAGAGGTTGCCGTCAATATTGGAGTCAATGCCCAATTCGGGGCAAACCTCGCGCAGGTGGCCAATACCGTGCGCGCCGAGATTTACCGCATGCTAAACACCCAAACCGGCCTGCGCGTGACGGAAGTCAACGTGGATATTGCCGATGTCTTACAACCAAAACAGCAAGAAAAGGAGCACAAGCTATGAGTCCCACGGTAGTTGGAATTGCGGCAGGAGCGCTTCTTGCCATTATCGGGTTCACCTGGGGTGTGGGAGCATTCTTCCTCGCCGCCCTCTTCATGGCCGTTGGCGGTGTCATCGGGCGCGCTGTGGAAGGAAAGGTAGACCTCAAGGGCGCCCTCGACGCCTTGACCGGCCGGCGTTCGGCCTCCTAAAGGGGGCCTGGACGATGACAGATAATCCGCAAATCGAAGGTGGCCAACACCTGGTTGGTCACAATCGAATTTCATCGCAGGCACTGGAGTCCACAGCCAAGTTTGCCGCTAGCGAAGCACTCGGCATAGAGGCTGAGCGCATTCGCGCTCAGGTGGCGGACGACGGCGGAAACCTCGCCTTAAGCTTGTCGCTCCCCGTGGTCGTGACGAGCCTCGAGCGGCCCGTGCCGCCCGGTCCCAGTGGTTGGCAGCGCATCAACGCGGCGAAGGGCACGGTTGCCGATCGCGTTTCCCAATTGACCGGATCCCGCGTGGCACGAGTCGATATTCGGGTCACCGGAGCCCACATTAATGAGGGGGCACGAATTCAATGAGTTCTCTTCTTGACGAAAATACCGACCGCGAGTCGGAGCAGATTGCGGCGCAAAATTCGGTCGAGTCGGACGCCGAGGTCGATCGACTCGTGCCGGCGATGATCCGCCGCGAAACGCACTCCTCGCGCGCCATCTCGGCGATCTTCCTCGCGCTCTTGACGATCATCGTGGCTGGCTACTTCCTGGTGGAAGCTGTTCTGAGGGCGATCGGTCAACCGCCATTGTGGCTGGATTTCAACAAGGTCTGGACCGCGATCGGCGATCTCCCCAACAGCCCTCAGCCAGTACTTGTGGGTTTGATTGCTGGAGTGGTTGCTCTTATTGGGCTGATTCTCTTGTTAAAGGCAATCCTTCCCGGACGTAAGGCGCGCACCGGGATCAACAATGGACGCGCAGCTGTGGTCATTGACAACGAAGTCATCGCCTCGGCAATCGCAAAGTCGGTTCGGCAGGTGGCCTCGCTATCACCGGAACAGGTTCTCGTCACCGTCTCGCGATCGCGGGTCAACGTCCAGTTGCGCCCCACTTCGGGAATCCCGGTGAACACCGACGCGGTTCAGCGTGTCGCCGAAGAACAGGTACAGAGCATCTTTGACGAGCCGCAACCGCGTGTGAACGTCAATGTGAGTGAATCCGGGGTGGTGGGACAATGAATCAAACTCCTCGAGCATGGAACCGGCTCCTCATCGGTATTGCCGGTCTAATGTTTCTGGTGCTCGGCGCCGGAGTCATTGCGGTGTTGAGCGTGCCGGTTCTCAAGGACTATTTCAACCAGGGATATGAACAGGCGACCACCTTCTTGAGCGACCTGTTCACCCGGACCACTCTGGAAGGCCAGCGCGACAGTTGGCTGTGGATCGCCATTGCCGCCGCGCTACTCATCATCGTGATTGTGATGATCGTGTGGATTGCTTCCCAAGGCAAGGGCCGCACCGGGACTCTGCACGACGGTGAAGAAGAAGGCAGTTTCCCCGGGCAGGTACGTGTCTCCGCTTCGGTGGCCGAGCAACTGCTAAAGCAGGCTATCTCCGGGCGCACCGAAGTCGCTAACGTGTCGACGTCCACCTGGATCTTCAAGAAGACACCGTGCCTGAAAGTTCGCGTCACGCCGCGAGCCGGGGTATCGCCAGCCGAATTGGGCTCGGACGTGACCGATCTGGTCCGGAACCTTGACGCCGAGTTGGGCATCAAGGTTCCGGTGCTGATTTCCATGGCGTCCGGCGCCCGCGCCCGCATGGGCCAGGAGCCGGTCCGCTAGAAACTTCCGCGAAGTTATGCGAGCCAGACGGTAGCGTTTGGCTCCAGCATGCCATCGGTGACGGCTTCCGGGATGCTAGCGAGCAGAATCTGCTCGTAGTCGGGGAGCGCCACCTGGTCATTACCCATGTTCGTCACCACCGTTACGCCATTATTGGTGTAACTCACGATGCCGGCTGCAGGCTCATGCTCAGCCGAGAACTCCAACTCACCCTGGCCGAGCTCGCGTTCGTGACGCAACGCCAGCGCCGCCTTGATGACTTCGAAAGTGGAACCCGGGATGCCCACCTGCTGGTCTGCGGCGTAGACCGCATAGGACTCGGGTTGCGGGAGCCAACCGGGCGCAGGGTCGGCGACATCGGAAAAGCCATACCCCGGCTTGGTTGAGTCCCACGGCATCGGGATTCGGCAGCCGTCGCGGCCGCGCATTTCACCGCCGGTACGGGCGAAGGACGGGTCTTGGCGCATCGCGTCCGGCACATTGTAATAATCGGGGAGTCCGAGTTCATCGCCTTGGTACAAGTACGCCGATCCAGGCAAGCCCAACATCAGCAACAAGTACGCTCGGGCGCGCAATTGGCCCAAAGCTTCATCGGGTGCCTTGGCAATGTTGTTGCTACCGTCGTCGTCCTTGGGGCCAAAACCAAGCCGCGTGGCCGCACGCACCACGTCATGGTTGGAAAGTACCCAGGTGGGCGGCGCGCCCACTTCGCCCGAGGCGCGCAGCGACTCGGCAATATTATTGGTGACCTTCTCCGCATCCCAACCCGAGAGAAGGAACTCGAAATTAAAGGCTTGTTGCATTTCATCTGGTCGTACGTAAAGAAACAATCGTTCGATGGGAGAAACCCAAGCTTCGGCAACCAGCATGCGATCGCCGTCGTACTCTGCCAAAACCTGGTTCCAGCTCCGGTAAATTTCATGCACCCCGTCTTGATCCCAGTACGGGGTCGCGTTCGTGGGCTCGGCGGTGTCCGCGTCGGCGACCATCTCGGTGCGCTCCTCCCAATCCGGGAGACCGGCCTTCTTGATCATGCCGTGTGCCACGTCGACGCGGAAGCCGTCGACGCCGCGGTCGAGCCAGAAGCGGAGCACTGATTCCATTTCGGTGCGCACCTCGGGGTTCTCCCAATTGAGGTCCGGCTGCGAGGTGTCAAAAATGTGCAAGTACCACTGGCCCGGGGTGCCGTCCGGCTCCGTGACACGGGTCCAAGCGCGGCCGCCGAAGACCGACTTCCAGTTGTTGGGCGGTTCGCTGCCGTCCGGCCCTTTGCCGTCGCGGAACATGTAGCGTTCGCGCTCGGGGGAGCCGGGGGCGGCGGCGAGGGCGGCCTGGAACCACTCGTGCTGGTCCGAGGTGTGGTTGGGTACCAAGTCGACAATGACCTTGATCCCGCCCTGGTGTGCCTCGCGGATGAGGCCCTCGAAGTCCTCCAAGGTGCCGAAGCGCTCGTCCACCTGGCGATAGTCGGAGACGTCATAGCCCGCGTCCTTTTGCGGAGAGCGGTAGAAGGGAGAGAGCCAGATGGCGTCCACGCCGAGGTTGGAGAGGTAGCCGAGCTTGTCTCGCATGCCGTTGATATCACCCATACCGTCGCCATTGCGGTCGGCGAAGGAGCGTGGGTAAATCTGGTAGATCACGGCGTCGCGCCACCATTGGGTGGGCTGGGGGTCGGTCATCATGGGGATGCCTCCATCCTGGGGTAGATGTCTACGGTCGGGGGTGCAGGAGAGTCCTACGGGGCTGATTGCGCTAACTTGCCCGGGCGCGCTGCCGGATGGGAATCCAGCGGGAGGTGAGCCTTCGGTAGGCGGCGGCCGCGGCGGTGAGGTCCCCTTCTGCAATGCTCTCAATGCCGAGCATCACATCATCCATGGAATCGTCGGGGAACACGAAGTCCGCAACGGGTCCATAGTCGAGTTCCAGAATAGCGTTTGGGCTAAAGCTGTCAAACCATTCGGAGAGTGAGGTCAGTCCGTCAAGGATCTCCAGGTCTGGCGCCTTCGTGGCGATGGTCGCTATCGCGCGGCGAACCCGGTCAATAGCGATCGGAAGGGAAGTGTGGACGAGGACCGAATTCACCCTTGTTTCGTCTTCGATGATGTAGATGACGTCCATCGGGGTAAAAGCGACGAACCAGGCGAGTGGGATGCCCCAGGTGGATTGTTTGCTGTAGACGAGCGGGGCCAGAAGGTCATCGGTGTCTGCCGTCTCGTTGCGAATGAAGTGCTCTTCCACCGCGGATTCGGGGAACATGATGTTGCGAAGCCGATCCCCCAACGCTGACTGCATGTCTGCGGCGGCGAGCTTGGCTCGCAGTGCAACCTGGCTGGGGCTATAAAAATGTTGCGAGCCGCTTTGGGTTTCAAAGACTATCGTGCGGAAGAGTTCTGAGGTGGAGTGTGGGAAAGGATCCAGCGGGGTGCGCATGTTCCGTCGCTGTGCGGCCAGAGCTTCACGGCGCTCGATTGCCGCACGCGAAATGCCGCGCTGCTCCACGATTCGGGACTGGTCGGCGTCGCCAAAGGCGTCCAGGGGCTCGTAGACGCGAATCGAAGAGACAAACGGGAATGCACCCGGTGCGCTACCCCATTTCCCGCTCATGGGCGCACCCTGCGCGCGGTGAAAATCAAGAGTCGCCCAACGTCACGATGACGGGGGCGTGGTCGCTTGCGCCTTTGCCTTTGCGTTCCTCCCGGTCGATACTCGCGCCCGTAACGCGCTCGGCAAGAGCAGGCGAGGCGAGCACAAAGTCGATGCGCATCCCCTCCTTTTTGGGGAAGCGCAGTTGCTTGTAATCCCAGTAGGTGTAGACGCCGGGGCCCGGTGTGTACGGCCTCACCACGTCGGTGAAAGACCCATCGGTGAATTCGGCAAACGCCGCGCGCTCCGGGGCCGAGACATGGGTGAGACCCTCATCGATAAAGTACTGCATGTCCCACACGTCATCGTCTTGAGGCGCGATGTTCCAGTCACCCATGAGCGCGATCTGCGCGTCCGGGTCAGCGCTGATCCAGCCTTCGGCCTGTTCGTGGAGGGTGTGAAGCCAGTCCAGCTTGTATGCCATGTGTGGATCGTCCAGCGCCCGGCCGTTAGGTACGTAGAGGCTCCACACTCTCACTCCGCCGCAGGTCGCGGCGATGGCCCGCGCCTCAGATATGGGTTCACCGGTCTTGGCGAACTTGGGTTGCCCCGGGAAGGTCCGCTCAACATCGTCTAGACCCACTCGGGAGGCAATCGCCACCCCGTTCCACTGGCTCAACCCAAAATGGGCGACCTCATAGCCGTTCTTCTCAAACAGGTCCCAAGGAAAGTTCTCATCCTTCGCCTTGGTCTCTTGAATGGCGAGTACATCTACATCGCGAGATCCCAGCCAATCCTCGATACGGTCGGCACGGGCGCGGATGGAGTTGACGTTCCAGGTGGCAATCTTCACCCTCCCTAACTTACCGGCACCTCTGCCGAAACGTCAGGTTTTCCCTAATGGCGGGCCCATTAGGGAAAACGTGCGGTCTCGGCGACCGGAGCGCGGGCGAGCGAAGAACCGCCGGCGCCCCCCAACGGGACCGGCTCAGCCGTGCGCCCCGCCCAGCCTGGCCCGCGCGCCCGGCCCCGCACTGGCCCGCGCGCCCGCGCGCCCGCGCGCCCGGCTAGGCCGCCTTGTCCAACAACTGAGCCACCAAATCGGTGACGAACATCGCGGTGGAGGGACCGCCGTCGTTGGTAAATTTGTCCGTGCGCACCCAGCGATCCAGCGCAAAGAGCGGCGAGCGGGCGAGCAGCGGGTCCGCCTTGGCGAGCGCCAACTCATCCGGGGTGGAAATCGACACCAGCGCGAGCGTCGCGTTACTGAGCGCGTCCGAAGTCTCTTCGTGCGAGTACTCGAGCGAATCCGCCCCGGCAGCCGCCACGTTGTCCGCGAGCGTGGCCCCGAGATCGGTCATAACCTGCACCGGCAGCCGGTTCTTGTTCGCGGTCAGATCCTCCGCATTGTAGGAAAACTGGGTCAGCGTCTCGCGCCCAAGGGCATCCGCATACTTCGCCTTCAGGTCCGCAATCCGCTGCTCATAAGCGGCCGCGAGCTGCGCCGCCTTCTCCTCGGTGCCGGTCGCGGCGGCCACCTTGGCGAGGTCATCCTGCCAGTTGACCCCGGTGTCGACCGACCCGACCTGCACGACCGGCGCGATCTTCTCCAGTTGCGCGTGGATCGGCGCTGCCACCTTGTCGCGGCCGATAATGGTGCTTGGGCGCGCGGCGGCAATGGCCTCCAGGTTGACGTTGCCGCGGTCAAAGAGTTCCTTCGCGCCCGCGCTCTTCGCGGCGTCGGTGAGCTTCTTGAGCGGGGAATCGAGATCGGACGCGCTCGCCTCGGACTCGACCGGAAAGCCCACCACGTTGAGCCCCAGCGAGAGCGCGATGTCCAGATCGCGCCGCCCATCAAGTACGACGACGCGTCCCGACCCATCCGCGCGGGCGCCGGTTGATTCCGGGGTGCTTGATGCGCTTGTGTTGTCGGCGGTGCTGCCGGAGGGGGCGCACGCCGACAGTGTGAGGGCGGTCAGCAGCGCTGCGATCAGTGCGGTGAGTACGGTCTTGAGTGAAAAATTGTGGGGGAAATTCATCCCACCAGTCTAAAGTTAGGTAAGCCTAATTCTCGTGCCGATGTGCGTGATCTGAACCACTATTGGGTGCTACCCCCTCCTTGTTTCGCATCCCCGTGCCGCAAAAATTGAGCCGGACATGGCTCTCAAAATGCGGCACGGGGATGCGAAACGAGGAGGAGCTAGGGGCTTACTTACGCCACCACTCGTCAAAGATCGTGACCGGCAAGTTCCGCTTGTGCCGGGTCTTCAAGTACTTTTCTTCCAGGCGCTCGGCGGCTTCGGCCGGGATATCGCGGCCTTCGAGGTAGTCGTCGATGTCGTCATAGCGCAGACCCAGTTCGGCTTCATCGGCCTGACCGGGTTTGCCGTCTAGGAGATCCGCCGTGGGGACCTTTTCCACCAGCGCCTCGGGCGCACCGAGCGCGGTGAGCAGCTGCCGATTCTGACGTTTATCGAGCCCGTAAAGCGGCAAAATATCTGCACCGCCATCGCCGAACTTGGTGAAGAAACCCGTCACCGACTCCGCGCCGTGGTCGGTCCCGATGACCAGCAAGTTTCGCTGGCCGGCCAGCGCGTACTGGGCGACCATGCGGATCCGCGCCTTGACGTTGCCCTTGTTGAAATCGGCAATCGGCTCCCCGGTTGTTTGCGCAAATTCCTGCTCCAGCCCATCCACGGCCGGGGCAATATTAAACGTCCAGGTGGTCTTGGGTTTGATGAATTCGAGGGCCGCCTGCGCGTCGGCCTCATCGGCCTGCACCTTGTACGGCAGTCGCACTGCAACAAAATCCGCGTCGATGCCTTCCGCGGTCAGCTCCTCGACGGCCAACTGTGCGAGCCGCCCGGCAAGGGTGGAATCCACGCCGCCGGAAATGCCCAAGACGAAGCCCTTGGTTCCGGTCGCCTTGAGATAGTCCTTGAGAAATTGGACGCGGCGGGTGATCTCTTCGTTGGCGTCGATCTCGGGACGGACGCCCATTTCTTCCACGATGGTGGCCTGCAATTCGCGCATGTGTCCAGCCTAGCGCGGCGGCCATGCGGGCACCTCACAATTTCCGCACAACATTGCCGAACGTGACGTCGCTGGAACCGCGCCATTCCGGGGATCTCCGAGTTTTACGTGTTCAGATTCTGGTCAAAGTTGTGCAGAAATTGCGGCGAAACGTCAAGATGCAATCATGATCGCAGAACTCTCCCGCCGCGAGGCGCAAATCGCCTGGCTCACGCACCGCCTCAGCTTTGAAACCGATCCAAGCGACGTTGCCGCCGCCCGAGCGGCAGGTGAAAAGTTCGCGCTCCTCGACGTCCGGGACGAGCGCGCCTGGAAACAGGGGCACATCCCGGGCGCGCACCACGCCCCAAACGCCGCACTGCTGGAGACTGTGGCTGCCCTCGGCCTGAGCGCCGAATCCCCGATCGTCGTCTACTGCTGGGGCGTCGCGTGCAATGGCAGCACCAAGGCCGCGCTCGCCCTTGCCGAAGCAGGCTTCGAGAATGTGCGGGAAATGATCGGCGGGTACGAGTACTGGGTCCGCGAGGGTTTCGCATACCTCGCCTTTGACCCGGAGGCAGGCAAAGAAGTACGACGGCGGAACGCACCCGATCCGCTCACCGCACCTCTCGCGTGACTCACCACCGCGGTCAGTGGAGCCCGCCGTACGTGCGCTGTCCGCCGTCGGGGGCGGCACTGTCCAGCTCGGCGCCGTCGCGCGCTCATCCGCTAGTTGCATTTTCATGACGCAATTGCGGGATGAAAACGCAATTGGCGGATGAACGGGGTGGGGGTTAGCGCCAGGTGCGGGGGACGTTGGGCGCGGAATCCGGTTCGCGCTCGGCAAGCGGTCGCGTCGGCTCCGCCCACAGCACGGCGTTGGCCAGCACTCGGCGGATGTCCGGGTGAAAGTACACCGGGTATTCCTGGTCGCCGGGGGAGAAGTAGAACACTTTGCCGTGGCCGCGGGTGTATGCGAGTCCGCCGCGGAACACCTCTCCGCCGTCGAAGGAGGAGATGAACACGAGCTCATCCGGCGCAGGAACGTCGAAGAACTCCGAATACATCTCCTGCTTTTCCAGCCGGATTGGGCTCGGCACTCCGGCGGCAATCGGGTGCTCTGGGGCAACCGTCCACACCAATTCGCTCTCCCCGTCATTGCGCCAGCCCAGCGAACACGTGGTACCCATGAGGCGTTTGAAGATCTTGGAGTAGTGCCCGGAGTGCAGCACAATCAGTCCCATCCCGCCGAGTACTGCGCGGTGCACCCGCTCGACAATGGCATCCTCAACCTGATCGTGAGCAATGTGCCCCCACCACAACAACACGTCGGTCGTGGCCAATCGTTCCTCGCTCAGGCCGTGCTCGGGCTCCTCCAGGGTGGCAGTGGCAACCTCAACCGGCCGCCCGCCAAGAATCCCGGCAAAAGTCTCCGAGCCGAAGAGCTCATTGAGTCCGGCAGCAATCGCACCGTGGATGCCCTCCGGATAGATCGCCCGGATGTCCTCTTGAGTCCTTTCGTGGACGTTCTCATTCCACACCAGGACGCGCAATGGTTTCAGGTGGCTCACAGCGCAACTTCCTTCCCAGTCCGGGCGCTCTCATAAATGGCGTCGATGATACGCGCGCGTTCCAAGCCCACCGAACCGTCATACTTGGGCCATTCCATCGGACCGGCCTGGATCATCGCGATAAAGTCCTCGATGACGGCGTCATGGGCGCGGTGATCCAAATTGTCCAAGATGGAGTCATCGTCCACGCGCTCGCCGTCCGGTCCCACGCCGTCGCGGAACACCCGCACGGTCGCTTCGGCGTAGTCCTGAGATTCCAGCTCCACCGCCCCTTCGGTGCCGTGAATGCTAATGCCCAAATTGTCCCCGGGGGAACGGTAGAGCGCCCAACTGGTTTCCAGCGTCAACGCCAGGTTGTTTTCAAACCGGATGATGGCAGAGCCCAAGTCCTCAACATCAAAGGTGTCATCGATGGCCCCGGACTTCTCCGAATCTTTGTCCGGAACCGCCCCGCCCTTCCCGGCCGGTCCCAGCTCGGAGAACACCACACCGGACACGCTGACCGGTTTCGGGTTCCCCAAAAGGTACAGGGTGTAATCCAGAATGTGCACGCCGATATCGATCAGCGGCCCGCCGCCGGAGAGCTGGCTGCGAGTAAACCAAGAGCCAATCTTCGGGATCCCGGCGCGCCGCCACCACCACGCCTTGGCGTAGTAGGGCTTCCCGATGCCGCCCGCATCCATGAGCTCCTTGATTGCTGCGACATCCCCGCGGCGCCGGTGGTTGAACACCACATCCAGCACCCTCCCGGCCGCACGAGCCGCCTCCACCATGCGCATCCCTTCGGCGGCATTGGCGGCGATCGGCTTTTCGGTCAGCACATGCTTTCCGGCCTCGAGTGCCGCAATCGCGATCGGCGCGTGCAGGAAGGTCGGCGTCGCGATGGACACGATGTCCACGTCGGGGAGCGCCACCAGGTCCTTCCAATCATCGAAGGCCTGCGCAATCCCGTATTCGGCAGCGAGGGAGTCTCGCACGTCGACCTCCAGTCCTGCCAACGCCACCACCTCGGTGTCCGGGTGCGCGGCAAATTCGCGCACGTGTTGTTGACCGGCCCATCCCAGGCCCACTACGCCAACGCGCAGTTTTTCTTGCATGGCTTACCTTTCCCAGCTAGCTCTAAAGAAATCTATTGCTTGAACGCCGCGTCAAAGGACTGCGAACTCGGCGTGAAACCGTAATGTTTCATTGCCGCCAACGCCTCGGGGGCACCTTCCAAACGGTCCATCCCGGCGTCTTCCCATTCAATGGAAATTGGCCCGGTGTACCCGATGGAGCGCAATGCCCGGAAGGACTCTTCCCACGGCACGTCCCCGCGTCCGGCGGACACAAAGTCCCAGCCGCGGCGCGGGTCTCCCCACGGCAAATGCGAACCCAAACGGGTGTTCCGCCCGGTCACCCGCACCTTGGTGTCCTTGCAATCCACGTGGTAAATCCGGTCTTTGAAGTCCCAAATGAAACTCACCGGATCCACCTGCTGCCACATCATGTGACTCGGATCCCAGTTCAGTCCAAACGCCTCACGGTGCCCAATGGCCTCCAACGTGCGTACCGTGGTCCAGTAGTCATAGGCAATTTCGCTCGGGTGTACTTCCAGCGCAAACCGCACACCCTCCTCATCAAACACATCCATGATCGGGTTCCACCGGTCGGCAAAATCCTGGTAACCGGCGTCAATCACCGATTCCGGCACGGGCGGGAACATGGCCACGTAGGGCCAAATCTTCGAGCCGGTAAACCCGACCACGGTGTCCACACCCATCCGACGAGCCAGCCGCGCCGTGTTGGCAACGTCCTCGGCAGCGCGTTGCCGCACACCTTCCGGGTCGCCGTCTCCCCATACCCGGGGCCCAACAATATCCTTGTGCCGGAAGTCAATCGGGTCATCGCAGACGGCCTGCCCCTTCAAATGGTTCGAAATCGCCCAGACGCCCAGCCCGTACTTCTCCAAAATCCCGAGCCGCTCGGCAATGTACTCGTCATCATCCCAGCGCGAGGCGTCCAAATGCTCCCCGGACACCGCGATCTCCAGGCCGTCATAACCCCATTCGGAGGCGTATTTTGCGACCTCCTCAAGCGTCAAATCCGCCCATTGGCCGGTAAATAAGGTGTATTTTTGCGCCATCGCCGCCTCACTCCTGGATTGCTACCGCGCGCGAATCCTCGCTCGCGCTGCGTTCAATTGCTGCCAATACTTGCTGGACTTTTAAACCGTCAAGGAACGACGGCGATGCCTCGCCCTGGGTGCCAATGGTCGCCAAAAAATCGGCGAACTCGGCAGTAAACGTCTCGGCCCAACCGATCACATGTCCGGGCGGCCACCAGGCGGAAAGATACGGGTGTTCGCCCTCGGTGACCAGGATGCGATGGAAACCTTGGGTCTCCGTGTCGTCCTCGGTCGTGAAGAACTGCAGCTCGTTGAAACGTTCCAACTCAAAACGGAGCGCGCCCTTTTCGCCAAAGATTTCTAGGGTCAGCCCATTCTTCGCGCCCGTGGCCATGCGGGTGACCTCGACGCTTGCGATCGCCCCCTCGGCGACGTGACCGCCTGCGAGCGTGAGGGTTGCCCAGGCGGCGTCGTCCACGGTGACGGGTTCCTTATCGCCATGGTCATTGGTGCGTTCGGTGACAAACGTGGCCAGGCGGGCACTCGCCGTCGTAATTTCTGCGCCGGTTAAGAACCGTAGCTGATCGATCACGTGCGAGCCCAGATCGCCCAATGCGCCGGAGCCGGCGGTGTCTTTGCGCAGCCGCCAGGTCATGCCGAAGTCGGGGTCGGCGAGCCAGTCTTGTAGGTAGGCCGCGCGTATCTGGCGGACGGCGCCGAGGCTGCCTTCGGCGATGATTTTCGCTGCGAGGGCGAGTGCCGGGACGCGCCGGTAATTGAACGCGACCATGGATTTTTGGCCGTTTCTCGCGGCGCTCTGCGCTTCGGCGACCATCTCTTGCGCTTCGTCGAGGGTGTTCGCGAGCGGCTTTTCCACGATGACGTTTTTGCCCGACTTGAGGGCGGCAAGGCCCATTTCGGCGTGCAGGTAGCCGGGGGTGCAGATGTCAACAATGTCGATGTCCGGGTCATTGACCACGGCCTGCCAGTCGGTGGAGGCGTGTGCCCAACCGTACTGTTTTGCGTTGGCTTCGGTAGTTTCCGGGTTGGTACCGACCAGGGTGTGCATGCGGATGGGGCGAGTGTCGAAGGTGGCGTGCACATTGCGCCAGCCGTTCGAGTGCGCCTTCCCCATGAAGGCCGTTCCAATAAGGGCTACGTTGAGGGGTTTTTCGCTCACGGTGTTAAACCTAGAGAGACTTTTGACGGCCGTCAAGCAAAAGTTGGCGTATTTTGGTTATTAGTATGTATTGGGATGCGAGGAGGTGCGTGCCGTGGTTGCTGTGGATGCGCATGGTCTGGTGACTGATTCCAGTGCCGCCGGGTTTTTGCAACTGGTGCGGGAGTCTGGGCCTCTGACGCGGGCGGACCTCGTCGCGCGAACCGGGCTGCCCCGTTCCACGGTGGTGGCGCGCCTGGCTCCGCTTTTGGACGCTGGCTTTGTCGTGCAGGATTCCGCCGCACCCTCGACCGGCGGACGTCCGGCGGAAACCTTTGCGTTCAATCCGGGAGCGCGGCTGGTTGTGGCAGTGGATGTGGGTGCGACGCACACCGCGGTTGCGCTAACCGACTTGAACGGCCACGTGTTGGCGTCGCGCGAGTGCGCAATCGAGGTGTCGGCGGGTCCCGAGGTTGTGCTGGGGCAGATTATGAAAGACGCCCGCGCTTTAGTACCTCGATCTAAGGCGAGGCGCGCGAAGGTGGCGGGTATCGGCGTCGGACTTCCGGGGCCCGTGGAGCACGCGCGCGGCCGGGCGGTGCGCCCGCCGATTATGCCCGGCTGGGACGGGTTTGATGTGGGCGCCTTTCTGGCGCCGCTGGGCTGGCCAGTGCTGGTGGATAATGACGTGAATCTCATGGCGCTGGGGGAGCGCGCGGCGCATTGGAGCGGCGTCGCGGATTTTCTGTTTGTCAAGGTCGCGACCGGTATCGGTGCAGGAATTATCGCCGGCGGCATGTTGCAGCGCGGGGCCGATGGGACGGCCGGTGACATAGGCCATTTGCCGGTCGCTTCGGGGCTCTCGGGGTTTGGCTCGGGGGTGCCGGTGCGGTGTGCGTGCGGGAATGTGGGGTGTTTGGAAGCGGTGGCGTCGGCGCGGGCGCTTGTGCGGGAGCTGGATTCTGCGGGGGCGCTCGTTTCCGGGACTCGCGGTCTCATTGACGCGGTCGCCGCGGGCGATACCGCGGCGGTGCACGCGGTGCGCCAAGCGGGGCGGGACATTGGCGAGGCGCTGGCGAGTTGCGTGAATTTGCTGAACCCATCGGTCGTGGTGGTGGGCGGGGCGCTCGCGCAGACCGGTGAGGTGTTGCTCGCCGGGATTCGCGAGGTGGTGCATACTCGCTCTTCACCGTTGGCGGCGTCGCGGGTGCGGATTGAGCTTTCGCGCGCGGCCGGGTCCGCGGCGGTGTTGGGTGCGGCCGAAATGGTGGCGCGGCACGTGCTCGCGAAGGTGTAGACGCGTCTGTTTGCGGGGGCCGAACTCCGACCGTGGTCGGAGCTGCGGGTGACAGTTTTCCGCCCGCAAGCCGAGGTGCTCGGCTGCGGTTCCTTGACAGTCTGGATATACCGATATTCGTGTCCGTCCCGCGCCTGTGCGCGCGGAGACTATTTTCAAGGAGCCGTTTTGAAGACTCACACCCGATCCGCCGCAATCCTGACCGCAGCCCTGGGGGCCGCCGCACTGTTGACCCTTTCCGGGTGCGATGCCTTGGACACCTCCAAGGTCAAGGAGGCGAGTTACGCCAATGCGAGCGAAATGCAGCAAGGCACCATCGAGTTGCAAAATTGGATCCCGCGCGAGGCGACGGACGTGAAGTTCAAATACTCGACCATGGTGGACCGCAGCCCGATCACCACGTTCAAAGCGTCTGCGGCGTCGCTGCAATGCGAATCCGGTGCCACCACCGTTGAGGGGACCAATTACGCTCCGCAACTTGAGGCCGACTGGATGCCGAAGGACGCCGCGAGCCGTGCCACTCTCCAGTGCGGTTCCTTCTTCTACTACGCCGATGGCGACCGGATCATCGCCTGGGACGCCGCGAAGCCGGACTATGACAACCCGGAGAACAAGATGACGCAGACGCCGGTACCCGCTAAGCCGTAGTGACTTTCGCCGGAAGCGGTTTCGGCAAGGGGAAAGCTTTCCCCCAGCGCCGAGACTGCAGGTCTCCCCCCCCATGGCCGCGTCATTAAGGGGAGGCCGGGCAGGGCGCGAGATCGGGGCCGAGGCCCGGGAAGCGAGATGGCGGGGCGGGTCGCCTAAACTAACAACCATGACTTCAGACCCCAACGGCCCACGCAATCGCCTCATTCAACTGATCAAGGAATTAGCCGTGGTGCACGGCAAGGTGACGCTCTCCAGTGGTAAGGAAGCGGACTATTACGTCGACATGCGCCGCGCGACTCTGCACAGCGAGGCGTCCTGGCTGATCGGTAACGTCATGCTGGATCTGCTGGATGAAGCCGGGATCGAGTTCGATGCCGTGGGCGGCCTCACCATGGGGGCCGACCCCGTTGCCACCGCAATCATGCACGTCGCCCGCGAAAGGGGACGCGCGGTCGATGCCTTTGTGGTCCGCAAAGCCGCGAAGACCTATGGCATGGGCCGCCAAGTGGAAGGCCCGTCGATTAAGGGGAGGAACGTCGTCGTACTTGACGATACGTCCACGACCGGGAACTCAAGCCTGCAAGCTGTGGAGGCCGTGCGCGAGGCCGGCGGCAACGTGCAGGCGCTCGCCGTGGTGGTGGACCGGGATACCGGCGCGGCCGAGAACGTGCGCGAAAAGGGCGGGCTGGATTACCTGTTCGCCGTGTCGAAGGCGGACCTCGGACTCTAAATCTCCGGCACCAAATCAGCGACCGAATTGAGCACCTGATCCGGCCGGAACGGGTATTTGGCGATGTCCGGGCGCTGCGTGATCCCGGAGAGCACCAGCACGGTCCGCAAGCCCGCCTCCATGCCCGCAATGATGTCGGTGTCCATGCGGTCCCCGATCATGGCCGTTGTCTCCGAGTGCGCCTCGATCCGGTTCATGGCCGAGCGGAACATCATCGGATTCGGTTTGCCGACAATGTACGGGTCGCGGTTGGTGGCCGCGGTGATGAGCGCGGCAACGGCACCAGTCGCAGGTAGCGGGCCATCGGCGGACGGGCCGGTCGCGTCCGGGTTGGTGGCGATGAATCGGGCGCCGTCCAGGATGAGTCGGATCGCCTTGGTGATCGCCTCAAACGAGTACGAGCGCGTCTCCCCGAGCACCACAAAATCCGGGTGCTGGTCGGTCAGGATGAAGCCTGCCTCGTGCAGGGCGGTGGTGAGCCCGGCCTCGCCGATGACGTAGGCGCGGCCGCCGGGCATTTGGTTTTTCAGAAATTGCGCGGTCGCGAGCGCCGAGGTCCAAATGTTTTCCTCGGGAATGTCCAGCCCGGACGCCTTGAGCCGCGCGCGCAGATCACGCGGGGTATAGATCGAGTTGTTCGTGAGAACCAGGAACCGCTTAGAGGTATCGACCCAGCGATTGATGAGCTCGGCCGCCCCGGGAATCGCCTGGTTCTCATGCACCAGCACCCCGTCCATGTCGGTCAGCCAGCACTCGATTTCGCTGTTGGCGCGCGCGTCCTCGCGCTCGGCCTGCTCAGCTTGCTCGTGCCGCTCGGCCCGCTTCAAACCCTCATCCGACATGGCGCCTCCTCAAGAATCCTGAATCTCTCCTGACACCAGCGTAGTGGCACCGGCTAAGGTGTAACAGCAACCGTTCGCCCACTCCGCCCGCGCAAGGACCCGCCATGACCCAGGAAACCCCCGAGAATCTCCCCGAAATCGGTGTTGGCCCGTGGGAGGGCCCGGCCCCCGAGGGTGATCAGTGGGACCCCGAGTTGCTGGCCGCGGGCGATCGGCGCAACGTGGTGGATGAGTACCGGTACTGGAAACATGAGGCGATCGTCGCGGATTTGGACACGCGCCGCCACAACTTCCACGTCGCCATCGAGAACTGGCAGCACGATCTCAACATCGGCTCCGTGGTGCGCACCGCGAACGCCTTCCTCGCCAAGGAGGTCCACATTATCGGCCGGCGGCGGTGGAATCGCCGGGGCGCGATGGTCACCGATAAATACCAACACATTGTTAATCACGACGGCGTTGCCTCCTTTGCCGCGTGGGCTCGCGAGGCGGGGCTCGCCATTATCGGTATCGACAACTTCCCTGATTCGAAGGAATTGGAGACCTTTGATCTGCCCCGTGATTGCGTCCTGGTCTTTGGGCAGGAGGGTCCGGGGTTAACTCCAGAAATGCACGAGGCCGCGTTGGCAACGCTCTCGATCCGACAGTTCGGCTCGACGCGCTCGATTAATGCTTCTGCCGCGGCGGCCATTGCCATGCACTCGTGGATACGACGCCACGTCTATGAGCAATTACCCCTACGTGGAGCGTAACCGAGTACGCTCGACGGAGTTTTGGCGGTACCCTGACAGAGGCCCGGTTGTCACAAATCATCTTTTTGTACCGCGCTTTGTCATGCCCAATTGTGAGGCATGTTATCCATAGCAAATTTTGAGTCGCCGAGGAGGGTGAACAATGAGCATTGTCGATAGTGCAATCTACGTGGGAGGGAAGCGGGTGGACTCTCCTAGTTCGCTCAAGGAGACCTTCCAGAATTTGGACGAGCACGGCGGTATGGCCTGGATTGGGCTTTACCGGCCGGATGCCTCGGAGTTGCGATCGGTCGCGCACGAATTCGACCTGCACCACCTCGCTGTGGAAGACGCATTTGAAGGGCACCAGCGGCCCAAGTTGGAACGCTACGGCGACACACTGTTCACCGTGTTGCGCCCCGCGCGCTACATCGATTCGCGTGAAGAGGTGGAGTTCGGCGAAATTCACATTTTCACCGGCAAGGACTTTGTTGTCACGGTGCGTCGCGCCGAATCTCCCGATCTTGGCCGAGTACGTCGACGCCTGGAAGCGCACCCGAGCCTCCTGGACGGCGGCCCCGAGTCGGTGCTGTATGCCATCTTCGACCAAGTGGTGGATGAGTACGCCCCGGTGGTTGCCGGCATGCGCAATGACATTGACGAAATTGAAAACGAGCTCTTTGGCGACGATGAGGAAGTCTCGCGGCGTATTTTCGATCTGTCTCGCGAGGTCATTGACTTCCAGCGGGCTACCCAGCCTCTGGTGGGGATACTCAAGAGCCTGCAATTGGGCTTCGACAAATACAGTGTTTCCGAGGAGTTGCAAGTCCGTCTGCGCGACGTGCTGGACCACGCCATTTCGGTGAGCGAACAAGTGAATTCGTTCCGCTCGATCTTGGAAAACGCGCTGACCGTGCACGCAACGGTGGTGGCGCAACGCCAGAACGAAGAAATGAAGCGCATGACCGAAACCGCGCTGGAGCAGAGCGAACAGACGAAGAAGATTTCCTCCTGGGCGGCCATCATCTTCGCACCGACGCTGATCGCTGGTGTCTACGGCATGAACTTTGAAAACATGCCAGAGTTGGCGTGGCCGCTGGGGTATCCCATGGCGGTCAGTGCGATGGCGGCCATGGCGGTCACTCTGTATTTTGTCTTCAAACGCAACAAGTGGCTGTAGATCGCTAGGATGGTTCTATCAGCCCAAGCAATGACGCTGGGGAATCTCATGCTTTAGAGGAGTTTGTTGTGCCGATTGCAACACCGGAAATCTACGCGGAAATGATCGACCGGGCGAAAGCTCAAGGCTTCGCCTACCCCGCGGTGAATGTAACCTCGTCTCAAACGCTCAACGCAGCATTGCAGGGTTTTGCGACCGCGGGCTCGGACGGCATTGTGCAGGTTTCCACCGGAGGCGCAGCCTACTGGTCCGGTGCCAAGGTCAAGGACATGGTCACCGGTTCCCTCGCGTTCGCTGCCTATGCGCGCGAAGTGGCCAAGAGCTACCCGGTCAACATTGCGTTGCACACCGACCACTGCCCCAAGGACAAGTTGGACGGGTTTGTGTTGCCGCTGTTGGAAGCCTCGGAGAAGGAAGTGGCCGCCGGTCGCGATCCGCTGTTCCAGTCCCACATGTGGGACGGCTCGGCCGAGACACTGGAAGAAAACCTGCGTATCGCCAAGGAGCTGTTGGCTCGCACCAATAAGGCGAAGATCATTCTCGAGGTAGAAATCGGTACCGTGGGCGGTGAAGAGGATGGCGTGGAGAACGCGATCAATGAGAAGCTCTACACCACCGTCGCCGATGCGCAGGCCACCATTGATGCGCTGGGTACCGGCGAGAATGGCCGCTACCTGACCGCGCTGACCTTCGGTAACGTGCACGGCGTGTACAAGCCGGGCAATGTGAAGCTTCGCCCGGAAATCCTGAAGGAAATCCAGGACGAACTGGGTGCCAAGACCGGCAAGAAGGACCCCTTCGACCTGGTTTTCCACGGCGGTTCCGGGTCCTCGCAACAGGAGATCGCGGATGCGGTGTCCTACGGCGTGGTCAAGATGAACATCGATACCGATACCCAGTACGCCTACACCCGTCCCGTTGCCGGGCACATGTTCACCAAATATGACGGTGTGCTCAAGGTAGACGGCGAAGTCGGAAACAAGAAGGATTACGATCCTCGCGTCTGGGGCGCCCTGGCTGAAGAAGGTATGGCTTCCCGCGTGGTCATCGCCGCCGAAGAGCTCGGCTCTGCGGGCAAGGGCCTCTAGTCTTTCGGGCTGATTGCTATGTCGGACGAGTTCAAGAAAAACCTGATGGGTCCCGAACCGACTCTCCTACCGGAAGAGCCGGACGTGATGCGCGGCTTGGCCGAGGGTAAGAGCGCTCGGGAATTGGTGGCCAAGACACCGACGAGTTCGCTCTTGTGGGCGTTGCTCTCCGATGAGGCGTTCACACGAGGTCAACCGCTTGAGTCCTATGCGTTCGCGCGCACCGGTTATCACCGCGGGCTGGATGCCCTGCGCCGCAACGGTTGGCGCGGTGCGGGCCCCATTCCGTGGGATCACGAGCCGAATCAGGGGTTCTTGCGTTCGCTTTACGCTCTGGGCCGCGCGGCCCGTGCCATCGTGGAAGATGACGAGGCCGAGCGTGTGGACAAGTTCTTGGACGATTCCGACCCCTCTGCCCGCGCACACCTGGAGCCCTAAACCCTCCCCGCGTTTCGCATCCCCGTACCGCATTTTCAGCCCCACATAGGGCTCGTGAAATGCGGTACGGGGATGCGAAACGCGTTTAAACGGGGAGTCTTGTGGACTGTCCTCGCTCTGAGTAGCGTTGAAAGTGGTTCAGCCCGTAGCCCGGCTGGACCGGGCTACCTCTCTCGAGTTGAACCACCAACTACTCAAGGAGGAAACATGGCCGACTATGATCTCACCGGCAAAAAGATTGCCTTCCTGCTCACCGATGGCGTGGAGCAACCCGAACTGACCGAACCGTGGAAAGCGGCCCAGGACGCGGGCGCGCAGACGGTTCTTGTCTCGCCATCGGAAAACGATCGAATTCAAGCATTCAAGGGCGACGTCAACGAAGCAGATACATTCCAAGTTGATGTTCCCGTCGCTACCGCTGACCCCAACGACTATGACGCCTTGGTGTTGCCCGGCGGAGTCGTGAACTCGGATACCTTGCGCACCGACCAGGATTCGGTCCAGTTTGTGCGCTCGTTCTTTGACGCGGGCAAACCGGTGGCCGCCATTTGCCATGCACCGTGGATATTGATCGAGGCCGGCGTAGTGGACAACCGCACCCTGACGTCATATCCCTCGCTGCAAACCGACCTGAAGAATGCCGGCGCCGAGTGGGTGGATGAGGAAGTCGTGGTCGATCAAGGCTTGGTCACGAGCCGCACACCGGATGACCTCGCCGCGTTCAATGACAAGATGCTGGAGGAAATCTCCGAGGGCGAGCACGAGGGTCAGATCCCCGCCAACAACTAACACGTTTCGCATCCCCGCACCGCGTTTTCATCCCTATATACGGCTCTCGATTTGCGGTACGGGGATGCGAAACGAGGGTTGGGTGGGTGGGTTAGTTTTGTTGCGGTGCAGTGCCGTTCGGCTCCATTTCCCAGCGCTGCTTGGGAAGCGCCTCCGGGTAGCGGGCCGCGACAAAGTCGACCAGCTTCTCCCGTACCGCGCAACGCAGGTCCCAGATGTCGGAGGAGTCGCGAGCCGAAACGAGGGCTCGCAGCTGTACGGTTCCGCCCACCGCGTCGGTGACCACGAGCGAACCGACTCGCTTATCCCACAGCGGCTCCTCGGGTAGAATCCGCTCCAACTCGGCGCGCACCTCGGCCACCGGAACGGTCCAGTCCACATCCAAAAACACGGTGCCCAGCAGCTCGGACCCTTTGCGGGACCAGTTCTGAAACGGGGTCGTCGTGAAATAGGTCGAGGGCAGAATGAGTCTCGTCTCGTCAAAAAGCGTCACCACTACGTAGGTCAAGGTGATCTCTTCGACATTGCCCCATTGCTTGTCCACCACGACCACATCATTGATGCGAATCGCGTCGGTAAAGGCTAGCTGCAAACCGGCAAAGACATTGGTCAGCGATGACTGCACCGCCAGGCCCGCAACAATCGAGAGCAGACCGGCTGAGGCCAACACGCCAGCGCCAAGCGCGCGAACTTCAGGGATCGTCAGCAGCATTGCGGCGACCGCCACCGTGATGAGTACCGCCGAGATCACGCGCTTGAGCAACGTCACCTGGGTGCGCAGCTTAGCCATGCGCCGCGCGTCAGAAATCTTGTCGCGGTAACGATGCAGCACCCCGGCCTCGGCGATACCTAACGCCACCACTGCCAACCAGGCAATCGCCGCAATCAACACCAGCGGTCCAATGAAATTCACCGCGGGGAGCCACGGCTTCTCGACACCGATAACGTTGAGCGCGATTAGCGAGGCAATCGTCGTCACCACAATCATGAACGGCCAGCGCATCTTCGCGACCGAGTCCCGAAGCTGTGGGCGATCCCGGAAGATGCGTCCAAAGACCATGCGCAGAACCGTGGCCAAGATAAAGGCACCTACCGCCGCAATGGCCACTGCTACTAACGGCCAGATCCACACCCACGCCTGTGTCGCGGTCTCTGCAACTCCGTCCCCCACGTCCTGTAAGACGTTTGAGGGACTCGGAGAGGGGGTGGGGGAGGGCATAGCTGAACGAGAGAGGAACTCAGGCATTTATCTACATTCGCACGAGTAGATCAATGCTGCCACCATGAAAACGCAACAAACGCTCCAAAGCCGGCGCTAGCCCGCCGTCGTGCTTCACAAGACTGTGGTAAATAGCCGACTTCACTCCAGGATTCAACCCCTAAAAATAGATGTCGATGTGACGTACGCTACTCTCTATGGCCGCACCGAAATCACCCGCCTCCACCCCGCCGCGGGAGCCACATCACCTTTCTCGGCGACAGGCGTTGGGACTTGCCGGGGGCGCCGCGCTGCTTCCGCTGTTGGCCGGATGTGGGAATGACGCGGTCAAGGACATTACCTACCTCAATGCGAAGTCCGAGATTAAAGAATTCCTAGACACATTGGTGGGCGGGTTCAATGAGTCGCAAAATGACGTGCGGGTCAAGGTCGATTTCGATTTCGTGAAATTTGTGCCGAGCCTGGTGCGGGGTAAGCCGTTCAACGCGGTCACCATGAACCTTCGCTGGGACACGGCGCAGTACGGGTTGCGCGGTGTTTTCCGGGATCTTTCGGATTTGCCGATTGTCGCCGACATGAACCCGGACATGATGGAATTGACCCGCGGCTTTGGGGCGTTGGAGGGGCAGACCAGCATCTTGCCGTTTGCGATCGCCGGTGCCGGGGTGCTGTATAACAAGGCGATTTTTCGGGACCTGCGGTTGGAGGTTCCGCGGACGTGGCCGGAGTTCAAGAAGGTCGCCAAAGCGCTCGGCGACGCGGGGAAGATCCCGGTTTACGGAACATTCCGCGATGCTTGGACTTTGCAGCAGGGGCCCTTTGACGCGGCAGCGGGCGGGCTGGTCGATGTCCAGGGGTTCTTCGACCAGATGTACGCGCTCGGGCCCGACTTCAGCCCGGATACCTCACCGGTGTCCTTCCAAAAGGACTACGTGGACGCGGCAATTCGCGTGGTGGAACTGTTTCAATTTTCGCAAAAGGGCGCCTCGACCGCGCTGTACCAGAACGGTCACGCGGCCATGGCTCGCGGAGAGGCCGGAATGTACATCATGGGGCCCTGGGGGATCGCACCCATCATGGCCATTAATCCGGAGCTTGAGTTAGGCACGTTCCCGGCGCCCATGACCGATGATCCCGACGGTGCGAAGGTGAGAGTGAATGTGGACATGTTCGTGGGAATCCCACGAGAGGCCTCGAACCAGGACGCATCGCTCAAGTTCGTAGAATGGCTGGTCAGCAAGCCCGTCATTGATGAATACACGAGCGCCAACGGAGCATACTCCCCGCTCAAAAACGCGCCCGTGCCGACCGATCCCAAAATTGATGGACTCAATGAAGCGATGGCGGCGGGCCGGTTCTTTCAGGGCGCGTCCACCTACATGTTGAGCGGCATGCAATTGGAACCGCTACTGCAACAACTGACGTTTGACCGGAATGTTGACGCGTTTTTGCGCGCGGTCGATGACGATTGGGCGCGCGTGGCCCGCCGGCCCTCCGCAAGCCTGAAAGACGGGAGCGCGTCATGACTCAAATCGTGCAACAGCCAGGACGCCCGGAATCCGGAGAGCCCGAGCGGTCCATCCCGGCAGCGCAACCGAACAGGCGGAAATCGCGCAAGATCGACCCCACGTTCTACTGGATGTTCGTTCCGGCGCTGGTGTTCTTCTTTATATTTTTCACCGCCCCGGCAATCATCGGCCTCTGGTTCTCCTTCACCAACTACCCGGGTTACGGTGTGTGGGACTTTGTCGGCATCGCCAACTTCCTGAGCGTGTTTGTGGACCCGGTGGTGTTGCGTGCGTACGTTTTCACCATTGGTTTTGCCATCGCGACCACGGTGATCGTCAATGTGATCGCGATGTCCCTGGCGATCGCGTTGAACGGCAAGATCAAATTCAAGACCACGTTGCGCACCATGTACTTCATCCCGATGGTGCTCTCCATGATCGTGGTGGCCTACGTCTTCAACTACCTCTTCACCACCACGTTGCCGGGGCTTTTCGCCCAGTGGGGCTGGACGTTCTGGTCCTCCAGCATGCTCTCAGACCCCAATTGGGCCTGGTTCCCGATTGTGATTGTGTCGGCGTGGGCGGGCATTCCGGCCGCGACCATTATTTACATCGCGGGGCTGCAAAGCATCGATGACGAAGTGTATGAAGCGGCGGACATTGACGGTGCCACAGCCTGGCAAAAGTTGCGTGGCATCACCTTGCCGTTGCTCTTCGGATTTGTCGCCATCAACCTGGTGCTGGGGTTTAAAGCGAATCTCGGTGTGTATGACCAGGTTGTCGGTATGACGAACGGTGGCCCGGCCGGCGCAACGACATCGGTGGCGCAGGTCATCTTTACCGGGTTCAGCGGAGGCTACTACGGCTACCAGATGGCCAACGCGTTCATCTTCTTGCTGGTGACACTTGGCTTCTCCATTATTCAACTGCGAGCCATGCGACGTAGGGGAGATGTGTAATGTCCAGCGTGAGCGCAAACCCTGCTGCGAGCCGCGACGCAAGCACCCGCCGCCCCCGCCGGATCGGCCGCGAAGGCTACAAGGTCAACTGGTGGCTGACGGCCCTGCTGATTGCCGGAACCCTCACCATCCTCATCCCGCTCTACTTCACCATCGCCATGGCTCTCAAGGAGCCGGCCCAAATTGTGGGGCAAACCGGGCTCGAGCCGCCGGACCCGGTGCGCTGGGCAAACTTTGCCGAAGCCGCCGAAACCGTGAACTTTGGCCGCGCCATCCTCATTACGGCGCTCATTACGGTCTTTAGCGTCCTAGGCAGCCTGGTGCTGAGTTCCATGGTGGCCTACTCGGTTTCGCGAAATTGGGATCACAAGTTCTTCCGGTATGGGTTCATCTACCTGCTTTCGGCGATGTTTGTGCCCTTCGTGGTGGTGATCCTGCCGCTCACTAAGCAAACCGGGTTGCTGGGCCTGGACAACCCCATTGGCGTCACCATTTTGCATATTCTCGCGGGGCTCCCGTTCAACACACTCCTGCTGATCGCCTTCCTCCGCTCGATCCCGCCGTCCCTGGAAGAGTCCGCACTGATTGACGGTGCATCGATTTGGAAGATCTACACCTCCATCATCGTTCCCTTGCTCTCGCCGATGCTCGCCACGATCGGCATCTTCGCATTCCTTGCGGCCTGGAATGACTTCCTCATGCCGCAAATGATCATCGCGGATCCGACAATGCAAACTCTGCCGGTGCTTCAACAGCTCTTCCAGGGCGAATTCAACCAGAACTATCCGCTGGCGTTCGCCTCTTACCTGATGCAGATGGCACCCACACTGATCGTCTATATTGTTGCGCAGCGCTGGATCCTGGCCGGAGTGTTGCGCGGCGCGGTCAAGTAGCGCTCGGGCGCTCGCCGCCCTTCCCGGCGCCCTGCCCGGCGCCCCGCCCCGCGCCCTTCTCGCCGTCCTGCCCGGCACCCGCCCCGGCGCCCATCGCAGTGCCCTTGCGCGCCACCATGATGACCAGCACAATCATGAGCACCGCGGCGACCTGCAAGGAATACGGCGCGAAGGACGCAAGCGCAATGAGCAGCGCACCGAGCGGCAAAACCAGGTTGATCGGCCCGGAGCACAGCGGCCGCACAATCAAGAGCCACACAAAGAACACGAACACCGCGACCGGCACGCACAGTGTCGCAGCAGCAGCCGCGGCCGCAAGCCCAGTGGTGTGCGTCTCAAAGTTCAGCGCAATTTCGATACCGGAGGACACCGCGGCGGCGGAGGCGAAAATAAAGTAGTGGCCGTAACCCCAGCGAACCGAGGTGCGCAAGTCACCGATCAGATCCTGCTGCGGCAACGCGAAATACAGCCACCACATGCACGCCACAATCGTGAGGCCGGTGATGGACAGGAGCACCAGGTCGCCGAAAATTTCCGGGTCCTGCCCGGCCTCAATGACCGAGTTCGTGGACGCCAGAATCGACTCGCCGAGCACAATGATCGTGAACAGCCCGTACCGCTCGGTCAGGTGGTGGCGGTGCCATTCGGTCGGTTTAATGCGCTCGGCCAAGAACGGCACCGAAATTTCAAACAGCATGCCCAGCCAGAACAGCGGAATGATCCATTCGCGCGGGCAGAAGAAGAGAAACAGTACCCAGTAGATCTGCACCGCCGCGACCCCGAACGCATAAGCGAGCGCGGTTTTGCGCCCCACCGGGTCGCTCAACGCGGCGCGCAACCACTGCAGAATCATGGCGACGCGCATGATGATGTACCCGGTGACCCCGAGCGTGAAGTTCGGCTCGGTCGGGTTCGCGATCCCCTCGATCCCGGCCGCAAACGTCAGCGCACCGCCCATCTGCACAAACGTGAGCACCCGGTAAACCCAGTCATCGGTGCCGTAGGCAGTGGCGAACCAGGTGAAATTCATCCACGCCCACCAAATCCCGGCAAAGACCATGAGATACCCCATGATGCCGACGGTAAACGTGCCCTCCTGCTCAAAACTGTGCAGGTTCTTGCTCGCAATCGACACCGCCACCACAAACACCAGGTCGAAAAATAGCTCGAGCGTGGTGGCGGTGTGGTGCGGTTCGTTCGGGTCGCGGCGGCGCATTGGCGGCAGCGCGCGTAAAAGTGAATTCACGGTGTCTCCCTTGGGTGTTGCACTCATGCTAACCGCCAATCCCCCCGCTGGGGAGGGCGCGCGTGCGGTGAGGTGCGGGCAAAAGTGGGGAACACGCCGTCGTACTTCTGCCTTTGTCCCCGCCCGCGTAGGCGCAGATTAACGAAGTTGTGCGGAATTCCGCACAACTTCAGCGATCTGCGCCAACTTTTTCGGCATGTGAAGCACGACGGCGCGTCCCCGACACCCGCGGCCGCCTCGCCTTGGAAGCCGGTCGCCAAGAGCGAACGCGGCGGGTTCGCCCGGGCGCGTGGGCCGTCGATCCGGTAAACTTACACAGTAAGAGCCCCGAACACTCTTACACCGTGATTGCGATCAGGTGCCAGAAGGTCCGGGGCATACGTTTGCGATGGGGGAGGATCCCATGCCAGCTATTGTGATTGTCGGCGCTCAGTGGGGCGACGAAGGTAAAGGTAAGGCCACCGATCTCTTGGGCGGCCGCGTGGATTACGTGGTCAAGCCCAACGGCGGCAACAATGCGGGCCACACCGTGGTGGTCGGCGGCGAGAAGTATGAGCTCAAGCTCCTTCCCGCGGGCATCCTGTCCCCGAACGTGATTCCGGTGATCGGCAACGGGTGCGTGGTGAACCTGGAGGCGCTCTTCGAGGAGAAGGACGCGCTGGATGCGCGCGGCGCCGACACTAGCAAACTCAAGGTCTCCGCGAACGCGCACCTGGTGGCCCCGTACCACCAGATTCTGGACAAAGTCACCGAGCGGTTCCTGGGCAAGCGCGCGATCGGCACCACCGGTCGCGGCATCGGCCCGGCGTACATGGACAAGGTGGCGCGCCTCGGGATCCGCGCGCAGGACGTGCTGGACGAGTCGATCCTGCGGCAAAAGGTCGAGGGCTCGCTGCACCAAAAGAACGAGCTTCTGGTCAAGGTCTACAACCGCCGCGCCGTGCTGGTGGATGAGATCGTGGACTACTTTATGAGTTTCCGCGACCGGCTGGCTCCGCTGTTGGTCGATGATTCGCTGCTGCTCAACGAGGCGTTGGATGACGGGAAGCTCGTGCTCATGGAGGGCGGGCAAGCGACGCTCTTGGACGTGGACCACGGGACCTACCCGTTTGTGACCTCGTCCAACCCGACCGCCGGCGGTGCCGTGGTTGGCTCCGGCGTGGGCCCGACCCGCATTTCCCGTGTGGTCGGCATCATCAAGGCGTACACCACGCGAGTGGGCGCGGGCCCGTTCCCGACCGAGCTTTTCGACGAGATGGGCGAGTACCTGCAAAAGACCGGCGGCGAGTTCGGCGTGAACACGGGCCGCCCGCGCCGTTGCGGCTGGTATGACGCGGTGTTGGCGCGCTACTCCTCAAGGGTCAACGGGTTCACCGATTACTTCCTGACGAAGTTGGACGTTTTGACCGGTATCGAGCAGATCCCGGTGTGCGTCGCCTATGACGTGGACGGCGTCCGCCACGACGAAATGCCGATGACCCAGACCGAATTCCACCACGCGAAGCCGATCTTCGAGTATCTTCCGGGCTGGACCGAGGACATTTCTGGGGCCAAAACGTTAGACGATCTCCCTGCCAATGCGCGCGATTATGTGCTTACCTTGGAGAAAATGTCCGGCACCCGGTTCTCCGCGATCGGCGTTGGCCCGGACCGCGACCAAACGATCGTCATCAATGACCTCGTCGAGGAGTAAACAATGCGCGTGAGCGTCGGACAGTTCCGCCCTACCGGTGACCTGGAAGAAAATCTGGGGATGATCGCGGAGCTGGCCGCGCGTGCCGCGGCGGACTCCAGCGAACTGCTGATCCTGCCCGAAGAGTCCATGTTTACCGTCGGCAAGGTCTCCGGCGAGCTTGCCGACGCGGTGGAGTCCGGGTGGGCGCGGTTTTTGGGCGCGCTTGCCGACATCGCGCGGAAGAATGGCCTGGCGCTCATCGCGGGCGGCTATGAGCCGAGCGGCGATCACCGCCCGTTCAACACCCTGGTGGCCATTAATAACGACGGCGATACGCTGGGTACCTACCGCAAGCTTCACCTTTATGACGCCTTCAGTTATCAGGAATCGACGAAGATCCGTCCCGGGGACGGTGGCACTACCGTGGTTCCCGTGGGTGACCTTAAAGTCGGGTTGATGACCTGTTATGACCTGCGCTTCCCCGAGATGGCGCGGGCGCTCGCCGATTCCGGTGCCGATTTGGTGGCGGTTCCGGCGGCGTGGTTCAAGGGTGAAAATAAGATTGATCACTGGGAGACCTTGCTCAAGGCGCGGGCGATTGAGAACACGGTGTGGGTTGCCGCCGCCGGTACCTCTTCCGGCCATACGATCGGTCACTCTGCCATCTTGGACCCGCTGGGTATTCCGGTGGATTTCTTGGATGACGAGGTTGGCGAGATTGTCACGGTGGATGTCACCGGGCAAAAAATCGCGGACGTCCGCTCTTTCTTGCCGGTGCTCGCCAATCGCCGGTTCGCGCCGAACTCGCAGATTTCCTAGGCCGGGGCACGGGGCGAAGTTCGGCGCTGGCCCGCGAGGAATCCATGGTTGTTGGCGAATTGCTGCCAATATCCATCAAAAGTTGCATGAATGGGCCTTGATTGCGCTTCTATGCTGGAAGCGTGGATCTTCTGTTTGTGCTGCTCTCCTTTGTCATGGGCCTCATCGTGGCGTGGCTCATTGCCATCGCGGGGCGGCGCATCCTGAACGCTCCGGTCGGTTGGCCGCGCTCGCTGCTGGTCGGCATCGTCTCCATCTACGTTTCCGGCGGAATGCTCACCTTTGTGGGATTGGCCGCCGGGTTGGTGGATCAGAACGCCAGCCCGCTTGTGGATATGCCGGTGCTCTTGCTGTTCGCCGGTCTCACGATTGCTTGGGCGTTCGCGCTTTCTTTTGCTTCCCTGGTGGTCCTCGAAGCGGTCATCCCCACCGGCTCCATCACCCCGCCGTGGTTGTGGCTCAAAGAGTGGCGCTCTCGCCATCGCCGCAATAAGCGCTACCGGCAGGTGACCGCGAGTTTCCTTCGTCACGGGCTCGCTCGTTTCATGCGCCAGGGCGCCGGCGGCAAGCGGGACCTCGCGCCAAACCGCGAAACCGCAAGACGCTTGCGCATGGCGCTGGAGGAATCCGGGGTCACCTTCGTCAAACTCGGCCAAACCCTCGCCTCACGCCCCGACCTGCTGCCGCAAGACTTTGTAGAGGAACTCTCCCTCCTGCAAACTTCTGCCGCGCCCATGCCGTGGGAGAACGTATCGGAAGTCCTGACCGCGGAGCTTGGCGATACGGACGCGATCTTCACCTCCATCAACCGCCAACCTCTCGCCAGCGCATCTCTTGGCCAAGTCCACGAAGCCACCCTCCGCGACGGCACCGACGTCATCGTCAAGGTCCAGCGGCCCGGGGCGCTGAATCAGGTGGAAGTGGACCTCGACATCATTGCCCGCATGTCCAGCTGGCTGGAAAAGAAGACCGCGTGGGGCAAAAGCATCGGGCTCACCGCTCTCGCCGAGGGCTTTAGCGAGTCCCTGCGCGAGGAACTGGATTATCGCGTCGAGGCCTCGAACGCCCGGGCGATGGAGCAAGCCTCGGCCGGAACCGAGATCGCCATTCCGCATGTTTTCCAGCAGTGGACGCGGCACCGGGTCCTGATCATGACTCGACTTGACGGGGTGCCGCTCTCCGAAGCGCGCACCACCCTAGCCAACCTCGACCCCGCGACGCGGGCAGCCAAGGCCGAATACTTGCTCTCCGCAGTGATGGACCAAATCACCAAATCCGGTACCTTCCACGCGGACCTGCACCCGGGCAACATCCTCATCTCCGAGACAGGCGGGCTTGGCCTCCTCGACTTCGGCTCCATCGGCAGACTCGATAAACCCGGCCGCAATGCACTGGGAATGCTCCTCTTCGCCGTGGATGCCGGCGATTCGCTGCGCGCCACCGACGCCCTCATTGACCTGCTCGGCCGCCCCACCGACCTGGACGAACGCGCCCTCGAAAAGGAAATCGGCGCGCTCCTCACCCGCGTCGACACGTACGGCGGCTCAGACTCCAACACCCTGTTCGGGCAGGTCTTCACCCTGCTCATGCGCCACGGGTTCGCCGTCCCCGCCCCGGTCGCCGCGGCCTTCCGGGCGCTCTCTTCCCTCGAGGGCGCACTGGTCTTGATCGACCCGCGCCAAGACATGGTCACGCTCGCCCGCGAATATGGGCGCGAGCGGCTTCGCGAAGAAACCAAGAACTTTGATCTCAAAGACACGGCGCAAGAATTCGCAATGACCTTCCTCCCGCTGATGCAGCGCCTCCCACGGCGGCTCGACCGGATCACCGATGACCTGCAGAACGGTAATTTCGCGCTCAACGTCCGCGCCTTCACTGCACCCGAAGACCGTTCCTTCCTCGTTGGCATGCTTCAACAGCTCGTGACAGTAGTCCTGGCCGGATTCGCCTCCATTGGCGGCATCATGTTGTTGACCGCGGACTCGGGCCCCATGATTACCGACTCGGTCCGCCTCTACGCATTCTTTGGCTACTGCCTGCTCTTCGTTGCCTTCGTGCTTGCGCTCCGCGTACTCATCCAGGTGATTAGCTCCACCCGCTCGGGACCATAACAGGTAAGAGCACCTAAACACAGAGTGCGCGCACCACGCGAAGCTGATATGTTGGTAAGGCTAACCTAACGCTCCCCCAAGAGAGTTCCCATGTCCGCCACCGCGCTCAAGACCGAGGCGCCCGCACTGACCGCGAAGCCGCCACGCGCCGCGATTAAGTCCCGATCCTGGCGCACTCTCGGACTCGTCATCGCCCTGGCAGCGCTCGCACTGGTGGCCGTCTTGAGCATCAGCGTCGGCGCGCGTCCCATCCCCTTCAACGAAGTCCTTTCCGGGCTCTTCAACCCGTCCGGCACCGAGGCCGACATCATTATCGGCGAATCCCGCCTGCCGCGCACCGTGGTCGGGCTCATTGTCGGCGCGGCACTCGGCGTCGCGGGAGCGCTCATCCAATCCCTCACCCGCAACCCGCTCGCCGATCCCGGCATTCTTGGCGTCAACGCGGGCGCCGCCTTCGCGGTGGTTCTCGGGGTCGCACTTTTCGGCGTCACCTCCATCATGGGTTACATCTGGTTCGCGTTCGCCGGCGCTATTATCGCCACCTTCGCGGTCTACCTGATCGGCGCCGGCGGCCGCGGCCCCATCAACCCGGTCCGCCTGACTCTCGCCGGAGTTGCGCTCGGCGCCGTCCTGCAAGGCGTCTCCACCGGGATCTCGCTGCTGAATCCGGAAGCGTTCAACCGGATGCGCTTTTGGGGCGCCGGCAGCCTGGCCAACCGCGATCTGGAAATGGCGTGGGTCATCCTGCCCTTCATCGCGGTGGGCATCGTCATCGCCTTCGCGGTCTCCGGCTCGCTCAACACCATCGCCCTGGGCGATGACACCGCCACCTCGCTCGGCACCAACGTCAACCGCACCCGCCTCTTCACCGTCATTGCGGTCACCCTGCTGTGCGGCGCCGCCACCGCGGCCGCCGGTCCGATCGGCTTCGTTGGCCTCATGATCCCGCACGTCGCCCGCTGGATTGTCGGCCCCGACCAGCGTTGGATCTTCGCCTATTCCATCGTCCTCGCGCCCGCGCTTCTGCTCCTCTCCGACGTCATCGGCCGCGTCATCACCCCCGGCGAACTGCAGGTCGGCATCGTCACCGCATTCGTCGGCGCCCCCGTGCTCATCGCCCTGGTCCGCCGCAAAAAAGTGAGCGGACTATGAGCAGCGCACCGGTCACCTTCTCCCGTACGACGACGTCCCTCACCACACGCGGCATATCGGCGGTTTTCCATGTGCGCACCATGGTGACGAGCCTGGTGGTGCTGGCGATCGGTGTCCTCCTGGGGATGGTCGCACTCGGTGTTGGCGACTACGAGCTCAGTATCGGCGAGGTCGCTGCAACCTTTGTGGGCCAAGGGCCAGCCGGTGCGGAATTGGTGGTGTTGGAGTGGCGGCTGCCCCGGGTTCTCGCCGCGCTCGTGATTGGTGCGGCGCTGGGCATGAGCGGGGCCATCTTCCAGTCGCTCACCAAGAACCCGCTCGGTTCCCCGGACATTATCGGTTTCAATACCGGCGCGTACACCGGGGCGCTCCTGGTCATGATCGTCTTCAACGCGAGCTACTACGCGGTTGCATTTGGTGCGATTGTCGGCGGACTCGCGACCGCACTCTTGGTGTATGTCTTTGCGTGGCGGCGCGGCATGCACGGTTTCCGTCTCATTATTGTGGGCATAGCCATTTCGGCGATGCTCGCTTCGGTGAACACCTGGATCATTGTGACCGCGGAACTGGAAGCCGCCATGGCCGCGGCAGTCTGGGGTGCCGGCAGTCTGGACGGCATCTCCTGGGGGTACACGCTGCCCTCGGCGGTCGCGATCGCGGTGTTCATGATCCTCGCGCTGGTCCTTTCCGGAAAATTGCGGATGTTGGAAATGGGGGATGACGCCGCCGCCGCGCTTGGCGTCAACGTGGAGCGCTCCCGCGTCCTCCTCGTGATTGTCGGCGTGGGTTTGACCGCCGTCTGCACCGCCGCAGTGGGGCCGATCGCTTTCGTCGCCTTGTGCGCACCCCAGCTGATGAAACGCGTCGCGCGCACCACGAGCGTCGCGCTCTTGCCTTCGGCAGCCATGGGCGCCACCCTGCTCATGGCCTGTGATCTCCTGGCGCAGCGTGCGTTTGCGCCGATCCAGGTACCCGTTGGCGTCATCACCGTGAGCCTCGGCGGCATTTACTTGATCTGGTTGTTGGTAAAGGAAGCCCGAAAGTCATGACATCCCAAGACCGGCTCAACGCCGCGAACGTTACGCTCGCCTATGACAAGCGGGTCATTTCCGAGCAGTTGAGCGTCAGCATCCCTGACGGCTCCTTCACCGTCATCGTCGGCCCGAACGCGTGCGGCAAGTCCACGCTCTTGCGCGGCCTGTCCCGGCTGCTCAAGCCTAGTCGCGGCGAGGTCGTCTTGGATGGCAACGACATCCACTCGTACCCCGCAAAAGAGGTTGCCCGGCGGCTCGGCTTGCTGCCGCAGACCTCGATCGCACCCGATGGCATCTCGGTTGCCGAACTCGTTGCCCGCGGTCGCTACCCGCACCAAAAACTCTTGCAACAGTGGAGCGCCGAGGACAAGCAAGCGGTTGCCCAAGCCCTTGCCGACACCGATTTGACCGAGCTTTCCGGTCGACTCGTCGATGAGCTCTCCGGCGGCCAGCGACAACGGGTCTGGGTTGCGATGGCCTTGGCGCAAGAGACGCCGATACTGCTCTTGGACGAGCCCACGACCTTCCTGGATATCGCCCACCAAATCGACCTCATGGACCTGTTCGCCCGGCTCAATCGGCAGGGCCGAACCATCGTCGCGGTGCTCCACGATCTCAACCACGCCGCCCGCTACGCCACCCATATGATCGCGATGAAGGGTGGCGAGGTCGTGGCCCAAGGCGCTCCGACAACTGTGGTCTCCCAGGATTTGGTCGAGGAAGTCTTCGGCCTGCCCTGCGTCATCATCGAAGACCCCGAGTCCGGCACCCCGCTCGTTGTCCCCCGCTTCAATCCACACTTTTCACCAACCCCGTCGCTCTAGTACCCCAGGAGAAAGCCCCCGATGATCACTCGAGTCTTGTCACGCCGTCGTACATTTGCTCTGGCCGCTATTGTGGGGCTGGGCCTTGCCGGATGCTCCGCGCAAGTGACCGAAAGCGCGCCGTCGGCGAGCGATGCCGGGGCGTGGAGTGTGCAACTGTCCGGGTATGACCGGGAATTCACACTGCCAAAAGCGCCCGAGACGATCGTTACGGATGCATATTCGGCGGCGTCGATGTGGGATTACGGGGTGCGCCCGGACGGGGTGTTTGGGTACGGGCAGGAGGGCACGAGCATTGGAAACGCGCAGGTGTCCGAGATGAAGAATGTCGGCAAGGACGCCGAACTGAACTTGGAGGCGCTCGCGCAGATCGCGCCGGACGTGATCATCGGGTACGGCAATCAGGACGGGACCGGGTACACCTGGTGGGATGAATCGGTGCAGGCGCAGGCCGTGAAAATTGCGCCGTTCTTGCCGGTCGGCGGGGACAACGCCGAGGACCGGATTGTGTTTTACGAGCAGCTGGCGAAGAAGCTTGGCGGGGATACGAGCGCGGTCGCGGCGGACAAGGCCGAATATGAGAAGGCAGTGGAGCGGTTGCGGGCGTTGCCGGAGTCGGCGAAGTCGCTTCGGATCCTGGCGCTCAGCGGGGATGACCAGACCGCGTACATTGGGCGGACGGCGATCGCGCAGTTGAATTTGCTGGACTCGTTGGGGCTAAACGTGGTGCGGGCCGGGGAGGATGCGAACCGGGCGTGGGGCCAGATGAGTTGGGAAGAGGTGTCCTCGGCCGGCTCCGATGTGGTGCTGAACCTGGACACGACCGCCGATGTGGTCTCGCGGAACGCGCTGTACCAGGCGCTGCCTGCGGTGAAGGCCGGGCAAGTGATCGGTTGGGATGACAAGCGGCCGTACACCTACGCGAGTTACGCGAAGTGGCTGGGGCAGTTGGCCGATGCGTTGGAGAGCGCCCAGCCGATCGCCTGAGGACAGCGGCTCACAAATTTTGCACAACTTTGAAGAGGGCCATTCACATTTGCCCTAGTCAGAGCGGTGCGCCCCGCGAACGCACTGGGGAAAACGGTCAAAGTTGTGCTGAAATGGTGAGCATGAGCGCACTGGAACAGTTGCGGACACTGTGTTTGGCATTGCCGGGAGTGTTTGTGGACTACCCGTTTGGCCCGGATGCGGCCGTGTACAAGATCAAGCCGCGCTCGGACAACGTGAAGATGTTCGCTCTCATTTTCGAGGGCGCGCGTGACGCCGGGGGCGCCGGTCCCACCATCAACCTCAAATGCGATCCGGAACTCGCCGTTCAGTTGCGCACCCAATACGAGTACGTCCGGCCCGGCTACCACATGAGCAAAAAGCACTGGAACAGCGTCGATTGCGGCGGATCGGTGGATTGGGAGTTCGTCGGGGACCTTATCGAGGACTCGTATGATCTGGTCGTCTCGGGGCTGAAGCGCAGCGATCAGGAGTCGCTCGGGTGGCGCCGGGTTGCCCAGGGCTAGCGGCGGCGGGTCTAACGGTGCAACATTGACGGCGCCGGCGGGCAAAACCCCTAGCCAGGGTTTGCCCGACGGCGCCGGCTCTCAAAGTTGCACGGAACGGTACGCTAGTGCCCGCTCAGCCCGCGGCCCCAAAGACCGGATAGTGGTCTGAGTAGTCGGTGTAGGTGTAGTCGCGGAACCAGGACGTCACGGTCCACGGCTCTGAGTGCACTTCCCGCGTGGTGGAAACCCATGGGCGGTCCAAGAAGTTGCCAATGGGCAGCACGTAGTCGAGCTGTTCTGGAGCGGTTCCGGGGTAGCGGAAGGCGGCGATCGAGTTGCCGGAAGGGTCAAAGGACAGCGGGCCGGCGAACGTCACCGGGCCCGCGCCGAGGGCGGCCAAGGTCGTATCCAGCTCGGGGGTGCCGCCGATGACGTTGAGATCGCCGGCGAGGAACACCGGCTCATCTGCGGGGAAGTTTTTGGCGTCGATGAACGCCTTGATTTCGGCGATCTGTGCGGCGCGCACGCGAGCGGGTTCCCCGTCGCCGCAACCCGAGTCCTCGGACTGCAAGTGCGTGCCAATCAGGTTGACCGGTCCGGCATCGGTTTCCAGCCGCGCGTAAGCAAATCCCTTGGAGGACATCGCCTCAAAGCTGCACCCGGCGCTAAAAATGTACTGTTCCTTCCGGCTGATCGGCCACTTGGACGCAAAGGCGACACCGCCGTCTTCGCCCACCGATTTCCAGGTGCCGCCGGTCGCGTCCCAACCGGACTTGCTCCGTCCCACCCAGCCGGTGGAGTAGGGGTATTCGCCGCGCAGGTTCGTCAAGAGCCGCTCGCTCGCGGCATTGTCCTGGCCCTCCTGGAACACCACGGCGTCCTGCCCGGAGACAACGCCGTCCCGGGCAATCAGGTCCGCCCGCTCGCGCTGCCCCCAATTGGTCAGCGACTGCGGCAAGTAAAACATCACATTGTAGGTCGCGATCTTCAGGTCCTCGGCCGAGCGCGCGGCGGCTCCTGGCGCGGTAGCGAGCTCAGCCGAGGGCGAGGCGGTGGCAACGGGCACGGCGGTGACGGCGAGCGTGGCAGTCAGTGCCAGGCTCGCGGTGAGAGCGCCAAGAGTCTTCAGAGTTTTCACAGTCCCCGAATCTAGGGACCGCAGATGACCCGCGCACCCAACCGCACGTAAACCCCAGGCGAACTGTCGGTGAGAAGTTAGCGTGCGCCGGTCTGCGCCAGCGCATCCGCCGCCCGCACGAGCCCCAAATGTGAAAACGCCTGCGGATAGTTCCCGGCCATGCGGTTGGATTCAGCGTCATACTCTTCGGAGAGCAAACCCAACTCGGAGGAGTAGCCCAAGAGCCGGTCCATGAGCTCCTGCGCATCGGTGACGCGGCCGGAGCGCGCATACTGCTCCACCAACCAGAAGCAACACACCAAAAACGGGTGCTCGCCGGGTTCCAGTCCATCCAACCCAGCCTCGGTCCGGTAGCGCAAGATCAACCCTTGGCTATCTAGCAAGTCCCGCTCAAGGCGAGCAACGGTACCAAGCATGTGATCGTCGTCGTACTCCACAAAGCCCACCTGGGGCAACACGAGCAGGGAGGCGTCCACCTCGGTGGACCCGTAGCTCTGCGTGAAGGAGTTGATCTCGGCATTCCAACCGTGCTCCATGACCTCGGCGCGCAGCCGGTCGCGCAACTCCTCCCACCGCTCAACCGGCCCCTCGAGCCCGTACTCGCGTACCGCCCGGACGCCGCGGTCAAACGCCGCCCACATCATGACCCGCGAGTGCGTGAAGTACTTCTCCTCCCCGCGCATTTCCCAGATTCCGGTGTCCTTACGGTCAAAGTTCTTCTCCGCGAACCAGAGCAGGGCGCGCTGCAACGGCCAAGAAAAGTGGTCCTCGGTGACCCCGATCTGGCGCATCTTGTCCAGTGCGACCATCACCTCGCCGACCACGTCCGCCTGGTACTGATCCACCGCACCGTTGCCGATCCGCACCGGGCGGGAGTTCTCGTAGCCGGGCAGGTAATCCAGCGTCTTCTCCGGGAGTTCGCGCTCGCCGGCGACGCCGTACATGATTTGCAGGTCGTCGGGGTCCCCGGCCACTGCGCGCAACAGCCAGTTGCGCCATTCGCTCGCCTCGGCCGCGTGGCCGTGCAGCATCATCGCCTCCAGGGTGAGCGCCGCATCGCGCAGCCAGCAGTAACGGTAATCCCAATTACGTTCGCCGCCGAAACTTTCCGGGAGGCTGGTGGTCGGCGCCGCCACAATCCCGCCGGTCGCCTCATGCGTGAGCGCCCGCAACACGAGCAGACTGCGCTCCACCGCCTCCGGGTACACGCGCGTGCCCGAGCAGGAATTGGCCCAACCACGCCAATAATCCGCGGTGGTTTTCAACGCCTCATCCACGTCGATGAACGGCGGCACATTGCGGTGCGAGGGGAACCAGGTGAGCTCCAGGTCCACCTGCTCGCCCTGGCGGACATCGAAGTTTTGGCGGTGCTTGTGATCAACCGCCTTGGGGATTTTGTCACCGCGAAGAACGACGGCGTTAGGCCCGGCAATTGCCAACAGCGCGGTACCGTCGGGGTACTTTTCGCGACGAACCCAGGGGAGCTCTTTGCCGTAATTGAACCGGAATTCGATTTCCTGGGTCATGGTCACTGTTCCGGACAGGCCCTCAATCCGGCGCACGATCGACGCCTTTTTGTCGCCAACCGGCATGAATTCGGTGACCTTCGCTTCCCCGGTGGCGGTGCGCCATGTGGTCTCCACGATGAAGGTGCTCTCACGGTAGCGGCGCGCGGTGACGTGGGCGTTATCGTCGGCGGGGCGGAGCAGCCAGCGGCCGTCGTCCTCGGTGCCGAGCAGTGCCGCGAACACCGATCCGGAGTCGAAACGGGGGAGGCACAGCCAGTCGACGGAACCGTTTTTTGCGACGAGGGCGGCGGTGCGTTGGTCGGAGAGCAGGGCGTAGTCTTCTATGCGTGAGGGCATGATTCCATCGAATCATATTTACTGGAAATCTCGGGACTCTCGTAAAGGCAAGGAGGGGCAGATGCGTGCCAGTGTGTTGGTCAGGGCCGGTGAGGTTGTGGTTGAGGAGCGGGCGGAGCCGCCGGCGCCCGCCGGCGATGTGTTGGTGCGGGTTTCATCCGTGGGTGTGTGCGGGTCCGATGTGCATTACTACCGCGAGGGCCGCATTGGCGACTTTGTAGTGGAGGCGCCGCTCGTGTTGGGGCATGAAGCGTCCGGGGTGATTGAGGCCGTGGGCGCCGGGGTGGATGCCGGCCGGGTGGGGGAGCGCGTCTCGATTGAGCCGCAACGTCCCGCAGGGTTTTCCCCCGAGGTGCTTGCCGGGCGATACAACCTGGACCCGGGAATGGAGTTCTTTGCGACTCCACCGGTGGACGGGGCGTTCCAAGAACTGGTGAGCGTTCCCGCGCACTTTGCGCACCCGGTGCCGGAGGCGGTGTCCGATGATGCGGCCGCGCTCATGGAACCGCTGTCGGTGGGGATCGCCGGTGCACGGAAAGCCGGGGTGACCGTCGGGGATCGCGTGCTCATCGCGGGCGCTGGTCCCATCGGTTTGGTGCTGGTCCAGGTGGCTCGCGTCTTTGGGGCGAGCGAGATTGTGGTGACGGACGTGTCACCCGAGCGTCTTTCGGTGGCCGAGTCGATGGGTGCTACCGAGGTTGCCGATGCGCGCTCCGCCGACTTCGCAGGGCAGGACCGGTTCACGGTGTTCTTCGACGCTTCCGGCGCCGCCGCCGCGATCACGGCCGGGCTACGCGCTCTTGGCCCGGCTGGGCGCGCGGTGCTGATCGGGATGGGAGCCGACGAGATTCCCTTGCCGCTCGCGCTGGTGCAGAACAAGGAGCTCACCGTCACCGGAACGTTCCGCTATGCCAACACCTGGCCGACCGCCATCGAGCTCGTCGCCTCGGGCAAGGTGGACTTGGACGCTCTGGTCAGCAACCACTACGGACTCGACGAGGTGGAAACCGCACTCTCCACCACCCAGGACGCTGGCGTCCTGAAGAACATGGTCACCCCGAACGCCTAACCCCCAAAAAAGTTGACGCAGATTACCGAAGTTGTACGGAATTCCGTACAACTTCGGTAATCTGCGTCAACTATTTCAGCTGAGACTCCTACCCGCGTGCTTTGGCGACAACCGCTTCTTCATCGGTCACCGCGAAGTCATAGATAAACTGTCGATCACCGAGCTGCGTTCCGAGCTGGGGGAGTTCGACGTCGCCAGTAAATGCTGCATCTGAAAGGCTATACACCTCGATCGTCGAGGACAGGCTGTTGCTCAGGTTGAGACGCATAAGGAAGTTATCGCTAAATTTGAAGATACCTGGATCGATTCCGACATCGAAGTTCTCCAGCGCAAACCTGGTAGCAGTCAGACCTGTGTCGACATTGGTGGTCAGCACGACTCCATTCCCGGCAATCCACCAAAGTTCTCGGCCAATTAGTCTATTCCCCACGAAAAAAGGGTCCGGCTGTCCCTCTTTGACTCTGTCAACTTCGAGTGCGCCGTGAAGCTCAGTAACCTTCACCGACTTTTGCGATGTGTTCCAAGCGAGCAAGACGGAGCCTGAAACGTTCTGAAGGTTCTCAGTGTCCGCCATTGTTGAGTCATCAGGGTAACTATCAAGAATCTGATATGCGACTCCATCAGCACACGGCAAGTTAGGATCACCGCCTGTCTCCAAGAACCGTTCCGGAACATAGCTGATCACGGGACTGGAGTTATTTTCAGGCCAGAGCTGTATGAGACTTTTTGGGCTATTAAAGTAGTTGTTATCGATTTCGGTCGATGAGATGGAAGGGTCATAGATTGCGAAAGATGAGTCTCCGCAGTCAGCAAAACCGGTGAGAAACTGATCGTAAACAGTTTCGTTGCTCTCATTCTCCGTGTGCGAAAGTACGCGAAAAACGTACCCATCACCATTGTCAGCAAAGCCAGAGTTAAAAATCGAAAGAAACGAACCCTGTCCACCCACCGGAATGATTGCCGAAGCCCCAATTTCACTCTCAAGGCGTTCCCATTGGTCAAGAGTGTTGCCCAGCCGATAATCGTTCTTTCGGTCTACAAAATAGAGAAAATTGTCGCGGAAGACGATTGGTGCTTCTCCGATACCAAGCGTTTCAAAAGATTGCCATTCAGAAACTTTAGAGTTCAGAAATAGCACCTTTCCTGTACCTTCGGCAAGGACTAAGCCACGCTCGTCTGCAGCAACCGAAATCGCTATCAGGCTGTCCTCAAGCATGGCTACTGGGTCTCGCTCAACCGATGAGCATGAAGAGATCGCGACGCAAATCAGGGCGGCCGCCCCAAGGCGTTTCCACCGTGGGGCGGCCTGACGAAGACTTTTGATCATCTCGCTAGTACTTCGTCTGGTACCACTTAGTCCAACTGGAATTTGCAATGTCGGCTGGATAAACTCCGGAGCCTCCATTCGCATCAAGATCAATCCCTCTCGACTTCCAGGCGGCCCACACGAGTTGCGAACAGTTGTAAACGTAATCGTTCACCTTTTTGTTGTCCCAGAACACGATGTTGTAGCCGGTGCCTACCTTGCTTCGCGCAAATGAACCCGCTGCATTCTTGTTCCCTGACGGCGCGTTGTAGCCAACGAAGTATTTGTATGCCGGCGCCGGCGCGGTTACGCTGTTCGCGGACGTTACCCGTGTTCGCTGTCCAATTCCAACTGCTTCTACGTAGTAGTCGCGGGTGTTGTAAATTCCGTTGTGGCCGTGCTGAACTCCAAAGGTACTGTTGGAGGAGTAGAACACGTCTCCAACATTGTTGGCCCGGCCAAGTGAGACTTTTCGGGTGCTACCACCGCTTGAATAGGGAGCGGCCACGCCAGAAGCCCTGTCGATGGCTCTCGCATCATTCGTTGCAGCAATAGATTCTTGAACAGCGCGAGCTGCTATCGACTCTACCGGTTCGCCGGTTCGCTTTGACTGTGCGGTTAGGGCTGTGAGCGTTTGTTGTTCCGTTGATCCCGGAACCGCTTTTGACAACGTCGTCAAATTGGACTTCAAATCATTCTGGCTTTCTGCGGCCGATGCCCCGGTTCCGCCAGCCGCAACTAGAGCCACGACAGCAACTGCCGTGATCATTGCTTTACATTTCATGATTTCCCCACAATCCCCGCACTTAGGCGGAACATCGATACAGTGCCCGATGCGACCTCAGTGTCGCACCATCGACCGACGATTGCCTAACCATAAGTGCACAAACTAACTAATGCAAGTCAGATCCTCACGCTATCTAATTGTGAGGTAATGAAAATTACTTAGCCAAACTAAATATGGATCATGATGCTGAAAATTTAGTTCAAATCGTCTTTCGAAATAGTCGACGGCATGTTAGATTGCTGGGTTTACCCAGGACGCGGGCGTGCTGAAGAACATGGTCACGCCGAGCGCCTGACCCCCCAAAAAAGTTGACGCAGATTACCGAAGTTGTACGGAATTCCGTACAACTTCGGTAATCTGCGTCAATAAAAATGGGGGAGTGGGGAAGCGAGAGACCCGCCCGGGCGGGAGAGCGGCTGAGGTAGGCGCGCGCTACCCGAACAGCTTCGGTAGCGTCCCCTCGTGCGCCTCGCGCAATTGCGAAACCGGCATCGGCGCGACACCGGAAATGCGCAACTCTTCGCCAGCGCCGTCCACCACGCCAATACGGATGAACGGCTGATTCCGCGCCGAGCACATGTCCTTGAACCGCACCTCTTCGCTGCGCGGCACGGACACAATCGCCCGCGCTTGCGACTCGGAGAACAGCATCGTAAACAGGTCCACGCCGTCCCGCTCGGCCACCTCGCCGAGCCCCACCCGTGCGCCCACGCCAAAGCGCAGCACCGACTCGGCCAGCGCCGCGGCCAGACCGCCTTCGGACAAATCGTGCGCGGAGTCGATCATGCCGTCACGTGACGCGTTGATCAGAATCTCGCCAAGCAACTTCTCCGCGGCCAAATCCACAACCGGCGGCAAACCACCCAGATGCCCGCGCAGCTTCGCCCACTCGGAACCATCCAGCTCCGGCCGGGTCACCCCGAGCAGGTAAATCGCCTGCCCGTCCTCGCGCCAACCGGACGGCGTCCGCCGAGTCACATCATCAAAGACGCCGAGCACACCGACCACCGGCGTGGGGTGAATCGCCACCCCGCCGGTCTGGTTGTACAGCGACACGTTTCCGCCGGTCACCGGGATGCCCAGCTCTTGGCACGCATCGGCCAAACCGCGCACCGACTCGGCAAACTGCCACATCACCTCGGGGTCCTCGGGCGAACCAAAATTCAAGCAATCGGTCACCGCAAGCGGCTTGGCTCCGGCCGTCGCGACGTTCCGGTAGGACTCGGCCAGCGCCAACTGCGCACCCTGATACGGGTCCAAATACCCATACCGTCCGTTCGCGTCGGTCGAGACCGCAACCCCGAGCCCGGACCGCTCATCCACGCGCACCACACCGGCGTCATCCGGCATCGCGAGCGCAGTATTGCCCTGCACGTACCGGTCATACTGATTGGTCACCCAATCCTTGGATGCCATGTTGGGAGAGGAGAGAAGTTCGACGACGGCACTCGCCAATTCCTCTTCGCTCGCCGGGTTCTTCGCTCCCTCGGGCGAATCGGCAAAGCGATCGGCTTGCACACGGTCTTGCCAGGACGGGCGAGCGAACGGGCGCTCGTACACGGGTCCGTCATGGGCAACAGTACGCGGATCGACGTCCACAATCGTTTCGCCGTCCCAGTCAATGATGAGCCGACCGGTATCGGTCACTTCACCCAAAATTGAGTACTCGACCGCCCACTTGTCCATGATCGCTTCAAAGGTGGCAAGGTTCTCCGGGGTGACGACCGCCATCATGCGCTCTTGCGACTCGGACATCAGAATCTCACCCGGGGTCAGCGACGGGTCACGCAAGAGCACCTTCGTCAGTTCCACGTGCATCCCGCCCTCACCATTGGAGGCCAGTTCGCTGGTGGCACAAGAAATGCCCGCGGCGCCCAGGTCTTGAATGCCTTCCACCACACCGGACTTGAACAGCTCCAGGCAGCACTCGATGAGCACTTTTTCCGCAAACGGGTCGCCCACTTGAACCGAGGGCCGCTTGGACGGCTTCGCGTCATCGAAAGACTCGCTCGCGAGCACCGAGGCGCCGCCAATACCGTCGCCGCCGGTGCGGGCACCGAACAAAATGACCTTGTTCCCCACACCGGAAGCATTGGCCAAGCGAATGTCCTCATGGCGCAATACGCCCACCGCCAAGGCATTGACCAGCGGATTGCCCTGATACACCGAGTCGAAGACGACCTCGCCACCGATATTGGGCAAACCGAGCGAGTTGCCATAACCGCCAATACCGGACACCACGCCGTGCACCACGCGGGCGGTATCCGGGTGGTTCACGTCGCCGAAGCGCAGCGGGTCCATGACGGCAACCGGGCGCGCGCCCATGGAAATAATGTCGCGCACAATGCCGCCGACGCCGGTGGCTGCACCCTGATAGGGCTCCACGTAGGAGGGGTGGTTGTGCGATTCGACCTTAAAGGTCACCGCCCACCCGTCGCCAATGTCCACGACGCCGGCGTTCTCACCAATGCCGACCAAGAGATGTTCCTTCATCTCATCGGTGACCTTCTCGCCGAACTGACGCAAGTGCACCTTGGAGGACTTGTAGGAGCAGTGTTCGCTCCACATGACCGAGTACATGGCCAACTCGGCGGCGGTGGGACGGCGTCCCAAAATGCGCTTAATATCCTCGAACTCGTTTTCCTTCAGGCCGAGTTCGGCCCACGGCAGGTCCACCTCGGGAGTGGACGCGGCCTGCGAAACGGTGTCGATATTGAACTGGGCAGTATGAGATTGGGTGGATGTTTCGGTGCTCACTTGGACGCCTCCGCGGCGGTTGCAGAATGGGGGGACGTGCCTTCCACCAGTGAAGACAGCAGGGATGTGAAAATGCGCAGCCCGTCGGTTCCGGAGCCGAGCGGCACCTCACCAAAGCCGGAGGAGTCCGGCCCGAAACCGGCCTCGACCGCGTGCTCGGGGTGCGGCATGAGTCCGACCACATTGCCGCGCTCATTGGTGATGCCGGCGATGTCATTGCGGGAGCCGTTGGGGTTTATATCCATGTATCGGAACACCACCCGCCCCTCGGCCTCCAGCGCATCCAGCGTCCGCTGGTCCGCCACATATTGACCGTCCTGGTTCTTCAGCGGAACCACAATGTCCTGACCGGCTTCGAATCCGCCGGTGAACGCCGTCGCAGTGTTTTCCACCCGCAATTTCTGGTCGCGGCAAATAAAGTGCAGGTGATCGTTCTTGATCATGGAGCCGGGCAACAGGTGGGACTCGGTCAAAATTTGGAAACCATTGCAAATGCCCAGCACCGGCAACGGTGCATTCGTCGCCGACGCCGCATCCACAATGCGAGACATGAGCGGGGCAAACCGGGAGATCGCCCCGGCACGCAGGTAGTCCCCGTAGGAGAACCCGCCGGGAATGATCACCGCGTCGACGTCGCCCAGCGAGTCGTCGCCGTGCCACAGCGACACCGCCGTTCCGCCGGCCAACCGCACGGCGCGGGCAGCGTCCCGGTCATCGAGAGTACCCGGGAAGGTGACCACGCCGACCTTCACATCGGCAAAGGCATCCGGGGCGCCCGCCTCGGTGTAGGACCCGATCAGCGGCAGGCTCATGCGCCGGCTCCGGCGGTCGCGGCATCCTCGGCGTCCACAAACGCCACCGAAACCACGTCTTCAATCACCGGATTGGAAAGCAAGGTGCCGGCCGCCTCGCGAGCCCGCTCGAGCATCTCAGGTGAGGCATCGCCGTCGTAATTCAATTCAAATCGCTTGCCCTGGCGCACGGAAGCGAACCCCTCAAAGCCCAGGCGTGGCAACGCCGCGGCAATCGCCTTTCCCTGCGGGTCGAGAATTTCGGGTTTGGGCATGACGTGGACAACGATCCGAGGCATTGGGGCTCCTTGAGGCGCAAAAAAGGGAGGTACCTCCCAGTTTAGCGTTTTGCGCGCCCGGTTTATGCCGGAGTGACCCCGGTTACAGTGCTGCCACGCCCCCCGGTTTCGCCCGGACGCGACTCGGTCCGCTAATTAACCGGGGATGCGCCCTTACCCAAGAGCGGCTCCAGGGCGTTCCACTTGGCGATCTCGCAACCGTCGCCGCGGCTGAAGGTCTGGTCCACGGTCTTTCCGTTATACGTTCCTACGACTACCGCGACCGACGGCCCACCATATTGCGTGGTGCAGTTGACGTTCGGGTTGCGCGTCGCCTCGCCAGTGAGCACGCGCTCCCAAGAGTCCGGCAAATTGCCGCACAGGCTTTCCGCGTTGGACACGGTGCTCATCGCTTGCGCCGCGCCGCCCTCGCAAACAAGGACCACCTCTTTCGGTTCGGCATTGCTGGTTTCGGCAATGCTGGCGCGCAGGGCGACTACGTTTTGGCCCTGCGGCAAATCCGCGGCGGAGGGCTTGTCGGGGAACACCGGGTTTTCGGTAATTGGCGGGGCGCTTGGGGCCCCGGTTGCGCCATCGCTGCTGGACCCCTCCGGTGCCGCGGCCTCATTGCCGCACGCGACGAGCGCCACCATCAACGCGAGCGCGCTGGCGGGGATGGTCAATGCCTTGACTACGTTTTTCATGATGCCTCCTGGTCGCGCGAGTGGGGCGGCGACGATTGAGCCGCGGCGGCCTCACAGATACGGACTATGTCCTTATGTTAACCAGGTCACACCAGCAATCCCTGGGATTTTCCTGACTATTGCGTGTCAATCGCGTGCAAAAGCTCGGCGCGCAGCACCGCCGATTCCGCTGCAAACGCGCGCTGCGCCGCGACATACTCCGCCTTCCCGGCGGGCGTTTCAATCGCAATCGGCGGATAACCCCAGTCCGCCAAATCATAGGGCGAGGCTTGCATATCCATCGTGCGGATACGCCGCGAGAGTTCGGCGGCGCGCACCACCAAATCGCTGGGCACCAGCGGCAGCAACTTGTATGCCCACTTATACACATCCATGTTCGCGTGCAGGCACCCCGGCTGCTCCAGCTCCGGCGCCGATTCCCGCGTCGGCGTCAGCTCATTGAGCCCGCGCGCCTCCGGGGTATAAAACCGGAACGCGTCAAAGTGCGTGCAGCGAATCCGATTCGCCTCCACCACCGTGTCCGTGCCCGCCGCGCCGAGCCGCAAATCCAGGTAATCATGCCGCACCTCGTTGACTTCCGACCGATACGCCATCGCCCACTCGTGCAGTCCGAAACACCCGAACTGCGCCGGCCGCGCCTGGGTGCGCTGCAGCAGATCGCGCACGTACGTCACCATGGTTCCCCGCGCCCGAGCGAACGCTTCGCGATCAAGGGTCGCGGCCGCCGTCGTGCGTGAAATCCCTAAACCGGACCGCTCGCTGGCGGTGAGCGGGCGATAAAATTTCCAGCCCAGGCGCACCTTTGCCTGTTCGTGAAGCACGACGGCGTTGCCTCCCGGGTGCCAGCGCGCCAGTTGGCCGGGGGTCAGCGAGTAATAGGTGAACATGAAGTCGTCGACGGGGTGTTTTTCGCCGCGGCTGCGCCTGGTGAGGAAGCCTTTGCTGAGGTTCTGGGCGCGCTCGTGGTGGGCGCGTTCTTGCTCTTCCGGTTGTGCCGGGAGGTACAGCTTAGCGGCCGGTGCCACCGTGAACTTCTGCCGTTTCTTCCGAGTCCAGGCCGAAGGCGGCGTGGACGGCGCGCACTGCGGTATCGAGTTTGTCGGCGTGGGTGACCACGGAAATGCGGATTTCCGAGGTGGAGATGACGTCGATATTGACCCCGGCGGTGGAGAGGGCATCGAAAAAGCGTGCGGTGACGCCCGGGTTGGAGCGCATGCCGGCGCCGACCAGGGAGAGTTTGCCGATCTTTTCGTCGTACTCGATCTCTTCGAAGCCGACGCTGGGCTGGGCCGCTTCCAGCGCTTTGATGGCTTTGTCGCCGTCAGTGGTGGGCAGGGTGAAGGAGATGTCGGTGCGCGCGCTCGCGTGGGTGGAGATGTTTTGGACGATCATGTCGATGTTGATGCCGGATTCGGCGATGATCGTGAAGATTTCGGCGGCTTTGCCGGGGATGTCCGGCACACCGATGACGGTGAGTTTCGCTTCCGAGCGGTCGTGGGCGACGCCTGCGACGATGGGCTGTTCCAAGGGTTCTCCCTGTTGGATTCGGATGTTGTCATTCGGGTCAGGTTGCACCCACGTCCCGGTGTCATGGGTGAAGGAGGAGCGCACGTGAAGCGGGACGCCGAATCGGCGGGCGTATTCGACGCTGCGCAGGGCGAGGATTTTCGCGCCGGATGCCGCCATTTCCAGCATTTCCTCGCTGGAGACGACCTCGAGCTTTTTGGCGCTGGAAACCACGCGCGGGTCGGCGGTGTAAATGCCGCTGACGTCGGTGTAAATTTCGCACACGTCCGCGTCCAGGGCTGCCGCGAGGGCGACCGCCGTGGTGTCCGAGCCACCGCGGCCCATCGTGGTGATTTCGTTGGTTTCCCGGGTTTGGCCCTGGAATCCGGCGACAATGGCGATGTCGCCGCGCTCGATCGCGGTTTTGATGCGGTGCGGCGAGACGTCCACGATCTTGGCGCGGCCGTGGGAGGCGTCGGTGATGAGCCCGGCTTGGGATCCGGTGAAGGACTGTGCGCGTCCGCCGAGCGTGTCAATGGCCATGGCGAGCAGAGCCATGGATATGCGTTCGCCGGAGGAAAGGAGCATATCCATTTCTCTGGCGGGCGCCTGTTCGGTGACCTGGTCGGCAAGGTCGAGGAGTTCGTCGGTGGTGTCTCCCATTGCCGAGACGACGACGACCACTTGATTGCCGCCGCGCTCGGTGTCCACGATGCGTTGCGCCACGCGTTTGATGCCCTCGGCGTCAGAGACTGAGGAGCCGCCAAACTTTTGGACAATGAGCGCCATAGGGAAGTTGCCGATCTTTTGTGGGTTGTTGCTGGCCGGGCCGCCGCGGGTGCGGATGCGGGCCGCACCCTGGGTATCCGGGCTGTTGGCCGTGCGGATGCGGTCCGCGTTCGCCGTTGAGCGTGACCAGTTTAGCGCCGCGCCGGGCTGGGGCGCGAAATGCGTTACGCCCCGGGTGGGGAGGTCCGCCGTTAGACTCGTCTGCACGTAATTCCGCTCGAATTACGTGCAGAAGCGTCTAACGGCGTGCGGTAGTGGGGATTTAGACCGCGCGGCGGCCGGAAATGGCGCGGCCCAGGGTGAGCTCGTCCGCGAATTCCAAGTCGCCGCCGACCGGCAGCCCGGAGGCGAGGCGCGTGACGGAGATCCCAATGGTGCGCAGTGTGCGGATCAAGTAGGTGGCCGTCGCTTCACCCTCCATGTTGGGGTCGGTGGCGATGATGATTTCTTGCACGGTTTCATCGGCGAGGCGGGTCAGCAGTTCGCGGATGCGCAGATTTTCGGGGCCGATTCCGGCGAGCGGGTTAATCGAGCCGCCAAGCACGTGGTAGCGGCCCCGGTAGGTCGAGGTGCGCTCAATGGCGAGGACGTCTTTGGATTCTTCCACCACGCAAATGGTGGACTGGTCGCGGCGCGGGTCTGTGCAGATGGAGCAGGTTTCCTGTTCGGTGACGAGTCCGCAAATTGTGCAGAACTTCACCTTGTCCTTGACCGCGACGATGGCCTTTGCCAGCGACTGCATGTCCTCCGGATTAGCGTCCAGGATGTGAAAGGCGATGCGTTGCGCGCTCTTCGGGCCGATTCCGGGTAGCCGACCGAGCTCGTCAATGAGTGACTGTACTGCGCCTTCGAACACGGTGCCCTTCTCAATGCTCTGGTAAAAAGTGTGGGTAGCTAGTCGAAGGTGCCCAAGTCTCGCTCATCGATGACGCGGGCGCCAAAAATCTTTTCGATTGCCGCCTTGCCCACCAGTCCGGATTCTTCCAGCGTGAGGTCATCGTCGCTCGGGACGTCCTCCGGTTCCTCAGTCGATTTTACGGGTTCCGGCGCGGGTTGTGTGGGAGATTCACCCTGAGCCCAATCGGGTTTCGCGCTCCGGTTATCGAAGGATGCCACGGACTCGTTGGCCCAAGAAGTGTCGGTCCACGAGGCGGAGCTGGCTGACGCAGAGCTGGGCGACGCAGAGTTGGCCGGGGCGGTGCCCGTCGCCGGGGCGTTCGCGGAATTCTGGCTCGGCGTGGGGTTGGCTGAAGCCCCAGGACTTGGGGTGCCAGGATTCGAGCTACCAGAGACCGGTGAGTCCGGACTCGAGGTGCCCGGACTAGAGGTGCCCAGGCTCGTGGCGCCCAAGCCAAGGGCGCCGCTCTCGCCCGTGAGTGGCGATGAGGTACTGCTACGGACTTTTGGGTCGGCACCACCGCCCCACGGATCGCCGGACACTGGCTGGTTCGTCGACCGGCCCGAGGAACCCGAGGACCCGGCCACTTTCGCAACCGTGTCCATCCCCAGTACCTTTTTGACCGCTACCTGCAAATTTTCTTGATGCTGGCCGCCGAACGCGTTGGCCGAGCCCATGTCGCTAAAGCTCAGTTCCACTGTCCGCCCGTCGAAGCCGACCGGCGTGGCGTTGGACAGCATGATCCAGGTGGCACGCCGAATGCCCTTGAGCGTTTCTTGAATTTCCGGCCATGCGCGGCGCAACAATTCGACCGATGAGGCCCCGTCATTGCTGGGGGCCTGTTCTGCCGGGGGTGTGGACTGTTGAGGTTGCCCCGGCTCAGGCGCGCCGGCCGTATCGCCGTCAACTGGCGGGTGGGACACGGCCTGGACGACCGTTTCCTCGCGGGCGGCCTCATCCTCGTCGCTGAGTACGGAGAGCGGCTCGCTCCTCTCGCCGCCATCGTCGCCATCTGCAAGGTGCTCACGCACTTCGGCGGACACATGGTTCTCCGCGGGAGCGGGGCTGTCCGGTTCGGTGGTGTCGTTTTGTGCCGCAACAGCCGTGACAGGTTGGCTGTTTGCTCCGTGGGCTTCTGAGTCCGGCTCCCATGTAGAGGCAGGAGCGGGCGCAGGGTCAGGGTTCCTCGCTGGTGCCGCACCTGATGTGCGTTCGGGTTCTGCCCCGCGGACCGGTTCAGAGCCGCGTTCAGAGCCGCGTTGAGAGTCAGGAGCGGGAGCGGGTGTCGCTGCCGAGCCGGAAGGAACTCCGCCGTAATTGAGCCGTCGCTCCAACTGATCCAACCGGGTCCCAACCCCGGAGGCCGAAGCATCTGATGCAGGCAACATTAGACGCGCGCACAGCAATTCCAAGTGCAATCGCGGCGACGTGGCGCCGGTCATCTCGTTGAAGGCCCGGTTTGTCACGTCGGCGGCGCGCGAAAGTTCGCTAGCCCCCAACTGCTGCGCTTGGGTGCGAAGCCGCGCCAACTGATCTTCTGGCATGCCGCGCAGGATGACTTCCGCGTTCTCCGGCATGGCTCGCACAATAATCAAATCGCGGAAGCGCTCCAGTAGATCTTCGACGAAGCGGCGCGGATCGTGACCGGTTTGGATGACCCGGTCCACCGAGCCGAACAGCGTGGCGGCGTCGCCCGCGGCCAAGGAGTCCACCACGTCATCTAGCAGAGCGGTATGTGTGAAACCGAGCAAGGACACGGCCAGTTCGTAGTCGACGCCGTTATCCCCGGCCCCAGCGATCAGCTGATCCAACACCGATAGAGAGTCGCGAACCGAGCCGCCTCCAGCGCGAACCACAAGGGACAGCACACCAGGAGCAATCGTCACGCCTTCTTGATCGCTCAGCGACTGCATGTACTCCATGAGCGGCTCGGGCGGTACCAATCGGAACGGATAGTGGTGGGTCCTGGAGCGAATCGTTCCAATCACCTTGTCCGGCTCGGTGGTGGCAAAGATGAACTTAATGTGTTCCGGCGGCTCTTCAACAATCTTGAGCAACGCGTTGAAACCGGCCGAGGTCACCATGTGCGCCTCGTCAATAATGAAGATTTTGTACCGGTCGCGAACCGGCGCAAAGGAGGCGCGGTCCCTCAGATCGCGGGCATCGTCGACACCGCCATGGCTCGCCGCGTCGATTTCGATGACATCGAGGCTGCCGGTGCCGCCCCGAGCCAACTCGACACAGCTGTCACAGACACCGCACGGGGTGGGTGTCGGTCCCTGGGCACAGTTGAGGCAACGCGCCAGGATGCGCGCGGACGTGGTCTTCCCGCAACCGCGCGGACCGGAAAACAGGTAGGCGTGATTAACTCGGTTCTTTTCCAGCGCGGTCATCAGCGGCACAGTGACATGATCCTGCCCGATGACATCTTGAAAAGTGTCCGGGCGGTATCTGCGATAAAGGGCTGTGCTCACCATCAAACCTTAACCGTTGGCACCGACATTGTGCACCCCGCGGCGTCCACTTCCGCTGACAGCCCACGTCACGGCGTTCCGGTAGGGTCGTTTCGACAATGTAGGGCCGTATACGCCCCTACATTGTCGAAACGCCCCTACATTTCCGCCGCGCGCACTCGCGCCGAGTGTTGAGGGAGCAGTGTGGCGGAATACATCGGTATGGGGGAGCGCTGGGAGGATCATGAGCGAGACGGCATCGGGCGCAGCAAGTGGGCAGTTGCGGCTACTTGGCGACGGCCGCGCCACCCTCGTCTTTTCACTCTTAACCTTGGTCACGCTCATCGCTTTCGAGTCCTATGCCATCACCACGGCCCTGCCCGTCGTCGCAACCGATCTCTCCGGGGAACAATGGGCGCCGCTCGCCTTCGCCGGAACACTGACCACCTCTCTGATCGGCATGACGCTCGGCGGTATGCTTGCCGATCGCGCCGGCACCTTCCAGCCGTTGCTGATCGGTGGCGTGTTCTTCGTTGTCGGCGTCCTGCTTTGCGTCATCGCCCCGCACATGTGGGTCTTCATCCTCGGCAGACTGCTCCAGGGCGTCGGCGGCGGCATGGCAATCGTGGTGCTCTACGTGGTGATCGCCCGCGAATTCCCACCGGCCCTCCACTCGAAAATGTTTGGCATGCTCTCGGCCGCCTGGCTCATCCCCGCTTTCATCGGCCCGCTTGTCTCCGGCTTCTTCGTCGAACAAATTCATTGGCGCGCCCTGTTCGGCCTTGTCACGGTGATCGCCCTACTCGCCCTCGGCTCCGTGCTGTATAGCGTCCGCGGCGCACAAGGAGTCGCCGACCCCGATCTCATCGACCGCACCAAAATTCTCTGGGCTATTTTGGCCGCGCTCGCCGCCTTGTCCCTGCACCTCGCGGGTCAGCAAAGCCAACCCTGGAACTATCTGCTGGTCGCGGCCGGGATTATTGCCGTCGCGTTTTGCGCCTACAAACTCCTCCCCAAGGGCACCCTTCGCGCCCGCACCGGCGTGCCGCGCCTGGTCCTCTTGCGCGCGCTTTTTGGTGCCACGGTCGCCGCCGCCGACGTCTACGTCCCGCTCTATCTCCAGCACGAACGCAATTTCACCCCCACGCTCGCAGGGCTCATCATGGCGCTCGTCGCCATCGGCTGGGCTACCGCGTCCTTCGTCCAAGGCCGGGTCGTCAAAGACAGTCAAAGCGCGCGCCCTGCTCATCGCCGCTGTTCTCGCGCTCGCGGGCCCCCTCTCGATGCTCGCCTACGTCACCGGCTCCGCCGAAGTATGGGTCGTGGTCGTGGGCAATTTCCTCATGGGCACGGGCATGGGAACCATCTTTCCGCAACTAGCCACCATCGTCATGCGCCTGTCCACGCCGCGAAATCAGGGCGCTAACGGCTCGGCCCTGCAAACCGCCGACGCGCTCGGCTCGACCACCATGCTCGCGCTCACCGCGGCGGCCCTGACCGCATTCGCCTCTGCCGGATACGCGGCGACATACCTGCTGGTGTCCGCGGTCGCGCTCCTCGCCCTCGCGCTGACCCTGACCGCGGCCACCCAAAAGCCGCGCGTGAACTAGCTGCCCAGATTCGAAACGACCCACGGCTCTCGCGGCAGCGCCCCCGGATCAAACGCGGCCAACGCGGCGCTCAGCGAGTGGTTGGGTAATCCCAGCGAGTCCAGGATCAGTGCGCGCACCTCATGAGGTTCGACGGCGATGCTCGCCAAGTCCTCAAGCGTCACCGCTCCGTCCCGCTTGGCAAGGCGCTGGCCGTCGGCGTTCAGCGCAAGCGGGACGTGAGCGTACTCCGGGGCCGGGTAGCCCAGGAGCGAGCCCAAATAGGCTTGGCGCGGTGTCGACGAGAGCAAATCATCGCCGCGTACAACCTGGTCGACGCCTTGAGCGTGATCATCCACCACGACAGCCAAGTTGTATGCGGGTGCGCCGTCATTGCGACGAATAACAAAGTCATCGACGGCGCCTTCGTACTCCCCGTGTATGAGGTCGGAAATTGCCCACTGATTCACGCGCGAACGCAAGCGAAGCGCGGAAGGGCGGGATCGCCGTCGTTCTTCACGCTCCTCATCGCTTAAGTCGCGGCAGGTGCCCGGGTAGTGGCCGGGGAGCGCGTGCGGCGCGCTGGCGGCTTCGGCAATGTCGCGGCGGGTGCAAAAGCATTCAAAGGTGAGGCCGCGGGCGGTGAGCGAGTCGATGGCATGCTCGTAGAGTGCGAGGCGCTCGGATTGGCGGGCGGGCGTGCCGTCCCAATCGAGTCCGATGTCGGTGAGTTCGCGGATTTGCTGGGCCTCGCTGCCGGCGCGGACGCGATCCAGGTCCTCGATGCGCAGCAGGAAGTCGCGCCCGGTTGAGCGGGCGAAGAGCCAGGCGAGAATGGCGGTGCGCAGATTGCCCACGTGCAAATTTCCGGTGGGCGAAGGGGCGTAGCGGCCGGCCATGAGTCCTCGCGGGGGTGGAGTGTGAAACGTAGAAGACCCCTCATGCACCTGCCAGAGCCCGTTTACCCTTGCTACCTTCCGGTCCTGGGGGAGTTCACAGGATGACACCACACGAGGGGTCGGCCTCTAGTTTAGCTTAGGTGCGGGTCCGGGTTGAAATTGCTCGGCGGCCGCTGGTGTGTGCGGGGAGTCGGCGCGGCGGGTACTCTGGGGAGATACATCTGATGTCTAAGGGGCGGTGTGATGGTGGGAACTAGGTCGGGCAACGGTGCGCGGCTTCGCGGCGGCGTGATTCTCGGGCTGGTAGTCGCGGCGTCCCTGGTTGGCTGTGGCGTGCAGAAGGCCGAATCCGGCGTGGATGGTTCGCAAGGCTACGTGGGGGCCTCGGTGTCCCGGCCCGATGGGGCGAGCGGGCCCGCGACGGCGAGCCCGAGTGCCGAGAAGACCACGGTTGTTCCCGAATTGGCGTCAATGAATGTTGGGAGTGCGCGGCTGATCGAGGTGCCCGCATCCGCGGCAACAGGCGAGCCGGATCTGGGCGCCACCGTCGCGGTGGAGCGCGTGTACAAGCTCAGCGAAGAGCAGGCGGCCGGTCTCAACGGGTTGACGTCGGAAGGCGGTGTCACGCTCGCCGGTGGGCAGTATGTCGGCGTGGTGAAGGACACTGGGCGGAAACCCGGGTCGCTGAAGGTGTTCGGCAGTGGCGCTGACACGCAAGTGCGTGTGGTGACCGGGGCCCAGAGCGAAGAGTTTGTGTCCACCCGTTGTGAGTGCGATGCAGTGGAGAACCCCGGGTTTATCGAGCGGGCGTGGATTGTGCCCCTGGATATTAGTGTCGAGCAGGCGAGCGCGCTGGTGGTGCGGTAAGCGCGGGTCCGGCCGATTCGGATACATCGGCGCTCTCGGGTATCCTAGAATCTGCTCTTCTTCAAGAGCACACCTGGAGGATTCGCCTAGCGGCCTATGGCGCACGCCTGGAACGCGTGTTGGGTTAACGCCCTCGGGGGTTCAAATCCCCCATCCTCCGCGGATGAACAGCCTAGTCAAAACCGTTTTGACTAGGCTGTTTGCTTTTTAGGCGAAGCGTTGCGCGCAAGCCGCCCTCGGTCCTCGCCCGTAACTCGAGCGAGCCGCCCAAAGCCTGAGCGATGGAAGAGGTAATGGCGAGGCCGAGACCCACGCCCTGGTGCTCTGCGTTGCTGCCGCGGGCGCGGGATCCACGGTGAAACGGTTCCAGCAGTTCCTCGATCGTTGCCGGGTTCAAAGGGGCGCCCGTGTTTTCGACAGTGAGAACCGCCTCATCATGATCCTCAAAGGTGCGGATCCACAGGGTCTTTTGTGGGCCCGCATTGTGCACAATGGCGTTCTGTACCAGATTTGTTGCCGCCCTATTAAGGAGCATTTGGTCGCCATGGCTGGCGGCCGGTTGCGTGTCGCTGAGCACGGTGACTCCGTGAGCTTCGGCCATGGGGAGGCTGACTTCCAGGGCCTCCTCGGCTGCGAGCGAAAGGTCTACCGGCGCGGATTCGAAGTCGTGGCCCGTCTCGACCCGGGAGAGCGTCAAGAGGGCTTCCACGGTGTCGATGGAGCGGTCGTTGGCGCGCTCCAGTTGGTTGAGCATGGAAGGCACGTCGAGGTTGGGCGTCGCACGGGCCACGTCCACGAGTGCGCGATTCAACGCCAGCGGGGTGCGCAACTCGTGCGAGACATTGGCCGCGAACCGGCGCTGCTGGGCGATCTGTGCCTGAATGCGGTCAAGCATGGTGTTGAACACGTCGCCCAGTTCCCGGAATTCGTCCTGCGGACCGGGGAGTTCAATGCGGTGCGCGAGGTCACCGCGACTCACGTTGAGGGCTGCCTGATGGATCGTTTCCAGCGGCCGAAGCATGCGTCCTGCCAGCCACCATCCGCCGGCGAGGCCCAAGAGCCCCAGAAAGAGGAGCGTCCAGAGCGCTGCTGGCACAAAGACATCTAGCAGATCTTGCTGGTTCGGTGCCCAGCCGCCGTCATTGCGCACCAGCGCCTCATTGGGCACGTACCGCAACAAAAAGAGCCCGACGGTGAAGAGCATGACGCCGGAAAGCACCAGGAAAATGGCGTAGCTCAGGGTGAGCTTCCAACGGGCGGATAGGCCCGGGCGCCGGGGCCCGTCCTCATTCATTGCTTTCACCAATGCGGTATCCCACTCCCGCGACCGTTTCGATGAGCCAGGGTTCACCCAGGCGTTTGCGTAATCCGGAAATCGTAATGCGGATGGCGTTGGTGAACGGGTCCGCGTTCTCATCCCAGGCCCGCTCCAAAAGCTCCTCGGCGCTCACCACGCCACCGTTGGCTGCCACGAGGATTTGCAGTACCGCAAACTGTTTGCGGGTGAGCGCGATATAGCGGTCATTACGGTAAACCTCGCGGCGGAACGGGTCCACCCGCAAACCCGCTACCTCCAGAACCGGTGGCCTCGATTGGGCGGCCCGGCGTTCTAGCGCACGTAATCGCATGACCAGTTCTCGCATGGCAAAGGGTTTGGTCATGTAATCATCTGCGCCCAACTCAAAACCGCTCACCTTATCGTCGAGCCGATCGGCAGCGGTCAGCATTAGCACTCTCGTGGAAGCTTCTAGGCCAGAAAGGTGCCGGGAAATGTCATCTCCGGACGGCCCCGGAATGTCCCGGTCCAAAATGGCGACGTCGTAGGCGTTGATGTCCAAAAGTTCGAGCGCCTGCGTGCCGGTGTGCGCTATATCGGCGGCAATGGCCTCGAGGCGCAGGCCGTCGCGAATGGCCGTGGCCAACTCGGGCTCGTCTTCAACAATCAGCACGCGCATACCGCGAGCTTACTTGGCCTCACCTATTGTCCTCGTATTGAAAAACCGCAACGTTCTGGCAACACCACACTCGATGAAATGGTCTACGTCTCTACCAATCGTTCAAAGGATGTAGACATGAACACTGTTCGAATTCGTCAGCTTGCCGTGGTTGTCATGCTCATAGCCGTGGCGTTGGTTGTTGCGGCAGCCGCAGCGAACTTCTTTGCCGGCACAGGCACCCAAGGCGCTTCTGCCGGTACCCCTGCCATCCCAGGTATCGGCGCGTCCGGAGGTGCAAAATCCGTTGACGGCAAGATTGGCCGCGAAGACGGCACCGTTCCGGACGGCGGGGCATTTGTCAGCGACCTGATTCCTGCCCTCGCCAACCTCTCGCCTGAGTTGCGTGACGCACTCACGGCGGCCAGCCGGGACGCCGAGGAGTCCGGGGTCAGCATCGTCATCACCAGCGGATGGCGCAGTGCCGATATGCAGAAGTACTTGAGCAGCAAGGCCGCCTCTGACTACGGTTCATCGGATGAGGCGGCGCGCTGGGTCGCCGCGCCGGGAACCTCGTCACACGAGACGGGAGACGCCGTTGATGTGGGGCCGATGGCGGCCTCGGACTGGCTTGCCCAGTTCGGCAGTTCCTACGGATTGTGCCAAACCTACGCGAACGAGTCCTGGCATTATGAATTCCGCGCAGAAGCGATTGATGCAGTCTGCCCCGCAACCTATGAAGACGCCACTGCGGACCCGCGGCGCGCCGAGTAGCGGGCCACGGCCGCGCTGGTGACGCATCAATAGGTTTCACGAACTATTGACCAGACCAATTAGAATTCTTGGTGTGCTCACTATCGGCACACGAATTCCGCAGGAGGCACCCGGTGTCCACCATTACAACTGACGATCCGCTCGCACTTGAACGCCAAGTGTGCTTCGCGCTGTCCCTCGCTTCGCGTAGCGTTGTCGGCGCATATAAAGAGGTCCTCGACCCCATGCACCTCACTCATCCGCAGTATCTGGTGATGCTCGCGTTGTGGGAGGAAGCGCCGCTCTCGGTCAAGGCGCTCAGCGCCCGTCTGGCGTTGGAGCCTGCCACGATTTCCCCGCTGTTAAAGCGACTCGAGTCCCTGGGATACATCGCCCGCACGCGCGACAAGCATGACGAACGCGCCCTCGCCGTGGAATTGACCGAGCGCGGCACAGCGCTTCGGGAACAGGCCGTCCACATTCCGGAAAAGATGAAGGCCAAATTGGGGCTCAGCGATCAGCAGCTCGGGGATATCCACGCTGCGATGATCAGTTTGGTCGACGCGGCGCAGGTTGCCCGCGACAAAGCGCCCCATTCCCGCACCTCCTAACGGTGAGCTTTCTCAACCGCGCTTGCGCCGACACGAATATAGTTAGTACACTAATGATAAGAGGACTAACTGAAAGGTGTCGCGGTGAGTAGGAAGTTCTGGAATTTTTATAAGAAGTCAAACGATTTCACCCGAATGTTCTTCGGCCCGGCCGCTCGTGGAGCCGGATATGTCGAGGGTCCTGAGAAGCGTCCGGCTAACCCGAGTTGCCCGGAGTGCCAGCGTCCGCTCGCCGAACACACCATCGAGCGCAGCCTGAATCAGCACACCCCGACGCGCATGTATTGCCCCGACGTTCCGGCCGCAACGAACACCCCCGCCGCCTAAATCTATGTAGCGCGACACGCCGAGGATTCACCGGAATCCTCGGCGTGTCGCGCTACATAGACGAGGGGGGGCGGGGGTTGGCGGCGATTCGGGCGCGGCGCGCAAGGGCATTCTTTGCGGCCTGATTCGCGCCCAAGCCGAGCCGCAAATACGCCAACGCCAGCCGAGTCTTGAGCACCAGCCACCGCGACGGCGGCCCCTCCTTCACCCCAAGCATCCGCTGATATTCACGCGGCAGCGATGCTCTTGCCGCGTCGAACAAAATTCGATAGCCGCGCAGTTGCGAAGGCGGCAGCGGCGGGTTTTGTAGAAAATGTACGACGTCGGTCACTCGCCTTCCGGCACGCAGCTCGCCGTGGAATTCGCTCACCTGGGCAGCGAGTTCGGCGCTGGAGTGAGGAGGTTGGCTCACCTTCATGAGTTCGGCGGCCTTTGCCCACTGGTCAATGTACGCGTCGCGCCCGCCCGGGATTTTTGGGCCGTAATAGCCATGCGCGGTGACGAAGGAATCGGTAAAAGCCAGGTGTACCCAGCGTGCCAGGTGCGGGTCGTTGGCGCTGTAGGAAACATCGCGTCCCTCCGCATCCACGTAGGTGCCCCGCACCGGCACATGAAGCTTGCGCACCCAATCGCTGGCCCCGCGAGCGGCTTCGGTGGAACCGAAAGTGAGGGAGAAGACCCAGCGGATCGTGCCATCGAGTCGACCTAAGGGGTCCTCTTTGTACCGCGAATGATCCACCACGCCGGCAAGCGCCCCCGGATGCAGAGCTTGCATGAGTAGCGCTCGCACCCCGCCGACCACGGCACACGTGTCGCGGTGCACCACCCATACCGCGCTACCGGGTTCGAAGAAGCCGGGGTCATCCCCGTCGGCCAAGCGCGCTACCCACGCCGGGATCTCATCCTGCCCCGCCGAAAAAGTGCGCCGCAATCCGGCGCGCCACCGCGCGAGGAGGGGAAGGCTCATCAGTGTGGGACCGCCGTCGTGCATCTTTTTCATGAACGCATGCGGGATTGCCAGGAGGTGTCCATGGAGAGCTCATCCGCGTCAAGCTCCTTGAGGACGGTGCGCAGGACTGCGTCGGAGATGTTGCCGGCGTCGCGCTCTTCGATGAGAACCTGGCGGCGCAATTCGAGCAGTTCGCGGCGCATTGCGGCCATGGCGGCGCCCTGCTTTTCGCGTTCGGTGCTCTTCGGCGCGCTTTCGAGGGAGACGGTGCGCGCGTCCGCTGAGTCGGCGACGGTTTCGGCGTTGCGGGCCATTTCTTGCTCTTGCATGGCCTTGAATTTTTGGCGCAGGTGCTCGGCCTTGTCCGGTGGGAGGTTATTCAGGAAGTCGCTACCCTTTTCTTCGAAAAGTTGCCAGGCGCGCTTGAAGGTTTCCTTCATGAGGCGTTTTTCGGCGCGGGCGTCGGCTTCGCTCTCGTGGGGGTCGGTGACGTTTAGGCGCCGGATCAGCCAGGGCAGGGTGAGGCCCTGGATGAGCAGAGTGCCGATGGTGACAACGAACGCGCACAGGATGATCAGTTCGCGGCCAGGGAACGGGCCGGTAGCGCTCATGACCGGGATAGAGACGGCGGCCGCGAGGGTTACGACGCCGCGCATACCGGTCCAGGAGACCACGGCCAACTCCTGCCAGGTGAACGTCGGCGGATGCGGGAGTTTGTGTACCGGGCGTCCTGCTGCGACCGCACGGGCGTTGCGAGCCTCGGCGCGGGTGCGTTGCCGTGCGCGCAGGGCCCGGGTGATGCGCCAATTGCCGGGCCAGTAGGTCAAGAAAATGAAGGCCGGGCGGATGGCGATGACGGTGATGAGGACCGCGGTGGCGATCGCGAGGCTTGCGCCGATGCCGAGTTCGCCGTTGCCGAGCTCGCGCAAGATGGTGGCGAATTGCAGGCCGATCAGGGCGAAGACGAAGGCTTCCAAGAGCACGTCGAGGGAGGCCCAGATCGGGGTTTCTTGCAGTCTGGTGCGGTAGTTGGCCCTGGGCGCGGTGTAGCCCATGTAGAGGCCCGCGGCGACGACCGCGAGGACTCCGGAGCCGTGCCACTGCTCGGCCAAAAGGTAGGCCATGAACGGCAGAATCAGGTTGAACGCGGTGGAGATGGCCGCATCTTTCAAGTGCATACGGATCCAGTTGGCGGCCAAGGCGAGCAAGAGGCCAACGGTCACGCCGACCGCCACTTTCACCAGGAACATGGCAATGCCCTGCGGGATTGACGGAACGCCGTTGGTGACCCCTTCCAAAAAGAGCGTGACGAGGGTGAGAGCGGCGGCGTCATTGATGAGGCTTTCCCCGGAGATCAGGGTCATGACCTTGCGGGGCAGGCCGAGCTTCTTGCCGATCGAGGTGGCGGATACGGCGTCCGGCGGGGCGACCACGGCGCCCAAGAGAAGCGCGGCCGCCCACCCGATCGACGGGTACAGGAGCATGACGACTGCGCCCACCACTAGGGCCGTGACGAGCACCAAAAAAATGCCAAGCCGCTCGATTTGCTTGCGCGATTCCTTAAAGCCTTGGTAGGAAATGTCCAGCGCCGCCGAATACAACAGCGGAGGTAGCACCAGGGTCAAGATCAGTTCCGGCTCCAACTCCACGGCAGGCATTCCGGGGATCAGGGAGACCAGGAGCGCCACCGCTGTCACCAGTAGCGGTGCGGGCCAGCCGAGACGTCGCGCCAAGGCTGTGAGCGCCAAGGCACCCAGTATCACCAAGAGAAGGAGTTCCATGATAACCATTTGGCCACAAGGCGCTTCATTTTGCGAGATTCCGTTTCATTGCAGGCGGTTTGGTGCCTAGGCTGGGAGGGTGATTTTCAAAGCCGTCGGAGATGCCCGCCCGTACCCCGAACATGGGTATGTGACGCCCAAAGACTGGGCCGAGGTGGCGCCGCGGCAGGTGAAGCTCGCAGACCTTGTCACCACCAAGTCAACGTTGAATTTGGATGCGCTGCTGGCCGAGGATTCCACCTTTTTCGGGGATCTTTTTCCGCACGTGGTGCAGTGGCAGGGGAACTTGTACTTGGAAGACGGGCTTCACCGTGCCGTAAGGACCGCGCTCCACCAGCGCTCCATACTGCACGCGCGAGTGCTGGAACTTGATTAGATCGTTATCGGTGGCCGGTAACGTTTCGTTGGGGAGCAGAAAACTACATCATTATGGCGCGGGAAACTGACGGTTCGCAGCAGGAGTGGAACGGGCACCACGTGGTCAGCGGTGACGATCTCGAGTATGTGTTCGAGGACGAGGATCTCGTCGAGGACGCTGACGAAAGGACACGGCGCTCCCGGAAACGGCGTCACACCGCGGTGCTTCTGGGGTTGGTGGTGCTTATTGTCGCGGCGGTGTGGTTTGCGTGGATGGTGGGAAACGGCACCATTCGCATTGGTCAGCCGGCGCAGGCGGGCAATGACGCGCCGCCGCCGTGCCCGACCGAAACTCTCGATTACCCGCAAAAGCTCGATTCGTTCTTGGTGGGTATCTATAACGGCACCAGCCGCAACGGGTTGGCCGCAGATGTGGCCGAGCAAATGAAGCAGCGCGGGTTCGCCATTGGCGCCGTCACCAATGGGAAGCTGACCCAAAAGAATCTGGTGGCGGCGGTGATTTCCGGGCCGTCCGGTCGGGCGAATGCGTTGGCCGTGCAGGCGCAAATCCCCGGGAGCGATTACTTTGAGGATGACCGGCCCGAAGCGACCGTCGGGGTGATCCTCGGCAACAAGTTCGAGGGGTTGCAGGATCCCAAGAAGGTTGTCGCCGAGGCCGGGACGTTGCAGTGCCCGCGCTTTGAGAACAGCGACGTCAAACCCACCGACGCCCCCTAGCCAAGGCAAATTTAAGCGCCTTTCCCGGTTTTCAGCGCCATGTAGGACGCTGAAAACCGGGAAAGGCGCTTAAATTTGCGGGGGGTTAGGCGGCTTGAGCTACCGGTTCTGGATTTTCGTGCAGGAACCGGGCGTACGCCGGGATGGTCAAGAAGGTGGGGAACTCCTCGCCAAGAGCCACCTCTTCGAAAATATCGCGCGCATCGTCGAAGCGGTCTTCGCTCTCGCGGTCGAGCTCGTCAAACACCTCGTCCAGGAGTTCCTCCACCCATTCCCGACTCACAATTTCGCCGGTATCGGTAATGGCGGAGGCATGAATCCACTGCCAGATCTGCGAACGGCTGATCTCCGCTGTCGCGGCATCCTCCATCAGGCCGTGAATCGCGGCGGCACCGTTCCCGCGCAGCCAGGACTCGATATACCGCAGCCCGATATCGATATTGGCGCGAATCCCAGCCTCGGTGATCGATCCCTGGGTCGAGGCAATGTCGATCAAGCTACGGTCATCCGGGGTGACGTCCTCGCGCAATTTCTCGCGCTGGTTCGCCCGCTCGCCCAGCACCTCGTCGAAGACCTCGCGAGCAATTGGCACCAGATCGGGGTGCGCCACCCATGAGCCGTCGAAGCCATCGGTCGCCTCGCGCAACTTGTCGGCGCGAACCTTATTCATAGCCAGCTCGTTGGCCTCTTCGTCGCGGCGGTTCGGAATGAATGCGGCCATTCCGCCAATTGCGTGCGCACCGCGGCGGTGGCATGCCCGCACCAGCTGCTCGGTGTAGGAGCGCATGAACGGCTGGGTCATGGTCACCTCGGCGCGGTCCGGCAACACAAACCGCGGTCCACGGCTCCGGAAGTTCTTAATCACCGAGAAGATGTAGTCCCAACGCCCGGCGTTGAGCCCAGCAGCGTGATCGCGCAACTCGTAGAGAATCTCCTCCATCTCAAATGCGGCGGTGATGGTCTCAATCAGCACGGTCGCCCGGATGGTGCCTTGCGGAATCCCCAGAAGTTGCTGCGCCTGAACAAAAATGTCATTCCACAGCCGCGCTTCGAGGTGGTTCTCAATCTTCGGCAGGTAAAAGTATGGCCCGCGCCCACCGGCAATGAGCTTGTGCGCATTGTGGAAGAAGTACAGCCCGAAGTCGACAATGCCGCCGGCAATCGGAGTGCCGTCCACCAGCATGTGCTTTTCCGGCAAGTGCCAGCCGCGCGGGCGCACCACAATGGTCGGCAGTTCAGTGAGTTCGGTGGACTCCAAACGGTATTCCTTGCCGGATTCGTTGGTAAAGTGCAGCCGCGCATCCAGCGCGTCCTTCAAATTCAGCTGCCCATTGATCACATTCGACCAGTTCGGCGTGGAGGAATCCTCCATATCCGCCAGCCACACCTTCGCGCCAGAGTTCAGCGCGTTGATTGCCATCTTGCGGTCAACGGGGCCGGTGATCTCGACGCGACGGTCCTCCAGACCGGGCGCCGTCGGGGCCACTTGCCAGCTGTCATCCTCACGGATGTGGCGGGTGTCTTCGCGGAAGCGGGGGTCCTGCCCGTTGGCAATCTCGTGGCGGCGCTGTTGACGCATCTGCAGCAGTTCCTGCCGGCGCGTGTGCGTCGCCTTGTGCAGTTTCTGCAGAAACTCGATCGCCTGGGGCGTCAGAATCTCTTCCTGACGCGGGATGGGGGACGCGGTCAGTTCCACGCCGTTCAAAGTAATGGGGTCATTCATGGTTATCAGTCCTTTGTTCTTCCCCGTTTCACATCCCCGTACCGCAAATTGAGAGCCGTAAGCGGGGATGAAAATGCGGTAGCGGGATGCGAAACGAGGGGTCGGGGAGGTGCGGGGCGCGCTCGAGGCGAGCAACGCCGTCGTGCTTCATGTTTTTAATGGAATTGCTCGGATTCGGTGGATCCGGCAAGCGCGAGGGTGGAACCGTTCGGGTTCAGGGCGGTGGACACCAGGTCAAAGTAGCCGGTGCCGACCTCGCGTTGGTGTTTGGTGGCGGTGTAGCCGCGGTCTTCGGAGCCGAATTCCTTCTCCTGCAGCTCGACGTAGGCGCTCATGCCGCCTCTAGCGTAGCCGTGGGCAAGGTCGAACATCGAGTAGTTCAGGGCGTGGAATCCGGCCAGGGTGATGAACTGGAAGGTGAAGCCCATGGCGCCGAGTTCGCGCTGGAATTTGGCGATGGTCTCATCATCCAGGTGCTTCTTCCAGTTGAAGGAGGGGGAGCAGTTGTAGGCGAGCATCTGGTCTGGGAACTCGGCCTTGACGCCCTCAGCGAATTTCTTGGCAAGCTCCAGGTCCGGGGTGCCGGTCTCCATCCAGATGAGGTCGGAGTACGGCGCGTAGGCCTTGGCGCGGGCGATGCACGGGGCCAGGCCATTGGTGACCTTGTAGAAGCCCTCGGCGGTGCGCTCGCCGGTGATGAATTCCTGATCGCGCTCGTCGACGTCGGAAGTGATGAGGGTCGCCGCTTCGGCGTCGGTCCGGGCGATGATGACGCTCGGAGTGCCGGAAACATCGGCGGCGAGGCGCGCAGCGTTGAGGGTGCGGATGTGTTGTTGGGTGGGGATGAGGACCTTCCCGCCCAGGTGACCGCACTTCTTTTCGCTGGCCAGTTGGTCTTCCCAGTGAACGCCGGAGGCGCCGGCGGCAATCATGGATTTCATGAGTTCGTAGGCGTTCAGCGGGCCGCCGAATCCGGCCTCGGCGTCGGCGACGATCGGGACCAGCCAATCTTCAACGCTGTGCTTGCCCTCAGAGAACTCGATCTGGTCGGCGCGCATCAGGGCGTTATTGATGCGGCGGACGACCTGCGGGACCGAGTTCGCCGGGTAGAGCGACTGGTCCGGGTAGGTCTGTCCGGAAAGGTTCGCGTCTGCGGCGACTTGCCATCCCGAAAGATAGATGGCCTTCAGCCCGGCCTTGACCTGTTGCACGGCCTGGTTTCCGGTGAGCGCGCCGAGGGCGTTGATGTAGTTGCCGTCCTGCTGGTCGTCTTTGAGCTCGGCCCAGAGCTTTTGCGAGCCGCGCTTGGCCAGGGTGTGTTCTTCTTGGACTCGGCCGCGAAGCTTGATGACGTCCTCGGCGGTGTAGTCGCGGGTGACGCCGTCCCAACGGGGATCGGCATCCCATTCCAGGGCGAGCTCTTGGGCCTCTTGCTCCGGGGTCTTGATGTTCTGCTTGTCGAAGGGTGACGGTGTCATGGCGGTTGGTCCTTTCGGGTGCCGATTTCGCTGCTTGTGGCGCTCGGCCGCATCTTTTGCGGTTGATCGCTTTGGCTGCGAGTGCGGCTTTTTCTTGCTGGTAGAACCAGTTTTGCGGGTGCCGTGCCCAGAATTCTAGAGAATTTTGTGGAAAGAAATGCGTTTCTTCACATATTCTGGGGTTATGACGGAAACGGGATGGGCTAAACCGGGTCAGGACGCGGTATCGGGTAAATCGGCGCGAAAAAACGCGATTGATGTCATTAGCGTGGGCAGACGGATTCGGCATTTGCGCAAGGAACGCAAGCTCACACTGGAGGCGTTGGGCGCCGCTCTAGGTGTGGCGCCGTCGCAACTGTCCATGATTGAAAACGGCAAGCGCGAGCCGAAACTCAGTGTGCTTCAGGGGCTTGCCGAGTCGTTGGACGTGGGACTGGACGAGCTTCTGGGCGCCAAGCCACCGAGTCGACGCGCTGCCCTGGAAATTGAACTGGAACGTGCGCAACGCGGTCCGCTATATGAGTCCCTGGGCCTGCCGCGAGTGAAAATTTCACCGCGAACGCCGATGGATGTGTTGGAGTCCCTGGTCGGAATGCAACGCGAACTCGAGCGCAAAATGAATGAGCAAGCGGCCACCCCGGAAGAGGCGCGGCGGGCCAATGCCGAGTTGCGGTTCCAGATGAAGGCACGCGACAACTATTTCCCGGAGTATGAGGCCGAAGCCGGAAAGATTCTCAAACTGGTTGGGCACACGTCCGGCCCCTTATCCCAACACGTCATCGCGGACATCACCGAGAAGCTGGGTTTTACGCTGCATCATGTGGGCGACCTGCCGCATTCCACTCGATCGGTCACCGACCTGAAAAATCGGCGAATTTATCTGACCCAGTCTCAACGCAGCGACCATGACCCGCGGTCCGTCCTGCTTCAGGCGCTCGGCCATTACGTGTTAGGGCACCAAACCCCCACCAATTACGGGGATTTCTTGTCACAGCGGGTGGCCACGAATTACTTCGCCGCCGCACTCCTGCTCCCAGAGAAAGCGACGGTGAGTTTCCTCCAACGCGCGAAGGCGGCCAAAGAAATAGCGGTGGAGGACCTGCGGGACGCGTTCGCAGTGTCCTATGAAACGGCGGCGCACCGGTTCACCAACCTGGCCACAAAGCACCTGGATATCCTGAACCACTTCCAGAAGGTGCACCGCTCAGGCATCATCTACAAGGCCTACGAAAACGACGGCGTCACCTTCCCCATGGACCACACCGGCGCGATCGAGGGCCAGCCGGTTTGCCGTCACTGGACTTCCCGCGAAGTGTTTGACGTCCCGGATAAATTCAGCGCTTTCAACCAATACACCGACACTCCGGCCGGAACCTTTTGGTGCACGGCACGTGTGGAGCGCAGCGCGGGCGGCGACTTTTCCCTGAGCATTGGCGTCCCATACGTGCACGCAAAGTGGTTTCGCGGGCGCGAGACGATGTCTCGATCAAAATCGGCGTGCCCTGACCCGTCATGTTGTCGGCGTCCCCCGGCCGCGCTGACCGAGGATTGGGCGGGACAAGCGTGGCCGAGCGCCCGGGCGCACTCGCACTTGCTTGCCGCAATGCCGCCCGGAGCGTTCCCAGGGGTTGATGAGACCGAGGTGTACTCCTTCCTCGAGGCGCACACGAATTCTTAGCCGACCTCGCACAAGAGAAGTGGCGGGCCAGCCTCAGCTAACCCGCCACTTCTTTAGTGCACCCCCTAGAGTGCCCGGAGACTAGGCTCCGGAGTGTTTGCCGTTACGGATCACGTAGCGGACTCCGATCAGTACCAGTCCGGCCAGAACCAGCGCCAGCGCGCCAATCCAAAGCCCGGTTCCGGTGGCACCGGTGTCCGGGAGGCCGTCCGTGCTCGTGGGGCTCGGCGTTGCGGTGTCGCTCGGCCCGCCGGTCGCGGTCGGCTCGCCCGTCGGCGACGGTGTGGCGGTTGGGGAGTCCGACGGCGATGGCGTACCTGTGGAGGTCGGCTCACCTGTTGGGGTGGGCGTCTCGGTGGGTTCGCCGGTTGGCGTCGGCGTGCCGGTCGGCGTTTCAGTGGGACTCGGCGTCACGGTGGGTTCATCGACAACGTTCACCACCTGCTCGCGGCTACCGCTGGCATTGTGCAGGTACAGGAAGAGCGCCTGCGCCGTGGTTTGCGCTTCGGCCTGAGCATCGGCAGCCCCACTTTGGCCGGCGTCAGCGGAACGCGTGACCTTGAGCGCAGACTCGGTGTCACCCACAAACAGGTAACCGTCAGGTGAGTCACCCTCGAAGTTCAGCGTCGGGCTCGCCGGGTTGTAGCTGATCCACGGAGTCTGAGTGACCGGAAGCGGTTCCTCATTGTCATCATCCGAGGTCGCGTACTGGCTTTCGGCAATGACCTGGTAGCTGAACTGCGGGTTCTTCGGGTCCAGATCCATCAGCGCAAGCGAGACCGGCAAAGTCACCACATTGCTGTCAAACACGTTGGTGTCCACATCGCCCAATTGGCCGTTGATCGGTTCCAGCCCGCCCTCGATCGGTTCGCCATTACCGTCACGCAACACCGAAACGTTGAGGTCGATGCCGTTCAGACGCCCAGGCGTGACCAAGTACTCTGGCTTCTCATCGCCATTCGTGTCGATCTGGATGGTGAAGTACACGTTATCCAGAACGGGCCAGTTGGCGTAGGTGGCAAAACCGAAGTTCAGCATGCCGTCGGCGATCGGGTCTTGTCCGGCCGCCTTCAGATTCGCGAACGTCGAGTTGACGCCCACGGCCTGCAAGGTAGCGGCCTTCACAATGTCGGAGACGTCGTCACCCGGTGCCGATTCGGCCTGGTAACCCAGTTCGAACGGGGCATACAGCGAGGTGTAGTTCTCATTTCCTTCACCCTGGTTGATCCCGCGTCCGGTCAGGACAACATTCGCGGAATCCTCGCCGTTAGGCAGAACCACGTCACCATCCACACTCAGGTCCGAAGTCGGCTTCGGGGCGGCCTGAACCACCACGTTCAGAGTAGGCTGACCGGCCGCCGCAAAGGTGACCCGGGACTGCAACTCTGCCACGTATTGACGGCCAATTCCCTGTTGCTCGCGTTCGGTGCCTGGCGTGATCGACTTAGCTAACGCCGTCGTATCTGGAATATCCAAGGTGACGTCAACCGTGGCGGTGCCCCCAGCGGGTACCGTCACCGAGCTTGCGCTCAGGGAGAACGTGGCACCGGGGACGGCGCTCGCCTCATCCAGCGCGGCCGAGTAGGTGACCGGCGCGTTTGAGGTGTTGGTGAGCGTGATCGACTTCGTCGAGTTGATCGCGTCCACGCCGGCTTCCACCACGCCAAAGACCACCGAGGTTCCGATGGGGTCATCGGTTGCGGCGGCGTAGACCGGGGTTTGCAATGCCGAGAGCACATCGGCGCGGCCGGTTCCAGCGCGGCTCGGGCCCGCAGGGGTGGTGCCGTCCACGTTCTTGACCGTGTTGGAAGAGGTGTTCATGAGCTTGCTCTTGACCACTTCTGGTTGCGCGCCAGCTCCGTCGGCGCCGTAGACCAATGCGGCGAGGCCGGACACGTTCGGGGCGGCCATCGAGGTGCCGGACATGCTGGCCAGACCGTTACCGGTGCCTACCGCGGTGGATCCGATGTTGGAACCCGGGGCCGCGATATCCGGCTTGATGGTGCCGCCGTAACCGTGGCCGCCGCGCGAGGAGGAATCGGCAATAACGTCCTTCAACCCGGTTTCGAAGACGGTGCTTCCGCTGCCTTCGAGGTCAATGGTCAGTTGCAGATCTCCGGCTTCGGCGGCAGGGCGCAAGCGGTCCGAATCGGTCTTGGTGAACTGGAAGCCAGGGATCGTGGCGTTGCCCGCGATGCCCGCGTCAAACACGTCAACCTCGGAGTCCATGAGTACGCCAAGCGCGCCTGCGGCTTCGGCGTTGTTGTAGCGCACCGCGGAGCCGCAAGGGAACTCGCCGCCCTCGCTCCACTGGAGCCACACCCACTTGCCGTCCAGCGAGCCGTCGGGGAAGGCGTTGCAACCGAATTGATTATCGGTTGGTGCCATGACCACCTCATTGGCGGTCAACTGAGACTCGCTTGCCTGCGAATAATCAAAGTTCGCAGAGATCTGGCCGTTGGCCGGCCCTGCAACGTCTTCTGGCGCGGTCACGTTCGCGATGTTGTACGTTTGCGTGCCGTAAGTGCCGTTGGTGTTCGCCACGGTGAGCGCGGACTTGTAGGCACCGGGGGAGCCGGAGACGTTGTACACGTCGCCGGAGTTGCCCGCCGAGATGACCATCAGGATGCCGGCCTCTTGCAGCGCCGCCACAATCGGTGCCTCGGCAGAAGTGTCGACGCCAAAGGAGCTACCCAAGGACAGGTTTACGACCTTGGCCATTTTGCTCGGGTCGGTGTAGACCGTGGGATCCAGGACCTTGTCCAGTGCGTCACCGGTGAGGTTGGTGGAGCCTACACAGCCGAAGACGCGGAAGGCCGCGATATTTGCCTTCGGGGCAGTGCCCGGGCCGATCTTCATGTCCATGAGCTGATCGGCACTGAGCGAGGAGTAATCGCCGTTAAAGGTGGAGCCGTCCTCGTTGACGCCATAGCCGCCCGCGGTGCCGGCAACGTGGGAACCGTGCCCGGCTGCAGAGCAGTCAATAGGATTGCCGTCCGGGGACGGGGTGGGGTTGTAGGTCGATGAGGAGGGGTCGGCGTCATAGTCATCGCCGGCTAGGTCATAGCCGCCGACGAACTTGGCCGGGTCATACAGGCCGGAGTCGGCCGCGGGCAGCTCCATCTGATCGGTTGCTTCCGCGAAAGCGTCGCGCGTTCCCGGTCCGCCGAAGTTGGAGTGCGTGTAATCGACGCCGGTATCAATCACCGCAATGGTGACGCCCTCGCCGGTCTGGCCCGTGTCCACCCAACTGTTCAGGGCGCGCACATCTTGGTCGCCGCCCTTATTGGTGCGCTCCTGCGGGGTGATTTTGGTGATGGAGGCGACGTCGGAGCGTGCGGCGAGCTCGTTGAGGCGGGAAGCGTCCACGTAGAACGCGACACCGGCCACGGCGTTGGTGGTCGTGTAAATGACCTTCGGCTCGCCCTTAGAGTCACGCGTAGCAAAGACATCAGCAATAGCCCGACCTTGCGCCTCAATTTGCGATTGCACGGCCTGCGCTTCGGCGGCCTTGTTTTCCGGGGCGGCCTTCCCGTCCAGCACGGCCTGGCTTTGCGTCGCAAAGTATGCGGCTACGCGGTCCTTCAGGACAACATATACGGGGACTTCGCCGCTGGCACCGGCGAGATTGGGGCTGAGCGTAGCGCCGGAAATTCGCTCTGACTTAAGGCTGACGGCGCTTGGCGCTCCATCGTCAGCGGTGGCAATCCCGGGCACACCAAGCGAGAGCACAAGGAGGGATCCCAGAGCTCCTGCCATGATCGCGCGCTTACGGGAACTCTGTGGTTGTGACACAAACATCTCCTCATAGACACAAAGAACGGCACACCCAGACATGGCCGTGATGACCAATCTTGGGTGGGTGCAGGAGCAAGCCAGGGGCGGCCGAACTTCACATCAGGCCAACACCCGAGGACGCTTAGCCCCCTCACGAGTGATGCATTTCACATTTGCCGAAATTCGCGGCAAAGTCAAGAGGAGCGTAAGCCCGCCTGGAACACCGCGTCGAAGGGCGCGTTCGATGGCACCCGGGCTTGGATGGCCTCGGTGACAAAGGCTTTTGCCAGCCGCGCGGCGTCGTACGCGGTATTTCCCTTGGCCAATTCCGCGGTGACCGCCGCGGCCAAGGTGCACCCGGCGCCCGAGACGGCGACCTCGCCCACCTTAGGCGCCACGAGGAATTCTTCGACCGCACCGTCGACAAACGCATCCACCGCGTCCGGCCCGGCGATGCGCACGCCGCCCTTGGCGAGCACGGCCGCGCCCGAGGTCTCGTGAATGCGCCGCGCGGCTTCCATCAGGTCCTCCGGCGTCTCGATTTTGGACATCCCGGAGAGCGAGAGCGCCTCAAAATGATTCGGGGTCACAAACGTCGCCTTCGGCAGAATCTGCGCCTTGAGCGCATTGTCCGTGTCCAGCGCGTGCCCGGGCTCCTGCCCCTTGCAAATGAGCACCGGATCCAGAACCACGTCCCGCCATTCCTGGGTGTCCAGCGCCGCCTCGACCGTGTCGATGGTGGCTGGCGAACCGAGCATCCCGATCTTGGTGGTGTTGATCGCGTAGGTCGCGAGAATCGCTTCGAGCTGCTCGGCAATGACCTCCGGCGGCACCGGCATGAAGCGGTGATTCCAGTTGTCGGCCGGGTTGAAAGAGACGATGCAGGTCAGCGCGGCAATCCCGAACACCTCGAGTTCGGCGAAGGTCTTCAGGTCGGCTTGCGCGCCCGCGCCGCCGGTGGCTTCGCTGCCGGCGATGGTCAGTGCAATGGGGGGAGTGGTGAGCGAATCGTTGAGAGGCATAGCACTATTGTTCGCCTTCTGAGAGGCTAGTGGCAATTATGAAACTTTTGCCCATCCTTCTGGCGATGGATTTGCTGATCCTCGCCGCGGTATTCAATGTGATTGCCGCGCAGGGGCGCGCGGGCTCGCTGGGGCGCAACGCGGTGTTTGGGATTCGTACGCGGGCCACCATGATGAACGACGGCGCGTGGCTGGCAGGCCATCGAGCGGCCGCCGGGGCGTTGGGTACTTTGGTGCGCTGGTGCCTGGTCGCGTCTGGGGTGACCCTGGCGTTGTTCTTTGTGGGGCTGGCTGTTGAGTGGGTTTCTGGGGGTGGCGGTCGGCGTGGGGCTCGGTGCGACAGTTTTGCTGTTGCTCGGGTTGATTCCGGTGGTGCGGAGTGCGAATCGGGCCGCGCGGGCGTTCGCGACGAAACTTCCGTGAGCACTAACTGCCGTTCACGCTCACGGAAGTATCTTGGTGAGCGCTATCTCGAGTTAACGCTCACGGAAGTTCAGGCGTCATGGCGCTGATTCTGGTCACCGGGATCTCTGGATCCGGGAAATCCGCCATCTTAGAGCGGCTGTGCGCCCGCGGCATACCTGCTTTTGGGGTCGATGAGGATGGTTTTGGGGACTGGATTTCGCGATCGACTGGGCTAGCCGAGCTCGGCGACCCAGATAATTTCGACGAACACGCATGGTTTGCAGAGCATCACTGGCGCTACAACCGAGCCCGCGTGGAGAGGTTGGCTCGGGATGCTGATCGGCGCGGGCAGATGGTGTTCTTGTGCGGAAACTGCGAGGGTGAAGACACAGTATGGGACCTGTTTGATCGAGTGATCGTGTTGCAGATTGACGAGGCAACTTTGAGGCATCGTTTGGAAACCCGTACGGGTAACAACTACGGTAAGCACCCCGATGAGCTCCGCGACGTACTCGCCTGGCACGAGGGCTTGTATGAGAACTACGCGAAGTATGGCGCGACTCTGATCAATGCAACACGGCCTTTGGATGAGGTGGTTTCGGGGGTACTTGCGCTCAGCGGGTCGGGGCGGCAGGTGGATCTCTAGCGGTGTCACGGGTTGTGCGGTCTTGAAGAGACCATAACGGTTTCACAGAGCGGTATTGCAGAGGCTCGCGCGAGTGCGGGAACCAGTGCGAAGGACAAGAGCCATAACAAGGGTTCTGAGTTGCCGGTGGTTGTGACATCCACTGCTTGCGGTGCCATCGATGCCAACATGAGCGTGGCGAAAACAAAAACCAGCGCGACATGAAGGTACTGGCGGGGTTGGCGCTTCAATAGCTGATGGGCAATCGAGATGGCAAGAATCGACCCGAAAGAGAGCACAAGGACACCGAAGCAGAGGAGTATCACCAAGTAGACAAGGCCGGAAGCACCCCAGGATGGTTCTCTCGCCTTAGCCATGACGAAGGGAACGACGAATAGCAACTGGGCGCACACCAGGACGAGTCCCATCCGCCACCGTGCGCGCCGCGACATCATGAGCCGGACGCTTTGGTTAGTGGGGTGCTTGGCTGGTGACGTCCTCATGCGAGGGCCCTTCGCCCCGTGGGGTGTTGGTTGCGCGTTGCGATTGAGTCTTGATCAGCCTGCTGACGAGCAATCGGGCTAAAAACGTGGCCGCGGCAATCGTGGCGAGTAACTGGAATGATCCTTCAAGAATCTGCCACACCGAGTTTTGTGAAGCATCGCTCCAGATGGCGTCAATTCCAAAGAAAATGAGCAGCCCGACAAGGTAGACGGCACCTGCCATCGCGACGGCGTGAAGTAAATGGGATCTCACGCGGCGCAGCGCATACTGGACGATGCAAACGGTAGTGATGCCGACGGCGAAAAGCGGCAACGCCCAGGCGAAGCCAAAGAGGAGAAACTGGCCGAGATCTGCGAGCAAGCGCCAGGGATCAATCGTGGTGCGATTCGCATAAGCGGATGTGAGCACGAGAGTGGAGTAGGCGAGCAGGTACGTGATCAACGATCCCACTATGATAGGCAGCGGCGTGACGACCCAAGGGTTCTTAGTGCCTCTCATCGCAAGGCCCTTGGGTTCGAAGAGTTTGATTTCCAGGCGGGTCGCAGCGTTGTGCTCATGAGAGATCCGCCCCTGTGCGCACCTTTGCGACGAGTTTGACGATGTCTTTCAACAGGTTTCCGGCGATCGGGATTCGCGTGAGATTGAGAATCTTGCCAATCAGGGGGGTGGCGGCGTCAATCAACTGGTGGGTGCGGCGCTGATCTGGAGACTTGTCGTAAACCCAAAACAGCGTGAGGCCCAAATATGAGAGCCACAGCGTTTCCGGCAATTCATCGCGAATTGCCTGCGGCACCTTGACCGAAGACTGATTTACAGCCCTCTCGAAAATAGAGATAGAACGACGACGTGGCTCCGCGGACTGCTCACTCAAGGGATTCGACGCGGAGTCAGGGTTGAGAGCAACCGCCGCGAACGTCGAACCAAACTGGTGATACGGGGCCATAACGTCGAAACCCGCATGAAGAACGGCCCGCAGTTGATCGGATAGCGGTTTTCCCTCGAGGCCCTTCAATCGATCCATTGCCAATGCGGAATGTTCAGCCTGAACGCGAATGTATAGCTGTTGGACCAACTCGTCTTTCGAGCCAAAGTAGTGGTAAGCATTGCCCGTCGACACGCCGGCGTCCGCGGCGATCTGGCGCATTGTGGTCGCCTCATAGCCTTGCGTCTTAAATCGTTCCAAAGCCACATCAATCAGTGTGGAACGAGTCTGCTCCCCTTTGCGCGCCATCTCCGAACCTCATTTTTGAACGTGTTCAAAAATAAACGTACCGCAGAAACTGAACACGTTCAACTCTCGTTTCGCATCCCCGTACCGCATTTTCATCCCCTTATACGGCTCTGTGAAGTCTCAATACATAGTGGACAGTTAGGTCTCAATACATAGTGGACATTTGAGCGTGCTGGTTTGTGGCGGTTGAGAATGCGGGGATGACTCGTATTCCTGATCAAATTCGTCAGCTCGTTCTCTCCTGGCCGCAGAACGCCTCTCATGGTGATGTGGAAGCGTTTTGCTTGCGGCATGGAGTATCACGGTCGTGGTTTTACCGGGTCCGTGCGTTGGTGCGCGAGCAGGGTGTTCAGGACGCTGCGCTCAAGGGCTCGCGAAAGCCTCTCTCGCATCCTCGGCAGACCAGCGATTTCGTCACTAAAGCGGTCTTGCTCG
>NZ_JIAG01000003.1 GCF_000688395.1 Haematomicrobium sanguinis DSM 21259 | reverse complement strand
CGTACCGACGCCGACCACATCACCGAATGGGACACCGGCGGCGAAACCAACCCGGAGAATCTGCAGTTGTTGTGTCGCAAACACCACAACCTCAAAACCCACCACGGCTGGCAAGCCAAAGTCCTGGACCCAGAAACCAACACGATCCAATGGACCTCACCACTGTGCAACACCTACCTCACCGAACCCACCGGGACCGGCACCACACCAAACGGATCAAGGGAAACAACAGGCTCGGGCATCCTCGGCAAAAATGAGAGCACGGCCGATCCGGCATCGTGGACCTTTGAAGCACAACACAACGCTCAAGCCGCGAACGGCCCGTGCTTCAAATGCCTCCGCCACGAATGCTCCACCCCCGGCCACGACAACCGGATCGGGCCCTTCAACGACCACTCCTTCAGCTACCAAAATTCCCTCGCCGAAGGCTTCCGGCCCATCCAAGGACCGCATAACAAACCCGCCTCCACCCCGCAGCACGTCACCGCCACCGGGGTTGACGACAACCCACCCTTCTAAACCGCGACCATCGCGGAACCCGGCGGCCGCGCGCCGCGCGTCTCTTGAACCCCCAAGCACCCCAGAACCAAGGTACGCACGCGTGATCAAGCCGGGGACACGTCGTCGTGCATCTGGCTCAAATGATCGGTGAGGTGCGCGAACTAGTAGGCTGTAACTACCCACTTTCAACAGAAGAGAATGTTGTGATCCAACTACGCGAAATTTCCCCGGCCGACCTGGACGTCTTCTTCGAGCAGCAGCAAGACAAGAGCGCGAACTACATGGCCGGATATGGTCCCAAGAACCCCAGCGACCGCGGCGTTTTTGACCTGTACTGGCAGGAAATTCTCTCCAGCGAGTTGGCGACGGCGAAGGCCATTACGCTCGATGGCGATGTTGTCGGCGGCATCATTGCCGCGCCGGCCCCCGGAGGCGTCGCCGAGATCAATTATTGGGTCGCCGCCGCGCATTGGGGCAAGGGCATCACACAAGAGGCGCTGAGCCTGTTCCTGCAAGACTTCGATGACCGTCCGGTCCAGGCGCGCACCATCGCCGACAACCACGGCGCCATCAAGATTCTCGAGAAGCAGGGCTTCACCAAGGTGGGCGAAGACAAGTCGTTCTCCAACGTGCGCGGCGAGGTCGTCGAGGAGCTCATCCTCGAACTCGACTAACCCGCCGGCAACCGCCGCGCGCAACGCGGCTCAACCGGGCTAGTCCCCTAGCGAATCCAGGAACTCGCGCGTCGGCACAAAGAACGTCGCCCCGGTTTTCGCGGTGGAGAAGTCGAGGAGCTTGTCATACTTGTCCGGCCCGACGCCGACAAACATCCGCTCCAACATTTTCTCCAGCACCCACAGTCGCCGCGTGTACCCAATAAAGAACGTCCCGTATTCGCCAATTCCCGGCTTGGCAAAGGGCATGTTGTCGCGCAAAATATCGCGCTCCACGCCCTGCTCGTCGTGCACGGTGGTCAGCGTCTTGTGCGCCGGATTCGCGTCATTATCCGGCAACTCCACGTTGTCCGCCTTGCGCCGGCCAATGATCGCTTCCTGATGCTCGGTGGTGAGCTTCTCCCAGGCATCCAGCGGATGCACATACTTTTGCACCACCAAATAGCTCCCGCCGCGGAAGTCCGGGTCCTCATCTCCCACCAGCGTTGACTCGGGAAGGTGCAACCCGGTCGGGTTCGCGGTCCCGTCCACAAACCCGAGCAAATCCCGATTATCAAAATAGCGAAACCCCTTGACCTCATCCATCACCTCAACCGAGTCACCGAGCGACTCCAAAACCAGCCGCTCCATCTCATAGGTCAGATCATCCCGCTCGGAACGGATGTGAAAGAACATGTCGCCGCCGGTCGCCACCGCGGTGTGCTTGGGCCCGACAATCTCGGTAAAGTCACGCAATTCCGAGGGCCGTCCATCCACCCCGAGCGCTCCCCAAAACGCGTTACCGATCCCGACGTTACAGCTCACGTGCGCCGACAGGTCCCGGAATCCCACATCTTTGATGAGATCGCCAATCCCGGCAACGGTCGCGATCGCCTTCTTTTGGGCGTCCGGCTCCGGTTTCACCCGCACGGTCAAAAACACCGCGCTTTGCGACAGCGGCGCATCCACGCTCTGCGGTTGCATGGGTACTCGATTTGAATCTGCCATTTGTCTCCCCGTTCGCGTTGAAAAACGTTATGTGTTCATCGTATACAGGTGTTCGGGCCGCCCGGCTTGCCCATATCGCGGCCGCACTTGAACCTGCCCGGCCTGCGCCAAATGCGCCAAATACCGCCGCGCGCTCACCTTGGAAATCCCCGCCAACTCCGCAATCTCTTGCGCCGACAGCGGTCCTGCCGCCTCCCGAATCACCTGGCGCACCAGCTCCAGCGTCGGCTCCGCAACCCCCTTGGGCGTCGAGGCAACAGCCCCCGAGATACCGGCGCCCGCCCGCGCAAAACGCCGATCAATCTCGCCCTGATTCAGGCTTTCCTTTGCCTCACCCCGGGCACCCTTCTCCCGCGCATACCGTCGCAATCGCTTTTGAAACTCCACCCGGGAGAACGGCTTCACCAGGTAATCCACCACGCCGAAGGCCAGCGCGCGATCCACCACCGCGGACTCCCCCGACGCGGTAATCATCATGACATCCGCGTTCACCCCGGCCTCGCGCACCGCAGCCAGCACATCCAAGCCGGTCCCATCGCCCAAATCCAAATCCAGCAGGATCAGCCCGGGGCGCCGCACCAGAATCTCCCGCACGGCCTCCTCGGCGCCGCCGGGCGCGGCCACCAGCGAAAATTCGCCCAGCTCGGCCAGATACGCCGCGTGCACAATGCGCGCGCTCTGATCGTCATCGACCATCACCACGGTAATTGCCTCGCTCATCTCACCTTTCCTGCCTGCTCGCCTTTGCTGATGCCCGACGGCGATGCCTCACCGTCACTGCCGGCGCTCACCTTTGCCGCCACTCGCCGGGGCGGAAGCCACACCGTAATCTTCGCTCCGCCCAGCACCTATCGACCGATGTCGATCTGCCCCTGGCGCTCTCCAACAATCCGATGCACCAGTGACAACCCCACACCGCGTTGCTCGCTGGAGTCGGCGCTCTCCGATCCCTTGGTCGAGAAGCCGCGCTTGAGCACCTGCTGCTGTTGCGATTCGGGTATCCCTGGACCGTCATCCTCCACAACGATCTCGGTCGATTCCCCGCCCTTGCCTTCGTACACGCTGACTCGAACCGTTCCGCCTTGGCCCGTCGCCTCTACCGCGTTGGTCAGCAAGATCCCCAGAATCTCCACCACCTGCGCGTCCTCGGCCCCTGCACCGAACGTGCTTTCCGGATCCACCACCAGCTCAATTTCTTCGGTGGACGCCGCCTGCCCCTTGACTCGCAATAGCGCTACCAGCGTCGCGTCCGTAATCCCTTCCGGGATGCTCACGTCATGGCGCGGCGTCACCACCAGCGAATCGATATATGCGCGCGCCCGCTCCGTCTCCCCCAATTCCAGCAGCCCGGACAAGACGTGCATCCGGTTAGTGAATTCGTGGGTTTGATCGCGCAACCGCCGGGTCATGGATCGCTCGGTGCTCAGCGATCCGAGGGCTTCTTGCACCTCGGTGCGATCCCGCACCACCAACACCGAGCCCACGTCCTCGCCGCGCACGCTCGCCCGGGTATAACTGAGCAACAGGGCCCGCGTCTCCAAGGTGACGACCTCCACCTGACCCGACCCGGAAATCCGCTCAATTGCCAGCCCAATTTCGGGTGAGATGACGTCCCGAAGGCGAGCTCCGACGTCGTTCTCCACCAAACCCAAAAGGCGCGCGGCTTCATCATTGATCAAGGTGATGCGGCCAGCCGAGTCCACCGCAACCATACCCTCCCGCACACTGTGCATGAGCGCGTCCTGGGTGGCGAGCAGTTGCCGGATTTCGCGCGATTCCTGGCCGTAGACGCGGCGCCACACCAGTTGCGCAATGAGCGCCGCGGAAAACGCGCCGAGGATCACGGCGATCGCGATCCAGAGGATGAGGACGCTGAGGTCATCGCGCGCGTCCGTGGCGAGTTCGCTCTCCGGGATCCCGACCGAGACCGAGCCGATGATCTCGCCCTGGTACCGCACCGGGACCTTCGCGCGGTAGGTTGGCCCGAGTGTTCCTTCCTCGGTGCCGACAAATTCCTGGCCGTCCTGGATCGCGCTGTGGTCGGTCGAGGGCGGTTTGCCAATCAGGCTCGGGTCCGGGTGCGCAATGCGTACACCGTCCATATTCACCACGACGATGTACCGCATTTTCGCGCTGGCAGCGATAACGTTGGTGACCTTGCTGACCTCGGTCGGTGTCACTTTGCCTTGAAGCCCGTCAATGACGGTCGGCAGCGAGGCGACCGCGCGCGCCACCGATAGCACCCGCTGGCCCTCGATTTCGCGCTGTTGGCTCAGGTAGAGGTTGATCGCGACGGTCGAGGTGATCGCGATGACCACGAGCGAGGCCAAGACCTGCACGCCGACCAGTTGCCAGCGGAGGGTTCCGAGGCGAGTCAGCCATCGACGCACAGCAGTCTGCTTCCGGTGAATTTAATGGTTTTAACGATTCTTAAGACTAGAACACCCGCACCGCCTGTGACCTGCGTCATAGTGGAACGAATGCTTTAGACACACTCGCATGTGAGGAACAGGTTTTGCAATGAAGCAAAGGGTTGGAAAGGTCATTTTCGCCGTCGTGGCGATCGCGGTGACCGTCTTTGCCGGGATCAACGCGGCATCGTCTGGGGGCGGCGCGGCGGCGCGTAGCAAGCTGACGCTGATCGCCCCGGCGGCACCGGGCGGCGGCTGGGACGGCTTCGCCCGGGCCTCACAGAAGGCGATCAAAGATGTGGGCGCGTCCAATAATGTGCAGGTCGTCAATATTCCGGGCGCCGGCGGGACCATCGGTCTCAGCCAATTCGTGACCTCGATGAGCGGGTCCGAAGACAAACTTCTGGTGACCGGCGCCGTGATGATCGGGGCGATCGAGTTGGAGGGCCGCGGCGACAATCAACTCGAGCAAACCACGCCGATTGCCCGCGTCTCCGACGACTACGTGGTGCTCGCGGTACCCGCGTCCTCCGACATCAAGACCCTGGACGATTTCGTAGCCAAGCTCAAAGCAGACCCCGCCGGCACCTCTATTGCCGGCGGATCGCTCGGCAGCGTAGAGCACCTGATGATCGCCGACGTGGTGCGCAAATCCGGGGTCGATCCCCAGCAAATGAACTACATCGCCTACTCTGGCGGCGGCGAGGTGCTCTCCTCGATGCTCTCCAACACCACGGTTGCCGCCGTCACCGGGTACAACGACATTGCCGACCAAGTCGACGCCGGAAACGTGCGGCTGCTCGGCATTTCCTCCCCGGAGCGCCTCGAGGGAGTGGACGTTCCCACCTTTACCGAACAGGGCTTGGACGTGGTCTTCGCGAACTGGCGCGGGTTCGTGGCGCCGGGCAACATTTCGGAGGAAACCCGCGCCGAGTACGAGGCAATTATCACCGATATGCGGAACTCAGAGGACTGGAAAGAGTCCCTCAAGCGCAACGAATGGACCGACAGTTTCATGGTCGGCGCGGAATTTGAGCAATTCCTCAAGAGCGAGTACAAGCGCGTCGCCGAACTGGTCAAGGAGGTTGGACTGTGAGCACATCGACAACTGAGACCACGGCGCCCGCGCGCCCGGCCAAGCGCGGAACCAAGGGCTACGGCGAGTTTGTGGTGGTTGCGGTCACCCTGGGGCTCGCGATCTTCCTGACCGTCAACACCGCGACCATGGAGGTCCGCGGCAAGGAACTCATCGGCCCGCAGTTCTTCCCCGCGATCGTGGCCGGGGTGCTCTATGTGGTGAGCATTTTGCTCACCATTCAGATTCTTCGCGGCACCACCGTGGAGAACGACGACGATCCAAGCCTTTCCGCCGATTTCTCACCGCAAATGCTGGATGACTTGGGCGACATTCCGCATGAGGCCGCGGGCACCCGCGATTCCGCGGGGCGACCCGAAGTGGTGGCCACCGGTGTCATGCCGAAAGTGCAACAGGCGCAAAAGCACCGGATGTATTCGGATTGGAAGACGATCGGCCTGGTGTTGCTCTCGCTCGTGGTCTTCACCATTGGTCTGGTCCCGGTGGGATGGCTCATCATGGCCGCGTTGCTCTTTTGGGGGATTTGCATTGCCTTTGGTTCTCGCAAATACCTCATGGATTTGGCCATTGGATTCGTTTTCTCCGCTGTCTTCCAACTCGTGTTCAACGGACTGCTTGGTTTGAATTTGCCCTCCGGATTCTTGGAAGGACTGCTCTAAATGGATCAGCTACAGCTCTTGGGCGAGGGCCTCGCCGCCGCACTGACTCCTATCAACCTCTTGTGGGTTCTCATCGGCGCCATTCTCGGCACCGCCGTGGGCGTGCTACCCGGCTTGGGTTCATCCATGGCGGTTGCGCTGCTGCTGCCATTGACCTTTTCCTTGGATCCCACCGGCGCGTTCATCATGTTCGCCGGCGTCTACTTTGGCGGCCTTTTCGGAGATTCGATATCCGGCATCTTGCTCAACACTCCCGGCAACTCGTCCGCAATTGCGTCCACCTTCGAGGGACACAAGATGGCCAAGAACGGACGGGCACCGCAAGCACTGGCCACGGCCGCGATCGGTGCGTTCATCGGTGGACTCATTGCCTGTTTCCTGGTGATCTTCCTGTCACCATCACTCATTCTCCTGGCAAAGCTTTTCACGCCAGCGGAGTACTTCGCGTTGGCTGTGTTCGCCTTCCTCGCGATCTCCTCGGTGGTGTCAGAGTCCATTGTCAAGGGCATTGCGGCTCTGGCTATTGGTTTGGTGCTGGCAATGGTTGGTATTGACGATCAAAGCGGCACCTCTCGGTTTACCTTAGGAATCCCGCAACTCTTCGACGGTTTCTCGATTGTCATCATTACTGTTGGACTCTTGGCGCTCGGCGAAGTTTTCAACGTTGCCTCGCGAATCCACCGCGATCCCAACGTTGCCAAGTTCATCACCGGCGGTCGCCCGTGGCTGAGCAAGGCAGACTTCCGCAAAGCATTGCCCTCCTGGTTGCGCGGCACCGGATTCGGGTTGCCGTTTGGCATCATTCCCGCCGGCGGTTCAGAAGTGCCAACGTTCATGGCGTACGGCACGGAAAAACGTCTGGCGAAGCGCCGCGGCGACAAGGACTGGGGCACCAAAGGCTCGATCCAGGGTGTTGCCGCTCCCGAAGCGGCCGGCAACGCGACAGCCGGCACTGCGATGGGAGCGCTGCTCGCGCTCGGCCTACCGACATCCGCCACCGCGGCGATTATGCTGGCAGCGTTCCAGCAGTACGGTATCCAGCCGGGCCCGCTCCTCTTTGAGCGCAGCGCGGACCTAGTGTGGACGTTGCTCGCTTCGCTGCTGATCGGCCTGGTGATCCTCTTAATCCTGAACCTGCCGTTTGTGCGGCTCTGGGCCAAACTGCTGGAGATTCCTCGCCATTACCTTTACGCCGGAATTACCGTCCTGTCGGTGCTGGGCGTCTACGTGATGAGTTCATCGGTCATTGACCTCTGGGTGCTGATCGGCATTGGTCTTCTCGGCTTCATGATGCGCCGCTACGACATTCCGCTGGCTCCGGTCCTGATCGCGGTGGTGCTGGGCCCGCTTGCCGAAGTATCCCTCCGCCGAGCACTAGCCGTTTCCGAGGGCGATCCGAGCGTGCTGCTCTTCAACAGCCCCATCACCATCACCCTGTACGCGGTGCTGGCCGTGGCCGTGGTGTACTCGGTGATCCAGCATTTGCGGCACCGCAGCCTCGCGAAGGCCGAAAGCGAGTTGGTGAGCAGCTAGCGCGCTGAACTTCCGTGGGCGCTGACTACTGATAGCGCTCACAGAAAAACTTCCGTGAGTGACAACTCGTGTTAGCACTCACGGAAGTTTTGTGTCCGGCTAGACCCAGGTCAGCACCGTCGCCGGATCGCGCAGCACCGCACCGATGTCGGCGAGGAACTTGGAGCCCTGCTCGCCATCCACCAGCCGGTGATCGAACGAGAGCGAAAGCGTCATCACGTCCCGCAACGCCACCTCGCCCTCAAACTCCCACGGCATCTTTCGCACCGCGCCCATCGCGAGGATCGCGGCCTCGCCCGGGTTCAGGATCGGTGTACCCGCGTCAATGCCGAACACGCCAATATTGGTGATCGAAATCGTCCCGCCGCTCAGTTCAGCCGGCGGCGTCTTCCCGGCACGAGCCTGTTCGGCAAGAGCGTTGATCGCTTGCGCAAGGTCCAGCAGCCCCAGCTGATCGGCGCTCTTAATATTGGGCACCACGAGCCCGCGCGGCGTCGCGGCCGCAATCCCCAGATTGACCGGCCCGTGCAACACAATTTCTTGCGCGGCCTCGTCCCAACTGGAGTTCACGCTCGGGTTCCGCCGCACCGCGAGCATCAGCGCCTTCGCAACCAGCGCGAGCGGCGACAGCTTCACCCCGGCAAACGCCCGGCTCGACTTCAGCCGCTCGAGCAGCCGCATGGACTCGGTCACGTCCACGGTCAGGAATTCGCTCACATGCGGCGCCGTGAACGCGCTGTCCACCATCGCCTTCGCGGTGAACTTCCGCACCCCCTTGATCGGGAAGCGTAGCGTTTCCGGTTGCACCCCAATGATGCTCGACGGCGTGTCCCCGACCCCCGCGCCCGGCCCGCCTTGGCCAGCGCTCACCTGGGCAGCTTGTCCAGACGCGTCGGCAGAGCCAGACTGTGCGGCTTGGACATCGGCGCGCGTGATGAGACCGTCGGGTCCGGTACCGGTCACGCTTTCCAGGTCAATGCCCAAATCGCGGGCGAGCTTGCGCACCGGCGGCGTGGAGCGTGGCCGTTCCACGGGCTCCGGCCGCGGCTCTTGGCGGCCAGGAACTTGCGGTTCGGCACTGCGGCGGGAGCGGCGCCGTGGCCGCTCCCCCGTCTCCGGTTCGGCGCCGTAACCAACCAGGGTTGGCACTCGTTTAGGAGCTTCCCCGGTGCCTTCGCTTTGGTTACCCGCCGATGGGGCGAGTGGCGCGTCTTCGGGGGCATCGCCGTCGTTCTCCACCTCAAAGGACACGATAGGTGCGCCGACCGCAATGACCGTGCCCGGTTGCTCGTGCAGTTCTTTAATGACGCCCGCGTAAGGGGATGGCAGCTCAACGACGGCCTTCGCGGTCTCCACGTCGGCAATGATCTGGTTCAGTTGGACCGTGTCGCCGACGCCCACGTGCCAGGCGACGATTTCCGATTCGGTGAGGCCCTCGCCGAGGTCGGGGAGCCGGAATTCCTTGATCATGTGCGCTCCTTAGACGGTGCTGGCCGGGTTCATGGCCTGATCGACACCGTCAAGAATACGGTCTAGATCGGGCAGGTGGTGGGACTCCAACTTGGATGGCGGGTACGGCAGGTCGTGGCCGGTGACCCGAACCGGCGGTGCCTCCAGGTGGAAGAACGCCTTCTGCGTAATGGTGGAGGCGAGCTCGGCGCCGAGGCCCGCGGTGCGTGCCGCCTCGTGCGCGATCACGAGGCGCCCGGTCTTCTTGACCGAGTTGACCACGATGTCAAAGTCGATGGGCGAGAGCGATCGCAGGTCGATGACTTCGAGCTCGATCCCTTCGTCCGCCGCGGCGCTTGCGGCATCCAGCGCCGTCATCACCAGCGGGCCGTAGGCGACGAGTGTGGCGTCTTTGCCTTCGCGAACCACGCGAGCCTTTCCCATGGGGGTCGCATCTAGCGGGGCGTCGAAGTCGACTTCGCCCTTGGTGTGGTAGCGGCGCTTGGGCTCAAAGTAGATGACCGGGTCATCGCTCGCGATGGCTTGGCGGAGCGTGGTGTAGGCGTCCTGCGGGTTGGATACCGTGACGACTCGGAGGCCCGGGGTGTGCATGAAGTACGCTTCCGGGGACTCGCTGTGATGCTCGGGCGAACCGATGCCGCCGCCGTACGGGATGCGGATGGTGATCGGCAGGTTCACGGCGCCGCGGGTACGGTAGTGCATTTTCGCGATTTGCGAGACGATCTGGTCGAACGCCGGGTAGACAAAGCCGTCGAATTGGATCTCGACCACGGGACGGAAACCGCGGAACGCAAGACCGATCGCGGTGCCAACAATGCCGGACTCGGCAAGCGGGGTGTCGATGACGCGGTGTTCGCCGAAATCCTTTTGCAGTCCGTCCGTGATGCGGAAGACGCCGCCGAGCTTGCCAATGTCCTCGCCCATGAGCAAGACCTTGTCATCGTCTTCCATGGCGCGGCGGAGCCCCTGGTTGATGGCGCGGGAGAAGGTGACCTTTTCCATTTAGCGCGCCCCTTCTGCGGTGGTGAAGCTCTCCAGGTACTCGCGGTAGTTTTCGCGCTGTTCCTCGAGGACCGGGTGCGGTTCAACGTAGACGTTGTCGAAGACTTCCATGGGTTCCGGGTCGGTCAGGTTGGTGACGCCCTTGCGGAGGTCTGCGGCCACCGTGTCCGCTTCGGCTTGGGCGCCCGCGCGGAGCTCGTCCGCGTCGACGCCTTGGGCAATCAGGTACTTTTCCAGGCGGGCGATCGGGTCTTTGCCCTTCCACTCTTCGACCTCGTTGGCGTCGCGGTAGCGGGTTGGGTCATCCGCCGTGGTGTGTGGGCCAATGCGGTAGGTAATCGCCTCGATGAAGCTGGGGCCGCCGCCGTCTCGGGCCGCGGCCGCGGCCATGCGCGTCACGGCCAGCGAGACCAGGACGTCATTGCCGTCGATGCGGTAACTGGCCAGTCCCACGCCTTCCCCGCGGGCGGCAAGAGGGGTGTGGGACTGCAGGCCCACCGGTTCGGAAATCGCCCAGTGATTGTTCTGGCAGAAGAAAATTGCCGGCGCCCCGTAAGAGGCGGCGAAAACCATTGCCTCGTGAACGTCGCCCTGACTGGTGGCCCCGTCACCGTAATATGCGATGGCTACTTGGGTGCCGCCGTCGAGCTTCACACCCATCGCATACCCGGCCGCGTGCAGGGACTGCGCCCCGATAATGACCTGCGTCGGGGCAATGTGGACATCGCGCGGGTTCCAACCGCCGTGCGCGTTGCCGCGCCAGACGCGCAACATGTCCGTCATGTTCACGCCGCGGACGTAGGCGACGGCGTTTTCGCGGTAGGAGGGGAAGACAAAGTCGTCCGAGTTGAGGGCGTGCGCCGAACCGACCTGCGCGGCCTCCTGCCCCTGGAACGGGGGCCAGAGCGCCAAGTGACCCTGGCGCTGGAGCGCGGTGGCCTCGGCGTCGATGCGGCGGGCGACGACCATGTCCCGATACAGCTTGATCATCGCGTCCTGGTCGATGTCTTCGAGCCAGACGTCCAGTTCCGCGTTCGGGACGCGCTCGCCTTCGGGGGTCAGAAGCTGGAGGACGGTATCGCCTTGCTGAACGTCATATTGTGTCGACGGGATGGAGGCCGACGTTTCCTGGACCGAGTCCATTCACACACCTTAAATCTGTACGTGTTGGGAACTCTCGCGCCGTTGCGAGAGTTATTGTGACAGTACTCACATTGTTCAATGAGCACAACATCACGCGCCGCTCTTGAGCAGAATGCCTAGTATATCCAGATTCGTCGGTCTACTATTGAGCACTATGCACACCATTGATCAGACCGATGCGCGCATCCTTTCGGCGCTCATGAAAGACCCGCGGCAGAGCGTGGTCTCCCTGGCCAATCACCTCGGCATTTCACGAAACACGGTACAGGCGCGGCTGAACCAATTGGACGGGAAGGGCGTGTTCTCTTCCTATGCCGCCAGCGTGAATCCGACGGCGCTCGGGTATCCGCTGGTTGCGTTCATTCACGCGCACGTGCAGCAACGGCGGCTCGCCGATATAGCCGCGGCGCTACAGGAGATTCCAGAGGTGGTGCAGGCCCACGGCGTGACCGGACCCGCGGACATCCTGATCCGCGTGGTGGCCGAGGGCGCCGAAGATCTGTTTCGGGTCAACTCGGAAATCCTGGCGATCGAGGGCGTGGAGCGGACCGATACCTCCCTTGCAATGAGCGAGCTCATCCCGTTCCGGATCGATCCGCTGCTCAGTCCCCCCGCCCCCTCGTCTATGTAGCGCGACACGCCGAGGAAACGCGTGTTTCCTCGGCGTGTCGCGCTACATAGACGGGGTGAGGCTAGTGGCTCACCGCCTTTTCCGCGCCGACCCCGGTCAGGGACCGCACCTCCATCTCGGCCTGCTTGGCCGGGTCCTCGGTGTTCTTACCGGTCACCGTGCCGAGCCATCCCAGAATGAACGCGAGCGGTATCGAGATGATGCCAGGGTTCGCCAGCGGGAACCAGGCGAAGTTCGCGTCTGGAATGATCGAGGTCGCCTTGCCGGAGAACACCGGCGAGAACACGATCAGCACCACGCACGAGATCAGACCGCCGTACATGCTCCAGAGCGCACCGCGGGTGGTGAACCGCTTCCAGAACAGCGAGTACAGGATGGTCGGCAGGTTCGCGCTGGCAGCGACCGCGAAGGCTAGCGCCACCAGGAATGCGACGTTCTGCCCGCGAGCGCCGATACCGCCGGCAATCGCCAGAAGCCCAATCACCACCACCGTGATGCGAGCGACCTTCACTTCTCCGCCCGGGGAGACATTCCCCTTGCGAATCACGTTCGCGTAAATATCGTGCGAGAAGGACGCCGCCGCGGTAATCGTCAGGCCCGCGACCACCGCGAGGATCGTGGCGAACGCGACCGCGGAAATGATGCCGAGCAGCACCGGGCCGCCGAGGGCGAACGCGAGCAGCGGTGCCGCCGAGTTCACGCCGCCGGGCGCGCCCTTGATGGCCTCCGGCCCGATGATCGCACCGGCACCGTAACCGAGCACCAAGGTGAAGAGGTAGAAGATGCCGATCAGCCAGATCGCCCACACCACCGAGCGGCGCGCTTCCTTGGCCGTCGGGACAGTGTAGAAACGCATCAGTACGTGCGGCAGACCGGCCGTACCCAAGACCAGGGCGAGCGCCAAGGAGATGAAGTCCAGCTTGGTCGTCGCCGAGGCACCGTACTGCTTACCAGGATCCAGCAGGGATGCACCATTTTCGCCACCGGCAGCTACGGCTCCGCCTAAGAGTTCGGACAGGTTGAAGCCATACATCGAGAGCACCCACACGGTCATGATCGCCGCACCGGCAATGAGCAAACACGCCTTGATGATCTGCACCCAGGTGGTGCCCTTCATCCCGCCGATCAGCACATACACAATCATGAGCACACCCACAATGGTGATGACGAGCCCTTGGCCCACGGCGTCATCGACACCGAGCAACAGCGAGATCAACGCGCCGGCACCGGCCATTTGCGCGAGCAGGTAGAAGAAGCAGACCACCAGAGTCGTGATCGCCGCGGCGATGCGCACCGGGCGCTGCTTGAGGCGAAAGGAGAGCACATCCGCCATCGTGTATTTGCCGGTGTTGCGCAAGAGCTCGGCCACCAAGAGCAGCGCCACGAGCCAGGCCACCAGGAACCCAATGGAGTAGAGGAACCCGTCGTAGCCGTTGATCGCAATGGCACCGCAAATCCCCAAGAAGGACGCGGCGGAGAGGTAATCCCCGGCAATTGCGGTGCCGTTCTGCGGGCCGGAGAAGGAACGCCCGGCGGCGTAATAGTCAGCGGCGGTCTTGTTATTGCGGCTGGCCCGCAGCACCACCACGAGCGTCACCAAAACAAAGGCCGCGAAGATGCCGATGTTCAAGAACGTCGTGTTCTTAATATCTGCCGCGGTTATACCGGCAGCCGAGACGGAGCTCGACACATATCCCGTGAGCACACTCATTTATTTGTCACCCTTACCTTCGGCGGACACCGCGGCATCCGGATATTCAATTTCCTCGCGAATCTCGGTGGCCAACGGATCCAGCTTGCGGTTGGAGTAGCTCACGTACCACATGGTGATGCCGAAGGTCGTGACAAACTGCAGCAACCCGAAGACAAGGCCTACGTTGATATTGCCGAAGAGCTTTGTCGACATGAACTCGTGCGCGTAATCGGCCAAGAGCACGTACAGGAAATACCAGATCAGGAATGCGGCCGCCATGGGGAATGCGAAAGAACGGTATCGCCGTTTGAGTTCCTTGAATTGCGGTTCCTGTTGAATCGCTTGAAAGTCGGTGTCGGGTGGGACTTCTGAACCCACCTCGGCGGAATGCTGACTCATCACTATCCTCCTCGATAATGCGCCTCGACGGCATGTGTCGGTCACTAGGCCCCGCGCCATGCAGGGCCTCCCCCATAGGTGTGACCTATATCACTGTGCCTCACCGCGCGCTCCGCCCGCGGCATCAACCGCGCCGCCGTCGCCGGACGGCCGTTTACATGCGACAAACGGTCGCGGACCGCAAAACGATAGAGTGAGCGCATGCCAGATTCGGCGTTGAACCTCGTCCTCGCGATTTGCGCGGCTGTCCTGACTCTCGCGGCGGTCGCCTACATCGGTTTCCGGTTCACCCGTTCCACCCGGGACCTTGGCTCCGACGCGGATCACGCTACCTATCGCACGCTCCACACCGCCGCGCTCGCCTCCACGCATCTGCGCTCCGGCCTCAACCCAACTGCTGCGGCCCGAGCCGCCAAACACTTGAGCACCCTGGTAGCCGCGAACGCGTTGGTCATCACCGATCGCGAAGGCATCCTCGCCCAGGAGGGAAAGAGCAGTGCGAATCCCGGGGACCTCCTGGCAATGGCCCAGGAATCGATGGCTTCTGGAAGGACCACCACGGAGCGGCTCACTAAATCCGAGGAGGCGATTGCCGCTCCGGTGAGAATTCAAGGGGAGCCGAGTGCCGCCGTCGTTGTTCTGGCGCCGCAGGCGAGCGCGGGGCTGATCCGGGCCACCGGAGAACTCGCGGTGTGGCTGGGCAGCCAGATGGAGTTGGCGCAGTTGGAGGAGTCGCGGACGCTGTTGATGGAGGCGGAGATCAAGGCGTTGCGCGCGCAAATCAGCCCGCATTTCATTTACAACTCGTTGAACGCGATCGCCTCGTTCATTCACACCGACCCGCCGCGAGCCCGCGAGTTGGTGCTGGAGTTCGCCGACTTCACGCGGTACTCGTTCCGGCGCCAGGGCGATTTCACGACCCTGGCCGAGGAGCTGGAGAACATTAACCGCTACCTCGAGCTCGAGCGCGCCCGCTTCGGCGACCGGCTCAAGGTGCAGCTGAATATTGGCCCGGAGGTCCTCTCCACGATTGTCCCGTTCCTGAGCTTGCAGCCGCTTGTGGAGAATGCGGTGCGGCATGGTTTGCAGGAAAAGGAGGGTTCCGGGCTCCTCACCATTGAGGCGTACGACGACGGCACTTGCGCTCGGGTGCGCATCGAAGACAATGGCGTGGGCATGGATCCGGACGAGCTTTTGCGCCTGCTTTCCGGGACGGACCCGAGCGCGCATGTCGGCATGCGCAACGTGGATCTGCGGATGCGGCAGGTGTACGGGGAGGACTATGGGCTCGTGGTGGAAACACAGGTGGGTGCGGGGACGATGGTGCAATTGCGGTTTCCGAAGTCGCAGCCGACACGGGATGAGGGTGCGCGGAATAGTTGACGCTCAGTAGTCTGGAACCATGCTCACCCTTGTCATCGCCGACGATGAGCAACCCGCCATCGACGAACTGAGTTTCCTGCTCAGCCAGGATTCGCGGATTGACCACGTCTTTGCCGCCAAGAATGCGCGCAGCGCGCTGGAACTCATCCGCGAGCACGAGCCGGACGGCGTGTTCCTCGACATTCACATGCCCGGGCTTTCCGGCCTGGACGTCGCCGCGCAGCTGCGCGCCCTGCCCACGCCCCCGGCGATTGTCTTTGTCACCGCCGATGAGGACAAGGCGCTCGATGCCTTCGACCTGCAGGCCACCGACTATCTGCTGAAACCGGTGCGACCGGCAAGGCTCGCCGAGGCGCTCCGCCGCATCCAACAGTTCACGTCCCAAGAGCCCGCAGACATGGTCACCGTGGATCAGGCGGGCGTGTCCAAGCGAATCCGGCAGGATGAGATTCTCTACGTCCAAGCCCAGGGCGACTATGCCCGCCTGCACACCCGGGACTCGAGCTACCTGATCCGCGTACCCATGAGCGAGCTCGAAGAACAGTGGAGACCCTCCGGGTTCATCCGCATCCACCGCTCGTATTTGGTGGCGCTCGCCCACCTTGACGAAGTACGGACCACGGGCACGTCCGGCACAACAAGCGGCCCCAGCGTGAGCGTCGGCGGGGCGCAGTTGCCGATCAGCCGCCGCCACTTGCCCCAGGTGCGCAGCGAACTCGAGTCCACCCGGGTACGCCCCCGATGAGCGAAAACACGCCCCCGCGCGTGCGCGTCACCGCACCCCCTAGCGCGCGAACCAACCACGCACCCGCCACCTTGCGCGATGAACTCGACGAGCACTCCCCCGTGGCGGACGCCGTGGTCCGCTCCCTGATCCGCACCCAGTTCCGCCTCGCAGCTGTCGTTGCGATCGGGTTCCTGGTCCTTCTACTCTCGGTCCCCATACTCACGGCGCTCTTCCCCGACATTTCCGCGCTCACGATCGCCGGCATCCCACTCCCATGGATCCTGCTCGGATTCCTCGCCTATCCGCTCACCATTGCCTCCGGCTACCTCTTTTACCGCGCCGCCGCCCGCAACGAGCGCCGATTCAACCGGCTCACCAACGAATAACCCGGCGAATGAACACCCTCAGCACCACCCTCACCATTGCCAGCGTCTGCCTCGCCACCTTGCTTATCGGCGTCTACGGTCTCAAAATTTCCCGCACCACCAGCGACTTTTACGTCGCCTCCCGCACCGTAAAACCCTGGTGGAACGCCTCGGCCATTGGCGGCGAATACCTCTCCGCGGCCAGTTTCTTGGGCGTCGCCGGGCTCATCGTCACCGCGGGTCGCGAAGCCCTGTGGTATCCGGTCGGCTACACCGCGGGCTACCTCATGCTGCTGCTCTTTGTGGCCGCGCCGCTGCGCCGCTCGGGCGCCTACACCATCTCCGACTTCGCCGCCTTCCGCCTCGAATCCGCGCGAGTTCGCACCGTGACGAGCGTCCTCGTCGTGATTGTCGGTTGGCTGTACATCGTCCCGCAACTCCAAGGCGCGGGCCTCACTATCCGTTTGGCGACCGGAATGCCAAGCTGGGTCGGGGCACTCGTGGTGATCCTCGTCGTCGTACTCTCGGTGATTTTTGGTGGGATGCGCTCCATCACCTTTGTGCAGGCGTTCCAATTTTGGCTCAAGCTCACCGCGATTGCGGTGCCGGTGATCCTGGTGCTCGCGTTCCTGGGGGCGCGCGGGCTGAATCCGCTCGCCGATCCCGGCAATTACGAGATGCCGGAGATCACCGCAGGGAGTTTTTATGCGACCGCGTCGCTTGTGGTGGCGCTGCTGTTCGGCACGCTCGGGCTGCCGCACGTGCTGGTGCGGTTTTACACGAACCCGGACGGCAATTCCGCGCGCCGCACCACGGTGATTGTGCTCGGGCTGCTCGCGCTGTTTTACATTTTTCCGACGATTTTCGGGGTCCTCGGCCGCGCCTACGCGGAGCAGCTGGGCCCCGGCAATGCGGACGGCACGGTATTGCTCTTACCCTCGCTGATATTGCCGGGCATCTGGGGTGAAATGACGACGGCGATGGTCACCGCGGGCGCTTTTGCCGCCTTTTTGTCCACCACCAGCGGGCTGGTCATTTCGCTCGCCGGGGTGATGTCGCAGGAGGTTTTTCGCGGGTCGGTGGCGGGTTTTCGGGTTTGCGCCTTGGTGGCAGCGCTGATCCCGTTGCCGATTGCGTTGGCGACGGGTTCGCAGGGGCTTGCCGGGTCGGTGGGGATGGTTTTTGCGTTTACCGCGTCAACGATTTGCCCGCTGCTGGTGCTCGGGATTTGGTGGCGGTCGCTGACCGATGTGGGTGCGCTCGCCGGGATGGGTGTTGGGGCGGTGCTGTGCGGCACAGCGCTGGTGTTGAGCGCAACAGGGGTGTCGCTGGCGAACCCGGTGCTGGCCGGGGTGGTCGCTCAGCCGGCACTCCTCACGGTACCGAGCGCCTTCGTCGTGATGATGGCGGTGTCGGTTATGACGCGGTCGCGGGTGAGCTCGCGGGCCGGACGAATTCTGGCGCGGCTGCACGTGCCGGAGTAGGTGGGCCCGCGCGCCACTGACGGCAGCAAACCCCTCTGACACGCAACTCTTCCCCTGGTCCTCGGCAACGACTACTGTTTCACCTACGACGCATATTGAACAATTGGTGGGTGCCACCGAGGAAATTGGGGCTTCAGTTGTCAAGCAAACCGGCGCGATCTAGCGGTCATTTCCTGCGGTTCGCGTCGCTAGCACTTGCCCTGGTTAGTGTTCTCACACTGAGTTCATGTACCTTGTCTGCGCCCGACAAATTCAGCCTGGGCGGGGGCGATCTTTTCGAGGTGTGCTCACCAAGAGATAACAGCGGCACTCCAACCATTGTCAGCTACCAGATGATTAATGAGGACAGCCGAACGTTTAGCGGTTTTACCGGGCGTTTTGTGGATACCGAGAATGTGTCAACCGGTCCACTGTGGGTGGTCTCGGCGCCCGACGCGAGGAACATTCCGGCAGCTTTCAGCGTCGCGTGGTACCAGTCCGACCCCGAAGGAAAGGTGCTGTGGGAGGACAAGGAATCCGGTGATGTCGCGGTGTCTCGAAGCGGGGACGTCACCGCGATATTGGTTGAGTTCAGCATCGACGATCCACAGCGCCCCGCCACAGCCAACAAGTTCCGCTTGGAATTCCAAGACGAAAAGGGCACCCGGTATCAAACCGAGTCAGAAAACAGCTACACGATCGTTCCGGACGCCTGCCCCGCGCCAACCAGTTAGCTGTGTGGTTAGTCGATCGCGGGTGAGCTCGCGGGCCGGGCGGATTCTGGCGCGGCTGCACGTGCCGGAGCGGGATTAGGCGAAAGGGCGGGGAACGTAGCGCTCGTCGTCGCTGGTTCTTGCGAAGACGGGGGCAGTTTGACCTTCCCCGGTGACAGGACGGGTAAAAGCGTCGGCCTCGACTGTGGCGTGCCGGTGAAACCATTCTGTGAGTTGATCACGAAGGGTGGTTTCGACGTCCGATGGCGATGCTGCTGTTGCTGTTGCGATGAGGTTGCGCTCTTCGCCGGGGTCTTGGTGAAGATCGTAAAGCTCGTCGGGGCCATCGCGTCTCACGATGAGCTTGTGCGCATCGGTGCGAATCATTCGGGTGCCTCCGTACTCGTCAAGAATGACAATGGGCTCTGCGTCCGCTGGCTCCACCGCCGGTGGCGCGAGGAGGCGGTTCGCGAAGGAAGTGCCCGCAGCCAGAGGATCCTCCGGCGGGGTGAGCCCCGCGAGTTCAAGAATGGTGGGGCGCAACGAAACGGCGCTGGTGAGAGTGGAATCGACTCCCGGTTCGATCGTTCCGGGGCGGTTGACGTAAAACGGCACCAAGACGGACGGATCCCAACAGTTCAACGGCCATGTTCCGTTGCCTTTGCCCCAAAAGCCGCGGTGCCCGCAACTGAACCCGTTATCCGACGAGAAGATGATGTATGTATCGTCTCGGGCGCCTGTTTCATCCAGAATCGAGACCAGTCTTTCAACGGCGCGGTCAACTCCGGTGAGCGAGGCGCAGTATCCGCGTAACGCAGCGACCGGGTCGGCAAAAGCTGCGTCGAAATACGGGTTTGCCCACGGGTCGCGATCCGGCCTGGGGACGCTGTCAAAGGTGCAGTCGCGGTAAACGTCTAGCAACTCGTCGGGATGGTTTTCCTCGGTCCACGGTGTGTGCGGGGCAGTGAAGTGGACCTGGAGATAAAAGGGTTCGGGGCCTCTCGCGCACGCCCGGAGCATGGCCGCTGCATTGTCACCGATAGCGTCGGTAATATATCCGGGTTCAGTCTGCTCCCGGCCGTCTTTAATAACCGGCGCCCCATAGTAGGGTCCGCCCCCGTCGCGATGCGCATACCAATCGCGAAACCCAGGGGCTGGAACCCTCGCGTCACCGAGGTGCCATTTGCCCGCGTGGCCCACGCGGTAACCCGCTGTGGTGAGGTCCATCGCCGTCGTACTTTGTCCCTCAAGGTAATGCACGCCCAAGGCATCGATGCCGCTTTCGGTGCCGCGGAGCCAATCGTGGACGCCGTGTGCCGAAGGCATTCGGCCGGTGAGGAGGCTGGCGCGTGCCGGTGAGCAGACCGGTGAGGCGCAGAAAAAGCGGGTGAAGTCACGCCCGGTGGCGGCGAGGTAATCGAGGGTCGGCGTGATGAGTTCCGGCATGCGATCGCCGGGGGAAAAAGCGCCCTGGTCATCGGTCATGATGACCAGAAAATTTGGGCGCGTGCTCATGGGTTTGCGAGCGAGTTAGTCGATCGCGGCCATCAGCTCGACGACGCGGTCCAAGAACGCGTCGACCTGCGCCTCGTCATAGCCGTTACGGCCCTTGGCGGGGCGGAACACCGCCCGGCGCACCACGTCCACGCTTAGCGGTTTGTCCTTTTCGAAGTAGCTGAGGAGTTCTTCGCACAGCCGGTCCACATCTTCAACGTCGTAGCTGATGGCGTTGCGGCTGGTCGGGCGGCGAAAGCGTTCGCCGCGGCGGCGGTGCATACGCGCACGGAGAACCGTGGATAGCTTGCTGATGCCCTGTAACCACTGGTCTTCCCCGTGTTTGGCGATCAGCGCATCCCGCTCGCGTTCCGCGAACGCGTCCTCAATCCGGTCCAGCGCTGCGTCGATGGCGCGCGGCTCGTAACCGCCCTTGGCCGGGTCAAAAGCGACCGCGCGGACTTCTTTACTGGTCACGGGGGCGCCGGCGTCCGGGTTGTTGTAGGAGCGGCGGGCTTTGGCCATGAAGGCATCGACCTGTTTGACGTCATAGCCGTAGTCGCGGCGCTCGGCACGGGGAAAGGTTGCCTTGCGGGAGCGGGTTTCCTCCATGATGTCCTTTTCGTTACTGCGCTGTGGTTGTCACGCTGTGCTTGTTTTAGGGCGGTTTGGTGGGTGGTGAGCGGCTCTGGTTAGTGTATCGCTCAGAAATGACCGGAGAGAATTACCGTCACCAGATACGCCACCGGCGCGGCGAAAACCACGGAGTCTAATCGGTCCATGAGACCGCCGTGCCCGGGCAGAATGCGGCTCATGTCTTTGACACCCAGCTCGCGTTTAATCATGGATTCGGCAAGGTCACCGGTGGTGGCGGCGGCCACGGTGAGAACCGCGAGGATGATGCCGACCCACCATTGGGTCTGGAGCAGGAAGATACAACAGAGTACGCCGATGAGGCAGGCGCCCAGAATTGAACCGATGAACCCTTCCCAGGATTTCTTCGGCGAGATTTTCGGCACCAGGGGGTGTTTGCCGAAAAGCGAGCCGACGATGTAGCCAAAGGTGTCATTGGAAACCACGAGCAACAGCAACGTGGCCAACAGAATGTTCCCGCGCGGTTCGGTCAGAAGCAGGAGCGTGAATGAGGCGAGGAACGGCACCCAGAGCAAAATAAAGGTGCCCGAGATGACTGCCCGCAAGGTGTCGCGACGCGGCAGGAACACACGGTAGAGGACCATGACCAGGACCGCGCCGAAGAGGGAGATCGCGAGCCCCTGCTCCGCTCCAATTCCGGTGAGCGCGCCGATCCAGGTGCCTACAGGTATGCCGATGGCACCAATTTGCAGAGGGACTTGCGGGACCTCGATATGGCGCGAACGCAATGCGCGGGCGACTTCCCACGCGCCGAAACTCACTGCCGCCGTCACGACCACCAGCAAGAGCCAGGGCACCCAAAGGATGCCGATGAGCACCACGATGAGGAGCGTCAGCCCGACTCCAATTGCGGCCGGTAAATCACGGCCAGCGCGGGACGCCTTCTTCCCCGGGCTGGCCGCGTTGGCCGCGCTGGCCGAGTTGGCCGCGTTGGCCGCAGGCGGTGAGCTGGAGGTGCTCATTAGACTTCGAGCAGTTCCGCTTCTTTACGGGACAGCAGCTCATCGATGTTCTCAACGTGGGACTTGGTGATGGAATCGAGTTCCTTTTCGCCGCGTGCGCCTTCGTCTTCGCCGACATCGCCGTCCTTGACGAATTTGTCGATTGCTTCCTTGGCCTTGCGGCGGTTATTGCGTACGGCGACCTTCGCGTCCTCGGCCATGCCCTTGACGAGCTTGACGTATTCCTTGCGGCGCTCCTCGGTGAGTTCGGGAAGGACCACGCGAATCACGTTGCCGTCATTGGACGGGTTGGCTCCCAAATCGGAGTCGCGGAGCGCTTTTTCAATGTCTTTCATGGCGCTCTTATCGAACGGCTGAATCAAGAGGGTGCGCGCTTCCGGGTTCTGGAAGGACGCGAGTTGCTGCAACGGGGTGGGGGTGCCGTAGTACTCCACCATGACCTTGGCGAACAACGAGGGGTTGGCGCGGCCGGTGCGCACGGAGGAGAAGTTCTCCTTGGCGGACTCCACGGAGGCGTCCATCTTTTCTTTAGCTTCGGCGAGGGTTTCCTCGATCACTTCTACTCCTTGATGACTGCTGGATGACTGCGAATAGCGCGTCGGTTTCTCTTCCCGGTCTATCCTATCGGAGCGCGAGTGAGGTTTCAGGCGGCGCTATCGCGATTCGGCGCGCTCCGGGGCCGGATAGATTTTGAGCGCGATCGCCTTGAGTGCGAGGAGTGCGGCAATGATCCAGACCGCGGTTGTGGCCGGGACCAAGCCGACATAGATGGCAAGGCCGAGCCCTGCTTCTCCTCCCCCGGTCGTTTGGCTCACAATGACGAGGAAAGCCAACGCCGCGACGGAGAGCGCTAATAGAAGCAGAATGGTGATATCAACGATCCGCGCAATGGTCTTCCGCGAGAGTTGGCGCACCGTGAAAATCAGGTAATACATGACCACCAGGACAACTCCGACGGGTGTTGCATAGTACGTTCCCGCCGCGCCCACGAGGTTCCACACCCCGGCGTCCTGACCCGATTCCGCCTGGGCATTTCCGATGGCACTCAAGCTGAGCGGCAACGCGATCAGTAGCACTACGATCAGGGCAACGAGGCCCCACCCCAGCACCCGTTTGTTCGTGGCCGGCTGAGACGAGCTTCCGGCTAAAGTTCCACCCGACATGATTCCCCCAAATAGCATCGGTCTCGAGGTACCCCGCGGAACCTCGTACCGGCGAGTCTATGTCACCTAGTTCGTCAGGCGGGTACCAATTTCATCACCATTAATGGCACGGGTCACGTTGCCCTCTAGATCCATCTGGAACACGAGTGCTTTCACGTCATTGTCCCGGCACATCGCAAATGCGGCCTGATCCATAATGCGCAGTGATCGGCGCATTGCCTCCTCATAGGTGAGGTGATCGAACTTGGTGGCGGTGGGATCAAGCTTGGGATCAGCGGAGAACACCCCGTCCACACCGTTCTTGGCCACGAGTACCTCGTCCGCGTGCACTTCCAGTGCCCTCTGCACGGCAACGGTATCGGTGGTGAAGTAGGGCATCCCGGCGCCGGCGCCGAAGATGACCACACGGCCCTTTTCCAGATGGCGGATCGCCCGGCGCGGAATGTACGCCTCGGCAACCTGTCCCATGGTGATCGCAGTTTGCACGCGGGTCTCGACGCCCTCTTGCTCCAAGAAGTCTTGGAGGGCCAGGCAGTTCATGACCGTTCCGAGCATTCCCATGTAGTCCGCACGGCTCCGATCCATGCCTGCCTGGGACAGTTCGGCGCCGCGGAAGAAGTTACCGCCACCCACCACAATAGCCACTTCCACTTCCTCGGCCGCCGCGGCGATTTGTTCGGCGATGCCCCGCACCGTCGCGGGATCGACGCCCACGCTGCCGCCGCCGAAGACCTCGCCGGAAAGTTTGAGGAGTACGCGCCGCTTGGGCGTATCAAGAGTGTCGGTCATGGGTGTCCTCCCGGGTCACGATTGCAGTGTGAAGTATGCACTGTGCAGTAGCAGAGTGTAGTAAATGATGGCATGAGAAAAGGGGGTGGTCACAGGTAGTGTCCACCCCCTTTTCTCGCGTTCTTGGCTTGAGCCTACCCTAAATGGCTAGGCGCCAACGCGGAAACGTGCCACACCGGTCGGCTTCACGCCGGCCTCTTCCAGCACGGCGCCCACGGTCTTCTTCGGGTCCTTGGCGAACGGCTGATCGAGCAGCACGTTCTCCTTGAAGAAACCAGTCAGGCGGCCTTCCACGATCTTCGGCAGTGCCTGCTCCGGCTTGCCCTCGGCACGCGCGGTCTCATCGGCGATGCGGCGCTCGTTCTCCACCAGGTCGGCAGGAACCTCATCGCGAGTGATGTAGGTCGGGGCGTACGCGGCAATGTGCACGGCAACATCGTGCGCGGCCTCGGGGGCGTCGCCATCCACACCGAAGAGCACACCAACCTGGGCCGGCAGATCCTTCGAGGTCTTGTGCAGGTACGCGTCCACGAAGGCGCCTTCAACGCGGGCCACGCGGCGGATATCGACCTTCTCGCCGAGCAACGCCCCGGCTTCGATAACGGCCTCGGAAACGGGCTTGCCATCGATTTCGGCGGCAAGAAGCGCGTCAACGTCGGCGGCACCGGCGGCAACAGCAGCGTCCAGCGCCTTGTTCGCGAACTCGATGAACGGGGCAGACTTTGCCACGAAGTCGGTCTCGCAGTTGACCTCGATCATGGTGCCAGCGCCGTCGGCGACCTTGGCGGCAACCAGACCCTCGGCGGTCGAGCGGCCCTCGCGCTTGGTGGCGCCCTTGAGACCCTTAATACGGATCAATTCCATGGCCTTCTCGGCGTCGCCGTTGGCCTCGTCGAGTGCCTTCTTGACATCCATCATGCCGGCGCCAGTGCGCTCGCGCAGTGCCTTGATGTCGGCTGCAGTGTAGTTCGCCATCTCAACTCCTTCTCAAAAAATATGTGCAGTGGTCTGAACATGGAAAGTGGTGTGGGCGCTTCACCCACACCACCCCCAGTGTTGTTACTTGGTTTCTTCGGCTACTGGCTCGCCAGCGGCTTCAGCGGCTTCTTCAACTTCAGCAATGGAGGCTTCGTTGGCCACGGCGTCGGCGGCGTCGGTGCTCTTGGCGCCCTCTTCGACAACGGTTTCGGCAACGGTCTCGTCGTCGGCCTTGCCGGACTCGAGGAGCTCGCGCTCCCACTCGGCCATCGGCTCTTCGGCGGACTCGGCGCTTTCGCCGCCCTTGTTGCGAGCCAGCAGGCCATCGGCCACGGCGTCGGCAACAACGCGGGTCAACAGGTTGACGGCGCGGATCGCGTCATCGTTACCCGGGATCGGGAAGTCGACCTCATCCGGATCGCAGTTGGTGTCCAGAATCGCGACCACGGGGATGCCGAGCTTGCGCGCCTCATCAATGGCGAGGTGCTCCTTCTTGGTGTCAACAACCCAGAGGATGGAGGGGGTCTTGGTGAGGTTGCGGATACCGCCGAGGTTGGCCTGAAGCTTCACCAATTCGCGGTTCAAGAGCAACAGTTCTTTCTTGGTGTGACCAGAACCGGCTACGTCGTCGTAATTAATCTCTTCCAGTTCCTTCATGCGCGAGATTCGCTTGGAAACGGTCTGGAAGTTGGTGAGCATGCCGCCCAACCAGCGATGGTTGACGTAGGGCTGGCCCACGCGGGTGGCCTGCTCGGCAATGGCCTCCTGGGCCTGCTTCTTGGTTCCCACGAACAGCACCGAACCGCCGCGAGCAACGGTCTCCTTGATGAATTCGTAGGCGCGGTCGATGTAGGACAGCGACTGCTGCAGATCGATGATGTAGATGCCGTTGCGCTCGGTGAAAATGAAACGCTTCATCTTCGGGTTCCAGCGGCGGGTCTGGTGACCAAAGTGAACGCCGCTGTCCAGCAGCTGGCGCATAGTTACTACGGGCATGCCGTATCTCCTTTGTGGCGCGAAAAATCGCGCGATTTTGATGGTTATTTTCCTAGCGCCGTGTGCCGCGCCCCATCCACCGGGGTGGACCACAGGGTGCAACCGTCATGACGGCGCGCGTAGTCAGCCGTAGCTGCTGCATCTATTCTAGCGTATTCTTGGGCGCCACTTGACCGGATGCTCCTACACAGGCCGCCGATTCCCGCGAGTTATCCACAAAGGCACATTTTGCGCTGGCACCAAGGGAACTTTGCGCTCACCCTGGTGCCATGGCTTCGGCAATTTCCTTTCATGATGCACGACGGCGTGTCCCCGACATCCGCACGCACCTCGCCTTGGTAGCGGGCCTTCTCGTGAGCGTTGCCCTGGTTCTTGTGGGAACCGGTTCCGCCCTCGCAGGCGTGGGCGCTCCCGCAGGCTGGGCGTGGCCACTCTCCCCTGTACCCGAGGTGGTTCGAGATTTCGACAAGCCGCCCAAGAACTGGATGCCCGGGCATCGCGGCGTGGACTTGGCTGCGGGCGCTGGGCAAGAAGTGCTGGCGCCCGCCGATGGGACGGTGTGGTTTGTCGGCGTGGTGGTGGATCGGCCCGTGCTCAGCGTCCGCCATGACAACGGCGTCTTGACCAGTTATGAACCGGTCGAGAGTGAACTGAAAGTGGGCGACCGTGTGTTGCGAGGGGAGGTGATCGGCACGGTAGCCGCAATGCTGCACGACGGACAATCTGCCATCCACTGGGGCGCACGTGAGGACGGTGAGTACGTCAACCCGTTGCAATTTGTGCGGGAAACGAGACCGTCGGTGTTGCTTCCGTGGAATGGCTAGTAGGGTCGGAGCATGAGCAACACGATCGTGCCGCTTAAGCCCGAAGACGCCCTAGAACTTGCCCGGTTTCGCGAATGGCTCCTGGGGTTTTTGCCCGAGGACGAACAGCAAAAATATGAAGAGCTGAGCGTCAAGCTTGCCATTATCAACACGTATTTGGCCCAGACCGAAGACCTCACCATCAGTGAAGGTAATCTCATTGCTCTCGGCGCCTGCTTGGGTGACGCTCTCGCGCAGGACGTGGGGCTGGACTGGGTGAGCGTCGAGGACGAGGACGGCGAATACGTTGCGCTCAATCGCAGTGAAACGACATTGATCGTCAACCCGTTGCCGATGATCCTACGCCGCGTCGAAGCGGGCGAAACCGTGGACATTTACTCGATGTTTATCAGTCTTTCCAGCCGTCTCAAGGAACTCGTCCAAGACGTCGACTAGCCGAAGCCGGTGAGTCCGCTACCGGACTTTCGTTGCCGTGCGGATGAACTCATCGATGGCATCTTGCATCTGAGTAAGGCCTGGTTCTTCCAGCGGAAAGTGGCCGGCGCCATCCAATAAAACCGTCTCCACCGGAACCTTGGTGATCGCGTCTAGGACAGGCTTGCTCAGCTGTAGCGGCGACCAACGGTCCTCGGCGGGCTGGGTCAAGAGAACGGGGCACGCGGCGAATTCTTTCGGCTCGAGTGCGGGCTGATAATTCAGGTAACTATCCAAGAAGCGCATGGGAACCGAGTTCGCGGCGCTTGTCTTGTCCTTGAGGAACACCTTCATGGCCCCCGGGTCGTTGGCGAGCGCCGACATCTTGGACGCGAGGGTCATGGGTATTTTGATGTCGCCGAGCCGAGTCTTGGACAGCAACCGCATCACGACGGGCCCAATGAGTGCGGTGAGTGGATCGTGCGCGGTGTCGCGGCGCACCTGCGTAAGTCGCTGGTCCAAAAAGGTCATGCCGACGATCCCCGCGAGGGTTCCCGCCGGAGCGGCCGCCGCGACGTGGTAGGTCAACATGCCGCCGGCACTGAGCCCATAGAGAACGATGGGCCGCCCATCCTCGCTCTTCATGTACGCGAGGTAGTCCAGAACCATGTTCACCCAATCCTCATACGTGTAGCTTGCACCCTCGGCGACCTTCGTCATTCCATATCCGAGATTGTCGATTGAGCTCACGTCCCACCCCCGCTCGGCAAGCGTGCGCCCGAGGATGAGTGTCATTTGGCGTCCGTTCGTGCCCACCCCGTGATGCAGTAGCACCCTAGCTGGCGCCTCCGGATTTGGGTAGCGATCGAGGTGGATTTGATGAGAGTTCCAGGTCCAAAATTCTTCGGTCGGCATCTGGTTCGCCTCGCTTAAGCGCAGACGTACGGGAAGGAATTCTTGGAGATCGCGCCACGCCTCTTGGTCGGCGTAGGTTTTTTCGCGGGTGGACATCCTGACCGGTCCTTTACTGATGTGAGGCTGTTAGGGGCGGGCGAGAAGTGAGATGGCGAGTCTGAGTTGTGCGCGCGTGCCCGCGGGATCGCTCAGGTCATCCTCGAGACCGCGGGTGAGGGCGAGCAGGATAATACTGAGCTCCCGCGAGGGCATCAGCGGCATCTCGGTCTTGAGTATCTCGACCAGCAGAGCGCCGAGCGCTGCCATGTAGTCGCGGGCAAGGTCGGCGACGAGCCCGGTGTCTTCGGCCAACAGAGCGCGGCCGAAATGGGGGCTCGCCTCATGAATGCGCACCGCAAGGGTGAGCTTGGCATCGAGAACACCGAAGATCCGCTCATCTGGTGTGCCCTGGCCCCGAGCGGCGGCCTGAGCAACCGCCAGCGTGCGATCAAGCAGATGTTTAGTCACTTGGCGGAACGCGTCATTCTTATCCGTGAAGAAACGGTACACCACAGGACGCGTCTTCCCGAGTTCCCGTGCAATGTCTTGCATGCCGGTGCGCTCCAGCCCGTTCTTGGCGAATGCGTAGTAGGCGGCTTCAACCGCTTGCTCCCTGCTGGTGCCTCGACTCGTACGTGCCGCACTCATACATACAAGTATTACAGTTTTCGTCTTTTTGTAAAGGTAGCCCGCGAACCCCCAATAACTTATGCTCACGGAAAGGGGCCGCCGGTGAGCATAAGTGTTTATGCTCACCGGCGGCCACGTCTATTGCGCATAAGTTGCGCGGCGAACGCCTACACGAACGCGGCCATTCCGGTAATGGCTCGTCCCGCGACGAGGGTGTTGATCTCGTAGGTGCCTTCGTAAGAGTAAATCGCTTCGGCGTCGGTGAAGATTTTGGCCATCTCGTAGTCGGTGACGATGCCGTTTCCACCCAGGATGCTTCGCCCCAGGGCCACAGATTCCCGCATGCGCGCCGTCGTGAACGCCTTTGCGAGAGCGGACTGCTCATCGCGGGCAATGCCCTGATCCTCCAGCTGCGCCAGGCGCACCATCATCCCCATCGACGCCACAGTGTTGCCCAAGATTTGAGTCAGCTGCTCCTGGATGAGCTGGTTCGCGCCGATGGGTTTGCCAAACTGTTCGCGGGTCAGCGCGTACTTCCGTGCCACCTCGAACGCGGCCATCTGCTGCCCCACGGCCTGCCACGCGACGGCCAGGCGCGTCACCTTGAGCACCTTGTTGACATCCTTAAAGGAATTGGCACCGGCCAGCTTGAAGTGCTCGGGAACTTCCACGTTCGTGAGAGTGATGTCGGCATTTTGTACCGAGCGCAACGAAATCTTGTTCTCAATCTTGGATGCGGCATACCCAGGCAGGGACGTGTCCACCAAAAACCCTTTGACCTGGTTGTCCGCCACGTCACGGGCATAAATCACGACCCAATCCGAGAACGTCGCGTTGCCAATCCACCGCTTCGCCCCGTTCAAGACCCACGTATCGCCCTGCTTCTCAGCGGTGGTCCGCGTGCCACCGGCAACATCGGATCCGCCGAGAGGCTCGGTCAACCCAAAGGCGCCGATCTTTTTCATGGCGTAGATGTCCGGCAACCACTCCGCCTTTTGCTCCTCGGAAGCGAGCGCTTCGATCGATCCGGTGAACAAACCGTCGTGCACGCCCATAAACGTCGCAACCGAGGTGTCGGCACGGGTGAACTCGGCGTGCAGCAATCCCGCATAGAGCGCGGAGTGGCCCTGACGATGCATCGGTGACATGACATCGAGCTCGGCGATCTTGGGAATGAGCTCCATGGGGAACTCTGCCTTGAGCCAATACTCATTGGCGATCGGACGCACTTCCTTGTCCAAGAAATCGCGCGCATCCGCCAGTTTCCCACGCTCGGCATCGCTCAAGAGCGCTTCAAACTCGTAAAAGTCGCCGTTGTCGAACGGAAGATTGCTGGTATCTAAAGCCTGTTTCGCCACAGGTGCCTCCATCACAATGGGCGCTCCGCCGCCGGTGCGCAGTCCACACTGACCACCATCAACGATAGCCAAGTTACTCATGAGTAACATACCGCAGTGCCACGGTGTTTTCCAGTGCGACAGGCACCGCCTAGGCTTAGGTCAAAGCTCCATATCGTGATTCACACCACATTCCGTCCTCAGCAAGAAGGAAACTCATGAGTTCACCGCACAACGACTCCTCCCTTGAGACACCTAAATGGAAACTCATTGGCCCGGGCCTGATCGTCGCCGCCACCGGTATTGGCGCCGCCGACATTGTCGCCACCCTCATTGCCGGCCAAAAATACGGATACGCCTTACTCTGGGCCGTCGTCATGGGCGTGATCATTAAGATCGTCCTGGTCGAAGGCGTGGGACGCTGGACGCTCGCCACGGGAGAAAGCATTTACGAGGGCTGGCGGAAAGTCGGACGCTGGACCGCCTTCTACTTCGGCCCCTACATCATCATTTGGGGCTTCGTCTACGGCGCCACGGCAATGGCATCCTCCGCAATACCGCTCGCCACTCTCTTCCCCGGCGTCCCCGTCCCATTGCTTGGCACCATTTGCGGACTCGTCGGCGCGGCGCTCGTCTGGGCGGGGCGCTACACCCTGTTTGAGCGCGTCACGGCATTCTTCGTCGGCGTGATGTTTGTCGTGATCGTCGGTCTAGCCATAATTGTCGGCCCGAACATCGGCGACATCTTGGCCGGCCTCATCCCCTCGATCCCGGAGGGCAGCATCTTCAACCTGCTGGCCGTGGCTGGCGGCGTAGGCGGCACGATCACGCTAGCCGCCTATGGTTACTGGCTCAAAGAAAAGGGCTGGGTTGCCCCGAAGTTCATGCGTGTCATGCGCATCGACAACGCGGTTGCCTATATCGTCTCCGGCATCTTTGTGATCTCCATGCTGATTGTCGGCGCGGAACTGCTCTACAGCGCAAACATTGCGGTCGCCAGCGGTGATAAGGGCCTCCTCGACCTGAACACCGTGTTGACCGAACGCTACGGCCCGATCATCAGCCCGATCTTCCTCATCGGCTTCTTCGCCGCTTCATTCTCCTCGCTTCTGGGTGTCTGGAACGGCGTCTCGCTCATGTTCGCGGACTTCTGGGGCCGCATGCGAAAGCTCCCCGAGGGCGATCCGCGTGCCGAAATCGGCGGCAGTTACTACAAGTTCTACATCTTCTGGCTGACCATCCCGCCGCTGATCATTGTCTGGTTGATCAAGTCTCCGATTCAACTGATCCTGGTCTACGGTGTGCTCGGCGCCCTCTTCATGCCATTCCTCGCCATCACGCTGCTCGTGCTGCTCAACAGCAAGAACACCCCGAAAGAGTGGCGCAACAAGTGGTACACCAACCTCGTTCTCGGCCTCTGCGCGGTCTTCTACCTGACCACCGGATTCATTGAGCTTTGGAACGCGATTGCGCGCGCCAAGCTGATTCCCGGAATGGAACCGATCGGCTAGCCCGCGGATACACAAAGTACGACGGCGCGTGGTCACCTTTCGCTCGAAAAGGTGACCACGCGCCGTCGTACTTCATTTTTAAGAATCTTGGGCGACGCGCAAGTTGGTGCCGCGGGTTTCCTTCACCAGCGTGACCCCGAGGAAGGAGATCGCGCAGAGCACCATGATGTAGATGGCGATCGAGATGGAGGATTTGGTTTGTCCCAGGAGCCATTCGGAGACCAGGGGGGCGAATGCGCCACCCAGGATCGCGCCGAGCGCGTAGCCGATCGAGACCCCGGAGTAGCGCACTTGGGGCGGGAACATTTCGGCGTACATGGCTGACATCGGGCCGTAGGAGAGCCCGAGTCCCAGCGTCAAGAGGAACAGCGCGATGCCGTAGGCCCAGATGTTTTTCGTGTCGATCAGCAGGAAGAGCGGGATCATCCAGACGAAAATCAGCGCATAGCCGATTTGGAACGTGCGCACGCGACCGAGTTTGTCCGAGAGCGCGCCGCCGTAAAGCGTGAAGATGAGCCAGCCGAAGGAGGCGAGCAGGGTTGCCAGCAGCACCGGCCCGCTCTCCATTTTGAGGGTGCGGGTGGCGTATGCGGAGAAGAACGCGATCAAGAGGTAGCCGGCTGCGTTGTTGCCGATGAAGATGAGCGCGGTCAGGATAACCGGCCGGGTGTGGTGCTTGAAGAGTTCGCCCAGTGGAGCGCTGGATTCGCGTCGACGTTGCTGGAGTTCGGCGAAGACCGGGCTTTCGGCGACCGCGCGGCGGATCAGGTAGCCGACCGCGATGAGCACCACGGATGCGAGGAATGGGATACGCCACCCCCAGGCGAGATACTGTTCCGAGCCGAGCGTGACGTTCAAGACAAAGACCATGGTGGACGCGAGGATCATGCCCAGCGGCACGCCGATTTGCGGGTACGCGCCCCAGAATCCGCGTTTGTTTTCCGGCGCGTGCTCTACCGCCATGAGTGCGGCGCCGCCCCATTCGCCGCCGGCGGAGAAGCCTTGGAGGATGCGCAAGAGTATGAGGAGGATCGGTGCCCACACGCCGATGACCGCGTAAGTGGGCAAGAGGCCGATCAGCGCGGTTGCCGCACCCATCGTCACGAGGGTCAAGACGAGGGTGATTTTCCGGCCCAGCCGGTCACCCAGGTGTCCGGCGATGACTGCGCCTAAGGGCCGGAAGAGGAAACTGATACCGATGGATGCCCAGGAGAGAAGCTGGCCAAGGCCCGGGCTTTCGTCGGCGAGCGGGTTGAAGTACAGCTGCGCGAAGATGAGTCCGGCGGCCTGGGCGTAGATGAAGAAGTCGTACCATTCGATCGTGGTGCCGACCATTGTTCCGACGACGACTTTGCGGTCCTCGCCGGACATTCGGGCGCGTGTTTGCGCGGTTTGGGACATCGTTGTCTCGCTTTCGCCTCAAGAATTCCTGGGTTACGGGTGCTGTGATGCGGCCGTATTTACTGACCGATTGTTCAGGAATTCTGGACTTTAGAATGCCACGTTGTGATCTGGAACACAAGCATGTCTGGGGGTGAGGAAGGCGCGTTGCCGGGAACTCTTACCGCGGCGGGGAAACTGGCCTAGTGTTGGTTTCATGAGTGATGAGTCTCCTACTCCCCCGGACTACAGCGACCTGACTGCCCTGTTCTTTAACTGCACGTTGACCCGCTCGCCCGAACCGAGCCACACTCAGGTGCTGATTGATAAGAGCCGGGCCATCATGGAAGGTGCCGGGGTAGAGACCGAGTCGCTGCGCTTTGTGGATCTGGACGTTGCAACCGGCGTGTATCCGGACATGCGCGAACACGGCTGGGAGAGAGATGAGTGGCCCGAGATTGCGAAAAAGGTCCAGTCTGCCGACATCGTGGTCATTGCCGGGCCGATCTGGCTTGGCGACAATTCGAGCATCACAAAGAAACTCGTGGAGCGTCTCTACAGCAATTCCGCGGAATTGAATTCGCTCGGACAGTCAGCAAACTATGGCAAAGTAGCCGGGTGCCTGATCGATGGCAATGAGGATGGCGTCAAGCACTGTGCAATGAACTTGCTGTATTCGATGCAACACATTGGCTTCACCATCCCGCCGCAAGCCGATGCCGGGTGGATCGGCGAAATCGGCCCGGGCCCCAGTTACGGGGATGTCGCGGGCGACGGTACGCGGGTCGGCTTCGATAATGATTTCACCAACCGCAACGTGACCATCATGTCCTGGAACCTCATGCACTTGAGTCATATCCTCAAAGCCGCCGGCGGATATCCGGCTTACGGCAATGACCGCACCGCGTGGGAAAATGGCGCGCGCTTTGGTTTTGAATCCAATCCGGAGTATCGACAAGGGAGTATGTCATGAAGAACAAATCAACAGTCTTGGGGGTTGTCGCGCTGGCTTCGATCGTGTTGCTTGCGCTGTCCTTCGCCTTTGCGTGGCCCGCGCCGATCACCATTGTGCTCGGCATCCTGATGATCATCGCGATTGTTGCCTACCTGGCGGCCTGGCGGAATCGGACGCCGAACTAAGCCCAGGAAATCGAAGCGGAGTCCACCCGGGCATACAGCGCATTTGACTTTATCGCGGAGAACTACCGCCACCGGCACGAACGATTACATGGGTTGGTGGCGATTCGAAAGGGCCATCGTACGCGAGCGAACTTCGGCGGGATGCAAGAAGTGCGCATGCCCACAGTACGCATAACAGATACGCACAAATCGAACCAATCGATACCAGCAACATCGAAAGTTCGCTCATCTGACCATCGGCGTTGGACCCGCTCAGAAACGCTATCCACTTCGGTGAGATCCAGAACGCGATTGCCATGAGGACGGTTATTACACCCGTTGTCCATCCAAGAACTTTTGGCAGTTTTTGTGTCGACAGCAGTACATATGAGCCCCAAGCAATCAGCGGCAACCAGACCCAATGATGTGACCACGTGACTGGCGAAACCAAGAGCATCAACAACGCCGTTGAGGCAACACCGACGTACGGGCCATGCTTTTTTGTCTTGAAAATACACAGGCCCGCAACGGCCGCCAATATCAGCGAGAGGGCTACCCACAACGTCGTCACTAGGTCGGCGGGAAAAGCAAGGTGCATGAGTGTCCCGCGAATTGACGTGTTGTCGGCATACCCCAAGTTCCCGATTCGCCCTGGATCGAGGATGACACTCAACCAATAGTCCTGCGAAAGGCTCGGCGCCACAATCCAAGCGGCCAAAACCGTTGTGGCGAAGCCTCCGATCATCCGACCAAGTGATGCGAAGTCGCGACGCACCAGATAATAGAAGCCAAACACCAGCGGGGTAAGTTTGATACCAGCTGCCACGCCCACGAGGAAGCCGGACCAGCGATTCCATTTCGAGTTCCCTCGCGCGGACCCAAGAAGGTCCCATAGGCACATTAGGAGCAGAATGGCGTTAATCTGCCCAAAGTCAATGGTGTCTCGCCAAGGTCCGCTGGACAGTATCGCTAGTCCGCCCCAAAGTCCAATGAGAATCACCTTGAGTTTCCCGTTTCTCGGGCTTCCCGATAAGGATCTCACGCTTGACGCCAACGTCTTTGCCAACCAATACGCAACTAGAACGGTGCACAGTGTCAGGATGGTGAACCCAACCATTGTCGGAAGCAACGCGATCGGAAGAAATATCAACGCTGCAAACGGCGGGTAAGTAAAAGGCAGACCGGGCGCACCTGGGTAACCCAAGGTGGGTCCATAAAGATTCGCGTCGAGGCCGTTCAAACCAAATATCGCTGACGCGCCAAGTCGATATACGCCGTAGTCAAGTGCGATGGGGGGACGAACGACCAACAACCACAACAGCAATATCAGGACTGGCAGCCCAAGTAGAGCGAGCCTTCTCACCAAAATCCAACGACCTTTCTACTCGTGACAGCGGTGGGTGCTGCCCACTCCATGGGAAACACCCACCACCAATCGATTCATGCTGACTTTGTGCCTACGGAATGGCGCAGAAATCCTCACCTGGGCGATCATTGAATGCTACGCAAGCTGCTGGCGCTGACCCGAACGCGATGCTCTAGCTGTTGGCCGTATTCGAGCCAGCCGGAATTACAACTCCTCCGGCGCCATTCCCACCCACGTTGAGATAAATCAAATCGCCAGGCGAACCATTTAGCACTTGACCATGATATTCCGCGCCACATTTCCAGAGGATGGCCGTGCGTCCGTACTTGTAGCTGATGGCGAGCTGTTCACAGGCCTCCATCGACATCGAACCGGCCGTGCTAGCTGGTTGCGCATTGGCCGCTGGAATGGAAAATCCCAAGGACGCGATGAGAAAACCAAACACTGCAAATGCGCCCGAAACTTTCTTCTTCATTTTGACTCCTTGGATCGATTGAATTTGCCACGATTGTGACACTTGAACGGTGTCAGGGGGGCTCAAAAAGTCAACATGCGATGCCCAACAGTTTTAAAAATGGTCCGCCTGTCTAGACGCGAACGTGTACTCAAGGTATAAGTCACCCCAAGTCGCGAATAGGCAGAGGCTCCACGCAAATGTAGCGTTTCAACACGGAAAAATCAGTAGGGCTGCTGGGACTTGAACCCAGGACCAAAGGATTATGAGTCCTCTGCTCTAACCAGCTGAGCTACAGCCCCGCGGCGCGCGGGTAAACGCGCCTTTGCCATAGTACTTGAGCGGGCGGTGACATTCGCAATTCAGGCGAGCAACGCCGTCGTGCATCACACGGTGGGCACACGCAAAGGAGGTCGGGGAACTCACGGTTCCCCGACCTCCTTACCTATGCGGCGAAACTACGCGTGGGTTGCCGTGGTGCGGCGACGGTACGCGAGGATCAGGCCGATCGCGACGAGCGCGAGGCCGAGCGCGCTCAGACCGCCGATGGCCATCGCGCCGGTGTCGGGGAGGCTACCGCCGCCCCCGCCCCCGTTGGTGCTGGTCGGCGAGGGCACAATCACGCCGTCAGTCGGAGTGGCGGTGCCGGTCGGCGTCGCTGTCTCGGTCGGGCCGGTGGTCTCGGTCGGCGTTGCGGTCTCGGTCGGAGAAGTGGTCTCGGTTGGCGTCGCGGTCGGGGTTTCGCTTGGCTCCTGGGTGGGAACCGGTGCGTTGACATCCAGGCCAAGGGCCCCGGTGACGGTGAAGAACACGTCGGTCTGGTCGGTGAAGCCGGCCACGTTCGCGGCGCCCGGGCCGTATGCGGCGATGCGCAGCTGCGAACCGGTGTGCGCCTGGGACTCGCCCTCCGGCGCGTTACCGTAGGCGATGGTCATCGGCTGCCCCTCGTTGGTGATGAGGGTGCGGGTCAGACCCGGGGTGTCCATGCCGGGGTAAACGATCTGGCTGGAGTGCGCGTGATCCGCGGTCACAATGACCAGGGTGTTGCCGTCCGCCTTGGCGAAGTCCATGGCCTTCTGCACGGCGTTGTCCAGCTGCACAACCTCGCCGATCTGGGCGCACGGGTTCGCTGCGTGATCCTGCTTGTCGATGCTGGCGCTCTCGACCTGGAGGAAGAAGCCCTTGTCATCATTCTTGAGCAGGTCGATGGCCTTTTGGGTCATCACATCCAGCTTCGGGGTTTCCGGGGTGAACTTAGCGTTTGGTTCGCAACGAACACCCGGTTGCGAGCCGCCGCCGTTGACCGCGGCGGGTCCTTGCCAACCGGTGGGCAGGTTGCCGTCATTGAAGAGACCAAGGACGGGCTTGTCCTGGTTCGCTTCGGTGACCTTGTCCAGCTCTTGCGCGGTGCGGACAACGTTGTACCCGCGGGCATCGGCCTGGTCAAAGAGAGTCTGACCGGCGTATTCGCCAGCCTTGGCTTTCTGGTTAAAGGACTCGGCGCCGCCACCCAAGGTCACATCGGCGCGCGTGGTCAGGAACTGCTCGGAAATGGATCCGAGTCCGCCGTTCTCCAGGGCGTTGGTGGGGCATTCCTCCGTGGTCTCATCCGGGCCGTAACAACCGCGATCGGTGACCTTGGACGCCTGAACGGCGGGGGTCGCGTCTTGGATTTCCGATGTCGTGACGTTGCCGGTCTTCATCCCGTTCGCTTTGGCGATTTCCAGCATGGTCTTCTGGGCGTTGCCCTTCCAATCCACGGAAATGCCGCCGTTGTAGGTCTTGGTGCCGGTGGCCCAACCGGTGCCGGAGGCGGCCGAATCCGTCACGTAGTCCGGCTTGCCGTTCTCCTTGGAGAGCGAGTAGGTCGTGTACTGGCCGGTGATGGGCAGAGCGTCGATGCCGTCGAAACGGCCAGCCGCACCCTTTTCATAGTTGCGGGCCGAGGTGATTTCCGAGTCACCCATGCCGTCGCCAATCACCAAGATGACATTCTTGGCGGGGCGGTCCTGGATGGAATCGCGCAAAAGCTGCGTCATGTCGCCGGTGTTGCGCTGTGCACCACCGTGCTGGGTGTAGTCACCCTCAGCGTTAGCTGCCGGTACCGCAATGGTCGCCGCCAGCAATGCGGCCGCACCGAGCGCGGCCGCAGAACGGTTCAGAAATTTCATTTTTAGCTATTCCTCAAAAGTTGTGAGCGAACGGGCAGAACCAGTCTTCACAATCAAGGTGTCTAGCTAGCGAAACCTCAGGTGTCTTTTAGGTGAACACATCAGGCGTGATGCGAATAGTCCGGGAAGTCAAAGGTGACCGGCTCACCGTAATAGAGCTTCTCAAAAACCTCATGCGTCGAGGCGATGGAGTGCGGCTCCACCATTTTCCGGCTCGCCCGGCCCATGGCGGAGCGCTTCTGATGCGAAGAGCGGAAGAATTCCTCGATCTGCCCTGCCAGCTGGTCCGAGTCGCCGGGGGTAAACAGGTGGCCGTTGACGCCCTCATCGACCAAGTGCGGGAGAGCCATCGCGTCCGCCAGCAATACCGGCGTCGACGCGCTCATCGCCTCCAGAGTCACCAAGGACTGCAGTTCCGCGGTCCCCGGCATGACAAAGAGGTCGGCACGCAGGTAGGCCTCGCGCAACTCTTCGTCCGGAATCATGCCCAAGAACTTTACCCGGCCGCCGAGCCCCAAACGCTCCACTTGTGCCTCCAGCGCGGGGCGGACCTCTCCCCCGCCTACGATTTCCAAGTGAATGTTGAGGGCCGGATCGGTTTTCGATACTGCGTCGATCAGCACGTCGATGTTCTTCTCTTCGGCGATGCGCCCGGCAAAGAGCACCGTCGGGTACGGGTTCTTTTCTACCTTTTCGCCCGGCTTCTTCTCATAGGCGGCCGCGTCGATGCCGTTGGAGAGCGGCATCACCTCGTGCAAGAATGCGTGATCGCGCATGGCCCTGGCGGCAAGCGGGGTTGGGGTGGTGACCACGGCGGCCTTGCCCATGATCTTGCCCATGTCTCGCCAGGAGTTCTTGGCCACGATCTTCAAGAACCAGTCCGGGAAGGGCAGGAAAGGGTTGAGATTTTCCGGCATGAAATGGTTGGTGGCAATGACCCTGATACCGCGGCGAGTGGCCTCTTCGATCGCGGCCTTACCAATCATGTAATGGCACTGAATATGCACCACATCCGGCTGCACCTTATCGAAAAGCGCCTTGATTTCCCCGGTGATCTCCCACGGCAGACACAACCGGTACGTGGGGTGGGTGAAAATGGAGTGCGAACGCAACCGGTGCACATACGCCTCCGGGCGCACCTCGGTAAAACTCGGCCCCTTATTGTTGCGCGCAGCCAGCACATGAACTTCGTGGCCGCGCCCGCTCATTCCCAGCGCGAGTCGTCGACAAAATTGCGCTGCACCGTTGACGTCCGGCGGATACGTGTCCGCAGCAATCAAAATTTTCAACGGTTTCTTGGCAGCTTGCTCGCTCACTAAACGGATTCCTCGGGTGTTCTTCTGCGCGAGCTTCGCTTCAGGCCGATCGGACCCGTTTCCGCACGCGCGTTTTAGGCACGCTTACGTGCTTTTCGCTTGCGTTCCAGCACATCGGGGTGATGCCTGGACAACATAATGACCCCTACGATAGCAACGATTCCCATCGCAACCATGCCAATCGCCGAGACCGGCGCGACATCGGGGCGTAATTCATTCAATATGATGATGCCCACGGCTATTCCGACCATCGGATCGATCACCGTGAGGCCGGCAATCACGAGGTCCGGCGGACCCAGCGCATAGGCGCTTTGCACGAACCACGCACCCAGCGCCCCGGCCGCCGCAATCGCCAGCACGGAATAGATGGGGATGTTCAGGAACGTCCGGCCGTTCGGGTCCAGTAAGTGCGAGGCAATGATCTTGGTCATCACCGCCACCATGCCAAAGAGAACACCGGCACCCACAATGTAGATAAACGCGCTCATCCGGCGCTTGAAGGTAAACGCTAAGAACCCGAACAACGCCACCACAATCGCTACCAGCACAACGATCGTGAGCTCCTGCTGCACGCTCGTCGCTTCCTTGCCCCTCGTCGCCGTGACCGCCAAGAGCACAAAACCGGCGCTACCCACCACGCACAAAATCACCGACACAATGGTCATGCGATTCAGCCGTATGCCCTGATCCTTCGCGTTGACAAAGGTGGTAATCACCAACGCTATGGCACCAATCGGTTGAACAACGGTCAACGGCGCAATGGCAAGTGCGACGGCGTTCATCGCCATTCCTGCCACCAGCAGGAAGAGTCCGAGTAACCAGCGAGGATTACGCAGTAAGCGCGTGAATCCTTTCGAGCCGAGGTCCAGTCCACCGGTGCTCGCCTTGACTGCCGATCCTTGGCGCTGAGACCCGATGGCAAGCCCCACGGCGCCGCCGAGAGCCAAGAGTATGGCCACTAAGGTCATGCAGATTCTTCCTCACGGTATTTTTGCCACGCCTTTATCAAGTAATCACCGGCGGCAATCACGTGCCCCACACACCCGATAATCAAGATGACGTGCGCGGTAATATTCAACCATTCCGCCTGGAATCCGGGGACCCGATACAGCAACAAAAGCGGCGTGCCGATCAGCAATAGCGCGGTGCGCACTTTGCCGAGAACACTGACCGGAAGATTGGGATTTCCGCGGAACAGGACGAGCGCGTTAATAATGAGGATCGCATCTGGGATCACGATGCTGAGCACGAGCCACAGCGGAGCAATACCCGAAACCACAAAGGTGATCGCCACAATGATGAGGGCCAGGCGATCGGCCATCGGGTCCAGCCACTTACCGACCGAAGACACCATATTGAGCCGGCGGGCCAAATAGCCGTCCACCCAGTCGGTGGAGCCCAACACCACCAGGACAATCACCGCGGCCCCATAATTTTCCTGGGCGATAAGCCACACAAAAACGGGGACCAGGCAAAAGCGGAGAACGGTAATGAAATTGGGGATGGTCCAGAACGTATTGCGTTCTACCAATTCAACCCCGTCACGGGCGCCTGCACCGATGAGTTTCACCATTCACCTCCCCACAAGTTGTTCCTCGACATCCTGGTGCCGCGGTGATGGCGCGGCGCTGATCTCATCCTATTTTGACTTGAAGAGTTTTGCGGTCCACACCACGATGGCAATGAGCGATGCTCCGAGAAGAGCGAGCGGCTTCCACCGTTCGGTCAAAAATTCTTGTGCATCGGTGCGAGATTGAGCGCTGGAACCGGAATCGAAGAAGGAAACGACTTGGCTCTTGAGATGATCGGCACGATCCTTGGCCTCCTGCGCCAAGTCTTCGGCTTGGGCCTTGACATCCAGCTTGCGCCCGAGGCCATCGCGAACCTGAACCATGTGCGCACGGCGTTCGGAGAGGCGGCTCTCCAGTTCTTCACGAGTGGGTGCCGGCTCTTTGGGTTCTTCGTCCCCGTCTTTTTCGGCACCTTCGGTGCCGTCTGAATCTTCGGAGGTATCGCCGTTGTTCTTCTTTTCATCCAAGGTGGCCGGATCAAAATTGCTGCCGGCGCGGATGACTCCGAGGTCATATTTGATGCCGCGGATTGCCTCGATGGGCGGGACCGGGAGCGCCTTCTTTACGTTGAGGTAGGCGATCAGGGCGACAATGCCGATGATGACAAGGAACGCGGCGGCAACGATGAGCGCGGCGAGCCATGGGGCCATGATGGTCGCGAGGCCCATGATCGCGGCGACGACCAGGGCGATGGTGAGCAAACCGAGGAAGGCGAGCGCGATGACGCCCGCGACACCGGAGATTGCGAAATGTTTAGCCGTGCCCTGAAGCTCGAGTTTCGCCAGTGCGATCTCGTCACTCAGCTGGCGCGGTGCGAGGTGCGCCATGTCCTGCGTGAGGTGCGTGAGCGCCGGGGTTCGGCGGCTAGGTGCTCCACTTCGCGTGGGGGTGCTCATAAACAAACTCCGAATCTGAACCGAATAACCTACACAGTTTCCTAGACTTTTATCATTTCACACCTCTTGGGCGCGTGCGGTAGTTTCCTCGGTGAACTAATCGGATAGAATGGGGAACGCCAATCACTCTTGGCTCACTCCTCTTTTTTTCGCGTCTTTCTAGGATGTTGTGTGACTTCTTTTGACTCCCCCGGCAACGCCATGACTCGCCCCGAGAAAATCCGGCTGATCATTATTTTGGGGATGCTGACCGCGCTCGGGCCGTTCACGATCGACATGTACTTGCCGGCGTTCCCGGAGATTCGCGATTCCATGGGTGTCTCGGATGTGGCGATTCAGCTGACCTTGACCGCGACCATTATTGGTTTTGCGTCCGGGCAGCTATTTATGGGGCCGCTCTCGGATAAGGTGGGGCGGATTCTGCCGCTGAAGATCACCACGACCCTGCACATTGTGGCGTCGGTAGGCGCCGCGCTTTCGACCGACGTGACAATGCTGCTCGTGTTCCGGTTGCTGCAAGGTATCGGCGCGGCGGGGTCCGGCGTGGTGGCGATGGCGATTATTCGCGACCTGTTTCACGGCAATCAGTTGGTGAAGATTCTCTCCTACTCGGCGCTCGTGACCGGTTTGGCGCCGATCATCGCGCCGCTGTTGGGTTCGGTCATTGTGGCCGTGGCGCCGTGGCCGGTGGTGTTCTGGTTCTTGAGCATTTACGGTGCGGTGATGGCAGTGGCGGTGTGGACGCTGATTGCCGAGACGCGGCCCCGGGTGGCACGTGCGGTGGGCGATGTGACCGCATGGCAGCGGTACAAGGCCGTGTTGAGCGACCGAATCTATGTGGGCGTGGTGCTGCTGGGTGGATTCAACTTTGGTGCGCTCTTTGTCTATCTTTCCAGCGCGTCCTTCCTGTTCCGGGAAGGATTTGGATTCTCCGAAATTGGTTTTGGGCTGTTCTTTGCGATCAATTCGCTCGCCGTGATGATCGGCGTGCAGACGTCCTCGCGGCTCATTCGGCGTATCGGTGTGGCGCGCGTGCTGATCATGTCGACCAGCTTGATGTTGGTCATGTCCGGACTGATTGTGGTGCTAGATCGCGCCGAGATGGGGCTCTGGGGAGTTGTGCTGCCGTTGTGGTTTTACATTCTTGGCGCGGGCGCGACCTTCCCGTGCGTCCAGGTGTTGGCGCTTATTAATAACGGGGCGCAGGCCGGGACCGCTGCGTCCTTGATGGGCGCGATCACGTTTGGGATGTCCGGGATCGTGTCTCCGATTGTGGGGGCGATTGGGATCTCGGTGGCGGCGATGGGCTCGGTGATGTTCCTGTGTATCGTGGCCGCGGCGGCGTGTTTGTGGTTGATTATCCGGCCGTGGACGGTGCCGGCGCTGGAGGGGTAGCGGGAAAGGCTGAGCCGCGCCGGGCTTAAAGTGGAAACATGTGCGGACGGTTTGTCACGGTAAAGACGCGGGCCGAGCAGGATCATGTCGATGCGATCTTGGCCTTGGACCCGGACTTCTTTCAACGCCCCAATTGGCGTGACTTCCTGTTCTTCAATGTCGCGCCGACGCAGATTGTGCAGGCCATTCGCGATGTGGGCGGCAAGCGCGAGTCCTTTGATGCGCGCTTTGGGCTTTTGCCTGCGTGGGCGAAAGAAGCGTCCTTTGCCTCCCGGACGTTTAACGCGCGGATGGAGACAGTGGCGGAAAAGCCGTCCTTTCGCAACGCATTCAAGTCCCGGCGTGCTCTTGGACCGGCGCTTGGTTATTACGAGTGGCAAACCGTGGGCAAGGTCAAGACACCGTATTTTGTGTACCTGCCGGACACCATGATCACGTTCGCGTGTTTGTATGAGGACAATTCGCGATGGGGCGCATCGATGACCATCATTACCGCGCCCGCGCCGGAACGGATGCAGTGGCTACATGACCGCATTCCGGTGATCATGCCACCGAATTTGCGCGATGCGTGGCTCGACCCCTCGATCGATTCGCCCGATGAGGTCGCCGCAATTTTGCAGGACGCCGTGGACAACCAGCCGGAGCTGTCCTGGTATGAGGTCGGGAAAGCGGTGGGGAACCCGCGGAATCAAGGGCCCGAATTGATGGAGCCGGTGGCGTCGCAGGGGTCGCTGCTCTAGCTGGTTTGGCTGGCTCAGCTAGTTCGGCTGGTTTAGATGGTGCAGCCGTCGGGGCCGCAGACGTTGGGGTCCTGGTTTTCGGCGCTGTTAGCGGTGCCCGATTGCGCTCCGGGCACGTTAGCCATCTGCAATTTCGGCGATTTTGCCCAAGCCTCGTCAAGAACCTGGCGGAAAACCTCGACCGGTTGTGCACCGAAAAGCGCAAGGCTCATGTCGAACACGAAGAACGGGACGCCCTGAATGCCAAGTTGCCCGGCCCGGGCAATGTCTTCACGGACCTCCTCGGCCTTCGAATTGATCTCGAGGGCGCTGCGAACCGCTACCGGGTCCATGCCGATCTGTTGGGCAATCGCGACCAGCTCATCCACACTGCCAATGTCCTTGCCGTGTTCAAAGTGCGCGGAGAGGAGAGCTTCCTTGGCCTCGCTGCCGAGACCGTTTTCTTGGGCCAGATGCAATAACTGGTGCCCCAGGAAGCTATTGGCGACCTTGAGCGCGTCGAAGTCATAAGCGAGACCCTCCTTTGCGGCTTCGCTCTTGACATGCGCAAACATGGCCTCGACCTGTTCGATCGGCATGCCTTTGCGTGCTGAGAGGTATTCGGCCTCGGTGCCATCGAAGTGTTCGGGCAGGTTCGGGTCGAGTTGGAAGCTGTGCCAGGTGACGTTGACCTGGTCCTTGTGCGGGAAATCGGCGAGCGCCTTTTCGAAGCGGCGCTTTCCGATGTAGCACCAAGGGCAGGCAATATCAGACCAGATGTCAACATTCATGGCTGGTGTAGCGTTGCGGGCGCCGTGGTTATTTCCCGGTGGGACCTTTTTTGGGTCCAGCCACTCACAAAAGGCAAAGAAAAAGCCCCGGAATCACGCGGGTTCCGGGGCCGTTGGCTCCCCCGACTGGACTCGAACCAGTAACCCTTCGATTAACAGTCGAATGCTCTGCCAATTGAGCTACGGGGGAAAACAACAGATAAAACTCTAACAGAATCCGCGGCCGATTCCGAAATCGGACAGCACCCACAGCCCCGCGCCGCCCAACACCCTACGAGGACTGCTCCCGCAAGGTCCGCCGCCGCAACTCCAGCTGATAGATTTCGCGGTTCAGCTCGGTGATCCGCGCAGCATCCGCCACCGCGTCCAGCCGCTGCATTTCCGAGAGCATCCGCGCCTTTTCCAGGTTCATCCGCGCCGCAATCAGGCTCTTGAGCAGCCCCAGCAGGTAATCGCCGAGCCGCCGCTCATCGCTCGTGGGCAGCGGCGTGACCGCCAGCCGCGTCACATACCCGGCCAGCACATCCGGCACACCGGCGCGCACATGCTCAATCCAATCGGTCCCGCTCCCCCGGTACACGCTCGCGCCCTTCATCGCCGACTGCACCGCCGCAAACGCCTCCACGCTCAGCGGAGCGGCCACAAATTGCCCCCACTGCTGCTCGGTCACCAGATGCGGATACTGCAGCAACGCCACCAGCGCATCATGTTCCAGCCGCACGTTGGGGTCCGCCATGTTCGGCTTTTCAAATTGAGGCACGACGGCGACACTCGCCTCACCCTCATGGCCCCCGGGTTCTTGGCGAACCTGGGCATTCTCTGGCGGAACTTCCGGTTTCGCGCCGGATTTCACCGCGTGGGCGACCGCTCGCTCCACTTGGGAGTGATCCAAAAACTGCATGCCCAACCATTTGGACAGTTCCCGGGTGTAAACCTGGCGGAGGCTCGAGTCGCGGATCTGCGCCACGACCGGTGCCGCCATGCGCAACGCCTTGAGCTGCCCCTCGCCGGTGTCCAAGTTCATTTGCGCGAACGAGGCCTTGATGGCGAATTCAAAGAGCGGGCGCTTCGCCTCGATCAACCCGCGTACCGCTTCCGGGCCCCCGGACTTGCGCAAGTCGCACGGGTCCGCCCCGGACGGCTCCACCGCGACATAGGTTTGCGCCAAGAAACGCTGGTCTTCCTTGAACGCCCGGAGCGCCGCCTTCTGTCCGGCCGCGTCGCCGTCAAAGGTGAAGATCACTTCCCCGCCGGAACCGTCATCGGTTAAGAGGCGCCGTGCCACCCGGATGTGGTCCGCCCCAAAAGCGGTGCCGCAAGTGGCGACTGCGGTACTCACCCCGGAAAGGTGGGCGGCCATGACGTCCGTGTACCCCTCGACGACCACCAGCTGCCGGGAAGTGGTGATGGACTTGCGTGCGAGGTCAATTCCGTAGAGCACCTGAGACTTTTTATACAGCGGCGTCTCGGGAGTGTTGAGGTATTTGGGGCCCTGGTCCTCGTCATAGAGTTTGCGCGCACCGAACCCGATGGTTTGCCCGGTGATGTCGCGGATTGGCCAGATCAGCCGGCCGCGGAAACGGTCGTACATGCGTGAGCCGTCGGAGCCCTGAGAGAACATGCCGGTGTGTTTGAGCTCGTCGTCGCGGAAACCGCGTCCGCGCAACACTTTCAGGAGCGAGTCCCACCCTTGCGGCGCATACCCGACACTGAACTGTTCGGCGGCGGCGCGGTCAAAGTCCCGGCCGGCTAAAAACTGCCGGGCCACGAGCGCTTCGGGCGAGCCGAGTTGGGATTGGAAGAACTCGTCGGCGATTTTGTGCGCGTCCAACAGCCGCTGGCGTCGCCCGTGCTCCTCCTTGCTCGGGCCGCTGCCGCCGTCCTCATAGTGCAACTCGTACCCGATGCGCCCGGCAAGCTTTTCCACCGTTTCGGAAAAGGAGGTGTGGTCTAACTTCATCAAGAATTCGATGACGTCCCCGCCTTCGCCGCACCCGAAACAGTGATACGTGCCGTGTTGCGGGCGCACATTGAAGCTCGGGCTGCGTTCGTCGTGGAAAGGGCACAAGCCTTTATAGGATCCCACCCCTGCACGCTTCAGCGAGACGTAGGACTCCACTACTTCCTTGATGTCGGTGCGGCGGCGCACCTCATCGATGTCTTCGCGTTTAATCAGCCCGGCCATGCCACCTCCACCAGCACCTAACTACCACAGTGCACGGTTTCTTCCCATGAGCCGCTCGTGCAGAGCGAGGGCCGATACATCGGTGAGGGACGCCAACTGGTCGATGACAACGCGAAGGCGAGCGGCGTCGTCGTACGCCATAAGCCAATCCGCCGCAAAGGCGGGCTCCAAGTATTTCTCGCCCGTGGTGAACAACTGGTTGACGAGGGAGGTGAGGATCTCGCGCTGGCGCTCATACACGGGCTGGCGCTCGTCCCGGGTCATGACGAAGGTGGTTGCCAGGCCCTTCATGACCGCAATTTCCAGAGCCGTGTCCTCGGGGACCACGAGCTCAGCGGCGTAGCGGGTGAGCGGGTCGGGGCCGTAGATCGCGCGGGTGGCGCCCAGCGCCGCGGAGGCGAACCGACCGATCAGCTGGCTCGTCATGTTTTTCAGCGCCGCGAGAGCCTTGCGGGAACCATCGGATTCCTTGACCCACGCTTCACTGTCCTCGAGCCGAGCGAGGGCGGCTTCGATGTCGGCCGGATCGGTGTGCGGCAGGTACCACTGCTGGGTGTAGCCGACCACGCGAGCGCGGTGATCGGCGTGCTGGAGCCACTTGAGCTGGACGTGCCCGGCGACAATCGCGTCCTCGACGTCATGTACCGAATATGAGATGTCATCGGAGAGGTCCATCACCTGCGCCTCGATGCAGGTACGTCCTTCCGGTGCGCCCTCGCGGACCCAGTTAAAGACGTCGAGGTCATCCGCGTAGACGCCGAACTTGCCGGTGCGGTGGCCGTGAATAATGGGCGCGTCCTCGCGGGACCACGGGTACTTGCTGGCGGCGTCCAGGCTCGCGCGGGTCAGGTTGAGCCCGGCCGGGGTGCCGTCCGGGGCGACGACCTTCGGTTCCAAGCGGGTGAGCAGCCGTAGCGTCTGGGCGTTTCCTTCAAAGCCGCCAATGTTGTGGGCGGCCGCATTGAGCGCGGACTCGCCGTTGTGACCGAAGGGCGGGTGGCCGAGGTCATGGGAGAGGCAGGCGGCGTCCACCACGTCCGGATCGCAGCCGAGGGAGCGGCCGATTTCCCGGCCGATCTGCGCAACTTCGAGCGAATGGGTCAGCCGGGTGCGGACAAAGTCATCGGTGTCCGGGGAGACGACCTGGGTTTTCGCGCCGAGGCGGCGTAGCCCCGAGGAGTGCAGGATGCGGGCGCGGTCGCGTTCAAAGTTGGTGCGGTACACCTTTTTGGCGGGCTCGGCGACCCAGCGCTGTTCGTCCGCGGTGGTGTATCCGGCGGTTAACGGCTGTTCGGGCAAGTCGAGAGAGGGCACCCTGCCATCCTAGTTGTTGTGCTGCGCGGGTGAGGCGTTCGGAACGCTCCTGTGTATAACCTGCGTGCTAGCCCCCGGAAACATCGAGTTCGGCGGCGGAGATCATGGACTTCTGCTGCGCATCGAGTTCGCGGGAGGCAAGCCAATTTTCGGGGAGCGCCGGACGTTTGGGGGAACCGGCGCGACCGCGCGGGCCTTCGGCGTCGGCACCCGGGTAGGGCGATTCGGAATCGAGTTCATCCAAGAGCTCGCGCAGGGTTGCGAGGTCCGGGACCATGGCGAGTTTGGGGCGAAGCTCGGAACCGACCACGTATCCCTTGAAATACCAGGCCATGTGTTTGCGGATGTCGCGGAGTGCCTTTTGCTCCTCGCCAAAGGTCTCCACGAGAAGCTCGGCATGCCGGTACACGGCGTTCGCGACCGTCCCGAGGCTCGGCCGGTAGCGGCGAGAGGAGCCCTCGAAGGCGGCCATCAAGTCGCCGAAGAGCCACGGCCGTCCCTGGCAGCCGCGGCCAATGACCACACCGTCCACCCCGGTCTGCTCCACCATGTCCATGGCGTCTTCGGCGCTCCAAATGTCCCCGTTGCCCAGCACGGGCACATCCGGCAGCGCCTCACGCAGGGTGGCGATCGCGTTCCAGTCCGCCTGCCCCGAGTAGAACTGTGCGGCGGTACGCCCGTGGAGCGCCACCGCGGCGACGCCGAGATCCCGGGCAATCTTCCCGGCTTCGACGTAGGTCAAGTGGTCCTCGTCGATACCCTTACGCATTTTGATGGTGAGCGGAATGTTGCCGCGGCTCGCCTCGGTGACGGCTGCGCGCACAATCGAGGTGAAGAGCTCGGTCTTCCACGGGAGCGCCGAGCCGCCGCCGCGCCGGGTGACCTTGGGGACGGGGCAGCCGAAATTCAGGTCGATGTGATCCGCGCGGTTTTCCTCAACCAACATGCGGACCGCGGCTCCGACCGTGACCGGTTCCACACCGTAAAGCTGTACCGAGCGCACCTTCTCATCTTCGTCATGCGAGATGATCCGCATCGACTCCGCGTTGCGCTCCACCAGGGCACGCGAGGTCACCATTTCCGCGACGTACAAGCCACCGCCGAATTCGCGGCATAAACGGCGGAACGCGGTGTTCGTGATCCCGGCCATCGGGGCGAGGACCACCGGGGTATCGATGGTCAGCGGGCCGAGCTTGAGCGGGGGCAGAGACAGCGTTCTTGCGGGTAATTCGGTGGTGAGCACCCGTCTATTCTCTCATCGTTTCGCATCCCCTTACCGCAAAAATTGCGTTGTGTGCGGCTCTCGGAGTGCGGTGCGGGGATGCGACACGGTGGAGGGGTTAGCGGCGGTGACGCCCGGAACGGGTGGGCGCGGCGAGGTCACTGGGTGCAAGGTCACTGGGCGCGCTGGCGCGGGGCGAGACCGCCTTGACGACCAGCACCGCGATGAACGTCGTCACCGGAATCGCCAGCACCAGGCCAATGGAGCCCACCAGGGTGCGCACCACTTCCTCGGCGAGCACTCCCCCGGTAAGGCTGGAGGTGAACCCCGGGTCATACATGGAGACGATGATGAGCAAGGGTAGCGCGGCTCCGGCATAGGCGAAAGCAATCGTGTACACCGTGGAGGCAATGTGATCCCGGCCGATGCGCATGGCACCGGCGAAGAGCCGACGCGCGGACTCGTGCGGGGCAAGCTCATGGAGTTCCCATACAGCGCTAGCCTGGGTGATGGTTACGTCATTGAGTACGCCCAGTCCGGCAATGATGAGTCCGCAGAGAATCACGCTTCTGATGGTGAACTGGTCGGTGGAATTGATGAGTTTATAGGTGTTCTCATCGCCCAGGCCGGTTAGGTGAATCGCGGAAATCGCCCATGAGGACAGCGCGGTAATCGTGAGCAATCCGAAAAGAGTCCCAAGTAACGCCGTGGACGTGCGCGCGGAAAACCCGTGCGCAAAGTACAGGGCCCCGATCATGATCAGCATCGACCCCACGAGACCCACCAGAATCGGATCTTTGCCTTCCATAATGGCCGGAATGATGAAATACGCCAGCACAAGATATGCACCGAAAAGTCCAATCATGGCCCGCAAGCCGCGCCACCTGGCCACAGCGACCACCACAAACGCGTACACGATCGCCAGCAAGATGATGGGCACATCCCGCACGTAATCCACGAACATGTACCCGGACGCTCCGGGCCCGGCGACCTCGGCGTAATTGAGGTACTTGATCCGGTCCCCCACATCGGGCGCATCCGCCTTTTCGACTTCCCGGCTGACTTCCACCGCAACATCGAATCCCCCGGCCGCCGGACGCGTGTAGGCAATCAAACACTGCGGCTGGGTCGCCGGGTCCACGCTCTGCGGGTCCGTTCCGGAAACCTGAGAGGACGGGCACACCCCGCGATCGGTGCGTACCACTTCTCCCTCATCGACGCTGATGCCCGTCGTGGTGGCATACGGGTCCTTGATTTGGAAATCGGGGCGATCGGCCGAGGGCCACAGCAACCAGGCACCGACTGCGGTGGCGAGGGCTATCGGGATCAGAACCGCAAGCAGAAGCCGTTGGGCTCTGGACCGATTGCGCCGCTGTTCCTCGGTGAGCGGCGCCTCAGAGCCGTGGTGGGATCCCATGACCCCAGCCTAAATGCTATTGACACTCATTCTCAATTAGTGCCGCCCGAAGCGGGTCTCAAGTCACCGGCCAGGAGACCCATAACCGTTATGGGTCTAACTCGGGCCGCCAGCAGACCCGGAAGACGCCACAATCAGGCACGTCGCGTCCGCCGGAGTCAACGCTCCCACCGCATTCAGCCGATCCACAATGCTCATGAACGGCGTCATGGCCTCATCGACCTCGATCTGTACCGGGTCCTTATAGGACACCAGTGCCAGAAGTGCGCTGAGCGCGGTCTCGGCGTCGGCGTCGGAGAGATCCGGATCGTAGCCGACAAACAGGTCGGCCGGCTGAACCGCATCCGCCCCGCCCTCAAGAGCGTCAACCGCATCGGCATCGGCCAATAAATCCAGCGACTTCGGCGCCCGCTCGTAACTGATCGCAAAGGCCTGAATCTTTCCGCCCTCGCTCGCCGGGGCGTCGCGGTACACAATCCCGCCCTTCGCCCCGGACGCCTCGCCCAAGAACAGGCCCTGCGCTTGGCCCACACTGATATCGCTCGGCGACCAGGAGGCGTGCACCGCGTTGTAAAACTTTTGTACCAGCGCAGTCAGTTCCACCGACCCCAGCAGCGCCTCTTCCAACTGCGGCCCGTCACCCTCGGTGATTTGCGGCTGCGGCATGGAGCTGGGCGCCAGCACGTACACCCAGGACTTTTGCACCACGTCAAAACCGCGGGCGGCGGCAAAGGGCACCGCGGCGCTCCCCTCGGCAAGCTTCGCCGTCAACCCCAAAGCGCCCGAGGGCCCACCGGCAGCAAGCGCCTGAAGCTCCGCCAACAGCGCGGACCCGATGCTCTCGCGCCGACGCTCGCTCCATACCTCCACGTAGGCCGGGTAGCGCCCCGGGTGAATCGCGTTGGTGTAGATGACCCCGGCGGCAATCGGCACACCGTCATCGGTGGCCACGAGCGAGCGGATCCACGGCGAATCCCCAGAAGGCACCAGTTCAGAGCGGAAGCGCGCGGAAAACACCGAGTCCGGCGCACCCCACACTTGCATGAGTTCTTCGGCGTCGCCGGTCACAAACTCGCGGTATTCCACGGCCATGAGCCCCTCCTAGCGGGTGAGTTTCGCGGCCAAATAGCCCTTCACTTGATCCAATGCCACGCGCTCCTGCGCCATGGAATCGCGCTCGCGGACCGTGACCGCATTGTCCTCCAGTGTGTCAAAGTCCACCGTCACACAGAAGGGGGTGCCGATTTCATCCTGGCGGCGGTAACGCCGACCAATGGCTCCGGCATCGTCAAACTCGACGTTCCAGTTCCGGGCCAGATCGGCCGCCAGTTCGCGGGCTTTCGGGCTCAAGGCCTCATTGCGCGAGAGCGGCAGCACGGCAACCTTGACCGGCGCCAAGCGCGGATCCAAGTGCAACACGGTGCGCGTATCGGTGCCGCCCTTGGCGTTGGGGACTTCCTGCTCCTCATAGGCGTCCACCAGGAACGCCATCATGGAGCGGGTCAACCCGAAGGAGGGCTCAATGACATACGGGGTGTACCGGTTATTGGCCTGCTGGTCGAAATACTGCAGCGCGGTTCCCGAACCTTTCGAGTGGCTCGAGAGGTCAAAGTCGGTGCGGTTGGCGATACCCATGAGCTCGCCCCACTCGTTGCCCTGGAACCCGAAGCGGTACTCAATATCGATGGTGCCGGCCGAGTAGTGCGCCCGCTCCTCTTCGGGGACGTCAAACCGGCGCATGTTCTCCGGATTAATACCCAGATCGGTGAACCAGTTCCACGAATCCTCCACCCAATCCTTAAAGAACCGGTCCGCGTCTTCGGGCGCGGTAAAGTACTCGATTTCCATTTGCTCAAACTCGCGGGTGCGGAAAATGAAGTTACCGGGGGTGATCTCGTTGCGGAACGCCTTACCGATTTGGCCGATGCCAAAGGGCGGCTTCTTCCGCGAGGTCGTCACCACGTTCAAGAAATTCACAAAAATGCCCTGCGCGGTTTCCGGGCGCAGGTAGCTGAGCCCCTCCTCGTTATCCACCGGCCCGAGGAAGGTCTTGAGCAGGCCGGAAAATTGTTGCGGCGCGGTCCACTTGCCGGTCACACCGCAATTGGGGCAGGTGATCTCTTCCATGCCGGTGGCCGGACGGCCCTTCTTGGCCTCAAACGCTTCTAACAGGTGGTCCTCGCGCTGCCGCTTGTGGCAGTTTGTGCACTCGACGAGCGGATCGGTGAACGTCTCAACGTGCCCGGACGCCACCCACACGTCGCGCGGCAGAATGACCGAGGAATCCAGCCCGACCATGTCCTCGCGGCCGCGCACAAAGGTCTGCCACCACTGCTGCTTAATGTTTTCCTTGAGTTCCACACCCAAGGGGCCGTAGTCCCAGGCCGAGCGCGATCCGCCGTAAATTTCACCGGCCTGAAAAACAAATCCGCGGCGCTTGGCAAGAGATGTGATGGCGTCCAGTTTTGATTTTGCGGCCATGAACGGCGTCCTTTCGGTTTTCGCGCCACTGGGTGTGGGGCAAAGGTGAGCAAAAAGCACGACGGCGATCATCGCCGTCGTACTCCTAGGTTACCGGTAAGCGGGGTACTTAGCCGCGCCTGCGGAAGGGATTGATCGCTCCGGGCCACGGGAGCGAGGCGAGCACGATCGCTACCAAGGTGAGCAGGGTGCCGAAAATGGTGGCCGGGGCGACGATGGTGCCGGGGGTGGGGAAGAAGAGGTCGAGCCCGAGCGAGCCGATGAGTTGGCCGGCAATCATGCCGAGCCCGGTCAGCAGTACGCCAAGGTGCTTCACCAGGATCGCGGCGAGACCGATGAAGAGGCAGCCGAGCGGGCCGCCCAAGTAATACCAAAATTCGGTGGGCAGCGGATTGCCGAGCCCGCTGACTGCGACCTTGATGCCCCAAAAGATCGCGAGGATCGCGGTACCGGAAATGAAGTTCATGAGGGTCGTGGTGATGGGGGTGCCGTAATGAATCGTGGCCGTGCCGTTGAACGCCTGCTGAATTCCCATGAGCATGCCGGCGGTCAAGGGCATGAGGACGGGGATGAGCCAGGATGAGATGTCATGCCCGGCCTGAAGGCGTGGCGAGACGGCCCAGAGCACGGCGGCGATGGTCAGCACAACGCCGATGACACGCATCGGGGTGATGGCGCGTTTACCCGCCGGCGAGAGCCCGACCCGGTCCACAAAGAGCGCCCCGACGGACTGGCCGGTGACCGCCGCCACCGTGAAGAGCGCGATCCCGAGAATCCCGGCGACAAGGCCTTGGCTGAGCACAAAGTACGCGCCAATGCCGCCGGCCAAGAGGTAGTACCAGGGCAACTCGCCGTTACGAACCGCCGGGGCGATGCGCTTGAATCCGGCGCGTCCGCGCGCCGAGAGGACGCTCAGCAGAATCATCAACACGAGCCCGACGCCGAAACTGACGAGCGCGGCGCCCAGACCGTCAGCCAACTTGGTGCCGAGCGCGCCGTTGATACGGCTCTGCAACGGCATGGCGAGGCCGCCGAGGACGGCAAGCGGGATGCCGACGATGAAGGGCATATCGGGACGAGAGGCATGAGGGGCGGATGAAGCTGACACGTTGAGCAGTGTACGCCCGTTGAGCCCGTTCCTTCCTTTTCCCTTGACGTCATGTTGCTTTGGTGCGCACATCCGGTGATACTCTAAGCGAGCCTTAAGTTTGGTAAGGCATACCTAATCATTTTTCCGAGGTCGCTGTGTTTGCAACTGTGGTGATTGGGCTCCGCGAGGGCCTGGAAGCCGTGCTCATTGTCGGCATCATCGCGCTCTTTTTGCGCCGCCGCGGCTCAAGCCTCAAGCCGATGGCCGCCGGTGTTGCGCTTGCGATAGCGGTGTCGATCGGCGTTGCGGTGGTCCTTCAGCTCACCGCTCAGTCACTCCCGCAGCAGCAGCAAGAGGCCCTTGAAGCGATCATTGGCGCGCTCACTGTGATCATGGTCACCACCATGATTTTGTGGATGCGCACCCATGCGAAAAACCTCAAGGGCGAACTCGAAACCGCCGCCACGCAGGCGCTTGGGCAGGGCTCGGCGATCGCACTGGCCGCCATGGCGTTTCTCGCGGTGCTCAAAGAAGGAGTGGAAACCTCCTTCTTCCTGCTGGCGGCCTATCAGTCCGCGACCAGTCCGCTCTTGGCAACCTTGGGCGCCGTCATCGGCATCGCTGCGGCCGTGATTCTCGGCGTGTTGTTTTTCCGCGGCGCCATCAAGATCAACCTCGGCCGCTTCTTTTCCATCAGCGCGATCTTCCTGGTGCTGGTCGCCGGCGGGATTCTCGTGAACGCCTTCCGCGGCGCGGTCGCTGCCGGGTGGTTCCAATTCGGGCAAACCCAAATCGCTGACCTGAGCTGGCTCATGCCCTACGGCAGCATCCACGGCGCGCTGTTCTCCGGCATCCTCGGGATTCCTGCCGATGTCCGGGTACTCGACATCACCGTCTGGCTCCTCTACGTAGTGCCGGTGCTCCTTGCGTGCACCTGGCCGCGCCGCGTGGGGCAACCCGCTGCCACCCGCGTTCGCTCCTTGCGCATCGCGGCCGCAACGCTTGGGGCGCTTGCCCTCCTGATTGCCGGTGCCGCGACTCTCACCGTGACCCTCCGCTCCCCCATTCCGCTGGCAACAGATAATGCCGGACAGGTTTCCTTCCGCGATTCCTCCCTGATGTTCGACGGCGATGCCCGCCAAGCCATGCCGGCCTCCCATTCACCGGTACAGACCGTGAATGCTCTGCCGCTCATCTCCCAGGGCAGCGCCCAGGTGGAGGGACTCGACGGGACGCTGTACGCGCCCGCACCCTCCGAGGGCTCGGCCCCACCTTCGGAGTGTGCCGGTGTGAACGAGACCAGCACAGCGAGGGTGAGCCTCGATCAGATCGCGGATGCCAATGGCGGACGGTTGCCGCTGGGTTTGAATAGTGCGCGCACACCGGGCCCCTTCAAAGCAACCCTGAGCTGCCAAGAGGTGACGCAAGCGTGGGTTGTCGAGGGACAGCTCATTCGAGCGCAGTCCACCCACCCCACCACGCTGGCACTGTCTGGCGGCGGCCTCGCGGCTCCGAAAACGGTGAGCGTCATGGGGCAACTTGCCGGGGCGGACAGCGCGAGCGACTCAGTGCCCAGTAAGGATTGGCACAGCACCGATGCGGCCACCGCCGAAGCGCTCGAGTGGGTCAACACCACCCGAGATATCAAGACCGAATCACCGTTGTGGCTGTTCGTGGTGCCTGGCGGCCTGGCGCTCAGCGCACTGGCCGCATTGCTTGCCGCACGGCGGGCGCGACGCTCCGACGTGTCCCGACAATAAAGCTCGCCCTGCCCGGTACAAGGCACCACACCCCCATCACACCCACTCCCCCTTTGAATGAAAGCTGACCCATGTCCATGTCTGTTCGCCCCCGTTCCCTCGCCCTCGCCACAGTTCCTCTGGCCGCCCTGCTCTTGGCGGGCTGTTCCGCCGGAGCAAACGCCGAAACCACCGGTGGCGGGGCTAACGCGTCCGGGGATAAGGCGCCGGTGACGGAGGGCGCCTCCCAAGTCAAGGTCACGATGCAACTCAAGGACGGCAGCGACCAGTGCGTCCCCGACTTTGCGAGCGCCGAATCCGGACCGGTCACCTTCAGCACCGAGAACAAGGACTCCACGGCCCTGAGCGAAGTGGAACTGTTGAGCGAAAAGCGCATCCTCGGCGAGCGGGAGAACATCGCACCCGGGCTGACCGGCGGCACGTTCACCGTCACCTTGGACCCGGGCACGTACCAGATCTACTGCCCCGGGGCGAGCCCGGAGAGCGTCGATTTCACCGTGACCGGTGAGCGCAAGGTCGCCGCCGATAGTTCCATCGCGGGGCTCCTGGACGAGGGGGCGAAAGGCTACGCGGAATACGTGAGCGCCCAGACCGAATCTGCTGTGGCGGCGGTCAAAGAGCTACAAGCGGCCGTCGACTCCGGCGATGTCGCTGCCGCCGAGCAAGCGTATGCCGCCGCGCGCCCGTTCTATGAGCGCATTGAACCGGTGGCCGAGAGCTTCCCAGACCTCGACCCCGCAATCGACCTGCGCGAAGCCGACCTTGCCGAAGGGGAAACCTGGACCGGCTTCCACACGATTGAAAAGGACATCTTTACCACCAAGAAGATCACCGATGCGACAAAGAAGAACGCCGCCCAGTTGGTCACGGATGTCGAAAAACTTCTGAACGAGACCAAGAATCTGAGCTACCAGCCGGAGGACTTGGCGAGCGGTGCTTCGGGTTTATTGGAAGAGATTCAGAATTCCAAGATCACCGGAGAAGAGGAGATCTTCAGCCAAATTGACCTGGTGGATTTCGCGGCAAACGTGGAGGGGGCGGAGCAAGCTTTCGTCTACTTGCGCCCGGCGCTCACGAAGATTGATGAACCCCTGACCAAGACCATTGACGCCGAGTTTGAAAAGGTCAAGACCACGCTGGATGGTTACAAGGATTCGTCGGAACTCGGCGGCTACCAGCGGTACACCCCACAGTTGCGGGCGAGCGACGGCGCCGAACTGACCGCGACCATCCAGAGCTTGCAAGCGCCCATGGCCCGTATTGCCGAAAAGGTTGCGACCGCCCGATGAGTGAGAACACCGAGGCAAACCGTGGTAGCGAACCCGCGGGGCGGTTTTCCCGCCGCGCACTCATCGGCACCGGATTGGGCAGTGCGGCCGCCGGTGCCCTCGCCGGTGCCGCCACGGTTTTTGCTTCGACCTCGCGCGCTCAGGAAGGCCAGGCGCCTGCGGGCGGAGGCAACGCCGTCGTACCCTTTTATGGTGAGCACCAAGCGGGTATTGCCACGCCCCCGCAACGCAACCTGGTGTTTGCCTCTTTTGGATTGAGTTCCGCGGATCCGGCTGCGGTGCAGCGAGTGCTGGCGCGCTGGTCGGCGGCGATGCAGCGGATGAGCCAGGGCGCGGCCATTGGTCGGATCGAACCGGAGCGCACCGATGCGATCCCGCCGGACACGGGTGAGGCAACCGATTTGCCGGCCGCGAATCTGACGTTGACGCTCGGGTTTGGTCCGCGGTTTTTTGATGCGCTCGGGTTGCAGAAATTCAAACCGGCCGAGTTTGAGTTGCCCGCGTTCCCGGGCGACGCGCTACAGCCCGGACTCACCGGCGGCGAGGTGTGCGTGCAGTCGTGCGCGGATGACCCGCAAGTGGCGTATCACGCGGTGCGGAACCTCGCGCGGCTCGGGCAGGGTGTCTTCACACTGTCCTGGACCGCGCTCGGGTTTGGCCGGGCGTCGGCCGGCGCCGGGCAGTCGACCCCGAGAAACTTGATGGGGTTCAAGGACGGTACGCGGAACATCACCGATGCGGCCGACTTTGAAAAGCATGTGTGGTGCGGGGCAGAAGCACCCGAATGGCTGCGCGGCGGGTCCTTCCTGGTGGCACGCAAGATTCAAATGCTGATCGAGACCTGGGATCAGGACCCGATCGGCGACCAGCAGCGTATTTTTGGCCGGACCAAGCTCGAGGGTGCGCCGCTGACCGGAACGGCGGAGAAGGACACCCCGGATTTTCAGGCAATGGCCGATGGCAAACCGGTCATCGATCCCAGGGCGCACATGCGTTTGGCCTCGGCAGAGGAAAACAATGGGGTCAAGATCCTGCGGCGCGGGTACAACTACACCGACGGCATGGACGCGGTGGGCCGGTTGAGCGCCGGGCTCATGTTCATCAGCTATCAGCGAGCGGTTTCGCAGTTTGTGAGCTTGCAAAACAAGTTGGGCCGGCATGACCGGCTGAGTGAATATATTCGGCACATCGGCTCAGGGGTCTTTGCCGTGCCGCCGGGATTGAAAGAGCCCGGAGACTATTTCGGTAAAGCGTTTTTTGCCTGAAGCGTTTTGGCTCCCAGTACGCAAAGATGGGTGTCATGGAGGAAATTGAAATTCGTGACGACACCATCCGGCTAGGGCAAGTGCTCAAGCTCGCGAACCTGGTCGAGGACGGGGTTGAGGCCAAGGCGGTCATTGCCGAGGGCCAGGTTCAGGTTGATGGCGAGGTCGTGACGCAACGCGGCAAGCAGGTCCGCCCGGGGCAAACCGTGACGGTGCTAGGTGCCGGAAGCGTGATGGTGCGGGCGGAGCACTAGCCCTTGCCGGGAAGCGTGCTTTTCAGGAATTCACTGACGTGGCCAATCTCTTGGGCGTTAATGCCGTGGCCCATGCCGGTGTAGAGCACCTTCGTGAGGTTGACGTGGGCTTGGAGCCAGGTGTTGGTTTCCTCGACCCATTGCGGGAAGACGACCGGGTCCGCTTGATCTCGTCCCCAAAAATACGGCGGTTTAATGTCGGCGAGCTCGGCGTCCTTGAAGGGTGAATCCGGGCCGGAGTTGGGGTCGGTCACAAAACCGGAGAGCCCCACCGTTGCCGCATAGCCGCTGGGGTTCATGCGCAACAGGCCGGTTGCCATGGCCATGCCCTGGGAGAAACCGAGCAGGCTCACCGAGGAATGCTTGGACCGCATACCGTCGATCCAGCCGGAAAGCCAGTGCAGGCTGCGCAGCACACCGGCGGAATCATAGGATTTCGCGTCCGGGGTGATGGTCAGGTCAAACCAGGAGAATCCCGGGCCGTACGCCAGCGGTGCGCGCAGCGACGCGACCGTGTACTCGGCCGGTAGCAGATCCACGATCGGCCATAAATCGCGCTCATGCGCGCCAATCCCGTGCAAGAGAACCAGAAGCGGGGTGCCGGATCTTTCGCTCTCCTCGCGGTTGAAAACGGTCACGGGTTCGCCAAATGCAGGAGTGTCTTCAAGAGCCATATGCTCATCCTGTCACAGCGTTGACGCCCAGGATTGCTTAAGTGTCCGGTTGCCAATTTTTCGCTCAAATGATTTGTGGGCACACTAGTAACGTGAACAAAGTTACTGACGAGTACAACCCGCACCCCTGGAACCGCTACGTAGCGATCGGGGATTCGTTCACCGAAGGCATCGGCGACCCGGATGACCGGGTACCAGGCGGACACCGCGGCTGGGCGGATCGCGTTGCCGAGCAACTGAGCGTGGGGCTTCAGGATTTCGCCTACGCGAACCTGGCCATTCGCGGCCGGGTGCTTCGCCAAATTTTGGATGAGCAGATTGATCAGGCGCTCTCGCTCAAACCCGATCTCATCACGATCTCCGCCGGCGGCAATGACGTCATCCGGCCCGGCTCGGACCCGGATGTGATTGCTGCCGAGTTGGAAACCGGGTTAGCCAAGCTCGCAAAGTCGGGTGCCGCCGTCGTGCTTTTTACCGGGCCGGACACCGGGGATTCGCTGTCGATTGGCAATGTGCGCGCCAAGACCGCGATTTATAACGAGAATCTGCACATGGTGGCCAAGCAGCACGATGCGATCATCGCGGACATGTGGGCGGTGCGCGAGCTGCGGCAACAACAGATGTGGGCAGATGACCGGCTGCATTTTTCGCCGCTTGGGCACCACACGATTGCGATGATGGTGCTGGATACGCTCAATGTTCCGCACCAACTGGAGGCACTGGAGGTGGCACCGCTGCCAGCTAAGTCCTGGCGCGAGGCGGCCGCCGAGGATTTAGTCTGGGCGCGCCAGCACTTGGCACCGTGGGTGCTGCGGCGATTGCGGCATCAGTCTTCCGGCGATGGGATTACGCCCAAGCGTCCCGAGCCAGCACCGGTGTACCCGATCGCCGAGGATTCCTAAGCGAGAAAGCGCGCAAACGGGGCTTCGAGCTGGGCAATGTCGGTGAGGAAGCCGTCGTGGCCCTTGGCCGAAGTGATCCGGTGGGCGCTGACGCGCCGCGTGTCATCGCCCGAATCGGCAACGCCGCGCGCGCGGTTCAGCCCGTCGGCTAGCGCCAACGTCTGCTCCGGCAGGTACAGGCGATCCGAGTCCACGTAGGCCAAAAAAACCTCCGCGCCCACCCGGCCAAGCGCCGCCTGGATACCGCCGCGCCCGCGGCCAATGTCGTGGCTCATGAGCGCCTCGGTGAGCGCGATATAGCTGTTCGCGTCAAAACGATCCACCAGGGTTTCGCCCTGATGGTCCAGGTAGCTTTCCACCTGGTAGCGTCCCCGCCCCAATTGCAGGCGGGCGCCCAGGGTGCGCTCCCCCGGTTGTGCGCCCCGGCCAAAGCGCGCGCCCAGTTCGGACTCGCTGCGGTAGGACACGTGCGCGATCTTCCGCGCCAGCGAGAGCCCGGTGCGCGGTTGCGGGCCCGGGTAGTAGTCCCCGCCATAAAACTGTGGGTCCAGGCGAATCGCCTCGACCTGTGTGCGCGCGAGCGCGATCTGTTCTGCCGTGCTCGAGGCAGACGCGGCAATGACGGCGACTCGGGCCACCCGCTCGGGATAGGTCACCGCCCACTCTAAGGCGCGGGCGCCGCCCATGGAACCGCCGATGACGGTGTGCCAGCGGCTAATTCCGAGCGCGTCGGCCAAGCGGGATTCGGCGCGGACGGTGTCGCGGAGGGTGAGGAACGGGAACTGCGAACCCCACTCGCGGCGTTGCCCAAACCACTGGGTCAACCCGTCGCGGGCCGGCCCCCAGCCCTCGGGGCGCCGAGAACCTGGTCCAGTGGATCCGTAACAGCCGCCCAGAATATTGGCGGCCACCACGAAGTAGGTGTTGGTGTCCAAAGCTTTGCCCGGACCGATGAAGGTGTCCCACCAGCCCTTCGCCCCGTTTGCTCCGGTGGCGGCATGGGAGCTTCCGGTCAAGGCATGCTGGACCAGGATCGCGTTGTCCGCGCGAGCATTGAGCCGTCCCCATGTCTCGTAGGCGAGTTGGGTTTCGGGAAGCAGTTCGCCGTTTTCCAGGTGTAGATCGCCAATGTTTACTACCTGCACCTCGGCTGCTGCTGGATGCGTGACCGCGTAGGGCAGCGAGATGCGCTCGGCAATGCGGGGGCGGCGGTGTGCCGCGGACAAAATTTCGGTACTCAATGTGGGGCTCCCGAGTCGCGCTTGCCCGCTGGCGGATGCTGGCGGACCGGGTCTTCACCCGGGGCACCCCACCGCGTAAGGAGGGTTGCCGCCTAGCAAGCCGGGGCTTTTCGCTAGGACTCGTGACCTATCACTAGCAGAGCGCAACGGCTCCTCGACGGTCAAGATTGTGAAACTGTGTGACACCTACCGGCGAAAAAGAGCACACAGAATACTGTGACTTAGGCCACATTTTTACTTAGGTCAGCCTAAGCTGAGCAACGCGAAACAACCTGCCAAGATTAGGCCATGCGGTTAGATCATGTTTCCTTTGCCAGTGAGCCGGACGGCCTTCAAGCCACCAGCGAGAGGATCGCCGAGAAGCTCGGCATGGAGCCGGTCAAGGGCGGTATTCATCCCCGTTTTGGGACCCGAAATATGATTTTCCCGCTGACCGATCGCCAGTACCTGGAAGTGGTCGAGGTCCTTGATCACCCCGCGAGCGACAAGGCCCCCTTCGGCCAGGCGGTGCGCGCGCGCAGCGAACTCGGCGGCGGCTGGATGGGTTGGTGCGTCGCGGTCGATGACCTCTCCCCCTTCGAGGAGCGCCTTGGCCGCAAATCGGTCCCCGGAAACCGCAAGTTCCCGGACGGCCGCGAACTCGTGTGGGAGCAAATCGGCATCAAGGGCCTGATCGCGGACCCGCAGGTGCCGTACATGCTCAAGTGGGAGGGCGATCCGAGCCTGCACCCCTCCAACGCGAGCCCCACCACCATCGACTTGGAATCCCTGACCATTGCCGGGTCGGCCGAGCGCGTGACCGACTGGCTCGGCACCGACGTCACCGACCCGCTGGATGACGTCGCGGTCGACTGGGTTGCCCCGAACGGCATGCCCGGCATCCTCTCCTGCACGTTCAAGACCGAACGCGGCGACGTCACGATCTAGCCCACTAAGCTGGGAATGTGAACACCCGCGACACCCTCACCGTCCTCTATGCGGCCGGCGTCAACCCGGGAAAATGGTTCCAGCGGTGGCGCGCCCGGTATCCGGAGGTCACCTTAAAAGCGCTGAGGTACGACGGCGATGCCGCCTCATTCTCCTGGCTCACCGATGCGGCGGCTGGCCAAGAAATTTTCGGGGCTGGCGGCGAGTGCGTGGACGCGCCGGTGGACTTTTTCTTTGCCCGGTTGCCCCTGGATGATTCGAGCGAAGACACCGCCGTAATTCCCCTGTATGAGGAAGTGTCCGTGGTGGTGGCGAACCGGGATCACGAGATTGCCGCCTTTGAGGAGCTGGAGCTCGCCGACATTGCTGGCGAAGCACGGCTGGCGACCCGTTTTGATGCGGCCGGGGCGTCTCCCCCGGATGCGGGCTCTGATGCTGATTTGACCGTTGAACAGATTATGGCGACCGCGGCATCTGGTGCGGTGATCGCCGTCGTTCCTCATTCTTTGGCGCGCCTCTACGCAAGGAAAGACGCGGTATCCCGGGTGCTGGCCGATGGGCCGCGGTATCCGGTGGGGCTCGCGTTTTCGCATGCGGCGAAGGCAGCGAACGAGGAGCTGTTTGAGGCGTTTATCGGTGTGGTGCGCGGGCGGACCGAGCGCAGTTCGCGCCAGCCCGAAGTGAGCGAGAAGGTCGCGAGGAAAAAACCGGCGGCGAAAGCTAAGAGCCAAAGCCCAGGAAACCGGAAACCAGGGCAAAACCGACAAAAGCGCTCACGTCGAGGAGGGCGTGGGCGATGATCATTGGTGTGAGGCGGCCGGTGCGCTGGTAGAACCAGCCGAAGATGAGACCCATGGCAATGTTGCCGATCATCGGGCCGATGCCCTGGTAGGAGTGGTAGGCGCCGCGGATGAGTGCGCTCGTGATGATGGTGGCCGCCGGGGACCAGCCGAGGGCGCGGGTGCGGTCGAAGAAGAAGCCGATCATGACGAACTGTTCGAGGATGCCGTTTTTGAGCGCGGCGAGGATCAGGATCGGGACCGTCCACCAGTATTCTGCGGCGGATGAGGGGACGAGCGCCGTGGTGAGGTTGAGGGCGCGGCCGGCGGCGTACACGCCGAGGGTGCCGATTCCGAGGATCAGGTAGAGGCCGATTCCGGTGCCGAGGTCGAAAAGCGGGCGGTTCGCGTTGACACCGAAGCGGTTCAGGGCGCCGCGGAGTGTGGTCCGGTTGTTGATGCAGACGAAGTAGATGACGAGCGCGACCGGGACGAGTGCGAAACCGATGTCGAGGAGCCGGTACAGGGCGTCGAATAGTTCGCGGTTGTTGCGCGGCTGGTTCATCGAGGTTGTTTGTTCGCTGAGCGGGCCTTGGCTCATCTTGTCGGCGAGTTGCACGAGCGAGTAGACGGCGGACTGGCCGAGGGAAAGCGCCAGGACGATGAGCAATTGCGCGCGGGCGCTGGCCCTGGTGGCGAGCGGGTTCTGCATGTCTCCATCATGCACGGTGTTGCTGGTGGCGCGCCGGATAGGCTGGGAGGCATGAGCGAATTGGCCAATGTGTTTTTGGTGCGGCACGGCGAGTCCGAGGCGAATATCGATACGGATATTTATGAGCGGGTGCCGGACTACCGCATTCCGCTGACCGATGCGGGTGCGGCGCAAGCTCGGGATGCGGGCGAGGTATTGCGCGCGCAACTGGACGGGAGTGCCGGTGTCGACGGTGCTACTGGTGCTGTGCGGGTGTACGTGTCGCCGTATTTGCGGGCGCATCAGACCCTGGCCGGACTGGACATTGGCGACCGGGCAGAGCGGGTGATCGAGGAGCCGAAGTTGCGCGAGCAGGATTGGGCGAATTTTCAGGACCCGTCCAATATCGAGGCGCAAAAGAAATTGCGCAATGCCTATGGGCATTTCTTTTACCGGTTTCGTGACGGCGAGTCCGGGGCGGATGTGTATGACAGGGTGAGTTCGTTCATTGACCAGTTGCAGCGCGGCCTGACGAATGGGACGGTGCCGCGAAACGTGGTTTTGGTGACGCACGGGTTGACGATGCGGCTGTTTTGCATGCGCTGGTTTGGCTGGACGGTCGAGTACTTTGAGTCGCTCAACAACCCGTCAAATGGCGCGGTCAAGCGGCTCTTCGGGGAGCCCGGCGCGCCCGGCCACTTATGGGAGATGGAAGAGCCGTTTACCCAGTGGGAATCCGCCGAACCTGGGACGACGATTCTGGATCGGATCGGCTAATCGGGTCCTACTGAATGTGCCTTGTTGAGCGTGACCGCGGGTTAGAAAGGCGCGTCCGAGAAGTCGGTGGTGGCGTTTTCTTCGGGGGTCATGCCCCACGGATCGCGAGACGAGCCAGTATCAGTCCTCGCGCCATTCCCTGCGCCGGTGCCAGCGTCGGAGCTGTCCGAACGGTGATGGGCGTCCGGGCAAGCACCGGTCTCCGAGGTGTAGATGCCGCTCGGTTCGGTGATGTAGGTGTTGCCGAGCGGTGAGGTCCATTGGATCGTGTTGGTTTCGGGGTCGATGACTTTGGCTTGCCAGCCGTGGTGGGTTTTGAGGTTGTGGTGTTTTCGACACAACAACTGCAGATTCTCCGGGTTCGTTTCCCCGCCGGTCTCCCATTCGGTGATGTGGTCGGCGTCGGTACGACGGGCATTCACCCCACAGCCGGGGAACTGGCAGGTGTCCGAACGCAGTTGCAGGAATTCACGCAACTGGGTGTCTACCCGGTAACTTGAGCGGCCCAACGCGAGCGGCCTGCACGTGTCTGGATCAACGAACATCCGGTACAGGGTGTGTGCGGTTCCGGCGAGCTCCCGGATCGCGTCGGCGGTGATGGGACCGTACCCGGAGAGCATCCCATCCTGCTCATCCAACCCCGCCAACGACGTGGCCGGGATCGTCACAAAGATTTTCGCTTCACCGCGCAACCCCGACCGCAACCCCACAGTGCCATCTGTGCCGATTTCCGTGTCCATGACCGGGACGGTGGACTCAGTTTCATCCCCTCGCTCGTGGATGACGCCGTCGGGGTCGACCGAGTAACAGTCCTCACGCACCCAGTCGTTGCTAGGTGCCGAACCATTTCCAGAATCGGGCGCACTGGTCCCCTGGAACCCGGTTTCAGGCGTGGTGGTGTGGTTGAACAAGTCATGGATCGAGTCGTAGGAGAGTCGCTCAGTCGGTGCCGAACCGCCCGGACCAGCGTCCGCTGGTTCTTGATCGCGTGGTTGCCAAGACCCGGTTCCCGCCGCCGGCCCAGAATCGGTTCCGGACGCAGATCCAGAATCGGTTCCGGGCCCACTCGTCCGCTCAGTCCCGCCAGTGGAGCCAGTGCTCGGGCTCGCGTCTGGGCCAGCGCCACTGGTCCCCGTGGGGTTGGGTGGGGTGTTCGGGTACGACTGGTTGTAATTATGGGTGATCAGGTCGGTGAAGACATCGGCGATCAGTTGTTTCAATGTACGGGTGTCGTGCTGGGTTTTGGCGGTGATCGCGAAATCGGTGAGGGTGTTCATGAACCGGTGCGCCGCTGTCGCCGGCAACAACCCACTGATGGAGCACATGCCGTTCGACTCGTTGCTGATCGCCACGTACCGGTGCTTCATCTCCCGCCGCGCCCGCACCGCCAGTGGCTCAGCGTGTAACCGGTTCCGGGTCACCTCCGCGAACTTCGCCACATCATTCGCGGATCTGACGGGGTATTGGCCGGTCACATCATATTTCACGGGGAAAATAAACTCATGCAGGCGAGCGTCATAACTAGCGGCTTGCTCATCGGTCAGCCCGACACAATGTTTCACCGCGGTTTTCACTAACCGGCTGTTCAACATTCCTGTGATGAATCGTGCTTCGAGTTTCGGGAGCCGGGACAGTGTCGCGGTGTCGAGGAGCATCCCGGTGGTCACGAACTCGCTGCGACCCCACAACAACGCCAACTCACTGCCGAGCCCCCAGAGCGCTTCGTCCATCGCCTTGACGCTGACACCACACCACACCTTGGGGAACTCGACCTCACTGTCGGCCACATCATGACTGCTAAAACCCGGGATAAACGCCGAACCCCGCGGAAACCCAGTCGCAGTACCGGATGCCGGACCGGCACTCGTGCTCGACGAGTCAGCGCCGGTGCTCGAGTTAGCAGTGCTGGAGGAGTCAGTGCCCGTGGGGTTGGCCGCAGCCAATGGGCCCGTACCCGCGTTAATGTTTGCGTTGGTAGGTGGAGTGACGGTGAACGCGTCCTGATGTTTCCCTCGCCCCGAACCGCGACGTCCTTTGTTCCGTCCGATCTTCTCATCCAGGGGAAGGTCCAGGAGTCGTTCTTGTTCCTCCGCCTCCACGCTCAACGCGACACCCGCGGCCAGGTGCATCGCGGCCTCTACCTGCACCTGAGCACGCTCCAACAACTTCGCAGCACCCAAAGCCTCGCGCTTGAACGCATCCGGGGTGTGCGCGTCACTGGCCGCGGCCGACGCGGATGGTGATGCCGGAACTGTGGGCTCCGCCCCGAGAGGATTCCGAAGTTCCTGTTGAAACTCGTCCATGAGCTTTTCCATGCCAGAGGCGAGCCGGGTGACCGCACTGGTGCGGACCCCGAGCTCTGTCTGTGCCATAGGAAACGTCATAACACCACGCTATAACCCGGCACTGACATTGAGCACCCGAAAAACCCCAAATGTGGATAACTTCGGAAAATTCTTTAAAAATTTTTCAACTGTGGATAACTTTCCTCAGCTTAGGGCAGTTTCCGTACCCCATCCTCGCGAATCCACCCCGCGAACCTCGCGTCAATCCTTGCAAAATACCGTTCTCCGAGCTTCGCGGTATCTGCCACCACATAAGCCCGTTTCGCCCGCGATGCTAGCAAAGCGTTCATCCGCGCCTCTGCCGCGTCTTTGACGGTGCCGCCCAATCCAGGCTCAATGCCGTTCACACCAATAAACGCAATATCCAGGGCAACATTGTTCAAAACGGGTTCCGCAAATTCCCCCACCAACTCGTAGCTCAAACGGTTGACCATCCCTCCCGGAACCATCACCTGAAAATTCTTTCGAACCGCCAATTGCGCTGCAATATTAATGGCATTCGTCACCACGGTCAGCGTCACCTGATCGCCCGGCTCATTCAGGTCCTCACGCGCGCTCAACGTCTTAGCGATGTGCGTGCACGTGGTCCCCCCGGACAGGCCCACCACATCACCCACCGACACCAAGTCGCTGGCAATTTCGGCAATCGTGAGCTTCTCGTCCAGCCGAGCATCGTGCGAATATCGCGTCGGCAAGTCATAGCTGACTGCTCCCGCCACAGCCCCGCCGCGCGTGCGCGTCACCAACCGGCGCTGCGCCAAGGAATCCAAGTCTCGCCGTGCAGTCGCCGCCGAAATCCCCATGGAAGCGACCAACTCATCCACCTGAACCTGCCCGACCGCAGCCAGCCGATCCAGGATCGAACTCAGCCGCTCGCTCTGACTCAACAGTCGCGCCTCTTCCACCGCTGCACCCCCATCCACCGGCTCAGGAGTCTCCCGCCGACCGGAACAACGTCAGCAATCGCGCGACCTCCGGCGCCAGAGCATCCCGCCCGGCGGCCATGTACTTCCGCGAGTCCACCACGTTCGGGTTCGCATCCAGGAACTCGCGCACAGCCCGAGTAAAGAACCCATTCAAGTGCGTGGACACATTGATCTTCCGCATCCCCGCCTGAATCCCCGCAACCAAAACGTCATCGGGCACGCCGGAGGACCCATGCAACACCAACGGCACCGGCACCGCCTCGGCCAGCCGCCCAATCAACTCCAAATCCAACGCAGCGCTGCGCTCCTGCATCGCGTGCGAGCTACCCACCGCGACAGCAAGCGCGTCTACCCCGGTGTCGGCCACAAACCGCTCGGCCTCCCCCGGATCGGTCCGCACACCAGGCGCGTGCGCGCCGTCCTTGCCGCCCACCTCGCCGAGCTCCGCCTCCACATATACGCCTGAACCGTGCGCGTACGCCGCGATTTTCGCGGTCGAGGCAACGTTTTGCGCGAAAGGCAACCGCGCGCCGTCGTACATAATCGACCCGAAACCCAGGTCCACCGCGGCTTTTGCCAACTCCAGATCTTCCGCGTGATCCAAGTGGACCGCAAGGTCCACGCCGGCTTCCTCCGCGGCGGCAAGCGTCGCCTCGGCGATCGGGCGCAGGCCGCCGTGAAACTTCACGCAGTTCTCCGAAATCTGCAGAATCAGCGGCAGCCCGGCCGCCTCCGCACCGGCAATGAGGCCCTCCACGGTCTCCAAGTGCAGTACGTTGAACGCACCTTGGCCATAGTGATGTTCGACGGCGTTGCTCATCAGTTCTCGGGTGGTCACCAGGGTCATGGGTTGCCTCTTTCCTGAGTTGTGAGGATGACGTTCTCGTAAATTTCTGGCCAGGAGGAATCGACGTCTCCGGCGAGCGGGGCCAACACCGCGGCGGCCGAGTACGCGCAGGCGCGACGCACAAGCTCTTCATCGCTGCCGCCCGTGGCGAGAACTTGCGCCGCGGCGGCGACCGCCGCGTCCCCGGCACCGGTCGGGTTTCCCGAAAGGGGCTCGGCAAGGCGTCCCGCGACGTAGCCCGAATTGCCACTCCGATACAGCCGCGCCCCGTCTTCGCCCATGCTCAGCAGCACGGCGCCAATGCCGCTTGCAAAGCAACGGTCGATGCCTTCTTCCAAGGTCCGCGCGCCAGTCGCGGCGAGAAGCTCCTCGGCGTTGGGCTTGATGAGGCTCGCGCCGCGGGCCGTCAAAAGGGTGTCTCCGGAGGTGTCGATAATGGTCGGCACGTTTGCACCGGCCGCGAGCTGGATGATGCCGGGAATGAAGTCCGCGGGGAGACCGTGCGGCAAACTGCCGGAAACCACGAGCACGGTAGCGCCACTGGTGCGAGCTCCGTCTAGGTTCTCCACCAGTGCCTCGGCCACCGCGCGCCATTGGATCGAGTCGATGTCGGCCCCGGGCTCGTTCATGATGGTGGTGCGGCCGGATTCTTGTTCGACAATTGCCACGGTGGATCGCGTGACCCCCGGATGCGGGATAAGTGTGGCACCGATCCCGGCCGCCTCGAGTTCATCCCGGAAAAACGGTTCGTCCTCCGCACCGATACGGGCAATCGCCTGCGATTTCGCCCCGGTTTGCACCGCGACACGGGATACGTTGAGCCCCTTGCCGCCGGCTCGACGCTCGGGAGCAGGGACCCGAGTGGTGCCGCCAATGTGCAATTCCGGAACGGTATAGGTGACGTCAATGGCGGGGTTCAGCGTGAGGGTGAGAACTGTGGGCGCCGCCGCATCGGCGTGAGATCCGGGTGTATCCGTCACGGGTTCGCTCCCCCAGTCCGCGCGTCAAAGCCAGTGCCCTCATCGAGAACGGCAGCCAGCTTCTCCCGGGCGTGCAACGCGGACCCAATCAGACCGGCATCGGGGCCCAGTTCGGCAATCCGTATTTCCGGGCGCGGTTGGAAGGAAAGCAACTCGTCCAGGGCGCGCGCAATCGGCTCGGTCAATTTCGGCCCGGCCCCCGAGAGCCCGCCGCCAATCACAAACACTTGAGTCCCCAGACTCGTCACGAGCGAGGCGAAAACCCACGCCAGTGCATCCACCGCGTCCTGCCACACTCGGGCGGCAATAATGTCGCCGGCGTCCTTGCGCTCAAGCACGTCCTTGGCACCGATTTCGGCCGGCCCGCCGCCCGTCCCAGTGTCGTCGCTACCAGTGTCATCGCTACCAGTGCCGTCCCCATCAAACTCGGCGAGACGCACATAGCGACGCGCGATTCCGGCGGCCGAAGCGAGAGTCTCCAAGCAGCCGGTCGCGCCGCAGAAACATTTCTCCCCGCCAGGCACCAACACGTGTCCCAGTTCGCCCGCGTACCCGCCGCCTCGCACGCGCTTGCCGTCGGCAAAAACTCCCGCGGCAATCCCGGTGCCAATCGGCACCACGACAACATTCTGCACACCCCTGGCGGCACCCAACTGGACTTCCGCGTCCGAGGCGGATGCGACGTCGTGCCCCAGCGCAAAAGGCAACCCGAGCAACCGGTTGGCCGCGTCCGCAAAGGAATAGTCGCGCCAGCCGAGGTTCGCCGAAAAAATGCCGATCCCCGCGCTCTCATCCACAATGCCCGGCACGGACATGCCCACCGCAACGATCGCGACGTCGGGGTGCGCGAGAGCATACTCCTCGCGCAACTGGGCGACCTGGGCCAAGAGCGCGCCTCCCGGATCGGATTCGGACTTCGCGGTGGGCACGCGCCGCACATCCCGGGGCGCCGGGACGCTATCAAACGGGAGCGTGAACAGTGCGACCTTGACGTCGGTGCCGCCCACATCGAGGGCGAGAATGCCTTGCGCGGAAGGGGACATGGATTAGTCGTCCAGGATGACCGAACGGGTGAGGTTACGTGGCACGTCCGGGTCCAACCCGGCGGCACGCGCACGCTCGAGAGCGACCTTATGAATAAACGCGAGTTCGGCCAAGGGGTGGTTACCGCGGTCCAGGTAGAGCGCCCCGGTCTTCGCGACATCCGCATCCAGACCCTCCGGCGCCTCGCCCAGCATCCAGGTGACCCGGCCGGGCGCGGCAATGGAAATCGGTCCGTGGCGGTATTCCTTCGCGGGGTAGGACTCGGTCCAGCCCTGCACGGCCTCGCGCATCTTCAGCGCCGCTTCATTGGCCAGCCCTACGGTCCAGTTGTGGCCCAGGAAGGTGAACTGTTCGGCGTCAATGAGATCCTGGGAGACTTCTTCGGCCAGAACGCCGCGCGCGCTCTCGGCGGCCTCGCTCACGTCGATGCCGATCGACGTCAGGAGGTAGCTGAGCGCGGCCGTGGCGAAACGGGTCTGGACCACGGACTCTTCGTCAGCGTATGGCAAGCCGATAACGCGGTCTGCCTTGTCCTTAATGGGGGAAGTCACATCGCCAATGATCGCCACGGTGGGGATTGTCCCGCCTAATTCATCCAGCAGTTCCAGCACTTCGGTAGTGGTGCCCGAGCGAGTGATCGCCAAGACGTAGTCGGTGTCGCGTAGCGCCGGAGTCGTGGCAACGGGCGCCTCGGAAGCGGCAAAGGCGTCGGTGACGCCCTTGCCCGCCTTTTCGCGGGCATCGGCAAAGGCCTGCGCCATGAACCAGGACGTACCGCAACCCACGACGGCAACGCGCGCGCCGTCCGGAACCACCGGGCCCTCTTGGTTCGCTTGCTCGATTGCTCGCTCCCAGATGTCCGGTTGGGAAAGCAATTCTTCTTCCATATGCGCGCCGGCAGTGGCCATGATCCGTCCTCACGAAGCGTAGTGCGATTGATCCGGTGTGATCGATGATGATTCAAAACTATGCTATTCGATCATGCGCGATCATGACAATGCGGGCGGGCCGGGCCATCCCAAGATTTTCGAACCACCCCTATTGTGAGCCACATCACTTCCTGCTACATTGTCGAAATCCGCTAAACCGATTAAGCAATGGCGCGAATGTGCGCCCCGCCGGTCTGGCGGAATCTCAGCCAACGCAGTGACCCATAATGAAAGGACTCCCCACGATGTCCCGCAATGCACCACTGAGAGCACTGATCGCCGTGACGATCGGCGCACTCCTGGCACCGCTCATGTTTGCCAGCGCGGCTTCGGCCGCGCAGCGCCCGGCACAACCGACGCAAACGGCAGGTAGCACCGAACAACTCGAGGCCGGCGGCGGCCTCATGATGACCTACTACCGAACCTGGCGGGACGTCACCGTCATGGGCAACGGCGGCACCGCCATGTCCGACATCCCCGCCGGAGTCGACGTCGCCTTCGTCTTCCCGGACTACACTCCCCCAGAGAGCCCCTACTGGAGCACGCTCAAGAACAGTTACGTCCCCGCCCTGCACGCACAGGGCACCAAAGTCGTGATGACCAAGGATTTCCGCTCGCTCATCAATAGCGCGTACAGCAATGACGCCACCGGCTACAACCAACTCGCCGACAAGCTCATCGCTGAGAACGTCACCGCATATAACATCGACGGGCTCGACTTTGACATCGAGCAACAGATCAGCGGTGAAGACTTGCAGCGCGCTACCGGTGTCATGAAGGCGCTCCGAGCAAAGCTCGGTTCAGACAAGTTACTCATCCTGGACACGAATCAGTCCGGTTCCAACGCGCTCTTCCGCAACGTTGCCGCCGACATTGACTACCTGCTGGAGCAGTCTTACGGCCGCAGTATCTCTGGCCTCCAAAGCACCTGGGATACGTTTGCTCCGTACATTCCCGCTAGCAAGTACCTGATCGGCTTCAGCTTTTATGAGGAAAACGGTGCCTACTGGGGCGACACCAACGCCCCGTTTGAATCCAGCCGGGCCTACCAATACGCGCAATGGCAACCAAACGGGGCCACCAAGGGCGGAATCTTCTCCTACGCAGTAGACCGCGACTGGAAGGCAGCCGGAGACAACTCGGTGACTCCGGCTACCTTCGAGTGGACCAAGCGTCTGCTCCAGGCGCTCGGATAAGCTACCTACGGTGCTCAGCGGGACACGGGTTGCTGTAACTCGGTGACCCAGTCCTGCTGGTCCTCGGACTCCGCGCGCACGTAGAGTTCACGGCACGGCCCGGCAAATTGGTACCCGTTTTCGAGGGCCCACTTGTCCAGTTGCTGCCAGGACTCGCGAATCCGATCCATGGCACCCAGATGGACGCCGCACACGGCGAACTCTTCCGCAAGGTTGACCACCTGGGTGCCCTCAGGTGCATCCCCCTCGTAGTCGTAGCCGACGGTAACCTCCATCAACCGATCTTCCCCCTGTGAATACACGGCTACCGGGGTCTTGAGGCTCCCGCACACGGAGGAAATTCCGGCGGCGACCCGATCAAACATCGGCGCAATCCGCTCGCCCATTTCCTCGGGCCGAAGCGAGTCCTGCACCGCCACGAGGCGCAGCGCTGGAACGGTTTTGGTAACAAATTCACCACTCATGGTGTTCTTATCCTTTTCCATCATTCTCAGCCGTGACTCGACCGCTGTCAGCCTGGTGTCGATGGCGCGAGCTTCTTCCTCCAATTCGGCACGCCGCAATTGCAACATGCCGCGCAGTTCGTCTACGTCAATATCCTGGCCCAACAGGCGTTTGACCTGCTCCAAATTGAAGCCAAGATCTTTCAGAGCGACGAGTCGATTGAGGTGATGCAACTGCTCGGGCGCGTAGGAACGGTAGCCGGTAAAGGGGTCAACCTGACTCGGGGTCAGTAACCCCACCTGATCGTAATGGCGCAGCATCCGCACCGACACCTGCCCAAGTCGAGCAAAATCTGAGATCAACATGAATCCAGTTACCGCCCTCTCACTGTGTCAGAGTCAAGCCTCTGCTAGAGAATCCACTCACCTTTTTTCATGACCCGTTTGGTGAGCGGCATTCCGGGCCGATAGGCCAGGTGCGCGATCGAGGGCGCATCCAACACTTGAATATCGGCCTGATGTCCGACGGCGATGCTCCCCACCGCGGGCACCTCGCCTTCCGCGGTACTTACCGGGGCGTGCCGACCGAGCGCCACAGCCGGTGTGTAGGTCGCCGCGCGCACCGCTTCCTCGATGGTGAGCCGGTACTGCAGCACCGCGGTCGCGACGTTGAACGGCATGGATGAGGTGTAGGACGTCCCGGGATTGCAATTGCTCGCGATGGCTACCGGTATCCCTGCATCCAGGAGCTGCCGAGCCGGAGCGAGTGGTGCCCTGGTTGAGAGATCGCAGGCAGGGAGCACGGTAGCGACGGTACCGGGTACACCAGCCGCGCCATCCGTGCTCCACCCGTCCCAGCTTGACCGAAGCGACTCATAATCGCGATCGTTCAGGTAGTTCAGGTGGTCTGCACTGGCCGCCCCCATTTCCACGGCCAGTTGCACACCCGCTCCTTCTCCCAATTGATTCGCGTGTACACGTATTCCCAACCCGGCATCTTTTCCAGCTTGGAGGATGCTGCGGGACTGTTCTTCGTCAAAAGCGCCGCGCTCGCAAAACACATCAATCCACTGGACGTACGGACGGACCGCGTCCAACATGGGACCGATCACCAGATCAACATATTCGTCCGCGTCCATGCCGGTTGGCACCACATGCGCGCCCAAATATGTCACGGTATCGGCATATTCACTAGCCACCTCGCCACTGAGCAGTTCGGTGGCGACATCCAGCCCGTACCCGGTTTTGGTTTCCAGGAACGTGGTCCCTTGAGCGGCCGCCGCGCTCACCCGCGACGACACGAGCTTCCGCAACCGCTCGGCACCGGCCGCCCTGGTTGCCGCCACCGTCACGTTAATGCCACCGGCGGCATATTCCCCGCCGGCCATACGTGTCACAAACTCTTCGGCGCGGTCGCCGTCGAACACCATGTGGGTGTGGCTATCAACCCAGCCTGGCAGAACTGCCAGCCCATCGCCGTCGTACATCTCGTCCGCCGCGGGGGCCGCGCTCGCCGCACCGATCCACGCAATGGTGCCGCCGTCAACCACCAGCGCGGCATCGCGCAGAGTCTCCGAGGTGACCGTCGTCAACTCGCCAATGTTCGTGATCAGGGTGGAGGACATGTCAGCCCTCCGGCATCGGGACGCGCACGCCCCGCTCGGATGCGACTTCGCGGGCGCGCTCGTAGCCCGCGTCCACGTGCCGGATGACGCCCATGCCCGGGTCATTGGTCAAGAGCCGCTCCAGCTTTTCGGCGGCCAGATCGGTGCCGTCGGCAACGGACACTTGGCCCGCGTGGATGGAGCGGCCAATGCCGACGCCCCCGCCATGATGGATGGACACCCAAGTCGCCCCGGAGGAGGTGTTGATAAGCGCGTTCAAGAGCGGCCAGTCGGCAATCGCGTCCGAACCGTCCGCCATCGCTTCGGTCTCGCGGTAGGGCGAGGCGACCGAGCCGGAATCCAAGTGGTCGCGGCCAATCACGATCGGCGCCGACACCTTCCCGTCCCGCACCAAATCGTTGAAGAGCTTCCCCGCCTTGGCGCGATCGCCGTATCCCAGCCAGCAAATGCGCGCCGGGAGACCCTCAAATTCCACGTACTCCCCGGCGGCGTCCAGCCAGCGCACCAAATGGTCATTGTCGGCGAAGAGCTCTTTGAGGGCCGCATCGGTGACCTCGATGTCTTTCGGATCCCCCGAGAGCGCGACCCAACGGAACGGCCCAAGCCCTTCGCAAAACAGCGGGCGGATATAGGCCGGCACAAAACCGGGGAACGCAAACGCGGCGCCAAAGCCGCCCTTGCGCGCCTCGTCGCGAATCGAGTTGCCGTAGTCGAAAACCTCGGCCCCCGCATCCTGGAACCCGACCATCGCCTCCACCTGGCGCGCCATCGAGTTCTGCGCCTTCTTGGTGAAACCTTCGGGGTCCGCCTGCGCTTCGGCCTCCCACTGATCGACGGTGTATTCGCTTGGCAGGTAGCTCAGCGGATCATGCGCGCTGGTCTGATCGGTCACAATGTCGATCGCAATCTCGCCGGATCGATGCCGCTGGAGCAGTTCGGCAAACACGTCCGCCGCATTGCCCTCGACGCCGATGGATAGCGCACGGCCCTCGGCCTTGGCGGCGTTGGCTTGGGCCACCGCGTCATCCAGATCGGTAGCGACCACGTCCAAGTAGCGCTTGGACTGGCGGCGCTCCAAGCGGGAGCGGTCCACATCGACGATGATGACGACGCCGCCGTTGAGCGTCACCGCCAGCGGCTGCGCTCCACCCATGCCGCCGCACCCGCCGGTGAGCGTAATTGTCCCGGCGAGCGTGCCGTTGAACCGCTTGTTCGCGACAGCGGCAAACGTCTCATAGGTCCCCTGCAAAATGCCCTGCGTGCCGATGTAGATCCAGGAGCCGGCGGTCATCTGCCCGTACATCATGAGCCCCTCGGCCTCGAGCTTGCGGAACTCGGGCCACGTTGCCCAGTCCCCCACCAGGTTCGAGTTCGCCAAGAGCACCCGCGGCGCCCACTCGTGCGTGCGCATGATCCCGACCGGCTTACCGGACTGGACAAGAAGCGTCTCATCCTTTTCCAGGTCTTTGAGCGAGGCGACAATCGCATCATAGGCTTCCCAGGAGCGCGCGGCGCGCCCGGTCCCGCCGTACACCACCAGGTCCTCGGGACGCTCGGCCACTTCCGGGTCCAGATTGTTCATGAGCATGCGCAACGGCGCTTCGGTCTGCCAGCTCTTGGCCGAGATATCCGTACCGCGCGGTGCCCTGATCGTATTACCGTCCGAGTAGCGGGACGGGTCGTGAGTCGTCGGTGTCATGTGAGTTCCTCCGCTAGTAGTTGGCTTGCCTGTTCGGCCAAAGTCTGTCCAATCTCCTCCGCACGCATGGCGCTCATCCGATACGTCGGCCCCACGATACTGAGCGCCGCGACCACGGCGTTCCCGGCCACAATGGGGGCGGCAATGGAGGTGGTGTCCGGCTCATAACCATCCAGTACGACGACGTGTCCCGGCAGGTCCCCGCCGCTCGCCTGTCCGCGGGGTTGCCAGCGCAATGCCCCGCCGACGGCCGTGCCCTTGAGCGGGACGGTCTTGCCGACCCAGCCGGTGTGTCGCACCGAGTGTGTGCCTTCTTGCATGGCCAGGTACACGGCTTCGTCCGAGTTGGCTTTGACGCTCAAATATGCGGTTTCCCCGGTCTCGGCGACCATCGCTTCCAAGGCGGGCTGGGCGATATTGATGAGTTGCTCGTGGCCCAAAGCAGCCGCGCCCAACTGCAAGATGCGAATGCCAGGGCGGTAGGCGTCGTCGTGCTTCACGATAAAGCCTTGGGACTCCAAGGTGCGCAAGAGGCGCAAGGCCGTGGAGGCGGAAAGGTCCGTTTCGCGCGCAGCGTCGGCGAGCGAAATGCTGCCGTGCATGCACACGGCGGCAAGCAGCGCGAGGACGCGCTCGGCGGTGCGCGTGCCGGACGTTGCCTCGTTCACGGCCCCTCCCTTCCATCTTCCCTAGCAAAGTTGACGCAGATTAACAAAAGTGGGCGAGATCCCGTACAACTTCGGTGATCTGCGCCAACTTTTTGCGTGCGATCGGCGCGCCAGAGCCATATCCTGCCCCGCGCTCTTGCCAACCGGCCCACAATGCGTTTCACTAAGTAAAACGTTTATTTCACTCTTTGGCAAGGATCTGATGCAGAATGGCCGTTGAACTCGGCACGGGAGCCCTCGCTCCGGAAGAATTTATCGCCGTGGTGCGCGGCAACGAGCCCATCGCGCTCAGCGACGAGTCACTCGCCGCGGTGGAACGCTCGCGCGAGGTGATTGACGCCCTCGCCGATGACACGCTCCCGCACTACGGAGTCTCGACCGGGTTCGGCGCGCTGGCCAGCAAACAAATTCCGGTGGACATGCGCGCCCAGTTGCAGCGCTCGCTCATCCGCTCCCATGCGGCCAGTTCCGGGCAGGAAGTGCCGCGCGAGGTGGTGCGCGGGCTCATGCTGAACCGGCTGTCCACGCTCGCGACCGGCCGCACGGGTGTGCGCCGTGAGGTCGTTGAGGCCTATGCCGCGATGCTCAACGTCGGGATCACCCCGATCATTGGCGAATACGGGTCGCTCGGGTGCTCCGGCGACCTCGCCCCGCTCTCCCACTGCGCGCTCGCGCTCATGGGCGAGGGCACGGTCCGGGACGCGAACGGCACCGAAATGCCCGCGGCCGACGCGCTGGCCGCCGCCGGGATTGCCCCGATCGAACTGCGCGAGAAGGAGGGCCTCGCGCTCGTCAATGGCACCGACGGAATGCTCGGCATGCTCGTGATGGCCATCGATGACCTGGGCTATCTCTTGGATGTTGCCGATCTCGCGGCCGCGATGAGCGTTGAGGGCTTGCAAGGGACCGACGCCGTCTTTGCCGAGGACCTGCACGCCTTGCGCCCGCACCCGGGTCAGATCGCCTCCGCCGCGAATATGCGCAACGCGCTGTCCGGTTCCGGACTAATTACCCAGCGCAAGAGCGGAGAATTCACCCGAGTGCAGGACGCCTATTCATTGCGCTGTGCTCCCCAGGTGCACGGTGCGGCGCGCGCCACAGTCGATCACGCCGCGAGCGTGGCCGCCATTGAAATGGCCTCTGCCATCGACAACCCCGTCGTCACCGTGGACGGCCGCGTGGAGTCCAACGGCAACTTCCACGGCGCGCCGGTCGGCTACGTGCTGGACTTCCTTGCCATCGCGGTGGCCGATGTCGCTTCCATGAGCGAGCGGCGCACCGACCGATTCCTGGACAAGGCGCGCAACCACGGGCTGCCGCCGTTCCTCGCCGACGATCCGGGCGTCGACTCCGGCCACATGATCGCCCAGTACACCCAGGCCGGCATCGTCTCCGAGCTCAAGCGCCTGGCCAACCCCGCCTCGGTGGACTCCATCCCGTCCTCGGCCATGCAAGAGGATCACGTCTCGATGGGGTGGTCTGCCGGGCTCAAACTGCGCCGGGCCATCGACGGGCTCATGCGCGTACTCGCCATTGAAATCTTGACCGCCGCGCGCGGCCTGGACATGCGCGACGGCGGTGTGAACGCCTCACAGAGTTCGCCCACCATCTCCGCGGCTCGCCACACGTTGCGCGAGCGCGTCGAGGGGCCGGGCACCGACCGCTACTTGGCGCCCGAAATCGAGCAAGCGGTTGAACTGGTGCGCGAGCGCGCGTTCACCCTCGGTTAGAGCTCTCACTCGCGTCCTCGTAGGGTTGTTTTGACAATGTAGGGGCGTATACGGCCCTACATTGTCAAAACAACCCTAAAAACGTGCGGGTCGCGCCTCGCGATCGTAAGCCAGCGGCGCGGTGATGGCGACCACGGTGGGCCCAAACTCGGGTGAATCCACGGCGAGCCGACCGTCAAAGGTTCGCATCCGCCGTCGTACGCCTTGAAGTCCGGAACCGCGGGACTCATCCGCTCCCCCGTGACCGTTGTCGAATACGGTGATCATGAGGGAGCCGTCGCCCTCGTCGGCGTTGAGCGTGACGGTGATCCGGTTGGCGCCCGAGTGCTTGACGGCATTCGTGACGGCCTCTTGCGTCGCGAAGTACAGGGCGGACTCCAAGGGCGCGGCCAACGGCGCTTCAAAGTTGGAACGGACCGTGGTGGTGATCGGGGTTGATGCGGCCATCGAGCGCAATGCTTCGACCAGACCGCGGTCTGCCAGCACCGGCGGGTAGATTCCGCGAACCACGTTGCGCATGTCGGCGAGCGCCTGCTGGGTGGAAAGCTTCGCCTCGGCAATGATCTTGGCGGCGGCATCCGGGTCAGTTTTCAAGAGTGCTTCGGCGGTGGAAAGCGTCATGCCGGTCGCGACGAGCCGGGCCTGGGCGCCGTCATGCAAGTCCCGTTCAATACGCTGAATTTCGGCGGCTTGCAGGCTGCTCGCATCGTCGCGGGACGCTTTCATGTCCTGCAACCGGCGGCGCAATCGGGCGGCCTGACCACCGGTCAGCGCACTACGCGCCATCTCATTGTGGACGCGCAGGAAAAACGGAGTCGCCCAGACGCCCAGCCCCAGGCCGAGCACACCCCAGAAAAACGCCGCAAGCCCGCCACCGAAAAACAGTCCGCCAATGACCCCGACCGCGCTCCAACCGAGAATGTTCATGGGAATCGCGAGCATCACGAGCCCCGCGAGCCCGTTGATCCACACCCAGGACATGTCCCGGAAAACCACCGAGTCCTTCAGCCGGGTGATCGCGGCAAGCGGATGCTGCGTGGGCGAGACAGGTTTGTAAAACGCCTCCACGGCGTTCCCAGTATCACGGGAGGTCACCTCGCGCTGCAGGTTCGCATTCGCGCGCAGCAGCGTGAGCCACGGGCCCATCAACGCGAGCGAGACCAAGGTCAGCGGCGGCGCAATCAGCCAGACAAAAATCCAGATGGAAAACGGAATCAAAATCGCGTTCCCCACCGCCATGAAGAAACTGCGCACCAGGCGCAACACAGCAACCGGTGGATTCTCTCTCACCCACCAACGGACACAGCGAGCCAGCATCTTGACACCCCTTCGGTACGGCTATTCTTCCACTACTCTGCCAAGCGGGCACCTCCTGCCGCAGTGGTGCAGGCACCACACTTGCCTAGAATGAGTGTCATGCGAGTCGTGATTGCCGAGGATCAGTTCCTCTTGCGCGAGGGTCTAACCCAGCTGCTCGGCGCGCACGGCGTAGAGGTGGTCGCCGCGGTTGAGGACGGACCGGGGATTCTCGACGCGCACGCCGAGCACCGCCCCGACCTCATGCTCCTGGACATTCGGCTCCCGCCCGGGCACCGCGACGAGGGTTTGCAAGCGGCCCTGCGCATCCGGCGCGCCGACCCCGCGCAGCCGATCGTGCTGCTCTCGCAGTACGTGGAGCGGCTGTACGTGGATGAATTGATGGAGAAGAACGACGGCGGAGGGCTGGGTTACCTGCTCAAGGATCGGGTTTTCGACGCGGCCGGGTTTGTGGGCACTTTGCGCCACGTTGCCTCGGGTGCGACCGTCATGGATCCCGAGGTGGTGGATCAAATGTTGGCGGCGCAGCGGCACGAAAACAAGTTGGCACGGCTTTCGCCACGCGAGTTAGAGACGCTCACCTTGATGGCCAAGGGCGAATCCAACGAGGCGATTGCCCTGGCCATGGTGGTCACGCCCAAGGCGGTTGCCAAGAACATCAATCAGATCTTCACAAAGCTGGAACTGTCTTCTGACCTAGCCCAGAGTTCGCGTCGCGTGCGCGCGGTGCTCGCGTATTTGCGTGCCTAGGCGGGGTTTTTGCTGCGGCGAAGCCGGCCCGCGTATTTTTCCTCCAGTGCCCGGTTGTGCGCATCGCCCTCGGGAATGTTGGCGGAAATGTAGGTCGGTGCCACGTCTCCGCGTTCGGTAAAGGCGCGCACCACTCCGAGCGTGAGCAATTGGGCGATAAACGCCGCCGTAATCGAGGACACGGCGCCGACTTTCACGCCGTTGCCCGCATCGAGGGTGGCGTCCCCGTAGGGGGCCCGGTTGTCGATGACAACGTCGGCAATGTCTGCGAGCCGCTTTCCCGAGGCGTGCTTCGGGGTGACCGCCTGAGTGTGCTCCAGGGAGGTCACGGCAATGAGCTTGTGTCCATGCTCCTTGGCCACGAGCGCCATGTCGATAATGGAGTTGTTCACCCCGGAATTGGAGGCGATCAAGAAGACGTCCGCGGGGTTCGGGCGTGCGAGTTCATAGAGCTCGGCAGCGATACCGGGCCGGCGTTCCAGGTCTGATTCAGTCAGTCCGTCGGCGTCGTAGCCGAGGAAGATGACGAGGTCCCGCAAGGAGGTTTTCGTGGTGGGGATCAGGCCGCCCGCGCGCCCGGCAATCTCCATGGCGAACGCCTCGGAGTGGCCGGTGCCAAAGGCATGCAGCACGCCTCCGGCATCCAGCCCCTCCACCAGAAGCTGGACAGCGCGGTCAATCTCGGCTTGCGGGCCCGGCTCCATCAACGCCGCTAGGCGCGAGGTGACCTGGTCATAAAACTCCGTTGCGGTGAGCACGATTATTGTTTCTCCCTCGGTTTTGCTGCCTGATGGGGGCTGCGCAGACGCACCACTTCGGCGTCGCTCCCCTTGTTTTCCGGGTATCGCAGATGCGCGACGGCCTGTGCCGTGACCTCGAGCGCCCGCGAGGTGCGTTTCATGTTCTCGCGCGCAATGGCCAAGTAGAGGATGTCGGCCAAAAGGTACTGCGCGTGGCGGAAGCTCAGCCCGTAGGGCTCCATGAAGTTCCCGGCCACCACGGTGCTGATGGTGTAGTCACACACATCGGCCACGATCGAGTTTGGATGATGGGTGACCGCCACGGTGAGCGCCCCGGCCGCGGCCGCACGGCTCACCATGTCCACCACTTCGCGGGTGCGGCCGCTCGAGGACACCGCAATCGCGACGCAATGTTCGTCCAGGAGCGCCGCGCTCGTCACCCCGATGTGCGATTCCTCCCACACATACGCGGTCAACCCGATGCGATACAGCCGCTCTTGCAATTCGCGGGCGATCAAGGCGCTGCCGCCAATGCCGTAGAGGTCGATGTGCCGAGCTTTGGCGCACGCCTCGGCGACCCTAGCGACCACCTCGAGGTCGACTTGGCGCGCGGTGTTTTGCAGGGTTTCCAGGTGATGCCGCATGAGGTCGGCGAACATCTCGCCGAGCGGTTGCTCGGTGTCGATTTCCTGGGCGACAGCGCTTGCCCAGGAATCCGTGGCGGAGCTCCGACCGAGATCCGCCGCGAGCGCGACCTTCAATTTGCCGTAGCCCTCGAAGCCGATCTGACGGCAAAAGCGGGTGATGGTGGAGGGGCTGGTGTGTGCGGCGTGTGCAAGTTCCACGATGCTCATCCGCAAGGGCGCATCAAGGTTCTCCAATAGCCAGCGGCCCACGCTGGCGAGGGCAACGGAGAGGTTGGGAAGTTCGGCTCGAATATGATGTTCGACGGCGCCAGCTGGCTTGGGTGCCGCGGGTTGCGGTTCCGGCGTGGTCGACATTGAAAACAACTTTCTCAGTGGGAGGCTTATCTTGAAAAATATTGCCTAGATCACACATTGTCAACGTCTGAGGTCTGGCCACATCGGGAAGGTTGCGAATGGGTAACCAAGCGGCCAGGTCACTTGACACAGATCACACTCTAAGAATAGTTTGCTAAAACCAGCCATTGGTAAGAAACAAATTTTCACCATGGGGATATGGCGAGGATTCTCATATGAGGCGAAATGAGTGTCATCGGGTCAAGGTTGACCCGTGCTGCGGTTTGCACCGCGCTCATGCGCTCTTGCACCGGGTGCCGATCCTTCCCCACTCATCCAGATGAACCTTGAAGGAAGGCAATCATGAACCTGGAGAAAAAATCACTCGATCGCCGCGTGTTCTTGCGCGGAACCCTTGCTGCCGCCGTCCTGGCACCCATGGGCGCCTCGCTCGCCTCCTGTGCTGCCGGAGGTGGCGGAACCGGTGGCGGCGCACAGCAAACCGGGACCGTCTCTGACGCGAACCCCTTCGGCGTGGCCGAAGGCTCCTCCGTTGACATTGTGGTGTTTGACGGCGGTTACGGCACCGAATACGCGGAGTTTGCCGCGAACCTGATGAACAAGAACCTCAACACCAAGGCGAAGGTGAGCCCGTCAAACGACATCTCGGGCGAGCTACAGCCGCGCTTCAGCCAGCAGAACCCGCCGGATTGCTTTGACAACTCCGGCGCTAAGTCCATTGGCAACAACATCATTGTGGATCAGCTCAGTGACGTCATGGAGGTCTTCAACGCGAAGAACCTGGAAGGCACCGTCATCAAGGACACCCTGTACCCAGGGGCCATTGACTCCGGTCTACTCGGTGACAAGTACGCGCAGATCAACTACGTCATGGCGGTGTTCGGGCTCTGGTACTCCAAGTCGCTCTTTGACGAGAACGGCTGGACACCGCCGACCACCTGGGACGAGGTCATCGAGCTTGGCGCACAAGCGGACAGCAAAGGCAAGAAGCTCTTTGTCTGGGGCAAGGAAGCAGCCTCCTACTACAACGAGTTGCTCATTACCTCCGCGATCAAGCAGGCCGGTGACGAGCTTCGCCTGGAGTTGGAGAACCTGAAGCCAAACGCCTGGAAGAATCCGGCCATTAAGGCCGTGCTGGAGAAGATGAAGGAATGCGTGGACAAGGGCTACTTTGTTCCCGGAGGTTCGGGCACCGGCTTCACCCAGGCGCAGGCACAGTGGTCCAATAACCAGGACGCGATTCTTTACCCTTCGGGTTCCTGGATCGAGAACGAAATGAAGGACCAGACCAAGTCCGGTTTCGAGATGCAGGTTGTTGCGGCGCCGATCGTCTCCTCCGACGCGAAGCTACCAGACGCGATTCACGCGAGCGCGGGCGAGCCGTTCCTGTTGCCCAGCCAGGCCAAGAACCTGGCCGGCGGCAAGGAGTTCATGCGCGTCATGCTCTCCAAGGACGCGGCGACCAACTTCGCCGAAAAGATCAAGAGCCCCACCATCGTCAAGGACACCGTCCCCGAAGATGGCTTTGGCTCCTCGGCGCTCAAGTCGATGATGTCCATGCTCAATACCGCCGGCGAGAACGTGTTCAACATTAAGTTCACGGGTCTATACGGCACCAACGCGGACACCCTGGTGTTGTGGAACTCCTTCCTGGACGGCAAGGCGTCGGTCGACGATGTCATCAACCGGTCCCAGGACATGTTCGACAAGATTGCCAACGATTCCAGCATTAACAAGGTCGAGGTCAAGTGACCGCTGTACAACCAGGCATTGCGCCGGGCACGGAGGGCAAAGCTCCGGCCCGGCGCAAAAAGCCCAAGTGGACCTTTGACAACATCAGCTTCTTTGCCGTGTTTTTGGGCCTTCCACTTATTCTCTTTTTGCTCTTTGTGGTCTCCCCGTTTGCGCAGGCCATCTACTACTCCTTCACGAACTGGAGCGGTTTCAACCCTGCAGTTGAACCTGTGGGATTAGATAACTACGCACGCATTTTCAGTGACCAGGTGTTCATGAAGGCGCTGGGCAACAACATTCTCTTGGCGATCGTCTTGCCGATTGTCACGATCGTGTTGGCGCTGATTCTGGCCACGCTCATTACCGTGGGCGGCAGCAGCAAGGGTCAAGTGCGCGGACTGAAGGGGTCTAGCTTCTACCGCATTGTCTCCTTCTTCCCCTATGCGGTTCCAGCCATTGCCATCGCAATCTTGTGGGGCCAGATTTACCAGCCCAACAACGGTTTGCTCAACGGCATCCTGACCTCGCTCGGTCTGGAAAACTTCGCCGGATTCAATTGGCTTGGTAACGGCAACACCGCGATGGGCGCATCAATCTTCGTCATGGTGTGGTCCATGGTCGGGTTCTACATGTTGCTTTTCATCGCCGCCATTAAGAGCATTCCGGCCGAACTGTATGAGGCGGCCCGCATTGACGGCGCCGGGCGGGTCCGCATGCTTTTCAATGTGACCTTGCCGCTCATCCGCGACAACGTGCAGACGGCCGCAATTTACATCGGCATTTTCGCGCTGGATGCATACGTCTTTATGGCCGCGCTGAATCCGACCGGTGGGCCCGAGTACGCGACCGAGGTCATGGCGCAGCGCCTCATTGATGTCGGCTTCGGGAAGGGCCAGTTTGGCATTGCCTGTGCCATGGGAGTGGTGTTGGCTCTCTTGACTCTCGCCTTTGCCGGGCTCGTGGCACTCATCAATAAACTGACCGGCGGATCTAAAGGAAGCAACCTGGTATGAGTACGACAACCGCCGAATCCACCCGCACCTCGCGGCGCGGCTACCCGGCCGAGAACAAGGGGCCGAAGAACACCGCCGGCGACAAGGCCTTCGCCACCGTCGCGCACATTTTGTTGATCATTTGGTCCATCATTGTCATCCTGCCCATGCTGTGGATGGTGATGAGCTCGTTCAAGACGAGTTCCGAAATTTTCCAGTCCCCATTCTCGCTTCCCGCGAACTGGAACTTCGACAACTACGTCAGCGCCTGGGACCGCACCGACATCGGTAGCGCGTTCATCAACACCATTGGTGTGGTGGGACTAGCGCTCTTCCTGGTGATGCTCTTGGGATCGATGTGTTCCTACGTGCTGGCCCGGTTTAGATTCCGAGGCTCGCAATTGATCTACTGGGCCATGCTTGCCGGGCTGACCTTCCCGGTCATCCTCGCCGTGGTGCCGCTGAACCTCATCATGCAGCGCACCGGGATCATTGGAGCGAATAGCATCATTCCGGCACCGTACGGTTTGGTCGTGGCCTACGTGGCTTTCGCGCTGCCGTTTACCGTCTTCTTCTTGTACGCGTTCTTCAAGCAGCTTCCCTTTGAGCTCTCCGAAGCCGCACAATTGGACGGCGCTGGAAACTGGCGCACTTTCTTCCAGGTCATGTTGCCGATGGCGCGCCCCGGGCTGGCTTCGATTGCGATCTTCAACTTCCTGGGACTGTGGAATCAGTACCTGTTGGCGGTCACACTGAATCCGGCGGCGCCGGAGAACCGGGTGTTGGCCCAGGCTCTCGGCGCGTTCTTGGGGACGGCCGGTTACAACATCAATTACGGTGCGCTCTTTGCGGCGCTCGTGATTACCGTGGTGCCGATCCTGATTGTGTACATCATTTTCCAGCGTCAGCTTCAAGGATCCGTCTCTCAAGGAACCAGCCGCTAGCGTCAGGAAAGGTCCAGGTGCGCACACATTTAGCCTTTGACGTAGGCGGCACCAACACCCGCTGCCTCGCCGTCACCGACGGCGGGGCAGTTCTCGGTTTTGGCAAGGCTGCAGGCGGGAACCCCAACGCGGTGGGAGCAGAAGCCGCTGCGCACAATATCCTCCTCGCGGCTCGCCAGGCCCTTGGGCGCGCGGCGAGATCCGATGGCGAGAACTCCAGCGCCGATCCTCAGCTTCTTGCAGAGACGGCGCTACTTGCCATGGCCGGGGCCGCGCATGGCGGTCTGAACCGTTCGGTCGCAGACATATTGGAGCGCGAGGGACTCGCCAGGACGGTATCGTTTCGCTCCGACATGCTGGCCGCATACGTGTCCGGCACCATGAACCGCACCGGAGTGGTGCTCGCCTCCGGAACCGGCGCGGTGGCCAGCGCTGTCGACAACTGGGACATCGTGGACTTTAGCGACGGCGCCGGTTGGCTTGTCGGCGATTACGGTTCCGGGTTCTGGCTTGCGCAAGAGGGGTTGCGGGCCGCGGTGAACGATCTGCTCGGCCGCGGCCAGCCCACGGCGCTCACCCAGAATTTGGCGGCCGTCCTGGTGGGTACGCTGTCCCCCGACCGCCCGACGGTGTATCGAGAACTGCTCACCGAAGTGTATCGAGACCGCCCGGTCTCCTTGGCGAGAGTGGCGCCGATGGTCATGAGCACCGCCGAAGACGGGGACCCGATTGCGCTCGATATCGTGGAGCGAGCCGCCAGGGAGTTGCTGATCACTTTGGACAGCGTGGTGCAACGCGCGAATCGAGAATCCACCGAACATTTGACCGTGGTACTGGCGGGCAGCATCTTGGACCCGTCTTCCCCGGTGGGCCAGCGGGTACGCGCAGAACTCGCTACCCGCCCCGCAATTCAGGTCGAGAACGCACAAGCGCCGCTCGTGGGAGCGGCGCTTGTGCTGTTGGAATCGTTGGGAGTCGAGGACGCTATGCCGTTGCGCTCTCAACTTGGCGCCGCGATTCGCTAAACGCGGCAACGCACCGGTCGATGTCTTCGGGCGTGTGCGCGGCAGAGAGTTGCACTCGGATACGCGCTTCACCGCGCGGCACCACGGGGAAACTGAATGCCGTGACGTACACGCCGTTTTCTAGCATGGCGTCGGCAACCTTGCTGGCCACCACGGCGTCGCCGAACATGACCGGGACAATGGCGTGCTCGCCATCGAGGAGCTCGAACCCGGCCTCGCTCATGCCGGTGCGGAACCGTTCGGCATTGGCAAAGAGCTTCTCACGCAATTCGCCGGCGTTTTCCACCAGATCCAACGCCTTCATGGTGGCCTCCACAATGGCCGGGGCGAGCGAGTTGGAGAACAGGTACGGGCGTGCGCGCTGGCGGAGCATCTCGACGATTTCGCCACGCCCGGAGACATACCCGCCGGAAGCGCCGCCGAGCGCCTTGCCGAAGGTACCGGTATAGATGTCCACGCGATCCGAGACCCCGGCGTGCTCCGGCGTACCGGCGCCGCTCTCCCCCATAAAGCCAACCGCGTGCGAGTCATCCACCATGACCAGTGCGCCAAACTCCTCGGCGAGATCGCAGATCTCTTGCAGAGGTGCCAGGTACCCGTCCATGGAGAATACGCCGTCCGTCACAATGACAGTGCGGCGGGCGCCCGCATCCCGTGCGGCCTCCAACTGGGCGCGAAGATCTGCCATGTCCCGGTTCTTGTAGCGGTAGCGGGCCGCTTTGGACAACCGAATCCCGTCAATGATCGAGGCGTGATTGAGCGCATCGGAAATGATCGCATCATCCTTGGTAAACAAGGACTCGAAGACGCCGCCGTTTGCGTCAAAACAGGAAGAGAAGAGGATCGTGTCTTCGGTTCCTAAGAACCGGGAGACCCGGGACTCGAGTTCCTTGTGGATGTCTTGAGTGCCGCAAATGAAACGCACCGAGGCCATACCAAAGCCGCGCTCATCCAAGCCCTGCTTTGCCGCGGCGATGATCTCGGGGTGGTCGGCGAGACCCAGGTAATTGTTAGCGCAGAAGTTCAGCACCTCTTCGGCTGCGGTGTTGCCAGAGAGGTCCGAGGTCGCCTTAATGTGGCCAGCCTGCGCCGTGGTGATGGCGCGCTCTGCCTTGTACAGTCCGGAGTCTTTTATCTCTTGCAGTTCTTCTTGCAACTGCGTTTTCATCTCGCCAAACATGTCTATACCTTGCTCCAATCCAAAACGACCTTACCCCGACCGGCGCTCTTGGCCGCGCTAAACGCCTGCTCCCACTCGGCGGCCGGGAACACGTCGGTGACAATGCTGGAAATCGCGGTGCGCAGCGCCGGATTCGAGCCCAGCATCGCGCTCATGGCGTACCAGGTTTCATACATTTCCCGGCCATAAATGCCCTTGAGCGTCAGCATATGCGTGACAACCTTCGCCCAGTCGATGGAAATGTCTCCGGTGGGCAAACCGAGAATCGCAATGTTGCCGCCGTGGTTCATGTTCTCAATCATTTCGCCAAGCGCGGTGGGGTGGCCGGACATTTCCAGCCCGACATCGAAGCCTTCCACCATGCCGAGTTCTTTTTGCACCTCGGCAATCCGGCTCTGCGAGACGTCGATTGCCGCGTCGACGCCCAGGTCCTCTGCCATGCGCAAACGGGTCGGCGAAACATCGGTAATGGCGATCTTACGGGCACCGGCGTGACGCGCCACGGCAATCGCCATGAGGCCAATGGGACCGGCTCCGGTAATCAACACGTCTTCGCCGAGGAGAGGGAAGGCGAGCGCAGTGTGCACGGCGTTGCCAAAGGGATCGAAAATGGCGCCCAGCTCCGGCGAAATGTCACCGTGATGGACCCAGGTATTGGTTTCCGGGATGACCACAAATTCGGCGAAGGCGCCGTCTCGCTGCACACCGACCGAACTGGTGTGAATGCACATTTGGCGGCGCCCGGCGCGGCAATTGCGGCACACCCCGCACACAATGTGCCCCTCGCCGGAGACCCGGTCCCCGACCTTGACCTTGCGCACATCGGAGCCGACCTCGACAACTTCGCCATAGAACTCGTGTCCGGCGATCATTGGCGCCTGAGCCATCGACTGTGCCGATTTATCCCATTCCAAGAGGTGCAGGTCGGTACCGCAGATACCGGTAGTGAGTACTCGGATTTTTACGTCATCGGGGCCCGGTGTTGGCTCCGGCCGATCAACCAATTCAAACCCGGGTCCCGGGTTTGGCTTGAACAACGCCTTCATGGAGTTTTATACCTCAAGTTTCGTTTCGGGAAGCCTCGCGCCAGGGCCCGCCACCTCGAGGAGCCAGCCGCGTTGCTTGTCCAATAGTTCGGCGGCCTTCTCCGGTTCCGCCTCAACGAGGTTATCCGATTCGCCAGGATCCTGTGCGAGGTTGAAGAGTCGGAGACCGCGGCCCGCGTCGGCGTGCTCGTAGGTGCGAATCTGGTCCGACCAGCCGCCGTCCTTGTCCTCGACCCAGGTGAGTTTCCAGTCACCGTCGCGAACGGCCCACTGCCATTCGGTGTCCCAGTGCAGGGTGCGTCCGGCCCCGGATTCTTCCCCACGCGCCCGCTTCAGCAGATCCGTTCCGTCAGTGGTGTGGGGAATCTCTCCTCCGGCCGCCGCCACCAGGGACGGCAGGATGTCCAGGCTGATGGTCAGCGAATCGTTGGTGGCCCCTTCCGGGACGCCGCCGCCGGGCCAGCTCACCAGGAAAGGCACCCGGATCCCGCCCTCCCAGAGCGTGTATTTGGTTCCGGCTAGCGGCGCGTTATTGCCGTAGTTGCAGGTCGAGCCGCCGTTGTCGGTGAGGTAAATGACGATCGTATTCTCGGCAACACCCAACTCGTCCAGATGATCCAGCGTCAGCCCGATCTGCCGGTCCATGAGCTCCAGTTGCGCGAGGTAGTACTCGCGGCCGTGCTCCAGGTTCGGCGAAATCGCTTCCTGGTACCACTCCTCGTAGCCTTCGCCGCTTTCATTGAGCTCGCTACCCGGCGGGAACCAATCGGACTTTGCCGGAAGCCCACGCGCCCGCAACTCCTCTTCGGGAAGCTGCCAACAAAAATTGTGCACCGCGTTAAAGGCGAGCATCGCGAAGAAGGGGGCATCGCCGTCGTTCTCCACGCTCTCGGTGATGAAATCCCGGGTGCGCCCGGCAAGTTCATCGGTGAGAAACCCTTCCAGCGGCACCTCGGTGCCGTTTTCGATCATGGGCAGCACCGCCATGTACCGGGAGGCTTCCCCATACTTTTCTTCCGCCGCCTCGCCGTGATGCAGGTAGTTCAGGCGTCCGGTTTGCATGCCGGCGAGACCGTAGTAGCTCTCATCGAAACCGTGTTGATCCGGGCAGGCGCGGTCTCCGGGTTTCTCCGAACCGTAATGCACCTTCCCGAAATATCCGGTGCGGTAGCCAAGGTTTTTCAGGTGCTCGGGCAACACCCGGTAGTCCTCGGGCGGGAACTCGGATGTCCCGAACCAGCCCGCGCCCCAGCGTTTTTGGTACGCCCCGGCAATGAGCCCGGCGCGCGAGGGCGAGCAAATCGGCGCGCTGACATAGGCATTGGTGAATTCGGTGCTGCGCGCGGCGAGCCGGTCCAAGCCAGGGGTGTGCGCATCCGGGGCGTTGCCGGTGGCGCTGCGGTCGGCGTAACCGTGATCGTCGGAAATGATCAGCAGAATATTGGGCTGCGCGCTCATGCGTTCTCCCGGGCTGGTTGACCCTGCTCGAAGTATGCGACGAGTTCTTCGGGAAGCGCGGGCACCTCGCGGGCACCCTGGTCGGTGCGAATGGAGTCAGCGGCCAGGACACCCACGGCTACGGCCTGGCGGGCCGCGATCGGGGAGGTGTTTGTCGCGCCGCCTTCGCGGACAAAGCGGATGAACTCTGCGACCAGGCGCGGGTCGGCGCCGCCGTGACCGCCTTCGGCTTCGGGAACCTCGATCACCTCGTCCGGCTGGGCGAACCCGGCGTGGCGCTTGTTCCACAGCCCGATCGTGTCGCCGGAGCCGTCACCATAGTTTTCAATGCGACCCTTGGTGCCGATGACCGTGTAATTGCGCCAATAGTCCGGGGTGAAGTGGCACTGTTCGTAGGAGGCGAGGATGCCGCCGTCCAAACGCATGTTCACCTGGGAGATGTCTTCGACGTCCACCACATCGTTGAAACCGTCCTGCTCGGTGGGCGGCCAGTTGTCCAGGCTGTACCAGTCAAACATGCGCGCGCCCTCGGGCTGGCCGCCGCGGGGCAGGTCGCCGTACACGCTGAGCTCACCCATCCCGGAGACGCGATTGGTGTAGGCGCCGGCGAGCCAGTGAATGACGTCGATATCGTGTGCGCCCTTTTGCAAAAGCAGGGACGTGGACTTGGACCGATCGGCGTGCCAGTCCTTGAAGTAGAAGTCGCCGCCGTGACCGACAAAGTGACGGCACCATACCGCCTTGACCTCCCCAATCCGGCCCGATTGGATGATCTCCCGCATCGCGGTGACGACCGGCATGTGACGCATATTGTGGCCGACATAGAGCTTGGAACCGGACTCATAGGCGGCGCGCAACACGGCGTCGGCGTCTTCCACCGTGGTGGCGAGCGGTTTTTCGCAGAACACCGCGACCCCGGCGTTGAGCGCCTTGATGGAATACTCGGCGTGCAAGTTATCCGGTAGGAGAACCATGACCGCATCCACAGCGGCGAAGAACTCATCGGTGCTCTCGGTGATCGGGACTGACGGGTATGCCTTGGCGGCGTCAGCCTTGCCGCGCTCGCTAATCTCACAAATCATCGCGATTTCGGCGTCATTGCCGGGGGCGTTCACGCTGCGGGACAGCCCCGCGCGCATGCCGTATCCCAGAATGCCGACTTTAAGTGTTGTCATTTCTCGTGCTCCTCATTTCACATATATTCAGGTCGGTGTGACGCCGGGTACGGGCCTGGCTGCCCTGGCCGGCGTATTTAAGCCGAATCGCGTTCAAAGACCCGCCAGGGGAAGTCCAACAGTTTTCCCGGCTGCGCATCGGCGTCGGTGGCTAGTTCGTGGAATCGATCAATCACCTTCTCGACGAAGCGTTCGGGTCCAGCCGAAGTGAGCGACGGGGTGAGCTCCTCCCCGGCGGTGGTGTTGCCGAGCCCGGCCACCGCGACATCCCCGGGCACCGACAGCCCCAAGTAATGTGCGGCGTGAATCACGGCAATGGCCAGGTAGTCCGCGGTGGCATAGATCGCACGCGGCCGATCCGGGCGCGTCAACAGCTCGATCGCTCCCCGGAAGGCAGCCGCCTCATCTCGCGGCGAGACGCCCACCCACACCGGCTCTTGCCCGCGCTTGCGCACGGCATCCAAGTACACGCGCAGACGGCCCCCCTCGGGATTATTGCTACCGTCCAGTGCGGCGACGGTCGGATACTTTTCCAGCAGGTAATCCAGGAGCAGGCGCGCCCCCGGTATCGCGTCGGAGCGCACCACGTCAAAGCCGTCCGGTTCCACCCTTTCGTCAAACACGATGATGCGTCTGCCCTTCGCACCCAAATCGGTCAACACCGGGGCCTCTGCTTCACGATCTCTCAGACCGTCGATGAAGGCGACATCGATCTGGTGCTGTTCCAGCGGGATTCGCCAATCGCCGTCCGGGAGCACCAGCACCGTTTTCTCCTCATCGGCAAAGCGCTGATAGGCGCTTTGCGCGATTTCCAGCGCCCACGGGTCGGCAAGCATGATCAGGCGCAACAGGATCAGGTCGCTACGCCCCGTGCGCACCGCCCTGGCCGCCAGGTTGGTTTGGTAGCCCAACGCCTCGGCCGCCTCGGTGACGCGCTTGCGTGTTTCTTCGGCGACGCCATAATCCTTCTTGCTGCTGCCCGGACGCCCGGAAAACACATAGGACACCGTGGCCGTGGACACCCCCGCGGCCTCCGCCACCATTTTCATGGTGGGCCGCCCGGACTTGGAGCCGGGGATAGACACCGGCTTCGCCGTTGCCCCGTTCGCGCTTGCCCCGTTACGGGTTGTCCCGTTGCGGCCTTCCCCATTGTGTGGCGCAGTCACCACGGGCGCCGGGGTTGGTTCCCCGGCACCCGGGTGAGTGTCATCGCCGTCGTGCTTTTTCATCGCTATTCTCTGCGCCCCGTGTAGTGCGGATTCTCTTGCGATTAGCCTACTGGGGTGTCCGAGGGCAGTGCCTCCTGGAACTCCTGCCGGATCTTCTCGCCGCCATCGTTGAAGTAGCGCTTGACGGCCGCGTCGATGTCGCTGACCGGGGCGCGGCCGGTGATGATGTCGGTGACTTTGTCGTAGAGGTTTTGGCGGATCTTCGGGCCCACCTTGGAGTTGGTGTCCGAGTACAAACCGTTGGTCGGGTTGCGCTTGGCGTTCTTGAGCAACTCTTTCGAGGTGTCGTAAATCGACTGCGTGTCTTGGGGGATCGCGCTGAAGAGTACCGATTCGGGCGATGCCATGATTCCCAGCGCGCCGGTCAGCCCGGGCGCGTTGGTGCGGCCGGACTCGGTCAGCTGCGGCGCGCCGGAGGAATCGAATTCGAAGTCCTTGCCTTCGGTGCCATAACCCTTTTGCAACCATTCCTTGGTGCCAAAGGGCGAGGAAAGCCAATTGATCACCGCGAGCAGTTCGCGAATCTTGGACTCGTCCGCCTTCTTGAAGGGCGTGAAGCCGACGGTGCCGTAACCCATGTCATAGGACGGGGTGATGCCGGACTCGGCGCCAAAGGGGATCATCGTGTCCATGAAGAGGTCCGGGAATTGCAGACGGTACTTGGCCGCGCCGGTAGGGCCGGCGACCACCTCGGCACCGAGCGTACCGTTTGCGGCATAGGGCCCGGTGTTGGCCTCAGACATGTTGGTGTCTGGGTGGAAGCATCCGGCCGCGAACAGCCGGGCGCACAGGTCCAGGCCCTGCTTGTACGCGTCGGTCTCATAAATACTGGTCAGGGTGCGGTCCTCATTGACCCTCCAGCCGTTTGGCGCGCCGTACCACTCGGTCGCCATGTGCAGGATGTTGATGTATGCGGGCTGCAGGGCATAGGAGTTGGGGCGCTTGCCGAACTCGACGCACTTGTCATAGAACTCCTGCGCGTTTTTGCATTGGAAGCCGCCGAGGGGTTCCCAATACTTCGGATTGCCGATCATGACCTGGCCAAAGGGCGTGCTGGGGATCGGCGCGCCCCAAATCTTGCCGTTGACCACAGCGGTCTTCCAGGACGCGGGCTTGAGCGCGGCCAGATTCGGGTACTCCAGCACGGCATCGCCGCTCAAGTACTCGGTGAGGTCCTGGAATTTGGCCTCCAGCATGGGACCGACGTTCGGGATGCCCTGGTTTGGCGGCAGCCACATCATGTCTGGCAGGTCATTGCTGGCCAGGATGGTGGCGAACTTTTCCGGGTAGCCGGGGTCGGTGCCGATGGTCAGGTTGAACTCGCCGCCCAGCGCCTCGTTGAGGCGCTGCCAGAACGGGTTGTCATTCATGGCTGGCGGCGGGGTGGTGAAGGTTTCGGACAGCCCGCTGATCGGCCCCTTTGCCGGTTTCTCGGTGGTGGAGGCGACCAGTTCGGAGGGGAACTTCAAGAACCCCGGCACCAGGCCCTCGGCGTTGCCCGGCAGGTCCGGGGTGACCCCGGTGAATTCCTTGTAGGTGGGGAGCTTCACGTCGGCGCTGGCGGCCGCTCCCCCATTGTTGCTTGACCCGCCGCCGCAGGCGGTGAGGGTCGCGACGCTTGCTACCGAAAGCCCGGTGAATCCCAGGAACGATCTGCGGCTGAAGCTGGTTGATGTGGACATTGTTTCTCCTTGGGTGTGCAGGGCTTAGCCCTTGACGGCGCCGGTGATGACGCCCTTGTTGAAGTGACGTTGCAGGAAGGGGTAGACCAGCGCGATCGGCACCAGCGCCACCACCACCACGGCCATCTGAATGGCTTGGGAGGGCGCCGCTTGCGCGATACCGAGCTGGTCCGCGGTCAGCGAGGTGCCCTGCAGAACGTAGGTACGCAGCATCACCTGGATCGGCCACTTCGCGGTGTCATTGATGTACAGGAGCGCGTTGAAGAAGGCGTTCCAGAATCCCACCGCATAGAAAAGACCTACGACGGCGATGACCGCCTTGGACAGCGGCAAGACTATGCGCCACAAAATAGTGAAATCATTCGCCCCATCGATTCGCGCGGATTCAATGAGTTCCTTGGGGATATTCATGAAAAAGGCGCGCATGACAACGAAGTTGAAGGCGCTGAGCGCGCCGGGCAGGATCAGCGACCACAGGCTGTCCAGCAGGCCGAGCTCCCGCACCATCAGGTACATCGGGATGAGGCCCGGGGCAAAGAGCAGTGTGAAGAGTACGGCCAGGAGGACCGGGCGGCCAAAGAGCACCGGGCGGCTCGTTGCGTAGGCCATGGTGACGGTGGTGAAGAGCGCGATGAGCGTGCCGCCGACCGTGACGACCACACTGACCCAGATCGCCCGGAACATCAGGTTGCCGGAGAAGATCGTCTCATAGGCCTGGAAAGTGGGGCGCTCGGGCCACAGCACGTAACCGCCTGCGGCGTTGAGCTGTTCCTGGTCCGCCAGCGAGGTGGAGACCACCAACAGGATCGGGACGATGATGGATATCGCGAACCCGCCGAGCACCAGGAACTTGATGAACTGGTAGAGCGGGGAGGCTTTCTCCCGCCAGATGGGGCGCTGGGATCGGCGCAGCAGCCCGGACTTGAGAACGGTGGATGACATGGTTAGCTCGCCTTCCTTTGGAAGATACCGGGTTCGCCGAAGCGGTGGGCCAGGGTGTTTGCGCCCCAAATGAGCAGCGCTCCGACGACGCCCTTAGCCAGGCCTGCGGCGGCACCGGCGCTCCAATCGCCGCCCAACACGCCGGCGTAATAGGTGAAGGTGTCCAACACTTCGGCGGCACCGGCGCCCACGTTGTCGCGTTGCAAAATGAGTTGCTCAAAACCGACGCTCAAGATGTCGCCAATGCGCAGGATCAAAAGCAAGATGATGACGGTGCGCAGCGCCGGAAGCGTGATGTGCCAGAGCCGGCGCCAGCGGCCCGCGCCGTCCGCGGCGGCGGCTTCGTAGAGGTTGACGTCCACGCTGGCGAGAGCCGCAAGGAAGATGATCATCGCCCAGCCGGCGTCCTTCCAAATCAACTGTGCGACCACCAGTAGCGGGAAGGTGTCCGGGTTGGTCATGAAGGGGATGGGGCCGGTGCCCATCGCTTCCAGGGTGTTATTGACGAATCCCGCGCCGCCGAGCATTTGCTGGAACAGGGTGATCACGAGCACCCAGGACAAAAAGTGCGGCAGATAGGCGATGGATTGGAAGGTGCGGCGGACCTTGTTGGAGACCAGCGAGTCGACGATGATTGCCAGGATCAGCGGGATCGGGAAAAAGAAGAGCAGTTGGACCGCGGCGAGCTTCAGGGTGTTCCAGAAGGCGTTCCAGAAGTCCGGGTTGTCATACAGGCTAATGAAGTTTTGCAGGCCGACGAATTCGCTGCCGCCGATGCCGAGGAACGGCTGATAGTCCTGGAAGGCGATCACGTTGCCCAGGATCGGGATGTAGAAGAAGAAAAGTAGGAAGAGGACGCCCGGCACCATCATGAGCACCATTTGCCAGTCCTTGGCCCAACGGACCTTGAATGGGAGTTTCACGGCCTGAGCGCCGGACTTGCGTTGCTTTCTGGACGGCTTCTTGGCCCCGGGCGTCGGCGTCGACGTGTTGGGGGCGGCCGCGGCGGGCGGTGCCGTTTCGGTGTGTGAACTCAATAGAACCTCAGCAGGATTGCATGTGACGGGGGTCACTGTTAATCGATTCACACAATAAAACCATGAGTGCGGGTGATAGCGCAAGTGTTCCGTATTATCAAAGGTGGAAGTACCCATTTTTCCTAAAGGTTTCCCATGTCTTGTTGCTCCCCGCAGCGTCCCTCCGATCCCGAATCCAATGCCGCGCCCGAGGGCATCCCCGCTCATGGAGCGGGTATTGAGCATGTGTCGATCGATCTCCCGGGGGGCTCCTTTGCCATGGGAGATGCCTTTGGCGAGGGGTACGCGGCCGACGGCGAAACCCCGGTGCATGAGGTCACGCTGTCACCGTTTTCGGTGGATGCGTACGCCGTCACCAACCGGCAGTTCGCCGCGTTTGCGGAAGACACCGGGTACCGCACCGACTCGGAAAAGTACGGGTCTTCGGCGGTCTTTCACTTGGCTTTTAAGGGTGAGGCAGCCGAGGTCATCGCCCCGGTATCAGGAGTGCCGTGGTGGCTGAACGTGCGCGGGGCGAGTTGGCGGAACCCGGCCGGATCGCACAGTTCTTATCTGGATGTGCTGGATCACCCGGTGGTCCACGTTTCGCATTTCGACGCGCTTGCCTACTGCTCCTGGGCCGGGCGCTCGCTTCCCACCGAGGCGCAGTGGGAGTACATGGCGCGCGGCGGTCTTTCCGGTGCACGCTACGCCTGGGGAGACGAGTTAGAGCCAGGAGGGGAACACCGGTGCAATATTTGGCAGGGCGATTTTCCGCGCAGCAATACCCTGGCCGATGGCTTCTTGACGACGGCGCCGGTGGAAACTTTTGAACCCAATGGATTTGGTGTGTTTCAAAGCGCGGGGAACGTGTGGGAATGGTGTGCCGATTGGTTTTTGCCGAAATACTACGCGACCTGTGTGCGCGCAGGCACGGTGAGTGACCCGGAGGGCCCCACCATTGGCAATGGCCGGGTCATGCGCGGCGGCTCCTACCTTTGCCATGACTCCTACTGCAACCGCTACCGGGTGGCGGCTCGCTCCCACAATTCGCCGGATTCGGCGTCCGGGAATGTCGGGTTCAGGACGGTGTCTACTGCAAGTACCGTGGTGTCATCGGCGGCCTCGCCGCGATCCCACTGAGCGTTACGCAATTCGGCCAGGAGGTTTGTAAGGCCGGGTTGCGCGCTGGCAGCGGTGGCAAAAGCGGGCACCATCCACGATCCCCAACTCGACCGCGCGCCAGGCACCGTCGCTGGCCAAGACCACGCCGGTGGCCCCGGGAAAGAAGGCCGCGCGGGCGTGGTCGGCGGCTTCCGGTTCGCGCCGGGCGACCCACACGGTGCCCGGCTTATTCCGGTCGCGGCGTTCCTGGGTGAGGCGCTCTCTCTCCTCGGCGGGGCGGGATCTCAGCGAGGTTTGCTTGCCGCTCGTGCGGTCCCAGGTGCCGGAGCCAAAGTGCTGCACGGTTTGGTCTACACCGCCGAGGTCGCTGGCGCCGGCACCCCCAAGAATCACGGCCTGGCAGTCCGCAAGTGCGGCCACTTCGATTCCCCCTGGCACGCTAAGGGCAATCGTCACCGCAGCGCTGGGGAAGAGTTCGCGCTCCTCGCCAACGATCGAGCCTGCCAGCGCGTCCATGCGCACCAGGGCATCTCGAAGTACCTCGCGGGCAAGGCGACCATCAGCGGAAGAGGCGGGGACACCGCCGTCGTGCTTCAGCTGGCAGGCCACGCGCTCAAGGTCGGTTTCGGCGAGCAGGCGAGCGAATTCGCGGGCGTACCACGCGGGGTCGCTGGCGGCGAGCAGGCCGATGCTGCCCCAGAGCGGGGTGGCGCCGTCGATAACCCAGGCGATGTTGCCAGCGAATCCAGCGGTGTCTTCGTTGACGTGCGAGTCGCCCTCGATGCTGGCATGAGTGCGGTGATTCCAGGGCATCTTAGCCTTCCAAGACTTGAGTGAGGCCGAAAATGCCGCGGTCATAAAAGGCCTCGCCGGGGGCGCCGTAGGCGAAGGAAATGAGCGCGAAGTAGAGCGCCCAGGCGCGGGCGCGGTCCCAAGCGTGCGTGTCGAGCGGGCTGGTGCGGGGGTTGGCACGCGCGGCGCTGCTCGCCGCACTGCGCGCGTCAACGCGGGCGCGGAATTCGGCGCGATCCGGGGCTTCGAAAAGCTCATAGGCGATCGCGAGATCCGCGGCCGGGTCCCCTGCCGTGAGGTCGCCAAAGTCCACGACGGCCACGAGCTCGCCGCCATTGACGAGAATGTTGCCCGAATGCAGATCGCCGTGAATCCAGCTGGGGGCGTGCGGGTAAGTCGGGGTGTTGATGAGTCGCTGCCAAAGGGCGCGAACCTCGGCGGGGTTGGCGAGGTTGGCAGGGAGGAAGGCGTCGTCGGCAAGCCAGCGATCCACCGCGGCGCGTTGCTCGGGTGAGCCGATGTGCCCGTTGCGTGCGGTGTTGAGCGGCGCGTCCGGGGGCGCAGGGCGGTGCATCTGGGTGAGGAACGTTGCCAGCGGGGCGAGGATGCCTCGGTTATCGGCCGCGGACTGGGTCATCGCCTCGACGCCCTCGAACCACGGTGTGACGGACCAGGGGTGCGGGAAGTAGGCGGTGGGGCTTCCAGCCAGCAGCGGCACGGGGATCGCGGCGTCGAGGTGGGTGGCGAATTCGGGGAGCCAGCGTTGCTCGGCGAGGGTGAGCTCGATCGCGAGCAAGCGGCGCGGAACCCGGACCGCCAGGGTGCGGGCGGGCCTGGCGCGCCAACGGTAGATGAAGTTGTCCCAGCCGTTGGCGACCAGTTCCAACTCGGCGTGCGGGTCGCCGAGCCCGGTTGCTTGGTCAACCAGGAGCCGCCGGACACGCTCGATGTCCTCGTCAATGTCCGGCGGCGGAATTTCACCCATGGTTCGTGTTGCCTAGGCCTTTCCCGTGCGATGCCCGCGCGCTAACTGTGCGCTACTGGGCTAGCCCTCGACGCCGAGGCGCTCCAGGATCAGTTCGCGAACGCGACCGGCATCGGCCTGGCCGCGGGTCGCTTTCATGACCGCGCCGACGATCGCGCCGGCCGCCTGCACCTTGCCGCCGCGAATCTTGTCGGCGACGTCGGGTTGTTCGGCGAGCGCGGCGTCGATGGCTTCGAGCAGCGGGCCGTCATCGGAGACAACGGCGAGTCCGCGCGCTTCCACGATGTCCGCGGCTTTGCCTTCGCCAGCGAGCATGCCGTCGAGGACTTGGCGGGCGATCTTGTCGTTGATGGTGCCGGCGTCGATGAGCTCTTGGAGTTCGGCCAGGTGCGCGGGGGTGACGCCGACCTCGGCCGGGGTCACGTCCATGACCTTGGCGCGGCGAGCCACCTCGCCCATCCACCATTTGCGGGCGGTGGCCGCGCTCATGCCGGAGGCGATGGTCTCTTCGATCTCATCCATGACTCCGGCGTTGACCACGTCGCGGAATTCGGGGTCGGAGTAACCCCATTCGGCCTTGAGCCGGTTGCGGCGCACCCACGGCATTTCCGGGAGTTGGGCGCGCAGGCTCTCGATCCATTCCGCATCGGTGACCACCGGTACCAGGTCCGGCTCGGGGAAGTAGCGGTAATCATCCGCGTCAGATTTCGGCCGCCCGCTGGTGGTGGACTTGGTGTCCTCGTGCCAGTGGCGGGTTTCCTGGACGACCTTCTCCCCCGCGTCCAGCACGGCGGCGTGGCGGCGCATCTCGAAGCGCACCGCGTTCTCCACCGCGCGCAAGGAGTTGACGTTCTTGGTTTCCGAGCGGGTGCCGAAGGTGGTGGAGCCCTTAGGCATCATGGAGACGTTCGCGTCGCAACGCACGTTGCCTTGCTCCATGCGCGCCTCGGATACGTCCAGGGCCTTGACGATCTCGCGAATTGCGGCGACGTAGGCCTTAGCGAGCTCCGGCGCGCGCTCCCCTGCCCCGGTGATCGGCTTCGTGACAATTTCCACGAGCGGCACGCCCGTGCGGTTGTAGTCCACGAGCGAATATTCGGCGCCTTGAATGCGTCCGGTCGCGCCGCCGACGTGATTGAGCTTGCCCGCGTCCTCTTCCATGTGCGCGCGCTCGATCTCGACGGTGAAAACGGTGCCGTCTTCCAGTTCCACGTCCAGCGATCCGTCAAAGGCGATCGGCTCATCGTATTGGCTGGTCTGGAAGTTCTTCGGCAGATCCGGGTAGAAGTAGTGCTTGCGCGCAAAGTGGCTGACCGGCGCGATCTGGCAACCCAGCGCGAGGCCGATCTTGATCGAGGACTCGACCGCGGTCTTGTTGACGACCGGTAGCACGCCGGGCAGCCCGAGGTCCACCGGGGTGACGTTTGTGTTCGGCGCGTCGCCGAACTGGTTGGGCGCGTCGGAGAACATTTTGGTTTTGGTATTGAGCTCCACGTGGACCTCAAAACCGAGAACCGGCTCGTACTTTTCGATCGCTTCGTCGAAGGAAACAAGGGGTTCTTGAGTGCTCATGGTTAGTTTCCTTCCTGGGTTGCGCCGGCGGTGATGTTCGACGGCGATGCCTGGCTTCCAGCCGCATCGAGCCTTGGTGCTTGGGCGAGGATCGGGCCGCCCCATTTCTCTTCTAGGAGTTTTTCCAGCCCGGCGGCGACTCGGTATAGGCGTGCGTCTTCCTTGGCCGGTGCCAGGAACTGAATGCCGACGGGCAGGCTGTCCTCCTCGGCGAGGCCGCTTGGGATCGAGATGCCCGGGACGCCGGCGAGGTTTGCCGGGATGGTGGCAATGTCGTTCAGGTACATGGCTAGCGGGTCGTCAAGCTTCGCGCCAAGGTCGAATGCCGTGGTGGGGGCGGTTGGCGAGACGAGCACGTCGGCCTGCTCGAAGGCCTTATCGAAATCGCGCTGGATGAGGGTGCGCACCTTTTGGGCCGAGCCGTAGTAGGCGTCATAGTATCCGGCGCTCAAGGCGTACGTGCCCAGGATGATGCGGCGCTTGACCTCGTCGCCGAATCCGGCGGCGCGGGTGGCGGACATGACGGTTTCCACCGTGACCGGGCCGTTTTCTGGGAGGACGCGGAGACCGTAACGGATGCCGTCAAACTTAGCGAGGTTGCTGGATGCCTCGCTCGGCATGATCAGGTAGTAGGCGCCCAGGGCGTATTGGAAGCTGGGGCAAGAGACCTCGACAATCTCGGCTCCCGCGTTGCGCAAGAGTTCGATTGATTCGTCGAAGCGGTTCTTGACGCCCTCTTGGTAGCCTTCGCCGCCAAGTTCGGTGATGACGCCGACGCGCAGGCCGGTAAGGTCGCTGTTGCGCGCAGCCTCGGCCAGACCTTCGAGAGGGTCCGGGAGCGAGGTGGAGTCTTTGGGGTCATGTCCGCCAATGAGTTCTTGGAGCATCGCCGCATCTTCGACGGTTCGCGTGACGGGGCCGATTTGGTCCAGCGAGGATGCCATGGCGATCGCACCGTAGCGGGAAACGCCGCCATAGGTGGGCTTTACGCCCACGGTTCCGGTGACTGCGCCGGGCTGGCGGATTGACCCGCCGGTATCGGTGCCGAGGGCAAAGGGGGCTTCGAAAGCGGCGACCGCCGCGGCGGAGCCACCGCCCGAGCCGCCCGGAATCTTGTTGAGATTCCAGGGGTTGCGGGTGGGACCGTAGGCCGAGTGTTCGGTGGAGGAGCCCATGGCGAACTCGTCGAGGTTGGTTTTGCCAAGAATCGGGAGCTTTGCGGCGCGGATCTTTTCGATGACGGTGGCGTCATAGGGGCTGACCCAGCCTTCAAGAATTTTGGATCCGGCAGTGGTCGGCTGCCCCTTGGTGACAATGAGGTCCTTGATGGCAATGGGCACGCCGGCGAGTGGGTGCACTTCGCGACCTGCGGCGATGTCAGCGTCTACCTCGGCGGCGACGGCCAAGGCCTCCTCGGCATTGACATTTAAGAACGCGTGGACCTGATCGTCAACGTCTGCGATGCGGTCGAGAAATGCCTGTGTGACCTCGAGAGAGGTGAGTTCGCCGGAGTGGATTTTCTGGGCGAGTTCCGCCGCCGAAAGTGTGAGGATGGGATTCATTTAGTCCTCCCCAAGAATTGCTGGGACTTTGAACTGGCCGTCGGTCGCCTCGGGGGCGCCGGAGAGCGCTTCCTCGTTGGTGAGTGTAGTGCCGGGGACGTCCTCGCGGAACACGTTTTTTAATGGGAGCGGGTGCGAGGTCGGTGGGACATCTGCCGAAGCGACCTCGCTTACGGATTTGATGGAATCCACGATCACATCGAGTTCGCCGGCGAGCTTGTCCAGCTCCGCGTCGCTCATGGCAATCCGTGAAAGCGATGCCAAGTGGGCAACGTCATCTCGGGAAATGGCAGACAAGGGTACTCCCAACGTCAACAGGGTTTGATTTCGGTAACCAGTCTAGTGCGAGTGGGGAACGCGCCCTAGCCGCCGACTGTGGCTGGTCATTGCGCCGCCGCTCATGGGCCGCTCGGGCGGCGATGAAACAATTCAACATCTCACCTCATTATTGGTATTTATGCAATATTTGCTCCCGGATTTCGCCCTGGAAACAGGCACAGAATAATTACCTATCGGTCGGCATGTTTTTTGAATCTCTGAGCAGTATCAAACCGATACCTGAACGCTAGCACCCCCCTCTGACATTGAGTTTCGGACCCAGCGTAGCCAGGGCTTGATCGCAGGATTCCGGGGCAAGTTCCACGCGTCTTGCCTTGATCATCCTGTGTCACGCGACGGTCGCTGGGGTGGATGCTCCTCCACAGGGAAAAACTTTTAAGAAATTTGGCAAAGTTATCCACATTTGGGGTTTTTCGGGTGCTCAATGTCAGTGCCGGGTTATAGCGTGGTGGTATGAACTTTCCGTTAGCGCATACCGAACTTGAGACCCGCACCAGTGCGGTCCTTGAGCTCGCCGCTGCGCTGGCGGAAGCGTCAGAAAACTTTACGACCCTGCTCCATACACCGGACCACACTGAAGCCGGCAATAAACGCACCGGCAAGAGTGCTGGCAACGGTGCTGGTACGGAGAGCGCCGAAACGCCCGATGCTTCTCCGGATGGCGGTCGGTCGCGGCCAGAGCGCCCGGATCTAGGGCGGTCGCGCGCTCAAGGACACCCGTGCACTGCGGGAGCTTCGCCTACCCCGGAGGTGTTGAAGCGGCAAGCACTTGAGGCGGTGCGCGTGTTGGAGCGTGCTCAGGTACAAGTAGAGGCAGCAATGCACCTGGCCGCGGGTGTCGCGTTGAGCGTGGAGGCCGAGGAACAAGAACGACTCCTGGACCTTCCCCTGGATGAGAAGATCGGACGGAACAAAGGACGTCGCGGTTCGGGGCGAGGCAAGCACCAGGATGCGTTCACCGTCACCCCACCCACCAACGCGAACGCTCGTCCGGCTACGGGCCCAACGGCTACGGCCAACCCCACCGGCGCCAACCGCACGGGCACCGACTCCTCTAGCACTGCTAACTCGAGCACCGGCGCTGACTCGTCGAGCACGAGTGCCGGTCCGGCATCCAGTACTGGTACTGGGTTCGCGCGGGGTTCGGCGTTTATCCCGGGTTTTAGCAGTCATGATGTGGCCGACAGTGAGGTCGAGTTCCCCAAGGTGTGGTGTGGTGTCAGCGTCAAGGCGATGGACGAAGCGCTCTGGGGGCTCGGCAGTGAGTTGGCGTTGTTGTGGGGTCGCAGCGAGTTCGTGACCACCGGGATGCTCCTCGACACCGCGACACTGTCCCGGCTCCCGAAACTCGAAGCACGATTCATCACAGGAATGTTGAACAGCCGGTTAGTGAAAACCGCGGTGAAACATTGTGTCGGGCTGACCGATGAGCAAGCCGCTAGTTATGACGCTCGCCTGCATGAGTTTATTTTCCCCGTGAAATATGATGTGACCGGCCAATACCCCGTGCGCTCCGCGAATGATGTGGCGAAGTTCGCGGAGGTGACCCGGAACCGGTTACACGCTGAGCCACTGGCGGTGCGGGAGCGGCGGGAGATGAAGCACCGATACGTGTCCATCACTAACGAGTCGAACGGCATGTGCTCCATCAGTGGGTTGTTGCCGGCGACGGCGGCGCACCGGTTCATGAACACCCTCACCGATTTCGCGATCACCGCCAAAACCGAGCACGACACTCGTACATTGAAACAACTGATCGCGGATGTGTTCACCGACCTGATCACCCATAACTACAACCAGTCGTACCCGAACACCCCACCCAACCCCGCCAGACCGGACGGCACTGGCGCCACTGGCGGGACTGAGCGGACGAGTGCGCCCACCAGTGGAACGGCCGTGCCTGACACAGCCGGGGCTGAGGGGACAAGTGCGCCCGGAGCCGATTCTGGGCCGGCGGCGGGAACCGGTGATTCCACGGGCAAGGAACCGTCCACCGACGGAGCCAGCGCCACGAGCACGCCGGAAGCACCTTCCGGCCAGTCCGAGGAACCTGCCTCGCGTTCGCGGGCCGAGAATGCACCCGAGGGTGCGGGCTCGTGTGCGGACGCGCCGGATGTGGGGTTGTCGTTCGAGTCCATCCACCACGTGTTCAACACCACCAGTCAGCCCGGTGCCACGTTTACAGCCAGAGCCGACGGGACCACTACGCCCAAACCCAGGACCGCAACCGGGTCCCGGGGGACCACTGCGCCCAACACCCGGCGTGAGGGGACAGCTACGCCCGACGATAGGTCTGAGGGGACAGGTGTGCCCGATTCTGGAAATGGTTCGGCACCCGAGAACGACTGGGAGCGTGAGGAGTGTTACTGGGTCGACCCCGACGGCGTCATCCACGACCACCCCGCAAATCCTGGTGACGCCTCGGTGCACACTGACACCGGGACCGGCGCCGGCGCATCACAGGCTGCCCGCTCCGCTGGCGGTGCCGAACCGGAAACCGCTCCGCACACTGGTTCACATCCGGACGGTAGCCCGGAACCGGAAACTGCCTCGGGTTCGCGGTCGGGGTTGCGCGGTGAAGCGAAAATTTTTGTGACGATCCCGGCCACCACTCTGGCGGGGTTGGATGATCAGGATGGGATGCTCTCCGGGTACGGTCCCATCACCGCCGACGCGGTCCGGGAACTCGCCGGAACCGCACACACCCTGTACCGGATATTCACCGACCCCAACACGGGTAGGCCGCTCGCGTTGGGCCGCTCAAGCTACCGGGTAGACACCCAGCTCCGAGAATTCCTCCAACTACGCTCGGACACCTGCCAGTTCCCCGGGTGCGGTGTCAACGCCCGCCGTACCGACGCCGACCACATCACCGAATGGGACACCGGCGGCGAAACCAACCCGGAGAATCTGCAGTTGTTGTGTCGCAAACACCACAACCTCAAAACCCACCACGGCTGGCAAGCCAAAGTCCTAGACCCTGAAACCAACACGATCCAATGGACCTCACCCCTGGGCAACACCTACATCGCCGAACCGAGCGGCATCTACACCTCGGGGACAGGTGGTTCCCCGGACGCTAATCACCATTCGGAGGCGAGTGAGGGCAACCGCTCGAACGTTGGCACCAACTCAGGGAATGACGCGAGGGCTGAGGCTGTCTCGTCCCGGGACCCGTGGGGCATGACCCCCGAGGAATACGCCACCACCGACTTCTCAGACGCGCCCTTCTAAACAGCGTAGCCTTCCAAACCAGACGAATTCACGATTCCGGCGCCCCACAGCAACCGCGCCGCCAACCGAACTCTCTACTCAAGCACCCCAGAACCAAGGTACGCACGCGCGAACAAGCCGGGAACACGCCGTCGAACCTCAGAACCCAAGGCCCACCAGCGCAAGTCAACGGCGCCGCGGCGATGCGGAAATCCACCGCCCCACCCCGAACAACCAGCCGACCGATTGCCAGAATCTGTTGAAACATCTGACCAATATCTCGTAGATTTAGCCTTACCCGGCCAACGATGCGATCCCGAGAGCACCCATGCCTACCATCCCACTGCCCGAGCCAACTACCCCAGACGCCAATTGGTGGCGCGACGATCGCTTCGGCATGTTCATCCATTGGGGCCTCTACTCGGCATTTGAAGGCGAATGGAAGGGCCGAAACAATAAGCCTTCGAGTTGGGGATTCGACTGTTGGATCCAACTCTTCGCCGACATCCCGGCCGCGGATTACCGCAACGCTGCACGCTCGTTCACGCCGGATGGATTCAACGCCGAAGAGATCGTCCTACTCGCCAAAGCCGCCGGCCAGCGCTACCTCGTTGTCACCGCGAAACACCACGATGGCTTCTGCATGTTCGACAGCGACTTCACCGACTTCACCATCACCAAGGCCACTCCCTTCGGCCGCGACCCGGTCGCCGAACTCCGCGACGCCTGCGAGCGCCACGGCATCGACTTCGGCGTCTACTACTCGCTCCCCGACTGGCACGAAAAAACCATGCCGCAAGAGATGAACACCTACCAGTATCACAGCCAGCGGGACCCGAGCGCCTCAGTGGAAAAGTACCGCGAGTTCATGATCGGCCAGCTCAAAGAACTCGTCGGAAAGTACCGTGCCAAGATTCTCTGGTTTGACGACGGCGACTTCGACGTTTTCAAACCCGAAGGCCGCGACCGCGCCGACGTCCTGGGCACAGCGGACCTCATCGCCCAACTCCGCGAAATCAACCCGCAACTGCTCGTCAACAACCGCGCCGGACTCGGTGACTTTTCCACCCCCGAGCAACACATTCCCGACCAACCGGGCGATCGCCTTTTCGAGGCCTGCATGACAATCGGCAAGGCGTGGGGGTACATCAGCTATGACGAGCCCAAACCGGCACACGTCTTTACCCGCAACCTCAGCGACCTCTCACGCAAGGGCGGCAATTACCTACTCAATATCGGCCCGAAACCCACCGGCGAAGTAGCGGATTGGCAGCGCGAAACACTGGAAGAGATCGGCGCCTGGATGGCCACCTGCGCAGCCGCAATCCATGCGAGTAAACCGAGCCCGTGGCCAGGCATCCCGGAGTGGGGCCGCATCACCACCAACAGCGACGGCTCCACCATCTTCCTGCACGTATTCGAGCAACCCGCGATCGGCTTCGTCATCCTCCCGGGCATGACCGAGACCCCGGCCCGCATCACGCTTCTCAACGACCCGGACAGCACCCCGGACATGTTTCCGCGCACACTCAAGGGCGACCTCTGGCTACACCTTCCCGAGCAGGTTTCGCGCGGAAGCCTCGCGCCCGAGCATCCCGCCGTTTTCGCCTTGGAGTTCGAGCAGGCTCCGGCAATTACCGTGCAACAGACTTGGTGAACACCAACAGTTTGATGTTCTCATTCGGCACCAGCCAATCGCGCTCGGGCACTCGATCGAAACCCATCGCCGCATACAGCCGATGCGCGCCCAGCATCTGCTCGGCGCTCGTCAGCGACACGGTGTGCACCCCGGGCAACGTCCGCGCGTAGTCCTCAATCGACTCCACCGTCTTACGCCCAATTCCCTGACCCTGCGCGGCCGGATCGACCGCCAGCATCCGAAACTCCAGCTCACCCTCGCGCGCAATATCGGCATACGGATCCCCCGCCTGCACAAGCGCCGCCGCCGACACGACCTTCCCGTCCAACTCGCCAATCCAAATGACCGCGGACTTCGCCCGATCCTCCACATCCGCGAGCGTACTCACATACGGATTATCGGCACCAAAGTACCCCGCGCCAAGGTACGCGTCGAGCGTGACTCGCCGCACGTCGTCGTACTCCTCTTCGGTGGCCTCGCGAAAGGTGAGTGCCATGCTTCCCCTCATTTCATGATGTTCGACGGCGTTAATCGCCTCACCGATTTTACGCGCCAACGCGGGGGTGCTTAGGCGAGCACAATGGCGATCTTGCCACGAACGTGAGAGCCCTCGAGTTTTTGGTACGCCTGTGCGACGTCCTCGAGCGGGAAGGTGGAGTCAACTGCGATCACCAGGGAACCGTCGGCGACCTTCTTCGCGAGCGCCTCGAGTTCCTCGTTGCTGGCGTCCGCGCCGCCGGTCGCTATCGCGCCCTTGAGGTCATTGCCGTAGGTCGCGATGGACACGATCCGGTCCGTCGGCACATCGAGGTCGAGCGCAGTCTGGATGGTTTGCGGGCCGTGTAGGTCGATGACGGCGGTGACTTTCCCGGCAGGCGTGTCAGCCGCGGCCGCCTTGATCCGATCGACTTCACCCTCGCCGTAGGTGACCGGAATCACGCCGAGTTCCTTCAAGAACTCCTGGTTGCGCTCTCCGGCGCTCCCGATGACTTTGGCGCCGGTTTCCAGTGCGAGTTGGCTGGCAATGACACCGACCCCGCCGGCCGCGGCACTGATGTACACGGTGTCCTTGTCGCTCAGGTTGGCGGCCTTGACGGCGGCCGCGGCGGTACGGGCCGCGATCCAGAGCGTGGAGGCGGTGGTCAAATCCAGTCCTTCGGGGACGGGAAGCACGCTGCCCTCGGCAACATTGACATATTCGGCAATGGCGTCGTTGCGCTTGCCTGCGAAGACCTCTTGGCCCACCGTGAATTCTGTGACCCCGTCGCCGACTTTTTCGACGACACCGGCAAGGTCATTGCCAACTCCGGAAGGAAGTTGCGCACCGAATGCCTGAGCGATCGGGCCGCCGTGAAAGATTTTGTAGTCGACCGGGTTGAGACCTGCGGCCGCGACCTTAATCTGCACTTCGCCCGGTGCCGGGTCCTGCAGCTCTTTTTCGACGATTGTCAGCACGTCCGGTCCGCCGAACTCGGTGTATTCCACTGCCTTGTAGGTGTCGCTCATGAGTACTCCCTGTGTTGGTGTGAACTGCTTTCACTGGTGGCAACCTGGGGCGATTCCGGGTTATTTCCCATCGAGGCGGGTTTTTCGGTGGCAGTTGTGGCGCCGGTGCTGCCACATAATCGATTCCGTGGCACTTTCGCGGCTGAAACTGCCACATAAACTGCGGCGGCTCAGCGCTTGGGCCAGTGCCACGGCGGGGCTTCGAGCGGGAGCTGCCCCTCAATCTTGGTTTCGCCCAGGTCCCGGATCAGTTCGTGGCGGGTGGCGCCGGCCTTCTCCAATGCCGTAACGAGTGCATGCGAGTGCGAGACAACCACAATCTGGCTTTCCTGATTCGCATCCACAATCAGTTCGGCGAGCGCAGGGATGAGGTCTTGGTGCAGGCTGGTCTCGGGTTCGTTGAGGATCATTAGTTCCGGCGGTTCTTGGCTCAAGAGTGCCGCCACGAGCAACAGGTAGCGCAAGGTGCCGTCGGAGAGTTCATGGGCGGCAATGGATCGAAGCATTCCCGGTTGCTTCAACGCGACCTGGATGCGCCCGTCCTGAAGGGTGAGTTCTAGCTGGCTGCCCGGGAACGCCGAGGTGATGGCGTTTCCAAGCGGGTCAGTTGCGGCCGTTTCTCGAATGGTTTGCAACGCGGAGCCCAGATCGTGACCGTCTGAGGAGAGGATCCGCGTTCTCGTGGCAAGATGCGGTTTTCGCGCGGGTGCTTCCGGGTCGGTGCGAAAGTGGTCATAGAAGCGCCAACTGGAGAGCGTTCTGCCTATTCCGATAATTTCTGAGGCTTCATGCCCGGCAAGGTCCGTGAGAATGCTGTCAAAAGATGCGAGGGTCCGGGGCGCGGATTCCCATCGGTGGTCTCGATTGCGGAACCGCATATGCTGCGCCTTGCGTTCCACGAGGACGTTATTGCCGCGCACATGCGTCCCGGTGAAGATGATTTCTTGCTTGATGGCGGGGTCCTGGTTGAACAGGCTCGGTGGGAGCGGTCCGCCGTCGGTACCGAGTCCAGGATCCGGGATCGGCATGCCCAGGTCGATGAGGTAGCCCAACTCGTCGGCGGCAAACCCCATCCTGAGTGAAACAGGCCCGCGACGCCGCGTGCCTTGAACCTCGTGTAGACCGCTGCGCATACCTTGGGAAATGCTCTCGGGGCCCGCCCAGAGCGTCGACTCGATGCCGCCCTCATAGGCGAGCGCTCGAACGATTCCGCCCCGACTCGTGGACACTCCCGCCATACCGCCTGGCTCACCGGTGATGGAACCTGCGAATCATGTGCCCGCAGGCGGCCAGAGCAACTCGAACAGGCTGGAGCGGGCGGCGACAGTCCATTCGTTCAGGCGGCGCTCATCGCTGAAATGGGTGGCGCGTTCCCCATCTCCGGGGCGGCGCACGCTACATCCCGCTTCGGCAGCGATCAGCAGGCCCGCCGACCAGTCGTGCTCGTTGAGACCCTGCTCTGCGAAAGCATCGAGTCCGCCGTCGGCGACCGCGCACAGATCGAGCGAGGCTGCACCGAGGCGCCGCACGTCGCCGAAATTCTCGAGCCGCGAGGTGAGCATCTGGACCGAACGAGCCCGCTGCCCTGCGTCATACCCCAGGCCAAAGCCGAGAAGCGCGCCGCGTCCGTCACCGCTGGTTCCCGAAAGCCCCCGCGTGCGCGCGCGACCCGCGAACTGCTCTTCTAGCCACGCGCCGCGGCCCTTGCCGGCACTGTAGACGCGACCGAGTGCGGGGGCATGGACCACGCCGGCGAGCCAGGTGTCCGCCGGGTCGGCAACGGCAACTGAAGTCGCATAATAGGCAATATTGCGGATAAAGTTCGTGGTGCCATCCAACGGGTCAATGGACCAGCGATATCCGGTCGGATGTTCCGGCGTGGAGGTACCGTACTCTTCGCCACTGATTTCGTCATTCGGCCGACGTTCCAGAATGTAATTGCGCACCGCATTCTCGGCATCTCGATCAAACGCGGTCACCCAGTCGGAGTCCGAGCTCTTGTTTTCGGCGTGAAACGCATTGGGATCACGTCCGGCCAGTACATCGGCTCCGGCCGCCGCCGCGCCGCGGGCAATGTCGAGTAACTCGTCGACACTCGGGTTTGCAGAGTCACTCACTTGCGGGCTCCTTGATCGAGGGTCCGTTCGCCAACAACTCCCGGAAGCCTGCTTCATCCAGGATCGGCAGCCCGAGCTGCTCGGCCTTATCGGCCTTGGACCCGGCGTTCTCCCCCACCACCACGTAATCGGTGTTTTTGGAGACCGAGCCTGCCGCCTTGCCGCCGCGCGTCAAGATGGCTTCCTTCGCTTCGTCGCGGCTGAATCCCTCGAGGCTCCCGGTGACCACCACGGTCAAGCCCTCCAAGGTCAGCGGACGGTCGGCGTCAACCTCATCCTCCATCCGGACCCCCGCACGAGCCCACTTTTCAATGATTTCGCGGTGCCAGTCCTCGGCAAACCACGCCGTCAGCGCCTCGGCGATCGTGGGCCCGACGCCATCCACCGACGCCAGTTCTTCGACGCTCGCATTTTCGATGGCCGGCAGCGACCGAAACGCGGTGGCCAGCGAACGCGCCGCGGTGGGACCCACGTGACGAATCGACAGGGCAACAAGCACTCGCCAAAGCGGCTGCGACTTGGCCTTCTCTAATTCTTCAAAGAGCTTGCGGGTGTTTGCGGTGGGATCGCTCGGTTTCTTCGCGGTGGCTTTCGTGTAGAAATATGGCACCAGTTCAGTTCCAACCACTTCACCCTTAACCCGCTTTGGGCGGGTAATTTTGACGTCGGCAAGCGCCTGGGGTGTGAGGTCGAAAATGTCAGCTTCACTTGTCAGCGGCGGCACATCCGGTGCATCGGGGTGGGTCAGCGCCTTGGCCGCTTCCTCGCCGAGCGCTTCAATATCGAATGCGCCGCGACTGCCCAGGTGTTCCACACGGGCAGTGACCTGAGCGGGACAAGACTTCGAGTTGGGGCAGCGGAGGTCAACGTCGTCGTCCTTCTCCGGTGCCAACAAGGTTCCGCAACTGGGGCAATGGGTGGGCATCACAAAGTCATGGACCGGTGGCTGTTGCTTATCGCGCAACGCCATGACCGGGCCAACAATTTCCGGGATGACGTCCCCGGCCTTGCGCAGCACCACAATATCGCCAATCTTGACGCCCTTGGCCTTAATGACGTCTTGATTGTGCAAGGTGGCCATTTCTACTGTGGAGCCGGCCACCTTGACCGGTTCCATCACTCCATACGGGGTGACGCGGCCGGTGCGCCCAACGTTGACCCGGATGTCCAAGAGCTTGGTGTTGACCTCTTCCGGCGGGTACTTGTAGGCGACCGCCCAGCGCGGCACGCGTGAGGTGTACCCGAGTGCGCGTTGGGTGGCATAGTCATTGACCTTGACGACGATCCCGTCGATTTCATGGGTGAGCGAGTGCCGTTTGTCGCCAAACTCGGCAATGTAGTGCAGCACCGCCTCGGTGGAGTCCAGCACCTTCCAGTACGGGGAGGTCGGCAGCCCCCAGGATTTCAGGAGCTCATAGGTCTCCGACTGGGTGGTCGCGTCCAGCCCCTCGCGCACACCAATCCCGTGCACGTACATGGCCAGCGGGCGCTCGGCGGTGAGAGCGGGGTCCTTTTGGCGCAGCGACCCGGCGGCGGCATTCCGCGGATTCGCAAAGGGAGCCTTGCCTTGCTCGACCATGGACTCGTTGAGTTTCCGGAAGTCGTCGGAGGGGATGAACACCTCGCCGCGAATTTCCATTTCGGCCGGGATGTTCTTGCCGCGCAATTCGGTGGGAATCGTCTTAATGGTGAGCACGTTGTGGGTGACGTCTTCGCCGGTGGTGCCATCGCCGCGGGTGGCGGCGCGCACCAATTTCCCGTTGATATACAGCAGATTGATCGCGAGCCCATCGATTTTGAGCTCGGTCAGCCACTCGGGTTTCGGGCGGTGTAACGCCTCCACGTTGGTGTCGGTGCGGGAGAGCCAATGGGTGAGTTCCTCAATCGAGAACACATCCTCGAGGCTGTACATCTTGCTCAGGTGTTCCACCGGGGCAAACGCCGCGGACACCTCACCGCCCACTTCCTGGGTTGGCGAGTCATTGGACACCAGTTCCGGGTTGAGCGCCTCGATCTCTTCAAGCCGCGAAAAGAGCCGATCGAATTCGGCGTCATCGACCAGCGGTGCGTCTTCCTGGTAGTACGCATGCCGATATTTTCGAACTTTTTCTACCAGGTCGTTGTACTCGGCGCGCAACTCATCCGAGGCGATGTCCTCGGAGCGCATCTCAATCTCGGGATCGACCACGCTACGCCTCGGAATCCTGGGTTGCGCTGTCCGCGGCGGCGCCTTCGCTGTCGGCTGCTTCGCCGTCACCACCGGAGGCGTCCACACCAATAACAATCACCGATACGTTGTCCCGGGCGCCGGACTTCATGGCCGCCTCAATCAGTGCGTCGGTCGCGTCCTGCGCCCCGGAATTCTCCTTGAGAAGTTTCGCGATGACCTTGTCTGCCACTTCATTGGTCAGCCCGTCGGAGCACACCAGAATCCGGTCACCGTCTTCGGCGGGAATGTCCCAGGCTTCGACCTCGTGATCGCCCCCGGTCCCCACCGCCCGCGTGACAACGTTGCGCCGCGGGTGCACCAGCGCCTCGGCCGGGGTGATCTGGCCCCGCTTGACCATTTCCTGCACTTGGCTGTGGTCTTCGGTGACCTGGGTTAGTTCCTCGCCCCGGTACAGATACGTTCGCGAATCGCCCACGTTAAAAACTTGCCAGACCAACTGGTCATCCGGATTGCGCAACACCACGCCGGTAACGGTGGTCCCGGCAAGTCCCAGGGTTTCATCCCGGATCGCCACATCCGCGCGGTCCACTAGTTCCTGCAAACCCAATTGCGCGGTCTCTTCCGCACTCAAATCCTGCGCCATCGACTCGACGGCAATCCGGGAAGCAACTTCCCCGGCCAGATGCCCGCCCATGCCGTCGGCGACCATGAATAGGGGCGGCGCTACTATGAGCGCGTCCTCGTTGTTCTCGCGTACCTGTCCCCGGTCGGAGGCGTATCCGACATCGATCACGGCGTCTTTCGGCGACAAACCCACTAGTCAATCACCAGCCCTTCCCCACTCCCGCGCGCAAGCGTCACGGGCTGAATCTCCCCAAAGCCTCGAATGGTACGAATTCGTTGCGGTAGCAAGACAAACCTTTCATCATGTGCCAGCTTCGCGGCAGTCGCGGCGTCGGTCAGCACGGTCCCCGGCTCCGCAATCGCTGTCAAGCGCGAGGCCAAATTAACCGTCGGCCCGTAAATGTCGCCCAACCGTGACAATATTCTCCCCCACACCAGGGACACCCTGGCCTCCGGCAACACCTCATCCTCGGAAAACGCCTTCGCGAGCGCCAACGAAATCTGCGCGCCAGCCTCCGGTGTCTCCGCGTTAAAGAGCACCTCGTCGCCAATCGTCTTGACCAGCCATCCCCCGCCCACGGTAATGATTTCGGAGGCAACATTCTCAAAACGCTGCACCATCTGGGCAAGCGTCCGCTCGTTCATTTGCCGGGACATCGAGGTATAGGACACCAAATCGCAAAAGCCAACCGCGCGCCACAAGGGAAGGGGACCGTCACCGCCGTCGTTCTCGCCCTCGTTCTCGGCGCGCACCGCAAGCCGCTGCACCGCCGCCGCCATTTGGCGGCGCCAGCCATACACCATGGCCTTTTCGAGCGGTTCGATGAGCTCGGGCAACTGGGTGACCACGCGCCGTCGTGCTCCTGCGTCCGTGTAGCCGTGGTTGGCAATCAACTCTTCGACAAGCGCCTCAATCTGCCATACGACCATCCGGTCGGTCATGCGGCCGATCGCGCGGGTGATAGAGATGGCTGCCTCTTCGTTGAGTTTTTCCGCGCGCACCATGTCAATGATGTTGGTCAGGGCGCGCAGGTCGTTTTTGGTGAACGCGATGTCATCGTCGTCGAAATTCGGGAAGCCCATGGCGCGCCAGAGCTTGCGCGCGGAGAGCAGCGAGACGCCCGCGGCGGCCGCAACCTCGCGGCGCTTGAGGATGCGATCGCCGCCGAGTAGCTGCAACTCGAGCGAACGGATCGCCTCCTGCCACTCGTCCCCGGCGAGGTTTGCCGCGTCGATCACCTCGTCGCTAATGCGCGGCATCGAGAGGGTCATCGGGGAGGTGACGGGATCTGCCAGGCGGGGAAGATCGTGACCAGTACTCAAGACGTCCCCTCTCGGCGTTCGCTGGCATCATGGGCGCAAACGGCGCGCTTCGATGCAAATATTGCGTCAGAATCTGATGAAATACGTGCACATGCGGAATGTCATCAATACGCAGTTTCTGACCGTTATGCAACCAAATTTCAAGACTGCCACAATTCCATAGGCGTTGCCATAAACTTTGCCTCATTTCCGCGCTGGAGATGACCTCGAGCGGCACGGCGCGGAACTTCCGACCCGACTGCCGCCGCGTCTGAATGAGACGCTGGTTGGTCAAAATGACGCGGGTGGCGCTCCAGCGCATCAGCGGCACCAGGCACGCGCGAATCGCAATGATCGCCAGGATTGCCTCCACCGCGATAAGCGCAAAGGGCAGCCAGGGCTGGGTCGCGGCCGGCAGTTTTGTGCGGGCCACCGAAAACCAGCCAAGAAGTGCGACGGCGATAAACAGGAGCGCGAGAAAGGTTACCACCGTGCCGAACAACTGGGCGGGGGCTTTGAGCTTGGTCACCACGAGGGTTTGCTCGCCTTGGGCTAAGGGGAGTTTCATGTTGCGTTACCGCTGGGTCTCACGCGTTGCACGTCTCCGGCGCTGATGGCTTGCGGGTTGCCCGCCTGATCGAGAACGATCAACGCACCGGTCTGGTCCAGGGCGGTGGCGCGTCCGGTCAGAATGTCGCCGCTGGGTAGCGTGACGTCGACTGTGGCACCGAGCGTGTTCATGATCGAGCTGACGCTGGCCAGGACCGACGGGGTGCCTGCGGTCGGGTTGCCATCATTGGCGCAAAATTCGCGGTACTGCCGCGCAAAGTTGTTCAGGTAATCGGCGAGGAACTGGTCCCGGGTCGGCAGGGCGGCGTCGCTGTTGGCAGGGTCGCTGGCGGCAAGCGCGATCGAGGTGGACGTATCTAAGGGCAACTCCTCCTCGGTTTGGCTCACGTTGATTCCGGTGCCGAGCACCACGGCGGGCGGATTGCCGGTGGGGTCGGCGACAAGCTGCGCCAAGATCCCGGAGATCTTTTTACCGTCCACCTGGACATCGTTGGGCCACTTGATGCTGGCTGAGACAGTGGCGGTTTGCTGCAACGTCTCGGCGAGCGCGAGTGCGGCAAGGAGGGTGAACCAGCCGTAGCTTTGCGTGGGGAGCGGGCGGCCGTGCTTGTTGGTCGGTTTGAGGACGAGGCTGACCGCGATCGTGGTTTCGGCCGGCGAGTCCCAGGCGCGCTCGAGCCTGCCCTTGCCCGCGGTTTGATGCTGGGTAGTCAGGATGGAGAGGTCTGGCCAGGCGCCCCAATCGCGACGCAGCGCCTCGGCGAGCTCCGCGTTGGTCGATGCGGACCGGTCACGCACGTCCAGCTTGCTAAAACTGTTGCCGGGGCCGGTCAGATTATCCGCCAACCAGTTTTCATCCAGTGGTGCGCGCGCAATAGGTGCCATGTCTCCAATTCTTTCACCCACGCCCGAACTTCTGTGACCGCGAAACGGGTTCAGCGCTCCCCCGCCGCCGCACCGCTAGCGAACTTATGCCCGTTTCGCAGGCGGCCCGGTGAGCATAAGTCCTTATGCTCACCAAGGGCGGCGCCCAGTGAGCATAAGTTGAAGTGCGGTACGCCTACAGGTAGAAGTCCGGGAGCAAGTCGGCCTGGGCCAGCCCGGGAGAGTACTTCTCACGCATCGCTCTGGCGCAGGGACAGTCCGTCGTCATATTTGAACCACTTCGCATCAATCGCTGCGACTGGATCCACGCCATAGTGGTCGGCAAGCAACAAGGTATGGCAGAGTACATCTGCAATTTCGTCCCGAAACTTCTGCTTAAGTTCCGCGGGAGTTTGGTTCCGCGCGCGGCCCGTCCCCTCCATCGCCATGAACGCTTGAGTAAGTTCACCAACTTCCTCTTGGAGCTTGAGCATGAACCACTCCGGTGTGCGTTCAAAACCGTACACATCTGCGTATGTCTCGCTACGGCGGGCAACTTGCTCGCTAATGCGCAGAATATCCACAAATCTCACCCTCATCCTTGGCGGGGCCGAACTTATGCCCGTTTCGCGGGCGACCTCGTGAGCATAAGTCCTTATGCTCAGCGACGGCGGTCCCCAGTGAGCATAAGTTGAAGAGCAGTGCGCCTACAAGTAGAAGTCCGGGAGCAGGTCGGCTTGGGCCACTCCGGGAGAGTACTTCTCTAGATCGGTCACCCCGCGGGAGGTGAGCACGTCGTCGTCAATCAGGAAATTTCCGGTGAGCGAACTCGGGGAGGTGAGGATCGCATACGCCGCATCCGCCATGATCTCCGGGGTGCGGGCGCGCTTGACCAGTTCGGCGCCGCCGGGCATATTGCGCACCGCCGCGGTGTCGATGAGGGTGCGCGGCCAGAGCGAATTGACCGCAATCCCCGCCTCGGCCAGTTCCGCCGCGAGACCGAGGGTGACCATGGACATTCCATACTTGGCCATCGTGTATGCAAGGTTGTCCTTGAACCACTTCGGGTCCAGGTTCAGCGGCGGCGAGAGCGTGAGGATATGCGGGTTGCGCCCACCCTTGAGGTGCTCCAGGGCAAACTTGGACAAGGCGAAAGTTCCGCGCGCATTAATGTCCTGCATGAGGTCGTAGCGCTTCATGTCGATCGACTCGGTGTTAACGAGATTGATCGCCGAGGCGTTGTTGATGACCTTGTCGATGCCGCCAAAAGTCTCGGCGGTGAGAGCGACGGCTCGCTGAATGTCCGCATCGTTACGCACGTCCCCGGCTATGGCGAGCGCCCGGCCGCCGGCCTCTTCGATCTGCGCGGCGGCGGTGTGCACGGTGCCTTCGAGAGTGGGATGCGGCTCGGCAGTTTTCGCGAGGATCGCAATATTGGCGCCGTCGCGGGCCGCGCGTAGCGCAATGGCCAGCCCAATTCCGCGGCTGCCTCCCGACATCAAAATGGTGTGGCCCTCAAGGCTCGATTCATGACTATTTGTGGTGGCGTCATTGCTCATGGTCCCAGCTTAGGACAATGCAGGACACTTTGTTACTCGCCAGTAACATGCGGATGCAGGTGTCATCACGCAAACTTGTAGCTTTCCTACAACCACGGCCCCGCAGCCGCACACTAGACTAGACCCGACGCACACTCTCATTGTGTACTTCCTACTTAAATGCCGAGATCCGGAGGCGGAATGTCCAGCGATGACACCATCGACTTGAGCACCACTCAAGGCAAGCTGGAGGATTTCCGGCGACGCATGGCCGAGGCGGAGAAACCCTCGGGACAGGCGCCGATTGACAAGCAACACGAGCGCGGTAAGCACACCGCCCGCGAACGCATCGACATGCTCGTCGACGAGGGCTCCTTCGTCGAGTTCGATGCTCTTGCCAAGCACCGCTCCACCGCGTTCGGCATGGACAAGAAGAAGCCGCTCGGTGACGGCGTTGTGTCCGGATACGCCACCGTGGACGGCCGCCTGGTCGCGATCTACTCGCAGGATTTCACCGTGTACGGCGGCTCGCTCTCCCAGGTCAACGGCGAAAAAATCGTCAAGGTCCAAGAATTCGCACTGCGCAACGGCTGCCCGGTCATCGGCATCAACGACGGTGGCGGCGCACGCATCCAAGAGGGCGTCGCATCCCTCGCAATGTTCGCGGACATCTTCCGCAATAACGTGCACGCCTCCGGCGTCGTGCCGCAAATCTCGCTCATCATGGGCCCCTGTGCCGGCGGCGCCGCCTACTCCCCCGCGCTCACCGACTACGTGGTCATGGTGGACAAAACCAGCCACATGTTCATCACCGGCCCGGACGTGATCAAGACCGTCACCGGCGAGGACGTGGACATGGAGACCCTCGGCGGCGCCCGCCAGCACAACGCGACCACCGGCACCTCGACCTACCTCGCCTCCGATGAGCAAGACGCGATTGATTTTGTGCGCGAGCTCCTGGACTTTTTGCCCTCCAACAACCTTTCCGAGGCCCCCCTTGGGGAGTACGACGGCGATCCCACACTTTCCGACGAAGACCTCGCCTTGGATACCTTGGTACCAGATTCGGCTAATCAGCCGTACGACATGCACGCGGTCATCGAAGCAGTGGTGGATGACGGTCATTTCCTGGAAATGCAGTCGCTGTACGCGCCCAACGTGGTGATCGGATACGGACGAGTCGACGGGCATACGGTCGGCATTGTGGCGAATCAGCCCATGCAGTTTGCCGGGACTTTGGATATTGCCGCCTCCGAAAAGGCGGCCCGCTTTGTGCGGCACTGCGACGCGTTCAACGTACCCATCATCACCCTGGTAGATGTGCCGGGGTTCTTGCCCGGTAAGGACCAGGAATTCAACGGGATCATCCGTCGCGGGGCGAAGCTTCTGTACGCCTACGCCGAAGCGACGGTCCCCAAGATCACCGTCATTACCCGCAAGGCGTACGGTGGAGCGTACATTGTGATGGGCTCCAAGAAACTCGGCGCCGACCTCAATTTCGCCTGGCCCACCGCTCAGATCGGGGTCATGGGAGCCCAGGGTGCGGTCAACATTTTATACCGACGAGACTTACAGGCTGTAGCCGAAGAGGGCGGCGACGTCGAGGCGCGCCGGCAGGAACTCATTACTCAGTACGAGAACGAACTCCTCAACCCCTATCAGGCAGCAGAACTCGGTTACATTGACGCCGTGATCGCGCCCTCAGAGACGCGGGCTCAGATCACGCAGGGACTGCGGGCACTGCGCGACAAGCGTGCCGCCCTGCCGGCCAAGAAACACGGAAACATCCCGCTGTGAGTGTCGATAGCACCGATGTCGAGGCGCCGTTGTTCACGGTGACCAAGGGCCAACCGGACGATGCGGAACTGGCCGCGCTGACCGCCGTCGTACTTGCTTTGGCAAGCGCCGATGACGGCGAGCCGGGAGCGGAACCCGGGAGCCGCTATTGGATGCGGCGTGATGCCCTGAACCTTCGACCGCGCGCCGGGGTGGGCGCGTGGAGGCGCAGCGCCTGGAAATAGTCGCGAACGCGTCGAGATACGATCAGACACCAGAAAGGCTCGATCCCGAGGAGGGACCGAGCCTTTCTGCTCTGTGGATATGAGTCGCCTAGTGCTTACGGCTCACTTGTTGTGCGCGCACCAACGCGCCACCGATGATCAGGGCGATCAAGCCGCCGGCAATCATCAACGGAGTCGCGGCCGAGGCGCCGGTATCCGGGAGTTCGCCACCGGGTTTAGTGGTGGACGGCGCCGGAGTGGCGGTGTCGCTCGGGCTCGGGGTGTGCGAGGAGGTTGCCGAAGGCGTCTCCGAGGGCGTCTCCGAAGGCTGGCACGGCGGAACCGTGTCGGTCGGAGTCGCAGACGGGGTTTCTGACGGAGTTTCTGACGGCGTCTCGCTCGGGCTCGGAGTCGGGATGCACGGCATCGTCGACGTCGGGGTCGGAGTCGGAGTCACTGAAGGAGTCTCGGACGGAGTTTCCGACGGGGTCTCGCTTGGCGTCTCAGACGGGGTTTCCGAAGGAGTTTCGCTCGGAGTCTCGGACGGGGTTTCCGACGGGGTCTCGCTCGGAGTTTCCGACGGAGTCTCAGATGGGGTCTCCGAAGGCGTCTCCGACGGCGTCTCGCTTGGCGTCTCCGACGGCGTCTCGCTTGGCGTCTCCGACGGCGTCTCGCTTGGCGTTTCCGACGGAGTCTCACTTGGAGTCGGGGTTTCCGTCGGAGTTGGCGTTTCCGACGGAGTCTCTGTCGGAGTCGGCGTTTCAGTCGGAGTCGGCGTTTCCGACGGAGTTTCCGACGGCGTCTCGCTTGGAGTTTCGCTCGGCGTCGCGGTTTCGGTCGGCGTCGGCGTCGGCGTCGGCTTTACGGTACCGTCGCCATTACCTCCGGCGCTGTAGTCATACTCGACCACGCCGGTGTCGTCACCCTCGTAGTCATCGCCGGTGATCGTCGCACGGTTCTCATACGGAGGCACCGTGCCAGGGACCGGGTTCGAGAAAATCTCGATCACGTAGTAACGACCCTGCTGGAGCTCCGGAATGCGAACGGTCGCGCTCCGTCCGTCCGCAGCGATTTCCTTGGAATAGGCCACGCCCATTTGCTCGGCGGGCTTGAAGTCCGGCCACGTGCCGCCTTCTTGCAGATCATCGGCCACGTACAACTGAATTCCGTCCAGGCCTGCGAACTCCTGGTCAGGACCCAGGTAATCGGTCACGACCACGTTTTGCAGGTCACGCGTCAGGCCATTGGCATCGGTGAACGGGAACTCGATGCGCCAGCGAATCTGATCGCCAATGCGCTCACCATACTTGCGGAAATCGGGGAACCCCGGGAACGGGACGCCCGGCTCAACCGGCAATTCAATGGTCTGAGTTTGACCATCGGTTTCAAAGACAAACTCGTTCACTTCGCCGGGGATTGTCTGGCTGGTAATGCGCCCAGCGAACCAGAGTTGGCCGGAAATGTCGTCATACTGGTCAACCGCATCGCTGAGGGTGCAGACAACCTGAGTTTCGCTGACCTCGCAACTGCCGAAGACAATGCCCGCCTCATTCGTGAGTTCGAATGAGTTGTTCAATCCCGCCAATTGCGGCGGCAGGTTCATGGTGAAGGTGTCTCCTGGCTGGGCGTCGTTAGGAACGGCCCAATCGGCGGTAACATTCACCTGCTCGTACTGGTAGACCTCATCGCTGCTGCGGTTCGTCTCGATGTTGATATTGGTAATCGCACCAGGAACGTTGGCCGCTTGAGCTGCGGCAAACGGGGCGATGATCGAGGCCGTGAGCGCTAACAACGCCACCCACACACCGACGAGGCGCGCACGCCGCATACGAGGTTTGCTCTCGTGTGAACTAGTCATAAAAAAATCCTTCGTTGTTGGTTGTGTGCGTACACATGCACAAAACCCTCAAACGAAGGAACGCCAAAGAGCGACGTTGTGGACGGAATGCACAAGTACACGCAACCAGAAGAACTGGCACAGTGTCCCCCCGCACCTGTAGCTTCCAGAGTCGATGTTACCAATGTTGCTCTTGTTTTTCACTAGAAACTTTTAAATATGTGGATAAAACTCGCCGGATGCACCTTGACAGCGATGAGCGCCTAGTGTCCGCAAGCCGCGTGGGTCGGCGCCAAAATTCAAAATGTCCGGGCCACCGACTAGGCTCGTCATGTGACCCAGACAACAGCAGAAAACAGTACCCGGATCCCCACTCCCATCGACGCGATTGCCGAGTCCCATGCCGAGAACTATCGGCTGCTCCTTCCAGAAATGGACGTGCACCTCGGCCTCCCCGGACGCGAAACCGAATATGGCGATTATTCACCCGTCGGCATCGATGCACTCGCCGCCTTGAACCAAGAGACGCTCAAGCGCTTGGAAGATGTGGCGGTCCGGGATGAAACGGACGCCGTCACCAAGGATGCGCTCCAAGAGCGTCTCGGCCTGGAACTGGAATTCATTCAATCCGGGCAGGCACTGGCCCAACTGAACAACATTGCCTCCGCCGCACAGGGCATCCGCGAGGTTTTTGACCTCATGCCCACCGATACGCCGACGCACTGGCAGCACATTGCCGGGCGCATGCGGAACGTCCCCGATGCGATCACCGGGTATATTGCGTCTCTCACCGAAGCGAAAAATCGCGGGCTCATCGCTGCCGCCCGCCAGGTGCGCAATGTGATTGAACAGGCCGAACGCATCGGCGCCGAAGACGGGTTCTTTGCCGAGCTTGCCGCCAATGCCAGCGCCACCGAGGGCGAACTCAGTGACGAGCTGCGCACGGAACTCTCCGCAGCCGCCGAGGATGCCCGCTCCGCTTACAACAACCTCGCCGTTTTTTTGACCGAGGTTCTGCTTCCGGACGCTCCTGAAAAAGACGCGGTCGGCCGCGAGCGCTACGCCTTAGCATCTCGAGACTTCCTGGGCGCAAAGGTCGACCTTGATGACACCTACGCTTGGGGTGTCGCCGAACTGGACCGGATCATTGCCGAACAAGAAAAGGTCGCCAATCAGATCAAACCCGGCGCCAGCGTCGATGAGGCAATCGAAATCCTCAACAATGACCCTGCCCGCAAGCTTCGCGGCGCCAAGGAACTGCAAGAGTGGATGCAACAACTCTCCGACCGCGCCCTCAAGGAACTCGGCGAAACCCACTTCGACATTATCGGCCCGATGAACAAGCTGGAGTGCATGATCGCCCCCACCCATGAGGGCGGCATTTACTACACTCCGCCCTCGGATGACTTCGCCCGCGCCGGGCGCATGTGGTGGTCCATCCCGGAGGGCGAAGACGAGTTCTTGGGCTGGCAAGAAACCACCACCGTCTACCATGAAGGCGTTCCTGGCCACCACCTCCAGTGCGCCACCGCTATCTACAACAAGGATGAGCTGAACAATTGGCGCCGCAACTTCTGCTGGGTCTCCGGACACGGCGAAGGTTGGGCGCTTTACGCCGAACGCCTCATGGACGAGCTCGGCTACCTCAATGACCCGGGAGACAAAATGGGTATGCTCTCCGCGCAACGCATGCGCGCGGCCCGCGTCGTTTTTGACATCGGCGTGCACCTGGAGCTCGAAGTCCCGGAGCGCTGGGGCTCGGGCACCTGGGATCCGGACAAGGGCTACGAGTTCTTGCGCCAAAACTTTGCCGTGAGCAAGGGCCAACTCGACTTCGAGTTCAACCGCTACCTCGGTTGGCCCGGCCAAGCGCCCAGCTACAAGGTCGGGCAACGGCTGTGGGAGCAAATCCGCGACCAGGTCAAGGAGCGCGAGGGCGAGAATTTTGACCTCAAAGCCTTCCACACCCGCGCGCTCAAACTCGGATCGGTCGGGCTGGACACCCTCAAGCGCGCCCTGGTCCCCGAACCCACCCCCGAGTCATGAACCAAGCGTCCGCCGCGCCCCGCCTGATCCTTGCCTCCGCCTCTCCCGCCAGAACGGCCACGCTTGCACAGGCGGGGATCGCGCACGCGGTCGAGGTTTCCGAGGTCGATGAAGAGCAACTGGTTGCCAATAGCGGCGTCAAGGACCCGGCCGAAACCGCGCTCCTCCTTGCCCGCGCCAAGGCCGAAAACGTCGCCGAACACACCGAGAATGCGCTCGTGCTCGGTTGCGACTCGGTATTCGAACTGGACGGCGTAGCGTACGGCAAACCGCTCACCGCCGAGCTCGCCCGCGAGCGCCTGCGCGCCATGAGCGGGCGTACCGGGATTTTGCATACCGGGCATTGGCTTATTAATACGTACGACGGCGAGTCCCCGACTACCGCGGGCCGGCTCGCCAGCGCGTCGGTACAGTTTGGCACCTTGAGCGATGCCGAGATTGACGCGTACGTGGCCACCGGGGAGCCGCTCTGGGTGGCGGGGTCATTCACGATCGATGGGCGCGGCGCAGCATTTATTAACGGCGTCGAAGGCGACCCGCACACCGTGGTCGGATTGAGTGTCTCAACGCTGCGATCCCTCCTGGCCGAAATGAGTTTTTCCATCACCGATTTCTGGAACCCGACCGCCTAGCCCACCACGGCTCTTGACCCCGAGGCCGCCGGTTTCCATAATGGAAATTAGTAGCCGTTCCTTCAAGTAGATGGGCCAGGCATGGCAAACACTCCGAGCGCCGAGGACGCACGCGCGCTTCTGGCAGCAGCAGATCAGAGCACCGCTAAGGTCGAGTCGCTCGGTGCCACCATGGTCGGCATCTATTACTGCCTGATTGGCACGACCCTCTCGGCAGTATCCATCTACCTCTTCTTGATCACCGATGTGTTCTTGTGGCTGGCGGCCTTTCTCATCACCATGGCTTGGTATGTCGTCGCCATTGTGCTCTTATCCCAGTTCGCCAAACGCGCCGAAATCCCGCGCAGCCGACGGCAAAACACCTGGCTCTCCATCTATACGGCCATCGTGGTGGTGTTGGCCGCCGGTATCGGCACCATCTTGCGCCTCACCCTGGAGGGCGCGTCATGGGTGGGCCTTGCCATAGCTGCACTCGTCCTCGCCGTGACGGTCATTTTCATCCTGGCGGAGCTGCGCCGTGTCCGATAGCCATCCGCGGCACCAGCTCAACGATTCGCTCATGCACCCGGTGCGCTTTTCGCTTGTCGCAGCCCTGGCCAGCAGCAAGGATCCGCTCTCCTTCAAGAATCTCAAGGAGACGCTGGACGTTAGCGACTCGGTCTTGAGTAAACAGCTGTCCCTGCTGGAGCAAGCCGGAATCGTGGAGATCACCAAGTCATTCGTCGGCAAACGCCCCCTGACTACGGCAACGCTGTCTCGCCAGGGCGCCGAGACCTGGAAGTCCCACCTCGCCGCCCTGCGCTCCATCGCGGGTTAACCGCTCCAAAAAAAGTTTCGCCCAAGGTCTTGACTCGACCAAAAGCAGTTTCCATAATGGAAAGTACTTACACCGCAACAAACACTTTCAAAGGAGCAGGACAATGAACACTCACACCCAGAATCTCACCACCGCGCTCTACACGATCAGCGCCATCGCCTTCGGCATGGTCGCCCTCATCGCAAGCTCCATCTCGATCGATGCCAACTACTTCATTGCCATCGGCACCCTCGTTGGCGGTTATGCGATCGCGGTCATCGCCGTCACGAGCTACCACCGCTCCAAGGGAGTCCGCCTGAGTGCAAAAAGCAACGGCCGCCTCGGCGCATTCCTCACCCCGGCAATCCTGGTAGCGGCGCTCGGCCCCGTGCTCGGCCGCAACGCTTTCGGCGGCCCCAGCCTTACCCTTGGCCTTGTTCTCGCCGCCGCAGTCCTCGCGATCATGCTCTACGGCGCGTGGGCCGAAAAGTTCATGGCGCGCCGCGAAGCGGCCTAGGAGCGATCCAGCACCGGCACACCGCCCGCATTCCTTGTAGAAAACCTACAAAGAATGCGGGCGTCACGGCTTAACACGTGCTTCAAACTGCGTGATTGCCACAAAAACAGCTAGGCTCTTTGTCGAAGCAAAGGAGTCCCGTTGGCCATTTCTAAAGTCCTCATCGCTAATCGCGGCGAAATTGCGGTCCGCGTCATTCGCGCCGCAAAAGACCAAGGCATTTCCTCCGTCGCGGTCTATGCAGATCCGGACCGAGACGCACTCCACGTGAAATTGGCCGATGAGGCGTACGCGCTCGGTGGAAACACCGCCGCCGAGTCTTACCTTGTCATCGACAAGATTCTGGACGCCGCGGCAAAGTCCGGCGCCGACGCGATTCACCCGGGCTACGGTTTCCTTTCCGAAAACGCCGAATTCGCCCAAAAGGTCATCGACGCCGGGCTTACCTGGATCGGCCCCTCCCCCGAGGCAATCGACAAGCTCGGCGACAAGGTCAAGGCCCGCCATATTGCCGAAAAGGTCGGCGCGCCGCTCGTGCCCGGCACCAAGGACCCGGTCAACTCCGCCGAAGAGGTGCTCGCCTTTGCCGATGAATACGGTCTGCCCATTGCCATTAAGGCCGCCTACGGAGGCGGGGGCCGCGGCATCAAGGTGGTTCGGGACCGCGAAGACATCACCGAACTGTACGAGTCCGCGGTTCGCGAAGCAACGGCCGCGTTTGGCCGCGGCGAATGCTTCATCGAACGCTTCCTGGACTCCCCGCGCCACGTCGAAACCCAGTGCCTCGCCGACGCCGAGGGTAACGTCGTCGTCGTGTCCACGCGCGACTGCTCGCTGCAGCGCCGCAACCAAAAGCTGGTGGAGGAAGCACCTGCACCCTTCCTGAGCAAGGAACAGATCACGCGCCTTTACGAATCCTCCAAGGCGATCCTGAAAGAGGCCGGATACCAGGGCGCAGGAACCTGCGAATTCCTGGTCGGTCAAGACGGCACCATTTCCTTCCTGGAGGTCAACACCCGCTTACAGGTTGAACACCCCGTCTCTGAAGAGGTCACCGGGATCGACCTGGTCCGCGAACAATTCCGTCTCGCCGAGGGCGAGGCGCTCGGCTATGACGACCCCGAAGTCCGCGGCCACTCCATCGAGTTCCGCATTAATGGCGAGGACGCCGGCCGCGGATTCATGCCCGCCCCGGGGGAACTCACCACCTTCAAAACGCCGTCCGGACCCGGCGTGCGCATTGACTCCGGTGTGGAACCCGGTCAGGAAATCGGCGGCAACTTCGATTCGATGCTCGCCAAACTCATCGTCACCGGCGCGACTCGCAAGCAGGCCTTGGAGCGCTCGGCCCGCGCGTTCGATGAACTAGAAATCGAGGGCGTCCCCACGGTCGTCCCCTTTGACCGCAAGATCGTCAAGGACCCCGCCTACGCTCCCGAGCTCAGCCCCGAGACCGCGGATCAGCCCTTTAGCGTGCACACCCGGTGGATCGAAACCGAGTTCGACAATGACATCGAACCCTACGCAGGACCGCACGCCACCAGCGAGAACGACGGCGATGCTCGCCAATCCGTGACGGTGGAGGTGGGTGGCAAACGGCTAGAAGTGACACTGCCAAGCGCCTTGGCGGCCTCCCGCACCGCAGGTGCCAAGCCGGGCGCCGCATCGCGGCGAAAAGGTGCGCGGCGCACCTCGGGCGCCACCGCCACCGCAAATAGCAACGATCTCACCTCACCCATGCAAGGCACCATCGTCAAAGTAGCCGCAAAGGACGGTGAGGCGGTCGCCGAAGGTGATCTCGTCGTCGTACTTGAAGCCATGAAAATGGAACAGCCCATCACAGCACACCGCGCCGGGACACTGACCGGGCTCACAATTGCGCCCGGTGAGACCGTGTCGGCCGGCGCGGTGATTGCCACGATCGCGGATTAGGACATGTTGCCCTCGTAGTCGGTGTCCTTGGTTTCTTTGAGGATCAACAGCGAGACGAGGGTAATGAGCGCGGCGAGGCTGAGGTAGACGCCGACCAGCCAGGTGCTGCCGTCGGCGAGTTGCCAGAGCGCCACCGCGACGTAGGGTGCCGGTGCCGCGCCAATGACGCTCGCGAGGTTGTAGCTGACCGCTGAGCCGGTGTAGCGCACATTGGTCGGGAACAGTTCCGGCAAGAGCGCGCCCATCGGTCCGAAGGTGAGGCCCATCAAGGTGAACCCCAGGATGAGGGCCGCCATGGTGCCGACCGTGCCCGCGCCAAAGAGCGGTGCGAAGCTCAGGCCGAAGAGAATGATTCCCGCGGTGACGAAAATCAGGGTTTTGCGGCGTCCGTACTTCTCGGCGAGCGGGCCGGCGACCAGGGTGAAGATGCCGAAGAACACCACGCCGATAATGAGCATGGTCAGGAACTCGCCGCGCGGATAGCCGAGCCCCGGGGTGAACGCGGCCGCGTTGAACGTCTTTCCGGCCGCTTCGGCCGCCGCTTGCGCCTTTTCCGCACTGGCTGGCGCGGTGCCGTAGGTGAGGGTGAACGCGGTCATGATGTAGAAGAGGACGTAGGTCGCGAGCATGATGAATGTGCCCAAGATCAGCGGACGCCAAGAGGTCTTGAACACGGTGCCGAGCGGCAGCGAGGAGACCTTGTTATTGTCCACGACCTTCTGGAACGCCGGGCTCTCAATGAGCTGCAGTCGAACGTAAAGCCCGATTGCCACCATGATGGCTGAGGCCAGGAAGGGAATGCGCCAACCCCAGGCGGCAAAATCGGCCGGGGAGAGCGCGGCGTTCAGCCAGACGAAGAGCAGGTTGGCCAGGATGAAGCCGAGCGGTGCGCCCAGTTGCGGGAAGGTTCCGTAGACCGCGCGGCGCCCGGCCGGGGCGTTCTCGGTGGCCAGCAGCGCCGCGCCGCTCCATTCGCCGCCGAGTGCGATACCTTGCGCGAATCGCATGAGCGTTAACAGTGCCGGGGCCGCGATTTCCCAACCGGGGACGGTGGCGGTGGGGAGCAGGCCGATGAAGAAGGTGGCCAGACCCATGGTGAGCAGCGAGGCGATCAGCGTCCCTTTGCGCCCGATCTTGTCGCCAAAGTGGCCAAAGAGGATGGAGCCAATCGGGCGGGCAATGAACGCGACGCCGAAGACGGCGAAGGAGCTCAAAAGCTGGGTAACCGGGTCTGCTTTCGGGAAAAACAACGCCGGGAACACCAGGACGGCGGCGGTGGCGTAGACGTAGAAGTCGTAAAACTCGATGGTGGTGCCGATGAGGCTGGCAAAAATGACGCGGCCCGGCTTGTTCTTCTTAACCGGCTCTGCGGTGGTGGAGTGTGCTGACATTGCTACATCGTAAATGAGGGTGTCCGCCCACCGGACTCATTTGTCCACTATGTGGACGCTTTTAGAGGTAGACGTGCAGACGCCGCGCCGCCTCGGAAATGGATCCGGTGAGAGAGGGATAAACCGTGAAGGTGTTGGCAAGGTCATCCACGTGCAGCTTCTGGGTGACCGCAATGGCGATCGGGAAGATCAGCTCGGAGGCGCGCGGGCCCACCACGACCCCGCCGATCACGGTGCCGGAGCCGCGGCGCGAAATGATTTTCACAAACCCGTCCTCCACGTTCATCATCTTGGCGCGCGGGTTGGTTTTCAGTGCGAGCTTGAGCACGTCGCCCTGGTAGCGCCCGGAGGCAATGTCCGCTTCGGTGACGCCCACCGTCGCGATTTCCGGGGAGGTGAAAATGTTGGAGGCCACCTGGAACAGCTTGAGCGGTTTGACCGAGTCCCCCATCAGGTGCGCAATCGCGATGCGACCCTGCATCGCGGCAACCGAGGCGAGCGCGAGCACACCGGTGCAGTCTCCGGCCGCGTAAATGTTGGGCACCGAGGTGCGGGAGACCCCGTCCACCCGGATGTGCCCAGAATCGGTGAGCTTGACCCCCGCCTCTTCCAAACCGATACCGGCGGTGTTCGGGATCGAGCCGACCGCCACAAGGCAATGGCTGCCATCCACCGTCCGCCCGTCGGAGAGCGTGACGCGCACCCCGTCTTCGGTGCGTTCCACGGACTCTGCGCGGGACTGCGCGAGCACGCTCATGCCGCGCTTTTCAAACACGTCTTCCAAAACCTTCGCGGCGTCCGCGTCCTCACCCGGAAGCACCCGGTCACGGCTGGAAATCAGGGTGACCTTGGCGCCCAGACCGTTGTAGGCGGAGGCAAACTCGGCACCGGTGACACCGGAACCGACCACAATGAGATGTTCGGGGACCTCGGTCATTTGATAGATCTGGGTCCAGTTGAAGATGCGTTCGCCGTCCGGCATCGCGGAGGGAAGTTCGCGCGGGCGCGCCCCCACGGCCAGGAGAATGACATCCGCCTCGATGACCTCCCCCGATTCCTCGCCGGTGGCGGCGACATCGGCCTGCTCGGTGATCGGGTCGGTGGCCTCGGCACCGGATTTCTCCGGCTCACTCACGCGAATGTGATGCGGGTCCACCAGCACTCCCTCGCCGTGGACAATGCGCACTCCGGCCCTCTCCAGCGCGGATTTAATGTCGCGGGACTGTTCCTTGGCAAGCTCCAAGAGACGGCCGTTGACTTCGGCCATATCCGCGTTGGCGACCTCTTGGGCCAAGTCTTCTTGGGGCGCGTCGGATGGCGCGTCGTGTTGGAAATGCACGCCCATGCGGTTCGCGTCGCCGAGCCGGTTCATGATGTCGGCGGTGGCAATGAGCGTCTTGGACGGAACCACATCCGTGAGCACCGCAGAGCCGCCCATCCCGGCGCGCTCCACGAGCGTGACTTCCGCGCCCAGAGCGGCTGCGACGCTCGCTGCCTCGTATCCGCCGGGGCCGCCGCCCAGGATCGCCAAACGTGGTCGCCGCAATTCGCTCTGTGTACTCACACCTTTCATTTTTGCGCACCGCGCGCACCGATCGCAAAGCTAGTATGTTGGACTCGTGAGCACAGCAGATCAAACCCCGCTCGATTTCCCGCACACCGACCCCATGGCACTCGCCCAGGACGCGGCCGCCGCGATAGCCGAAGCGACCGGCATCCCCGAACACGACTTCGCCCTGGTATTGGGCTCCGGCTGGGGCGGGGCGGCCGAAATGATCGGTGAAACCACCGCCACGATCACCACCGCCGACATTCCCGGCTTCAGCGCGCCCGCCGTTCAAGGCCACGTCGGCACCATCCGATCGATTCGCACCCCGCAGGGAAAAAACGCCCTGGTGATTGGCTCAAGAACTCATTTTTACGAGGGAAAGGGGGTACGCGCCGTCGTACATGGTGTCCGGACCGCCGCTGCCTCCGGATGCAAAATCATGATCCTGACCAACGGTTGCGGTGGGCTCAACCCGGCCTGCGGGCCGGGCACCCCGGTGCTGATCAAGGATCACATCAACTTGACCGCGACCTCCCCGCTCGAGGGGGCGACCTTCGTGGACCTCACCGATCTGTATTCCTCGCGGCTGCGCGCGATCGCCAAGGAGGTCGATCCGAGCCTGGACGAGGGCGTTTACGTGCAATTCCCCGGCCCGCACTATGAGACCCCGGCCGAGGTGCAGATGGCGAAAATCATCGGCGGCGACCTGGTCGGCATGTCCACCGCGCTCGAGGCCATCGCGGCCCGCGCGGCCGGCATGGAGGTGTTCGGCATCTCGCTGGTCACCAACCTCGCCGCCGGGATTTCCGACCAACCGCTCAGCCACGAGGAGGTCATTGAGGCCGGGCGCGAAGCCGGGCCTCGGATTTCGGCACTGCTGGCGGACATTGTGGGCAAACTTTAGGAAAAGAGGTACGACGGCGATGGCACAGTTGGGCGAACACGGCGCCGAGGGCGCGGGCCGGCAGGGGGACGAGGCGCTATTGCGCCATGCCGAGGAGTGGGCCGAGCGGGACCCCGATCCGCAAACGCAGACGGAACTGCACGAGTTGATTTCCACGGCGCGCGGCACCGGAGTTGAGGCGGATGCGGCGCGTGAGGAGATCGCCGACGCGTTTAGCGGGCGCCTGGAATTTGGGACCGCCGGGCTACGGGCCAAACTGGGGCCGGGGCCGAACCGGATGAACCGGGTGGTGGTGCGCCGCGCCGCAGCTGGACTGGCCGACTTTTTGAATGACAGCGCGGGTGGCTCTTACCGGCCACGAGCCGTGATCGGTTACGATGCCCGGCACAATTCCGATGTTTTTGCCGCCGAGACCGCGGCCATTTTTACCGCGCGCGGCATCGACGCGATGCTCATGCCCTCGGCGCTGCCGACCCCGGTGCTGGCGTTTGCGGTGCGAAATCTGGACGCGGATGCGGGTGTCATGGTGACCGCAAGCCACAACCCGCCGCAGGACAACGGCTACAAGGTGTATTTGGGCGGACGCGCGGTTCCGGCCGAGGGACGCGGCGCGCAGATTGTGCCGCCCTTTGACCAGGAAATTGCGGACCGTATTTACTCCGAGGGCAACACCGGAGACATTGAACTGGCGCCGTCCGGGTGGGACGTGCTGCCCACCGACTATCCACAAACCTATGAATCGGCAATCCGCGGCCTGGCCATGCCTTCGGCTTTCGGCGCGCGGGATCTCAAGATTGTGATGACCCCGATGCACGGCGTGGGCGGTCGGATCGCGCAAGACGTGCTCGGCGGCGCGGGATTTAAGGACATCACCATGGTGGCTGCGCAAGAAGAGCCGGACCCCGATTTCCCGACGGTGGCGTTCCCGAACCCGGAAGAGCCCGGGGCGCTTGACCTGGCGATGGAGCTCGCCCGGGAGGTCGGTGCCGACATTATTATTGCGAATGATCCGGATGCGGATCGGGCTGCCGTCGCCGTACCCGATCCGGGGGCCGGCGGCGCGGGGGAGAATACCTGGCGGATGCTGCGCGGCGACGAAGTGGGGTCCTTGCTGGGTGCGCACATGCTGGCGCGGCGGGGCGCGGCCGGTGCCTGGCCCGCCGACGAGACGTCCGGCGGCGCCGAGGCGACGTTTGCGAATTCGATTGTGTCCTCGCGCCAGTTGGCGGCCATTGGACAGGGCGCGGGGATGCCTACCCGGCAAACACTGACCGGGTTCAAATGGATCTCGCGAGTTCCCGGGCTCGTCTACGGCTACGAAGAAGCGCTCGGGTATTGCGTGGCGCCGGATCTGGTGAAGGATAAGGACGGCATTTCCGCGGCGCTGTTGATTGCCGAAATGGCGGCAACAGCGAAAGCGGAGGGCAAGACGCTGGGCGATCTTCTGGACGAAATTGCGTTGCGGGACGGGCTGTATGCCACCGATCAGCTCTCGATTCGGGTGCAAGAACTTGCGCTCATTCAGGACATGATGGAGCGGGCGCGCACCTCTCCCCCGCTCGAGTTGGCCGGGGAGAAAGTCACGGCGGTCATTGATTTGGCAGATGGATCGGACGGGTTACCGCCCACCGACGGCATGGAATACCTGACCGAGGCCAACTCCCGCGTCATCATCCGCCCGAGCGGCACCGAGCCCAAGCTCAAATGCTATTTGGAAGTGGCCGGGCGCCCGGATGCCGCCGATTTGAGTGCCGCACGCGAGGACGCGCGCCGCCGTCTCGATGCGATCACCAAAGACTTGCGCGCCCTGCTGGGCGCACCCACTAGCGAAGACACCACGACGGGAGACCCCCAATGAGCGAAGACCTCGAACTCGCCAGTTACATTGACCACACGCTGCTCAAGCCCGAGGCCAGCAAAGAAGACATCCTCAAGGTCTGCGAAGAGGCCAAAGAGTACCGCTTCAAGGCCGTGTGTGTGAACCCCATCTGGGTATCCACGGTGCACAATGCGCTCAAGGACTCAGGGGTGCTGACCTGCGCCGTCGTGGGCTTCCCGCTCGGCGCGACCCCCACCGAGACCAAGGTGTTCGAAGCGCAAGGCGCCGTCGCGGATGGCGCCAACGAGGTTGACATGGTGATCGATATCGCCGCGGCGCGCGCGAACGATCGGGACAAGCTGATTCAGGATATTTCCGCCGTTGCGTCCGCCGTGCATGAGGGCGGTGCAATCCTCAAGGTCATCATTGAAACCTCGCTGCTCAGCGACGATCAAAAGATTTTGGCGTGCCAGGCGGCGGCCGAATCGGATGCCGATTTCGTGAAGACCTCGACCGGGTTCAACGGGGGCGGCGCCACCGTGGAAGACGTCACGCTCATGCGCGAGACGGTTGGCGACGCCTTGGGCGTCAAAGCCTCCGGCGGGGTGCGCTCACGCGAAAAGGCGATCGAAATGATCCAGGCCGGGGCCAACCGGATCGGAACCAGCTCAGGAATCGCTATTGTTAAAGGTGAACAAGGAACGTCCAGCTACTAGCGCTGGCCCCAATCGAAATACGGAAGTCGGAAACACCCATGGCTCACAATCAACAACGCAGGCACGCCGGTGAGGGACGCGGCGCCGAAAACGCCATCACCTTCATCATTATTTTTGCCATGTTCCTTGCCGCAATTTGGGTTCTCTCCTTTGCCAACTTCACCGTGATCTGGCCGTTCGCGGTGTGCCTTGGCCTGGCGTTCCTTGCGTTTTGGATCCCGCAAACCATCTTGGGCCGCTCCGACACCGGTGGTACCGAGGATCCCGACGTGCAAAAGGGTGCACTCGCTGCGGAGGCCGCCCGTCCGGAAGGCATCCCCGCCTCCCACTAATAACCCCTCCCGTCTGTGTAGCGCGACACGCCGAGGAAACGCGCTTTCCCTCGGCGTGTCGCGCTACATAGTTGAGGGTTCGGGGGCGAAGATCGCGCTCAGGACCTGATCGGCCCACTCCAGGATTTCTTCGTCCTGCAGGTCGCGGCCGCCGATTCGGGCGGTTTTGGGCTTCGGGATCAGCACCGCATTCATCGCCTCCTTGTAGGAGGACCCCGGATACATTCGCGACAGGCGCATGCGCCGCGATTCCGGAAGCTGAGCCGGAGCGAACTTGATGAAGTTCCCTTGGCTTGCCACATCGGTCAGCCCGGCGTCGCGGGCACGCAGCCGGAACCTTGCCACCTCGATGAGGTTTTTCGCCGCCGGCACCAACTCGCCGTAACGATCGGTGAGTTCGGCGGCAACATCGTCAATGGCTTCCGGTGTCGTCGCGGCGGAGAGTTTGCGGTAGGCCTCCAACCGCAGCCGCTCCCCCGGAACATAGTCATGCGGCAGGTGCGCGTTGACCGGAAGCTCGATGCTGATGGCCGCCGCTTCTTCTTCCTTATCGCCCCGGAAGTTAGCCACTGCTTCCCCGACCATGCGGATATACAGATCGAAACCGACCCCGGCGATGTGCCCGGATTGCTCGCCGCCGAGCAGATTCCCCGCACCGCGAATTTCCAAGTCCTTCATCGCCAGTTGCATGCCCGCGCCGAGTTCGTTGTGGGCGGCGACGGCCTTGAGCCGCTCCAAGGCAACCTCGCCGAGCGGCTTCTCGGCGGGGTAGAGGAAATAGGCGTACGCCCGCTCACGTCCGCGGCCAACTCGACCGCGCAACTGGTGCAACTGGGACAGGCCGTACTGATCCGCGCGGTCCACGATCAGCGTGTTGGCGTTGGAGATGTCCAGACCCGTTTCAATGATGGTGGTGCACACCAACACGTCGAATCGTTTCTCCCAAAAGTCCACGATGATCTGTTCTAGACGGGACTCGCTCATTTGCCCGTGCGCCACTGCGATGCGGGCCTCGGGAACGAGCTGGGCGATGTGGGCGGCGGTGCGTTCAATCGAGGACACGCGGTTGTGTACGAAAAAGACCTGCCCCTCGCGCATGAGTTCTCGCCTGATCGCGGCGCTCACTTGCTTGTCCGAATACGCGCCAACGTAGGTCAGTACGGGGTGTCGTTCCTCGGGCGGGGTGGCCAGCGTGGAGGTTTCCCGAATACCGGTCAGGCTCATTTCCAGTGTGCGCGGGATGGGCGTGGCGCTCATGGCCAGCACATCGACGTTGGTGCGCATCTTTTTGAGCGCTTCCTTGTGCTCCACACCGAAGCGCTGCTCCTCATCGACAATGACGAGCCCCAGGTCTTTGAACCGCACTTCCTTGCTCAGCAGCCGGTGCGTCCCGATGACAACGTCCACGCTACCGTTTGCTAAGCCCTCCAGGGTGTCCTTCGCTTCCTTAGCGGATTGGAAGCGGGAGAGCGCGCGGATACGGATCGGGAACCCGGAGAAGCGTTCCGAGAACGTTTCAAAGTGCTGTTGCGCCAGGAGTGTGGTGGGCACCAGGACGGCAACCTGTTTCCCATCCTGGACGGCCTTGAACGCGGCGCGCACCGCAATTTCGGTCTTGCCGTAACCGACGTCGCCGGAAATGAGGCGGTCCATGGGCACTTCCTTTTCCATGTCCGCCTTGACCTCGTTAATGGTGGTCAATTGGTCCGGGGTCTCAATGTACGGGAAGGCTTGTTCCAGTTCGCGTTGCCACGGGGTGTCCGGCCCAAAGGCGTATCCTTTGCTCGCCATGCGTGCCGAGTACAGACGGATGAGCTCGCCTGCGATCTCCTTGACCGCGCGCCGGGCCTTGCTCTTGGTGGCGGCCCAGTCGCTCCCGCCCATTTTGGAGAGTGCCGGAACGTCGCCGCCCACATACCGGGTGATCTGATCGAGCTGGTCTGTGGGGACAAAAAGCCGGTCGCCGGGTCCGCCGCGTTTTGCGGGCGCATATTCAATGACCAGGTACTCGCGGCTCGCGTCGGCGCCGCGGGCTCCGGCAATCCGGCGTTGCACCAATTCAATAAACTTACCGATGCCGTGCTGCTCGTGGACAATGAAGTCGCCGTTTTTCAGGGTGAGCGGGTCTACCGCGTTGCGGCGTCGGCTGGGGAGCTTGCGCATGTCCCGGGTCCCGGCGGCGCTGGATCGGCCGAGCAGGTCGGCCTCGGTCAAGAGGCCGAGTTTGAGCGAGTCGAACACGAAGCCGTGGCCCGCTTGCGCGGTCGTGATCTCGACAATGCCGGGGTCCGGTGGCGAGTCCAGGGTCTCGATCCGGTGCGCCGGAATGTCCGCGTCGTGGAAGAGGTCCGCGAGACGACCGGCAGGGCCGGGTCCTTCGGTGCACACCGTGACGCGCCAGCCGTCCCGGACCCGGGAGCCGATGAACTCCATCATTTCGGCGACATCGCCCTGGTAGCCGCGCGGTTCACGGGCGTCGATCGCAATCGTGTCAATGTCGGTGGCAAGCTCTTCGTCTTGGGCGAGCGTTGTCAGTTGCCACCAGGCCAGTCCGTGCTCTTTGACGTGCTCGCGGGTGTCGGCGAGGCTTGCGAAGCTGGCCGCCTCCAGCGGGGCGTTTCCGCCTTCGCTGGCATTTGCCCAGGCCGCTTCCAAGAATTCCTCATTGGTGGCCACCAAGTCATGGGCGCGGCGGCGCACCTTTTCCGGTTCGACCAACAGGACAATGCTGGAAGCGGGAAACTCCGCCACCAGCGGCACCATGGTGTCGACCAAGAGCGGCGTCAGCGATTCCATGCCTTCCACCGCGATTCCACCGGCAATCTTTTGGAGCATATCTTCGGCAGCGGGCATCGTCTTTGCTAGTTGCGCCGCCCGGGACATGACCTGCGGGGTGATCAAGAGTTCTCGGCTTGGCGAAGCGTCCAGCACCTCGGGAGCGTCCTTGCCTTCAATGGTGCGCTGGTCCGCAACGGCGAAATAGCGCAGGCTCTCCACCTCGTCTCCGAAGAAGTCGACGCGGATAGGGTGATCTTCGGTGGCCGGGAACACATCCAAAATGCCGCCGCGCACCGCGAACTCGCCCCGGTGCGTGACCATGTCGACCCGGGCATAGGCGGCATCGGCGAGCGCTTTGACGACCTCCTCAAAGGGCACGGATTCTCCGGCGCGCAACCTGACCGGGGCAAGATCGGCGAGAGAGGCCGCAATGGGTTGGAGCACGGCTCGAATGGTCGCGATCACCACCCGTGGCGGGCTGCCGTGCTTGAGCCGCCGCAGCACGCTGAGCCGGCGTCCCACGGTGTCCGAACGCGGTGAAAGCCGCTCGTGCGGGAGCGTCTCCCAGTTCGGAAACAGCTCGATGTCTTGCGGCTCCAGATAGCTTTCCAACGCCGCCGCCAGATCCTCCGCCTCGCGTTCGGTAGCGGTAACAGCCAAAAGTATCGGGGTACGCTCGCGGTCCTGGCCGCTGCCGCCCTCGCTTAATGCGTCCGCGATCTCGGCGGCGAGGAGAGGCTGCAGACCGGCAGGAGCGCTGACCGCCAGTTCCGATTCGTCACTGCTCGCGGCCGCACCAGAGGAGGCCCCGATGGACCCAGCGAGACGCCGCACCCGGGCGAGCGGCTGATCCTCGGCTAGCGCGGTACGCAACCCATTCAATGACACGACAAACTCCCTCACACATACCGCGCGTGCAACGCAAACATCCCGAAGTCTTTTTGAGACCCCGGGTCGAACTTTTAATACTTTACGCGTCTGCGTCCCAAAACGTACCGTGAGAGGGGCGGGGTGTTACGGCAAAGGTGAAATGGGCGCGCGGCTCACCTAGGATGGATGGGAAACCCCTATCCCATTGGAGTGCTCTATGGCCATGTCCGCGTCCACCCTTGTCACGTACCCGACCCAGCAGGTTTTTGAAACGCTCGTGGACAAGGCGTTCCAGGAACACACGGCGGAGCTGGTTGGGGGCTCGCTTCAGAAGTTCGAACTCTCCGGCGATCCTCAGGGCGCATGCACCGTAGAACTGGTGCGATCCATCCCGACCAACCGTTTGCCCGATATTGCGCGCAAAGTCGTTGGCGAGACACTGAATGTCACCCAGGTGGAGCGCTGGAGCGCCCCCGATGCGCTCGGCTCGCGCACCGCGGAGATTGAGATCTCGGTATCAGGTGTGCCGGTATCGGCTTCCGCCCGCGAAGTGCTCGTTCCCGAAGAGGGCGCGACGCGTGTGCAGGTCGAAGGCGAAGTAAAGTCCTCGGTTCCGCTCTTGGGCCCGAAAATCGCCAAGGCCGCCGAGCCGATGGTGTCCAAGGCGCTCAACATTCAGGCCGAGCAGGCGAGCAAATGGCTCGCTAAGGAGAGCAAGTAAATGCAGTTGCCGCTCGTACTCGCGCTGGTGCTCGTGCTGGCCGGAGCCTGGAACCTCATCGTGTGGCCGGCGTTTTTCCGACGCGTCATGAAGGACCCCCGGGCCAAAGATGACAACGGCGCCTACACCAAGTTTTTCTGGGTGCATGCGATGCTCGTGTCCACGTCTCTTATCCTGGGTGTGGCGACATTAGTGATCGGCATTCGCACGCTCGGCTCGTCATAGTTTTTAGCGGTGTGCCGGGAAGTCTGGTCGGCGATGTCAGGGAACTGGCATGTGAAAAATACAACCAGCGAGGAGAATCATGAACGATTCACAGAACCCCGTTAGCCCACAGCTCAATCCGCCACCCAAAAAGCGATCGGTACTGGGCCGCTCCAGCTACGGCGAGTCGCTGCGTATTGCCGAGATTCTCCGTCTGGAGACCGTTGGCGGCGCACTGCTTCTCATTGCCACCGTGATTGCGGTGGTGTGGTCAAATTCGCCGTTTGCGGATTCCTATTTCAGCATCCGTGACTTCAAGCTCGGCGGCTACGTGCCCTTTTTCGGCTCCGAACTCAAATTAGAGCTGTCGATTGGGGCGTGGGCTTCCGACCTCCTGCTGGCACTGTTCTTCTTCCTGGCCGGGTTAGAGCTCAAACGCGAGTTCGTGGCCGGGGACCTGAGGAAGCCGTCCCGCGCGATCGTCCCCGTGGCCGCGGCATTTGGCGGCGTTATGGTTCCGGCCCTCATCTTTTTCCTGACCAATCTCGGCACCTCGGATAACACCGTCCGCGGCTGGGCCATCCCCACCGCCACAGACATTGCCTTCGCGTTGGCGGTGCTTGCCGTCATTGGCTCGCACTTGCCCTCGGCGCTCAGAACCTTCTTATTGACCCTGGCAATCGTCGATGACTTGATCGCTATCACGATCATTGCGCTTTTCTACACCACCGACCTCAAGCCCCAGTATCTGCTCCTGGCGGTGCTCCCAATTTTCCTGTTTGGCCTCCTCGTGCAAAAACGCATCGTGAAGTGGTACCTCCTGGTGCCGCTCGCGCTCATTGCCTGGGTCTTCATTCACGAATCCGGCGTGCACGCCACGGTTGCGGGCGTTCTATTGGCCTTCACTGTTCCGGTGTTGCGCTCTGAAGCGAACGGCGGACCGGAAGCAGGGCCCGGGTTGGCCGAAATGCTGGAACACCGGCTCCGTCCGCTCTCTGCCGGATTCGCGGTACCCGTCTTCGCGTTCTTCTCCGCTGGGGTGGCCTTGGGCGGCTGGGAAGGTTTCCAGAGCGCGCTGGGTGACCGGGTCACGATCGGTATTGTGCTCGGCCTCGTGCTCGGCAAGCTCATTGGCGTCTTTGGCGCCACCTGGCTGGTGACCAAGACAACCCGCGCGAACCTGGATGAGGACCTCGCCTGGGTTGATGTGCTCGGGCTCTCCTTGCTCGCCGGGATCGGGTTTACCGTGTCACTGCTCGTATCCGATCTCAGTTACGGGTCCGGATCCCCGCATGACGATCACGCGAAGGTCGCGATTCTCGTGGGCTCGCTTCTCGCCGCGCTCTTGGCCACGATCGTGCTGCGGACACGCAACCGGCACTACCGGTTGGTGGAGGAATCCGAAAAAGTTGATGCAAACCAGGACGGCATTCCGGACAAGTTTGAACAAAACGATGACTGAGCGGGCGCACCCGAGCCAGGCAGCGAAGGCATAGAAAAGAGGGCCGACGCGGGAATGGGGGATTGCCGTGGCATCCACTCCGAAAAACATGGGTGGGCCATAACGGCACCCCGCGTCGACCCCCAGCGGGCACCCAATTTGGGGGCTTAGGTACCCTAACTAACAGTGTAGACGAATTAGTATCGTTTTGGCGCCTTTTGTCGCCCACGCCACACCGACCGGGTCAGTGGAATTTGGTTTGCGTGAGCGCGAGACCGTGTGTAATGAGCTCTTCAACGGCGTCCGCGGCGCGATCCAGGTGCAGCGGAAGGTCCTTGGATTCGGCCTTAGAAAAGGGGCGCAGCACATAATCGGCGGTGTCCTGTTGCCCGGGCGGGCGTCCCACGCCGACGCGGACTCGCAGATAATCTTTGCTGCCCATCGCCTTGGAGATGTCGCGCAGGCCGTTGTGTCCGCCCTCTCCCCCGCCACGCTTGAGTTTGAGCGTATCGAAGGGGATATCTACCTCGTCATGGACCACCACAATGTGATCCAGCGGGATGGAGAAGTATGCGGCGAGCGCCTTGGTGGGGCCGCCGGAAAGGTTCATATAGGTGAGCGGCTTGGCCAGGATCACCTTAGGGCCGCCGGGAGAAAGCCGTCCGGCGGCAACGGCCGCGCGTGCGCGGGTGTTGGGGCTAAACCGTGCCCCCATTCGCTCGGCCAAAATGTCGAGAACCATTTGGCCGGCATTGTGCCGGGTGTGGTGGAAGTCGGGCCCGGGATTCCCAAGCCCGACTACCAACCAGGTTTCACTCATGAGTGGGTGAGATTAGTTCTCGTCGGAGGATTCCTCGGAGGACTCTTCGCCCTCGGCACCCTCTTCGGCGCCCTCAGCACCCTCTTCGCCTTCGGCGCCTTCTTCGGCCTCAGGCTCTTCGCCGAGATCCTGCTCAACCGGAGCGGAGATGTTCACAATCAGGGTCTCCGGGTCCGTCAACAGTTCAACACCGCGCGGCAAAACCAGATCGGAAGCGTAGACGTGCTCGCCGATCTGGCGGCCTTCGATGTCCACGGTGATACCCTCGGGCAGGTGCGTCGCCTCGGCCTCGATGGTGACGGTCGGGGAATCGAGGTTCATGGCAGCCGAAGGATCAACCTCGCCTTCCAGAACGATCGCAACGTCAACCTCAACCTTTTCGCCGCGGCGAACGGTCAGCAGGTCCACGTGCTCAATGATCTGGCGAACCGGGTCGCGCTGAACATCCTTGGCCAGGGCCAGGTGCTCTTCGCCGTCCAGGTCAATGGTGATCAACGCGTTCTGCACGCGGAGAGCAATCATTGCTTCGTGACCCGGGAGGTTCACGTGCAACGGCTCGGCGCCGTGGCCGTAAATGACTGCGGGAATAAGTCCGGCGGCGCGATCGCGGCGCGCGGGGCCCTTGCCGAATTCGGTACGGGTGGTGGAAACAAGCACAACCTTGTCTGCCATGGTTTTTCTCCTTTTATCCATCGGTGAGCCAGTGCAAGATGTCAACACGAATAGGAGTCACTGCCACGCGCCCGCGCTTCACAGCGCAATAAACAGGCCGGGCAAAACCACAAATCCTTCGTCGATAACGAAGCGCAAAATACGCGCGCTTCCTCGCCTAGGCAACCTCTACTCTAGCAGGCGGCACCGCGCAGGGGCTAAACGTCCCCGTCAAAGAGGCTCGTGACTGAGCCGTCATCAAAGACGGCACGGATCGCCCGCGCGATCAGCGGTGCGATCGAGAGCACGGTCAGATTCGAGAACCGCTTGTCCGCCGGGATCGGCAAGGTATTGGTGACGACCACTTCACGGGCGCCGCACTCGGCCAAACGGCGGGCGGCCGGATCGGAGAAGATCGCGTGCGTGGCAGCAATGATGACGTCCTTGGCGCCCGCGTCCTTCAAAATCTGCACCGCACCGGCAATGGTCCCGCCGGTGTCGATCATGTCGTCGATGAGCACACAGGTGCGGCCTTCCACCTGCCCCACTACCGCCTTGGACACCGCCTGGTTCGGTTTGGTCAGGTCCCGGGACTTGTGCACAAAAGCAATGGGCGCCCCGCCCAGACGATCCGCCCAGCGCTCGGCCACACGCACGCGGCCGGTGTCCGGGGACACGACGGTGATCTCGGAAACGTCCACGCGGGAGCGAATGTAATCGGCCAGGAGCGGGGTAGCCATCAGGTGGTCCACCGGCCCGTCGAAGAAGCCTTGAATCTGATCTGTGTGCAGATCCACGCTCATGATGCGGTCCGCGCCGGCGGTCTTATACAGGTCCGCGACCAGTCGCGCCGAAATCGGTTCGCGTCCGCGGCCCTTCTTGTCTTGGCGGGCGTAGGGGTAGAACGGGGACACCACGGTGATGCGCTTGGCCGAGGCTCGTTTGAGCGAATCGATCATGATGAGCTGTTCCATAAGCCAGTTATTGGTCGGCCACGGGTGCGCTTGGAGCACAAAGGCGTCGGTGCCTCGCACGCTCTCGGCCGAGCGCACGTAGATCTCGCCGTTGGCGAAATCGTAAATGTTCATCGGCAGCAGGTCGCTGCCCAGCGCCTCGGCAATCTCGGTGGCCAGCTCCGGGTGCGCCCGACCAGCGGCGAGAACTAGCTTCTTTTCACCGTGTGCGGTGATCTCATTCATGCCTTTTCTCCCTCACTGGCAGTAGCATCAGCCGCCCGCGCGGACTGAGCTGACTCGGCCGCCTCTGCCGCCGCGGTCCCGGCGCGTTTTTCCAAAACCCAACCCTCAATATTGCGTTGCGGGGCCACGTTGATCGCGAGCGCGCCCGCGGGCACGTCCTTGCGAATCACGGTCCCGGCGCCCGAGTAGGCGCCGTCGCCAATGGTGACCGGGGCAACATACATATTGTCGCTTCCCATGCGCACGTGGGAGCCCACGTGCGTGCGGGACTTGTTAACGCCGTCGTAATTCACAAACACGCTCGCCGCGCCAATATTGGACTGTTCGCCAATCGTCGCGTCCCCGACATAGCTCAGGTGCGGCACCTTGGTTCCGGCGCCAATGCTGGAATTTTTGGTTTCCACGAAGGTGCCGATCTTTGCGCCCTCGCCTAGCTCGGTACCCGGGCGCAGGTAGGCATAAGGTCCGACGGCGACTCCCGCACTAATGCGCGAACCATACACTTCCGAGCGGCGAACCTGGGCCGCTTCGCCAATCTGGCTGTCCTTAATGGTCGTGTCCGGCCCGATCACGGCGTCCTCGCCAATGTGGGTGGCCCCGTGCAAGTGGGTGCCGGGCAGGAGCGTGACGTCGCGGTCGAAGGTGACGGTTTCGTCAACCCAGGTGCTTGCCGGGTCCAGGACGGTGACGCCGTTGCGCATGGCGCGCTCGAGGGTGCGGCGGTTGTGTTCGCGGGCGAGGTCCGCCAGTTGGACGCGGTCATTCGCGCCCTCGACCTGCCAGTTGTCCTCGCAGACAAGCGCCTCGACGCGCCCACCCTTTTCATAAGCAAGGGCCAGCACGTCGGTCAGATATTTTTCGCCCTGCGCGTTGGCCAGGGTGACTTCGGTGAGCGCCTCGCGCAACGTTGCAGCGTCGAAGGCGTAGATCGCGGCGTTAATTTCTGTGATCTCGCGCTCGGCGTCGCTGGCGTCCTTGAATTCGCGAATGCCCTTGACCATCCCGTTCTCGTCGCGAAGGATGCGGCCGTACATGCCGGCATCGTCCAGAACGGTGGTGACGGCGGTGACGGCGTTGCCGCCCTTTTCGTGTTGGGCCACGAGTTGGCGGAGCAGATCCGGGCTGACCAAGGGCACATCGCCCTGGGTGACCACAATGGTGCCGGTGACATCCGGCCCGAGCGCATCCAGTCCCACCTCGACGGCGCGCCCGGTGCCGGGAACCTCGTCCTGGTCCACAATGAGCGCTTCGGGGTCGAGTTCAGAGATGTGGGACGCCACCAGGTCGCGTTCGAAGCGAACGACGGCGGCTAACGTTTGCGGGTTGAGGGTGCGGGCTGCGGCCAGCGCATGCCCCACCATGGTGTTGCCGCCGATGCGGTGCAAAATCTTGGGGGTTTTGGATTTCATCCGGGTCCCGGCTCCTGCGGCGAGGAGGATGACCGCTCTGGGCCGGCCGGATTCGGATTCGGTCTTCTCCGGGTTGGTTGCCCCTTGGCTCACGCTCTCTCCTGCTGGGATGGAACCTCATGCACTTCACTTGCGCGTTCCGCCCTTAGGACTCGAACCTAAACTCCACAGCTCCAAAGGCTGGGGTGCTGCCAATTACACCAGAGCGGAGTGTATGCGCTGCTCGCGGGAGCTTTGCTAACACGACTATCTAGTTTGCCATGCCCGGCGCTCACATGCACATTCAAATAAACTTATCCGGTGGTTCATCTCATCGGCGCTCACGATATTTCCCTGCACTTTCCCACCCGCACCCTCTTTGACGGCCTCACCATCGGCGTTGATGCGGGCGACCGCATTGGCATTGTCGGCAAGAACGGGGACGGCAAGTCCACGCTCATGAAGTTGCTCACCGGCGCGATGACCCCGGATTCGGGCCGCGTCACGCGCCGCGGCGGCACACGCGTCGGGATGCTTTCCCAGCAGGACGAGTTGGACCCCGCGATCACGGTGAAGCAAGCCCTTGTCGGCGATGTCGATGACCACGAATGGGCCGCCAACCCGCGCATCCGCGAGGTTTTGGATGGGCTCGCGAAAGATATTGACCCGAATGCCACGGTTGCCACGCTCTCTGGCGGGCAACGCCGTCGTGCTTCATTAGCCGCTCTGCTCATTGGCGACTGGGACGTGCTGGCCCTGGACGAACCGACGAACCATTTGGATGTGGAGGGCGTCGCCTGGTTGGCCGCGCATTTGAAGCGGCGGTGGGCGGCGAATCAGGGGGCGCTGCTCGTGGTCACGCACGATCGCTGGTTCCTCGACGAGGTGTGCACGGCCATGTGGGAAGTGCATGATGGCACCCTGGACGAGTTTGAGGGCGGGTACGCCGCGTATGTGTTGCAACGGGTCGAGCGGGATCGGCAGGCGGCCGCGACCTTTGCGAAGGAACAGAATTTGATGCGCAAGGAGCTCGCCTGGTTGCGCCGCGGGGCTCCGGCGCGCACGTCCAAGCCGAAGTTCCGGATCGAGGCGGCGAATCGGCTCATCGAGTCGGAGCCGCCGGTGCGCAACACGGTGGAGCTGACGCGTTTGGCGACCACCCGGCTCGGCAAAGATGTGGTGGACATTCTGGACGCCTCGGTGACCTTTGCCGATCGGCCGGTCTTAAAGGACGTGACGTGGCGGTTGGCGCCCGGTGAGCGCACCGGGATTCTCGGGGTAAATGGGTCCGGGAAGTCGACGCTGCTCGGGCTGATTACCGGGCGCCTGGCTCCAACGTCGGGGCGTGTCAGGCGCGGCAAGACCGTGCAGGTGGCCACGCTCTCGCAGGAGTTGCGGGAGTTAGATGAGATCGCGGGGCTCCGGGTCCGGGAGGTCATCGAATCCAAACGCACCAGCTACAGGGCCGAGGGTAAGGAGTTCACGCCCGGGCAGATGCTGGAGCGGCTCGGGTTTACCCGCGAGCAGTTGAATACGCGGGTCGCGGAGCTGTCCGGCGGGCAGCGGCGGCGCCTGCAGTTGTTGCTCGTGCTGCTGGATGAGCCGAACGTGCTGGTGTTGGATGAGCCGTCCAATGACCTGGACACCGACATGCTCGCAGCCATGGAGGATTTGCTGGACACCTGGGGTGGGACGTTGATCGTGGTCTCTCACGACCGTTACCTGCTGGAGCGCGTCACCGACCAGCAGTACGCGATCCTCGGCGGGCATTTGCGCCACTTGCCCGGCGGCGTGGACGAGTATTTGCACTTGCGCTCCAAGCAGGAGGCGGGTGGCGGGCTGGTTGCCGCGGCGTCCGGGGGTGCCGCCGGTTCCGATGCGCCCGGGAAGAACGACGGCGGTGACTCACCGAAGCTGTCCGGCGCCCAGTTGCGGGCGGCTACTAAGGAGACGGGCGCGGTGGAGCGTCGCCTCGAAAAGGTCAACGCAAGGATTGAGGGGTTGCACGCCGAATTCGCGGCCTTCGATCAGAGCGACTTCCAGGGTCTGGCGGCGTTGCAGGAGAAGCTGAACGCCGCGCTGGCCGAGGCGGAAGAACTCGAGATGCGCTGGCTGGAGTTGGCAGAGCAAATCGAGGGCTGACCCTCTCACCCCAACCGGTACCCCAAGAAAAGTTGGCGCAGATTAACAAAAGTGTGCGGGATCCCGCTCAACTTCGGTGATCTGCGTCAACTTTTTTGGCGGGCAATGTCGGCTCCGATGCTTTTCAGCAGCGGTACCGGGTTGGAGAGGGCGTCAGTTTCGCTGGCCCGATCGGCGAGCGCGTACACCTCGCCAAATCCGGCGGTCCGGGATTGCTCGTCGGTGAGCGCGTTGCGGCCGCACACCGCGAGGACCGGCACGCCCGGGTTGAGCGAGCGAGCGGCGCGCGCGACGCCGACGGGCGTCTTTCCGGAGAGGCTTTGCCCATCCAAGGATCCCTCGCCGGTAATGACGAGGTCGGCCTGCGCGAGCTGTGCGTCCAGTCCGGTCAGTTCGCGCACCACGTCCACGCCGGGCCGCACCGAGACAGATCGGGCTAGCACACCCAAAACTGCCATGACGGCAAAACCCACGCCACCGGCGGCACCGGCACCGGGCCGTTCGGCGGCACCACGCGCATCCGGGCCAATTTCGGCGGCGAGGACATCGACCCAGTTCTCAAGGCCGCGCTCCAACTCTCGCACGTGGTCTCGGTCGGCTCCTTTTTGCGGCGCAAACACCGCAGCCGCTCCGCGCGACCCCAGAAGTGGGTTCGTGACATCGGTGGCGAGCGTGAGATTTGCGCGGGCCAGTCGCGGATCCAGGCCGGCAAGGTCAAGGCGCGCAAGGTCAAGTAGCCCCACGCCGCCTGGGGCAATGGGATCGCCCCGAGCATCCAGCAGTGTCGCGCCGAGCGCCTGAAGCAGTCCCGCTCCTCCGTCGGTGCTCGCACTCCCGCCGATGGCCAGCACAATATCCACGGTCTCCTCAGAGTCAGCGCCGAGGGCGTCGAGCGCCGCTCCGATCAGCTCGCCGGTCCCGAAAGACGTCGCGCGCAACGGGTCGCGCCGGCTCTCGGGCACTAGCTCAAGCCCGGAGGCCTGTGCCATTTCCACGAGCGCCACCGAGCCACGTTTTCCAAAACTGGTTTGAACCGGATCACCCAAGGGCCCGGTCACCGTGACACGACGCTCCTCGAACCCGGCGGCGAGCGCGGCATCCAGGGTCCCCTCGCCGCCATCGGCCATCGGGACCCCAAAAATCTCTGCACCCGGCCGCGCCGACTCGATACCGGAGGACAGCGCGGCAATCACCTCGGACGCGCTGAGCGTCCCCTTGAACTTATCCGGCGCTATCACCACCCGCATGACTTCACTGTAAGGGCCCCGCCACCAAATCCCCGTAGACTTTGAGCTAAGTTCGAAGAGTTGCCGAACACGTGACCAAGGAGGCCTAGCGTGAAGATCGTGGTGCTCGTCAAAGAAGTACCAGACACGTACGCGGAACGAAAGCTCAACCTAGAAACCGGGTTGGCCGATCGCGACGCGAATGATCGGGTGCTCGATGAAATCACCGAGCGCGCCACCGAAGCGGCGCTAACCCTTAGCGACGCCGCCAAGAGCGCCGGAGACACGGACACCGAAGTCACGGTCATGACCCTGGGCCCGGAAACCGCGCCGACGGCGATGCGAAAGGCGCTGGCCATGGGTGCGGACAAGGCAGTGCACATCACCGACCCGGCATTCCTGGGCGCAGACCTCACCCTGACCGCAGAAGCACTCGCCGCCGCTATCAAGAACAACGGTTTTGACCTCGTCATCACCGGCGACGCCTCCACCGACGGCAACGCAGCCGCGATCCCGGCCATGGTGGCCGAGCATTTGGAGGTACCGAGCCTGAGCCGGCTGACCGCCGTCGAACTTCACGAGGGAAAGGTCACCGGAAGCCGGGAGGCGGACGGTGGAAATCAGCAAGTGTCCGCCCCGCTGCCCGCCGTGGTGTCGATTACCGAGCAGTTGCCGGATGCGCGCTTCCCCAATTTCAAGGGCATTGTCGCCGCGAAAAAGAAGCCTGTCGAGACGCTGTCTCTCGCGGACCTCGGCATCAGCGCGGGCGTGGAGATCCCGCGCTCGATCATGCTCTCGGTGAGCGAGAAGCCGCCGCGCGAAGCCGGTGTCAAGATCGTGGACGAGGGCGACGCGGGTCAACGCCTCGCCGCATTCCTCAAAGAAAACAAGTTGGTGTGATCGTGAGCGAAACAATTCTGGCATTCCTCGACGTGCTCCCGAGCGGCGAACTGGCACCCAGCGCGGGCGAAGTTATGGCCGCCGCAGCGCAGGCCGGGACACCCGTAGCCGTGATCGTAACCGCGCCAGGCCAAGGCGAGGCCACCGCTAAAGCGGCGGGCGAACTCGGCGCGGCAAGGGTGCTTCTCGCCGAAAACCCGGAGGCCGAAACCACCCTGACCACCCCTGCCGTGGACGCGCTCGCGGCCGCCATCACCGCCGAAACCCCGGACGCCGTGGTCATTTCCAATGGCCCCGACGGCGCCGATATTGCCGGGCGCCTCGCGGTGCGCACCACAAGCGCGCTCGCCGTGGATGCGGTGGGACTCGCCCGCGACGAGGAAGGCGTCACGGCACAGCACTCGGTCTACGGCGGCAACTTCCTGACCAGTTCCGCCCCGACCTTCGGCACGCTGATTGTGACCCTGCGTCGCGGCGCCGTTGACGAACGGCTTGACGCCACCTCCCCGGAGGTCACCACACTCGAGGTGACCGCCAGCGCCATCCCGGCCGCCACCATTGACGCTCTCGAGACGGAGCAAAAGGAGTCCACCCGGCCGGAATTGCGCGGTGCGCAGCGTGTGGTCTCCGGCGGCAAGGGGCTCGGCTCGGCCGAGGACTTCGCCCTGGTCGAACGGCTCGCGGACACCCTCGGCGCGGCCGTCGGCGCCTCCCGCGCGGCCGTCGATTCCGGGTATGTGCCGCACTCGCAACAGGTCGGGCAAACCGGCGTCTCGGTGTCGCCGCAACTGTACATCGCGCTCGGCATCTCCGGCGCCATCCAACACCGCGCCGGCATGCAGACCGCAAAAACCATCGTCGCCATTAACAAAGATGCGGACGCCCCGATCTTCGAGATCGCCGACTTCGGCATTGTCGGCGACATCTTCACGGTCGTCCCGCAACTCATCGACGCGCTCGGCGGCAAGGGCCAAGCGTGAGCGAGCTCCCACTCCGGCGCGGCCTTCCGCGCGAGCCCGGCGGCCAGCCGTGGCCGCCCGCGGGCACCGTGAGCGCGCCCGCCCAGATGCACGACGGCGATGCCTCCCCCCAGCGCAGCGCACCGAGTACCGGGGTTGCGGCTGAGGTCAGTACGAGAACAACCGGCGCGAATGCGAATGGCTCCTTGCCTTCGGTGCCGGTCCTGCGACGGGGTCTTCCGCGCGAGCCGGGCGGTGAGCCGTGGCCCGTCGTTGCGGCCACGAACACCGGGAGTACGGCCGGCGTGGACGTGTCGTCCTCGTCAGTCAGCGTCACGGAAAACTCTGTTGCCAATGTTCAGGTAACCGCAGAATCGACCGGATCAGCCGGATCAGTCCGATCCGATGCCGATGGTTCCGGAACGACCGCCGCGACCGCCGCCGGAGACGGTGTCCCCGCGAGTGCCGCTGCCGCCGCGATTGCGACTTCTGGCGTCGGTGCGATGCGACGCGGACTGCCGCGCGAGGTCGGCGGCGAGGCGTGGCCTACTGACTCCGACATTGCCGCAAGTGTGGAAGCAGTTCCGGGCGCAGGAACGCTTCCGGGCGCTGGAGCGCTTTCCGGCACAGCGGCCGCCGCCGGGAATGCGACGGCGGACTCGGGCACAGATTCTCCAGGTGCCGGGAGCGTCGACACGTCTCGCCCGGAAGCGAGCCCCACGACCCGTGCCGCGGCGACGACTGACGAGGACGAGACTTCCACGGCGGCCGAAACTACCGGCACCACCGATGGACTTGCCGCGAATACTGCCGCACAGACTGGGCCCACAGGTACCGCGGGCACAGCTGGGCGAAGCGGAATGTCTGTACCGGCCTCCAAGGGGGCCGGGGCAACCGGTGCGGGAGACGCCGTCGGACATCAGAAAGCCAAGCCCGTGGCCAAACTGTACCGCGGCAAGACCCTGGCCGAGTGGGCCCGCTTCGGTGCGCTGAGCGTGGGCGGGCTCATTGTGGTGGCGCTCATTGCGGTGTTTGGTGTGCGCTGGTGGCTCGGGACCGAAGCGATGCAGGATTTCCTCGCGACCTATCCCGGACAGTACGAGCTGCCGGCAAATGCGCCCGAGGGGTTCCCCGCCTGGCTGCGCTGGTCGCACTTTTTCAATGTGTTTTTGATGGTGCTGATTATCCGGTCCGGGTGGCAAATTCGGACCGAGAAGAAGCCGCAGGCGTATTGGACGCCGAAGTGGAATAAGAAGCGAAAGATCAGCCTCACCATGTGGTTTCACCAGGCGTTGGATTTGCTCTGGGTGATCAATGGCGCCGTGTTTGTGGTGTTGCTTTTCGCGACCGGGCAGTGGATGCGGATTGTGCCCACGAGCTGGGAAGTGTTCCCGAATGCGCTGTCTGCGGGGTTGCAGTACGTGTCCCTCGACTGGCCGATCGAGGACGGGTGGGTCAATTACAACTCGCTGCAGCAGCTGACGTATTTTGCGACCGTGTTTGTGGCGGCGCCGCTCGCGGTGGTGACCGGGGTGCGGATGTCCGGGCTCTGGCCGAATAAACCTGCGCTCAATAAGGCGTACCCGATCGAGGCCGCGCGAGCCGTGCACTTCCCGGTGATGATCTACTTTGTGGTGTTCATCATCACGCACGTATTCCTCGTGCTCTCAACCGGAGCGCTGCGCAACCTGAACCATATGTACACCGGCACGTCCGAGGTGAGTTGGGTCGGGTTCTGGCTGTTTGTGCTCTCGCTCGGCGTCATTGTGGGCGGGGTTTTTGCCGCGCGGGCGCTGGTGATTGCGCCGATCGCGTCGCTGTTTGGCCGGGTGGGGCGCTGAGCCTGGGCGCTTAGTACGGGCAGTTAGTCTGGGCTCTTAGTCTGGGCTCTTAGGCCGGGCTCTTAGGCTGGGGCTGGGGCACGGCACGGTGCCCAGGGGTGGCCCGCTGCCTCAGTTGGTGGCGATGATGGCCGCGCCGGGCACCGGTCCGGACGCTTGGAGGGCATTGACGTTCTGCTCAAGGAGCTCGGCGACAAACTCATGGGCGTCCTCTTCGCCGTCCATGAGGCACGCGATGGTCGGGCCCGAGCCGGAAATAATTGCGCGCAGAGCACCCATCGCTTCCGCGAAATTCATCACGCCGCCAAGATTGCGGTCCAGCTTGACGGCCGGGGCTTGTAGGTCATTGTTCAGGTACGCGGCAATCTCTTCGACATCGCCGTGATTGAGCGCGCTCAAGAGCTCCCGGCTAATCTCTGGGCGGCCCGGGTCTTCCCCTCGCTCCGCGCGGAGGCGGTCGAGAGCGGCGAAGACCTTGGGTGTGGAAAGGCCCTTGTCGGAAAAGATCAGTGCCCAGTGGGTGTGTCCACGGCTCAAAATTGGCGAGAGTTGGTCGCCGCGGCCGACGCCAAGGGCAAGGCCACCGAGGAGACAGAACGGGACATCGGCGCCGAGTTCGCGCGCGACGGCGTCAAGGTCCTCGCGGCTGGAGTTCAGCCGCCAGAGGTAATCGCAGGCGACGAGCGTGGCTGCGGCGTCGGCGGAGCCACCGGCCATACCGCCGGCTATGGGCACGTTCTTGGTGATCTCGATGTGCAGGCCGAATGTATCCAGGTACCCGTTGGAATCCAGTGCGCGGGCGGCTTGAGCGACCAAGTTGTCATCGCCCAAGGGCGTGGAGGAAGAGGCACCATAGGCTTGGCTTGCCGGGCTAATGGCAATCTCGATTCCGGGCTCTTCGGTCAGGGTGACGGTGAGGTCTTCATAGAGGTCGACGGCAAGGAACACGGTAGCGAGCTCGTGGTAGCCGCTGGGTTCTTTGGGGCCTGCCTCCAGCGCGAGATTGATCTTGCCGGGAGCACGGACGCGGACCTTTTCACCGGGAGTCGGCGGGTGGTCAGGGGGTGTGAACCTAAGCATTGGCATGGTTCACCCCGGCGATGGCGGCAAAGGTCGCAATGTCCAGGGTTTCGCCGCGTGCACTCGGGTCGACGTTGGCGGCTCGAAGGATGCGTTCTGCTTCGGCGCCGCTTCCGGCCCAACCGGCGAGCGCTGCGCGCAGTGTCTTGCGGCGTTGCGCAAAGGCCGCATCGATGACCGTGAAGACCTCGGCCCGGCCCGCCCCGGTGCGCGGCGGTTCGCGGCGCTCAAAGGCGACCAGCCCGGAGGAAATATTCGGGGCGGGCCAGAAGACATTGGTGCCGATGATGCCGGCTTTGCGGCTCGCGGCGTACCAGGCGAGTTTGACCGAGGGGACGCCGTAGATCTTGTTTCCGGGGGTGGCGACCATGCGATCGGCGACCTCGTCTTGGACCATGACAAGTCCGTGCTTCAGGGTCGGGACGGTCGCGAGTAGGTGCAGAACGACGGGCACTGCAACGTTGTACGGGAGGTTCGCGACGAGGGCGCTGGGGGCGCTATTTTGGCCGCCGAGGGCGCCCAGGTCCTCTGCACTCAGTTTCAGCGCGTCCTTGGTGATGACGGTGAGGTCGCCCGCGCGGTCCGGGCGCATTTCGGCGATGGTCGTGGGGAGTCGTTCGGCAAGTCGCGTATCGATTTCGACCGCGACCACATGCTTGGCCGCGTCGAGAATGCCTAATGTCAGCGAACCGAGCCCCGGGCCCACTTCTAGCACCGTTTCGCCTGGGTCGATCTGTGCGGCGTCGATGATGCGGCGGATGGTGTTGCCGTCAATCACAAAGTTTTGTCCGAGTTTCTTGGTGGGGCGGATATCCAGCTCGGCGGCAAGTCGGCGAATCTCGGTAGCGCCCAAGAGCGGAGCCACGGGTTCGCCTTGATTCTCAGTCACCTCTAAATGGTATCTTGACCCGCATCGCGGCTCGGTTCCCACAATATTGCGGGCACGATAACTGAAGGGTTTTTTGGGCGCGTTTTAGGGCGCGAATTCGGGTGCGCGGTAAAATGCTGTTCCGAGACATTACCCGCTTTGCCAGGGCGCACTGTGCATTGGTAAATATCGGCTCCGATGATTAAGCGAAAACGATCGGCACACTGGCGCACAGATAATTGGCATTCACCGAGACCGGACCGCGCAATCCGCGGAGCCGATGCCCGAGCCATCTCGCACGCCGATACTCCCGCGCCCCGAGCCACCCGGCACCCGGCACCCGGTGTATCCGAGAGCGATGTCCTGGAATTAGGCGCAACAAATCACAATAATTATGCGCAATTAGTGACTCACCTGTTTCCTGTTAATTACCTGTTAATCGTTGTCCATATCTCACTTCTCACCTCTTCCGCTGATATCATGAAACTATGGACGAAGACGTTTCACCCGAATCGAAAGAAGCGCCCCTCGTGGGCGAGACTTCCGTGCCCCGTGAAACCGATACCACAGACCCTACGTCCTGGCTCCGACATTCAGTTCTCAATGAGCCGCAGCCCGAGTTTTTCGATGCTCTGGACCTAGACTCCACTCGTCAGGCCCTTCTCAGGCTCACCGACCAAATAGATACTCGTACTCACGGCGCACCGCGCAAGGACCTCACAGCTCTCGCCATCGAACTTGAAAGCGTGTCCCGCGCCCTGAACTCTGCCCAGCTCGCATTGACGAGCGCGATGGAGCGAGAGCATGTCGCTGCCGTGCCCTTAGGCGACTCCTTTGGCTTTAGCGCGGAGCCGGACAGGCCGCAATATCGCGGCATTCTCGACTTCCTCGTAGACACGTTGCGCATCACCCGTCGTGAAGCTCGAGAACGGCTGAGGGTCGCCAGAGGTACCGCTCCCGGTTCGGCAATGTCCGGAGAACCCACACCTGCTCGGTATCAGGTCCTCGCGCGTGCGCTGAAAAATGGTGAAGTCTCCACCAGCACGGCCGCCTTGATTCTAAAAACCGTCGGCGACATCCGCTCCCACGCAGGCCCACTTGATCCCGAACACGACGGTCAACCCAACCCCGCTGAATGGGCGGAACTTGCCGAAACGACGCTGTGCGATCAGTCGACTCGATTCAACCCGGACACCCTCAACAAGATCGCCAAGCACTTTACGATCCTGGCCAATCAGGATGGATGCGAACCGAGCGATCGTTACTTGGCGCGGCACCAGGGCATCACCTACCTCGGCTACGAGCACGGACTCCACACCTTCCGGATGCGCATGACCGATGAACAGTATGAAAAGTTCGTCACGCGCATGGCCTCCATCTTGAACCCGCCGCGAGATCGTCGCCGAAGCGCAAAAGAACTGGCAGACTCCGCCGCAGAGCAAGCCGTAGCCGAACTCAAGGGCCAGCTCGCCGCTAGAACCAGCGAAACCGACATTCTCAAGGCAAGCACCGGGCAGACGTCGACCTACCAGCAGAGACTTCTCGAAGCGCTCCTCGGACTTTGCGCCCGCGGTGAGCTCGTGTTCCCCGAAAGCGGATCACGCGCCACCGTCGTGGCACTGATCGATGAAGCAAAACTCTTCCCGAGCCATTCTCCGGCGCCCCCGGCACCACCCGAGCCCGAGATCACACCCCGTCAACGAACAACCTTCCAGCATTCCGGAGCCGCCAGCACCGGTACGTTGCGCCAACTTGCCTGCGAGGCGGAGATCATTCCCGTCGTGCTTGGCGGAGACAGCGTGCCGTTGGACGTGGGGCGATCCCGACGGCTTTTCGGCAAGGCCCAACGGATAGCGCTCGCTGCCCGCGATGGCGGGTGCATTTTCGAAGGCTGCACGATGCCGTTGGCCCTCTGCGAGGCGCACCACGTGAGTTACTGGGATCGCGACCACGGCCCCACCGATGTCAACAACGGCGCGCTCCTGTGCCCGTATCACCATCACTTCATCCACCAAGGCACGTGGAAGCTAGCGGTACTAGATGATAAGCCGTGGGTCATTCCTCCGGCGTGGATCGACCCGCAGCAAACTCCGCAACGCAATGCGCACTTCCAACCACCAACCTGCTGACTCCACCGACGAAAAAACCGGGGGCGATGAACTCGAAAGTTCATCGCCCCCGGTGCGGTATATAGCGCAAAGCAGTTAGAGCAGACCCAACTTGGCTGCACACGCCGGCCAGTGACCCCAGCCGCCGCTCGAGCGCAAAACCTCGGCGATTTCGATCTGCTGATCCGGAGTCGCAAGGTTCGCCGTCGGCGCGTACTTGCCGCCGCCAGCGCCAAGCCAGCTGCTCGCGGAGAACTGCAGGCCGCCGTAGTAGCCGTTACCGGTGTTGATGGCCCAGTTTCCACCGGACTCGCACTGAGCCAGCGCCTGCCAGGTCGCGGCGTTTGCGTTTCCGCCACTCGGCTGTCCGCCAGGCCCGGTGGACTTTGGCTTTTCCTTGGTTCCGACGCTCACTTCCTGTGCCACCGGCTCCTTGGTGACCTTTTCGCTCACCTTCTCGCGGCTGCGTTCCTGGCCATCAATGATCGTGACCTTATAAGTCTCGACCCTCTCACCCGCAACGCCCGGCTTGGTCACCGTTTCTTCGCCAACGTACTTGTTGGGATCTTCCGTCTTCTTGGTTTCGAAAGGAATCTCGACCGTGGTGGTCTCGGCATCCTTGACCTCAACGCGGCTCACTTTAATACCCATGCCGTCAACCAACTGTGCATCCAGCGGGACGGAAACGCGATCGTTAGCGCCGATCTTGACGTCGGCTTCGGCCAACACCTCGTTCACGGTATTTGCCGTGGTCTCTTGTGTCTTTTGCTGGTTATCCACCGTCACAATGACCTTCTTCGGTGTGGAGATGCTCAGCGCATTCTCCAGATCCACCAAATTCGTGGTGAGAGCGGCAGAAGTCTTCGCGGTCGAAGCGACGCCGAGTTCGGTCACGACGTCCTTCACGGTGACACCGGTGGTCTCCACCGTTGTCTGTGCGCCATCGAGGGTGACGTCGATTTCCTTGTTCTTTTGAACGTTGATGGTGTCGGTAGCGGCGATCTCAGCGTCCAGCTTCGGGGACACCACATCCTCGGAACCGACATTCACGTTTGCCGCATCCAGCGCATCGGCAACGGTGTTTCCGGTGGTCTGCACAGTGGTGGATTTGCCGTCAACGTTGAGCTGTACGGTCTTATTGCTGCCCACGAATCCCAGCGTGCCCACGATCATGGCCATGACTACGAGGGCAGAGCCAGCCACCAGCGCCCACGTCTTCTTAGAAAGTTTCTTCACGAATACCCATAACGTTGTTGCTTCCGGGCACGGGGAAATCGGCACTCACATTTTCTAGTGGCGCGTCACGATCCAACGCATCTTGCATCAATCAGGCAAAGCACCGTGGATCTGGGCATTCGAACGGTATGTCCAGCTCAACAACGCTTTGAATTAGTCCGGATAGCCTTCCCCGACCCCGGCTTTGACTCTTAAATGTAACCGAACTGTGACCTTACCGGCAAGTTTGCTTCGCGTCGCAACACGCGCGCACGTGCTACGCAGGCAGCCAGGAACCGTAAACGGTCTCGCTGTTCGCGCTCAACTGCGCACACAATCCCACGAGGTCTTCCCCGCGCAGTTCGGCCATGAACCGCACCGTGGTGGGGATCATGTAACTCGCATTGGGTCGTCCGCGGTAGGGAGCCGGGGTCAGGAAAGGCGCATCGGTTTCCACCAGCATGAGCTCCGGATCGGCGATCGCACACGCGGCTTGAATTCCGGGCGAATTACTAAAGGTCACTGTCCCCGCAAAGGACATGTACCACCCGTTCTCCATGCACACCGCGGCCAAGTCCTCGTCCCCGGAAAAGCAGTGAAAGACCACCTTCTCGGGTGCGCCCACGCGCTTCAAGGTCGCGACAACATCCTCGTGCGCATCCCGATCGTGGATCATGAGGGCGATATCGCGTTCCTTCGCCAGCGCAATGTGTTCCTCGAAGGACTCGCGTTGCCCATCGCGCAGATCCTCTCCGGTGCGAAAATAATCCAGGCCGGTTTCACCAATCGCACGCACCCGGGGGTGACGGCTCAGCTCCACAATTTCGGCGAATTGCTCGTCGAAACGGCCGTCGGCCTTGAGACGCGCGGCGTCATTGGGGTGCAGAGCCACCGCCCCCAAGAGACGTGGCTCATCCTCGATCGCCTCGATAGTAAAGCGGGAGGAATCTAAATCAAATCCCACTTGGACACCGCGGTTGACGCCCACGCCCTCGGCCGCGTCCATGGCTTGCCTGGCAGTGATCGTGCCGAACTCGGGACGGAAATTGAGGTGGGTGTGGTTATCCACCACCGGAACCGGCAACGGCTCTGGCGCCGGCGGAAAACTACGCTGGCGCCGTTTCTTTTCTTGCTTAGGGGTCTCCTCGGACACCGGTGGCGCCGGATAGTTCCGGTACGCGGCAGGGGCGAGGTCAGCGTTCTCGGTCACTACTTCATCCTACGATTCGCACTCGCCGCCGGCACTCAGGTCACATCTTGGGTGCGGGAAAATATCCTCCCACCAATTTGTCACCCCGAGCATGTAGGGTATGACCAAGCTTCAAGCCGTCTGCCTTTGGGGTGAGAAAACTGGAAAAGTTCGCCGAAGAACCAGTGACTGCACAGACAGTAGCCACCGGACAACCGTCCTATGCCCGCACCGACTGGACCATGGAACGTTTCCATGAAGCCAGCACCGCCATCCTTGACGCGATGAGCACCGTCATTGACGGGAAGCGTGAAGCCGCCCATCTCGCTCTCACCGTCCTGCTCGCGCAAGGGCACTTGCTGGTCGAAGATGTTCCGGGCGTCGGCAAGACCATGCTCGCGAAAACTCTGGCCCGCACCGTCGATGGGAAGGTCAACCGCATTCAATTCACGCCTGACCTTCTCCCCTCAGACATCACGGGCGTCTCCATCTTCGATCAGAACATGCGGGCGTTCGAGTTTCGCCCGGGCCCCATTTTCGCGAACATCGTCATTGGCGATGAAATCAACCGCGCCAGCGCGAAAACACAGTCCGCACTCCTGGAGAGCATGGAAGAACATCAGGTTTCCGCGGACTCGGAAACCCACCGCCTGCCGACTCCGTTTATGGTGGTCGCGACCCAGAATCCGCTGGAAATGGAAGGCACCTACCCGCTTCCGGAGGCCCAGCGAGACCGCTTCATGGCCCGCATTTCCATGGGGTACCCGGATACGTCCTCGGAAATGCTCATGCTGGAAACCCACCAGTCGACCAACCCGCTCGATGACGTCCGGCCGGTCGTCAGCGAGCAAGACGTCCTTGCCATGATTGAGGTCGTCAAGAACATTTACGTTTCTGACCTGGTCAAGGAATACACCGTGGCCCTTGGCAACGCCACTCGCGAGTCCAGCCAACTTCGCCTTGGCGCCAGCCCGCGCGCACTGCTGCAGTTGCTTCGCGCTTCGAAGGCGAGCGCGGCGCTCGGCGGACGCGACTACGTCCTCCCCGACGACGTTCGCGCACTGGTCACCCCCGTCCTGGCACACCGTCTGATTCTCGACCGCGGCGCCTCCTCCACCGGCGTCACCATCGAAGACGTCCTCGGCCGCATCTTAAACGCGGTACCGGTCCCCACCCGAGAAACCAGAAACGTCCGCTGATCCGTGTTTGCTTGGCTCAATGCAAGAATCCTGACCCCCATGGGGTTCTCCTTGCTGGCCGTCGGCATTCTGGCGCTTGCCTTCGGTGCCATCATGGGCCGCCGCGATCTGCTCTATGTCGCGGTATTTGCGATCGCATTGCTGGTGCTCTCGATCCTGACCGCCTGGGTCACTAAACCCCGCTTCCGAACGCACCGCACCTTTTCGGTTCCCCAGGTGCAGGCCGGGCAGGCGTGCACCGTGCAGTTGGAAGTATCCACCGAAAAAGGTACGACGGCGCGCCACACCATGCGTGAAGAGTTACCTTCGCGCTTCGGTCAAGCACCCACCTTCTTGTACCCGTCCCGCTATGCGAGCGCGGATGGAACCAGCCTGTACGAGTATCGGGTCCGCTGTTCCCAACGCGGGCTCTATAGCATTGGCCCCGTCTCGGCGATGTTCACCGATCCCTTTGGGCTCGCCAAACACCAACACACCGTGGGGCAGCCATCCACCCTGGTCGTGACCCCGCCGATTAAAAGTCTCAGCAGTTTCGCTGATGTTGCAGGCGGCAACCTCGATGGCGTGCTCCACACCCTTTTGCACGCGACGGCCTCCCAAGACGACGTGATGACTCGTGAATACCGGCACGGCGACTCGCTTCGACGGGTGCACTGGCCCGCGACCGCGCGCCTGGGCGAACTCATGGTTCGTCAAGAAGATACTGTCACCACCCCGCAGGCCGTACTGGTCATGGATAGGCGAGACGGCGCCCTCGCCAGTGCTTTCGACACCGCGTTTGATACGCATATCGCCGACAACGGCCTGTACACAAGTTCCCGTTTTGAATGGGTGGTCACGATGGCCGCCTCGATTGCCGCCCAATTGCTCAGAGACAACTACCAGGTGCGCATGGTCGATCAGCGCGGCGAGTTCAGCACCGCGTGGGACTCGGCCAGTCCGCTATTGCGGACGCAAACCGGGGCCGCCTCCAGTGCCAGCCTTTCCGCGGAGCAGGAACTTGCCGCACTGCTGACCCAGCTTGCCGGTGTCGAACTCGTGCACACCGGCAACCCTGCCGCGAACCGCGCGGATGCGCAGCGACGCAAAACCAAGCAACCCGCATCGGCTGTGCCCGGCAACGGCGCGGGCGAGAAGACCCGAGACTTTGGCGACACCTTCCTCGACACCCTTGCCGGGGTGCGCGGGCGCGGACCGCTCATTGCCCTCCTGGGCGACCTGAGCGCGCGCGATGTCACCTCTCTTGCTGCCGCCGCAAACTACTACCCGCAATCTCTTGCCATTCTGTGTGTGCAAAACACCGCCTATGCCGAGGAAACGGCGCAACGGCTACGCAGCGCCGGCTGGCAGACCGTGGTCGCGACCGAAGCCAAGGGCCAGCCGGAGGTATGGAATGCACTAAGCAATCCGGACTCAATCTCGGCAAGTTTTACCGCGTCGCATCCCGAGGCGGTGCCGTCTCGATGACCGCCACCGCAACAGATCGGGCAACCGAGGACCGCGAAGCCGCTGACCACGGTCACCGCGAACCCTCCGCTCCCGCGAGCCGCCGTCTCGACGTACCCAGCGTCTGGGTCACGGTGTCGCTGACGTTGCTTGTTCTTGCCGCTGCCACCGGATACAGCGGCGTGATCGAAAAGTGGGCGTGGTACCCGGCCGTCGCGGGATGCGTTCTTGGTGCCGCATTGGGCATTGGAATCTCGCGCCTGTTCCGCTGGGGCCAGGTTCTCGCCCCGCTGGCTGGCGTCCTCGGCACGATCCTGGCAGCTAACCTGATCTTTTTTCGGGACACCGCCTGGCTAGGCGTTATCCCTAACGGCGCCTCCCTCGATCAGGTATGGAACCTGATCGGTGCAAGCCGGGAAACGATTGCCAATCAGGTCGCACCAGTGACCCCGGAGGCGGGTGTCGTGTTCCTTGTGGCTATTGCCATGGCGCTGATCTTGGTGTTGATGGATGTGCTGGCCCTTGGCATGCAGTTGCCGCTGGCCGCGGGTCTGGGAATAGTCGTCGCCTGGGTGACCCCGGCCATCATTAAACCGAGCAGCGTCGGTATGCTCTCCTTTGTGCTGACCGCGGCAGCATTCCTCATCTTCCTCGCGGTCACCCATTGGTATCTGCAAGCGCGCGCTCCAGGCTCCCCGCTCTCTTCCCCGCGCTTCCCAGTAACCCACATTACGGCGATCGGCGCCGGAACCCTGGCCATCGCCGTCGTACTCCCGCTGGTGATTCCCGGATTCACGCAAGGAACGTTCCCGCAAGGCACCCGCGTAAGTTGGGGAAGCGGCAACGGTCTGAACCCCTATGTCACGCTGGGTCAGGATTTGCGCTCGCCGGCCGGGCGCGGCGCGTTCACCTACGAGTCGACGGCCGAGCAACCCCCATACATGCGCTCTAGCGTGATCGCCGATTTCTCGGGACAACGGTGGGGACCGGACACGAGCGACACCGGAACCCTGGAAATCAGCGGAAACGCCCAACTGGCTGGGCTCGGCTCGGTGCCGAACTGGTTGGGGTTGCAGCAGCGGGGCATCCAGGTTCAGCAGGTGCGCTCCCGGGTGAGCGCTGGGTCCTTTACCTCCCCGTGGCTTCTCGCGCCGTTCCAGGTGACGTCGGTGGGTTCGCTCAACGGAAATTGGCGTTTTGACAGCGTGGAGAATACGTTTCGCGGTATCGGCGCGAACACCCAGAACATGACCTATGACGTCAATTCCATCATCGTGGTGCCCACAGCCGAGCAAGTCAACCAGCTGAACCCGCCGCTGGCTCCCGGTACGCAATTTCCCATTCCGGAGGTGTATCAGCGCATCCCGGATAACGTGCCTCAAGTCGTGACAGATACCGCACGCCAAGTGGTCGATGCCGCGGGCGCGAGGACACCTTTTGATCAGGCCGTCGCCATTCAGCGTTACTTGCGCTCCAGCGAATTCACCTATAGCGAGCAGGCGCCGGTTGATGGCGGCTATGACGGGTCCGGGCTGGATGTCATCGAGCAGTTTTTGAGCGCGAAATCCGGTTACTGTGTGCACTTTGCCGGATCCATGGCTGTCATGCTGCGCACCTTGGGCATCCCCACCCGCATTGCCGTTGGTTTCACCGCTGGCACACCCGCCGGGGAGGGCGAGCCGATCTCGGATACGCCCACCCAAAAGTTTGAGGTGGAGTCCAAGGACGCTCACGCCTGGCCGGAAGTGTACTTCAACGAGGTGGGCTGGTTGCCCTTTGAGCCGACGCCGTCCCGTGGCGTGGTACCTGAGTACGCGCAGACCGAGGGGCCGGCGCCCACTGACGTCCCCGACGACGCGCTCGACCCGCGGCCAAGTCCCGCCGCACCGCTTCCTGGCAACGAGCCCACACCGCAACCCACCGACGGCTCCCCGGTCAGCGTTGGGACCAGTCAGGGTGCCCCGGTCGGTCCGATCCTCATCTCGGTCGGCGCGGTTCTGAGCGTGGTGGCGCTGGCGCTGCTTCCATTCTGGGTGCGGACGGCAAAGCGGCGGCGGCGCTACTCGTTATTGTCCGACGCCCCGGGAACCGAAACGGCGTCCGTTGCCGCGTGGAAAGAACTGCGAGATACGGCGATCGACTACGGCCACAACGCGCCCGCCGCCATGACTCCGCGGGAGTACACGGCGTGGCTCGGCGACTCGCTCGAGGCCGACGAGGCCGCTCGGACACAGCTCAGGCGGCTCAGCCAGGACTTTGAACGCCGCAATTACGCGCCGGCCACCCCCGCCGAGAACACCGAATCGCTGAACGACGCCCTCGGGGCCACACGGACTACATTGGACGCCCACGCCAGCTGGGCCGAGCGCCTGCGAGCACGCTTCCTGCCGCGCTCGCTGTGGGTTTCGCGCAACCCTTAGACGCCGGCAATCCCCACGTACTGTGTGCTGAGGTACTCTTCGATGCCTTCGAAACCGCCCTCGCGGCCAAGGCCGGACTGCTTGACTCCGCCGAACGGGGCCGCCGCATTGGAGACCACACCCGCATTCAGTCCCAGCATGCCGGTGTCCATCCGCTCGGACACCCGCAGCGCCCGGTTCAGATCCTTCGTGTAGACGTACCCGACCAGGCCGTATTCGGTGTTATTCGCGTGAGCAATCGCCTCGTCCTCGGTCTCAAAGGTGATCACCGGTGCCACCGGGCCGAAGATTTCCTCGGCCAGAATCGTGGAGTCCGCTGCGACGTCGGTCAACACCGTAGGCTCGTAGAAATACCCGGCTCCTGGGACTGCTTTGCCGCCGGTCAGCACCTGTGCACCCTTGCTGGTTGCATCCGAGACCAGCTCTTCCACCTTGTCCCGGCTCTTCTGGTCAATGAGCGGACCGACCTTAGTGTCCGGGTCAAGGCCGCGGCCCGTCGTCAGTTCGCTCATGCGCTCGGCGAGTCGGTCGGCAAAGTCCTTGGCGACACTCTTGTGCACGATGAAGCGGTTGGCGGCGGTGCACGCCTCGCCCATATTGCGCATTTTGGCGATCATGGCCCCGTCTACGGCGGCGTCGAGATCGGCGTCCTCGAACACCACAAACGGCGCGTTTCCACCAAGTTCCATCGAGGTGCGCAGCACGTTATCGGCGGCGTCCTTCAACAGCGATTTACCCACCGGGGTGGATCCGGTGAAGGAGAGCTTGCGCAGGCGCGAGTCCTTAATGATCGGTCCGGTCACCCCGCCCGCGTCTTTGGTGGGGATGACGTTGAGCACTCCCGCGGGCAGTCCGGCTTCCATGAGCACGGACGCGAAAAGCTGGGAGGTCAACGGGGTGAGAGCGGCCGGTTTGAGGACCATGGTGCACCCGGCCGCAATGGCGGGGGCGATCTTGCGGGTGGCCATGGCCAGCGGGAAGTTCCACGGTGTAATCAACAGGCACGGGCCGACAGCCTTCTTCTGCACGAGCAACCGGCTCTTGCCATCGGGTGAAACGGCGTAGCGGCCGCCGATCCGGGCCGCTTCCTCGGAGAACCACCGCAAAAATTCGGCCCCGTAGGTGACCTCGCCCCGGGCCTCGGCTAAGGGCTTGCCCATTTCCATGCTCATGAGCGCCGCGAATTCTTCGGAACGGGCGGTGACCATGTCAAAGGCGCGGCGCAAAATTTCGGCGCGCTCGCGCGGGGCGGTACGTGACCATGCTTCTTGGGCGTTCGCGGCGGCATCCATTGCTCGCTGACCGTCCTCGACGGTGGCATTGGCGATGGAAAGCAGCGTCTCCCCGGTGGCGGGGTCTTCCACCGCAAACGTCGCGCCGTTGCTCGCGTCCTGCCAGGTGCCGTCAATGAGCAGTCCGGTAGGCACCGAATCCAATAGTGCCTTTTCATCGATGTTTTCGCTCTGTGTCGCCACGGCGGCCTCCTTGACAGGACGGTTGAGGGCGCGCCATAGCGCCCGGTGATATTCCTAAACCTATGCGGTGGCTCTCACCGCGTAAATGCGACGATGCACCAGACCTACGGTTTGCGATTGGGCAGGTGCACAACCGGTGCCTTAATCGGGGTCCGCGCCCGAGCGTTCCGCGCCCGGGCGGTCGGCCCGCGCACCTTCTGCCAGCGCACCTTCTGTCAGCGCACGGTCGGCCAGCGCCCGCTCGTAAAGGAGTTTCCTCCCGACCCCAAACTCTCGAGCCGCCTCCTTCACCGCCCCGCTCAGCCGCTCGCCCGCGTGGACGCGATCCGTAACGGCAGCCAGTGCCGAACCCATCGCGTCGGCAGCTCTCTCGCTTGCGCTCAGCCCGGCAACCACCAGCACAATTTCGCCGCGCGGCGGTTCGGCTTCGACGCTCGTTATCAACTCGCCCAATGTCCCGCGCCGCACTTCTTCAAAGGTCTTGGTCAACTCCCGGGCCAGTGCCGCCGGTCGAGACTCCCCGAACACCGATGCCATCGCCGCCAATGTCTCGCCCACCCGGTGCGGCGCCTCAAAGAACACCATGGTGCGCCCCTCGGCGGACACCCCTGCCAATCGGGCGGCCCGCTCCCCCGCCTTGCGCGGCAGGAACCCCTCGAAAGTGAAGCGATCGGTCGGCAATCCGGAGAGCGCCAGAGCGGTCAACACGGCACTCGGCCCCGGCACCACGGTGAGAGGCACACCCGCGGCCACGGCGTCCTGAACTACCCGGAAACCGGGATCGGAGACGGCGGGCATTCCGGCATCGGACACCACGGCGACCACCTGGCCCCGGCCGGCTGCCGCAACGAGGGCCGCCGCAGAGTCACGTTCGTTGTGCTCGTGGTGAGCCACCACTTTCCCGGAGAGCACCACACCCAAAGCCGCAGCAAGCTTGCGTACCATGCGGGTGTCTTCGGCGGCAATAATGTCGGCGGCGCCCAATAGTTCGCGCAACCGCATCGAGGCATCGGCGGGGTTGCCAATGGGCGTGGCCGCAAGCACAATCCCGGAAAATCCTGCCGACCCGCCGCCTTCGGTACCCTGCGAGTCTAAGGAGGCATCGCCGTCGTGCTTCTCGCTGCCGCTCAGATGCTCCGGTACCGATTCGGGATCATTCACCCGCCCAGTTTATCCACCTGGCATCCTTGAAGGGGTGTACGCAGGTGCGCTGGCGGTTAGCATTGTGGGGTGAGTGTGCTTAGCCGTGACCCAGGTTCGGATGTCGAAGAGTCAGGACGGCGCACACTCGACCCCGCGCCAAGCGCTCCGCGGCGCTGGCTGAACACGCTGTGGTGGTGGACCCGCGGGCGCTACGCCGTCCCCGGCAATCAAGTGCAAACTCCGCGGCACGCCTACGCGCTATCCAGTCTGCGCCACCGGTTGCTCGGCCCCACCACCCCGTTGACGCCGCTCGTGTGGCTGTGGGTCATGATCCCGGCGGTGCTCGGCGGGCTCTTAAGGTTTGTCCGCCTGGATTCGCCGAACAAGCTCGTTTTCGATGAAACCTATTACGTCAAAGACGCGTATTCCTACCTGCAAAACGGGGTGGAGAAGGCGTGGGCGGACGTCAAAGTCACCGAGAACGGCAAAGAGATCACCAAAAAGGTCAATGACCTGTTTGTGTCCGGGGATTACTCGGGTCTCGGGACTGACCCATCCTTTGTGGTGCACCCGCCGCTCGGCAAGTGGATGATCGCCTGGGGCATGCGTATTTTCGGTGCCGATAATGGTTTTGGCTGGCGTTTTTCCGCCGCCCTGGTCGGCACGCTCGCGATCATTGTGCTGGCGCTGGTGGCGTATCGGCTCTTCGCCTCGCTTCCGCTGGCGGTTCTCGCCGGACTGTTTTTCGCGGTCGACGGGCACGCCATCGTGCAGTCGCGCACCGCGCTGCTGGACATTTTTTTGATGTTCTGGCTGCTCCTCGCCTTTGGCGCACTCCTGATGGACCGATACGCGTCCCGGGCAATATTGGCGCGCAAGGTTGCCGCCCTCGCCGCCGCAAGCCCGGACGGACGGCCCAGCGCCCGCGAGATGCTCTACGGGCCCTTTCTCGGGTGGCGGCCGTGGCGTCTAGTGGCCGCCGTGCTGCTGGGTTGCGCGGTGGGCACCAAGTGGTCGGCGCTCGCATTCATCGGGGTATTTGGCCTAATGACCCTCGCGTGGGACGCGAGTGCGCGCCGCGTTGTTGGTGTGCGGCACTGGATTACCGGGGCTCTGTTGCGAGATGGGGTGTTTGCCGCGCTCACCGTGCTGCCCACCATTGTGCTCGTGTACCTGAGCACGTGGACCGGGTGGCTCATGTCCAAGGACGGGTATGACCGCACCTGGGCCCAGGACAACTCGTCCGGGTTCTGGGACTTCCTGCCCAATTGGTTGCGTTCACTCGTGGAATACCACCGCGCCGCCTATGCCTTCCACCAAGGCCTGAGTTCCCCGCACCCCTACTCATCCCCGGCCATCGAGTGGCTACTGATGATCCGCCCCACCAGCTACTCCTTCGACAACGTGCCCATCACCAACCCGGACGGCTCGGAAACCAAAATGGTGGAGGCCGTCACCTCGCTCGGCAACCCGCTCATCTGGTGGCTGGGCACACTCGCACTGCTGGTCGCCCTGTTCTGTTGGATTGTGCGCCGGGATTGGCGTGCGGGAGCCATCCTGGCCGGCATCGCCGCCGGGTACCTCCCCTGGTTCATGTATCCAAACCGCACCATGTTTTTCTTCTATGCGATCGCCTTCGAACCGTTCCTGATTTTGGCGCTCGTCTATGTGCTCGGCTTGGTGCTCGGCCCACCCCAACTCTCTGCCCGGCTGCGCCGCCCCCGATGGATCATTGTCGGTGCCATCACGGTGCTGATCCTGGCCGTCTCCGCGTTCTTCCTCCCGATTTGGACGAGCGAGCGCATTCCCTTTGACATGTGGCAGATTCGAATGTGGCTCCCCCGATGGATCTGAGCCTCGCCTGGAAGGAGCGCACGAAAGTGCAAGAATCGTCGACCGAGTTGCTGGTCTCGCTGCCGAAAATGACCAATGTGGCGTCCTTGCTGATCGAGCGTGCCAAAGCGACCCCGGAGCGCGTGCTCTACGCGATCAAACAGACCGGTCCCGATGGTGAGCCGGCGTGGATCCCGAAGACCGCGGCGGAGTTCCTCGCCGACGTTCAGGCCATCGCCCGCGGACTGATCGCCTGGGGCGTCAAGCCCGGCGACTCGGTCATCATCTTCTCGCCAACCCGCTACGAGTGGACCCTGCTGGACCTTGCGATCAGCTACGCGGGCGGGGTCACCGTGCCGATCTATGAAACGAGCTCCGACGAGCAAATCGAATGGGTCGTCAAGGATTCCCGGGCGCGCTTTGGCTTCGCCGATGATGCCCGACGGCGTGACAACCTTGAGCGGATTGCTCGCCTTCCCGGGGTCAAGGGAAGGCGAAAGACGGACTTCCAGGCGCGCTTGCTCACCGCGAGCGGGGACGACGGCTTGGACGCCTTGTTGGAGCGTGGCCGCGAGGTCTCCGACGCGAAGTTGGAGGCGGCGCGCAGTTCCAGGACGCTGGACGATGTGGCGTCGATTGTGTACACCTCGGGGACGACCGGGCGCGCCAAGGGCTGCGAGATCACCCACGGCAACTTTGCGCTCTTCGCGGTCAATATTGAACAGTGGCTGCCCACTCTCTTGCTGGGCAAGAACGCGCGCACGCTCATGTTCCTGCCGTTGGCCCACGTCTTGGCGCGCGCCGTCCAGTTGGCGTGCCTGCAAGCCGGCGCCACCTTGACGCACACCTCCTCGGCGCAGGAACTTCTCGAAGACATGGCCGCGTTCAAGCCCACCTTCCTCCTGGTGGTGCCCAGGGTCTTTGAAAAGGTTTTTGAGCGGGCGCGTAGCAAGGCCGTGGCCGATGGTAAGGGCACAATTTTCGATGCGGCCGTAGACACCGCGGTGGCTTATTCGCAGGCGCAAGACGCCCTCGCACGCCGCGAGGGGCGCGGACCGGGCGCGCTCTTAAAGGTGCGGCATGCGATCTTCGACAAACTCGTTTTTGGCAAACTGCGCGCCGCTTTCGGCGGGGAACTCACGAATTCGGTCTCCGGAGCGAGCCCGCTCAATCCTCGGCTGGCCCACTTTTTCCGCGGCATCGGCTTGAGAGTGCTCGAGGGCTACGGTCTGACCGAAACGACCGCGCCCGCAACGGCGAACACTCCCGAGTACACGCGGGTAGGAACCGTGGGCATTCCCATTCCCGGCACGTCGGTGCGTATTTCTCCAGATGATGAGGTGCTGATCAAAGGCGTGGGCGTCTTCAAGGGCTACCACAACAACCCCGAGGCGACGGCCGCCGCGTTTGAGGACGGCTACTTCAAGACCGGAGACATGGGCGCCCTGGATGAGAATGGGTATCTCACCATCACCGGTCGGCTCAAGGACATTGTGGTGACCGCCGGCGGCAAGAACGTTGCCCCAGGACCTATGGAAGAGACAATTCGGGAGAACCCGGTGGTGTCCTATGCTGTGGTGGTTGGCGAAGGGAAGCCGTTCATTTCCGCGCTGATATCACTGGATGCCGACGGCCTAGACGCTGCCGGGCTGTCCTGGCCAGCGGATCGGGATCAGATTCTCGCGTCCGTCCAATCCTCGGTGGATAAAGCGAACGCCTCGGTGTCCCGGGCCGAACAGATTCGCAAGTTCGAGATTCTGGACGCAGACATCTCGATCGAATCCGGGTTGCTGACCCCGAGCCTCAAGCTCAAGCGCGGTGCTGTGGTCGAACAATATGCGGCCGCAGTGGACGCGCTCTATCTGAACTAACTCGCCGCCTGATCCTCGGCGCGTTCCCGGGCCTCGATGAACTCTTGGAGTTCCATGGAGCGTGCGCGACGCTTGGCGGTGGGCCAAGTGAAGATCATCGTGACAATGGCGCCCAAGAGCGCGAGGGCGGCCGCGGTGCCGGCGGCGTCAATCCAGAACTGGGTCGGGAACAGCCGGATGAGGGTATCGGTGGAGCGGAACTGCCAATTACCCTGCGCAAAGAAAATCTCGTGGAAGGCGGTGAAGAACTGCTGCCAGCCGAGCGCCGCCACGACGGCCAACGCAATAATAATCACGGCGGTCGCGACGCTTCCCGCGAAAAGGGCGCGACGGATACCGCCCTTGTATTTGCGGGCCAAAATGATCGCGAAGACGATCGCGGCTATCAGCATCACCAGGGCAATTGCCACACCGATCAGCATGACGACCTTGACATCGGCCATATGGGAAACCTCGGAGGGCAAGAACAGGTTTTGCTCGTTCTTGTTCATGAGGTCGCCAAGGTATGCGGGCGAGGCAAAGTTAAAGAGGTAGTCCACCGCATAGGAGCCGTAATCGACCCGCTCGCCCGTGGAGAACGCAGTGTCGGCGGGGAATCCTGGGCGGTTGTACTCCACCCACAGGAACACGTGCGTGGCCACGAGCCGTAGGGCGCCAAAGACGAGCAGAAAGGGAACCAGAATCGCGAGCAGGGTCTGCACCACCCGTGCCCCTTTGTAACTGCGCTCGGGTGCTGCGTCGCGCAATTGCGAGCGGCGGCGGACCTCGTCTTCCGGGGGACGCATCGTCAACAGGGCGGTAGTGGTGGGAGGTTCGGTGGCGGCGCCGGTCGCGTCCGCGTCACTTGTTTGGGCGTTCGCGGTCTGGGCGTCCGCGGGCGCGCTCTCCTTGTCCGGGGTGGCAACCGAACTCTGGTCGATGCTAGAAGTCGAGGCGGGAAGTGCGGTTCCCTGATTGTGCACCCGAACCTGTGCCGTGGGTGCCTCGGCGGGTTGGGGCGTAGGGACAGGGGCGGTGTCGTCTTGTGTGTCGACCTTCGGCGATTTCTCTTCGCTCATCTTCCCTACTTTTTCTCAGCCACGCGTGTGACAGGGCACCCTTGACGCGGGACCCTGGCAGTTTCCTCCTTGAGGATACTGTGACCCCCTCCAAAAGCGGGGTAGCCACACCCGGGAGCACACAATTTGCAACCGGAGCGTTACGCGTGCGGCGCGGGGTGGTGAGCGAGTTAGGCGCTCAGTACGGTGGCACCGCGGTCGAAGGATCCGAGATCGCCACGGTGCCCGGCTCGCCAGGCGCGCCCACCCACCACAAAAACGTACACCCAGTAGCCCAGCCAAAGGGCCACTCCGATGCCGATGCGCACAAAGACCGGCAGGTCGCTCGGGGTCACGTAGGCCTCGATGACACCGCACAACAGCAACAGCAGGGCAAGCCCAATCACCACGGTGAAAAGCGCCCGCCCCTCGGCCGCGAGCGCTTCGAGTCTGGGCCGGTTCCCCGGGGACACCCAGGCCCAAAAGAGTCCGAGACCCGCGGCGGCCGCGATCATCACACAGGTCATTTCCATCAGGCCATGCGGGAGGATGTAGATGAAAAACGTGTCCCCGCGGTCGTGGGCGAACATGATTGCGCCCATGATGCCAAGGTTCGCCGCGTTTTGGATCAGCACCGCAATCGGGAAAACCCCGGTGATGCCCAGCGCAATGCACTGAGCCGCAATCCACGCGTTATTGACCCAGACGCGGGTGCCAAAAGATCCGGCCGGGTTCTCCGAGTAGTAGCTCACAAATTTTTCTTCGGCGAGGGCGCGCAACTCGGCATCCGTGCCGACCGCGCGCACCGCTTCCGGCGTGGTGGAAAACCAGAGACCGTAGAAGAGCGCGATGCCGACAAACATCGCAAAAATAATGAGCGTCGCCCACCGCAACCGGTAGAGGGCGGCCGGCAAGTACAGCGCGAAGAACCGCGAAACCTCGCTGACCGCGTTGCCGCGCTGACCGGTGAATTTTCCGCGCGCCGAAGCGAGCAGAAGCGAGAGTTCGGCCGAGAGCTGGCTTTCCGGTGCCAGCGATCGGATCGTGGACAGGTGCGCGCTGGAGCGCTGATAGAGGCTGAGCAGCTCATCGGACTCTTCCCCACTGAGGCGCCGGACGTTCACCAGTTCGCGCAACCGTTCCCAAGTTGGCCGGTTCACGGCGGCAAACGCTTCGATGTCCACGCTACTAACCCTAAGCCTTGGCTAGGATGAACTCCATGAACCATGAGCTCGTCACCTCCGAAGCGGTCAGTCTCGACTTGCGCCCCGCTTCGGTGGTCTCGCGGCTCGTGAGCGGAGTCGTCGACACTGCCATCTACGTTCTTGGCACGCTGCTGTTGCTCTGGGCGCTTTCCGCCTCGTTTTCACGCATGGATACCGCGCTCATCATTGCTGTGGTGACCCTCGCCATAATTTTCGGACTCGTGATCGTACCGATCGCGGTGGAAACCATGACCCGCGGACGCAGCGTCGGGAACCTCATGATGGGTACCCGCATTGTGCGCAGCGATGGCGGCGCGATCCGCTTCCGGCACGCACTCATCCGCGGTCTCGTGGCGATCCTGGAGGTGTACATGTCGGCCGGTTCGATCGCCGTGGCCACCTCCACCTTCGCGCCGCGCGCCCAACGCCTTGGCGACCTTTTGGCCGGGACCTTTGCGCTTCGCACCCGGTTGCGCCACACCAGCACGTTCCAGCCCTTCATCGCACCGCAACTGGTGTCTTGGTCTCGCACCGTGGATCTGGCCCAGCTCCCGGATACGCTCGCGCGGCGGGTGAGCGCACTCGTGGCGCAGGCACCCACCATGTTCCCGCAAGCGCTGGATGCGATGTCGCGCGAGCTGTACACCGAGGCGCTTCGCTATGTGGCCCCGCGCCCGCCGCAGACAGTTCCGCCGGTAGAGGTTTTGCGCGCCATCATGAGCATCCGGTACGAGCGTTCTCTGGTCTCGCTCGCCGAACGGCAACATCGGGTCGCCTCGCGCGCGCAACGGATCGACTCGCTCCCCTTCGAGGGCGCCTAACCCGGTTTCGGGCAACCGCGGAAAATTGCCGGCCACCCACTCGAGGTGAGGGCATCGCCGTCGTTATTCAGCCGGGGTGTTCGCGTACTTGTCCCAGGGAATATTCCAGTCCCCCATGCCCGCTTCCATGCTGATCGGCGGGCCGGCGGCGTTTTTGATGTCCACCACGTCGCCGCGGGTCATATTGTCGATGAAGTATTTGGCCGCCTCCGGGGACATGCCGATGCACCCGTGCGAGATGTTCTCCTTGCCGAGGACCGGGAACGCGGCCGGCAGCGCCTCATGCACAAACTCGCCGTTGTTGGACAGGCGGGACGCGTTCTTGGCGTCAAAGGGGTCATACCACTGCGGGTCGCCGGGCTTCAGCCCAATGGTGGAGGCGTCGAAGCGGATCTTGGGGTACTGGTCCATGATCACGTTGACGCCGTTGGATGAGGGCCAGTCCTTCCCGCCCATGGTGACCGGGTACTGTTTGACGATTTTGCCGTTGACGTACATGGTCATTTGCTTGGACTTCGCGTCCGCAACGGCGATCTTGCGTTCGCCGATCTTGACCTTCCAGGTGTCATCGAAATTGCCGACCATCCCGTTGCCGTACTCGACGCCGAAAAGCTTCACATCCACGGTGATGGTCGAGTTCGCCGCCCAGTAATCCTTGGGCCGGAAGCGCACCTTCTTGTCATTAACCCAGCGCGCCCTCACTTCTTGCTTGCTGGTGGAGGAGACGTTAAAGGCCTTGAGCACCTCCGCCTTGTTCTCCACCGGCTCGCTAAAACGGATCTCGATCGGTTGCCCGACCCCGACCGTGGTGTCCGGCATCGGGTACATCCAGGCGTCGGCCTCGTTGGGGGTGGTGACGGTGGCGAAGCTGGATGTCTTTTTCTGCGTCTGCCCCGCGGCGTCGATGACCTCGGAGGTGAGCGTGTAGTTGGCGTTGAAGGCGAGCCTGTCGGTGTTGGTCCAGGTTTTTTGGTCCTCGCTGACCTTGCCGGCGATCTCGGTACCGTCCTTGGCGACCAGGGTGACCGAGCGGACCTGCCCATTATCGGCCGACACCTTGATCGGGGTGCCGGGGTTGACCTCGGTGGCCTTGTCCTTGGGGACGCCAGCGAGGTGGATGTCCTTGGCTAGCGGCGCGGACATGCCCGGGCGCAATGCGGGGTTGGGGTTCAGCACCTCTGCCGCGCTCATACCGGCCCAGGCGGGCGCGGTGAGGGCGGCCACGGTTCCTCCGCCGATGAGCACCGCAAGTACGACGGCGATTGTCACCAATACGCGCAGCCCGCCGCGCTTTCGGGGTGCTAGGGGTTCAGTCAGCTCGCTCATTGCTACTTATTTTATGGCGCGAAACTGGGATCGGGTTTCGCGGCGCGCCGCATGCGCGCGCCTCGCGCCTAGCCCGGGTGCCGCGGGTCCCGCGGGCGCCGCCCCCGCCCGGCGCTGACCTCGTTTCGCATCCCCGTACCGCAAATATTGAGCGGTATACGGCTCTTGAAATGCGGTACGGGGATGCGAAACGGGGGGGTTAGTAGCGGTAGTGGTCCGGCTTGTACGGACCGGCGACGTCCAGGTCCAGGTACTCGGCCTGCTCCTTGGACAGCTCGGTCAACTCGACGCCAAGCGCGTCCAGGTGCAGGCGGGCGACCTTTTCATCCAGGATCTTGGGCAGCACGTAGACCTGGTTCTGGTAGCGTTCGCTGGGCTCGGAGCTGTTGGCCTTGGTGAAGAGTTCTATCTGGGCGATGGTCTGGTTGGCGAAGGAATTGCTCATCACGAAGGAAGGGTGCCCGGTCGCGTTGCCCAGATTGAGCAGCCGGCCCTCGGAGAGCACGATGATGCTGCGCTCGTGCTCGGTGCCGCGATCCATCACCCATTCGTGAACTTGCGGCTTGATTTCGACCTTCTCGATGCCGGGAAGGGCCGCGAGGGAGAGCATGTCGATCTCGTTGTCGAAGTGGCCGATGTTGCCCACAATCGCCTTGTCCTTCATGGCGCTCATGTGTTCGGCGCGGATGACGTCCTTGTTGCCGGTCGTGGTGATGAAAATGTCGCCCTCGCCGACCACGGACTCGAGCATCGCGACCTGGTAACCGTCCATGGCGGCCTGGAGCGCACAGATCGGGTCGATTTCGGTGACGATCACGCGGGCGCCCTGGCCGCGCAGAGCCTCGGCGGCGCCCTTGCCCACGTCACCGTAACCGCACACCACCGCGACCTTGCCGCCGATCAGCACATCGGTGGCTCGGTTAATGCCGTCGGGAAGCGAATGGCGGATGCCGTACTTGTTGTCAAACTTGGACTTGGTCACCGAATCGTTGACGTTGATAGCCGGGAAGAGCAATTCGCCGTTTTCGGCCAAGTGGTACAGGCGGTGCACGCCGGTGGTGGTTTCCTCCGAGACGCCGAGAATTTCGGGGGCGATCCGGGTCCACTTTTCGGGGTCTTCGGCAAAGGTGGCGCGTAGCTGGTCAAGAAAAGCCACATACTCGGGAGAGTAATCGTCGTCGTTCTTTTCCGGAGCGGGCGGAACGGCACCGGCCTTCTCAAATTCCAGGCCCTTGTGGACGAGCATGGTGGCGTCGCCGCCGTCATCCAGGATCATATTGGGCGCACCCTCGGGCCAGGTCATGATCTGATCGGTGGCCCACCAGTACTCGGACAGGGACTCGTTTTTCCAGGCAAAGACGGGGACGCCTTGGGGGTCCTGGGCGGTGCCGTTGCCGACGACCACCGCTGCGGCCGCCTCATCCTGGGTGCTGAAAATATTGCAGGACGCCCACCGCACCTTGGCGCCCAGGGCAACGAGGGTTTCGATGAGCACCGCGGTCTGCACCGTCATGTGCAGCGAGCCGGCAATGCGGGCGCCTTTCAGGGGCTGTTGGTCCCGGTACTCCTCGCGCAGCGCCATGAGTCCGGGCATTTCGTGCTCGGCGAGTCTGATTTGGTGGCGGCCCGCTTCGGCGAGAGAGAGGTCGGCTACTTTGTAGTCAAGGGGCATGGGTGTCCTCTATCGGTCGGGGGATTTTGGGGTGCTCAGCGTTGGGGCAAAAGTACCGGAATGCCATCCTCGATCGGATAGCTCTTTTTGGAGCGAATGGCGACCAGCGCGTCCGGTTCTTGGCGTAAGTGGTCCAGGGTTCGCGGTTCGCGAAGGATTGCCACGAATCCGGGCGCGAGTTCTGCCATCATGCTCCTTCTCAGGTGTATCTGTGGGGCGGGGGTGTCGATTAGTGAATAATTCTCAGGTGCGAGCGCTTGGGATCCGCACCCGGCGGTGCCAGACGAGTTTTACCTTGTGCCGTGTCGCTAGGCCGTCCGGAATGCGGCTCGGATGCTCCTTCACCGCCACCTGCGCGCTGGGCGGAGGTGGGCGTTCCCTGTGCGGCTTGCCGGACCGCGTCCACCAGGGCGAGCAGATCATCGCCCTGCGGGGGCGCCGGTTCGCTGGGGATCTCCAGGCGCAACACCTCCCAACCGCGCGGGGCGGTCAGGCGCTCGGAGTGGTCGGCGCACAAATCATAGGAGTGCGGTTCCGCATGAATCGCCAGCGGGCCCAGGACCGCGGTGGAATCCGCGTACACGTAGGTCAGGGTTGCGACCGCTGCCTGAGAGCAGCCCGAACGCGAGCACTGTCGAATGGAAACCACGCATCTAGCGTACCGCCCCGATCTCGGAACATAGCCCAGGACATTATTCAAACGCCCGGGTGTTGCCCGGTGCGTTAGAGTGTGCCCTATGTCCATGCGAATTGGCGAGCCGGCGAAGGTGGCAGAGAGCACCAATGCCGAGCGGCGCAGGAGTGAGCGTGACGGGCAGACGACGCGCCAGGTGCCCCGCAGGTTGCGGCGTAACCGCCGCGGCAAGGCTCCCCGAAATTCGCTCTACCCCGCCTCGGTCCCGTGGCACCGCACCCCGACCGAACTGTTTGAAAGTTACATGTTGGAGTCCGCCGAGCGTCTGGAAGAGCTCTGGGGCAACGAGGTCAGCGACATCGCTTTTGTGCTCATGGACGTGCCTGACGCGCCCGATGTGCCGGTAGATGGTGCCCGCGCCGATACTTTCGGACCCCATCCCATTGCTTTGGGGCAGGCGATCCCAGCGCTGGTTCCCTCGGCTGGGGCGCTGGCGGGAGCGCAGGACCGGACGGTGAGTTCGCCGGCCCGGATCGTCCTCTATCGCATGCCGATTCAACAACGCGCGCACGGCCAGGAGTCTTTGGCCGCGCTGATTCACGATGTCACGGTGGAACAATTCGCCCGGCTCAAGGGCTTAGAGCCGCAGAGCGTGGACCCTCGCTACCGGTTTCCCGAGGAGCGGTTTTAGGGCGCGATACTCAGCGGGACCTGCTGGGTGCCTCCGGCGACCGGCAGAATCGGTACCGTCGCGATCGCGGCCCGATTACCCGCGCTCAAGGTGAGCGTGCCATAGCTGGGAGCGCCGCTTGCGGAGACCAGTATGGCGGCGGTGTCCTTGCCGAGCTTTCCCGAGTCCACTTCGAGGGTGGTGTTCGCGGCGGTGGTCATGGTGACTTCCTTGCCGAGCTTCCCGTTGCTGTCCACCGGAGTCATGCGGATGTCCCCGGACGCGTCGCCGCTGGAAAAATACAGCCGCGCATCGAAACCGTTGGGCAGGCTCACCAGTTGTTGCGAGCCCAACTGCGGAGAATCGCTCACGTACGCGAGATCCACGGGCTTATCGGCCTCGGTTGCCGAGAGCGTGCGCACACCCGCCACGATCAATCCGTCAGAATTCAGCGTGATCGAGTAATTACCTGCGGGCACCTCTTCGAGTGGGATTTCGGTGACCGTGCCTGCGGGCACTGTCACGCGACCGCCTGGGAAATCAACGGACCCCTTTGTCGAATCTAGGGTGACTTCGACGGTCGCGTCAGAGGATCCCGCGGCCGAGATCAGCAAAGCGTTGCTCGCTTGCTCGTCCGATGTCTTGTTCTTGACATCCCGCAGGAGCTTGGGGTCTTCGAGGCGAATACCGGTCAGCACTTTTTTGAGCGAGGGTGCGGCACTGGACGCAATGTAGTCCACGCCGCCCGGTGTGAGGCCGCGCAGCGTTGAGGTCTGGATCGATGCGCCCACGGCGGCGCCGGTGCTCTGCACCCGGACCGCCAGGTCCGCTTGATTGGCGGCAAGTCCTGCGAGAACGATCGATTTTGTTTGTCCCGGGGGCACCAGTATCCCGCGCGCTCCGGCGGCATCGATGGGCTCCTCGCCTCCGAACAGGCTCAGATTCACGGTGGCTGCGGTCTGGGTCGGGTTGCTCAGGTTCAACACCGAGGTCACGCCGACCTTGGTCGAGGCGCCGACCAGCCACTGGTCGTTCATCGGTGCGGTGCAGTTCTGCGCTGCTATGCCTTGCAGATCGCCGTCCGAGGCGCTGTAGGTTTTCAAGGAGGACACCAATGCGCTTTGTCCGCCGAGCGGCATCGCGGTCACCACGCTCGCCGCTTCGGCTTCAATGCCGCGGAAGAGCTTGGCGCTCAGGTTTGTGAAGCCGCTGTCGGAGCGCCCTTGGGCGGCGGCTTGGTCCCCGGTGTCTTTCGGCGCTTCGGCAACCTGTTGCAGGAGCGTGGCACCGTCGATGGACTTCACCGCTGTCTCTGGATACACACCGGATAGTTCGCTCATCAGGGTGCCGGACACCAGCGCCGACGCCGATGAGGAGCCCGGGGCGAACTGCGCGTCTGTCCCATCGAGTGCGCTGTTGAGAACTTGCGGGGCCGCCGGGCAGACCGCGCTGAGTTGACCGGCGGGAATGGTTTGCATGGTGGCATCGCGCGGTGCGGCCGGGGTGGGCAGGTCAATGACGCTCGCTCCCACGGCCGCCGCGCCCAGCGCACCGACCGCAACCACACCGAAAAGCGCCGACGCGGCGACGCCGACCACCCGGCGGCCCGAGGTGCCGCGCGCACTTGCGGTCTCGCGTTTGCGGGCCTTGGGCTTTTCAAACGGCTTGACTTTCGCCGCCGCGGCCCGTGCCTCGGCGCGGTTCGCCTTTTTGCGCTCCAGCTTACGTTCCTGCTTGCGTTCGCTGCCGCGCGGGCGCAAGCTTTCCTTGGGGCTCTCGTGTTCGCTCGGCTTGTCGGTCATGAGCTCACCTGTGCCTCATCGTTGTCTTTTTTGCGCGGAAGAGTTTCATCAGTGTCTTCAGCCGCCGCAACCGCCGGAGCCGCGGGCGTTGCGGCGTTCTCCTGGTCGGGCTTCCGCTTTCGCCCCGTGCCGGTAGCCCCAGCCCGCTGCGGCGCAGGCGAAGCCCGCCCGGTGCGCGCGCCGGTGGGCAGTGGAATTGCCAACAGCACGGTCAGCGCCAGCACGAGTACTTGTGCGATCTCCAGCCATGGCGAGAACGGGCTGCGGTACTCCACCTTCAACAGTCCGCCGCTTTCCGGCAAGGCAAAGCGTTGCGCCCAGGAGTCCTGCCCATCGCCACCGGAAGGTTCGAGGCGTTGACCGTCCAGGGTCGCAACCCAGCCCCGGTCGCTGCGCTCGGAGAGGACCAGCTCGCGTCCGGCCGGCCCCGCATCGATCGACGTGTTCACGCTCAGCGGCCCGGCATCGACGACAGAAAGGGTTGCCCCGTTGGCATCCGAAATGCGCGCAAAACCGGTGGCGTACTCGGTACTTTCTTCGCCGCCTTCGCTGATCGCACCGCCCACGCGCCACAGCCAGCCGGTATCGGTCTTCCCCACGGACGAGAGCCCGACAACCGAGTCAATTTGCGGTGCCATGACCTGGCTTGCGGTACCCCGATCGGCAAGCACCACAAAAGCGACGCCCAGTTCGCGTAAATCGGCCCGGGGGTCTGTGCCTTGACCTGCCACAATGCTCGCCACGGTCCGCTTGAGCACCGCGGTTGCACCATCATCCTCGGCAATCTCGGGCGCAAAGGCCGTGCCGCGCAAATCCTTGGCGACATACGCCGTGGACATTTGATCCAGGCTCGTCCCGGCCCCGCGCATGAGACTGGCTTGAACCCGGTCGCTATCATCCGGCGTGAGCACAAGAGTCGCCGTGCGCTCACCGCTCAGCGCCCGGTCGGCGGCCGTTGCCGGAATCAGTTCCGGGCTCGAAGAGCGCACCTGCTTCTCCGCGGCCAGCAAGGTGCTGTCTTGCCCCGCCTGCGCCCCGGTGAGTTGGGGAAGCAGCCAGAGCCCGGCGGAAACCAGCGGGGAAATGGCAAGAAGCACGACGGCGATGCCTCCTACCGCACGCACCCGCGGCCGAGCATCGGGCCGGGAAATTTCACCCCGGGGTGCCGGCCGGGTGAGCAATCGGTCCGCGCCGATGAGCGCGGCGGCGGCCAAGGACAACACGAGTAGCGACACGAAGGGACCGGTAAAGGGGCTCACCAGCGCGTTGGGCGCTACCGCCGTCACCACGGTTTGGCTCAGCACCGAGCTCACGAGCGCCAGCACTGCGAGCACCCAGAGGTAACGCGCCATGACTCGCTTGGGTCCGCCGAGGAACAGTGAGGCAATGGCCACCACGACCAGCGGTCCGCCAATGCAGATAGCGGCGATCAGCGCCCAGGGCGCCGGGATCGACGCGGTGAACCCGAGGGCCGCGAGGGAGTCGGTCGCATCAAACTGCGCGGGGAACCCGAGCACTTGCTGCCAGGCCGGGGCGGCTTGAGAGTAGAGCGGGAAGCCCGGGTCGCCCAAGAGAGCCTGCCACCGCCAGATTCCAAACACCGCTTGTCCTGCGATGAGGGTCAGCGGCAGGGCAAGCGTCCACCACAGCGTGACGGCGCGGCGGCGCAGGGTCACAATGAGTATCAGCACCGCCAGGATGAGCACGAGTGACAGCGCAGGCGCGCTTGCCGTGACGACCGCGAGCAGCAACCCGGCCGCGGCGGCCGCTGTCCAGGAGCGGACCCCTCCGGTACCGGCTACCGTGATGCGCTCACCGGGCTGGCGAGCGGACCCGCGAATCTTGAGCGTTGCGGCGCCGACCGAACGCACGATGGCCAGCAACAGGAGTGGTAGAACAATGTGGGTGATGAGCGCACCCAGCCGGCCGTTGCCAAGGGCCGCAAACAATGCGGGTGCGCTCCCCCACAAGAACGCCGCCCACAATCGCAGGCCCCGCCGGGCGGTGAACGCGGCGGACGCAAACCACATGGACAGTCCGGCTAACGGCAGGCTCAGCAGAGTCAGCGCGACAACGGCGGCGTTGGCGTCGCCGAAGCCGAGGATGCCCAATACAAAAAGCACGTAGCCGAAGGGATCTGCGTGAGCGGCCAGTCCCGACCCTAAACCAATCCACCAGGTCGAGGCATTGGCCCAAATTTCGGTGAGCTTTTCCGAGACGGGCAACATCGCCCCTCCCGTCAGCGCTTCCGCGCCGATCAGCGAACTCATGCCAACGAGACCCAGCGCGCCCAGAACGATGACGGCAAGAATCGCGCCAAACCCGGACCACAGCCGGTTGGGTGTCGCGAGCGATTCAAAATCATCGGCGCTGTCGCCGCTGGGAACGTATTCGCCGCTATCGGAGCCGGTCCCATCCCCGTAGACGTTTTCGCTCGCGACGTCCACGAGTGCTTTGCGGTGCGCGCGAACTTCGGCACGCGGGACAATCAAGTCGGAGACCACCGAGCGCGGCAGAGTGCGGGTCTTTTTGACCGAGGATCGTGAGCGCATCAGTGCGAACGGTTTACACACCCCGGCAATGCTGGCAAACAGTTGCGAGAACCCGTAGGACGGATTCTTTGCCAACATGCCGGCGAGGAAACGCCACAGACCGCCAAGAACCGCGCCGACGGCGAGGAAGGGCACTTTCCACAGCGGCGCAAACTTTAGCCGCAGGAACACTTCGGCGCTGCGGCTGGCACCCAGGTGCGCGTTCTGGTTGCCTCGCTTGCCCTGGTGAACCATGCGCGCGGCGGGCACCACTACAACGCGGTGACCGGCTAAACGGTTGCGCCAGCTCAGGTCGATATCGTCGCCCGTGCCGTGCAAAGCCGGGTCGAAACCGCCCAGGTGCTCAAAGAGATCGCGCCGAACCAGCATGCCGGCACTGTTGACGGCAAAGGTGTCGCTGCGCTGGTCATACTGTCCCTGGTCGAGTTCGTCGGTTCCAATGAGTGTTTGACGTTCGGCCCAGCGGCTAATGCTCAAGCCCACTTCTTGGAGCTTTTCCGGGTCATCGCCTTCCAGGAGTTTCGCTCCGGCAATGGTTACCGACGGAGCGCGTTCCACCGCCTCCAAAAGCAGTTGGAGGGCGTCGGGGGCCGGTGCGCTGTCATCGTGCAGCAGCCACAGCCACTGTTGGGACGTGTCGGAGTCTCGCGGACTGCTCGAATGCTCCAGTGCCGCGCGGACCTGGGCGCCAAATCCCCCGCGCGCGTCCCCGGATATTACGGGGCTTCCTTCGGGCAGGCCTGATCGTAGCTCTTGTAGGGAGTCGTCGGTGGACCCGGCATCTACTCCGATGACGTGATCGGGCAGTCGGGTTTGTTTGCCGAGGTCGCTGAGAGTTCTGGGGAGGAACCGGTCGCCATTGTGCGCTACAACAATGGCAGTAACTGATACTGCCTGAATAATTAGACTGCTCGCTTCCTCAATTTGCGTCGTTCGCGCTCGGAGAGGCCACCCCAAATGCCAAAGCGCTCGTCATGTGCCAGAGCATACTCCAGGCACTCGGATTTCACGGTGCATTCGCCGCAGACCTTTTTTGCGTCGCGAGTGGATCCGCCCTTTTCCGGGAAAAAGGCTTCCGGGTCGGTCTGCGCGCACAGTGCGTCTGCTTGCCAGCTGAGCTCGCCCTCGTCATCGAATCCGGTGTCCACCAGAGGCATGCCCAGCCAGACGTTGTTGGGCTTGTCAGTTTCTTTGGCGCGGCTGGTCTTCTTGGGCGCGGCCGGCGCTACCGGTTCCGGGAAGGTGAGCAGGTCCGCCCCGGTACCTGGGGCGAGGAGTTCGGTATCGGCGTCCAACGCGGTGTGCGCTTCGAGGAACGCGGTCGCTTGCTCTTCTAACGATGTGCCGGAACGGAATCGCTCCTGGGCTTCGGGGTCGGCAGGGTCGAGGAACCAGTCCGCAGGTACCGCCCGAGTCCCGTACTGAGAGGCCGACTGCGCCGCCAATTGCGAGTCGAACTTCGCCTGTGCTGAGCTTTCCATTTTACCTCCCGGCCGATTGCCTGTTCATGGTGGGTTGGGTCAAGTGTGGATGTACAGATGTTGCAACTTGACCTAGTGTCCCCTGCGTTGCCACGTACGTGCTTTCTCGATTCCGATATCTAATTACACTGTTGTAATACGCCTACCGTCAAGCTCACTTGTGCAAAAGAATCCCGGAAGATCCGTATTTTTCGCACGCCACGCCGAGCACCGGCGACCGTCGCATGGGCGTGCCGTCCGGACCCAAATAGCGCAAACACACTCACGGCGCACTAGGCTGAAAACCGTGCAGATCGGTACCGCTTCGTCAATCCCACGGCCCGCAACGCTCCACGAGCTTTTCGAGAGTTTCCGCACCGTTTTAGCGGCTAAACCGGTCCTGGTTTGGTACAACGCCGATGGCGAACGCATCGAACTGAGCGGCCGGGTCTTCCATAATTGGGTCTCCAAATCGGCGAACCTGATTACTCAGCACACCGAGAATCCGGATGCGCCGCACCTCACTCTCGACGCTCCGGTGCACTGGAAATCGCTTGCGCTGGCATTCGCCGCCTGGACGGCAAATTTTTCGCTCAACATTGAAGCCGAGGTTGAATCTGCCTCCGCGCATCTCGAGCCCGATATCCTTGCTACCTCCCGCTCCCTGGATGACGGGTGGCGCGATCTCCAGGGTCATCGTGAAAGCGACTATGCCGCGGTGATCCGCCTCGACACCACAAACCTTGGCACCGCGTTTGGCGGCGACCTTCACGTCATGGATATCGACTTTGCGCAAGAGATCCGTCTCGAAGCCGATGACTTCACCCCGCACCGGCGCTCGTCGCTGTCCTTGGATGAGCTCATCGAATCGCTCGAGCGAGCGGCACCCCAGGCGGGCAAGGCAACCGGTGGGGAACACGCCGTCGTACTTCTTGACGGAATTGATGCCGAACGCAACCCGCGGCACTTGAGTGCGGCGCTATCACGTGCGCTCTCGGTGTGGGCGCGGGGCGGCACGCTGGTGCTGGTGCAAGCGGGCACCGAGGATGTGGAGCGTGTGGCGCGCGCCGAACTGGCCGACACGCGAATCACGCTTTAGGGCTGCTGGCTGGGTAGCGGGCCGGTCGTGGTGGGAACTTGATCGCCGGGTTTGCCTGCGGCGACGGGTTGGACATGGTCTGCGCCCTCTTGGCCCTCGAAGAGTTCGTGGTCGCCGGCAAAGGCCGGATCCTGGTCCATTTCCTCGTTGAAGACCCAGAATCGGTAAGCAAACCAGCGGAAGATGGTGCCAAGCGCCACGCCGACAATATTGCCGGCGACAAACAGCCAGAACTTGTCGTTGATATTGAAGACGTACTTCGCCAGGCCCACGCAACCGGCCGCGATCGCGAGTCCAACGCCGTTCATGAGCGCGAACATCAGCCCCTCGCGCAGGGCGTTATTGCGTTTGCGGTGCCGGAAGGTCCAATACCGGTTGCCGAACCAGGCGAAAATGGTGGCCACGAGCGTTGCGACAACCTTGGCCTTGACCTCGCTATCGGACATCGGGCCGTGGAAAAGCCACCACGTGAGACCGGAGTCAATGATGAAAGCGATTCCGCCAATCACACCGAATTTGGCGAGTTCTCGCCAAAACAGTGACGCCAAGTTTTGCAACTTGGTGGTGATCCGGGTCAGCATGTCCCTCCGCGGTGTGATGGATGCCGGTGAAGCGCGGCAAAGATGGTCCAACTCATTATTGTAAGGCCAGATTCTGGGACGCGGCATGGCCTGGCGGGCGAAATTGCCGATCTCGATGGCGCGAGCCGCGCCGCACTTGGGTACGCTAATGAGCGTGAATTCTCCTGTGATTGGTGTTGTTGGCGGCGGACAATTGGCGCGCATGATGGCCGCGCCAGCGGTGGAAATGGGCCTCGAATTGCGGTGTTTGGCCGAATCGGCCGATGTATCCGCGGTGAGCGCCATTGTGGCCACCACTGTCGGTGATTACCGGGATTTTGCGACCCTCAACGCGTTTGCCGAGACTGTGGACGTTCTCACATTTGACCATGAGCATGTGCCCACCGAGTTTTTGACGGAATTGGTCGCGCGCGGTGTCGCGGTGCGGCCGGGACCTGAGGCGCTGATTTACGCGCAGGACAAGGTGAAGATGCGCGAGCGCATTGACGAACTCGGGTTGCCGAATCCGGCCTGGCGTGCCGTTTCCTCGGTTGCCGAGGTGGTGGCGTTTGGCGATGAGATTGGTTGGCCGGTGGTCGCCAAGACACCGCGGGGCGGCTATGACGGCAAGGGCGTGGCGGTGCTTCGCGAGAAGAACGACGCCGATGCCATCCTTGAGTGGTTTTCTTCCGGACAGGTGCTGGTTGAGCAGTTTGTGCCCTTTGAGCGCGAGTTGTCCGCCATGGCCGCGCGCAATGCTTCCGGCGACGTGGCGGTGTGGCCGGTGGTGCATACCGTCCAGGTCGATGGGGTGTGCGATGAGGTGTACGCGCCGGCCCCGGACCTGGATGCGACGGTGGCCGCGGCCGCGAGCGAAGCGGCCCGGCGCATTGGCAGCTCGTTGGGGATCGTCGGAACGTTTGCGGTCGAGATGTTTCAGGTGGGTGACTCCTTCCTTATTAATGAGTTGGCGATGCGCCCGCACAACACCGGTCACTGGACGCAAGACGGATGCACCGCCTCGCAGTTTGAACAGCACCTGCGCGCGGTAGCCGATTTGCCGTTGGCTTCGGTGTCGGTGCTGGGTTCGGGTACGGTCATGAAAAATATCCTCGGCGGTTCCAACGCGGATTTAGCGTCCATGTACGCATCTGCGTGGGCGGCGGCGCCGGAGGCGAAGATCCACAATTACGGAAAGTCGGTGCGCCCGGGGCGGAAGGTCGGGCATGTCAACATGCCGATCTCCAGCAATCTCGAAAGTTCTCTCGCTAAGGTCAGAGAAGTGGTCGAGATCATTCGGGAAGGAAAAACACCGTGAGCGAGTCTGTAGCAACTCACGCGCCCCGCGTGGGCATAGTGATGGGATCGGATTCGGATTGGTCCGTCATGAAGGAAGCGGCGTTGCTGCTGCAAGAGTTCGGTGTGGCGTTTGAGGCGGACGTGGTTTCCGCGCACCGCATGCCGGAGCAAATGATCTCGTATGGCCAGGCGGCTGCCGATCGCGGACTCGAAGTGATTATTGCCGGCGCCGGCGGCGCGGCGCATTTGCCGGGAATGCTGGCCTCGGTCACGACCCTACCCGTGGTGGGCGTACCGGTTCCGCTCAAGCATTTGGACGGCATGGATTCCTTGCTCTCCATTGTGCAAATGCCGGCCGGGATCCCGGTGGCGACGGTGTCCATTGGCGGCGCGCGGAATGCGGGTCTGTTGGCGGTGCGGATCCTGGCGGCTTCCGGCGACCCGGTCTTGCGTGAACGGCTCCGCGATTTTGCTGCCTCGCTGCAACAGAGCGCGTATGCCAAGGGCGAATCCCTTCGCGAACAGGTTGCCTCGATGAAAGCGGGCGAATGAGCTATCCCTCACACCCGAGCCCCGGTGCACGTGCGGCGGGCGCACGGCCGTCCGGTCTGACCGATCCGGTGCGCAATCCGGAAGCGGCAACCAATACGCAACGCACCAAGAGAGCATTTTTGCTGATTGTGCTCTCCTTCTTTATGCCCGGTGCGGCGCAAATTGCCGCCGGGAACAAGAAGCTGGGCCGCAAGGCGCTGGTCATTACGTTTGCCACCTGGTTGCTTGCCATTATTGCCATTGTGCTGGCCGTGGTGAACCGGGAAATGCTCATCAACCTGGTCACGAATCGCTTCTTGATCTTTGTGTGGATCGCACTGCTCATTTTCTTGGCGATCTTCTGGGTTGTCATGTTTCTCAACACGCTGCGGCTCCTGCAGGTGCGGCTTCTGGCACCGGGCTTGCGGGTGGTGACCGTGCTCATGGTGTTGGTGCTGACCATTGTTCCGGCCGCCGGTTTGGGCTACGGCGCCTATTTGCTCAACGTCACTCGCGGCACGATCAGCGAAATCTTCGATGCACGGCCCGCGATCGATCCGGTGGAGGGGCGCTACAACTTCCTCCTGATGGGCGGCGACGCCGGGGAGGATCGCTCCGGGCGCCGGCCAGATTCCATCGCCGTATTCAGCGTGGACGCCAAGACCGGCCAGGCCACCACCATTTCGATTCCGCGAAACCTGCAAAATGCGCCGTTCCCGGATGACTCTCCGCTGAAGAGCGTGTACCCGGAGGGGTACAACTGCGGCGACGAATGCATTATTAACAGCCTCTACACCGAGGTCACGAACAATTACGCGAACCTGTATCCGGACGCGAAAGACCCGGGCGCACAAGCCATGGTGGACGCCGCCGAAGGCGTGCTCGGCATGAAAATTCAGGCCTACGTGATCATTGACATGGCCGGTTTTGAACAAATGGTCAACGCACTTGGCGGGATCACCGTCAATGTCGGCAATTGGGTGCCGATCGAGTATTACGACATCCCCGGCACCACCCAAAAATACCCGCCCAAGGAATGGATTGCCCCAGGCACCCAGAAGCTCGATGGACGCCAGGCGCTGTGGTTCGCCAGGTCGCGGTATCTCTCCAATGACTATGAGCGCATTCTGCGTCAGCAATGCGTGCAACAAGCAATCATTAAACAGATCAACCCGCAAACGATTCTGACGAAGTTCGAGGAAATCGCGAACGCCGGAACCCAGGTGATTGAAACCGATATCCCGCAAGATCAGTTGGGCTCCTTCACCTCCCTGGCGATGAAGTCCCGGGATCAGCCGGTCATCCGTTTGACGGTCGGGCCGCCGGATATGGGTGACGACACGTTCACCACCTACCCGGACTTCGCCTACATTCAGCAACGCGTCGACGAGGTTTTGAACCCACCGAGCCCGGCAAGCGATGCCGGCGGCGGCGATCAAGGCTCGGCAGGTACCGGTTCCGGGAACGGTGGCAGCGATGCAGGCTCGGGTGACGCTGGCGCTGGCTCAGGCGACGCTGGTGCGGGTGACACGGGCGCAGGCTCGGGCGCGGGTGATGCGAATTCGCCGCGGCAAGCCACCTTGGAAGAGTTGCAGTACCTCGCCGAGATCGGCGATATTGCCACACTCACACAATTGGTGGCGGGCAACGGCCAGTGCTCGCCGGGATAATCCAGACGCTCTAGAACGAAAGCAGCACGCCGTGTACCTCCTTTCCAGCACCATCCGCGACTACGCCTGGGGCCGACTGAACGGGGTTTCCTCGCTCCTGGGAACCGCGCCGAGCGGCGGACCCGAAGCCGAGATGTGGATCGGCGCGCACCCGGACACGCCCTCGATCGCGCACGCCACACCCGAATCCGCGGACGCCAGCACCTCTGGCGTCCCGCTCAATGAGCTCATTAGCGAGGACCCCAACGCGCTCTTGGGCGAGGACGTCGCCCAAGAGTTCGAGGGGAAACTTCCGTTCCTGACTAAGATTCTCTCCGCCGGGGGCGCGCTCTCGCTTCAAGTGCACCCGAGCAAAGAACGCGCCAAAGAGCAGTTCGCTGCCGAGAACGCCGCCGGGCTCGCGCCCGATGCGCCCCACCGCAACTACCGCGACGACAATCACAAACCCGAGCTGATTTTCGCGCTCACCGACTTTGCCGCACTGTGCGGCTTCCGCCCGCTAGCCGAATCCGCGGCGATCTTCCGCTACTTTTCAACTCTCGCACCCGAGGGTACCGTCACCGCGCAGGTCGCCCGCACGGTGACCGAGCATCTTGTCGCGGCAGACTTAGAAGGCGCATTTCGCTACCTCATCAGCGGTGGCGAACAGATCGCCGAGGCGGCGCGCACTCTCGCGCTGACTCTCGAGGCACCCAAGGAGGATGAGGCACCCGGTGTGGGAAACGCCGTCGTAACTCTGCTGGCGTTGGCCAAGCAATACCCGGGCGATCCGGGGGTGCTGATTTCCGCGCTGCTCAACCGCGTGGATCTGGTGCCGGGGCAGGCGCTGTACCTGCCGGCGGGGAACGTGCACGCGTACCTGAGTGGGACCGGGGTGGAGGTGATGGCGTCCTCGGACAATGTGCTGCGCGGGGGCCTGACACCCAAGCACATCGACGTGCCGGAGCTGCTCGCCAATATCGATTTCACGCCGCTCGCGGTGCCGCTGATCACGCCGGTCGAGGACGAGTTTGGGCGCCAGATCGTGCGGCCGCCGTTTGAGGAGTTTCAGATTCAGGTGGTCGCCGCGCGCGGGGTCGAGCCGGTCTCGCTCGCGCAGAACGGGCCGCTGGTGTTTGTGCCGATCGTCGGGGAGTACGTGTTGGATTCGCCAAAGGGTGATCTGGTGGTTGCGCCCGGGTTCAGTGCGTTTGCGGGAGATCAAGAGGCGCCGGTGAACGCGCGGCTCGCCGAGGCGAGCGCGGAAGCTTTCGCGGATGCGAGCGCGGGCACGGCCGGGCGGGCGGGCGCGGGCGAGCGGGCGGTCGCGGACGTTTTCGCGGATGCGGGCGCGGCTGGCACTGGCCCGTACGACGGCGTTGCCCCCTTGGCCTTCGCCGTCACCGTCCCCCCAACTGTGTAGCGCGACACGCCGTATCTCATGCGGAAACCTCGGCGTGTCGCGCTACACAGATTCGGCGGGTTTAGACCGGGCGCTCGTAACTAGTCCACTTGGCGGCGCGGTGCTCGCCGTCGACGATGCGGGTGGTGCCGGACTTGGAGCGCATCACGATGGACTGGGTGAAGACCTTGTCCTTCCCGTAGCGGACACCTTTGAGGAGGTCGCCGTCGGTGATGCCGGTAGCGGCGAAGTAGCAGTTGTCGCTGGAGACGAGGTCGTTGGTGGTCAGCACGGCTTCCAGATCTAGCCCGGCTTCAAGCGCGCGCTCGCGCTCCTCCTCGCTGGTGGGCCACAACCGGCCTTGAATCACGCCACCGAGCGACTTGATCGCGCATGCGGCAACGATGCCTTCGGGCGTCCCGCCGATGCCCATGAGCGCGTCGACGCCGGTGCCTTCGCGCACGGCCGCGATTGCTCCGGCAACGTCGCCGTCCATGATGAAGCGGGTGCGGGCCCCGGCGTCCCGGATTTCTTGGACGAGTTCCTTGTGCCGATCGCGGTCCAGGATTTGCACGTTGAGCTGGCTGACCTTTTTGCCCTTGGCCTTGGCGATCAGGTGCAGGTTCTGCTTGACGGGGAGGCGCAGGTCCACCATGTCAGCGGCCTCGGGGCCGGTCACGAGCTTCTCCATGTAGAACACGGCGGAGGGGTCAAACATGGTGCCGCGCTCGGCCACGGCCAGGACGGCAAGTGCGTTGTTGATGCCAAGCGCGGTCAGACGGGTGCCGTCAATGGGATCCACAGCGACATCGACCTCGGGGCCGGTGCCATCGCCCACGCGCTCCCCGTTGAAGAGCATCGGGGCTTCGTCCTTTTCGCCCTCGCCGATCACGACGACGCCGTTGAAGTGTACGGTCTGCAGGAAGGAGCGCATGGCGTCCACGGCCGCGCCGTCGGCACGGTTCTTGTCGCCGAAACCGACCCAGTGCCCACCGGCGATCGCGGCGGCCTCGGTCACGCGCACCAGTTCGAGGGCGAGGTTGCGGTCCGGCTCGGTATCGCTCACGGCTAGTGCGGATGAGAGTGTGGAATACGAGTTTTCGGCGGACATAATCTCCCTCTTCGATGTGGCGTCATTGCTCCTCACACTGATCATATCCGTAGGGCACTAGAATGTTGGCGTGGATCCAGCGCAACAACCCCCTGCCCAACCCAAGCCGGTCATCACCGAATCCCAGGCGAAGCGCCTGCGCCAAAACATTAAGGGCATGGTGATTTCGGTGGCCGTCTGCCTGGCCATTGTGATCCCGATTTTCCTGCTTTCCCCCGGTGCAACAACGCAATCCTATGAGCGAAACGTCGATGTCGCGGCGATCGCCGACCAAGCCGAATCCTCGGTGGGATTCGCCCCGCTGGTGCCCACGCTCCCGGACGGCTGGCGCTCGAATTTCGCCCGAATCGAGGGCACCGCCGGCACCGATGTGCCGCGCTGGGAAGTGGGATATCTCACGCCGAATGACTCGTTCATTCAACTCACCCAGACCAATCAGACCAACCCCACCTGGATCGACCAGCAAGCCAAGGGCGCACCCATCACCGGCGAGCGCACGATCGAGGGAGTCACCTGGGAGTTGCGGGACCGCCCCGAACAGGGCACCGTGCTGAACTTCACCGACGGCACCAACACCGTACTTTTGAGCGGCAAAGCCAGCCTGGAGGACTTCGACACCCTGGCGAAGAACATCAACCTCGACGCTCTGAAAACGCCGGCCACCCCGTAAGGTGAATGCCATGACAACCCCCCTCTCCCCCGCCCAGGCCTATGACCGCCTCATGAAGGGCAACGCCCGCTTCGTCTCGGACACCTCGGAACACCCGAACCAGGACGCCGCCCGCCGCGCATCCCTGGTGGCCGGCCAAAGCCCCTTCGCGGTGGTGTTCGGGTGCGCCGATTCGCGCCTGGCCGCCGAAATCATTTTCGATCTGGGCCTCGGCGAAGCGTTCGTGGTGCGCACCGCCGGTCAGGTCATTGACGACGCGGTGCTGGGTTCCCTCGAGTACTCGATCGATGTCCTTGGCGTCCCGCTGATCGTGGTTCTGGGCCATGACTCCTGCGGCGCGGTGGTTGCCACCGAGGAGAGCGTGGACACCGGCGAAATGCCCAGCGGTTTTGTGCGCGATTTGGTCGAACGCATCACCCCTTCCGTGTTGCAGGCCCGCCGCGACGGCCACACCGACACGCACTCCGCGGTGGTCGAGCACGTCCGGCAGACCACGAGCCGCCTCGTCGACTCGTCCAAGGCCATCGCGAAGGCCACCGAAGAGGGCCGACTCGCCGTGGTCGGCCTCGCGTATCAGCTCGACAACGGTGCGGTCGGCGAGGTCAACGCTTTCGGCGCCCTCTAGCCCTCGCCCCCCTCGTTTCGCATCCCCACACCGCGTATTGAGAGCCGTGTGGGGGTCTCGAAACGCGGTACGGGGATGCGAAACGCGGGAAGCACGACGGCGATGCCTCCACCTTCGCGCCGCTCACCTTTTGCGCGGGTCGCCCGGGCGGATTTGTGGGCGCACGCGTCGAGGGCAAGAATAAGAATCATGAGTGATGACGCACCGGCTGCAAGCCCAGACTTCCGCATTGAACACGACACGATGGGCGAGGTGCGGGTCCCCGCCTCCGCCCTCTACGCCGCCCAGACCCAGCGCGCGGTAGAAAACTTCCCGATCTCCGGAACCACGCTAGAGCCCGCCCACATCCACGCCCTGGCGCAGATCAAGAAGGCCGCGGCCCTCGCCAACGCCGAACTCGGGGTCCTCGACGGGGATCGCGCCGACGCGATTTCCGACGCCGCGGACAAGGTCATCGCCGGAGACTATGACGACCAGTTCCCCATCGACGTGTTCCAAACCGGATCCGGCACCTCCTCCAACATGAACACCAACGAGGTGCTCGCCGCCCTCGCCAACCAGGCCCTGGAAGCGGCAGGCAGCGAGACCCGCGTTCACCCCAACGATCACGTCAACGCCTCCCAGTCCTCCAATGACGTCTTCCCCACCTCGGTACACGTCGCGGTCACCGGCGCATTGCTCAATGATTTGATCCCTGCGCTGACCTACCTGGACGCGTCGCTCGGACGCAAGGCCAAGGAGTTCGAAAACGTCGTCAAGTCCGGCCGCACCCACCTGATGGACGCCACCCCGGTCACCCTCGGCCAGGAGTTCGGCGGCTACGCGGCGCAGGTCCGCTACGGCATTGAGCGCATCGAGGCGACCCTGCCGCGCGTCGCCGAGGTTCCGCTCGGCGGCACCGCGGTCGGCACCGGCATCAACACCCCTGCCGGTTTTCCGCAGCGCGTCATCGCCCTGCTCGCCGAACAAACCGCGCTGCCCATCACCGAAGCACGCAACCACTTCGAGGCTCAAGCCAACCGCGACGGCCTCATCGAAGCGTCCGGCCAGCTGCGGGGCATCGCCTACTCGCTGATGAAGATCAACAACGATTTGCGCTGGCTCGGCTCCGGCCCCAACACCGGCCTCGGCGAAATCGCGATCCCGGACCTGCAACCGGGCTCCTCGATCATGCCGGGCAAGGTGAACCCGGTCATTTCCGAAGCCGCCATCATGGTGTGCGCCCAAGTGATCGGCAACGACACCACGATCGCACTCTCCTCCACTAACGGCGCGTTCGAACTCAACGTTGGCATCCCGGTCATGGCCGCGAACCTGCTGCAGTCCATCCGCCTGCTGACCAACACCGCCCGTCTCATGGCGGACAAGATGATCGACGGCATCGAAGCCAACGTCGACCGCGCCCGCTACCTCGCCGAGGCCTCGCCCTCGATCGTGACCCCGCTGAACAAGTACATCGGCTACGAGAACGCGGCCAAGATCGCCAAGAAGGCCGTCGCAGAGGGGCTCACCATCCGCCAGGCCGTCGAGGCGCTCGGCTACGTGGAGCGAGGCGAGCTGACCGAGGAACAACTCGATCAAGCCCTTGACGTGCTGTCCATGACCAAGGCACCCAAGGCCTAGACCCTCGTTTCCTGCCAGCCACAAACAACGACGGCGATGCTCACCTAGGTGCGCATCGCCGTCGTTCTTCTCCTCATCTATGTAGCGCGAAACGCCCATGTTGACGCAAACATGGGCGTTTCGCGCTACATAGACGGGGGTGCGGGGGCGCCGCGGGCGCGCCAAGTTTTGGGGGCGAGGCCGAAGTGCCGGGAGAATGCGCGGCTGAAGGCGGCCTCGGAGCCGTAACCGACGTCCTTGGCGATGGCGCCGATGGGGGCGGCGGTGGAGGTGAGCGCGCGGGCCGCCGCTTCCAGCCGCAGCTGGGCGAGGTAGCGGATGGGCGGCATGCCGACCAGCGCGGCGAATTTTGCGGAGAGTGTGCTGCGCGAAAGGTTGACCCGTGCGGCGAGTTCGGCCAGGTCCCAATCGCGGGCCGGGTCGCGGTGCATCGCGTTGAGGACGGCGTTGATGTGCGGATCGAGGGCGGCGATGAGCCAGCTTTCGCTGCGATTTTCGGTGCGCGACCAGCGGCGCAGCGCCTGGATGAGCACGAGTTCGAGGATGCGCTCAATCATCGAGCGGCCGCCGGGGAGCGGGTCGTCGAGTTCGGCGGCGAGGAGGTTGAGGCTCAGCGAGAGCCAGGGTTCGGCGTCGAGGTCGCCAAGGTCGATGAGGTAGGGGATGCTCGCGGATCCGGCCAGCGCCGATCGCTCGGTCAAGTCGAAGGTGATGGCGGTGAAGGTCGCGCCCTCGCAACGGATCGCGACGGGGTCCGCCGCGTTCATCAGCAGCGCGCGGCGAGCGATGAATTGCGCCGATGTTTCTCCGGGCCACACGCTTCCCGACTCCAGGATGAGGAGTGCGTGGCCGGGGAGCGTGATGGTTGCGGTACGGGCGGTGGCGCGGTGCACTTCCTGCGCCTTGAGCCGTAACCCGTCGAGGTACTCGGAAAACACGTCCGGACGTTCGGCAAAGTTTTCAAGGATTTGAGTCATGGTTATTTGCCGTGCTTCCTGCCTATGGTGTTGTGGTCATGCTATTTGGCGTGACGCACAAAATCTACCGAGAGGTGTATCCGATGGCAGAGAAAACCAACATCATCTTGGTCCACGGCGCGTGGGGGGACGGCGGTCATTGGCGAAACGTCATCCCAACCCTGCTGGATCGCGGACACAATGTCACGGCGGTGCAGATTCCGCTGACGTCCCTGGACGAGGACGTCGCCCGGGTCCGCCAACTGGCCGATGATCAGGACGGCCCCACCATTTTGGTGGGCCACTCCTATGGTGGCGCGGTCATTACCGGCGCTGGCGACAGCGAGAACGTCAAGGGTCTGGTGTACATTGCCGCGTTTGCCCCGGATGAGGGCGAGAGCCTCGGCCAACTTCTCGGCGAAGGCGAGGAAGGCGAAGGGGCCGGCGGCAGTGCGATCGCTCCCGACGATCACGGCTACCTGTGGATTGACAAGGACAAGTTCCAATGGGCGTTCGCCGAGGACGTGGATGATGAAGACGCCCGCGTCATGGCCGTGACGCAGAAGCCGATCGCCGGCGCCATTTTTGAGACCGGGATGACGAATCCCGCGTGGAAGAACAAGCCGGTGTGGTATCAGGTTTCGAGCAATGATCGGATGATCCCGCCGTCGGTGGAGCGCATGATGGCCAAGCGCATGAACCCGGTCAAGGCGATCGAATTGGAGGCGAGCCACGCCTCGCTCGCATCCCAGCCGTACAAGGTTGCCGAGCTGATTTTGGACGCGGCCGAGAGCCTCTAGCCCCGCCCTCCCCCCGCGTTTCGCATCCCCGCACCGCAAACTTAGAGCCGTGTGCGGGGATGCGAATGCGGTACGGGGATGCGAAACGAGAGGGGGTAGGCTCAGAAGGGTCGAGAGAATTCCGCCGCGGCCAGCCACGCACTCGTGCCAACCGCGGCATCCGCGATTTTCAGGAGGCCCCCGATGGCGCAATCCATTGCCGAACAGATCATTTCGCAACTGCAGGCCGCCGGAGTGCGCCGCATCTACGGGATTGTGGGCGACAGCCTCAATCCGATCGTGGACGCCGTGCGCCGCACCGGCGGTAGCGCGAAAGGCGGCATCGACTGGATCCACGTGCGCCATGAGGAAGCCGCCGCCTTCGCGGCCGCCGCAGACGCGCAACTCACCGGAGAACTCGCGGTCTGCGCGGGAAGTTGCGGCCCGGGCAACCTGCACCTGATCAACGGCCTCTATGACGCGAATCGCTCCGGCGCGCCGGTGGTAGCGATCGCCTCGCACATTCCCAGCCGCCAAATCGGCTCCGACTACTTCCAAGAAACGCACCCGGACCGGCTTTTCAACGAATGCTCGGTCTACTCCGAGCTCGTCTCTACCCCGGACCAGTGCCCTCGCGTGGTCAATTCGGCGATCCAACATGCGGTGGGATTGGGCGGTGTCTCCGTCATCACTCTTCCCGGCGACATCGCCGATGAGGACGCAACCGCGAAAGCACCGCTCACCGTGGACTTCACCCGCGGCACCCTCCACCCCGCCGACGGCCCGATCAACCGCCTCGCCGAGGCCATCAACAGCACCGACAAGATCGCGATCTTCGCCGGTGCCGGCGCCGAGGGCGCACACGATGAAATCATCGCCTTCGCCGAAAAAATCGGCGCACCCATCGGCCACAGCCTGCGCGGCAAAGACTTCATCCAATATGACAATCCGCTCGACATTGGCATGACCGGCCTGCTCGGTTACGGCGCGGCCGCGGCCGGCATCGATGACGCGGAACTTCTGATCCTGATCGGCACCGACTTCCCCTATGACCAGTTCCTCTCCGATGACGCAATCACCGCGCAAATCGACCGCGCCCCGGAAAAACTCGGCCGCCGCACCAACGTGGACATTGCCGTTCACGCCGATGTGCTCCCCACCCTCGAGGCCCTGGACCGGCTGGTTCAGCCCAAAAAGAACCACCGCTTCCTGGACGCAATGCTGAAAAAGCACAAGCGCCTGATGACAAAATCGGTGCGCGCGTACACCCGCAAGGTCGAGAAGCTCACCCCCATCCACCCGGAGTACGCCGCCGCAATGCTGGACGCGATCGCCGCCGAGGACGCGATTTTCACCGCCGACACCGGCATGTGCAACGTGTGGAGCGCCCGCTACATCAACCCCAACGGTAAGCGCCGCCTGATCGGCTCCTACCTCCACGGCTCGATGGCGAACGCGCTGCCGCAAGCCATCGGCGCGCAAATCGCGTACCCGGATCGCCAGGTCGTCGCCATGAGCGGGGACGGCGGCCTCTCCATGCTGCTTGGCGAATTGCTCACCGCGGCCGCCTACCAGCTCCCGCTCAACGTGGTGGTCTTTAACAACTCGACGCTCGCCATGGTGAAACTGGAAATGCTGGTGGACGGGCTCCCCGATTTCGGCGTCGACGTCCCCGCGGTCAACTACGCCGACCTGGCCGCCGCGATCGGCTTCACCACCTTCCGCGTCGAGGACCCGCGCGAGCTCGAAGGCTGTTTCCGCAAGGCCTTCGCCACGCCTGGCCCCACTCTGATTGACGTTGTCACCGACCCGAACGCCCTTTCCATCCCGCCAAAAATCAAGGGCGACCAGGTATTCGGATTCGCCACCGCAATGTCCAAAATCGTGCTCGGCGGCGGCGCGGGCGAGGCGGTCGCGATGGTCCGCTCGAATTTGCGCAACATCCCGCGCAGCTAAGGTGCCACACCTCACAGCGCAATAAATTGCACTATTTATCCTAGAGTGCAAAACTTTACTTTGTGACCCATAGTGCAAAGTACGACGGCGATGCCTCCTCCCGCAGCGCCCCTCGCCTGAGCGAGGGATTGCGCGAGCAAAAGCGGCGCGCGACCCGCGAGGCCATCGCGCGCGCTTCGCTAGCGCTTTCTGCCGAACTGGGTTTCTCCCACTACACGGTGGAACAGGTCTGCGAGCGCGTGGGCATATCCCGGCGCACGTTCTTCAACTATTTCGCCACCAAGGAAGACGCCATTTTAGGCATGCATGAGGATGGCTTCCCCGAGGCCGCGGTGCAGAGCTTCATGGATTCTCGGCCGGCCACACCCGCTGGCGAGGTGTCGGAGAGCCTCATCGATGATTTTGCACGCTTCATGGGCGATGTCGCCGCCGAGCACCCGGACGCGAAGAATGACTTCGCGCTCATGATGCAGGCGATCGAGAAGGACTCCAAGCTCCTCACGCTGCTCATCAACCATTCGCAACGCTGGGAAAGCCGATATCTCGAATTGGTTGCCGCGCGCGAGCGCCTGGATGTCGCCGACCCGCGCATTGTCAGCGCCGTCTGGCTCATCACGAATCTGTGGCGCAATGTCGCTTTCGAGTTCTATGGCAGCGGCGCTCAAGAGCACACCCACCAGGAATTTGTGGACGCGCTTCGCGAACGCCTCGAAGTCCTCCGCACTCTCCTTCACTAACCACTCCCCCACCCAGGAAAACTCATGACACAGACATCTACCGCGGCTGCGCCTGCGCCCGCCCCCGTTGCGCTCACCCAACGGCGCATCTGGATCATCTTTGCAGCACTCATCTCCGGCATGCTGCTCTCCAGCTTGGATCAAACCATTGTCTCCACCGCGATGCCCACCATTGTGGGCCAACTCGGCGGCGTGGAATACCAAGCCTGGATTACCACCGCATACCTGCTCGCGACCACCATTGTGATGCCGATCTACGGCAAGTTCGGCGACGTACTGGGTCGCCGCAATTTGTTCCTGATCGCGATCGCGCTCTTCACGCTGGCCTCGGTAGGAGCCGCTTTCGCCTCCGATTTTTGGGTCTTTGTCGCCTTCCGGGCCATGCAGGGTCTGGGCGGCGGCGGCCTGATGATCCTCTCCCAGGCGATCATCGCGGACATTGTTCCGGCGAATGAGCGCGGCAAGTACATGGGGCCCCTAGGCGGCATTTTCGGCCTGTCTGCCGTGGCCGGCCCGCTTCTTGGCGGATACTTTGTGGACCATCTGACCTGGCAGTGGGCGTTCTATATCAACATCCCGATCGGCATTGCGGCCTTCATCGTCGCCTGGTTCACCTTGACCCTGCCGAACAAGAAGCCGGAGAAACGGATCGACATCCTCGGCGTCATCACCCTGTCCGCCGCCACCACGGCGCTCATTTTCTTCACCGAGTTCGGCGGCAATAAGGACTACGGTTGGGACGCACCCGAGACCTGGTTCATCGGTGCCGGTTTGTTGGTGGCCGTCATCGCGTTCATTGCCGTGGAGCGCCGCGCCCAGGACCCGATCATCCCGCTTGGCCTGTTCAAGAACCGCATTTTCATTAACGCCACGGCGATCGGCTTCACGCTTGGTCTGGGCATGTTCGCCGCCCTCGCGTTCGTTCCGACATTCCTGCAAATGTCCTCCGGCACCTCAGCCGCGGTCTCGGGATTGCTGATGCTCCCGATGATGGTGGGCCTCTTCGCGACATCCATCTTCTCCGGCATCGCCATCACCAAAACCGGCCACTACAAGATGTACCCGATCATTGGCACACTGCTGACCATTGGGGCGATGCTCTGGATGACGACCCTCACCGCCGCCACCCCGATCTGGATCATCTGCGTGCAGCTGTTTTTCTTCGGCGCCGGACTCGGTTTCATCATGCAAGTCATCGTCCTGGTAGTGCAGAACGCGGTCTCCCCGACGATGATCGGCACCGCCACCAGTACGAACAACTACTTCCGCGAGGTTGGCGCCTCCCTCGGCGTCGCGGTCTTCGGCGCGATCTTCACATCTCGACTGTCCGAGAAGTTGACCGAGGCGTTCACTGCCGCCGGTGCCACCGGCGATCAGGCGAGCCAAGCCACCTCCACCATCGATCCGCAAAAGCTCGCCGAACTGCCCGCCCCGGTTCGCGACGCGATCGTCAACGCCTATGCGGATTCGCTGGCCCCGGTGTTCTGGTACCTGATCCCGTTCCTGGTGGTCGCGCTCATTCTCGCGCTGACCCTGAAGCAAATCCCGCTCTCGGACGTCGCCGGTATGGTGGCGCGCGGCGAGGCGGTCTCCGGGCAGGAAGCGAAAGATATGGAAGCTGCCGCACGCGCGGCAAAGGGCGGGGCCAAGACTTCTGTCGCGGCCCCCGAAGCTGGTACCGCCCCGACGCACGACGGCGATGCCTCACCCGGGCGCGAGACCCCGCCGTCCGCCTAACCTCCCCCACCCAGTTGACGCAGATTACCGAAGTTGTGCGGAATTCCGCACAACTTCGGTAATCTGCGTCAACTTTTCTTAGCCGTGGCGCGGGGTGCGGCGGCTGATCAAGAACACCGCGACACCCGCCAGCAGCAGTGCCGTCCCGACGCCCAGCATCGGGCCGTTCAGCGAGGCGCCGGTCTCAGGGAGCGTACCCCCGCCCTGCACGTTGGTGTCGCTTCCGGGCAGCGCCGGTCCGGCAACCTGTACCGATACCGGAGCCACGCCGAATGCCGACTTATCCGGGTTCTCCACCACGAAGACGAAATCCTGGAATTCCTTCTTGTCCTGAACCCGGTACTGGAAACCCTGGTTGAACTGGATCGTCGAGGAGTACACGATGGTGCCGTTCGCGTCGGCCTTGAGCCCTTCCTGGATCCAGATAACCCCGTCGCTGTAGGGCAGGCCCAGCAGTGCTCGGACGGTTTCGCCCGGGGCAAATCCGGTTGCGGTCAGGGTGAAGGGATCCCCATAGTTGTAGGTCGACTTGTCGGTACTCAATTCAACCGGGTAGCGCACCTGAATGGTGTTGCTTTCAGCCACAATCTTCTTGTTGGCATCCAGGGCAATAACCTTGTACTTGCCCGGCTGGATGACCCACGGGACGGGGAGCTCTCCGGACCCGGCACCGCTCGCATCGACGGTCGCGGTGATCCCGTTATAAATGTTCCCATCGATGGCCGATCCGTCGGGATGTACCAGTTGCAATTCGTAGGTTTGGTCGGCGTCAAAACCGTTCAGGCCGACGTTCACGCTCTCACCGGGCACTGCCATTTCCGGCGTGGTCAAGGTTGGCGAGGGGGCGGGAGTCGCGCCGCCTTCGGATTGAATCGTGGCCGAACTCACGGCAACGATTGTGCCCTCGGCATTCGTGACAAAGATATCGAAGTCACCGTACGCTACCGCGGCGTCCCGGGTTGGATCGGCCGCGAAATCCTCGCGGCTAATCCCGATCGTGACCGCCGAGGTGCCATCGTTTCCGGCAACAAGGCCGGTCATGGATGTGCCTTTGCCGGTGATCGGATGGCGGACCTCGAAGTCGAAGGTGGATCCGGGAACCAGCCCCGTGATCTGAGCAATCATCGTGTCGCCCCAATTGAACTTATTCATGTTCAAGGAGATGTTCCCCTCGTGCTTAAGCTCAAAGACGTTGCTGACCCCGGTGATCCCGGTGGTGAGGTCCGTAACTTGCAATCGGTATGGTCCATCCTGCCTAAAATCGCCGATCACAAAATCCATCGTCGCGTTGCCTTGGGCGTCCGCGGTACCGACCACGATAGGCGGTGGTTCGGTCATGGATTGTCCTGCCTGCGGCAGTAGTTCTACCGCGAATTCGCCCCCGTACACAATGCCCCCGATCGTGATGGGCAGATTTCCGGGTCCCGTCTCGGTGACACCGCCGAGGTCAATTTCGGGGTGCACGTCCGGTCCATCCGGGGTCGGAGTTGGGCTTGCCGTTTCCGAGGGGGCCGCGGTGCTGGTTGGGGTTGCGCTCGGAGACGCGATCGCCGTTTCGCTCGGTTCGCTAGTGGCAGTGGGGGATTCGGTGACGGCCGGGTCCTCGGTGGGTGCCCCTGAATCGGTAACTGAGGGCTCAGGCGTGGGATCCGCCGTCGGTTCCTCGGTTGCGTCGGTCGGGGTCGCGGCGGCGCTCGGGGTCTCCGCGGCGGTGGACGGATCCGTTGGCTCGCTTGTCGTTTGCGCCATGGCCCCGGTGACGGGAAGCGCAGCGAGAGCCAGCGCCGCAATGAGTGCGACCGGTCCCCTCAAACGGTGCGTGTTCATGATGACTCCTGTGTGTAGGCGGCAATAGTGCCGTTTCGGTACCCACCGGAAAAGTGGGTGATGTCACAGGAATTGCCGCGAGAACGCCACCGGTTACTCTCGAAACCTAAATGTTACATAGGGCCGCCGATCGCGGCCACGGAAGCGGGAATCAGCGCAAATAATCGGGTAGCGGTTCCTTGCCGAGCGCAACCGCTACCCGTCGGGTGTGAGCCGGACGCATCGGCGGTAAGTCCTCTGGAGCAAACCACGCTACGTCGGCGGATTCGTCGTCGTTCACCATTGCCTGACCACCCACATAGGCGCACCGGAACGCCAAGGTGAGGAACTGGGACCGATCCCCATTCGCGAAGGTGACCACATCGGTGGTGCTGACCTCGATCAACCGCTCCACGCGAGCCTGGACGGCGGTTTCCTCTTCGATTTCGCGAAGCAGCCCGTCAACGGGATGCTCGCCCGGATCCAGCATGCCGGTGATGGTGGTCCACTCGCCGTTATCGGCGCGGCGTCCCAGCAGCACTTCGCCCGCCTTGTTGATCACCACGCCGGCGACCCCGGGGCTCCACATCAGGTCATGGCCGATCTTTTTCCGGAGCTCAAGGACAAAGTCTGGGGTGGGCATGAGGCGAATCTATCACGCGAAAATTAGGGCGAGCGTGCTGCCGAGGATGAGATACGGGCCAAAGGCGATGGCGGTTTTTCTGGTGGCGCGCCGGGCCGCAACCAGGGCGAGGCTCACCAGTCCGGCGGCCAGGAACGCGAGCAGGAGCGCCCAAAGAATCGCCTCCACGGACACAAAACCAAGATAGGCGCCCAAGAGTGCTACCAGCTTGACGTCGCCGTATCCGATGGCCGGCGGATGGATAAATCTGATCAGGAAGAAGACCGCAAACGCCCCGGCCGCCCCGCCCACCGCACCGAGGGCCCGCATGGGCTCTCCCGCAAGCAGCCCGGTCACGCACAAGAGCGGAAGGGCAACGGCGAGCCCGGGAAAAATGATCCTGTTCGGGAGCCGGTGCTCGCGAAAGTCGATCACCGTGAGGGTCGCCGTCGCAGCGACATACACCGCCAGCGCGAGAACAAGAAACACACCGGCGAGTGCGCTGCTCCCCCATATGTCCCCCACAAGTTCCACCATGAGCACACGGTATCCCACATCCGGTGCGCGGCGCTGGCGCGCGCCCTAGACTTGTGGATATGTCTGCCATGACGCTCACCCCGGACTCCTTCCGCAATCTTGCCCGCTCCTCGCCGTGGCGGTGGGATTCGTTGCGATTCACGGTGTCCGCGCCCGGCGACAACGCAGCTGCCACGCGCTTTTGGGTGCGCCGCCCCGGCGCCCTCCGGGTGGAGAATGCGGACGGCCAGTTGCTCTACAGCACCACGAGCATCAACGATTCGCGTGCGGATTTTTACGTTGCCGACACCCGCGCGTCCTGGCTTTTGCCCCCGCAATTGGTCACCCCGGTCTATGACGATCAGGGCCTGGTGACCCGCCGCCCCCAGGCCGCCTACGGCGAGCCGATCTACCAAGACGCGCACTTCGCGGCGTTGCTGGACCCCGCGGAGATCGCCGGCAGTGCGCCGGTGGCATTTGAAACACCCTACTTGAATCCGACCCGCCTCGATGACCTGCGGGAGGAGGATATTGACGGGCGCCGGGCGTGGGTCGCTACCCTCACCCGCACGCCGTATTACCGGCCCGCATACCCCGGTTTCGAGCTCGTGGCTGAGGCCCCGACCGAGATCGCTTTGGACCTGGACACTGCGGTGTGCGTGCGCAGCCGCGCGCTGGATGGGCCGCACGCGGGCGCGGGACACGACCTGAAAATCCTGGGAGTCGACGAATACATGCTGGACGAACTCTTCATCCCGGACGACGCCCCGCTCACCGACGTGCGCGAGCACATCTCCTGGTCCCTCCGCTCCCCGTCTATGTAGCGCGACACGCCGAGGAAATGCGGTTTTCCTCGGCGTGTCGCGCTACATAGATGAGGAAGGACGACGGCGATGCTCGCCTTTCTCGGCGGGACGCGCCATGGAATTTCGGTCACCCGCAGGCGGGGCTCGGGGTGCTCTCGCTCATCGCCAACTCAGCGTAGACTTCTGGCCGGACGTGCACACTGGATAGGAGCATTTCACTTGCAAGAGGGGGAAGGCATGGAAAGCGGAGCAAGGCGTGCGGGCGAAGGGCCGTCCCGGGAGCGCCCGCGCATCCTTCACGATATGCCCACGCCGGTGACTCCCGAGGTGGTCTCGGCCACCTCGTTCCTGCGCCAGGTCAATTCCCAAGCGACTTTGCGCGCGCTGCGTTTGGCCGAAGAGCCCTTGCGGCTCACCGATCTGCACGAGGTCACCGGCCTCTCCCGACCGACGCTATCCACCGTTCTGGATTCCCTAGTAAGTCTGGGTTGGGTCAGCGAAACACCGGCACCGGCAAGCAACGGTGCGCGCGGTCGACCCGCACGGCTGTTTGCCTTCAACGAAGATTTCGGAGCGGTCGCCGGTGTGGACGTCGATCTGCATTCGGTCACGGTGCGTATTGCGAACCTGGGCCTCAACACGCTCGCGGAAGTAACCTTTGAGCCAGAAAGCGTGGACTCGTTAGATGCACACTGGCTGCATCGAATTCTCGGTGCCGCCACGGCTAAGGCAGGCATCGACCTTTCGGCGCTCTTGGCCGTGACCCTATCGGTGCCCGGTGTGGTGGGCCCTGACGGCGGCATCTCGCGTTCGGTGGTCTTGCCCTCGTGGCAGGAGTCTTCCATCGGCGCCGACCTCGCGCGGTTGCTTGCGGCAAGGGTGGCCGTGGAAAACGATGCCAATCTCGCGGCCCTAAGCGAGGGATTGCACCGCCCCGATCTCAAGAATGTGATCGTCGTGTTGGTTCGACGCCGCGCCTCCGCCGGGATCATATTGAACGGCCGCCTGCACCGGGGCAGCAATGGTGCTGCGGGCGAAATCGGCGCGCTGGAGGAAGTGGGATGGTCCAAGATTGACACTCCGCTTGCGGGGATCGCCGCGCTACCGGACAAGGAACGTCGCTTGCGGATCCAGGAGGTCGCACGCGAATTTAACTCCGGGCTGGCCGCTCTCGTGTTGTCCTTCGACCCCGATGCAGTCGTCGTCACCGGGATACCGGAGGAGATCGGAATCGCGCTCAGTGAGAACCTGGAAACCGAGATTGCCCCCCGCGTGCTGACACCGACCGCTGTGCTGCCGGGGCTCTCTGGACCGGATTCGGTACTGGATGGCGCTGTTCGCAATGCGCTGGAACTTGCCGACGCCACCGTCTTTACCGCATAGCCAAGAGCAGTATTACCGACCGTGAACCCTCCAACTCTTGATTTATGCAATGACCTTGCATATTATCTAGATCACATCGAGCTCAGAGCTCGGCTCGTTTCACTCGTGAAGGGTTTCACCATGACACTGCCGTCTCGCAGAACTGTACTCGCTGCGTTCACTACCGGAGCGATGGGGCTGACCCTCGCCGCATGTGGTCAGAAAGTTTCGGGCGCAACGCAAGCCACCGAGGCCGCGTCGGGTAGCACCGTCGACTACTGGACGTCTTGGCCCGCTGACACTCCGCAAGCCAAAATTTTCGCCGAAGCCGCCAAGGAGTTCCAGGCGGAAAGCGGCGTCACCATCAAGATTCGCACACTGGGACAAACCGGGCGGCAGGACATCATTAACGCGGCGGCCACCGGTTCCGGCCCGGACATGTTTGATAGCGCCCCGGACCACGTCCCGGTATTCCGCGAACGCGATCTCATCGCGGACTTAAATCCCATTCTCGACGCACAAATCTACGGCGAAGATGCCACCGTCCGTTCGGTATTTGTGGAACCAGTTCTCAAGAGTTCTTCGGATAATCAGGGTCAAGGGTTTATCCCGCACACCATCTTGTCCGGCGGTATCTGGTTCGATGCAGCCAAGCAACCAGAATTGGCTTCCAACGCCCCGCAAACCTGGGATGACCTCGTCAAGTTCATGACCGAAGCGAAAGCTCAAGGGCAGATCCCCATCGCCCAAGAGGGTGGCAACTCCTCCTACAACATTCTCTGGTTCTACTGGTTGATGCTTCGCAGTGCCGGTGCCGGAAGCATCCTCAACCTCGGCCAAGACGCATCTGCCTGGGACGATCCGCGGGTTCTTGAAGCGGCCAAGCAGGTTGCCATGCTCCGGGAAAAGAACTTCTTCCAAAAAGGCTACGAGGGTTCGCGTTACCCCAACGCACAAAACGCCTGGGCGCAAGGAGACTATGTGCTGGACAACAACGGCTCGTGGCTAGCCGGTGAAGTCAAGGCCGTGGCGCCCAGTTCCGCGAAGCTCTCAACGTTCGCGTTTCCCGAATTCGGAGACTCGTCCCAGCCCGTTGCCGAGCTCAACACCTTGGGATGGTGTGTGTCCAGCAAAGCCAAGAACGCGGCCGGCGCCCAGCAGTTCATCATCTTCCTTGTCAACAAGAAATGGGCGGACAAGATCGGTACAGATGCACTGAATATTCCGGCCCGCAAAGACGCCGTGGCCCCGGAGTCCTTGCAGGCAATGCAGAAGAACGTCTTGGAAGCGACCCAAACCACGGGCTACATGGACAACGCCCCGGCGAAGATCCCCGCGTGGTTCAAGGACACGATGCTTCCGCTCAGCGACCAACTCATCTTCGGCCAAGTCACGCCGGAACAGTTTGTCGGCCAAGGAAAATCCAAGACCGAAGAATTCCTTAAGTCCAACAAGTGAAAACACTCGCACATAAGAAGGGACTGCGGGCGTTCCTGATGCCCGCGGTCCTGATCTACACGCTACTGTTTGTCCTCCCGTCCATTGTAGGGTTTTATTTCAGTCTGACCGAATGGTCTGGACTGGGTGTAGAGCCGAAGTTCATTGGCCTGAGCAACTACATTGAGGTGCTCACGAACCCTACCTTTTTGCAGTCTTTCGGCAACACTGTGGTGCTTGCCGTCGCCGGCGGGATACTCGTGTTCGCGGTTGCTTTCGGATCGATGGTCGTGATGCAGCAAATGCGCGGCCGCAAATTCCTGAGGTCCATCATTTACCTGCCGAACATCATCTCCCCGATAGCCATCGGCGCCGCACTTAGCTTCGCGCTTGACTCGCGGGGCGCTCTCAACGGGGTTCTCGGGTTCTTTGGGATTCCCCCGCAAAATTGGCTGGGACCCGATCTCGTCTTTATGTGCATCATTGTGGGCCTCGCCTGGTCCGCCGCGGGATTTTATGCGCTCATCTTGCTGGCAGCTGTCGATACCATCCCCAAGGAACTCTATGAGGCGGCCAAGCTAGAAGGCGTGACGAAGGTTCAGGCGTTTCGCACCATCACGCTTCCCCTCACCTGGGATGTCTTTGCCACTGCTGCAACATTGTGGGTCATCGGCTCGCTCAAGATTTTTGAGATTGTGCTGGCGTTTACCGGAAGCGCTAACTCGACGGTCCCACCCGGAGCGCGCACTGTAGCCGTTCAACAGTTCCTGCTCTTTAACGGAAATTCTGGGCTTCCCCAACTTGGCATTGCCGCCGCCATCGGCGTCCTCATGGTGATCCTATCGGCGATCTTGCTGGTCCTGGTTCGCCTGCTGACCCGCAGAGAAAGAGTCGAATTTTGAGCACCACTATGACCGCCCCGGATAAAACCGTCACCCCGACTCACCGAAACGCCGTAGCTTCGCAGCCCACTCCTAGCGCATGGCGCAGGTTTACCCGTTTCTGCGGCGACTCGCTGGTCCCCTGGCTGTGCAAGTTCATGTTGTGGGCCTGGGGAATCTTCAATATCGGTCTGCTCGTCTGGGTGATCATGACGTCCTTCAAATCGACGTCAGAAATACTTTTAGGCCCATTTGCTCTTCCCTCCAAGATCGAGTGGGACAACTACGTCACGGCATGGACGGTAGCGGGCTTCGGCCAGGCCACCTTGGCGACCCTCGTCTTTGTCGGTGCAACGCTGATCATTGTGCTCGCCGTATCCACTCCGGCCGCTTACGCACTTGCACGCATGACCGGACGCGGCGCAGATCGGTTGACCTACTACTTTGCCTTAGGAATCGCTCTTCCCATGCAAAGCGTGCTCATTCCTTTTTTCCTCATGAACACCTCATTCGGAATGTTCATGGTGGATTGGGTCACCGGGGTCTGGGACCCCAGGATCGGGCTCATCATTTTGTACTCGGCGACAGCCATCCCATGGACGGTGTTCATTTTGACGGCCTTCTTCAAGTCATTGCCGGCCTCGCTCGAAGAGGCGGCCGCACTGGACGGCGCGGGGCCGTGGACGACCTTCCGCCGCATCATGCTTCCACTCGCTAAAGGACCCCTGACAACCGTCGCCATGATTACCGCCATCGGCGCCTGGAATGAAACGCTCCTTGTTTTGGTGTTGGTCCCAGACGGAGCGCTACGCACTCTTCCTGCGGCATTGCTCAACATGTATTACTCCCTCCAATACACCTCCAATTGGGGCGCCCTTTTTGCCGGGGTCGTCCTCGTGATTGGGCCCATCGTTCTGCTGTACGCCTGGGCAGGCAGACGAATTGTCGAAGGTGCCACCATGGGCGCCGTCAAGTAAGGAGATCCCTCATGAAATTCCCACCATCTGGCCTGAGGAAAGGATTGGCGCTCGTCGCTACGGCCAGCCTGCTGTCAAGCGCAACCGTCCCGGTTCAGGCCACACTTACTGCCAGCTCCGCTCAGGCGTCAGCGACAACGTATTATGTCGATTCGCTCGCAGGCGACGACGCCAACGCCGGCACGTCGGAAAGCGCGCCATTCAAGAGCCTAAAAAAGGCCAGCTCGCTCACGCTGAACGCCGGGGATCGGCTGCTGCTCAAAGGCGGCTCGACCTGGACCGGCAGTCTCAACGTGACCGGAGTCGGCACCGAAACCGCCCCCATCATCGTGGGCTCGTACGGGCAAGGCCGTGCACGCATTAACGGTAATGCCACGGTCACCAACGCGGTCTACGTGAAAAACTCTCAATACCTGCGCGTCCAAGACCTGGAAGTGACCAATTCTGCCGCATTTACCACGTCCACAAACTCCATTTACCGTGGCATCTACGTCGAGGCCAAAGACATCGGTCAAATTAACGGCATCGTCATCCAAAACAATTATGTCCACTCCGTCGATGGTCAAGGAAAGTCCGGTGGCATCGGCAATGGGGGCATCGCGGTCGGCGTGCGCGGCAATTCGGTGCCCACCTGGTACTCCAAGCTCAAAATCACCGGCAACGAGGTCGGCGACATCAACGCCTACGGTATATCCACCTTCACCACCTGGTGCGCCAACTGCCAGATATATCCGAATGAAACCGGAATCCCCACCTCCGAGCTCAGCGCCCAACGCCGGGCATTTGACGCACCGGTCATCAGCGACAATTACGTGCATGACACCACCGGCGGCGGCATCACCCCGCAGTACGCGGACAACGCCGTGGTGGAATACAACACCGTAGACCGCGCGGCTTCCCGGCAACTTGTCGCTGGCGGCGGCAACGTCGCTATCTGGTGGCAAGGCACCAACAACATACTGGTGCAGTACAACGTGGTCCGCCGCACCGGGTACACCGGCCTGTACACATCTCTCGGAGCTGTCGACGCCCAGGCTTTTGACGCGGATATGGGTACCACAAATTCGACGGTGCAATTCAACGTCACCGAAGATAATGAGGGCGGCTTCTTCATGTGCCTGATCAGTTCCTGGAACAACCAGGTGCGCTACAACGTGAGCGTAAATGACAAACGCCGAACCTTCAGCCTGTGGTCTGGATGCGGCAATACCCGCGCCTACAACAACACCATTGTCGGAACCAGCGAGCCGACCGCAACCCGCACGACCATCAACGGGGAGACAACCCCTGAGAAACAAGAGGCTTGGGTGCGCAATCAGACCGGACAAAGCCAACTCTTGTTTAATAACATCTTTGTGAACCCCGCCAAGGCGACCTATCGCTACCAAGGCGACCGCACGTCGTCGTACTCCAATAATGTGTACTGGGAAAACGGCACCACGGCGAGCACCCCGGCCAACGATCCCACCGCGATGACCCTCGATCCCCAATTCGCCAACCCCGGCGTGCAACTGCCCGCTGACGGCAAGATCGGCAAGGAGCAAGTCCGCGCCTACCTCGCAGGCTACGTCGCGACAAACCCGGACGTGCTGAACAAGGGCATCACCACCGATGGGCAGAGCGCCGACATTTCCGGGACGCCGGTCCCCGACGGTGCGACCGACCTCGGCGCGTTCCAACACGCGGTGAGCAAAACGCTAGCGAGTCCGGCACCGAACCAATTCGAGGTGCGTTACGGCGAGAAACGCACCATTGACGCACTCACCATCGCCGCCGATCCAACCAACGGAGCACCATCCGCCATAGATGTTCAAACCTGGGACGGTTCGGCATGGGTCAGCCAACTCACCGACGTCCCACTGACCTGGTCGCAAAATGGCGGCACACAGATAAAGAAGGTGGCGCTGCCCAATACGCCCAGCACCGACGGCCTGCGGGTCGTCGCGAAGACGCCGGCAGGAGTGCCCGCAACCGTGAGCGACATTGGCGCGAGCTACCGCATGGCCGCCACTGGCAATCTCGGCGAACGGGACCAAAACTCGAGCGCATACCTCACGGACACTAACCCGGCGACGTCCTGGGCATCGACCTCCACCGGGCAGGGCTACGTGCAAATCGATACTCGCCGGATCACTACCAACCAAATTAGCCTTTTCGCGCACTTTGGAGGTGGGCAAGGCCCAACACAGGTGAGCATCCGGGCGCGTAATGGCGACAACGGCGCATGGATTCCGGTTCTGTCCAACGCCACCATCACCTGGAATTCAAACTCTTCGACGGTGGAAGAAAAGACTCTCACCTTCCCCGCGCCAGTCACCGCCACGCGATTTGAAATCCAGATCACCCGGGCGAACACCACCTGGGGCACCATCGCCTTGAACGAAGTGCAACTGCGCTAACCCCAACCGGTGCTCGGACGGGCCAGCCGCGCGTCCGAGCACCCCAGCCAACAATGGAGGCCACCATGCCCGCCACTCCCCTCCGCCTCGCCGTCATTGGCGGCGGCGCACGCGGCACTCAATACGCGAAAATTGCCGCCGCCACCGGGCGCTCCGCGATCGTCAGCATCGCCGACCCGCGCGAAGAGGTTCGCACCCGGTTCCAGCAGACCTACGGCATTGCAGATGAGCACACCTTCGCAACGTGGCGCGAGTTCGCCACCGCGCAACCCGCCGCGGATGCCGTGATCATTGCCACCCCGGATGCCTTGCACACCGAACCCGCCGTCGCGCTTGCCGATGCCGGCTACAACATCTTGCTGGAGAAACCGATGGCCCCGCGCGAAGCGGACGCGAGACGAATTGTGGAGGCGGTGGAGCGCAATAGGAGCATTTTTATGGTGGCGCATGTGTTGCGGTACAGCCTCTACACCCGCACGCTCAAAGACCTTTTGGATGCGGGAACCATCGGAACCCTGGTGTCAATTGAGCACGTGGAACCGATCGGCTGGTGGCACTTTGCGCACTCGTACGTTCGCGGAAATTGGGCCCGAGAAGCGACATCCAGCCCCATGCTCTTGGCCAAATCGAGTCACGATCTGGACTGGATTACCTTCATCAGCGGACGCGAAGCCCGCAAGGTGTCTTCCTTTGGGAGCCTGTTCTACTTCCGCCCCGAGAATAAGCCAGCCGGTGCCGCCAATCGGTGTCTGGACTGCGTGCTCGTCAACACCTGCGCGTACTCGGCGCCCACCATCTACCGCCGATTCCTGGGCGATCCGGTTGGCGAAGTGTGGCCGCTCGGCGTCCTCACCCCGCATGTCTCCGAGGCTTCGGTTATGGACGCCCTCGCGAACGGCCCCTACGGCGAATGCGTGTTTAACGGGCAGAATGATGTCGCCGACCACCAAATCACCAATATCGAGTTCGACGACGGTTCCACCGCTTCCTTCACCGCCGTTGCCTTCAGCGAACTGGACTTCCGCAAAACTCGCATTTTCGGCACCGCGGGCCGTATCGAGGGCGACGGCACCCGGCTGAAAATCCTAGATTTCGCAACCAACACCGAACGAACCATCGACCTTGCCACTCGGGGCGGAGCGAGTGCCGCCGACGGCCATGGCGGCGCCGACGATGAGCTGATCCTCGCCTTCCTGAATGCGCTGCAAAACCCAACTGAGGCGGACGCCGCAAACGCCAGCACGAGCTTCCGCTCGCACGCACTCGTGTGGGCGGCGGAAGAATCCAGACACACCGGGCAGACCGTCAGCATGGCTGAGTTGGCGGCCGCGGCACACCGGTGACGTAGCGCAACATCAGGTACGACGGCGTTGCTCGCCTTCATCACGCGCGTCGCCGCCGTCGCCCCGCACCCTCCCTCTCCCCCCGTCTATGTAGCGCGACACGCCGAGGAAATGGTGTTTCCCTCGGCGTGTCGCGCTACATAGACGGGCTGGGGGTTAGATTTCGGCGCGCTCCAATAGGTCGGTCACGAGGGCCGCGATCGGCGAGCGCTCGGAACGGGTGAGAGTCACATGCCCGAAGAGACCGTTGCCCTTGAGCGTTTCCACCACGGCCGCGACCCCATCATGCCGGCCGACGCGCAGGTTGTCGCGCTGGGCGACATCGTGAGTCAGCACGATCTTGGAGTTCTGCCCGATCCGGCTCATCACAGTCAACAGCACGTTCTTTTCCAGCGACTGGGCCTCGTCAACGATGACGAACGAGTCATGCAGGGAGCGTCCGCGAATATGCGTGAGCGGGAGCACCTCCAACATGCCGCGGTCCATGACTTCTTCCACCACTTCTTGGGAGACGAGGGCGCCGAGAGTGTCGAAGACCGCTTGCGCCCAAGGGTTCATTTTTTCGCCCTGGTCCCCGGGCAGATATCCGAGTTCCTGGCCACCCACGGCAAAGAGCGGTCGAAACACCACAACCTTGCGATGCTCGCGCCGCTCCATCACCGCTTCGAGTCCGGCGCACAGTGCAAGCGCGGACTTGCCGGTACCGGCCCGCCCGCCGAGCGAGACGATCCCGACCTCCGGGTCGCTCAACAGGTCAATCGCGAGGCGCTGTTCCGCGCTGCGTCCATGGAGCCCGAAAACGTCTTTGTCGCCCCGGACAAGCCGCATCTTGCCGTCGGCGCCGACGCGGGCGAGCGCGGAGCCGCGCACGCTCGTCAAGATTAAGGAGGTGTTGGCTGGGAGGCGAGTGGCGTCGTCGTACTCCACTGCTTGGTTTTCATACAGCGCGTTGACGATTTCCTCGCCCACCTCCAACTCGGCGACCCCTGTCCACCCCGAATCCTTGACGAATTCGTTGCGGTACTCATCCGCGTCCAGGCCCATCGCCGACGCCTTGACGCGCATGGGCAGGTCCTTGGAGACGACCGTGACGTCCCGACCCTCGTCAGAGAAATTCTTGGCAACCGCCAGGATGCGCGAGTCATTGTCGGTACCGCGGAATCCGACCGGGAGCACCTCGGTGGAAATGTGGTTGAGTTCTACTCGCAGCGAGCCGCCGTCGGTGCCGATCGGGATGAACTGGTTGAGACCGCCGTGTTCGATCCGCAGATCGTCGAGGAGCCGCAGCGCTTTGCGGGCGAAGTAGCCGAGTTCGGGGTCATGCCGTTTCTTCTCCAGTTCGGTGATGACCACGATCGGCAAGACGACCTCATGCTCGGCGAAGCGCATGATGGCGCGCGGGTCGGAGAGCAGGACGGAGGTGTCGATGACGAAGGTCTTAGTGCCGGTGGATTCCGCGCCGGAAACACTCAAGCCAGGCTCGCGTTGGTGTGCGATCCTGGCTTGTGATTCTTCGGTGGTGTCCATGACGGTGGTGTCGGTTGGTGCAGCCACTATTGCTCCAGACCGGGGCGCAGGGCCCCGCCTCGAAATGTGCGGTGGACGGCGAGGCCACGCGGGCCGGTGCCGGCCCCTGTGCTGAATCGATGCTGTGCACCGTGATCCATCGTGTGGCCTCCCGATCTGCCGGCGGAATTACCGGCCGATGACACAGACACTACGCCTCGGGTGACTGACCGTACCCCCGTATTCGCGTGTGTCGCACATTAACTCTTGGTGAATTGAGGTTCAGGTTGAACGTGCGGGCCAGGTGGTGCCAGGCTGTCGCCGGCGATGCCGGCTGTGCCCGGCGCGGCTACGCGCCAAAGCGACGCTGGCGATTGGCGTAGTCGCGGAGCGCACGCAAGAAGTCGACGCGCCGGAAGGCTGGCCACAACGCTTCGCAAAAGTAGAACTCGCTGTAGGCGCTTTGCCACATGAGGAAACCGGAGAGCCGGAGTTCGCCGGAGGTGCGGATGATGAGATCGGGGTCTGGTTGGCCGCGGGTGTAGAGGTAATCGGAGATTTGGGTGTCGGAGAGCTCGGCGGCAATTTGGGTGACGTCCTTGCCCTTCGCCGCGGAGTCTTCCAGGAGTTCCTTGACCGCGTCCACGATCTCGCGCCGGCCGCCGTAGCCCACGGCCACATTGACGTGCAATAGGTTTGCTTCATGGGTTTTTTCGGCGAGGCGGGCGAGTTGTTCGGCAAGCGGTGCGGGCAGTGTTTCTGGGGCGCCGACGGCATGCACGTTGATGCGTTCGTCCTCATCGAGGCGCTCCAAGGTATTAGAAATGATGCCCAGAAGTTGCTCGAGCTCTTCGGCCGAGCGGTTCAAATTGTCGGTGGAAAGCATGTAGAGCGTCACAACCTTGACGCCGAGTTCATGGCACCAGCCCAGAAATTCGAGAATCTTATCGGCTCCGGCTTGGTGGCCGTGCCCGGTGGACGCGCCCATTTGTTTTGCCCAACGGCGATTGCCGTCAACGGTGACCCCGATGTGCTGTGGGATACGCTCCGGGACGAGCCCGCGGGCCAAGCGGCGCTCATAAAATCGGTAGAGAAAGGATGGCAGGCTGAGCATCTGGCACGTCCTTTCCGCTGGATTCGCATGCTGCGGCCGGTGCCGCATTCGCGGTTTACCGCCACTAAGCACCTTACCGCGTCAACGCTCGCAGGTTGAGTGAACTCCCAGTTAGTTGACTGGCCGGTAGGCTAAACTTCTTGCCATGCCAGTTGCTTCCACCGAACCCTCCTCTGCGCCGCTCGAGGCCGCCCGTGAGGACACACATCCGCACGCCTCGGACGTTCTTGCCGAGCTGAAACCCAAGTGGCGCGGCTGGATACACCTGGTCATGGTGCCCTTTGCGATTGCGGGCGGCATTGTGCTGATTTGTCTGGCGCCAACCGGCATCGACAAGGTGACCTCTGCCGTATACGCTCTCACCGCCGTCCTGCTTTTTAGCATCAGCGCGACCTACCACCGTTGGAACTGGTCGCCCAAGGTCAAGGCGGTCCTTAAACGTCTAGACCACACCAACATTTTGTTGCTCATTGCTGGCACCTACACACCGCTGTCGGTGACGTTATTGCCCTCAGATAAGGCGAGCATACTACTGTGGGTGATTTGGTCCGCGACCATTGCCGGAATCACGTTCCGCCTCTTGTGGCATCACGCGCCGCGCTGGCTCTACGTCCCGATCTATGTCATGCTCGGCTGCGCGGCGCTCCTGTTCATACCCGACTTTTTTGCCGCGAGCATCCCGGCCGCGATCTTGATTTGCGTCGGCGGGGCCATGTACATCGCGGGGGCGGTCTTTTATGCGCTCAAGCGGCCGAACTTCTCCCCCACCTGGTTTGGTTTCCACGAACTGTTCCACGCCTTCACCGTTGGCGGGTTTGTCTGCCACTACATTGCGGTGATGTTCGCGGTCCTGTCCAATCACTGAGGCCCCCGTCCGCCCGGCTCTCCCATCCCGAACGTCCCGAACGGAAAAGTTGGCGCAGATCACCGAAGTTGTACGGAATTCCGCACAAGTTTGTTAATCTGCGCCTACTTTTTTGCTGGTGGGGAAGGCTCGGGTGAGGTGGGCTGGTTGGAGGCATCGCCGTCGTTCTTTGCCTCCTGCTGCGCCAGGAGCTTCTGCTCGGCCATTTCTCGGTAGCGGATACGGCGGATACGTCGAACCATGTCCAACATGAGCAGGATCGCGATGATCACCACGGCCGCGGTCACAAAGAAGCCGATGGCGCCGGGGGTGACGTCGTTTGGGTCGATGCTCGGATTGAGCGTCGGTTGCGGTTCGGGCGTGCCGGTGGCAGAGAGGAACAGGGACAGGGCGGAATACAACGGTGCTCGTTTCCTAGGGGGTTGCGGTATGGCCCGCGCGCAGGCCTGCAAACAAGTCTGACTCGGGAACCTGAGTCTCAACCGAAGATGAGATCAGAGTGTAATCATCCCACGGCCAGGCACGGCGTTGCATATCCGGGGACACCGCGAAGAAAAAGCCGTTCGGGTCCACTTGCGAGGCGTGCGCCCGCAAGGCATCTTCGCGGGCACCGATGTAATCGCCGATATTAACCTGGGTGGTTGTTTCGTGAACCGGCGCCGCCGGATCCTGGCCCTCGGTATTTTCGTCGAAGCGCTTGGCAATCCACTCCGCGTAGGGCGAGGGGACGCCCTCGTCTTCAAACGCCTGGTGAATCGCGCGGAAGCGCTCCGGGTTGAAGGCGCGGTCATAGTAAAGCTTGGCCGGAGCCCACGCCTCGCCCGCCTCCGGGTATAGGGAGGGATCGGCGGCGGCGCGAAACGCTTCAACCGCCACCCGGTGCGCCATGATGTGATCGGGGTGCGGGTAGCCGCCGTTTTCGTCATAGGAGACCACCACATGCGGCTTGAACCGGCGGATGAGCCGCACCAAGGGGCGCGAGGCGATGCTGAGCGGAAGGGTGCCGAAGGAACCAAAGGGGAGCGGCTCCTTTTCCGGGTCCTCGGGCAATCCCGAGTCCATAAAACCGAGCCATACGTGTTGGACGCCAAGCGCGGCCTGAGAACGAGCCATTTCCACCCGGCGCAGCCCCGGCAAATCCCAGTGCGCCTGTGGCACGGCGTTGACCGCAGGGTTCAGAATGTCGCCGCGTTCACCGCCGGTGCAGGTGACCACCATGACCTCATCGCCCTCGGCCACGTATTTGGCCATGGTTGCCGAGCCCTTACTTGCTTCGTCATCCGGGTGCGCGTGCACGGTCAACAGCCGCAATGGTTCGCGGCCCGGTGCGGAAAGCGCGTCGCTGCTGGAATCCATGGGGCATCCTTCGATTCTGTAAAGAGCGCCTGCGCGCCATAAACTATTGGGGTGTCAACACCAGAAACCAGACTAGCCAACAGGTACGGGCAGAGCGAAAAGCCTCGCCTGTCCGCAAAGCTACGCTGGTGGCTGATCGGCGGTGCGCTGGTGGTCATGGTCGGAATCGTGGCACTGTTCAACATCAAACCGGCCGGCCAAGTATCGGCCCAGGACGTCGGTTTCCAAGTCATCGACAACACCCGCGTCGACGTCACATTCAGGGTCACGAAAAACCCGGCCGACACCGCATATTGCGCGGTTCAGGCGATGGAGGAAAGCAAGGCCGTCACCGGTTGGAAGGTCATCGAAATCCCGCCGAACGCGCCAAGCGAGGGCGAAAACAACGGCCGCACCACCATGTACACGGTCTCTTTGCGCACCGACGCCCCCGGCGCGACCGGCAACGTCAACTCCTGCTGGATCGCCCAATAGGTCTCAATCTGGACACAAACCCCGCGCGGTGTTCGCATTCGGCGCGCCAACTCCGTATGCTATTTCAATAACTTCGCCCCGTTTGACGCGCAGGCCACGGTTTGAGGCATGTGACAGGCGGGGTGTTTGCTTGTCATTGCGCTGGAGCAAACCGGCGGCAGAGAAGTTCGCGCAACCTCGCGCGGACAACAAAACCAAGGAGTGACACGTGTCAACGAGCAGCGAACCAGTAGCCTGGTTGACCCAAGAAGCGTACGACCGCCTCAAAGAGGAATTGGAGTACCTTTCCGGTCCCGGCCGTGCCGAGATTGTGGCACGTATTGAGCAAGCACGCTCCGAGGGCGACCTCAAGGAAAACGGCGGCTACCACGCGGCCAAGGAAGAGCAGGGCAAGACCGAGGCGCGCATCCGCCAGCTCACCCAGCTCCTGGAGACCGCGGAGGTCGGCCAGGCGCCCGAGGATAATGGCGAGGTCGGCCCCGGCATGCTCATCGAGGCGAAGGTCGCCGGAACCAAGGAGAAGTTCCTCCTCGGCTCGCGCGAGGTTGCCGGAGACTCGGACCTGGATGTCTACTCCGAAAAGTCCCCGCTCGGCGCCGCGATTCACGGGCTCAAGGCCGGCGACAAGACCAGCTACGAAGCGCCCAACGGCAAACAAATCAAGGTGGAAATTCTTTCCGCCAAACCATTCACCGGCTAGCTCACCAAGTACCCCAATGTACGACGGCGATGCCCACCTAGGTGGGCATCGCCGTCGTTCTTTGTGGTTGCGTGGGCGTCAGGGTGACTGTACTTGCGCGATCGCGGTCACCCGCGCGCATGGGTGACCACCACGCCTCGATCGCGGTCACCGGGAGGCGCGGCGGCGGCTGAGGAAGAGCGCGGCGAGGACGCCCGACGCGAAGCCCGCGGCGTGGCCCTGCCAGGAGATGCCCGGGCCGGCGAGCGGTGTGAGGCCCCAGAGGATGGAGCCGTAAATGAGGAAGAGGACGGCCGCGAGCAGCCAGTGCCGCCAGTTTTTCGTGTAGATGCCGCGGGTGAGCAGGTAGCCGAAGAGCCCGAAGACGACTCCGGAGGCGCCGATCGTGTTGCCTGCGCCGACCAGCCACACGACTAGTCCGGAGCCGAGCCATGAGAACGCGATGACCGTGACGAGCTGACGCCAGCCCTCCATGGCGACCAGGAAACACAGCACCGCAAGCGGGATGGCGTTGGAGATCAGGTGCGAGAAGTTGGCATGGAGCAGCGGGGCGAAGAGGATGCCGTCGAGCCCGTCCACATTGCGCGGGAGGATGCCGAAGCGGGCCGAGAGCGAGCGCGGCCAGATGGTGTCTATCAGGAGCAGGACGGTCATCACGAGCGCCGCGACACCGGAACCGATAAGCGCCGCGCGCCCGCGGAACCACGGGGCTCTCTCGATGTCCTGGGTGCTCATGGTTGTGCTCTATCCGTCGATGACGATCGGTTGGAAGCCTTCGGCGCGCAGGTTGCCGAGCACGAGTTCGCAGTGCTCGTGGCCCTTGGTTTCCATGTTGATCGTGATGGCGACGTCCCCCATGGAGATTGATCCGCCCACACGTGTGTGGTCGACGCCGGTGACGTTCGCGTCCGATTCGGCGATGATGCGGGAAATGGTGGCGAGCGAACCGGGGAGGTCGCGGAGCAGCATGCGGACCACGAGGTAACGTCCGGCGGCGGCGAGACCGCGCTGGATGACCTTGAGCATGAGCATCGGGTCGATGTTGCCGCCGGAGAGGATGACCGCGGTGGTGCCCGAGTTTTGGATGGTGCCGTCGAGGAGGGCCGCGACGCCGACCGCGCCGGCGGGTTCCACGACCATTTTGGAGCGTTCCAGGAGGAACACGAGAGCCTGGGCGAGCGAGTTTTCGCTGACGGTGACCACGTCATCGACGAGTTCGCGGATGATTTGGAACGGGAGTTGGCCGGGGCGGCCGACCGCGATGCCGTCCGCCATGGTGGTGACCCTTTGCAGCGGGACAAGCGCGTCCGCGGCGAGCGAGGGCGGGTAGGCGGCGGCGTTTTCGGCTTGGACGCCGATGATCTTAATGTCGCGGCCGAGTTCTTTGGCGCGGGCCTTGACCGCGGTGGCGACCCCGGCGAGGAGACCGCCGCCGCCGACGCCCATGACAATCGTGTCGACGTCCGGAATCTGATCGAGGATTTCCAGGCCAATGGTGCCTTGACCGGCAATGACGTCCGCGTTGTCAAAGGGATGGACGAAGACGGCGCCGGTCTCTTCGGCGAACCGCTCGGCTTCGGCGAGCGCCTCATCGACGTTGTTGCCGTGCAGGATGACTTCGGCGCCGTGGCCGCGGGTGGCTGCGAGTTTGGGCAGGGCGACGCCGACGGGCATGTAGATGCGGGCCTTAATGCCGAGCTTCGCCGCGGCCACCGCGACGCCTTGGGCGTGGTTTCCGGCCGAGGCGGCTACGACGCCCTTCGCCTTTTCGGCGTCGGTTAAACCCGCCATGCGGACGTAGGCGCCGCGTACCTTGAAGGAGCCGGCGCGTTGCAGGTTTTCGCATTTGAGGTACACGTCGGAGCCGATTTGTCGGCCGAGGGCGCGGGAGGTTTCTACCGGGGTGAGTTCAACGACCCCGTCCAGGAGTTGTTGTGCATCCAGGATTTTACTAAGACTGACGGTCTGGACGCTCATGGGAGTTGTCTGTGCCACTGTGGGGACTTTCTGCGGATCGATCGTGCACGCCCGTGGGCGTTGTGTCGGTATCACTGTCCTGGAGATCGTCCGGTTCAGCTGAACTTTCGGTGCGCCAGGGCTTGTGGCCCAAGTAGCGCACGGTCGTGTTGAGGAATGCCATCAAGGGGACGGCAAAGAGTGCGCCGGCGATGCCGGCGACGAGGGTGCCGCCGCTGACGGCGAGCACCACGGCGAGGGGGTGCAGGTTCACAGCCTTGCCCATCACCAGCGGTTGCAGGACGTGACTCTCCAACTGTTGCACGGCCAGCACAATGGCGAGCATGGCGATGGCGTTCCAGAAATCGTTGGCGACCAGTGCCAAAAGTACGGCAATGAAGCCGGTGAAGAGGGCACCGACGATCGGGATGAAGGAGCCGATAAAAATCAGGACGCCCAGCGGGAGTGCGAGTGGCACGCCGATCAGCGCGCCGAGACCGGCAATACCCACGGCGTCCACCGCGGCCACGAAGACCTGCACACGCACATAGGTGGTCAGCGATTTCCAGCCCTTGCGGGCAGCTCCGTCCACGGCGGTGCGTGCCCGGACCGGCGCCAGTTTCACGATCCAGTTCCAAATCTTCTCCCCCTCCAGGAGGATGAAGATCAGGGCAAAAATGGTTAGGAGCAGTCCGGCGCCGACTTCTCCCGCGGTAGAACCAACGTTGAGCGCCCCGGAGACAATACTGGAACTATTGCTTTCGAGTTGGCCTTGAACATTGTCGATGATGCGGCCGAGTTCATCGGCGCTCAGTTGGAGCGGGCCGGACTCCAGCCACTGTTGGATTTGCGTCAGGCCCTCGAGCGCTTTGTCCCACAATTCGCGGAAACCCACGTAGAGTTGCCTGCCAACCAGCGCGAGCGCGCCGCCGACAAAGGCAATGAGGGCCAGGATGAGGATGGCCGTCGCCAGCCCGTTGGGCATTTTATGCCGAATGAGGAATGTCTTCGCAGGGAGCAAGAGTGCAGTGAGCAGGATGGCAATCAGGAGCGGGATGATGAGCACGCGAAGCGGGGCAAAAAGCCACACCAGCATCCCGGCCAAAACCAGGATGGCACCAACCCGCCAGGACCAGGCGGCGGCAATGCGGATACCGTTCGGAACGGTGGTAATCACTTCTTCACGCGTCAACGCTTGATTGTCGGCGATTTCCTTGCCTCCGTCCCGATTCATGACTGTCCTTTCCGCTCAAAACGTTGGTTCCATAGTTCCATATGTCACCGGTCATCTAAGTATTCCAAATTAGTTATATGTCGGTGCTGATTCCCCAGTGCACGGCGAACGTGCCCCCGGGTTCCAGCCACGCGAGCCCCTCCCCCGAGTTATAGGCATTCGCCGGTGCGCTCATGGGCTCCACCGCAATGGCCCGCCCGCGGCCGGGATAGCTACTGTTCACATAAATTTGGAAGTAATCGAGTGGCGCATTCGCCCACAGGGTCACCTGTTGGCCCTCCGCGCTTTCCAGCCGCAACTCGTGGCGATCGGCATCCCCGCCTACCCCCACGTAACAATTGTCGGGATTGTCTATCCCCACGTTGATGTCAATCTCGGGTCCCGCGTCAACCGTGCGCACCGGAATGTTTCGAGCGTCGTTTTCTATCATTCCGCTGGCTTGAAAACGCAAGGTGAGATCCTCGGGTGCGGTGTCCCCCAGGCACAGGTAAGGGTGTGCACCGAGGGCAACCGGCGCTGTGCCGGCACCGGCGGGGCCCAGGTTGCGCAACGCTTGAGTCACCTGCAGCGATTCATCCTCCAGCAGCCGATAGGTGACCGTGTGCTCCAAGTGGAACGGGTATCCGTGTTGCGGGTAAATTGTCGCGGTGAGTGAGACGTGAAAGGGGCCAAGATCGGCCAGCGTGTACCCGGTATTGCGCAACAAGCCGTGGATAGCGTTGCCGAGTGCGGGCTCGGTGATGTCCAGTTGCATCTCTTTGCCCTGATACCGCCACTTTCCGCCGGCTACGCGGTTGGGCCAGGGCGCTAGCGTAATTCCGGCCCCTCCCGGGGCAATCGAGTCGTCGGCGTACTCGGTGACGACCGGTACCCCGTCAACTCGAAAAGAGCGCAACCCCGCAGCCAGCGCACACACTCCTACCCGGGCGCGCCCGCGGATGATTTCAAACTGGGCGCCGGTTGCCGGGGCGGCGCCGGAATCGGGCACACCCGAGCTGCTGGTGTCTGGTCCGCTGGTTTGCTGCTCGTGCTCACTCATGATGTCGATGTTACTCAGTGACCACTTCGCACCGATAGCCGATGACTTCCCACCGCGCACCACACCTACCCACCGACGCCCGCCGGCGCCCCTCGCCGGCCGCCGCCGGCCCCTGCCGCCAAAACGCTACCAAGCACCCCGATTGTTTGATAATGTTTGAAAACGTCATTTCTTGTCCGAAAGGTATTATGCTCGCCGCCGAACGCCAGCGCCTTATCGCCAAATCCGTGGCCGCCCGCGGCGTCGCCAAGGTCAATGATCTTGCACAGGAGCTTGGCGTGTCCGAGATGACCATTCGCCGCGACATCGATGTGCTCAGCGAAACCGGCCGCGTCCGCAAGGTCCATGGCGGCGCGGTCAGTCCGGAAACCGGGCTCACCTTTGAACCGGGCTTCAAGGCCAACGTGGAAACCCACCTCGCAGCCAAGCAAGCGATCGCAGCTCACGCGCTCACCTTCGTCCGCCCCGGAATGACCATCGGCGTCACTGCCGGAAGTACCACCTACCAGCTAGCCGAGGGACTCGCCGCGCGCGGTCCACTCACCGTGGTGACGAATTCCTTTCCCTTTGCCGCCCGCCTCTATGCCTTGGGGGCAACCGACCCGGCTCGCCATCCCGCAGGCGGCACCGGCGAAAGCACCGTGACTCTCATCCTGACCGGGGGCGAACTCACCCCGTCCGAAGCACTCGTGGGCCCGGTCGCCGAACAATCGCTCGCAAACCTGAGCCTGGACCTGTGTTTCATGGGCGTGCACGGCATCCATCCGGATGCGGGATTGAGCACACCCAACCTGCAAGAGGCCGCGACCAACAAAATGTTTGCCGCCCATGCCGAGCGTGTGATCGTCCTCGCGGATTCGCACAAATTCGTTGTCCGGGCGCTCGCCAAGATCGCGGACCTGGACGAGATCGCCACCGTCATCACCGACACCTCCACCCCGGAAAGCGAAGCCACCGCACGTCAGCTCGGCCCCGACACCATCGTGTACGCAAAGACCCCCGCAAATGTACCCAGCACACCCACCAAAGGCACCCCATGACCGTCATCACCCGTGACCACCTGGCCGACGGCCGCGAGATCATCTACTTCGACGAAACGACACCACCAGAGCGCCGCCACGATCACCGCCCGCTCGACCCGCGGCCCCCGGTGGGCCAGGCACGCTTTGACGTGGAAGGCGGGGACTGGGTTGCCGTTGCCGCGCATCGCCAGACCCGAACCTACATGCCTCCGGCCGACCAGTGCCCACTCTGCCCCAGCACCGAGGAGCGGCACTCCGAAATCCCTGACCGGTATGAGGTTGCGGTCTTTGAAAACCGTTTTCCCTCGCTTGGCCCGGACCTTGGCGTCCTTCCCGAGCGCGGCGAATGGGGCAAGATTTACCCGGCTTACGGGCGTTGCGAGGTCATCACCTACACCCCGAAGCATGAGGGCTCATTCGGCGAGCTCAGCGATGATCAAGCCAAGCTCGTCGTTGATGCGTGGACCGAACGCACCCGCGAACTCTCCGGGATGGAAGGCATCCGCCAGGTCTTCCCCTTCGAAAACCGCGGCAAGGATATTGGGGTGACCCTCCAACACCCGCACGGCCAAATCTATGCCTACTCCTATATTCCGGCTCGGGCCCAGCGCCTCGCCGAAGAATCGCTCCGATTTTTCCAGAACAACGGCGGCACCGAAACCCTCCTGGCCAACACCCTCAAGAAGGAGCGCGAGGACGGCTCCCGCATCATTCAAACCGGCGAACACTTCACGAGCTACGTCCCCTTTGCCGCGCATTGGCCGCTGGAAGCACACCTCGTGCCGCACCGCCACGTCCGCGATTTCACCGACCTGAGCGACGCCGAGCGCGCCGAGCTGGCACTCATGACCCGCGATCTCCTCGCCCGCTTCGACCAGCTCTACGACTCCCCCACCCCGTACATCGCCGCGTGGATGCAGGCCCCGCTCGATGAGCGGTACCGAGAGTCCTCGACCTTCCACCTGCAGGTCACTTCCCCGCGCCGCGCCGCCGACAAACTCAAGTACCTTGCCGGATCCGAGGCCGCCATGAGCGCCTTCATCAATGACATGCTGCCCGAGCGCATCGCCGCGATGCTGCGCCTGGACGAAAAACCATTAGGAGCTTAAATGAACACCGCCGAATCCTTCCGCGCCTGGTACCGCACCGAACCCGAGGGCGTGTGGTCCGGCCCGGGCCGGGTTAACCTCATCGGCGAGCACACCGACTACAACCTCGGTTTTGTGCTCCCCTTCGCCATCGACGCGGCCACCCAGGTAGCGGTGCGCCGCCGCGAAGATGGGGCGGCCCGCTTTGCGTCCGCCTTTGGCGGCCGGGATATTCAAGAAGTGATGGTCGACGACGTTACTCGCTTTCATCCCGGGGGTTTGGCTGGGAAGGAGCAACAGTGGGCGAGATACCCCATGGGTGTCTTGTGGGCCATGCGCGAGGCGGGCATCGATGTTCCCGGCGTGGATGTCATGATCGAGTCCACCGTCCCAGTCGGTTCCGGACTCTCCTCATCGGCGGCGCTCGAGTGCGCCGTCGCTCTTGCGATCGCGGATCTGACCGGAGCCTTCGCCGAGCGCACCAATCAAGACTTGCTGGACATCGCGAAACTCGCTCAGCGCGCCGAGAACGAGGTGGTCGGTGCGCCGACCGGCATTATGGATCAGGCCGCATCTCTCCTTGGTGCCGAGAATGCGGCGCTTTTCTTGGATTGCCGTTCCCTGGAGAACGAACTCGTCCCCTTGGAATTGGCACAGAACGGCCTGACCTTGCTGGTGATTGATACCCGCGTCTCGCACTCACACGCCGACGGCGGCTATGCCGAGCGCCGCGCGAGTTGCGAACTGGGCGCTCGACTCATGGGGGTTGAGTCGCTGCGAGACCTCGGTATCCCCGATCTGGACCGGGCTGAAGAGATTTTGGATGAGGTGACGTACCGGCGGGTCAAGCACGTTGTCACTGAGAACCAACGGGTGCTGGACACCGTGGCGACCCTTGAGGCGGACGGCCCGCGCGCCATTGGCCCGCTCTTGGACGCGAGCCACGAATCCATGCGGGACGACTTCGAGATTTCCGCGCCGGAACTCGACCTGGCCGTGGAAACCGCGCAAGCACACGGCGCCATCGGTGCGCGCATGACCGGCGGCGGCTTCGGCGGCTCGGCAATAGCGTTGATTGACTCGGTAAAAGAAGAAGAGACCCGGTCCGCCATCCTCGCAGCCTTCCAAGCTGCGGGTTATGGCGAACCGGGTCTCTTTAGCGTCACGCCCGCATCGGGCGCCCGCAAGGTCGACTAGTCGTTGCTTTGGAGTATCGCGAGTAGGCGCAGGATCTCCACGTACAGCCACACCAAGGTCACGGTGAGACCAAAGGCGCCGGTCCACGAGTAGCGGGCGGGGGCGCCGTTCCTGACGCCGGCTTCAATCATGGTGAAGTCCACGATGAGGCTGAAGGCCGCCAAGCCAATAGCAATAAGCCCGATAACCACGCCAATCCAGCCCGAGCGCATACCGAACATGGAGTTGGTAACGCCAAAGAGCATCATGAAGAGGTTCACGAGAGAGAAGAGCGCGTAACCGGCGACGGCGATCATGAAGAACTTCATGGCCTTTGGAGTGGCACGAACCTTGCCGCTGCGGAAGAGCAAAAGCGCCACCACGAACACGCAGAGCGTGCCGACAACGGCCTGAATGCCCACACCCGGGAAGCGGGTATCCAACACGAGGGTGATCGCACCCAAGAACAGGCCCTCCAGGAAGGAGTACGCCAGGATCAGCGCCGGGACCGGCTCGCGCTTGAAAGAATTCACCAGTCCGAGGGCGAGCCCGCCGAGGACGCCGATCCACATGAGCGGGCCCGCGTACTGCGGCACGACGAACAGCGGCACCAAGGCACCGAGAATAACAACGCCAATGGAGAGCAGGGTCTTCATGATGACGTCGTCATAGGTCATCCGGTTAGTCTCGGCTGGGGTTGCCGAGGGGCTGTTGTAGATGTCCTGGAGCTGTTGCGCGCTCATTGCGTCGGTGGCGCCCAGCGTCGCCGCACCGGCAGGATTGCCCGAGAATTGGGCCTTGGTATTTTTACTTCCGAACACCGGATTTCCGCCGAATGCCATGGAACCCTCCCAAAGGTTTCTAAGTCTGTTATTTAAGCCTACCAATCACAACGAACGTGTCTCCACGCTTGTTCCACACGCGCTCGGTATTCTCTTGGCGACCCGCGTACCAGGTGACCCAAACTGGCCTAGGCGACCAACGCCGTCGTACCTCATGAAAGATGTGAAGGGAGCGCTCCGGAATCCGGCTCGTTGCCGCTGAAAATGTTGCACAGATGAGGGAGTGCCCCAGATGGGACTCGAAACCCTCTCACGCCTTCTACGAACCGCTACAATCCTGCAAACAAGCCGAACTACATCACGGTAATTCATCCCAGTTCAATCGGAATGTGGTCAAAGTGTGGTCAAATTGTGGCCACCGACGTCACGTTCCCCCGGTCCGTCCGCGTACAATCAACACAACATAGGAGGATGCACCGCCCAGTTGGGGCAATATAGGTGGTCAACTTCGCAGGCGATCCTCGCCAACCTCGCGGCCACGAGCGTCCCCTGCAAGCGTTCGTACTGCATCGATGAGAACACCTACAAATAGTTACTTACCCAAAGCAACTATTACGCCGCGAGCCAATACAATCAACACAACACTGGACGCAAGACACCCTCCGAGGTTGTACACAACGCGTGCACCCACACCGGATTAGGCTACTTGTGTTTCCGCCCGAGTCAGCACTTGTTTGATTGTTGCTGCGTACCACTTTCCTCCGGTAGCCGTTGGCACTCCTTCCGCCGTGAGGTACGTGGCGATGCCGTTCATGCTCTTGCCCTCTGCATGCAATCGGTCGATGAGGTCAATAGTTTCGGTAGGCAGAACGCTTCTGCGCCCCATGTGTTTACCGGTGTCGCGCTTGATCTTGGCCATAGCGTCACGCGTGCGCTCGCTGATCTTCTTGCGCTCCATCTCTGCGAACGTCACTGTTACCTGCGCCATAGCAGCGCCCGTGATTGTGGAGGTATCAATGTTGAGGTCTAAACAAATGAGTGCCCATCGTTGGCGCCCGGCCATTTCCAGAATGCCCGCAAAGTCAGCGACAGAGCGAGAGAGTCGGTCGAGCTTGGCGACTGCGAGCGCATCGGCACTACCGCCTTTTAGGTCTTTGAGCGCTTGGGCTAGTACCGGGCGATTCTTAAGGCTTTTAGCGCTCGCTGCGTCTTCGCGTGCAATGGTGAGCTCCCAACCGTTGCGCTTCGCTTCAGCCTCGAGTGCGGCTATCTGCACCTCCGGGCCAACTTCTTGCTTGTTGGTTGAGACGCGAACGTAGCCGATCACTTTGGTGGGGGCAGCCATTCTTTCCATACGCCTAGTATATATAAAGTGAACCCTTTATATCAAGTGGGGTAGTCGATGATGATGAAAATAGAATCAATCAGACGTCAACCAACTCATTCCGTCCGCAAACTGTCCGAGTTGCATTGAAAGTGACCTACTCCCCCGCGCCGCCATCCTCACGCGCACGGGTGGACCAACCGCCAAACCGTGCGCCCTCAAGAAAGATCGCGAGTCGCTCTCGTAGCAATTCATCATCCTTATTAGTCGGATCGGGCCTGACACGTTTCAGCATGAGTTCAAACGTCCTCAGGGTCGCGTGACGATCCTCCAACGGCTCGCCCCGTAGCCGGCCGATCACGGCAAGCGCGTCCGCCGCCGTCTTAATGCCCATGTTCCTAGCGTTCATCCTCTGCCTCCACGTAATTCCCAAACGTTCCATTAGTAATCTCTTCTCTTATCTTCCGTGACGCGTACTCAACGCCCTTGCGCGTCAACAACGGCAGATACCGCAGTTCACCGTTGAGCCTGATCGGTATTTCTTTCATGTACCCCACACGGATCGCCCACGGAGACACTCGCATGCCAACCTCAAGTAAGTCCGCTTCCTCATAGGTTTTCCCGCCGAATGTGAACGTCTCTTGCATCATGCCGCCTCGCCTAGCTGTTCCTTTTGGTAGTGGTGACACCAACGCCACTGTGTTTGAGTGAGGGGCTTGCCTGGTCCCGAAAGCTTGGCACGGCTACGCCCACTTCTAGATGCGCCACGGTAGATCGACCACCACTGAGCACGCGATGGATCATCGGGCATTGGCAAGCCCAGGATGGGATCATCGGGCATTGGATCATCGGGCATTGGCACGTCCAGCATGGGATCACGGGTGCTGAATAGTGTGGCATTGGACTGCTCTTCACCACCCGCACCTTTATTTGCCGTTACATCCGCTACATCCGTTACATCGGCTTGTTTCCGGGCTTCTTTGGTGTCGCTTGTAACGGGTGTGGCCGTTACAGGGTTTTTATCCGTTACAGAAAAACCCGCGTCATTACTGGGTTGTAACGGTTGTAACGGATGTAACGGGTTTTCAGAGGTATGTGGCAGGTATCGTTGCCAAGCATCGTGAAAGTCTGCCCTGAGGTACCCCCTGTAGACGTCTTCCCTTTCGCGAATCGTGCCCGGCTTGACTTCGTACGGCTTGAGCATGGACGCCAGCCCACGCTGGTCGAGCCCTTTGCCTTTTAGGTCTGCCCAAGGGGCATCTTCCATGTTGCACAACTTCTGTACCAAGTCACTTGAGGACATGCGATTAGCCGCACTGAACACCGTGCGAATGTCAGAAAGTAACTGCATGCCTAAGCTCACACGCGGCTTCGCGGCGCGCACAAAATGCACGCACGCGTCGCGTGCACGCCGGGGCCAATCGCTGCCAGCGACTTCAGCTATCGCCAGCAACGGCTCCCAAATGTCCGCAGACCGATCACTCACACCATCTGGCAGCTCAGGGCGACGCTCGGAAAGAGCTCGTTCATGTGGGGGAAAAGCTTCGGACAAAGCATCGCGCAAAGCATGCCCCAATGGAGTGTGGTCACGCACTCTAAAAGAGTCAATGGATTCGTTCGGTCCCCGCCTGCGCATCTTCACCACGATGGCACGATCCGCAATCGTCTCGGGTAGATAACCCAAGCCGGCCACCGCCAAAGCCGAATAAGCGGGAAACTGTGTTGGCTCGAAATTCGGACCCACACACCTAAGGGATGTTCCAGATTTGCGGTAGCCAGCATTGATCAGGGCGCGCAAATCCTCATTCGGCTTAGCGTTCCTACCGAATACGGTATCTATTTCATCGAACAGGATCGTGGGGCGTGAGTTTGTCTGCGCCACCGCACGGGACAGCGCGGCAAACGAAGCATTAGCCGCAAGAATCGGCCACGGAACTAGCAAATTAAGTATCTCAATCGCCCTCGTCTTTCCAGAACCCGGTTCAGGGGACAAGAAAGCAAGCCGCGGAGTTGTATCAAAGGCATCGAGCACGTGGCAATGTGCAGCCCAAAGCGCCGCGGCAACAAGCGCGTGATCGCTGGGAAACGCTACAAACCGCCTAATGAAATCCTCGACATCGTTGAGCGCTTGCGCGGGGTCGGTTGCGTTTGCCTGGTGGTGATTCTCGTTGCTCATGCTTTCAACTTGCCTCTTAGTTCGCTTTCTCCGCCGTGGTGCTTCTCTACTGAACTCAATAACTGGATGATGTCGGCGCCACGGTAGAACGTACTCCCTTGTAGCTGATGCGCTCGCAGGACTGCGCTGGCATGTGCGGAACTCGATTGTCACACTCCAAGCGGTTCACCTCGGCCAATAGGTCATCAGCTGTGGCCAAGCCGTTTCGCACATCCTCGATCAACTCGCGTAGCCGTTCGGTGGGCGAGAGTGGGGCATGTTGGGTCGCGCTCCTCATCAGAGTGCCTTCATAGCTTCAAGCACTGCGGTGAGTTGCTTTTGCAATTCCAAGGCTTCAATCAGCGATACCGTGGGAAAGTCGCCCTGGAAACGGTGATCGAGAAGTAAGCGCACCCCTTGATCTGGGTCCCAGCAGGTATGTACTCCTGTTTTGTGCTCACCGTTCGAGATGTAGTGTTGCGGACCTTCCCAGATGAACACTCGCGGATCTTGAGCGGCCGCCATTGCGTCGAACGTGAATCCTGTAGGTGCCTCAAAGGTCTTTGCGTGCAAGATCGTGGCTTCAAGTCTGCGGCGCTCGCCCGCGTATGCCACGCTTGCGAGCGCCGCATCCTCATCCTCTGTGAAGTTGAATTCCGATGCGTATTCGTGTGCATCAGGGGTAAGCTTGTTCATTGAACTAGCGTCCTTTCTGGCTGTTGGTTTTTGCGGTCCCAGCGTGATTCTTGGTGGAATGGTTGGGGCCGTTTCTCTTTGATCTCTTTGCTTTGGCACGGCACTTTGGTCCCGCCTCACTGTTGCGTGACTCTGCGGAGAGTAGCGCGTGCCCGCAATACTTGCAGCGCTTCATGAACACAAGGTCGCCCTCAAGCGGCATTGCCGTGCTCATGCCGCGTCCGGGCCGTCCGCAGTAGACTGTCGGGTTTGTTGATCAAGCCATGCCTCAACGTCAGATAGTCGATAGCGAACTTGTCGGCCCATCTTGATGAACTTCGGGCCCGTGCCCATGTACCGCATTTGAGCAAGACCAGCTACTGAGTACCCCGCATATTCTGCGAGTGTGCTCGGGGTTAGCAATTTGTCCACGAGAGCTCCTTGATGTTCTGAATTAGTGTGACTTATTCACAATAACACTACTGTAGTGTTAGCGGGGGCTACACACTGAATTCATGTAGCATCACACTATGCCCGACTCTCCCAGTAACGAACTCCCAGACATTGACGCCTACTTTCGCTCCAACCTCAAGGGATATCGAGAGCGGGCACATCTCACTCAAGAGCAACTCGCCCAACGGCTCAGTGATATTGGGTTTTCATTTAGACAGCAAACGATTCAAAAGATTGAGCAAGGTACACGCGGCGTAAGCCTCAGAGAAGCACTCGCGATCTCGAAGGCATTGAATCTTCCCGAGTTAGACGCCCTCTTGGCGCCTCCCGTAAACGACAGACTCTCCTACCTCATGAATGAACTCCTTGAGGCACAGAGCGCACTATGGAGTGCTCATAACAAGTTCTTTGACATTCAGAATCATATTGCTCAGTTCATCGATGAAGATCCCTCATCCGTGGACCAGTCAGTAATTGACACTTCGCTTGCAAAGACTTCTATCAGCACGTTGCGCCACCGCTTAAGGCTTACGGGACCCATAGACACAAAGGGATACGGCAAGCAACAAACATCCCTACTCGAGCTCTACGACGGCGAACGATTCATGCCTGACTACACGGCCGAACTTGGAAACCAACTAAGAGACAGTCATAAAGATGGCGTCGATTGAGTCATACCCTACTGCTAACGGTAAGCGGTACAGAGTGCGTTACCGCACGCCGAACCGCCGGCAGACCACTAAGCGGGGCTTTACAACCAAGAGAGATGCTGAACTCTTTCTAGCAAACATAGAGGTAAGTAAGGCACGGGGCGACTACATTGCACCAGCACTCTCCAAGACCACTGTCGGCGCGCTTGGGGACGCATGGCTAGCGAGACAGACCCAGCTCAAGGCATCCGCCAAAGTGCCCTTAGAGTCCGCTTGGCGCAACCACGTGAAACCTCGCTGGGACGTCACGCGCATCGGCGACGTACGCCACTCAGAAATTCAATCTTGGATAGCTGGGCTCACATCATCATCAGGCAAAGAACTCAGCGCTACCATGCAGAGGCGCTGCCTTGGAATACTCTCAGGAATACTTGCGGATGCAGTGAAAGACCGCCTCTTGAGCGCGAATCCAGCAGAGGGCATCAAGACCAAGCGCAAGCCTAAACCCACGCACACCTACCTCACTCACGAACAGGTGACGCGCCTCGCTGAATGCTCCAAGTACCCCGAGCTGATTTTTGTACTTGCGTACTGCGGTCTGCGCTGGGGAGAAGCCGTCGCGCTAAGGGTGCAAGACTTCGATCCTTTGCGGCTGCGCATAAACGTCAACAGGACAGTGACTAAGGTCAACTCAGCACTTGAAATCGGAACACCTAAGACTCATGAGATCCGCTCGGTAGGAGTGCCCAAGTTCCTTATCCCACGAATCTCGCGCCTCTGCGAGGGCAGATCGCGCGGCGACCTCATCTTTCCTAACGAGCGTGGTGGCTTCCTGCGGCATCCCGTAGTCAAGGGCACAAGATACTCATGGTTTGACTCTGCCGTACAGGACGCAAAGATTCCCCGGATTACACCACACGACCTAAGAGCCACCGCTGCAAGCCTCGCTGTACGTTCCCAAGCAAACGTCAAAGCCGTGCAAAAGATGCTCGGCCACGCCTCTGCCGCTATGACGCTGGACCGATACGCAGACCTCTTCGATAATGATGTGGATCTCGTAGCAGACGCCCTTGATCATGCACATTCCCAAGAGGTTGTGGTCAAAATGTGGTCAAAAGCGACCTAAGGGATTCCCATCAGCCCAGTACTTCCCTACAAATACAGGGGTGTAGGACCAAAGGAGACGGTGCCCCAGATGGGACTCGAACCCATACTGTGTCGATTTTAAGTCGACTGCCTCTGCCGATTGGGCTACTGGGGCAACTGAATAAGGGTACCGGAAAACGTCGGTGGGCACCGTCACGACCCGTGACAGTACCCACCAAACGCTTGGCCCGTGTTACTTCGCGGCCTGCGGCTCCTTGGCGGCGTCGGCCGTCTTGGTGTCTTGACCGGGCGTCGCCTCAGCGGCCTGATCCACCCGCTCATTTGCCGCACGGTTCGCGGCCGCATCCAACATCGAGCTCTCCGCCACGAACGGCAGCGACACCGCCGGTCGCTTCGGCGTCGCAGCGACGTAGAACGCGCGGGACGGGGTTTGCAGATCATAGAGCGGGGTCGTGTCGCGGCCGAGCACCAGGTTCCAGAACCAGATCGCGATGACGCGGAACTTGCGCTCGAAGGTCGGCATCGCGAGGCCGTGGTAACCGCGGTGCGCGAGCCACGCCAGGAAGCCCTTGAGCGGCAGACCCATGATGTTCGCTACGCCCTTGTAGAGCCCAAACCCGGCAACCGCACCCAGGCTCTTGTGCTTGTACTGCTTCATCGAACCCACGCCGTAGCTCTTGGCGTACAGGTTCTTTGCCAAGCGCTTCGCCTGGCGCACGGCGTGCTGCGCGTTGGGGACGCAGGTGCCATCGGGAAGTCCGCCGCCGGAAAGATCCGGAACGGCAGCAACGTCGCCAGCAGCCCACGCGTGCTCGATCACGGTGTCGCCGTCGGCGATCTCCAGCGAGGCGTTCACCTTGACGCGGCCACGCTCGTCTACCGGGAAATCGGTGGCGCGGTTAACCGGGTTGGCCTGGACACCCGCAGTCCACAGCAGCGTGTCCGCCTTGAAGGAACCGGCGGGCGCCTTATCCGGCATGGAAATGAGTTCGATGTTGCGGTCCTCGGCGTTGGCGAGCGAGGTGTTCAGCAACACCTCGACCCCGCGGGAACGCAAGTGCTCCACGACCCACTCGGCCTGAGACTGGGTGACCTCGGGCATGATCCGACCCATGGCCTCGACCAGCACAATGCGAATCTCGGACTGATCCACGCGCTCGTTAAGCTTCACCGCACGGCGAATCATGTCTTCCATCTCGGAAATGGCTTCGATACCGGCAAAGCCGCCGCCCACCACCACAAAGGTGAGGGCCTGCGTGCGCTCTTCGCCCTGGGGCATGAGTGAGGCGGTCTCGATGCGCTCCAAGACCTTGTCCCTAATCGCGACGGCTTCTTCGATGGTCTTCAAGCCGATCCCGGCTTCATTTAGGCCTGGAATCGGGAAGGTGCGGGTGATGGCACCGGCTGCCAGGACAACGTCATCGTAGGGGATCTCGAAAGATTCGCCGCCACCCACCGGTGCCACGGTCGCAACCTTTTTGGCGTTGTCGATAGAGGTCACGCGTCCGGACACCAGTTCCGAGTGCTTCAAGTGCATGCGGTGCGAGACGATGGCGTGCCGCGGCTCAATGCTGCCGGCGGACACTTCGGGGAGGAACGGCTGATAGGTCATGTAAGGCAGCGGGTCCACCACGGTGACGATGCCACCGCGCGCGCGAACCTTCTTCTGCAACTTCATGGCAACGTAGAGGCCGACGTAACCGCCGCCAACTACCAGGATGCGAGGACGGTCAAGAAGTTCTGGTGCTGAGCTCATAACACCAGTCTAGTCCTATTTGTGAAAACTTTCACTAAGTGGGGGTTTGTGACGAATCGCCCGGATTTTCGGGCGTTTCCCCGCGCTCCCCGGCAACATGCGCGCCATGTCCCGCGCCGTCGGGGGCGCCTGAATCGGCGCCGGCGGCGGCGAGCTTTTTCCGCGTCGCGACAATGTGCCAAGTGCCGCCCACCAACACCAGGAAAACCAGCGCCCCGAATCCAATCACAACTGCCCCAGGTACCACTCCGCTGACCGACTCCGGCTCAATGGCCGTCGGCACCTGCGCCTGCGGTATCTCCGCGCTGGACTCGCCCGGGTTGGGCGTCGCGTTGCCATCGGTGGGCGGCGGCGTATCGTTGCGGCGGTGCAACCGGATCCACTCGCTCATGGACCCGATCGGGTTCGCGTCCACCTTCGGCGCATCCATGGTCAACGCCTGATACACATCCAGCTTCCCGTACCCGTATATCGGGTCCGGTTTGCCGGATTGGCACCCTACCCCGTCTTTGGCGCCGCAAATGAGCTGCTGAATGACTTGCGCCGCGGACATGTCCGGGTACTTGCTGCGGATGAGCGCCGCGGCCCCGGACACGAGCGGTGCCGCCCCGGAGGTCCCCTGCCAATTCACGGTGATCCCGTTCGGGGCAACGCCCACCAACTCTTCGGCGGGCGCGGTGATCGAGATGGAGATACCTTGCGAGCTGGATCCCTCGCTCGCCTTACCGTTCTTATCCAGGCCGCCCACCGCGAGCACGCCGGGAATCGTCGCGGGTGCCCCTACCTGGGTAATGCCCGAATCACGGTTTCCGGCGGCAGCGACAATCACCACGTCATTGTCTTCGGCGTATTTGAATGCCTCGTCCCAGCTTTGCGGCCACGTGGTCGAGTTCGACCCCAGCGACATATTGATGACCTTGGCACCCTGATCCACCGCGTACTTCACGGCGACCGGGATCTGCTCCTCAATGCTCAGCCCACCGGGATTGTTCGGGCCCACCCACAGCGAAATGCTCAGCAATTCGGCCTTTGGCGCCACTCCGATCACGCCATCGGGCCCGGCACCGACCTGGTTGGGGTCCGGTGTCGCGGACGCGTCGGTTGGCGGATTCTTGTCGACGCCGCGCCCGGCCAGCAGCGAGGCCACCATGGTGCCGTGCTGCTTTTGTTCTTCCCCGGGCCCAAGCGGTTCCTGCCCATTCGGTGCGCCCGCGCCAGACACGTCGGTACCGCCCACCACGGCGCCCTTGAGGACGTCGACGTCGCCATTAATGCCGGTGTCGATGACCGCGACCTTGACGCCCTCGCCTTGGGAAATTTCCCAAGCCTTGCGAATATTCGAGGCGTCGAGCCAGTACTCGCGGTCGCGCACGTCGTCGGCATAGGCACCTACCGGCGCCCACAGATTCACGGAAAGTACGACGACGCCCATCACCACGGCCGCGCATCTCGCCCATAAACGGGCGCGAGAAGTATCGGAGTGAAGTTGGGTCACTTTTTCCTCGGGGGGTTGGGTTTAGCGTGTGGTTTCGGTTGCCGTCGCGTCAGTGCCGGCGATGCTGAGCGCAATTCCATCAAGAATATCGTGCTCGCTCGTGGTGACCGTGGTGACGTTGCCGTCGGTCGCGTTCACGACGGCCTGCAGAATCTGGCACCAAATGAGCGCCCCGGCGCCAATGACATCCACGCGTCCGGGGTGCATGAACGGGAGGGCCGCCCGTGCCGCACGCGAGGAGTGCAACAGCTGCTTGCACGACTCCTGCACCGTGTCAATGGGGAGTTCGGCACCGTTGATCGCTTCGGGCAGGTACGCCTCTAAGTTCAGGCTGTGAGCTGCGACCGTGGTGATGGTTCCGGCGACACCGACAATGGTGCGCACCGAATCCAGGTCGACATCGACATCGGAGAGCAGGAGGTCGATGGCGCCTCTCGCCTTCTCAATTTCTTGATCGGTGGGCGGGTCGGAAAACAGGAATCTTTCGGTAAAGCGCACGCATCCCATATCCAGGCTTTGCGACTGCTCCACACCCTTGGCGGCACCCCCGAGAACAAATTCGGTGCTTCCGCCGCCAAGGTCGACCACCAGGACCGGCTCGGCAGCCCCGGGGCGCAGTGCGCTGAGAGCCCCGGTGAAGGAGAGCGCAGCCTCTTCTTGGCCGCTGATAACCTCGGGCTCAACGCCGAGTATTTTCTGGATGCCGTTGGCGAAGTGGGCGCGATTACGGGCATCGCGCGTGGCCGAGGTCGCGACGAAACGAACGCGTTCGGCGCCGTGCTCGGCAATCAGTTCGGCGTATTCGCGGGTCGCGGCAAATGTGCGTTCCAGGGCGGCGGCGGACAGTTCCCCGGTTTCATCCACTCCTTCGCCCAGACGCACAACCTTCATGAGGCGCACAATATCGGTGAGCCCCTCTTCGGTGAGCTCGGCAATGAGCAGGCGGATCGAGTTTGTTCCACAATCGATGGCGGCAACCCTCATGAACCCCTCCGTTCCTGGGTCTTCACGTGCCTGCTGAGGTCTTTGGTGGGAACCGGCGCATCTGGGTCCCAGGCGCCTTCGCAGTAGCACTTATCCAGCGTGAACCATGGGCGAATCATTTCCAAGGCCTTATCGCCGATGGGATTCACGCCGGGACCCACCGCCAGGGCGTGCCCGACGGCCACATGCAAACATTTGACGCGCTCGGGCATGCCGCCGGCGCTGACACCGGCGATTTCGGGGACCTCGCCCAGATTTCGGCGCGCCCGTATCTCTTCGCGAGCAGCCAGATAGGATTCGTGCGCGCTCCGGTACCGCTCGCGCAAGGCTTCGTCCTCGGCGAGTTGTTGGTTCATTTCGGTCATGACTCCTCCGGCCTCAAGCCGCGAGACGGCTTGGGTGATGACCGGATGGGTCAGGTAAAAGGTGGTGGGAAAGGGGATTCCGCTGGAAAGCCTGGGAGCGGTGGTGGCGACAAAGGGGTTCCCGCAGATGCAACGCGCCCCAATTTCCACGACGTCGCGAACGGGTCGGCCCAGCTGCAGACTCACGGTATCGAGGTCTTGCTGGGTGGGAATGCGCGGATCCATAGTGCCTTTCACAGGCCGCGACACGCAAAGTTGAGCACGTGGGGTGGGGAAAGTAGAGCTAAGGGGCGGTCGCGGCCCGCTTTACAGATTCCCAGAATGCATCCGCCCAGGGCAAATCCGTGGGGCCGTCGAAGGCTGGCGGTGGAGCGCCGTCGGTGATGCCTTCGGTTCCTTTGACAATGTATTGCCGCTCCCCAGGGTTCACCATGTTCAAGCTGTCACGTGCCTGTTGCACCACAAAGTCCTGGTCTTGCCAGCGTTTAATTTCGGCGTTGAGTTCATCTTGACGGCGCTGCTGCTCCGCAATGGACTGGTTGACGGCCGCAATTTCGCCTTGTTGCTCCATGTACACCCGGAAGGCCGGTGCCACAAAAACGACGGCGGTGATGAGCACCAGAACCACCGCGATCATGCGGCCAGAAAAGGTGCGGGCCGGGACCGGCGCCGTTTCTGTCCTCTTTGCGGTGCTCCGGTTGCGGGCACTCGCGGGTGCCGTGGATGGCCGTGCGGGAGCCGCCTTGCGGATGCCCCGGGAGTAAGTCGAGCGCTGCTCGGCGCGGGACTCGCGCGAGTCGGTGGCTCTCGGGGAGCGCCCCTTGGGTTTAGTCCGCGTCGCAGAAGTGCGCTGGGTCCTAGCGGAGGAGGTTTCCGCGGATGATCGGGTAGGGCTGGAGCTCTTCGCTTCGCCGGAGGTCATCTGGCGGGAACCGGTAGCCGCTTTTGGCCCGGCGTTGGCGGCAATCTTGTCGCGTATCGCGCCGGCACGGGCCGCGCTCTGGGCAGACTTTTCCGGGGACTGTGCACTCTTGGCCGCGCGATTATCCTTTTTCGCGTTAGTACCGGCGGCGCTCTTCACACCGGTCACGACTTTGCTCAGCCCAGACTTTTTTTGCTCGGACCGGGTGTGTTTGGCCGTCGAGGCTGACGCGTCCTCCAGGAGGGTGACCTTAGCCGTGCGGGGCGTGGAAGTGCCGGCCGGCGCGGAAGGCGAGTGGTGCTGGGAGGAGGCATCGCCGTCGTGCTTAAACGAAGAGGCCGCCGCCCGGCCGCGCGCGCTACCGCTCTCGGTGGCGCGCGGGACGTTCGGGCGACGGCTACTCAACGTGTGCTCCTGGGGTGGGGAAGATTCTTCCTTGAGGTTACCGGGAGCGTCGGCGGTTTTTAGGCAGTGAAACGCGGGAAGGCGTTCTTTCCTGCGTAGGTGGCGGCGTCCTCGAGCTCTTCCTCGATGCGCAACAGCTGGTTGTACTTGGCGACGCGTTCGCTGCGGGCCGGGGCGCCGGTTTTGATTTGTCCGGCGTTGGTGGCGACGCAAATGTCGGCGATGGTGGTGTCCTCGGTTTCGCCGCTACGGTGCGAGGTGATGGTCGTGTACGCGGCGCGCTGGGCGATCGAGATGGCGTCCAGGGTCTCGGAGAGGGTGCCGATTTGGTTGACCTTCACCAAGAGCGAGTTGCCGACGGCGCGGTCGATGCCTTCTTGCAGGCGGTCCGGGTTGGTGACGAAGAGATCGTCGCCAACCAGTTGCACCTTGTCACCGAGCAGTTCGGTGAGTTGGCGCCAGCCGTCCCAGTCGTTCTCATCCAGCGGGTCCTCGATGGACACGAGCGGGTAGTTGGCCACCAGGTCGGCGTAGTAGGCGGACATTTCCTCGGCGGTCTTCTTTTCGCCTTCAAACAGGTAGGTGCCGTCCTGGTAGAACTCGCTGGAGGCGACGTCCAAAGCCAAAGCGATCTGCTCGCCGGGAACGTAGCCGGCCTGGGTGATGGCGTCCAGGATAAGGTCCAGGGCCGCGCGGTTGGAAGGCAGGTTCGGGGCGAAGCCGCCCTCGTCGCCGAGGCCGGTGGACAGGCCCTGCTCCTTGAGCACCGACTTGAGCTGGTGGTACACCTCGACGCCCCAGCGCAGGCCCTCGCTGTAGGTGGATGCGCCGATCGGGGCGATCATGAATTCTTGGATGTCCACGTCCGAATCCGCGTGCGCACCACCGTTCAGGATGTTCATGAGCGGGACTGGAAGCACGTGGGCGTTGGGGCCGCCAAGGTACTTGTAGAGCGGGAGGCCGGCGGATTCGGCGGCGGCGCGGGCCACGGCGAGGGAGACGCCGAGGATCGCGTTTGCACCCAAGTTGGACTTGTTGTCGGTGCCGTCCAACTCGATCATGGCGAGGTCGATGCTGCGCTGATCGGCGGCATCGAAGCCGATAATGGCGGGCTGGATCTGGTCGATCACGGCCTGCACGGCGTCGAGGACGCCCTTGCCGCCGTACCGGTTTTTGTCGCCGTCACGGCGTTCGTTGGCTTCGAAAGCGCCGGTGGAGGCGCCGGAGGGCACCATGGCGCGGCCAAAGGAGTCATCGTCGAGGAGGACTTCAACCTCCACCGTCGGGTTACCGCGGGAGTCGAGAATCTCGCGGGCGTGCAAGGCGTCGATAATGGCCATGGGTAGCTCCTGTTCGCTTGAGCGTGGTGTTTTTCGGTGGAAATCTCAGGACAACGCCGTCCACGTCTAGCCTAGTACGTCTGCCCGCGCGCCACCTCTCGCGGTCCCCGCACGCCTTCCACGCGGTCCCCGCACGCCGAGTCGGCACGTTTTCCGCTATTGGCACTCCTTATAGCGGAAAACGTGCCGACTCGGCGGAGGGATTAGCGCTCTTGGGCCTTAATGCGGTCCCAGGCCACTTCGATCTCGGCGATGCTCGGGATCGGATCGTCGGCGGGGCGCGCAGTCCCATCGGCATGGAAGACGTGCGGGTTGCGGCGCTTCATTTTCGCGTCGATCGTGTTCACGACATCCGCGAAAGTAAAGGCGCCGCGTTCCTCGGCCAGGCGCGCGTGCAGCACGACCTGCAATAAAACGTCACCGAGTTCGCCCATGAGTTCTGAATCCGGGTGGCCCTCTTCGATGGCCTCGGCCAGTTCCTCTGTTTCTTCGCGCAAGTACGGCACCAGCGTTTCGGCGCTCAGCCGGCCCATCCAGGGGCACCGCTCGCGCAAAAGCGCGATTGTTTGCGTGAAGTCCCGAATCGCCGCGGCGTCTGGGCCGCTGAGTTGATCGGGCTCGCTCGGCTCGCTAGGCCCGCTCGGCCCGCTAGGCCCGGGCGGCGTTGAACGCTTCGACAATGTAATCGGCCAGGGCTTCACGCTCGTCCAGCGGCAAGAACGCCGCCTCGACCGCGTTCAAGGTCAGGTACAGCACGTCATCCAGGTCAAACCCAAAGGCGTCGACCAGCAATTCGAACTCGCTCGTCAGGCTCACATCCGACATCAACCGATTATCCGGGTTGACCGTCACTTTGAACCCGGTGCGGTAGAGCATGTCGATGGGGTGCTTCTCGATTCCCTCTCCCGGGCCGGTCGCGGCCAAGGTTTGCAGGTTGGAGGACGGTGCCACTTCCAGCGCGATTCCGCGGTCGCGGACCCAGGAGGCTATCGGCCCCAACGTCACCATTTCTACCGGCTCATCGGCACTGCCACTAGCCCCGTCCGCGGCATCCACCTCATCGGCGGGAACCGTTTCGATCTCAAAGTCTTCAATGATCCGTACACCGTGGCCCAGGCGCAAGGCTCGCCCGTCAACAATCGCGTCACGGATGCTGTCCAAACCGGCGGCTTCGCCCGCGTGCACGGTGCAGGGCATCATATTCTCGGCCAGATAGGTGAACGCCTCAGCAAAACGCGAAGGGGAAAAACCGGCTTCGGCGCCAGCAATGTCGAAACCGACCACGCCGCGGCCGCGATGACGCACAGCCAGCTCCGCGATTTCCATGCTGCGATCGGCATGACGCATCGCGGTAATCAACTGCCCCACCTGGATGACCCCGCCTGCGGCCTCAACCGCGGCGACTCCGGCCTCCAGCCCGGCCTGCACCGCGTCCACCGCCTCATCCAGAGTCAGACCGCCAGCCAAGTGTTGCTCGGGCGCCCACCGAACCTCGCCATAGACCACGCCGTCGGCGGCGAGATCTTCAACAAACTCTTGCGCCACACGAGACAGATTCGCCGCGCTCTGCATCACGGCAATGGTGTGATCGAAGGTTTCCAGATACAGCTCCAATGTCCCCGAACTTGCCGCCGTGCGGAACCACTCGCCGAGGGCCACCGGATCGGTTGAGGGCAACTCGTGCCCGATCTCGGCCGCCAGTTCGATGATCGTCGCCGGGCGCAGCCCGCCGTCGAGGTGGTCGTGGAGCGACACCTTGGGCAGCGAACGGATATCAAAATCGACGTTCAGGGCAGAGTCAATGGCTTCAATTTCTTCGTTCACGATCCCTACTCTACGTGAGCGGACTTGGCCCCCGCACGTGTTTCGTCGAGCGCATCCGAGTCACCCCGCGCATCGGTGCGCAGCACGCTATTGGAGGCATCGCCGTCGTTCTTCTGCGCCGCACGTGCGCGGGAGGCGAGGTACGCGTCATGGCGGGCGGCCCGGCGGTTGTGGATGCGCATGATGATGCGGTCCAAAGCGACGCCGAGAATGATCGCCAGGATGATGGCGATGAGCGCGCCGAGGAGCGGATTGTCATGCATCCAGGCGCCGGCAAACGCGCCGATCGCGACCGAATACCCGGCCCAGCAGACGCCGGAAAGCACGGTGAGCAGCATGAACGCTCGGTGCGAGAAGCTCGTGGCGCCCGCGGTGAAGTTCACTGCCACACGGCCGCCCGGGATGAACCGGGCCACCAAAATGAGCGAGACCGCGCGCTTACGCAACTCCTCGCCGGCCCAGGTGAAGGACTTTTGCACTCGTTCCCGGCGCATCCACTTGAACCTGTCGGTGCCGATTGCCCTGCCGATGAGGTAGGCGGTATTGTCGCCGACCCACGCGCCGCCGGCCGCGGCCAGGATCAGCAGCAGAATATTCGGGTTGCCGCTGGAGACCGCGATCGCGCCGAGACCGACCACCACGGATTCGCTCGGGACCGGCGGGAAGAAGCCGTCGATCGCGCAGAAGAGGAACACCGCGAGCAGCACCCACCACGCGCCCGAGTACTCGATCACGACGTTGTTCAGCGTGTCCATCGTGTCGCCGAGCCAGGAGAAGGCACCGGAGATGGAGCCGAAGAAATCGTTGAGCCATTGCATGCGGAGCGGGTACTTTCAGCGTTGATTTCCCCCGCGAATACGGGGTTATTCCATGGTAGCCATGTGCATGCTGGCCGCGCCCTCATCCTTTTGCCGGAGATTGGCGGGGCGGGTCTCCATCCGCGGGACCAGGGTCGGCGCGTCTGGGCTTCGTTGCGGGGCGAGTTTGTAGGGTTGTTTTGACATTGCAGGGGCGTATACGGCCCTACTTTGTCGAAACAACCCTACAAAGGCTGAAGCACGACGGCGATACTCGCCTTCCCTACCGTCCCCTCCTTGGACGTGGGGAACCAGATGCGGCTTAGTCCACCCGCCCCAGGATGAGGCGCTGATCGACGCGCGTGCCCTCCGGCGCGATCTCCACCGCATTCTCCAGCACTTCTTTGGCACGCGGGAGAGTGTCTTCCTTGTCGGTCAACAGGGTCATGATGCGCTCCCCTGCCTTCACCGTTGCCCCGGGTTTCGCGTACATACGCACGCCCGCGGCGGCCTGGACCTCGTCCTCCTTGCGGGCGCGTCCAGCACCGAGACGCCACGCGGCGACACCCACGTCCAGGGCGTCCAGTTTCGTCATGACACCGTCGGCCGGAGCGAGAATGTCCTCGGAATACTTTGCTTGCGGTAGCGGTGCTTCCGGGTCGCCGCCTTGGGCGCGGATCATCTTGTTCCAGACATCCATCGCCCGTCCGTCCTTGAGCGCCTCCCGGGGATCCTCGTCGGTGATGCCGGCTCCAGCGAGCATTTCCTTCGCCAGCGCAACGGTCAATTCCACGACATCCTCGGGCCCGCCGCCGGAGAGCACCTCGACGGACTCCTCCACCTCGATCGCATTACCGGCAGTCAAGCCGAGCGGGGTACTCATATTTGTCAGCAGTGCCACCGTGTGAACGCCGGCGTTTTTGCCAAGGGCCACCATGGTTTCGGCGAGTTTGCGGGCCTGCTCCTCGTCCTTCATGAACGCGCCGGAGCCAACCTTCACATCTAGCACCAAGGAGCCGGTCCCCTCGGCGATTTTCTTGCTCATGATGGAGGAAGAAATCAGCGGGATGGACTCCACCGTCGCGGTGACGTCGCGGAGTGCATAAAGTTTCTTGTCCGCCGGGGCCAGGCCGGTGCCTGCCGCGCAAATCACGGCACCGACGTCCTGCAGCTGGTTCATGATTTCTTCGTTAGAGAGGTTCGCGCGCCAGCCCGGAATGGATTCGAGCTTGTCCAGGGTGCCGCCGGTGTGCCCGAGCCCGCGCCCGGACAACTGCGGAACCGCAACGCCATACACGGCAACAAGGGGCGCCAAGGGCAGGGTGATCTTGTCCCCAACGCCGCCGGTGGAGTGCTTGTCGCTGGTCGGTTTTTGTGCGCCATTAGGCAAGGTGAGCCCGGAAAAGTCCATGCGCTCACCGGTGGCGATCATGGCCTGGGTCCACTCCAGGATTTCCTCGTCATTCATGCCATTGAGGAAGATCGCCATCGCCAACGCGCTCATTTGCTCCTCGGCAATGACTCCGCGCGTGTAGGCGTCAATGGTCCACTTGATCTGCTCCGGGGTGAGGGTGTGCTTGTCGCGCTTGGTGCGGATGATGTCTACGGTGTCGAATTGCTCGGCCATTTATCTCTCCTTGAGTTCAACTCCCACGCGCCAACCCGTCTGAGGCCGGAACGCGTTTCTACTTTTCTAAATCCTCGGGCCCAAACGCGTCCGGGAGCACTTGGTCCATGGTGCGCAGACCGGACACCGTTTCCAGCACCATCCCCGGTGCACGGTGTTCATACAGGAGCTGACGGCAGCGTCCGCACGGCATCAAAATTTCGCCCGCCCCATCCACGCAGGTGAACGCGACAATACGCCCGCCCCCGCCCATGTGGATCGCGGACACCAGCGAGCATTCGGCGCACAGCGTCAACCCATAGGACGCATTTTCCACGTTGCAACCGGACACGGTACGCCCATTGTCCAACAGCGCTGCCGCACCTACCGGGTACTTCGAATACGGCACATAGGCCTTGCCCATCGCCTCTTGGGCCAGGGCGCGCAAAGCACCCCAATCCACCTGGGCCTCCTCGCCTGGGCGACCACTCGCCGTCGTACTCATGCCCCTAGCCTTTCACATATGGGACGCCGCTGGCAGCCGGTGGACGCGCCCGGCCCACGAGCCCGGACACCGCGAGAATGGTGAGCGCGTAGGGCAGCATGTTGAGGAACTCGCCCGGCACCGCGGAACCGGCCACGGACAGGTTGGACTCGAGGTTGCGCGCCACACCGAAAAGCATGGCCGCCAGGAACGCGCCGATCGGATTCCAGCGCCCAAAGATCATCGCGGCAAGCGCAATGAAGCCGAGCCCGCCAGACATGTCCTTGGAAAACGCGCTGGTCGCCACGAGCGTGAAATATGCGCCGCCGATACCCGCGATCGCCCCGCCAAGGACCACGTTCCAGAAGCGGGTGCGGTTGACGTTAATGCCGAGCGTGTCGGCCGCCTGCGGGTGTTCGCCGACCGCGCGCACGCGCAGACCCCACTTGGAGCGGAAGAGCGCCCACCACATGCCGACCACCAGCACCAGCAACAGGTACCCCAGGATCGATTGGTCGAAGAACAGCGGGCCGATGACCGGGATGTCGCCCAACACCGGGATCTTGATCGCGGGCATGCGCGGCGGCTGGTTGAGCGGTGAGGTGGGGCTCGCCATGAATTTTTCGTAGAAGAAGCCGGTCAGTCCGGACACGAGCACGTTGAGCACCACGCCGACAATGATCTGATTCACCAGGTATTTGATTGCGAAACTTGCCAGCACCAGTGACACGAGGACCCCGGCGAGCGCGGCCGCGACGAGCCCCGCGAACGCGTTTCCGGTCATCGAGCCGACCAGCGCCGCGGTGAACGCGCCGCCGAGCAGCTGCCCCTCGATCGCAATGTTGACCACGCCCGCGCGCTCGCTCATGATCCCGGAGAGCGCGCCGTACGCGATCGGCACCACGATCAGCATGGCGCCGGTCAAAAGGCCAACCAAGGAGATCGTGGTCGAGTTTGTGCCGCCGACGAGCCAAATCAAAAACCCGGCGACAAAGACGGTGGCAATGACCGCGCTCATCCAGCCGGGCGTCTTGCCGGTCTGTCGGACCTTGCGGTACGCGAGCACCGTGATGAGCGCGCAAATGACCGCGATGACGTACCCGGCGGCCTTCGCCGGGATGACTAGCGCGGGAAGCTGGACCGCGTCCTGGTCACGGCTGAGGCGGAAGGTTGCGGTTCCGTCCGGGCCGAGGATCGCAAAGAAGAGAAGTGCGACGGCGGTGAGCACCGCGAAGCCAATCGGCGCCTTCCAGTGGCGCACCAGGGGGACGCCTTGTGGCGCGGTTTTTGTCGTGGCGTCCGGGGTGCCGGGGTTGTCAGGGGTGCCGGGGTTCTCCGGCGTGGTGGCTACGTGGCTCATTTGCCGGCCTCCTTGCCGGAGCGGTTGTTCGTGTGGGGGTCCGGTGCCGGCGCTGCGGTATCTGCGGCCTGGGCGGCTTCGGTGGTGGCGAGCGCGCTGTCGGCCGCGACTGTTGCGGCTTGGCTCTCGGCCTCGTCGGCGCGCTCTACAGCGAGTCTTCTCGCCTGCTTTCGAGCCGCCCGGTTCATACCGAAAAGTCCGCGGATGAGAGGCGGGGCTGCAATGAAGAGCACAATGAGCGACTGGACAACCAGCACAATGTCGCTGGAGACACCTGCCTGAACTTCCATCGTTTGACCGCCGGCCTTGAACGCGCCAAAAAGCAGCGCCGCGAAGAAGGTGCCCCATGGTTTGGATCGGCCAAGGAGCGCCACGGTAATCGCGTCGAAACCGATACTGCCGGCGATGCCGCCGGTGAGCCGGCTTTCCGTCCCGGCCAGTTGAGAGGCTCCGGCGACGCCGGCGAGCGCACCCGCGATCACCATGGCGAGCGTGAAGCCTAAGGGAACGTTCATGCCGGCGGTGCGGGCGGCGTGCGGGTTGGTGCCAATGGCGCGCAATTCAAAGCCGTAAGTGGAGCGGTTCAAGAACCATGCCGTGCCGATCACGGCCAGGATCGCGAGCACGAAGGACCAGTTGAGCCGGAATTCGCTACCGAAGAGCGCCGGGAACATGGCGTTCGGGCCCATCGGCTCTGAAATAGGTTCAACTCCCCCTTCGGCCTTGAACGGGTTGTTGAGCATGTAGGCGAGGAGTGAAACCGCAATGTAGTTGAGCATGATGGTCACGATGACCTCATGGGCGCCGGTGCGGGCCTTGAGCAGTCCAGCAATACCGCCCCAGATGGCGCCGCCCAGTGCGCCTGCAATAATCACCAGAAGCAGGTGGATAACCGGCGGCAGGTTCGTGCCAAAACCGACGGCGCCGCCGAAGATCGCGCCGAGAATGATCTGGCCCTGGGCGCCAATGTTGAAGAGACCCGCACGGAAAGCGACGGCCACCGAAAGGCCCGCAAGGATCAGCGGGGTTGCCTGGGTCAGGGTTTCCATGAAGGCGAGTTGTCCGCCAATGGTTCTCGCACTCGGGTAATAGGTGGCCCCTTGGAAAAGGGCGCCGTAGGCGTTACCAATCGCTTTGAACGCGGCGGCAAAGGTGTCCCCGGGCCGCGAGAAAAAGTAGCCCGCCGCACGCGCGACCTGTTCATCGGTGACCGCGATCAGCAGCGCTCCGATCACCAGCGCAACAACCACAGCGAAAAAGGACACGAGCACGGGTCCGGCCACGATTTGTTGGAAAACCTTGTGCCAGGAAAACTCTTTGGGCGCTTTCGGCGCGGTTTCCGGTGCCACTTGCGGCGTCATGACAGTCTCAGACACGGTGTGCCTCCAAGGCTTCGTCGGCGCTCATTCCGGCCATCATGAGACCCAAAACTTCGCGCGGGGTGTCGCCGGGGACAATGCCCATGAGCCGCCCTGCGTAGAGCACGGCGATGCGGTCGGCGAGTTCGCTGACTTCCTCTAGTTCGGTGGAAACGATCAAGACCGGCACACCCTTGTCGCGTTCGGCAATGATTCGTTTGTGTAGAAATTCGATAGATCCCACGTCCACGCCGCGCGTGGGCTGGGATGCGATGAAGAGTTTCAAGTCCCGGGAGAGTTCACGCGCCATGACGACCTTTTGCTGATTTCCGCCAGAGAGCGAGGCCACCGGGTCTTGCGGGCTCTGAGCGCGAATATCGAATTCGGCGACTTTTTCTGTGGCGTTGCGATCGATTTCCGGTCGCTTCATGGTGCCCAGGTGAGAGAATTCGGGATTCTGGTAAAGATCCAGGACCAGGTTGTCAGCAATGCTGAACGGCCCGACGAGACCTTCCACGGACCGGTCTTCGGGCACAAAGCCGACTCCTTGGCGCAAGGTCTTGCGGACGCTTTGGTGGATGAGTTCTTTGCCGTGCAGTTTCACGGAACCGAAGACGTTTGATTGCATGCCCATGATGGCTTCGGTGAGTTCGGTCTGTCCGTTACCTTGTACTCCGGCGACCGCGAGAACCTCACCGTCGGCAATGTCGAAGGACACATTGTCGAGGACAGTGGTGCCCGCGTTGTTGGCGACAGTGAGTCCTTCGACGACGAAGTTCACCTCGCCGCGCTTCGGAGCATCCTTTTCCAAGGTGAGGCTGACTGCTCGTCCAACCATCATTTCAGCGAGTTCGGTGGGGCTCGCGTCGGGAGATGCCTGGCCCACCACCTTGCCACGGCGGATCACGGTGATGACGTCGGCAAGCGCCTTGACCTCGCGCAGTTTGTGCGAAATGAAGACAATGCCCTTGCCACTGTCCTTGAGCTGCTTGATGATCTCGATGAGCTCGTCGGTTTCTTGCGGGGTGAGCACGGCGGTGGGCTCGTCCAGGATGAGAATGTCGGCGTCCCGCACCAGCGCCTTAATGATTTCCACCCGCTGCTGAACGCCGACGGGCAAATCCTCCACCACAGCGTCCGGGTCAACGTTGAACCCGTATCGGTCCGAAATATCGCGAATCCGCTTTCTGGTGGATTCCAGGTCCAAAGCGCCAGCAAATCCGGTGCTTTCATTGCCCAGTGCCACGTTCTCGGCAACAGTGAATGGTTCGACCAGCATAAAGTGCTGGTGCACCATGCCAATGCCCGCCTTCATCGCCTCGCGCGGACCTGCAAAGGTGACCGGTTTGTCGTCGATGAGGATGTCCCCGCTGGTCGGCTCATAGATGCCGTAGAGCACGTTCATGAGGGTAGATTTCCCGGCACCGTTCTCTCCCAGAAGCGCGTGGACTTGGCGTGGTTGCACCACCAGGTCAATAGCATCATTGGCGGTGAAATCACCAAATTTCTTGGTGATTTTTTGAAGTTCAAGTTTCATGGTTGAGCAATCTTTGCGGTGAAAACACATGTCACCGCGAGCGTCCGGACGGGACGCTCACGGTGACATGATTCCAACTATTTAGGGCTGGCCGCCGATTCGACCTTGATCGAGCCATCGATGATTCCGGCCTTGATGTCCTCAAGCTCCTTCTTCATTTCGTCGCTGACCTTGGAGTCGAAGTCGTGGAACTCGGCAAGGCCCACGCCATCATTCTCCAGCGTGCCGATATAGGGCTCGGCGGAGAAGTTGCCCTCTGCGGTTTCCTTCGTGACCTCGTATGCGGACTTCTTCATCTGCTTCATGACCGAGGTCAGGATGATGCTCTTGTATTTCGGTGCCGATTCGTATCCATCGGAGTCAACCCAGATGAGAGACACGTCCTTGCCGGCGTCGTTAGCGGCAAGAACCGCGTCACCTGCACCGGAGCCGAGCGGTCCAGCGACCGGAAGAACGATGTCGGCGCCCTCGTTGATCAGGTTTTGGGCGGCCTTTGTGCCTTCCTGGATGATTTCAAATGTGTTGGCAAAGGCGCCTTCTTGGGTGTCCTTGTTCCAGCCGAGCACCTCGACGTTCTTCCCCTTTTGCTCGTTGTAGTACTGCACGCCGTCATAGAAGCCGTCCATAAAGATGGTCACGGTGGGAAGTTTGATACCTCCAAAGGTGCCAACCTTGCCGGTCTTCGTTTGCCCGGCAGCCAAGTACCCGGCCAGGAATGCTGCTTGCGCGGTGTCGTATTGGATCGGCTTCACGTTGGGAACGCCGAGGTCGCCAAAGTCGATGATCGCGAACTTGGCATCGGGATTCTCAGTTGCTGCGGCCTTGGTGGCGTCGGCCAGCTTGAACCCAACGGAGAGCGTCAAGTCGCATCCGGCCTGCATCATCTGATTCATGTTGGGCGCGTAGTCCGAGTCGGCCTTGGACTGAGCTTCCTTGACGTTGATGCCGAACTCGGCTTTAGCCTGCTCCAGACCCTCATAAGAGGACTGGTTGAAGGACTGGTCATTGAATCCGCCGGAGTCGGAAACGATGCACCCCAGGAAATCGCCATACTGGGTGGCCGCGGCCGTGGATCCGCCGTCCCCGCCTTCACCTGGGGGCGCACCGCAACCGGACAGGACAAGTGCCGAGGCGGCGATCAGCGAAAGAGATGCAATGCCCCACTTTTTCTTGGGCACGAAAGAGGTAGTCAAGATGGCCTCCGTTGATGATTCGAGTGGTTTCCCCAAGGCGTCAGTGGAATGACTTCGCTGCGACTCTGGTGCGCAGTCGCGCGGACCGCGTTGTCCGCACGCCGCGTGTCGGCGTTCTGGTTTCGTAATGCCTCAGGCGTATAAGCATAACCATACCGGGTGACCTGGCGCACACCGTCGCCGAAACGCTAACGGTTCGGCATCACTGTGCGCGCTTGGCGTCCACGAGCTCGGCCGCGGCGCGCAAAGCGGCCCCGGTCATGACCTTGACGCCGACCTCGATGGCGCCCTCGTCCGGGATGTAGTCGCCGCGGTGCAGGTCATAGGTTTCCCCGCCCGGCGTCCGGGTGCCCAGGCGCATCATGGCGCCGGGCACCTTGTGGGTCATCCACGCGAAATCCTCGCCACCCATCGACTGCGGAGTGAGTACGACGGCGTGTGGTCCAATTTCCGCGCGGGCGGCGGTTTCAATCAGCGCGGTTTCTTCCTCGCGGTTCACCACCGGCGGCACACCGCGCACGTGCTGGAGTTTGACGTCGACTCCATAGGGTGCGGCGATGTCCTTGACGACCTCGTCCAGCAGGTCGCCCGCGCTGGTCCAGGCTTCGGCGTCGAGGCAGCGCATGGTTCCGGCGATAAAGCCGGTGCCCGGGATGGCGTTGGGAGCGCTCCCAGCGTTGATGTGTCCCCACACCACAGACACACCCGAACGCACATCGATGCGGCGGGAGAGCACGGCAGGGGCGTTAGTAGCAATCTGGGCGAGAGCAAAAACCAGGTCCTCGGTCAGGTGCGGGCGCGAGGTGTGGCCGCCGTGCCCGGAGAGTTCCACCCGAATGGTGTCCGAGGCACTGGTGATTGCCCCGATTCGGGTTCCCACCTGACCCACATCGATGCGCGGATCGCAATGTAGTGCCAATACCCGTGGCACCTCATCCAAGACCCCCTGCTCGATGACGTCCAGCGCGCCGCCTGGCATGGTCTCCTCGGCGGGTTGGAAAATCACCCGAACGGTGGCCCCGAGGCCGAACTCTTGGTGGTAACGGTGCAGGGCGAGCGCCGCGCCGAGCATGGACGTGGTGTGGATATCGTGGCCGCAGGCGTGGGTGATGCCGCGGTTCTGCGAGGCATACTCGAGTCCCGTCTCTTCCAGGACGGGGAGCGCATCGATATCGGCGCGCAAGGCAATGGCTATAGGCCCGTTTCCAATGTCCACAAAAGCGCCGGTCTCGGCCAGCCGCTGCGGCGCCAGGCCCGCGGACTCCAAGGTTTCGACAATGCGGTCGGTGGTGCGCTCTTCGTGGCGGGAAAGTTCTGGATCCTGGTGCATCTGGCGCCGGAATGCACGCAATTGGTCGAGCAGCGGCGCTACGAGGGCGGCCACGGTGCCGGGCTGATTCTCTGACCGGTTCTCAGGCCGATCGCCTGTTTGGTGCGTCGTCAACGTCGAACTTTCCACCCCACAACACTAGCGCTCTCCGGCAGGCGAGTCATGCCATATGTCACCCCATGACAGCCAACCCATCCTGCCGTTCATCCGCTAATTGCGTTTTCATGACGCAATTGCGGGATGAAAACGCAATTAGCGGATGAACGGGCGCAGGTGCGGCTAGAGAACCTCGGTCTCCCCGCTCGCCTTGAGCGACTCGACGGTCTGTTTAACCCGCTGTGCATGCTCGGTCGTGGTGACCAGCAGCGCGTCCGGGGTGTCCACAATGACCACATCTTCGATACCGATCAGCGCAATCAGGCGCTTGGTGTCTGCCACCACCACACCGGTGGCGTCCTCGGCGAAAACCCGGTTACCGTCGCCAATGACCGAAATGCCATCGGTCTCGGTGGCACGGTTGAGCCGCCCAATCGCGGCAAAGTCCCCCACATCATCCCAGGTGAACGTCCCCGGGATCACCGCCACGTCACCGACCGCCGCCGCTGGTTCGGCCACCGCGTAGTCGATCGCAATCTTCGGCAAGCTCGGCCACACGCGCTTAGCCACTTCCACCCGCTGCGGGGTATCCCACGCCTGGGCGATCTCCATGAGCCCGGCGTAGAGTTCCGGCTGATTCGCCTCCAAGTGCTTGAGCATCAGCGCAACCGGCGCCACAAACATGCCGGCGTTCCAGCTGTATTGCCCGCTCGCAACATACTCCTTAGCCACCGCCTCGGACGGCTTTTCCACAAACTCTTCGACCGCACGCGCGTGCGGGGCCCCGGGCACGGACAGCGCCCCGTTGGACTTGATGTAGCCGAACCCGGTCGACGGGTGCGTCGGCTCAATGCCGATCGTCACGATCTTCCCGGTCGCCGCCGTAAAAATGGCCTCGCGCACCGCTTCCTGAAACGCCTCGATCGGGGCAATGACATGGTCGGCCGCAAAAGAACCCATGATGATATTGGGGTCCCGCTCGTGCAGAATTGCGGCGGCCAAACCAATCGCCGCCCCCGAGTCTTTGGGTTCAGACTCCAAAACCAGGTTCTCGTCCTGCAGCTCGGGCAGCTGCGCCAACACCGCGTGTCGGTGCACCTTCCCGGTCACCACCATGATGCGATCTCCGGCCAGCGGGCACAGGCGATCATAAGTGGCCCGAATCATGGTGGAGCCGGATCCGGTCAGATCATGCAGGAACTTTGGCGCCGCGGCACGTGATAAGGGCCACAGCCGGGTGCCCACGCCCCCGGCCGGAATCACCCCATAGAAACGGTCCAGAATCTCGTCATTGCGCTGCGCCCCCGCTGACTGGGAAGACCCAGTTTGCGCGCTCGTTGTAGGTTCCATCCCGCTAAACGATAGTGCACCGCGGGCAACTCCGCCCTCATTCACATGGGTGACATTAGCAATACTGGCGCCCACCCCTGGCACTAGCTCAGCCCAAAAACCCGGCGCGCAACGCGGCCAAGGCGAGCAACGCCGTCGTGCTTCAATGGGAAAAGGTAGGCGAGCCTAAATTGAAGCAGTGCACGCGCCAAGCCTAGATTATTCTTGAGTTTAAGCAGTTGCGACGATGCTGAATCTGTGCGGGATTTCGGGCGCTCGCCTCATGCTTCGCAGAGAGGATTTACCGTGATCGACACGAAGGTCGGCACACTCTACCGCGGCCGCGACGGCATGTGGTCCTGGGTGGCTCACCGTATTACTGGTGTAGTTATTTTCTTCTTCCTGCTGGTTCACGTTCTTGATACGGCCCTCGTGCGAGTTTCCCCCGAGGCGTATAACGCGGTCATTTCCACCTATAAGAACCCGCTCATGGGTTTCGGTGAATTGGGATTGGTTGCCGCGATCGTGTTCCACGCATTCAACGGCCTGCGTTTGGTGGCCGTGGATTTCTGGAAGAAGGGCCCCAAGTATCAGCGTCAAATGTTCTGGGGCGTCATGATCGCCTGGGCGCTGGTCATGATTCCTTTCGCCATCCGTCAAATGTTCGTGATTTTCGGGGAGTAGGCACATGAGCACCATTGAAGCACCGCGCAGCGCCTCCGGATCCGGCGGAAAAATCCCGAGCGAGTACAAGCGCACTAACGCCGGCATCCCCGGACTTCGCCCGAACTTTGAAATGATCGCCTGGCTGTTCATGCGCATTTCCGGCGTGGTTTTGGTTGTCCTGATTTTCGCGCACTTGTTCTCCAACCTGGTTGCGGGCGAGGGCGTCAAGCAAATTGATTTCGGTTTTGTTGCCGGTAAATGGGCGGGCCCGTTCTGGCAAATTTGGGACCTGGTTTTGTTGTGGCTCGCCATGCTGCACGGCACCAACGGTCTGCGCACGATTATTAATGATTACGCGGAAAGCACCACATTGCGCGCCTGGCTCAAGGGCATCCTGTACGTGGCGTCCGCGACCATCATTGTGCTCGGCACGCTGGTCATCTTCACCTTCGACCCGTGCCCGCCAAGCGCCGACCCGAGCCTGCTCCCGAGCTTCTGTCCGGCACCTTAATTACCTACGACGGCGATGCCTCCTTTAAGCGTGTCGGCTCGCCTGAACTTCACGCACCAGAAATATTGAGAAAAGAGCGGCAAGTATGCAGGTACATAAGTACGACGTGGTGATTGTCGGCGCCGGTGGCGCCGGTATGCGCGCGGCCATCGAGTCCGGGCAGCGCGCGCGGACCGCCGTGCTCACCAAGCTCTACCCCACCCGCTCCCACACCGGCGCCGCGCAAGGCGGTATGTGCGCCGCGTTGGCGAACGTGGAAGAGGACAACTGGGAGTGGCACACCTTTGACACGGTCAAGGGCGGCGACTACCTGGTGGATCAGGACGCCGCCGAGGTCATGGCGAAGGAGGCCATCGACGCGGTGCTGGACCTGGAAAAGATGGGCCTGCCGTTCAACCGCACCCCCGAAGGCAAGATCGATCAGCGTCGCTTCGGCGGCCACACCCGCGACCACGGCAAGGCCCCGGTTCGCCGCGCCTGCTACGCCGCGGACCGCACCGGCCACATGATTTTGCAGACGCTGTACCAAAACTGTGTGAAGCACAACGTGGAGTTCTACAACGAGTTCTACGTGCTGGACCTGCTTTTGGCCGAAGAGGAAGTTGACGGCAAGAAGGTCAAGCGCACTGCCGGCGTTGTCGCCTATGAGCTCGCGACCGGTGAACTGCACGTGTTCCAAGCCAAGTCCGTGGTGTTCGCGTCCGGCGGCGTCGGCAAGGTCTTCAAGACCACCTCCAATGCGCACACCTTGACCGGTGACGGCATGGGCATCGCATTCCGTCGCGGACTGCCGCTGGAGGATATGGAGTTCTTCCAGTTCCACCCGACCGGTCTTGCCGGGCTCGGCATTCTGCTTTCCGAGGCCGCCCGCGGCGAGGGCGCGATTTTGCGTAACGCCGAGGGCGAGCGATTCATGGAGCGCTACGCGCCGACCATTAAAGACCTTGCTCCACGTGACATTGTGGCTCGCTCGATGGCCAACGAGGTTCGCGAGGGCCGCGGCGCAGGCCCGAACAAGGATTACGTGCTGCTGGATCTGACCCACCTGGAGCCCGCGCACATTGACGCGAAGCTCCCGGATATTACCGAGTTTGCGCGCACCTACCTGGGTGTGGAGCCCTACACCGAGCCGGTTCCGGTCTTCCCCACGGCGCACTATGCGATGGGCGGCATCCCGACCAAGATTTCCTCCGAGGTGTTGCAGGACAATGACACCGTTGTTCCGGGCCTGTACGCCGCCGGCGAGGTCGCTTGTGTGAGCGTGCACGGGTCTAACCGCCTGGGCACCAACTCGCTCCTGGACATTAACGTCTTCGGTAAGCGCGCCGGTATCGCCGCCGCCGAATACGCCAAGGACGCCGAATTCGTGGAACTCCCCGAGGACCCCGAGGCCTACACCAAGGGTCTTCTGGACCACGTGCTCAACGCCGACGGCACCGAACGCGTCGCGCAAATCCGCAAGGAACTACAGGACACCATGGACGCCAACATGCAGGTATTCCGGTCCAAGGAGACCATGCAGAAGGCGTTGGATGACATCGAGTCCTTCCGCGAGCGGTACAAAAACATTTCGATCGAGGACAAGGGCAAGCGGTTCAACCTGGACCTGCTCGAGGCCGTGGAACTCGGCTTCCTGCTGGACATTGCCGAGGTCATGACCGTGGCTGCCCTCTCCCGCGAAGAGTCCCGCGGCGGACACTACCGCGAAGACTTCCCCGAGCGTGACGACGAAAACTTCATGGAGCACTCCATGGTGTACAAAGACCCGAACGCAGAAACCGACGGCATCAAGGGCATCAAGCTAGAGACCAAGCCCGTGGTGTTCACCCGTTACCAGCCGATGGAGCGTAAGTACTGATGGCTACCGAAACCGTTGAACCAGCCTCCAAGGTCGATCTGGGCGAATCCAGCTCAAACGCGATCGAGTCCTTTGACATCACCCTGAAGGTCCGCCGCTACAACCCCGAGGTCAGCGACGAGGCCCACTGGGAGGACTACCAGCTCACCATGTACGGCACGGACCGCGTGCTGGATGCGCTACACAAGATCAAGTGGGACATCGACGGTTCGCTCTCCTTCCGCCGCTCCTGCGCGCACGGGGTGTGCGGCTCGGACGCGATGCGCATCAACGCGCGTAACCGCCTCGCCTGCAAGACGTTGCTGAAGGACCTGGACACCTCCAAGCCGATCACGGTGGAGCCGATCAAGGGCCTGCCGATTGAAAAAGATCTCATTGTGGACATGGAACCGTTCTTCCAGTCCTACCGCGAGATCATGCCGTTCTTGATCCCCAGCGGACACGAGCCGACCAAGGAACGCCTGCAGTCCCCCGAGGATCGCGAGCGCTTCGATGACACCACCAAGTGCATACTGTGCGCCGCCTGCACCACGAGCTGCCCGGTGTTCTGGACCGACGGCCAGTACTTCGGCCCGGCCGCGATCGTGAACGCGCACCGCTTCATTTTCGATTCGCGTGACTCGGCCGGCGACATGCGCCTGGAAATCTTGAATGACAAGGAAGGCGTCTGGCGCTGCCGCACGACCTTCAACTGCACCGACGCCTGCCCGCGCGGCATCCAGGTCACCAAGGCGATCCAAGAGGTCAAGGCCGCGATCCTCAACCGCACCGTCTAACTCCTCACAATCGACTGTGCAAAACACGCGCGCGACACGCCGTTAAAGTGTGCATTATCTGCACAGTGGATTTCGAGTGTGCAGATTTCGCGCGGGTCGCGGCAGGGTTCGGACGCACCTTGGTAATGCACGACGGCGGGAGGTTGCCTTCTTAAGGCAACCTCCTTTTATTTCTCCTCGCCTGGGTGCGCGAATCGCAAAGGTGCACCGAGACGCTTGGGGCGAGCAACGCCGTCGTCATTCACGGGCCGAGGGTATTCGGGGAGGCTGGGGGTTAACCCCCGGTGAAAAAGAGGGGCGTGCACCAGAGCGGTCCCGCGCCGGCGCCGGATAGATTGAGTGGTGTGAAGACACATCCAGCACTCAATTTCGCCAAGGCCGGGGCGGATCTCGCGATCACCTGGGTCATTTCTCTCGCAATATTCATCATCATGACCGTGCTCATTGCCACCGGCGTGTCCACCCTGGTGGCGCTCGGCTTCGGCGTGATCCCGCTCGCGGCCGCATTGCTGCTGGTCGGACCAATCGCGCGGGTTGGCCGGACGCGGATCCCCTCCGTGTACGGCGACATCATCGAGGCGCCAACCACGCGCGTGAGCATTTACCCCGGTTTCAAGGGTTTCGCACACAACCTGTGGCTACGATTCACCGAGGCGCCGACGTGGAAGACACTGCTCTACGTGCTCACCAATTGTGCGCTGACCTCGGCGCTGATCGTGCTGGTCTACGGCGGCACCGCCTGGTCCGTTGCGGCGCTCTTTTCGCCGCTGTACCGGGACCAAGCGCAGGCTGCGTACTGGGCGGACCTGCCCAACTGGGGGCTCGTCCTGATCGGAATCGCGGTACTTTTGGCTGCGCTGGGGTTGCTGTTCATGTACTCCAAGGTGGAACCGGCACTCGCCCGTGCACTGCTTGGCCCCTCTCGCAAGCTACAGGTGCAGGAGTTGACAGAGCAACGCGATGCGGCGAGCGCCCAACGCTCCAGCGCGCTCAACGTCGCTTCGCAGGACCGCTCGCAGATTGAGCGCAACCTGCATGACGGCGTGCAGCCGCGGCTCGTGTCGGTGGCAATGGGCGTGGACATGGCGCGCACAAAATTGGCTGAAGACCCGGCACGCGCAGCCGAACTGCTGGACGCCGCGCACAAGGACGCAACCGACGCGATCACCGAACTGCGCCAACTTGCTCGCGGCATCCGGCCGGCCGTGCTGACCGACCGCGGACTCGACGCGGCGTTGTCCGCGCTAGTCGCCTCCATGCCCATGCCCGTGACGCTCAGCATTAGCGTCAGCAGCCACTGCAGTCCGGTAAGCGAGGAAGCGATCTATTACAGCGTCGCCGAGGCGCTCACCAACGTCGCCAAGCACGCCGGCGCTACCAACTGCGAGGTCCGCGTGGTCTGCTCGGGCACACCGGGGCGGCTGTCCGCGTCCGTTTTCGACAGTGGCACCGGAGGCGCGCGGCTTTCGTCCCCGACAAAGATGAACGACGGCGCGCGGCGGCTTGGGCGCTCGGGTCTCGATGGGGTGCGGGATCGGGTAGAAGCCTTGGGCGGCTCCATCGCTCTGGTGAGCCCGACGGGTGGACCCACGACATTGACGGTGGAGGTTCCATGCGCATCCTAATCGTTGAGGATTCCGAGATACTTCGCGCCGGTCTGGAGCGACTTCTCGACGACGCCGGTCACGAGGTAGTCGCTTCCATCCCATCCGTGGAGGGTCTGAGCGAGATTGTGGAGGCTCACTCCCCCGCGTTGGCGCTCATGGATGTGCGAATGCCGCCGACCTTCACCGACGAGGGGATTCGCGCAGCGGCCATGTTGCGTTCACGGTACCCCGAACTCAAGGTGCTGATTTTTAGCCAATACGTGGAGGAACGTTACGCGTCCGAGTTCATTCGCGATGGGGGCGGCGGCTTCGGCTACCTCCTCAAAGACCGGGTAGCCCACGTGGCCCAGTTCCTCGACTCGATTGCCCGAATCGCACAAGGAGAAACCGTCTTGGATCCCGAAGTAGTGGCGCAAATCTTGGTCCGTTCCCGGCGCGCCGAGCAATTGGCCTCGCTCAGTCCGCGCGAACGCGAAGTGCTGGGACTCATGGCGGAGGGCCTGGCGAACTCCGCGATCGCCGAGCGGCTCTACATCACCGCGTCCGTGGTGGAAAAACACGTCAACTCCGTCTTCACCAAGCTCGGCCTAGTCCCCGTTGCCGGCGAAAACCGGCGCGTCCTCGCCGTGCTGCGCTATCTGGAAGGCAGCAGTCAGCATTCACAAGGAGAATCATGAGCACCTACACACCGCAACAGCCCACGCAACCAACACCACCCAACTTCCGGGAAATACAACCGCCCCCGCCGGAACGAAGTACTTCACTGGCAACGATCTTGCTATCGATCGGCGCGCTCATTGCGCTTCTCTTGCTGACCCAATCGACGCTCTCCAATTTCAATACGTTGGCGGCCACCAAGACCGATGTCGCCCGAGAATTCAGCGACAACATCACGGCGTTGGACCTTGCCGTCAACTCGGAGGATGTACAGATTGTGGCCTCACCGGATGGCACCGCGCGGGTTGTCAGCAAGGGCGTCACCTCATCCTGGGGCGGCCGCGAGTTTGTCGCCGCCGTGGAGAACGGCACCTTGAAGGTCGGCTACCGCGGCGGATTCAGCTTCTTTCAGCTCAATCCCCTGATCGGTGGCTTCGACTCCGGCACGGTGCGCGTGGAAATCCCGCTCAACGATTTGGAGCGCATCAAAGCAGGTTCGGGCACGGGAACAATCACGCTCGATGCGTCCGGGGCTGGTGCGTTGCCGGTCAATGTGGAGGTCGCCTCCTCCACCGGTGACGTCTCTCTGAGAGGCACGGGAGACAATCTCAACCTCAAACTCGGCACGTCCACCGGGTCGATCAACGCAACCGTGACTGGCTCGCTCCGAGGCGCTGTCGCCGAAACGAGTACGGGTGACGTGACTCTTGAGGTGCCCAATGCCGCGTATCGGGTTCAAACGGATACGGCCGTCGGTAGTGTCAACGTCGGCGTGACCAATGAGCCGAACGCGGACCGTTCGATCCGCGCTGATAGCAGTACGGGAGACATTACGGTCCGCTACGCCCCCTAGCCCTCCTCATCTATGTAGCGCGACACGCCGAGGAAACACGGGTTTCCTCGGCGTGTCGCGCTACATAGACGGGGACGGGGAGGCGGTGACGGCGAAGGCCAAGGGAGGCAACGCCGTCGTCATTGACCTAGCCGGCACCCTGCCGGGCCGCGCGCGGTCGGCGGGCACGCTGGCGCAGGGACCCGCGGCGCCTCTGGACGTCCTTGTGGTCGCGAGCCTTGACATCGGCGGTGGTGATTGTCCCCCAGCCAGCCGCGATCAGGTACACCTGCGACAAGAAGAAGAACCACACGAACAGGGCAATGACCACCGCGTACGAGGCGAGCACCGGATTATTCTTGCCGACGTTGGCCAACAGCACGCCGCTCAACATGCGAAGGATGGTGCTCCCGGCACCGGCGATGAGGGCAGTGTGCCACATCGCCTTAGCCGGCATGCTCACCATGGACGCACCTTTAAAAAGAACGACGGCGACAATCATGTCCAGTGCTAACAAGACCAGAGGGGTCACGCCGGCGGCCAGAAGAGTCGCGACCGGGCCGGAGAGATTGAAGGTGGAGCGTATCCAGTCGAGGCCGGCCGTTGCGACACCCGCTATGACCGTAGTGACGACAAGTGCGACGCCCAAGACGAGCAGGATGCCCAGGTCGCGCAGTTTCAGCAGCACAAAGTTCATGAATACCGGTGGCAGCGCAAATATCCCGCGGATGCCTTCGCGCAAACCGGCGATCCAGCCGAGGGAAGTGAATAGCAGGGTCGCCAAGGAAATGATCAGCGCGAGTGAGAAGCCGCGTTGCTGGCTGAATAACTGGTCTGGTGTTGCGAGTCCCCCGTTGCCGGTGTCAATCAGTCCGGGCGTGGTTGAGGCCACGGCGTTAACCACCGCGTTTTGTAGGTCGGTGTTGCCTGAAACCACCAGGCCCAGGATCGAGAACCCGGCAACCAAGAGCGCGGCAATGGAAAAGAACATGTTGTAAGCGCAACCGGCGGCCATGAGCGGGCCGTGTCGCATGTTGTACACCGTGAACGCGCGCATCGGTTTGGTCGCGTTGAGCCACGCCATCAGATAACCGAAGAGCGGGCCGATTAGCCCAAAGACGTTGGCCCCAGACAACCGCGCCCGGCCGAGCGCCCGCTTTGCCTCCACCTTCGCCAAGATCAATTTGGGCCGATCGATCGGGTCAATTGCCACGGGCTTATCAGGCTTACGCTGCCGCGCCATTTTTGCCTCCGTTAGTTCCCCAGCGCAATCTCCTCGCGCAAATTCCATCCACCGTCAGGGTTCAACTCATAGACGCCAACGGTGCTTGCTTTAAACTCTGCATCAAAATCGGCTAATTTTTCCTGCGCCGCGTCCAACGTTTCGTGATCGGCGTCGCCCACATGGTGCGCAATCGTCACGTGCGGGTAATAGGGAAACTCCAGTTCCCGCCCCAACGGCCCGGTACGCAATGCGGCGTGCAAGGACTCGCATTCGGCAAAGCCGTCGGTGATATTCAAGTACACCACCGGGCTGACCGGCCGGAACGTCGCACTCCCGCGCAAGCCCACGTTAAACGAACCCCAAGAGGCAACAACCTCGCGAATATGCGAAATGGTCTGCGCCCAATCATGTATTTGGGCACCGGTGATCAAGGTGATGTGCGGTGGAACGGGGGCAACGCCGTCGTGCTTCCCGTACCGCTCCCGCCAGCGTTGGATCGTGGCGCGCAAAGGCTCCGGGACCTCGATGATGACACCAATCGACCCGGCCCCGTCCATAGACGGAGTCGGCGACGTCGAGGCAATTGGAGTCATGGCAGTTACTTCGCCGCAGCGAGGAATCCGACCTTGTCATAGACCTTGCTGAGCGTGTCCTGCGCAATGGCGCGGGCCTTCTCGGCGCCGTGCGCAATGATCTCATCCAGCTTCTCCGGCTCCGCCTTGAGCTCGGCGACGCGCTCGCGGATCGGGGTCATCGCTTCCACCACAATGTCCGCCAGATCCACCTTCAAGTGCCCATACATTTTGCCGCGGTACTCCTCGACAATGGCCTCGATCGGTCGGTCGGTCAGCGCCGAGTAGATCGTGAGCAGGTTGGACACGCCGGGCTTGTTGTCCCGGTCGAAGGCGATTTCCGAGCCGTCATCGGTCACCGCGGACTTGATTTTCTTCGCAACGACCTTGGGCTCGTCACTGAAATCGATCGCGCCGTTGGGTGAGAGCCCGGTCTTGGACATCTTGCTGGTGGGCTCTTGCAGGTCATAGATCTTCGCGGTTTCCTTGAAGATCAGCGGCTCCGGCATGGTGAATACCTCGCCAAACCGGTTGTTGAACCGGCCCGCAAGGTTGCGCGTGAGCTCCAGGTGTTGGCGCTGGTCCTCGCCGACCGGGACAAAGTTGGCGTTGTAGAGCAGAATGTCCGCGGCCATGAGCATTGGGTAAGCGAACAGCCCCACGGTGGAGGAATCGGCGCCGCCCTTTTGCGACTTGTCCTTGAACTGCGTCATGCGGCTGGCTTCGCCAAAACTGGTGATGCAGTTGAGGACCCAGGCAAGCTGCGCGTGCTCGGGAACTTGGGACTGGACGTACAGGGTGGACTCGTTCGGATCCACCCCGGCGGCAATGTATTGAGCCACCGTATTGCGGGTGCGTTCGGCCAGCGTGGCCGGGTCGAAGTCCACGGTGATGGCGTGCAGATCCGGAATGAAGTAGAAGGAGTCATAGTCCTCCTGCATTTTCACCCAGTTTTTAATCGCGCCGATGTAGTTGCCGAGGTGGAGCGAGGACGCGGTGGGCTTGACGCCAGAAAGCGCGCGAGGTTTTGCGTTCATGAGCGGGTAAATCCTTGGGTTCTAGAGCTGATAATCAACAACGAGCGGGGCGTGATCGGACCATCGGGTGTCCCAACTGCCGGCGCGGTCAACCGTGGGGTTGCCGGACACATCGGCCAGCTCGGGGGTGGCCATGTGATAGTCGATGCGCCAACCGGTGTTATTATCAAAAGCCTGGCCCCGCATGGACCACCAGGTGTACGGGCCTTCAACCTCGCCCGCGTGGCGGCGAGCAACATCGACCCAGCCGATCTCCTCGCCAAAGAAACGATCAAAATAGGCGCGCTCTTCGGGGAGGAACCCGGCCTTCTTGGTGTTTCCGCGCCAGTTCTTAATGTCGAGCTCGCGGTGGCCCACATTGAGGTCGCCGGTGACAAGGGCGTAGTCGGCGCCCGCGCGCAATTCCGGCAAGCGCTCGATCATACGGTCCAGGAAGCGGTATTTATCGACCTGTTTCGGCGTATCGGCCTCACCGGAGTGCACATATGCGGACACCACGGTCAACTTCTTGCCGTTGACATCAAAATCGGCCTCGACCCAGCGACCGGAGGTGGCAAAGTATTCTTCACCAATGCCGATGCGCGTATCGGTGGGGGTGACAGCACCGACGCGTGCGGCAATAGCCACGCCGGCACGCCCTTTCGCCTCGGCCTCGGCGTGCACCACGGCCCAATCCGGCCCCAAAAGTTCGTGCACAATTTCGTCCGGTGCGCGCACCTCTTGCAGGGTCAAAATGTCGACCTCGCGCGGCGCCAGCCACTCCGCCATGCCCTTACGGTACGCGGCACGAAGCCCGTTGACGTTGACACTGGCAATGCGCACTGCGCTCTCCTGGGAACTCACTCACCTAAACTAACACTTCAGCCGAACCCGCGCGCGCCCGGTTAGTCGATAACCTCACCCTCGACCGGACCGCTTTTCGGTTTGGTTTTGAGCATTTCCATCGCGTTGTGCGAGGTGATCTGGATGGTCTCCAGCGCGCGTGCCACCTGGTCGGCGTCGCCGCCGTCCCCCTTGGCTAGTTCCTCGCGAATAACCCGCTCCTGAACCTGGACAATCTTGAAACTGTGCCCCAATTTTTGGTCACGCACGGGATCGGGGCTTGGCGCGCCGTCGTTCTTCATGCCCCCGGCAAACTGGGCCTGCGCCGCCTCAAACTTGGCGCTCGCGCTCTTGGCCGCGCGCTTGACCCCGAACACAATGAACGCGAACAGGGCGAGCCAGCCGCCGGAAATGATCACCACAAGCCAGCCGATCACATCATTCTGATTCGCCGCAAAAATGATCGCGACCAACAGCACGACGGCCATCACGGCCATGCCGATAGTGGACATGCGCAGGCTCGCGGGCCGCTTTTGCGCCGCGGCGCCGGGGAGGTTCACGGGGTTCGTCATGCCTTAATTGTCCCAAATATGGCGGCGGGCCAAGCAGGTTTTGCCTGTCGGCGAAACCTAGCGCGGCCTCTCCCACTGTTGCAGGATCTCCAGCAGCGGGCTGCCCGCGCTGAACGCGGCCCAGCGGAGAACCAGGATGCCCACAATCGCGGCGATCCATTTCGCAGCGTCCTTGGTCCACGCGCTCAGCTTTTGGGAGAGCGCGGTCAATAGCGGGTCGAGCGTGTTTTTGAACCCGAGGCGCGCGGCGGTCAGCGCGAGCGCCGGGACGAGCATAATGAGGCAGTAGAGCGCCAGCACGCCTATGGAAGGTACGACGGCGATACTCGCGTTGGTCAGTATTCCCACCGCTGCGAGGTAGGGCAGCATTGTTGGCAGTTCCAGCGCGCCCGCCACGAGCGCCAGGCTCACCAGGCCTGCGGGGCTGGCCAGCGCGGTGTCGATGCGGGTGCCCCAACGGGCGTCGGGTGAGGCGGCGCGCTTGTTCTTGCTGGTCGTAAAGCCCCAGATGATGAGCCCGACCCCCAGCGCCGTGGCGGCCCATCGCACGGCCGGCAGGTCGCCGAGGCTTTCGGCGCCGCTACTCATGGATTCCCAGAGTGCGGTTGCGCCGAGCAGCAGAGCGATGCCCACACCGAAGTAAAAGGTGCCAAGTACCCCGAGATAGGCAATGACCTTGCCGCCCATGGCATCGGTGTTCCGGCGGAGCAGCAGCCACAGCGGTATGACCAGAGTTCCGATGCTGGTCGAGTCGATAAGCGCGAGAACGCCAAGTTGCAGCGCGGTTTCCAGGCTCACGATCGTGCCGGTCTAGGCGCCGGTGCGCGAGGCGGCGCTCCCGGCCTTGACCAGAGCGTAGATCGCGTCCACGGCCAGGACGATTGTCCAGATGCGGGTCGTGTTGACCAGGAATGGGCCGTCGACACCGGCGAGCAGGGTGTTGACAGGCCATTCGCCGCTGATGACCCCTGAGATCCAGGAATTGCCGGAAAAGCTCAGGACGAGATTGGCGAGGGCGAAAATGCCGGCGTGAATCGCGAAATTGCGGAGGTAGACGCCTGCGGTCTTGGGTTGTTTCGCGGTGGCGGGGGCGTTTGTGGGAGGCCCGGCGGGAGGTTGTTCGTGTGTCATGGGTCCAGCCTGTCCCGGCGCGCGCGGTGACGGTTAGGGCGAAAGTGCCGGTTGTTGGTCATCCTTAAGTACCAGCCGTTGGCTCTTGGACTGGGGGGGATAACCGGGAAGAATGGCCACATGATCCCGGTGACAATGCGCAGCTCGATGTACTGGGTCGGCGCGTACCTGGTGCTTTTCGTCTTGCTGATCGCCACCGATTTGATGCGGCTCGGGACGGTGCCACCGCTCTGGGATTCGCCGGTCATCTTATATGCTTCGTTGGCTATAGGACTCGTGGGCGTTCTATTCCGGGAACGGAATATAAAGGTTGCGCTACCGTCCCTGACCATTGGAGCACTACTGGGACTGGCCACTGGCGGCACGCTAGCCATGTTTGTATTTCTGTTTGAAGCGTTCTTCGTGGCGACCTTGAGCGGAAGCCCCCGCGTGCGCCAGATTGCGCACATCGTGGCCGTGGCACTGTCCATCGCGACCACCGGCGTCACCTGGGCGCTCAGCCAAGAGTTTCGGTATGCCCTACTCGTGGCGATGCAGTCCGCCCTGACATATTGGCTCCCGATCGAGTGGGCGGACAATATCCGTAAGGAACGCGAACTGGCCGAACTCGAAAAGGCGCGTACCGCCGTCGTTCTTCACAATGCCGAGCAAGAGCGTGAGCTCGCGGTGAACCGGGAGCGCAACCATATGGCCACCGAACTCCATGACACCGTCTCGGGCAACCTGTCCGCGATCGCGCTGCAGTCACAGGCCGCGCTTGCCGCCCCCGATGGGCCCGCCCGGACGGCAATTCTGGCCGAAATTCGGCGCGAGTCGGTGGAGGCGCTTGCGCACATGCGCTCGATGGTCACGGTATTGGCCGAGCGGTCGCAGCCAGACCCCGTCGGTGGACTGGCGGACCTGGGCACTCTCGCGGCACGGGCTCGGGCGGCCGGGCATGAGGTGTCGCTGAGTATCGGCGACGTCCCTGAACTTCCCCGTCTGACCGACGCGGGGGTGTATCGGATTGCCAGCGAGGCGGTAACGAATGCCATGAAACACGCGCCGGGCGAGCCGATTTCGGTGTCGGTGCGCTCCGAGGGCCAGCGCGTGGAGCTGGACGTGCGCAATCCCGTACCGCCCGGCGCCGAGCAGGGGCACGCCGGTGGCCATGGGCTCGGCAACATGCGGTTGCGCGCAGACCAACTGGGGGCGCGGCTCAGCGTGGGGCCGGAGGGTCCGCATGCTTGGCGGGTGCAACTGGTGGTGCCCGGCGGTGTGGCGTGAGCGCGGCGATTCAGGTGGTGCTCATCGATGATCACGCGCCGGTGCGGGCCGGAATGCGGATGATCCTCGAGTCGGCCGGCGTGTGCGTCATCGGCGAGGCGGCCGAAGGCGAACGCGGCGTGTCCATGGTCCGCTCGCTGCGCCCCGACGTGGTGCTCATGGACGTGCGGATGCCCGGTGTTGACGGTGTGGAAGCGACCCGCCGGATCGTGGCCGAATCCCTCGCCCCGGTGCTGATCCTGACAACCTTCGACCTGGACGAATATCTCTTCGCGACCTTGCGCGCCGGTGCCGCGGGGTTTGTGTTGAAGTCCGCGGACGCAGCGGATTTGGTGCGCGCCGTGCGGGATGTCGCGGCCGGGCGCGGTGCCGTGGACCCCGAAATGACGCGTCGGCTGATTGCCGAGTTCGCGTCCGTTTCGCCGCCTCGCGTGGAGCCTGAGCTGAATTACGACGGCGATGCCAACCTGATTGCCTCCCTCACCTCGCGCGAGCGTGCGGTGTTGCGCGCTCTGGGTGAGGGCCTTTCGAATAGGTTGATTTCTCGTCAGCTGGGTATTGCGGAGACGACGGTCAAAACGCATGTGTCCAACGTCCTGACGAAGTTGGGTCTGCAGTCACGGGTACAGGCGGCGATTTTCTACGCCGAACATGACGTCTAGTCCCCCCTCTTCCGCGAGTTGCCACGTGCGACGGTTTTCGCGGCGCCTTTCGCGTTGGATGTGGCAAGTCGCGAGCTAATTCGGTTTCCAGCCATTGCGGAGGAGTGCCGAGCGTACCTTGAGAACCGCGATGTGCGGGTTTTTCATGTCGATCTTCGTGATCCGAACCTGTAGCCAGCCGTGCATTTGCACCCGCAGATCTCGGTTGGTGTCGCGATGAAGCTGTTCTGGCGTCAGGTGCACGGCACCCTCGTATTCAATGCAGACTCGGAATTCCGCGTTGGACAGGTCGGGCCAGATGACCGGGTACCCCGTTTCGTCGAGAACGGGGACGTTGGCGAGGAACGGGGGAAGGTCGGCCTCCTCCAGCGCCAGCCGCAGCTCGGTTTCCGGCGGGGAATCGGCTCCGGTGACCGCTCGATCCATCGTGAAGCGCAATCGTTTGATCCCCCGTTGGCCCGATTTTCCTTTGAGATATGCCTGCATTTCGGCTCGGGTCAATCGGGCGATCTTGCTGTGCTTCGGCGAGCGAGCGCCTCCTGAGAACAAGCTATCGAGTGCCACCACCAAGCTGTGATCATCAAGCCACCGAGTGAGGTCAAGCAACGTTCGCGGCAGTGAGGTGGTGGGGATGCCGAAAGCGTCAACAATTTCTGATTGCTGTATTGCTTTGGAGTACCCCAGTGCTTCCCTGCGTCGTGGGGTTCGCTGTCCAGCGGGCACCGTAACATGGATGACGCTCCTGACCAGACACCGAACGCGCCGGCCCGAAATGAGCTTCTCGACGCTTGGTAGGCGCCACGGTAGGGGAATATCGTGCAGCCTCGCTGCCGTGATGTGGCTTGCTACTCCGTGGAGAGTTTCGCCAACGACACTTGCCGCGACCTCGAAGTATTCCGCGAGTTCCAAAGATTCATGCTTGTGGACCGCCCGAACGCCTCGGCTGATGGTGCTGACCTCCTGGCGTTGCAGTTCGCCTGGGGTGACGCCGAGTTCAAAGGCATTCTTCGTTCTGAACGCGTAGCCGGAGAGCGCATCGGGAAGCGGCCGTGGTGTGCGTGGATTCATCACCCCATTGAAGCGCGTTCGAAAATTTCGCGCAGACGTTATCCACAGGCCGCCCCGCGACTACCGCGACTTGCCACTTGCGACGCGAATGGCGCGGCGAAACCCTTTCGACGTGGCAACTCGCGCAGGTAGCGTGTGATGCGAGGACCGTCACGGTGAAGGAGTCTGCCATCAAATACGTTGCGCTTTTCCGAAACATGAATTTGGGGCATCGCGGGTCGCCGCGTCGAGGGGACCTCGAACAAGCGTTCACTGACGCAGGGGCGATGTCGGCGGCGTCCTTCCAAACCAATGGGACCGTCGTTTTTGAGGCGGAGCCAGGCCTGGCCGAAGCGGTCTTGGACCGCGCCACGGCTCTACTCAACGACCGAGTCGACTACACGGACGTCGGCTTTCTTTCGACAATCGACGCACTCTCGGCGGCAGCGAACTCGCCACTGTTCGAGCGTCACCAACGCGAGGACACCTACCGTGAGTGTCTCACCTGGGTACGTGCCAAACCGGGAACGCAGCTTGGCATGGAGCGGGGATACCCCTGGACGAACAGCCTCGGCGACACGGATTTCCTCGGCATTGAAGGCGGGATTGTCGTGACGCTCATTCGGCAACGAGGCAATCAGGTCGGGGCACCCACCAAGATTCTCGAAACCGCGTATCCAGTTCGCGCGACGACGCGCACCCGGGGAACGGGGTTGCGGTTGCTCTCAGCACACGCGACCTGACCTACCTTGCCACCACGCGACGCGCGAGTTGCCACATGCAACGCGAACAACGTCAGTGGTTTCAAGGGGCTAGTGCAACACCTGAGTTTTTTGGAGTGTGTGTCGTGCCTGCTGTGATTCCGTGGTGGAAGGTTTCGTTGTGCCTTGATTTGCTTGCTCGGGGTGTTTCCGCGGTGCGGGTGGCTGAGCGTGTCGGGGTGGCGCGCACGAGTGTGAACAGGTTTGCCAGACTGGCTGGTATGGAACTGGTGTATGGCTCCCGCGGGGGCATGACGGGTCCTCGTGTACCGGACACGGCGTTGATGGAGAGCGGCGGGGGCGTGAGGGCGCGGGGGAGGGCGTATTCGCGGTTGAGTTTTGAGCAGCGAGTCATTCTTCAAACCG
>NZ_JIAG01000002.1 GCF_000688395.1 Haematomicrobium sanguinis DSM 21259 | reverse complement strand
CATCAACAATTGTTGTGAAGGCCCCCAGCTAGACCACTGGGTTGATAGGCCAGAACTGTAAGCCTAGCAATAGGTTCAGGTGACTGGTACTAATAAGCCAACAACTTACACCACACACAGGTGACAACAACAACCGTCCAACGGTTGCTGCAAACAGAACACACACGCGTCCACTATATGGTTCCCAACCAACAAACCCCACCCCCAACACGGGAGTGAAACAAGGGCACCACCCACATATTTGAATAGAGTTACGGCGGTCATAGCGTGGAGGAAACGCCCGGTCCCATCCCGAACCCGGAAGCTAAGACCCACAGCGCCAATGGTACTGCACTCGGAAGAGTGTGGGAGAGTAGGACACCGCCGGACACAACCCCAGCGAGGCCCTGACACAACGACGTGACAGGGCCTCCACCCTTTAACCAGCAACACCCATCCACAATTATTCAGTTGCCAGCGGGAGGCCGTCCCGCTCAGACTCTGTTGTGCGTATCGCCGTCGTGGAATGAATTTCGCTGCGGAACCCGATCAGGGTCTACCCACGCTGGCGGAATCACCCACGGAATCCCATCTTTGACCTGGATATCCCAGTGACCTTGGTGCACAAAGTGATGATGATAGGAACAGAGCAGCACACCGTTTTCTATATCGGTTCCGCCGCCGGCGCTCCACGGCACACTATGGTGAGCTTCGCACACTGCTAATGGCGTGATGCAGCCGGGAAACACGCATCCTTTGTCTCTGGCATACAGCGCACTCCGCTGTTTAGCCGAGAATAGTCGTGCCCCGCGCCCCAGATCTATTGGTTCGCTGTTTCCGCCCAGAACTACCGGGATGATTTCGGCCTCGCATGCCATCTTCCTTAAAACCCCTGGTGCGACGGGGCCGCTGCGCGCCATCATTCTCGATGCCATATCGCTAAAACCTTGCGGTCCCGCTCGGCTACTCGTGGTTTTTCCAGCGGGTTCCTTGTGCATTTGCGGCAACAAGTCCTTGTGATCGATTGTGGCGATAATCGTTGCCCGGTTGCCTCGCACTGAGGGCTCCAACACTCCGGTCTTGCCGATGATGGCGACGAGCCCCTGTGCCAATTGTTGCGCGAAGGTTGGCTTCAACCCCGAAGTTGCGTCCATGACTGCGCCGATTCCAGCTTGAACCGCGTGTCCTAGGAAGAAATTCAACGGATTGTCCGCAAGTGCCTGGGTGTCTGGCGCCAAGAGCGGCTCGCCTTCAGTAAGTTCGCCGTCGCTACCGCTACCGGCCTCGGAGGATCCGCGGCCGTTTGGAGCGTTGGTGGTTCGCGCGTCCCGCTTTGCACGAGTTGCAGCCCGCGGCGGCGCGAGAGTTGCGTGGATTCCGGTGTAGAACGTTTCGAACTGTTCCTGGTCGAACTTGAGCAGAATGTGGTGCAGCCCGTTGTGGCAGCCCTGGTAAAAGATTCCCTGGTTGATCGCCAGGTACTTGTCCGTTGGCTCGCGGCCGTCTTGGTGAGCTAGCGCCTCTAAGCGTTTGCCTGCCCTGGCGAGATGATCGGGCCCCAAGAGCCGACCTTGCTCACATAGCAGTTCCTCGGCATCCTGCGCGAGCCGGGCGTGATCGATCACCATGTCGCCGGGCAACACGATCTCGCGTCCGGAGGCAGCGATGTTTTTCACGCTCCGCGAGATCACGTCCGCACTCTTGATCGACAGCTCGCCGTCGCGAATGCTCTTTGCCAATCGGGGGAGTGTCGGTGCGAGTGTCCCTCCGGTGGCCACGTGTCCGTCGGCGGCAACCTTAGAAAGCCGAATTCGTTGCGCTGCCTCGGCGCCAGGAATTTTCAGCACCTGGACCATAAAGTCCTTTAAATTTTTGTACTGCGGGTGTTCCGGCTCCTCGCTCCAGCCAAATGAGGTACCCAGCGGCGCGGCCGCGACTCGCTCATGGTCCATCACATTTGTCAGGGTGACCTTGAGCGCGTCCAATGCACGTGAAACGGCCTCGACATCGCGGGCAAGGCCGGTCAACTCGCGACGATTTGTTCCGGCGCCCTGGATCCGAAGCGTCTCGACGAGCCCCAAGAGATCCTCCCGCACACCCTGTACGTCGACGCCCCACACCTCGGGATTAGAAGACAAGCTCTCCACTGCTGCCATGGCATCCGCGGCGGGGTGCTGGGGATCCGAAACTGAATGTCGGTGCCCACTGTTAGCGTCGATGTCATGAGCAGGAGGATCTGCACCAGCGCCCGACTTTGCGCCGCCAGCACCATGGGTGTTGCGCCCATGACCGTCGGTCGCGTTTTCGGTGGGGAAACCATCCCCCTTGGTGAGATCCTCCATATAGACAATATTACTCTTCTGTGAGGTGTATCACAAGTGATTTAGGAAATTAGATACTCAAGTATAAACCTTAGATTAAAGGTTAAGGCGACCCATCGTCGTCGTAATTATTTACGTCTTTTATCTATGAATTATGGTGAGAAGTGCGGTGCATCTCGCATGTGTGGGCTCGCATGTGCTTGGCTCGCACATGTTGACTTGAGGAGCGTGGAGCGTGGGGTGCTGACCATGGATTCGGTGCTGCGGCAGCGGTCTCCATGCCCGGTCTCCGTTACCGTTGGCAACAAGCGCCGAAGTCGACTGGACATTAAAGTTCGGCGTCACGTAATCTATCGAGTGATAGGAACAGTGATCGGGGGGCGCCGTCCACTTCCGGGCGCACCTTTGCGTGCGCCCGGAATGGTTTTCACGTCTTTTGTCCATACACCTCGGTCTAGCAAGTTGTGAATCTGTGTTGAGGTGAATGAGCGCGTGAAGTATGAGTCCGTCCCGTCCTCGAGAGCGAGCGCGAAGCGGCGCCTAGGTCGGCGCGGCATTGTGGCCGCAGCAACGTCGATTCTTACTACACTTGCGCTCCTTCCGGGCATTGCGATCGCGGCACCGTCGGACCTTGGGCCGGATCCCGCTCAGGACACCGCATCGACTTCATCGCCTGAGCCCACCCAGACGTCGCCCGAAACACCAGGCGAAACGCCAAGCGACAGCACCACCCCCGGCCAGGACCATCGCCCCGGCGCGGAATCAACCCCGCAACCGCCTACAGACCCGGCGGCAAGCGCAACCCCGCAACCCCAAACCGACGGGCAGGAATCGCCTGCGCCCACCCCGCAACCGGCAGAGAACCAGGACCCGCAGGGCAACCGCGAGCTCATGTTCGCCGACAATTCCGCGTTCCAATGCGAGGCCGGAGCTACATATTCGATCGATTATTCGGCCGTAGTTTCGAAGATTAGCGATTCGGGTGCCATCACGCAGGTTGGGCGCTGGAACATACCGTACACCACGAATCGGCCAAATGCGCTCGGGATTGGTGAAGGCGGCCAAACCGCCTATGCTCTCCGGCCCGAGGGGAGCGGCAGAGTGCGCATACTCGAGTACCTGGCCGAGTCGAATTCCTGGAATGTTATTGGCCCGTTGGCTGTCCCAAGTTCTAATTCGGGGACCATCGTTGCGGGCGCCGTTGATTTGCGCACCGGAACCTACATTTTTGGCAGTTTCTACCGGCCAAGTATTTGGGGAAATCGGTACTTCTATTTGTGGGCCTTCGATAAGGCGTCAAATTCCATCAAGTACCTCGGCCGTTTCGATACCGGCGCAAGCGAGAACGCTGGCAACGGCGACATGGCCTTCGATAGCGCCGGTAACCTCTACGTGGTGCAAAGCACCCCAGCGGGTAAGGTCCGCATCTTCTCGATCAATGCCGCCAACATCCAAAACGCCATTGACAACGGAGGCGGCGACATTCGCGCCTCCAGGACTCGAGAATTCACGGTGCCAGACCGCGTCAACGGCATCTCCTTTAATGCCGACGGCTCGGTCATGCTCGGCACCAACGAGACGATCAACCGTTATGACCCGACCACCTGGCAGCGCCTGGGCACCGTGACCACTGGGATGAAAACCAGCACCGACCTCGCCAGTTGTACGTCCCCGGCGAACCTCGTGCTCAAGAAAAACGTGGTTGATCGCGCGGAGTCGGGGGACCAGTTCAACCTCACCGTCACGTCGGAAGGCGACGCCGAGCCGCTCGCCGAAGACACTACCACTGGCAGTAGCAACGGCATCCAACAAGAGGAAGTCGGCCCGCTTCCGGTCATGTCCGGCTCCACCTACGCCATTGGCGAGAGCCTGGTTGGCGGCGACCTCGCGCAAAAGTACACCTCGACCTACCAGTGCACACTCAATGGCAACGAGCTCGCCTCCGGCACCGGCGGCTCCGGAACAATCACGATCCCGCCGCACAGCGCGGGCGAGATTTCCGGCGCGACCGTCGAGTGCACCTTCACCAATACGCCAATCCGCACCAAACTGACGCTCACCAAGTCGTTCGAGAACAAGTACGGCGCCCCCGAAGACCCGTCGACGTGGACCCTGACCGCCAAGCGCGGCCAGGACGCCGAACTCGCCTTCGCATCCGGTGAAACCCGCGACGTCCCCAGCGGCACCTACACCCTTGGCGAGAAGGAGCAACCCGGCTACAAGATCTCCGCCATCCGCTGCTCGGTCGAGGGCGGCCCCGCCACAAACGTCCCGCTCACCGGGGCCGGCGCAAACCAATTTGAGGTGCCGCAAAGCAAGTCGACTTCCTGCGAGATCGTCAATACCGACCTACCCGGGGCGCTCACCTGGGAGAAGTACGACGGCGATACTCGCCAAATGCTCGCCGGTTCCGCGTGGCGCCTGGTCGGCCCCAACGGGTACGTCGAAGAAATTCAAGATTTCACTGGAACCCAGTCAAACTTGCTGGACACCGATAATCGCGCCGGAGGATTCAAGGTGGAGAACCTGCCCTGGGGTGATTACACCCTGGAGGAAGTCACGGCGCCCACCGGTTACAAGCCCAAGCAGGGAGTCGTGGCGAAATTCACCGTCTCAGGCGACTCGCTCGCCCCGCAACAGCCGATCGCGATCAACAATGACCAGATCAAGATTGCCCTTGAAAAGTACGGATACGCCGAACGCGGGCAATCCAGCCCCGCTCTCATCGATGGTTCGAGCTTCGAAATGCGGGCCAATAATAATGGCGCGGTGGGCGATGTGGTCGGAACCATCACGCCGCAAGGACCGGGAACATTTGAGATTACCGGCGTCAACCCGGGCAGCTATTGGCTTGTGGAAACCCAAGCCCCAGCCGGGCACACCTTGCTAGCCGAGCCCATCGGAGTGACCATCTCCATTGCCGACAACGGGGCCCTCGAGTTGACACTGGCCGAGGGGCAGGATGGCACCGCGGACGTCACACTAGACCCGGCCACCATTAAGGTGTACGACCAGCGCCAAATCGAACTGCCCATCTCGGGCGGCATGGGAGCTGGCCCTTACCTGATGATCGGTGCGGCACTGCTCCTCGCTGCTGCCGTGGTGACGCTTATGCAATTGCGCCGCCGCCGCGCCTAACGGCGCGCCCGCGCCCGCCCTAACCCCAGGTCCTAAGCCCAGGCTCTAACCGCAGGTCCTAAACGCAGCCCTCATACACTGGCCGTCGTGGTGCTCACCTGTTGCACCGCGGCGGCCATTGTGGCAAGTTCTGACCGTTCGGCGGCGTCCGCCAGCACGCTTTCCAAAGCAGCGTCATGCAGCGGCCGCGCCTTTTGATACAGCGCCGATCCGGCCGCGGTGAGCTCGGTATAGATGCCGCGCCGATCGTCGGCACACAGGACGCGCGTCAAGAGCGCCCGATCCTCTAGCCGGGTGACCAGGCGCGTGGTCGCACTTGCGCTCAGTGCCGTCGCGGAGGCCAGCTGCTGCATCCGCATGTGCCACCCGTCCTGACGGTTCAGCGCGTCCAATACCGTGTACTCCACAACCGAGAGTCCCACCGCAGATAGGGCACGCTCCAGCGCAGTTTCAATCATCGAGTGCAACGCGGCAAGGGTGCGCCAGCCCTGCGCGCGCACCTCAATAGCATCATCGGCAATGCTCACAAAAGACCTCCTGCTAAATAGTTGCTTGCGCAGATTACTTGCGTGTGCAACAATTAATCTCCGTAACGCAATATCCCGCGTCTGCAACTAACTCCAAGTTTACACCAGAACGCCCCACTCACACCTACAAGGGAACTACACATGTCACTCGGCCTCATCGCACTGGCCATCGGTGCCTTCGGCATCGGCCTCACCGAATTCGTCATTATGGGACTGCTGCCGGAGGTCGCCACCGACTTCGCCGTCAACGAGTCCACCGCAGGCTGGCTCATCTCCGGCTACGCGCTCAGCGTCGTCGTCGGCGCGCTCGGCCTCACCGCCGCCACCACCAAACTGCCGCGCAAGCAAGTGCTGCTCGGCCTGATCGTGCTCTTCATCATCGGCAACGTCCTCACCGCACTCGCGGACAGTTACGCCCTCGCCATGATTGGCCTCATCATTGCCGCCCTCTGTCACGGCGCCTTCTTCGGCATCGGTTCGGTCGTCGCGGCTTCGCTCGTGCCGCCCGCAAAGAAAGCCGGCGCCATTGCCATCATGTTCACCGGTCTCACCGCCGCGAACATCCTGGGCGTCCCGCTTGGCACCCTCCTCGGACAGCAGCTCGGTTGGCGTTCCACTTTCTGGGCCATTTCCGCGATCGGCGTGATCGCGTTCGTCGGCGTCGCCACGCTCGTCCCGGCTCAGCGCGCCACCGACGCGCCCGTTCACCTCAAGCAAGAATTGAGCGCCTTCCGCAACGGCCAAGTCTGGCTTTCGCTCACCGTCACGGCCCTCGCCTTCGGCGGCATGTTCGGCGCCTTTACCTACATCGCCTACACCCTGACCGAGGTCAGCGGCTTCGCCCCGAGCGCCGTGCCGTGGCTCCTTGTGGTTCTCGGCGCAGGACTCGTGGTCGGAAACTGGGTTGGCGGCAAACTCGCCGACCGCAACATTGACCGCACCCTCATCCTCTTTATCACCGCCCTCGCGCTCACACTCGCAACCTTCGCCGCGTTCGCGCACTCCCAAGTTGTCACGATCATCGCCCTCGTGCTCATGGGCGGCTTCGGATTCGGAACCGTGCCCGGCTTGCAAAGCCGGATCATGAACCACGCTGGAAGCGCACCTACCCTCGCATCCGGGGCGAATATTGCTGCCTTTAACTTGGGCAACGCGCTCGGTGCGTGGGCCGGGGGAGTGGGCATCGCCGTCGGACTTGGATTCACCGCGCCGCTCTGGATTGGCGCGGGAATTGCCGCGCTGGCGCTCGTGGTCATGGTGATTGCTTCCCGCACCCAAGAGATGCACGACGGCGCGTCCCCGACCCCCGCTCCCGCGGCGGCCGGCATTCCGGTTGCCAAATAGACGGGGCGAGCGAAAGGATGGACCACTATGGATGTGGTGAAGTACGCGGCTTTTACCCGCGAGGGGATGGGCGGTAACCCGGCGGGGATCGTGCTGGATGCGCGCGGGCTCGACGACGCGAGCATGCTCGGCATCGCGGCGGACGTCGGGTTTGCCGAGACCGTGTTTGTGATCGAACCGAATGTCGGCGGCAACGGGCGGCTCCAGCGCGTGCGGTATTTTTCGCCCAGTGCCGTGGTGCCGTTTTGCGGACACGCAACGGTGGCTCTGGCGGTCTCGCTGTCCGAAACGGGTGAGACCGGTGATTACCGTTTCCTGACGCCGGTCGGCGAGATCACCATTTCCACCGAGCGGGTTGGCGGAAAGGTCAAGGCGTCCTTTGCCAGCGTCGAGCCGCACGTGCGCGATCTCGATGACCGGGCGCTGGCCGAGGTGCTGGCGCTCCTCGGCCTTGGCCGTGACGCAATCGATGACCGTTTCCCGCCGAAGGAGGCGTTTGCCGGGAACTGGCATCCCAATATCGTGCTCTCGCGTCGGGAGGATTTCGACGGGTTCACGTTTGATGGTGCGGCCATGAGCGAAATTATGCGCCGGAACAACTGGACCGGGACGGTGAGTGTACTGCGCTACCTGGGTGTCGGCGAGGACGGCGTCGAGGTGTTTGAGGCGCGCAACCTGTTCCCCGTGGGGGCGATGCTGGAGGATCCGGCGACCGGATCGGCTGCGGCGTCCACCGGCGCGTACCTGCGGGCGATCGGTCGCGTGGCGCCGCCGGCGCGCGTCAGGATTTATCAGGGTGAGAACTTGGGGCGCCCCAGCGAGCTGATCGCCGATGTTCCCGAATCCGGCGGCATCACGGTGAGCGGATTCGCCACTCGGCTCTAATTCCAGCGCTGAACCTGCCAGCGATCTTGTGGAGGGATGGCGACAAGGGCGAAGAATCTTGACGAACTGTTGCAGAGGCGTCCGGTCGATGCGCAGAAAATTTCGCAATTCGAGTCAATACTGCGTGCCGAAGTTCGTGCATACCGATTGCGCGAACTTCGTGAGGCGTACAACCTCACCCAATCCGATGTGGCGTCCGAACTCTCGGTGAACCAGAAACGAGTGACGAAGATCGAACAGGGCGATATCAAACGCACGCAACTGAACACTCTTCGCTGCTATGTCGAAGCGGTCGGCGGGACGTTGCGGGTTGAAGTTCAACTGGGTGACGAGACCTACCAGATCGCCTAATCTGAATCCATGGCAACAGACATGGACCAGCCGCTCTTTTCCGACGCGCCCGCGCCCGAGGCGAGCACCCCGTCAACGCCGCCGCCCGACCGGGTAGTCACAACCACGGTTCCTGCGGATCAGACCACCGCCTTCGAAGGCTTCACCGAGTACCTGCACCTGTGGTGGCCGCACGAGCACACCAATTTTGGCGACGAGTCCCACCCGTATTTCTCCGAAACCGAAATCGCCGAAGAGTCCGAGGACGGCGCCACCCAGGTTTGGGCCAACATCGACGATTTCACCCCGCCCGAGCTCATCCAACTCGCGTGGACACTCGGCGCGAACCCCGAGTCGCCGACGGAGGTCGTCATCGAATTCGAACCGGCAGACGGCGCCACGACAGCCACCACGGTCACACTGACGCACCGCGGCTGGGCCCCCGGTAGTGAAGGCTGGGACCAGTACCGTAAATACTCCGACTGGCCGCACATTCTCGGCGCCTACGCGCACTTCATGGGCGCGAGCCCCGCGCCCGCCCCGGTAGACTAGACACCGCGCACTACGCGCACAAGCTCAATAGGGACCGGTGAACACAATGGCAGACAACAGCGAACCCCGCGACAATCCCCGGCGCCCTGCCCGCTCCGGCCCGCAACGCAGCACCGGTGGGCGAACTCCACGGCGCGATGACCGCTCTGGTGAGGGGCGTCGTCGTGCTTCAGATGGCGAACGCAAACCTTTCCGGAAGAACGACGGCGATAAGTCGCCTTACGCGCGCAAGCGCACCGAAGGTGCCGGGAAGCCGCGGCGAGAGGGTCAAGGGGCAGGTCGGCGCGAAGGTGGCTTCCGTCCGCGTGAGGACCGTGGCCCGCGCCCCGAGCGCGAGGCACGGCCGGTTCCCGAGCGCAACCCCTCGGATTTGCGCAGCGCGAACCGTGCCGACCGCGGCCGCTCCCCAGATATTGACGAGGACGTGACCGGCGGCGAGCTGGACCGAGTAACCACCGCGCAGGTCAATAACCTGGAAGATCACAGCGCCAAGTGGGTGGCCAAGCACCTCGTGATGGCTGCGCGCGTGATCGAGGATGACCCTGAACTCGCGTTCCAACACACCCTGGCGGCGAGCCGGCGCGGCGGACGGTTGGCCGTCGTGCGTGAGGCCGTGGGAATTGCCGCGTACCAAGCCGGTCACTACGCCGAGGCGCTGCGCGAACTGCGCACGCACCGCCGAATTTCCGGATCGCAAGTACACCTGCCGCTCATTGCCGACGCCGAGCGCGGCAACGGGAAACCGGAGAAGGCGCTGGAGATCGCCCGTAGCGCCGAAGTGGCCGAACTGGACACCGCCGGCAAGGTCGAAATGTCGATGGTCGAATCCGGGGCGCGGGCAGACTTGGGGCAATTCGAGGCCGCGGTGAGCGCGCTGGAGACGCCGTACCTGGATAAGAACAAGGCGTTCAGTTACAGCCCGCGCTTGTTCTCGGCGTACGCGGATGCGCTTGAGGCCGCGGGTCGCGGCGACGAGGCCGACTCGTGGCGCCTTCAAGCGCGCCGGGCCGAAGAGGCGCTCGGGATCGGCGATTTTGCGGAACCCGAGATCATCGACCTCGTGCCCGATCATGACAAGCCTGAGCAGCCCGAGCGTTCGGAGCGGGCTAAGAAATTTGACCGCGGGCGGGATGCCGGGCGTGGCGGGCGCAACGAGCATGGTGGTCGCGGGGACCGCGCCGAACGCAAGCCGCGCTCGGAAAAGACGCTGCCAGAAAAGCCGGTGCCAGAAAATTCACTGTCAGAGACGGGCGCTACGGTGGAGGACACGCCACGGGAAGAACCCGAGGCGAAAACCGATGCACCGGAGGCCTAGTGGCAATTCTCGACGGGCATGACGCGCTGTTCCTGGACCTGGACGGAGTGGTCTATGAAGGCCCACACCCAATTCCGCACGCCGTGGACACCATCAATGACATTGCTTCGTCCGGGCTGCCCGTCGCATACATTACGAACAACGCCTCGCGCTCGCCCGAGCAGGTCGCCGAACACTTAAGCTCTTTCGGGATCGCAACGGATGCGTCCCACATTTTTGGCTCGGCGGCAACCGCGGCCGAGATGCTGAAAATCCAGGTGCAGCCAGGCGATCCGGTGCTCGTGGTAGGAAGCCGCTATCTGGCCGATGAGGTGCGCCGCCACGGCTACCGTCCACTCACCACACAGGACGCAGAGACGATTGCTCCGCGCTCGGTGATCCAGGGCTTTGACCCGAGCGTGGGGTGGAAAGACTTGGCGGCAGCATCCTTTGCGATCTTGGGTGGCGCGTCCTGGTTTGCCACCAATACCGATAAAACCATCCCGCAACCGCAAGGCATCGCCCCGGGCAACGGGGCGTTGGTTGCGGCCGTCGAAATGGCCACCGGCATGGTGCCGCTAGTGGCAGGCAAACCCGAGCCGGTCATCTTCCATCTGGCCGCTCAAGAACTCGGTGTGAAAAACCCGCTCATGGTCGGCGATCGGCTCGATACCGACATCCTCGGCGGCAACAACGCCGGCTTCGACACGGCTCTGGTATTGACGGGAATTCACGGCCAGGGCGCGGTCGATCAGGCGGACGCGGACATGAAGCCCACCTACATCATTAACGACTTGCGGGAGTTGCTCACCGACGGCCGGCCACAGTTGCGGGCAGTAAAGTAGGGCCCATGAGCGAACGCCACGCCAACCCGGAACAGGGCTCGCTCCTGCCCCAGGAGCCCGCGAACTACCCGCAAGAACTCGTGGCGACCGCGGATGCCGGAGTCGATACCGTTCTGGAGACCCTCGCGTCGGTACCCGAGGCGCCGGTTGCCGAGCACCCCGATCTGTATCAGCGTGTCCACGACGAGCTTGCCGCCGAACTCGATACCGACGCGGACGGATGAGCCGACTCGACCAGGAACTCGTGAACCGTGGGATCGCGCGTACCCGCTCGCACGCGGCGGCGCTGATCAAAGAGGGGCGAGTCAGCATCGATGGCGCCACCGCGCACAAGGCCGGAGCGAAAGTGAACAACAGCTCCCGCATCGAGGTATCCGGCGGCACCGATTACGTGAGCCGCGCCGCATACAAGCTCGTTGGCGCGCTCGAGGCATTTCCCGACTTCCCGGTTGCGGGTAAAACGTTTCTCGACGCCGGAGCATCCACCGGCGGCTTCACCCAAGTACTGCTTGAGCGCGGCGCGTCGAGTGTCATCGCCGCGGACGTCGGCCACGACCAACTCGCCCCGACACTGCGCCAGGATGACCGCGTGACAAACCTCGAAGGGGTGAACCTCCGGTACGCGACATTGGAAGACCTCGGCCTCACCGAGCCCGTGGACGGGATCGTCGCCGACCTCTCGTTCATCTCGCTCACCATGGTGATCCCCGCCTTGGCGCCCATGCTCGTAGTCGGCGGCCAGATGTTCCTCATGGTGAAACCACAATTCGAGGTGGGCCGGGAAGCGTTGCCGAGTACCGGCGTCGTCATTAACACCGGTGACCACAAGGACGCGGTGACGCGCGTGGTCGCCTCCGCGCTCGGCGAAAGCCTCGAGGTGCGCGCCATCGCGGCAAGTACGCTGGCCGGGCAGGACGGTAATCAGGAGTTTTTCCTGTGGATAACAAAGGCGATCGGGGCCAGTACCCCTAAGATCGAGATAGAGGACGCTGCGCGCCGGGCTGTCGCGGCCTCCGGAATTTTTGACACAGCGTAAAGACACAGCGCAGAGACGTGGAGAGGCGTGAATGCAGGAGCACAGTGAGTCACCGCGGCGCGTGCTTGTGCTCGCGCACACCGGACGCAATGACGCGCTGAAGGCGGCGCTTCAAACGTGCAAGGCGCTAGATGCGGCGGGAATTGTGCCCGTCATGCGAGACCGGGACCTCGATGACGTGGAAAACGCGTTTGGCGAGCTCCCCTTCCCGGTCGAAACGCTGCCGAGCCACGGCGACAGTGCGGGCAGTGACAGTGCTGGCAGTGACAGTGCTCGCAGCCACAAGTCAGGGCTCGGCAACATTGACCTCGGCATGGTGCTCGGCGGCGACGGCACGATCCTGCGCGCCGCCGAATATGTGCGCGGCCACGGTATTCCGCTGTTGGGCGTGAACCTGGGGCACGTCGGTTTCCTTGCCGAGAGCGAGCGCAGCGACCTCGCCGAGACGGTTGCGCGCGTGGTCGCCCGCGACTACACCGTCGAAGAGCGCATGAGTATTGACGTGAAAGTCTGGTTCGAGGACCAGCTCATTTACCACACCTGGGCGCTCAACGAGGCGGCCGTGGAAAAGGCCGACCGGGAGCGCATGCTCGAGGTCGCGGTGGAAGTGGATGCCCGCCCGATCAGCGCCTTTGGCTGCGACGGCATCGTGATGGCGACGCCCACCGGCTCCACCGCGTACTCCTTTTCCGCCGGCGGCCCCGTGGTGTGGCCCGAAGTCGAGGCTCTGTTGCTGACCCCGATCAGCGCGCACGCCCTCTTCACGAAACCGCTCGTGGTGGCGCCGACATCGGTGCTCGCGGTGGAACTCGTCAACCGCACCGACACGCCCGGCGTGCTCTGGTGCGATGGCCGCCGCCCCTTCGACATCCCCTCCGGCGCGCGCGTGGAAGTAACCCGCTCGCCGGAGCCGGTGCGGCTCGTGCGCCTGAACGACACCCCGTTCGCCGAACGCCTGGTCCGCAAATTCGAGCTACCCACGCAAGGATGGCGCGGCCCCACCAAGGCCGAGTTGGGCGCGCAGGAGGGCGCATGATCGACCAGTTGCGCATCGCCAACCTCGGCGTCATCGCGTCCGCCGAGGTGCCGCTCGGGCCCGGGCTCACGGTGTTCACCGGGGAGACCGGCGCGGGCAAGACCATGGTCGTGACCGCGCTCGGGTTGCTTTTGGGTGCGCGCAGCGACGCCTCCACCGTGCGCCGCGACGCCAAAAACGCGAGCGTCGAGGCGGTGGTGCGGGTGGCAGCGGATGCCCCGGCCGTGAACCTCACCGAAGACGCGGGCGGCGAAGTGGAAATGCACGACGGCGATGCCGACCTTATTCTCGCGCGTACCGTTTCCGGGGACGGCAGATCGCGGGCGTTTGCCGGGGGCCGATCCGCGCCGGTTTCTGTTCTCGGGGCGATTGGGTCCTCTCTGGTGACGGTGCACGGTCAAAACGATCAGTTGCGGTTGAAATCTGCGGCCGCGCAACGGCAGGCGCTGGATTCCTTTGCCGGCGCCGAATTGGCCGCGGTGTCCGCCCGCTACGCCGAGGTGTACGCGAGTTGGCAGGCGCACGAGGCAGAACACTCGGAACTGGTGACCTCGGCCCGGGAGCGGCTGCGCGAAGCGGAAATGTTGCAGGCGGCTCTCGAGGAAATCGATGCGATCGATCCGCAACCGGACGAAGACGACAACCTCAAGAGTGAATCGGTGCGCCTGGGCAGCATCGAGGAACTGCGGGTTGCCGGGCAACAGGCGCATGAGGCACTGACCGGCGGAGATTTTGCCGAATCCCATGCGGCGACGTCCCTGGTGGATGCGGCAAAGCGGGTCTTGGAATCGGTGGCAGACAAGGACGCCGCGCTGGGGGAGTTGGCAGCTCGCTTGCAAGAGATTGAAGTGTTGCTCTCCGATGTGGCCAACGAGGTTGCCAGTTATGGCGCGTCCTTGGACGAGGACGTACCGGCGCTGCTCGAACACGTGGAGACGCGGCGCGCGGAGTTGAACAAACTCATCCGAAAATATGCGCCCAGCATTAATGAGGTGATCGGCTGGGCCGAAACAAACCGGGCGCGGCTGGATGAACTCCACCAGGACGAGTCCACGATTGCCGAATTGGCGGCGACGCTCGAGCGCGAAAGAGCGGAACTGGAGGAGCTCGCCGGCCAACTGACGGCCCTGCGACGGGACGCCGCGGTCTCGGTGGCCGGGCGCGTCGACGCCGAACTGCAAGAGTTGGCCATGCCGGACGCCCAATTCTCGGTCGATGTGTCCGCAATGGATGAGCTTGGTCCGCACGGCCGCGACCGGGTGGAGTTTCTCTTGCAACCGCACCCTGGCACCGACCCGCGGCCGGTCGCTAAGAGCGCGTCCGGGGGAGAGCTGTCTCGCGTGATGCTCGCAATCGAGGTGGTCTTGGCCGAGGTGAACCCGGTTCCGACTTTCATTTTCGACGAGGTGGACGCCGGTGTGGGCGGTAAGGCGGCCGTCGAGATTGGTCGGCGTTTATCGATGCTCGCGAAGTCGGTGCAGGTCATTGTGGTGACGCACTTGGCGCAAGTCGCCGCCTTTGCCGACAACCATGTGCGAATCTTAAAGTCTTCGGGCACCGACGGCGGTTTCACCGAAAGCGATGTGCGCGCGCTGGAAGACTCCGAACGCGTCGTCGAGCTGGCGCGCATGCTCGCGGGCCAGGAAGATTCCGACTCGGCTCGCGCCCACGCCCAAGAGCTCCTCGACTCCGCCCGCCGCGCCTAGTACCCGGGCGCCGCACGGTTCGCCGAGTCGGCACGTTTTCCGCTAATGGCGGCGCCATTAGCGGAAAACGTGCCGACTCGGCGAGGGGGTGAGGGTTTAGGTGACGGAGATGACGGTACTTTGGATGCCGGTAGCGCCGTCGGGGACCACATCGGCGCGCTCCCCGGTCTGCACCTCGCTATCGCGATTGACCGAGCGCACCTTGATGGTGTGCGCGCCGGATTCGAGATTCGCCTTGAGCGCCCACTGCACCCAGGTCGCACCGCTGGTTGCGTCCCCGATGGTCGCGTCTTTCCAGTCGTCGCCATCGATCTTGACCTGGACTTGCTTGACTCCGACCGGTTGCGCCCACGCCACGCCGCCCAACCAGACTTCGCCCGCAGCAACCTGTTGGCCAGGCTTGGGCGTGTCCATTCGGGAGGACTGCTTGATCGGCGCTCTTTCTGAGTAGCCGCGCGTGGACCAGTACGCCTTGTCTTGGGCAAAGGTCGTGACCTTGAGCTCGGTTACCCACTTGGTGGCGGAGACATATCCGTAGAGCCCGGGCACCACCATGCGGGCCGGGAAGCCGTGCTCGGGCGGCAGCGGCCCCCCATTCATGCCGACAGCGATCAACGCATTGCGGTTCTTATCGGTCAGTATTTCGAGCGGCGTGCTAGCGGTGAAACCGTCGACGCTGCGCGAAAGGACCATATCGGCACCGTCCTGCACCCCTGCCTGCCCGAGCAACTCTCGGATGGGCCAACCCAGCCATTTGGCATTGCCCACCAAATCTCCTCCCACGTAATTGGAGACGCAGGTCAGCGTGACGTAGTCCTCCACCATGGGCTTCGCTAATAATTCTTGAAAGGTCATGGAGACCTCGCGATCAACCATCCCGGTCACCCGCAACTCCCAGGTTTCGGGATTGACCTCTGGCACGGTCAGCGCCGTGTCGATGCGGTAGAAGTCCTTATTCGGCACGACCCACGGGGTAATGCCCTCAACCTCCAGAGACTCCACCTCCGGCGGCGCCGCCTTGACCGGTTTCGGTAGCGTGATTGCCTGGCGGACGGCGTCAAAAGCGGCCCGGGAGGAACGCACGGCGACGGATACCGACCCTGCGACGATCGCACCGGCGGCGGCCACGAAACTGCCGACCAAAAAGGTGCGGCGAGCCGATCCTGCCAAGGAGGCATCGCCGTCGTTCTTGGTGGAATCACGAGGGGAGGCTGGCTGGAAGGCACGCAACCGCGCAACCAGGAATCGGAGAGCCAGGATGGCAACGAGCGCCACGACGAGCGGCATGGTGACCGCGATCGGCGTGGTGCCGGGGCGGAGGAGGCTCGCCCCGAGACCGAGGAGCCCGAACACGGCGATGATCGCGACGCCGACGGGAGGCCGTGAATACTGCAGGATGCCGGCCGCGGCGGCGAAAATCGCGATGATGATTCCCATGCCGACGATGAGCGCGAGTTTATCCGCGGTGCCGAAGGTCGCGATGGCGAAGTCTTTGACGCCCGGGGGCACATTGTCGATGACGACTCCGCCGATCGCGGTGACCGGAGAGATGGAGGGCGTCAACCATGCCGAGAGCAGTTCCCCAAGTCCCACACCGAGAGCCACACTGAGGACGCCGGTGAGGGCGGCAAGGATGCGCGGGGTCTTGGTGCGTGAAGTGCTCATGTGAATCATTCGGAGTGGGGCCATAAGTGGTTTGCATCATACGCCCACGAGGGTCGAAAAATCTGGGAATGATGATAGGCTGGAGTTCCGTGGTGCAACGATCAAATTCACGGTTCAGCGGGCGTTCAAAACGGGCTTCGACCCCAACTACCCGACACATCTTCGTCACCGGTGGGGTGGCCTCTTCTCTCGGTAAAGGACTGACGGCGTCCAGCTTGGGGCACCTGCTCCGCTCGCGCGGCCTGTCCGTCACCATGCAAAAACTCGATCCCTATCTCAACGTGGATCCGGGGACCATGAACCCCTTCCAACACGGCGAAGTTTTCGTCACCGAGGACGGGGCAGAAACCGACCTCGACATTGGACACTACGAGCGGTTCCTGGATGAAGCCCTCGACGGTTCGGCCAACGTCACAACCGGCCAGGTGTACCAGCGAGTCATCGCGAAGGAGCGCCGCGGCGAATATTTGGGCGACACGGTCCAGGTCATCCCGCACATCACCGACGAAATCAAAAACCGGATGCGCACCGCAGCCACCGGCAAGAAGAACGCCCCGGATGTGATCATTACCGAAATCGGCGGCACGGTCGGCGATATTGAGTCCCAACCGTTCCTCGAGGCCGCACGCCAGGTGCGCCAAGACATTGGCCGTGACAACGTCTTCTTCCTGCACGTCTCCTTGGTCCCCTACATTGGGCCGTCCGGGGAGCTCAAGACGAAACCGACGCAGCACTCCGTCGCTGCGCTGCGCTCGATCGGTATCCAGCCGGACGCGATTGTGATCCGTAGCGACCGCGAGGTACCGGAAGCGATGCGGGAAAAGATCGGCCGGATGTGCGATGTCGACACCGACGCCGTGATCAACGCCGCCGACGCCCCGAGCATTTACGACATCCCGCGCACGCTGCACTCCCAGGGCCTGGACGCCTACATTGTGCAGGCGTTGGACTTGAAGTTTAAGGACGTGAACTGGACCAAGTGGAATAAGCTCCTGGACGCAGTACACAACCCCAAGGCCGAGGTCGAGGTGGCGCTGGTCGGCAAATACATTGACCTGCCGGATGCGTACCTGTCGGTGACCGAGGCTCTGCGCGCCGGAGGTTTCGCCTCCAAGACCAAGGTCAAGATTCGTTGGGTGCCCTCCGATGAGTGCGCCACACCCGCTGGAGCAAAGAAGGCGCTCGCCGGCGTGGACGCGATCTGCGTGCCCGGCGGCTTCGGCATCCGCGGCCTTGAAGGTAAACTCGGCGCGCTGAACTACGCCCGCAAGAACAAACTTCCTGCCCTCGGACTGTGTCTTGGGATGCAATGCATGGTCATCGAGTACGCGCGCAACGAGGCCGAAATGCCGGACGCGTCCTCCTCCGAGTTCGATCCGGAAACCCCGTTCCCGGTCATCGCGACCATGGCCGAGCAAATGGACATCGTTGCCGGAGACGGGGACATGGGCGGAACCATGCGCCTGGGCTCCTACCCGGCTGTGCTTCAAGACGGCACAGTGACGGCGAAGACCTACGGGGCGATCGAGGTCTCCGAGCGCCACCGTCACCGTTACGAGGTCAACAACCAGTACCGCGACCAACTGGCCGACGCCGGACTGGTTTTCGCGGGACTGAGCCCGGACGGAAACCTCGTGGAAAACGTGGAGCTCCCCGCCGAGGTGCACCCCTACTATGTGGGCACGCAGGCGCACCCGGAACTGAGCTCGCGCCCCACCCGGCCGAACCCGCTGTTTGTTGGGCTCATCGACGCGGCGCTGGAGCACCAAAAGGCCTCGAAGTAGCCATGGCTGCCCACCCGGAGCGGCCGGAAGGCATCGAAGACGCCGCCTCGACGCGCGAGGTCGTATCCAGCGCCGTGGATTACCGCGGCCGCATATGGAACGTCATCACCGATTCCTTCCGGCTGGACCCGGAGAGCGAACCCATCACCCGCGACTACATCAGCCACCCCGGTGCGGTCGCCGTCCTGGCGCTCAACGACGCCGACGAAGTGCTCCTGCTACGCCAATACCGGCACCCGGTGAAGATGAACCTGTGGGAAATTCCCGCCGGGCTCTTGGATGTCGAGGGTGAAAACATGTTGGAAGCGGCACAGCGCGAACTCCACGAGGAAGCGGACCTAAGAGCGGACACGTGGGACGTGCTGGTTGACGGGTACTGGAGCCCCGGCTCCACGAGCGAAGCCGTGCGGGTGTACTTGGCACGCGGTCTGTCTGAGGTCCCCGAGGCGGAGCGCTTCGCCCGGGAAGACGAGGAATCGGAAATGCTCCAGGCGTGGTTGCCGCTGGATGAGGTGGTTGCAGGGGTGTTGGGCGGAAAATTCCACAACCCGGCGCTGATCATCGGGGCCATGGCGGCCAAGCTCGCCGCCGAGTCGCGTTTTGAAAATTTGCGGGAATCCCGGGCGCCCTGGCCCGAACATCCCACCGGCACACCCTAAAATTCACTATCCTAAATGCCATGTCCGCCACTCTCATTCCTGCGCTTGAATCCACCACCTCGGTGGGCGCGCAAGCGCGAAATTACCTGCAACACCTAGCGATCGAGCGCGGGCTTTCGGCGAACACCCTTTCCTCCTACGGCAGAGACTTACAGCGCTACGTCGCCTTTATTGATTCTTTGAAGATCGACGACGTTTCCGCCGTCTCTCGCGAACACGTCAGCCAGTGGGCTGCTTCACTGATGGATCCGGCGCTCGGTAAGCCCATGAGTGTCCGTTCCGCCGCCAGGATGATCGTCTCCGTGCGCGGCTTCCACAAGTTCTTGGCGCTCGAGGGGATCACCGCACATGACCCGGCCGTGGACGTGCACCCGCCAATCCCCGGGCAACGGCTGCCCAAGGCTTTGAGCGTGCCGGATGTGCTCGCGCTCTTGGAATCGGGAAGCGCCTCCAGCACAACCGGGTTGCGCGACCGGGCGCTCCTCGAATTTCTTTACGCCACCGGGGCGCGCATCACCGAGGCCGTGAGTCTCGACGTCGATGATCTGCACCTGCGCGATGTTGGTGACGGGCCCGCCGTCGTACGTCTTCGCGGTAAAGGTGAGAAGGAACGCGTGGTGCCGGTAGGCTCCTTTGCCCGGCAAGCGCTCGAGGACTATTTGGTGCGGGCGCGGCCCGCGTATATTGCCAAGGGCAAGGGGACGCCCGCGCTGTTTGTGAACGCGCGCGGGTCCCGGCTCTCGCGGCAAAGCGCGTGGACCATTTTAAAGACGGCGGCCGAGCGGGCCGGAATTGCCGTTTCGGTGTCACCGCACACGCTGCGGCACTCCTTTGCGACGCATCTGCTCGAAGGCGGGGCGGACGTGCGGGTCGTGCAGGAGTTGCTCGGGCACGCCTCGGTGACAACGACCCAGGTTTACACGCGGGTCACCGCCGATACGCTGCGCGAAATCTACGCGGCCGCGCATCCGCGCGCGCTCTAGATTTACCGGGCCGCCCGGGCGCGGCGCGGGGCAGGGGCGCGGGGCAGGGGTGAAAAACCTTTACAGCACCGTAACCTTGGTCCGTTGTGTGGAAATGTAGTCTGCAGAAGGATCATCATTCATTTCGCACCTGAAGAACATTCGCACACACAGAGGTTGGAATTGGGACAGGCCGAGGACGCTTTTGTCGACGTCGTGAGACGTCAACAGGGTCGTGTTTTTGGGTTTGTGTTGCGGCGGGTGTCTTCGCGTGAGGTGGCGGAGGAGTTGACGAATGATGTGTTTCGGGTGGCGTGGTCTAAGGGTGTGGCGGCGTCGGAGATGTCGTTGGCGTGGTTGTTGGCGATTGCGCGGAATGTGGTGGGGAATGAGTATCGGTCTGCGGGGCGTCGGGAGGCGTTGATGGATCGGGTGCGCTCGGCGTGGGTGGTGGATTCGCGGGTGGATTCTGCTGATGTGCGTGCGGGTGTGGCTGAGGTGTTGGGGGCCTTGCGTGAGGGGGAGCGTGAGGTGTTGTTGTTGGCGTATTGGGAGGATTTGTCGGTTTCGGAGATTGCTGAGGTGTTGGGTGTGAAGGTGGGGGCGGCGAAGGTGCGGTTGCATCGGGCTCGTCAGGCTTTTGCGCGGTTGGCGCCGGATGGTGTGTTGGGAGGGGGTGTGTTGGGTGAGTGATCGTGATGTGATTCGGGATGCGGTGAAGAGTGTTGATCCGTTGGTGGCTCTTTCGCGTGCGGGCGCGGTGCCGGAGTTCCACGCCGATCTCAGCTTCCTCAACAACACACCCGCCGAAGGGACGAGCGATACAGAGGGTGCCGAAGAGTTTCACGACCGCGGGACGCGCCTCGGGCAACCCGACAACTCCGTCACCGACCTCGGAGCTCTTCGACGCAAGCGGATCTGGCAAGGAATCGCAGCGGTGGCGGCGGCCGCTATTGTGGCGCTTGCAGTGTATTTCGGTTTCCGCTTTCTCAACCAGCAACCGCTGCCTGCCACACCGCCGACCAACACCTTACCGTCGGGAGAATCGACCGCCGCGACAACGCCATCTAGCGAACCCACCGCAAATCCCTCGCTTGCAGCCCCGGACGCGGAAAATATGACGCCTGAAGACAGTCTTGTGCAACCCGCGGCAAATGCATCCGAGTGTGACCTGAGCGGCGTTACCACGGCATTCGTCGAAGAAAAGGTGTCTGGCGCGAACAACATTCTCGGCGCTAACCCCTGGATGGGAACAGTGATCGGCTGTAGCCAGGAGTGGGCGCTGGTTTACCCCACGCAGGCGTATTTTTATGCGATGGGACGGCCGCAAGGGCTCAACGGACAGCTGCTTGCTTTCCAGAAAGTTGACGGAGCGTGGATCACTACCCCGGACATGGTGATGGTCCGCTTCAATCCGAGCCAGGCCGCTTTTGAGCTCGGGTACGTCGGCTACATGGATCAAGAGTTTGCGCGCATGGGGATACCGGCCAATCTTCGTGAACAATTCGTCGGCAACGAACAGGGTCCGGCCACCTTTATCGGCGATGGAGCGGCCGCGGGTACCGGCAACTACGTCACGACCCCGGACGGAGCTTTCCGGGTACCCATTCCGCCCGGCTGGTCGCTGCAACAGCAAGACGGTGCCCCATCCGGTGCGGTGGTCAACGCGGAAGGTGGAACGCGGATCGTCTTGGGGACAAACGCGCAACTAGGGGGTGCCTGCGCGCCGGACGGCCCGTCGGGAACTTTTGAGACCCTGTACTCCGCACCCATCACCATCAACGGTGCCTTTGATTCGCCCGCCCCCGCCAATGCCCGGATCGTGGTGCGCGCCTTCACCGACGGTCCTTACCGGGTGTCGATAGGAATCGACAGGCTGGAGACCGACCGGGACTCCGGACAATCCTGCATGTTCTACGTGGCCGGAACGAACCCGGCTACAGGAGGCACGTTCATCGCATCCAATGCTTTCCAAGTCATGTCTACCTCCCCGGACACGATGCAATTGCCCATCAACGTCTTCCAATTCGAGGACCGTGCCAGCGTGGAAAAATACTTGAGATCCCCCGAATTCGACAGTCTGCTGACCATGCTGACCTTAATGCAAGTCCAATAGACTTCTTAGGGTCCGTTGAGCCGTGACCCGCACGCCCAGAACCACCTCAAGGAAAGACACCGAGTGAGCAATACCGACGCACCGCAACCGCAACGCGAAACTCCGTTGGCGCCCGGAGAGCGCCGGGGGAGCCCGTGGCTCTCGGTGCTCGCGCTACTCATCTGCGGCAGCATTACCGGCGGCATCATTTTTGCCGTGAACTACTTTCGCGGCGACCCCGATGCGGAGGCAAGCACAGCGACGAGTCGACCGACCAGCACCGCCCCAAGCGCAACCCCAACTCCTACGGAGCTTCTGCGGACCATCGAATACACCAGGAACGCGGTACCCGAGGCCCGCAACGCGATGGATTGCGATATGAGCGGTGCCACCCAAACCATAGGCGGGGAACCGAACAGCACGATCGGAACCTACCCCTGGTTAGTTACGGTGGTCGGCTGCACCGAGAACTACGCGATGCTCTACCCGAGCCCCACCTATTACGAGGTCCTTGACGACGAGCCCTGGGAATCTCCGCGTCTGCTCTACGCCGCCAAAACAAGCTCCGGATGGAACATTCCCGAGCAGGAGGGCATCATCCCGCAAGTGCAGCCCGTTGCCGAGGACGGCACGAATTACCCCGACGCCATGGACGCACAATTGGCAGCAGCCGGTCTGCCGGTAGAGTTGCGCCCCGAGCTATTGGGGGAAGAACCGATTCCCGGCACCGGGCTCAGCGAAGGCAAGCCCTCCGACAACCTGACGAAGACCGTTCAGAGTCTTGATGGGACGCTGACTGTGGACGTCCCCGATGGGTGGTCCGTCATCACCTGGAACGGATCACCGGGCGGTGCCGTGGTGGACCAGCGCAGCAATTTCCGCTTCGCCCTGAGCAGCGTGCAAGACACCGCGGATCCCGCGACCTGCCCGTCGGAGCAGAGGCCCTTCCTTTCCCTCGTTGACGCCCCGGGTGTTGGAGCAACGCCGACCTCACCGGACCTCTTCGCATCCTTGCGTGTGTACACCTCGGAACCGTTTTACGCCGGATACGGTGTAGTGCAACCGGGCAGCCCACTCAAAGGGACCACGTGCGACATTCCCTTCACCGCAACCGTTGACGGGCAGCCCGTTCAGGTAGGAACCACACCGAGCGTTTCCAGTGCGGACCCGGCGCCCAACACCATCGCATTTGATGACCTCGAATCTGCCAAGGAATTCGTGCGCAGTCCCGAGTTCGCCACAGACCTCGCAGTATTGCGGACGGTACGGGCAACCGGGGCCACGCCCACCACCACTCCAAGCGACAGCGCAGCCCCGACCGCAGAAAGTGAGCAAGGCCAATGACGCATCCCGGTCTCACTTCGGAGAGCACCGAAGCCTTCAGCAGGGCCGCCCGCACCTATCAACAACGAGTTTTTGATTTCATTGCGCGGCGCGTTCAGAACATGAATCAGGCAGCGGAGCTTGCCAACACGGCGATCCAGAACGCCTGGCAGGACTATCGCGCGGGAGCGGAATCGTCGCGCGCCCGGCAAACCGCGCAACCGGGCGACGCCCTATCCCTGGTCGCGTTTCTTGCCCCCGCGTACCGCCTTACCTGCGGGCAACACGGGCAACACGGGCAACGGGCCGCCAGCCCCGCGCAACTGAAAACGCAGCTGGAAACCCAGCCTGGCCGCAACGGTACCGCTTCGACACCACCGGCGGCGCTCGCGCTGGCGCGCCTGAACCCAGAGGAACGCGAACTGCTACAAATGTCCATGTGGGACGACCTCACGACGGTCGAGATCGCGCAGCTCACCGGAGAACAACCGGATGCCATTGCAGCTCAACTCGCCGCAGCGCGCACCGCTTTTGAACGAGAACTCGGCTCCCTCAGCGAAGGGGGTGAGCAGGCATGAGCGCCCAAATAGACCCGATTCGGGATGCGATCAAGAGCGTGGATCCGCTCAAACAGCAGACACCGGAGAACCTCGCCTTTAGCGCAAACCTGGACTTCCTCAGCCAGGAGGCCTCCGCGCAGCGCCCAGAACCTGAACGCCCAGAACCTGAACGCCCAGAATCTGAACGCCTAGAACCAGCCACCGCGGAGCGCCAAGATCCGGAAGGCCCACAAGACCCCGACAGCGTCCGCCCGTTCCCGCAACGCCGACGCGTCTGGCAGGCCGTGGGCGCCATTGTGGCAGCGGCCGCGATTGTGGCCGCCATCGTGATCGGCATGAACCTTGGCAATCGAGAGCCGCTCCCGGGCGAAAGTAGCAGCCCGCCGGCAACAACGGGCGGGGCAACGCAAGAACCGACAGACGGAACGGCCCAGAACACAGAAACCCAGGGCACAGAAACCCCGGGCACAGAAACCCCGGGCACAGCGAACTCAAGCATTCTCAAAATGACTCCCACACCTGGTGTGACTCCGGCCGCCAACGCCGCCGAATGCGACCTCTCCGGCGCAAACCTTGCGCCACCGAATGTCGATCTCAATCCGGGAATCACCGAGCTCATCAACTCCAGCCCGTGGCTGTACACGGTTGTCGGGTGCACGCCAGAATACGCGATCGCGGTCTCGTCCAACGCGCTCATTGCGGCTCTGCAAGCAGATGGGGGCAACGCCTTTTACCAGATGTTCCAGCGCGTCGACGGACAGTGGACGCAGCTAGACCCCGCGCGAAACATACTCATATATCTTGAGGGCCAAGATGGCGACTTTGCCACCGTCATGGATGAGCGCTTTGCCCAAGCGGGTTACCCCGAGGGGTTGCGCGCCGAGCTATTGCCGAGCGACCCGGGCCGCGCGGCATTCCCGCAGTTCAACCCCGAGAAGTCGACCAGCCTTGACGGCCGATTCCAGGGCACGTTCCCCACCGGTTGGCGCTACGAGCAGACACCGGATGCTTCGGCCGAAAACATTGTGAACGCGGAGGGCGAATTCCGCGCGGCCGTTGGCGATGCGATCACCCCAACCCCGTGCGATCCCGCCGACGCGCGTCCGTTCACCACGGTGTATGCCGCGCCCACGTGGGTCGGGCCGAACCCGATTTACGGTGAAAACAATGCGCAAGTAGTGGTCTGGGCCTACACCGAAGCGCCGTTCTACGCGGGAATCGGGCTTGTTTCCCTGGACACTCAGGTGCCCAATCAAGGCACGGCCTGCTCCATCGACATGGGCATGCAGCTCAACGGGGTCTCCTACTTTTCCGGCACGAGCCCGTTCCTCCCGGCCAACGGCGACCTCGCCGGCGCGCCGGGCCGCGTGCTCGAGTTCGACTCGATGGACAGCATCCACGAGTTCATCAATGGCGACGAGTTTCTTTCCTGGCTCATGGCAATCCGTAGCCAGGAGCCCAGCGGCCCCGCCCAATGAGCGCGTTGGCGCCGCGGAAGATCGCGCTGCTTTTCCTCATCGATCACTCCCTGAACAACGACGGCGATGCCTCCACACCTGCCGTGCCTCGCGTTTTGCTGGGGCTCAAGAAAACGAGCTTCGGGGCGGGCAAGTTTGTGGGGGTCGGCGGCCATATCGAGGCGGGGGAGACCCCGAGCGCGGCGGCGGTACGTGAAATGAGCGAGGAGGCCGGCGTGCTGGTCCGCGAGGGTGATTTGCGTCCCGCAGGGATCATCCGTTTCCGTTTTCCCAATCTTGCGGAATGGAATATGGATACCTGGCTTTTCACCGCAGAGACGTGGCACGGCACGCCGGAAGAGTCGGAGGAACTGGTACCCGAGTGGTTTGCCCTCGATCGCCTTCCCCTCGATCGCATGTGGCAGGACGCAGAGCACTGGGTTCCGCGCATTGCCACAGGCGACACGGTAGACCTGACCATCACCATGGCTCGGGACAATGAGGGGATTGACCACGTTTTTGACGCGGGTGCGTAACCAGTGCGGCGCAGCGGGAAATGTACCTAGTGAGCCGGGCCACAACGGCACCGGTGAGCAATTGCTCTAGTACAGATACCGGAGAAGATCTCAAGGAGTGATCAACGTGTCACGCACCAAGAGCAGCACACTTACTACCGTCTCCCGACTGTCCGCGGCCACGGTCGCGCTGGCAGCCCTCGCCGTCAGCGCGCCCGCAGCGGTGAATGCGGTCAATCAGTCCGCACAGCCTCAGCCCACAGCGCAACAGCAGGGGACAGCGCAATCCGGGTCAGCGGGCGCGGACCCGGCGGTTGACTGCCGCATCACCAGCGCACGCTATACAGATAACGGAAGTCCGGTGCGCGTTCCCGGAGACGAACGGGCGGATCTCATGCAGGAGTTCGGATGCGTCACGGACCAAAACAGCACCCAGTGGGTCGCAGTGCGGGCAAGCCTTGCCGCTATCTTGTCCTCGGGGACCGAAGGCGCGGTTGGCGACAACTTCTACATTGGACAGCGCTTCTCCGACGGGAGCGCGAGTTTTGACCTCAAAAATCTTGTCCCGACCTGGGATCAACTCGCCAAGACGAACCCCGGAATCAGCAATGACGAGTTGAACGCCGTGATGGATGAGCATTTCACCAAGGCCGGTCTCGACGTTTCGCTTCGACCAGCCCTGATCGGTGAAGCCGCAACATACGCGCCAGGCTATGAAGAACCCACCCAAGAAGTGACCTCGGTCAAGGGAATCGCCTTTGACATGAGTGCCCGCTGGGGAGCAGAACCTGGCACCAATGAGGGCGATGTCACGCTGGTGACGCCTAAGGGCGACACAGTACTCAATGTTGGTCGCGTCGGTCCGATCGGTGTCGGACCGTGCCCGGCTGGAGAAGAGCCGGTCACTCTCCTCGACATACCCGCTGCCCAAGGCAAAGACCGGATTCAATTGAACCTGTTCAAGAGCGCCGAGGGTTATGTGGGAAGTTTGGGTCGCCTGGAGGCTCGCCTGTCCGCCAACGGCACTCCGACGTGCGGCATCATTAACGCGTTCAACATCGATGAAGCCGGTTACAGCAACTGGGCCTCGACCGGCAACGTGGTCACCGCGCCCGGCGGTGAAGGTATGCCGTTCGAGTCCCGGGCGGCGGCTTCCGACTGGCTCTCCAGCTACCAGGGAGAACAGGTGTTGAAGGTCTTGCTGAGTATGCGTGCTGCATAGCCAGCACAACCCAGCGGCCAAAGAGCCGTTGAGTTTAAAAAGACTGTGGGCCGACCCCGAACTTCGGGGCCGGCCCACGGTCTTGTCCTAGAAGCTGGGAATTCTCACTTAGGGAACGTCGCGCTGTTCGGGGCCCACGTATTCGCTCAGCGGACGGATGAGCGCGTTGTTCTCGTTTTGCTCCATGATGTGTGCGGCCCATCCCGAAATGCGGGCGGCTACAAAGAGCGGCGTGAAGGTCAGGGTGTCAAAGCCAATCAGGTGATAGGTCGGTCCCGCGGGGTAGTCCAGGTTTGGCTTAATGTTTTTCGCCTCGCCCATTCCGGACTCCAGTGCGTCGTAAAGGGCGAGCATGTCCGGCCGGTCGTAGTACTCGACCATGGCATCCAGCGCGCCCTTCATGGTGGGAACGCGGGAGTCGCCGTTTTTGTAGACGCGGTGCCCAAAGCCCATGATCTTCCGCTTCTCGGCGAGAGCCTTGTCCAACCATTTTTCTGCCTCGGCAGCCAAGGCGCCCGGATCCGCGGAGTCTCCCGCCGCCGTCGTAATTTCCTCAAAGGTATGCATGACCGCTTCGTTGGCCCCGCCGTGAAGCGGGCCCTTGAGTGCGCCAATGGCGCCGGTAATGGCCGAGTGCAGGTCGGCGAGCGTCGAGGTGATGACGCGGCCGGTGAAGGTGGAGGCGTTGAAGGAGTGCTCGGCGTAGAGGATCATCGAGACGTTGAACGCGTCGACGACCTCTTTGGCTGGTTCCTCGCCGAAGGTCATCCACAGGAAGTTGCTGGAGTAGTCCAAGTCTTCGCGCGGTTCGATCAGGTCTTGGCCGCGGCGTCGGCGCTGGTCATACGCGATCACCGCGGGGGTTACGGCAAGCAGGGACAGCGCCTTGTCCAGGTTCGCTTCGCGGCTGCTGTCCTCGGCCTTGGGGTGGTTCGCGCCCAGCACGCTGACGGCGGTGCGCACCACGTCCATGGGATGGGACGTGGTGGGAAGCGAGTCAATGACGGACTTTAGATTGTCCGGCAGGGCGCGCTGGCTGCGCTCGTTGCGGGTGAATTCGGCGAGCTGGTCCTCGGTGGGAAGGTCGCCGTGCCAAAGCAGGTAGGCGACCTGTTCAAAGCTGCACTTGGCGGCCAAGTCTTGCACCGGGTAGCCGTAGTAGAGCAACGAGTTCGTCTCGGAATTGACCTTGGAAATGGCGGTCGTATCCACGACCACGCCTGCGAGTCCCTTGCGGATGTCTGTGCTGTCAGTCATTAAGCTTCCTTGCTGTGTGCGGATGGTGCGGCTGAGCTCTCAGCGGTGTGTACCCGGTACTTGGAAATTAAACACGGAATTGTCGAAACTGTTGTAGTTCTCATAGTCCACTAGCTCATACAAACGCGCACGGGTCTGCATCGATTCCACGAGATCGCCCTGGGTGCCCTGCGCGTTGATCGTGTCCAGGCCGGCTTCCACGGCCCCCATCGCGATGCGCAACAGCGTCACCGGGTAGATCACCATGTTCACGCCGACCGAGTCCAGTTGGTCCACGGTGAAGAGCTCGCTCTTGCCGAACTCGGTCATGTTCGCCAGGATCGGCACGTCCACCGCTTCACGGATTGCGGCAAATTCTTCCAGGGTGGCCATGGCCTCGGGGAAGATCGCGTCCGCCCCGGCGTCCACCAGGGCGCGGGCGCGGTCCTTGGCGGCGGCCAGGCCGTCAACGGCGCGAATGTCGGTGCGGGCCATGATGAGGAAGTTCTCGTCGCGGCGGCCCTCGACGGCGGCGCGGATGCGCTTGGCGGCGGTGTCCATGTCCACCACGGCCTTGCCATCCAGGTGTCCGCAGCGTTTCGGGTTGATTTGGTCCTCGATGTGCGCCCCGGCCAGTCCCGCGTTTTCCAATTCTTGGATGGTGCGGGCCACGTTCATGGGTTCGCCGAAACCGGTGTCGGCGTCGACCAGGGCGGGCAGTTCGCTCATCCGCGCGATCTGTCCGGCCCGGGTCGCCACCTCGGTGAGGGTGGTCAGGCCGATGTCCGGGAGGCCAAGGTCCGCGGCAAGGACCGCGCCGGAAATGTAGATCCCGTCAAAGCCCTTGTCCTCAATGAGTTTGGCGGACAGCGGGTTGAGCGCACCCGGGAATCGTTGGATGGTTCCGGAAGCGAGCTTGGCGCGAAGATCCTTGCGCTTCGCTTCGGCAGTAGTCTGCGAGTACAACATGATGTCTCCTGGTTAAGTGCTTTCGTTGTTGCGGGCGCGGTTCGCGACGGCTAGAACAGCCCGGTGGTGCGCGGCGAGTCCGCGATGACGCCCGGGGCCGCCAGCACGTTGAGCCCGAGCAGTTCGGTTCCGCTCAGTTCTTCGGTGCGCTGAGCCGTGTCCAGGAACCGTTCGATTTCGCTGGCCTCAAGAACACCTTCGGCCAGGGTGCGGAACTTCGCGATGTACTGTTCCCGGGCGAACGGCCGGGCGCCGAGCGGGTGCGCGTCGGCCACCGCGATCTCGTCCACAATTTTGGAACCATCGGTGAGGGTAATTTCTACCCGGCCGCCAAATGCCTTCTCTGCCGGGTCCACGGAATGGTAACGCCGCGTGTATTCGGCGTCCTCCGCCGTCGTAATTTTTTGCCAAAGCTCCACGGTATCGGCGCGGCGCGCGCGCTCGGGTGCGTAGGAATCGACGTGATGCCAGGCGCCGTCCTGGAGGGCGACCGCGAAAATATAGGGGATCGAGTGGTCCAGTGTTTCGCGGGTGGCGTCGGGGGAGTACTTTTGCGGGTCGCCCGCGCCCGAGCCGATCACGTAGTGCGTGTGGTGGCTGGTGTGAAGCACGATGCCTTGCACATTCGCGGGGTCGGCGAGCTCGGGGTATTCGCGGTGAAGCTTGCGGGCCAAATCGATCCACGCTTGCGCCTGATATTCGGCGGAGTGCTCTTTGGTGTAGGAGTCCAGGATCGCGCGCTTGGCCTCGCCGTGATCCGGGAGCGGGACCTCGTAGCGGGCGTCGGGGCCGTCGAGCAGCCAGGCGATGACGCCGTCTTCGCCCTCATAGATGGGAACCGGGGAGGTCTGTCCGCGTAGCGCGCGGTCGATCGCTTCCACCGCCATTTTCCCGGCGAATGCGGGGGCGTGCGCTTTCCAGGTGGAGATTTCGCCCTTGCGGGACTGGCGGGTCGCGGTGGTGGTGTGCAGGGCTTGGCCGATCGCCTGGAAAATGGTTTCCGCGTCCAGACCAAGCAGCGTGCCGATCCCGGCCGCGGCCGAGGGGCCAAGGTGCGCCACGTGGTCGATCTTGTGCTTGTGCAAGCTGATGGCTTTGACCAGGTCGATCTGGATTTCATAGCCGGTCGCAATGCCGCGGATCAGGTCGCGGCCGGTGATTTCGCGGCCATCCTTCATGGTGTTGCGTTCGCCGGCTGCGGCGCGCCCCGCGACGTACTGCGCGACCGCCAAGATCGGCGGAATATTGTCGCCGGGGTGCGAGTACTCGGCGGCGAGGAAGGTGTCGTGGTAATCCAGCTCGCGCACCGCCACCCCGTTGGCGTAGGCGGCCCATTCCGGGGTGGTTTGGGTGTCGATGCCGAAGATCGCGGCGCCCGGGGAGCGGGTGCCTGCCGCGAGGGCTTGCTCGCGCGCGGAGACGACGGGGGAGCGGTTGAGCGAGGCGACGGCAACCGACGCGTTATCGATGATCCGGTTGATCACCATGTCGGTGACTTCCGGGGTGACCTCGACCGGGTCGGTGGCGACCTGGGCGAGTTTCATGGCGAGCTGGTCCTCGCGGGCCAGGTTCTCTTCGCTGCGGTAGACGCGCACCTCGTGCAGACTCGTCACGTTATTCTCCCTCGGGGTAGGTGTTTTCGATGTTGTTCAGGCTTGCGGCCAGGTGAAGTGTGAGCGCGGCTTGCGCGAGTTCGGGTTTTCCGGCCGCGATGGCGCGGGCAATGGCGGCGTGCTCGCGTGCGGATTCTTCGAGGCGGGGCATGTCATCGCGGGCGATGCGCCGCACGCGTTGCAAGTGCGGGCGAAGTTGGGTGAGCGCGCGGGTGAGATAACTATTGTTTGCGGTCTCTGCGATGGCGTGATCGAGTTGGGCGCTCAGTGCGTAATACGCGGTGGCGTTTTTTACGTCCGCGCGGTCAAAGTCTGTGGTGAGTTGCGAGAATCGTTCGCGGGCGGCGGGGGTGGCCCGCGCGGCCAGGGCTACGGCGGAACTTTCCAGAGCCTCGCGGTAAGCAAAAAGGTCGCGGACCTGAGGCAAGGACATATGAGGTACGACGACGCCCCTCGCCCCAAGCGGGGACAGCAGGCTTTCCGAGGTGAGCCGAGCGAGCGCTTCGCGCACCGGGGTGCGCGATATTCCCAGGCGCGTGGCTAGTTCGACCTCTTGTAGGACGGTGCCGGGCGCGAGCGAGCCGTCAATGATCTCTTCGCGGAGGCTCTCGTAGGCTCGCTGACTGGCACGCACAGCATTAGTGTATGCACAAATACGCAGTTTTGCGAGTTGTGCGCTCGAAGAGCGACTCTATGTATACACAAGCCGCTGGCCGGCCCGGCAAGATGTTCCGGCAAGCCGCTCCGAACTCGGCGATGTGCGCCCCTCCCGCGAGTTGCCGTTTAAGTAGCGAATGCGGGCCGTAAAACCGTTATACGTGGCAACTCGCGAGTGAGGGTTGAGTGCTGGCGCGTGGTTTGGCGTCCGATTGGTTACCGTGCTCTCCTGGGCGACAGAATAAGGACTGCGATCGCGCCGATCACTGAGGGGGACAGGCCAGCAATACTCATGGCGAGCGGGTGCGGTTGCGTGAAGTTGTACAAACTCAGTGCCGTGCCGACGATAAACACTGCGCTCGAGGCGGCCGGAACCCAGTGATTGCCTTTGCGGGCCGCGAGCGCGAGAACCAGCCAGGCCGCAATCCCGGCGCCGTAGACGCTGAACTCGTAGGTCAAGATCCAGCTCACCGCATCGCTGGAGAGCGAGGGAGCGAACTGATTCGATGTGATGGCGGTTGCCCCTACAGAGAGAACCGTCGCGGCCAACCCTAGCCACAAGATAGTTGAGGCGCCCCGTGGTGCTGCACTCTTCGTTGTCCCGTGCCCGGTAGCTGCTGCGTCCATGTTCGAGTCTCCTTATCTTGGTGGATTGGGCGTCGGTCGAAGCGGTTGTTCGCGACCGACAGATTGACGGTAGCATTAAGGGACATTATGTCTCAATGGTGGTTTTCCACCACGAATCTTGTGCAAGTGGTGATAGCGATTGTGAACAGTGCAGGCGAGTGCTCATCGAAGAAGCGAACAAGTGCCTCCGAAAGCAAGTGGAAGGTACTGGAAGCCGGATCGAAGGTCTTTGACAACCCTTTTGAGTTCTCGGTGCGCGAGGTGAGTCTGGAGCGAGCGGTTCGCGACGCTGAGGTAGCCCGGAGCGTTGCGTATCGACTGTGGCCGGACAAAGCGCTTTTTTTTGCCGATCTGGTGCAGCATGCCTTGGAAAAGCTTGCCAACCAGTTCGACAGCGAAAGCGACCTTGACGCAAAGGCCGCGCTGGAATACCTGGAGCCTCGCCGGGCGAAAATGGCAAGAGCAGAATCACGGCGAGAGTTGTTGATGGAACTTCTGGAAGTTTTGGCCTTACGCGATGTCAGGCACGTTTCTGCAAGTCCTGCGTGGGCACAGTTTTTACGGCTTGAGCATGTCGTTGGGTCTATGGCGCCAACTTCCGCGCGTCAGCGTGCGATCAACGTTGTCGCGCGGGTGGAGCAGAATCGGCGTCAGCACATTGCCGAGCGGCTAACCTCGGTGCTGGACGCACTAGGGTTCGCAGTTGGCGGCAACGAATATACCGTGAGAAGAATGGTCGATGTCTCGACGATACTGATACGTGGCGGTGCAGAAAAGATTCGGGAAAACGTGGTCGAGGAGGGTGATCTGGAGCAGGATATTGCCAGAGCATATAGCGCATTATGGATGACGATTATCGAGACGCGAGATAGTTGCGAGTGGTCTGCCTCCAGGATCACTGAATCTCTTGCTAGTGTGCGCTAAGCGTGGGTAGTTTTTGTCAGGGAACGCTTTACACTAATAGTGAAATTAGGGCATGAAAAGATAGAGAAATGATTCAAGTAGTTAAACCTTAAAGTTTTACTTTAATGATTGGCCGTATTTTCTCCAAAAATATCGCTTTTAACCTTCCTTGGGTGTAAAATTTATACATGGACAACGATCTTTCAGGATCCACGGATCCAAAATTGGGGAGCAAGGCAGCTGATGCCGCTACGCCCCGATCGTTGCCCGATGACCTCGCCGCCCCACCGGTAAAGCTTGAGGCGGAAAGTCCTTCTGCCCTGGACGCTAACACCCGGCACCGACATTCAGTTTCGGGCGAACAGGAAGACCCCGGCCAGCACGTATCCGGCCCTGTCATGGATAGCGAAAGTGGTGCGGAGGATTGGGGCTCTCGGCTGCAAGCGATCACGTCCGAGCTGTTGGACCTGATGGGCGAGTTTTCCAGCCAGGGTTCTGGAACGCCCCGACGGGAGATCACGCGTGCCGCGCAATTGCTCGAAGATGCCTCTAGGGCTGTGGACTCGGCCAAGATCGTCATGACTGGCGTGATGGACACCGAGCATGTGGCGGCGGTACCACTTGGCGGAACATTTGGTTGGGAACCGGAGCCCGAACATCCGCAATTCAAGGACCTCGCGGACTTTATGGTTCAGACACTGCGAATCTCGCGGACCCAAGCAAAGCAACGAATAGCCCTGGCAAAGGCGATTCGACCTCGTGAACAGTTCAGCAACGGGCGCGGAACCGCTCACCATCCTCATCTCGCCGATGCTGTAGAGCATGGCGAACTCTCCACCGATGCTGCGCACATTACGCTCACCACGAGCGATCACATTGCGGCGCACGCTCCCACCCGGTGCGAAATAGGCGACGTACAGACGGATGCAGAAAAATGGGCGGACGAAGCCGAGCGTACGCTGTGCACGCAAGCTCATACCTTTGGCCCCGACCAGTTGCGTCGCATAGCCAAACATTTCGAGGTCTTGGCCAACCAGGACGGTGCCGAACCTACCGAACGGGAGCTGGCCCAAAAGCAGGGGCTCTTCTACAAGAAGTACCGCAATAAGTTGCATCATCTTGAACTGGTCGTCACCGACTTCCAGTACGAGGCTCTTTCCACGTTCGTGAACGCCCTCATCACCCCGACTCGGGACGGCAAGATTCACCTCGGAAGCCTGGGCACAACCGTTACCGGGTCTGCCTCCAGCGGCGACAGTGCCTCAGGCGAAGCCGGAATGCTCGCGAAATCCGACGTAGCTCGCGAAATTTTAGACATCGATCCGCTGAAGCTCATCAGCGGATACGGTGTGGAACCCTCCAAGGCGCAAGTGGATCGAGCCTCCGAAGGTCTCGAACCGACGTACGCTCAAAAACTTCTCGATGCCTTCCTGATTGCGGCAAGGGAAGGCGCCATAGCGCTCGCCGAAGCGGTTAAGAGCGAAGACGGAGCACCTAATTACGTTCCAAAGGCGCGGCAGACCGTGATCGCCGTCATTAATCAGCACGATTTGACGGGCGCGCTCAAGAATCGGTCAGAAGATAGCGCTGGCACACCCGCCGAAGAGGTTCCCGGAGCCGGAACCACCACCGATCCACCTCCGCACGTCGAATCGGACTCACAAACATCGTCCGGAACCGCGTTTTATCAGCGGATCGGTGCGGCAACATCCCAAGACATTCGTCGAGTGGCGTGCAACGCCGACCTGATCCCCGTGGTGTTCGGGGGAGACAGCCAGCCACTGGATGTTGGCCGATCGCGCCGGCTTTTCACCGCGGCGCAACGCGTTGCACTCAATGCACGCGACAAGGGATGCGTCTTCCCAGGATGCACCACGCCTCTTGCCTTCTGCGAAGCACACCACATTAACCCTTGGTCGCGCGGCGGCGAGACGAACCTCAGCAACGGCGTATTGCTGTGCTCCTATCACCACCACTACATCCACACGGGTACCTGGGAGATTGCCATTATTGACAACACTCCCTGGCTCATCCCGCCGCTCTGGGTGGACAGCCAACAACGCCCGCTGCGCAACACAGTTCACACCTTCGGAACTTCGCTCCGCCGCTAGGACGGATTTCGCTAATACCAGTGGCGCCACCTTTAGGCCACCAGAGAAGACTCACTCCCAGAAGAACAAATCGCCCATGGCCCCGGCAAGGGTGTGGGTAGCAACATACTGGCGAGAGGTGACCCGCTCCAAGTCAACGCGGCGTACCGAGCCATCTTGTGGGGAAAAGCATCGCAAAGCATTGGGAGAGCGGTTACTGCCACGCAGGTCAAACTCGAGCTGGACGGTGTGAGTGGCAGATTGTGACTCGCCGCCCCCAGAAAAGCGATCCTCGATGTTGTTTTTGGCGAATCCCGAGGCGTTTAGAACCATGAAAAAAGGAGTGTCTGGGCGCGGGATCCACGTGGACCGTTCGCGCTTCGTCAGCCCGGGCAACGGTCGGAAAGTGCCGATCACGGTGTCAGTGGGCCGACCCGCATTCGCGTCCGCTCCCCGCACCGACTTCAGCCCTGTCAGGAGAGTGTCGGGGTCGGTTTCGACACTCCATCGGGGAATGTCAGCGGCCGGCGTGCTGACGATACTTCCGGAATCGGATTGCATTTGGCCGTGAACGATTCCCGCACCCTGGGTCCTCAAGCGAACCAGGTAGGGGCTGAGGTTGCGCATAAACCCGTTCAGCGCGGCATATTGCGAATATTGCGGTGTGAGGTTGCCGTTCGCGTCGTTGAGCAACCAGTGCTCGTCGCCCGGAGCCCATTCCCAACGGAAGAGGTTTAGCCATTTGCCGCCCAAGGTCCAGGTGAGCATTGATGTCAACCATATTTCGGTCTCGCTGAGTACGCGGGGGCCTATCAATGCTTGGTTAGTTCCGGTTCGGTAACCGAGTGTGTACTGGCCAAAAACCAGTGGGTTATTGCCTTTTCCGTCGCTACCTTCGAGCGCTAACCGCCGGTATCGCCACGTGTCGTTATAGAGCGGGGTCACGCTCCCGCCCGGATACGAGCGCTGCGTGGTGGTGTTGTAGTAGTAGCTGTCGAAGGTGAGCATATCGGGCTGCAGCGCCGCCACGTAACGTCGGATCTGGTCATCCTGCCATTGACCAGCCCATTGGTTGGTGTGAGCCAGAGCGTCCGGTGCCTGCTCGCGGAGTTTGGCGAAATAACGAGGTAACCACTGGATCAGTTCGTCTGAATAGTATTCTTCATCGCCGAAGCATACGGAGAACAGGTTCTGAATGTTCTGCAATTGCGCATCGTGGAAATACGGTCGGCTCTCATCTAAAGGGCCGAGTATGTGTTGGGCGAAGGGAGCCTTGGCCAAGGACCACGTCTTATCCTTCAGCCCATTCATGAGAGGAGCATTGTAGAGATCGGGATCGTAAAACGTGGGCATGTTGAACCCGCCCGCTTCAACGACGGCCGGAGTGGGGACATACCGTGGCGGAGTATCGGGAGCGACCCATACCGCGTGGCGCAAACCGCGTTGTAAGAAGGCCCGTTCCGCTTTAGTCATGGCCCCGGCACTGGGAGGCGCGGAGAGGGCTGGCGTAACGCCGAGCGAGCCGGCGCCGATTGCGCCGCCCGCCGCGGCGATCCCCGCAATGCCGAGCGCCCGGCGCCTGGATAATCCGTTTGCTGAGGGAGTTGACTTCGGTGTAGCCACGGTATGTTCCTTTGTTGTGAGGGCTGGGGTCGGGGTCCATACTTCCGGCGCGGCCGGTTTGACGGGTTGGGTCAGAAATTAGACCCAGAAGAATAGGTCGCCAACACCACCGTTTATCGACCAATCGACCCAGTACCGACCATTTGATCCAGAGTTGAGTGAGACTGGCTCCACCGTTCCGGTAGCTGCGCGGATGACGCGCAATCCCGCCGAATTGTAAGGAAGCCCCGTCAGGTTGAAGGTGAGGCGGACCGTCTGTCGCAGCGTCGCCGATTCGCCGCCGATTCCGTCGCGCAGACCGGGATTGTCATTGGCGAAGCCGGTGGCGTTGACCACCATAAAAAACGGCGAATCGGCTGTCGGGATATAAGTTCCGCGTTGTGTTGCCGATAGCCCGGGTATCGGGCGGAAGGTGCCGATAAGCGTGTCGGTGGGCTGTCCACCATTCTTATCCGGCGCCTTCGTCACGCTCACCGACTCCAGCCCAATGCCCGGATCGGTGGTGGCCGTGAACGCCGGTATGGAGGAGGCCGGTGTGGGACTGCCACTAGCCAGCTTTCCACGCACCAGGCCGGCATTTTTCGTGCGTAGCCGAACAAGGTACGGGCTGAGGTTGCGCATCATCGCGTTGAGTTTGGCGTAACGATCAAACTGAACGGTGAGGTTGCCGTTTTCATCATTCAGCAACCAGATTTGATCCCCCGCCTTCCATTCCCAACGGAAAAGGTTGAGCCACTTTCCACCCAGCGCCCACGTCACGAAGGACACGACGTATTGCTCGGACTCGGAAATCACACGGGTGCCGACGCCTTCTTGCGAGTTCCCGTTCCGGTAGCCCAGCGTGTACTGCCCGAAAGCAAGGGGAGAAGTACCCGCGCCGTCGAGCCCCTCCAACGATAGCCGGCGGTATCGCCAGGTGTCGTTGTAGAGCGGAGTCACACTGCCGGACTCAAATCGTCCCGACCCCGCGGTATGGAAGTAGTAGTTGTCCCAGGACAGGAGGTCAGGTTGTACACGGCGAATATAGTCGCGAATTTGAGTGTCGGACCACTGCCCGGAATATTGATTCGTATGTAGGAGCGCTTGAGGCGCCGCTGCGCGTGCCTGTGCTGCATACTGGCTGAACCAGTCCACGCGATCGACGCTGTAACCCTCTTCATCACCTAAACAGATTGAAAAGAGGTTCCCGGCATTTGCCTGTTGCTCGGCATTCAGGAATGGCCGCCCCGGTTGCGGCGGCCCATCGATCTGGTCGGAGTACGGCGCCTTTGTGATCGCCCAGGTTTCTCCGGGTAACTGATCCATGAGTGGCTTGTTGTACAAGTCGGGGTCGTAGAACGTTGGCATCGTGAAGCCGCCCTGCGCGCTGTAAACCTGAGCGCTCGGGTAGTAGCGTTCCGGCGGTGCCACCCACGCTCCGTGTTGCAGGCCGCGGCGCAAGAATGCCGCATCCGAGCGGCTCAAACCGCTTACGTCGGCAGCCGTGGCCGTGCTGGCCGAAGCCGCATTGACAGCCGCGGCGGAGGCCGTTCCCAAAGCGAGTCCGGCCCCGAGCAGGGTGCGGCGACTAGTGGAATGAAACGGACGTGGGGTTGCATTTTCGGGCATGATTCGTGCTCTCGTTTCCTTCACTGAGTATTCGTCTACACCGCACACAATCCACAAGTGATCAGAGGTTTTCCCGCGGGATGGGGCGGTTTAGGCTTGAGCCTAGGATCAGAGAACGGCACCGTCAAGAGGTTTTGCTATTAAAGATCGGATGAATTGTCCATTTAGCGAGTCGCCCAAGTGTACTGATTTTCGGGACGCCCCGGCGTTCCATAACGTGCCGTACGAGCAACCTGCCCGCTCTCCACTAGATGCTCCAGATACCGTCTGGCGGTGACACGTGAGATGCCTAAACTCTCGGTCAACTCCTGCGCGGAGACGGCCCCAGCGCTCGTCCTGAGTAGGTCGATGACTTTTTCTAGGGTTCCAGGTGATAACCCCTTGGGGAGAGGAACCGTGACGGGTGAACGTAACCTCGCGAGCGCCTGATCGACCTGATGTTGCGAGCCCTGCTCGCTACCGTGAAGTTGCTCGCGAAAATGCCGATAGTTCTCCAACTTTTCCGCGAAAGCCGCAAAGGTGAAGGGTTTCATCAGGTATTGCACGACGCCCGCGGCGATGGCCCCGTGAATGATGGGCATCTCCCGCACCGCCGTGATGGCGATGATGTCTACCGTCGCACCAGCGGCACGCAGTCGTCTTGCCACATCCAAGCCGTGAACATCGGGAAGGTTCATATCTAATAGGACGACATCGACGCGATGATCGGATAGGAAAGCTGGCACATCCTGTCCCCGGTGCACCACTCCAGTGACGGCGAATCCCTCGACTCGGGTCACGTATTTTGCGTGGGCCTCGGCCATGAGCGGATCATCGTCCACCACCAGAACCTGAATCATGCGCTCTGCCCCTCGTCGGGGGAAATCTCAGAAGTAGAATCGCCGTCGGCGCTGAGCGAGATAGGCAGTGCCACGGTGAACACGGCGCCGGTTTCGTCCTGTCCCGCCTCAAGTTCGCCGCCAAGTCTCGTGACCGCTTGCTGCACGAGTGCTAAGCCAATGCCGCGCCCGGTCGAATCGGATTCCTTGGTGGTGTAGCCGCGTTCCAAAATGCGGCGCGGGTCCTCCACGCTGAATCCCGGCCCGCTATCGGTCACTTTGATCAGTATCAGCCCCGACTCCCGCCAGATATCCAGCGATATCCACAATTCCGCTGGGTCGTTGTGAGTCTGAGGGTTGTTTTGCGCCTGACGGCCGATTTGCAGATGCGCGCCAGGCAGTAGGCCCGCACCGGAATGGGCCCGGCTTCCCTCGATGGCGGCATCCATCGCGTTGTCCAGCAGGTTGCCTAAAATCGTGACGACGTCGTGTGCGTCGAGGTGGGCAAAGCTTGCCCGCTCGTCCCAACTCACGCGAAGATCAATTCCGGATTCGCGGGCCTGGGCCGCCTTCGCCATGACCAAAGCGGCGAGAACCGGTTCGCGGTGCTCATCAATGACCTGGTCGACTAAGCGTTGGGACAGCGTTAGATCCTGCGTGGCAAACTCAAGCGCTTGCTCGCTATGGCCCAATTCCAACAGCGAAACGATCGTGTGGATACGGTTTGCGTGCTCGTGGGTTTGCGCGCGGAGCGCATCAGTCAGAGTGCGTGTGGAGCGCAGTTCCTCGCCCATCCTTTGCACCTCGGTGTGATCCTGCAGGGTCGCGACCGAACCGTGAGAACGGGAGTCGCCCGGGGTCCTCGCGCGTTCCTGAGACACCACGAGCAGCTTCTCACCCACCACAAAAAGTTCCTCCCGCGCTACTCGTCCCGAGGCTAAGAGCTCGCGCAGCGAGGCGGGAATGTCCAACGCGGATAGCGTCACGGGTGCCCTCTTAGTCTCGGGGCCCGAAACGCCAAGGAGTGCGGCAGCTTGATCGTTATACATCACGAGCCGACCAGCGGTATCGACCAGGATCAGCCCGTCCCGCACCGAGTGCAGCCCCGACTCGTAATAGCTGAAAAGCTGCCCCAGTTGTTCAGGTCCCCAACCGTGGGTCACGCGCTTCAAATATCTGCCGATGAGGTAGGTAAGCAATCCGCCCAAGCCGAGCAGTCCCAGCGATAATGCCCCAATCAAGACAAACCGTGACGCCACGACATCCTCGATGGCATCCACGGTCACGCCCACCGACACCATCGCGACAACCTGGGCATTCGCGTCCTTGACCGGAACAATGGTGCGCACCGATGGGCCAAGAGTGCCCGCTGTGGTTTCGGTGAAGGATCGGCCAGCCAGCGCCTCGTCCACACTGCCGATATAGGGCAGTCCGATTTCTTCGCGATTGCGGTGCGTCCACCGTGTGCGATCCGGCGCCATGATGGTAATGAAATCGATCCGAGAATCGTTCATCACCCGCTCGGCGAAGGGCTGCAACACGCTGGAGGGGTCTTTGCTCCCTGCCGCCTGAAGTACCAAGGGGGAATCCGCGATCGTGGTGGCTATCGCCGTCGTACGCTGTGCGGCGTCGCCAAAGGCGCGCTCGCGCGCATCAAGGTAAGCCAGAGTGGCAAAGACCGCCGTGATGAGAACCATGAAGAGGAAATAGAGCGCGAACAGGCGCCGAGCGAGGCTCCAGGTGCGCATGCTCCTCCTCCGTGACCAATATGAACAGAAGGGTGTCCTAGGTCACATTCTGCGCCAAGCTAGTGGTTGGATGCTATCGACAGCGGTGAATAGTGCACCGCAGAGAATCTTAATCACCACATCTGGAGGAAGAAAATGAGCACTCAACGAGGAGATGCGCAGCCGGTCACTCGGCGCAAAAAGGACAAGACGCACTGGCTTTATATTGCGGTGATCGCCGCCGTGATTCTCGGCATTATTGTCGGGCTGGTGGCCCAAGGCACGCAGGGCGGAACCAAGAACTTCGCGACCTCGCTCAAGCCGCTCGGCGACATTTTTGTGGATTTGATCAAGATGTTGATCGCGCCGGTGATTTTCTGCACCATCGTGACCGGGATCGGATCGATCGCGAAGGCGGCGACGGTTGGCAAGGTGGGCGGCATGGCCCTCCTGTACTTCATTTGCATGTCCACCTTTGCGCTGATTATTGGCCTGGTGGTCGGTAATTTCTTGCATCCGGGCGAGGGCCTGAAGCTCACCGAATACAAGCCGGGTGGCTCTGCTGGGGGCACCGGAAATGCGCTATTTGACTTCGTCATTGAGATTATTCCGCCCGGACTGCCGGTTCTTCCCACGTTGTTTACCGCGCTACTGGTGGGCTTCGCGGTGCAGAGCATGGGTAAGAGCGGCGAACCGATTCTGCGGGCCGTGCGCACGTTCCAGGGCCTTGTCTTTAAGATCCTGATGATGATCATGTGGGTCGCGCCGATCGGTGCGTTCGGTGCGATCGCCGCTGTAGTGGGGGCCACCGGTTTGGAAGCCGTGAAGTCGATGGCGATCCTGATGGTCGGCTTCTATGTCACCTGCATTCTGTTCATCGCGATTGTGCTCGGCGGACTGCTGTACCTGGTGACGCGGATCAATATTTTCAAGCTCATGAAGTACTTGGGCCGCGAGTACCTTCTCATCTTCTCCACCTCATCCTCCGAATCCGCGCTGCCGCGGCTTATCGCCAAGCTGGAACACCTCGGCGTGTCCAAGCCGGTGGTGGGCGTGACGGTGCCGACCGGTTATTCCTTCAACCTGGACGGCACCGCAATCTACCTGACGATGGCCACACTGTTTGTGTCCAACGCGATGGGCGTCAATATGTCCATGGGCGAGCAGATTTCGCTCTTGATCTTCATGGTTATTGCGTCCAAGGGCGCCGCCGGTGTGACCGGTGCGGGTCTGGCAACACTCGCTGCGGGACTCCAGGCATACCGTCCGGAACTGCTTGGCGGTGTCGGCGTGATTGTGGGTATCGACCGTTTCATGTCGGAGGCTCGCGCGCTGACCAACTTCACCGGCAACGCGGTGGCGACCGTCCTCGTGGGAACCTGGACCAAGGAAATCGACCGCGACCAGGTGGACCGGGTGCTCTCCGGGCAGGACAAGTTCGACGAAGCGTCCATGGACCCGGACGCGCATGGCGGCACCGAGATTGTGGAAGCCGAGGTGGTTGAGGCGCGCCGCTAGGGGCGGGTCTGTTCTGGGGCAGCTGTGGACCCATAACTGTTATGGGTCCACAGCGCGGCGTTTGCAGACACGGGTTGCGGGAAAACGCCCGGAGGTGGCGCGGGTGGCCCGAGTGTGAGTGCGCCTGGGAGCGTGTGCCCGCCAGAGTGCGGGCCTTGAGCCTCCACTTTCAAGTTAAACCTGAAGGTGGAGGCTCGCGGCGTCTCGCGGGGAAGGTGCGTGGGGTGTGCCACAGGTGCCGATAGCCTGGCACAAGAGATAACCCTGTAAGCAATGAAAGTGTGTATTGGTGAGTAACGAGTCAGGCGTACAAACACTCCCCGGAGTCGGTGCTCCCGGCGAACTGCATGACCCCGCCGGCCGCGCATACCGAGAATTTCCCGCCCCCGCACCGCTGGATTCGCACGGCCCGGCCCGTGTCATCGCCATGGTCAATCAAAAGGGCGGCGTCGGTAAAACCACCTCCACCATTAACCTCGGGGCCGCGCTCGCCGAGGCCGGCCGCAAGGTGCTCCTCGTCGACTTTGACCCGCAGGGCGCGCTCTCGGCGGGATTTGGCACCAATCCGCATGAGTTGGATGTGACCGTCTACAACGTGCTGATGGAACGCAAAACCTCGGTACGCGAAGCCATTCAGCCCACCGATGTGGACAACATTGATCTGCTTCCAGCCAATATCGATCTCTCCGCCGCCGAAGTGCAACTCGTCAATGAGGTGGCGCGCGAGCAGATCCTCGCCCGCGCGCTCCGCGAGGTCGAAGATGACTATGACGTCATCTTGATCGACTGCCAACCCTCGTTGGGTCTGTTGACCGTCAACGCCCTGACCGCCGCACACGGTGTCATCATCCCGCTCACCGCAGAGTTCTTCGCCCTGCGTGCGGTAGCGCTCTTGGTGGAAACCATCGAGAAGGTCCAAGACCGGCTCAACCCGCGCCTGGTGATTGACGGCGTGGTGGCCACCATGTTTGACGCACGCACCCTGCACAGCCGCGAGGTCATGAACCGACTGGTGGAGGCATTTGGAGACAAGGTATTCCACACCGTCATCCGCCGGACCATCAAGTTCGCGGACGCGACCGTCGCGGCCGAACCCATCACCACCTATGCCGGTAATCACGCAGCCGCCGATTCCTACCGTCAATTGGCTCGAGAGTTGATAAGCCGCGGCGGCGCACCCTAATGTGAGCGCATGAGCGAAACAGCAGACGTGAGCGCGAGTACGCTCCCCGAGACGTCTGGTTTCTCCGTTCAACTCGACAATTTCACCGGCCCCTTTGATTTGCTCCTGGGCTTGATCGGCAAACACGAGCTGGACATTACCGAGGTGGCGCTCGCGAAGGTCACCGACGAGTTCATCGCCTATATCCGCCGACTGCAGGAGCTTGGCCAAGAGTGGGCATTGGACGAGGCGAGCGAGTTCCTTGTCATTGCCGCCACTCTTCTGGACCTCAAGGCCGCGCGTCTGCTGCCGTCCGGAAACGTCGAGGATGAAGAAGACATTGCCCTCCTGGAAGCGCGCGATCTCCTCTTCGCCCGCCTACTGCAGTACAAGGCATTCAAGGAGGCCGCCGGAATCATGGGCGCCGCCATGACGCGGGAAGCGAACTTCTTTCCGCGCCTGGTCTCCCTGGAGCCCCGCTTTGCCCAACTTCTCCCGGAACTGGTGTGGAAACTCAGCCCGGAGCAGTTCGCCGAGATAGCCGCTCAGACACTCAAACCGAAGGAGCCCGCACCCACCGAAGTTGGGCTGACGCACCTGCACGCACCCGCCGTGAGCGTCCGGGAGCAGGCCGAAATCCTCGCGCATCGACTCCGGGACGGCAAGGCCCACAGTTTCCGCGCGCTGATCGGAGATGCGGACTCCACGCTCGTGGTGGTGGCGCGGTTCCTCGCACTCTTGGAGCTCTACCGCGACCGGGTCATCGCCTTTGATCAGGCGGCGCCGCTGGCGGACCTCAGCGTGCACTGGAGCGCGGAATCCACCGCCTGGGAGAGTAGCAGTTCTATCGAAGAATACGACGCCACCGACACCCCGGCCACCGACACCCCGCCTGCGGCTGCTGCAGAACAAGAAGGAAATAACGATGAGTGAATTCGACGACCTCCCGGGCGGACTGCCCGCGGCCCTGGAAGCGATCCTGATGGTCACCGACGAGCCCATTCCGGCCGTCCAGTTGGCCACCCTCGTTGAGCGTCCGGTCGATGAAGTGGAAAAGGCGCTGCTGAAACTTCGCGCCGAGTATGACGGCTACAATGGAGAAGTTCCAGAATTCGCACCTCGAGGCTTTGAGCTACGCAGTGTGGGCGGCGGATGGCGCATCTACTCTCGAGCGGAGTTTGCCCCCTACGTCTCCCGCTACGTCATGGAAGGGCAGACGGCGCGCCTGACGCAGGCCGCGTTGGAAACCCTCGCCGTGGTGGCATACCGGCAACCGGTCTCTCGGGCGAAGATCTCGGCAATCCGCGGCGTCAACGTGGATGGGGTCGTCAAGACGCTCACACAGCGCGGACTGATCGAAGAAGCCGGAACCGACGAGGCCACCGGTGCGTTTCTCTACCAAACGACCGGTCTCTTTCTGGAAAAATTAGGAATAGCGAATCTCGAGGAGCTCCCGGAGCTCTCACCGTTACTTCCCGGACTTGATCAACTGCAGGACCTGGAACCGCAAGAAGGCGGATTCTAGGTCACGCTCGCCGAGAGGCGACCACCAAAGGAGCATCATGGCAAACACGCCACGCAAGAAACCAGGCCAAACCAGCAAACCCAGCAAACCCGGCAAAAACAGCAAGACCGGCAACGCGCCCCGCCAGCATCGCGGCCCCAAAGCCTTCGGCAATGAACGTTTCGGCAGCAACCTTGGCGCGCGCAAGGGCCCTGCAGCCCGCCCCACCAAACAAAACAACCAAGCCAAGTCCAGCAAAAAAGCCAGCAAACCCGCTCCCCGCATGGAAGCGACCGCCGACTTTGACGAGGTCAATGACCCCAACGGCGTGCGGCTGCAAAAGGTCATGGCCCAAGCCGGCGTCGCCTCCAGACGCGCCTGCGAAGAAATGATCCTCGAGGGACGGGTTGAAATCGACGGCAAGATCGTCACCGAGCTCGGGGTGCGCGTCGACCCCTACACCAGCACCATTCACGTTGACGGCATCCGCCTGCAACTCAACGACCAAACCCGCTACTACGCCTTCAACAAACCCCAAGGCGTCGTCTCCACGATGGATGACCCGGAGGGCCGCCCCTCCATCACCGACTACCTCAAACCCAAACGCAACGAGCGGCTCTTCCACATTGGCCGCCTCGACGTCGCCACCGAGGGCCTCTTGCTTCTCACCAATGACGGCGAACTCGCCAACCGCCTCTCCCACCCCAAGTATGAGGTCCCCAAAACCTACCTCGTCCAGGTTCGCGGCCCCATGCCCCACGGCATCGGCGCCCAATTGCGCGAGGGTATCGAGCTCGAAGACGGCGTCACCAAGGTCGACTCCTTCAAACTCGTCGATTCCACCCCCGGAAAAGTGCTCGTCGAGGTCGTGCTGCACAGCGGGAAGAACCGTATTGTCCGCCGCCTGTTCGACGCGGTTGGCTTCCCCGTGCAACGCCTCGTCCGCATCAAATTCGGCCCGATCACGCTCGGCAATCAAAAGCCGGGCAGCATCCGCCCGCTCGGCAAGCAAGAAATCGGCCACCTGCTCGCCGACGTCGGCCTCTAACCAACTCCGCACCGCAGAAAAGGAGCGCGCATGAGCGCCAGCACCACCACCGCGCCCACCGGTTCCGCGCGCGTTCGGGGCCCCGTGCTGATCATCGGCACCGGCCTCCTGGGCGCGAGCATCGGCCTTGCCTTGCGCGCCCAAGGCGTCGAGGTCCTCCTTGAGGACATCTCGCCGTCCGCGCAGGCGGTGGCTTCAGACATTGGGGCGGGTCGGCCCGTGATGCACGACGACGCCCCTCGCCTTGTGGTGGTTGCCTCACCTCCCGATGTGGTCGCCCAGATTGCCGAGGATGCGCTCACCAGGTTCCCACACGCCGTCGTGCTTGATATAGCGAGCGTGAAAGCGGATATCGCGGCAGCGCTGCGCTCCAGCGGCGCCGATGTGACGCGTTATGTGGGGACGCACCCAATGGCCGGGCGTGAAAAGTCGGGGCCGGTTGCCGCGCGCGGCGCGCTGTTCACCTCGATGCCGTGGGTTGTGTGCCCGATGCCGGAATCCTCCGCCGAGGCGCGCCAAGTGGCCCGTGATTTAGGGGTGGCGCTGGGCGCGAACGTGACCGAGATGGACGCGGCCGAGCATGACCGGACGGTCGCGCTCATTTCACACCTGCCGCAAGTCATGAGCTCGATGATCGCGTCCCGGCTGCAAGATTCCGAGCCGCATGAGCTGGCGCTGGCCGGAAATGGTTTGCGCGATGTGACCCGTATTGCGGCCAGCGATCCGCGGCTCTGGGTGCAAATTCTGGCGGCCAATGCGGGCGAGGTGGTCCCCCTCCTGCACGGCGTGCGCGAGGACCTGAACCGGCTGATCGCCACCTTGGAAGACCCCGAGGCGCCGGGCTCACGTCTGGACATTGCCCAGCTGATTGACGAGGGCAACATCGGGCAGGCACGTATCCCCGGCAAGCACGGCGTGCCGCCGCAGAGCTTCGCGTGGCTCTCGGTGCTCGTGGACGATTCGCCCGGTCAACTTGCCCGGTTGCTCGCCGATATTGGCGAGGCCGGAATCAACCTGGAGGATTTGCGGATGGGGCACTCGGCCGGAGCGCCGGTGGGGATCGTGGAGGTTTCGGTGATGCCCGCGCGCGAAAAGGAACTCGCCGGGGCTCTCGCCGAGCGCGGATGGAAGGTCGTGCAATGAGCACGCAGGATGGACACAGCGCAGTGAACACGCGGGATAGACACGGCTCAGTGAACGCGCAGGATGTGTCGCACTTTCGTCTTGGCCGCCCGTTGGTGGTGGCCATCGATGGTCCGAGCGGATCGGGCAAGTCCAGCGTGAGCCGCGAAGTGGCGCGGCGAATGCACTTGGCGTATTTGGACACCGGCGCGATGTATCGAGCCGTCACCTGGGCGGCGTTGGATGCGGCGATCGATCTGGAAGACGCGGTGCGGGTGGAGGCCCTTGCGCGGGAGGTGTCGTTGGAACTTTCCACCGACCCTGCCCGCGAGCTCGTGGTCGCGAATGGTCGGGACGTCACCGCGGCGATCCGGGAACCGCGCATTTCCGAGGCGGTCAGCTACGTCGCAACGACGATGGGTGCCCGCGCCGAACTCATTTCTCGCCAACAAGCGGTCATAGCCGAGTGCGGGCACCGCATTGTCGCCGAGGGACGCGACATCACCACCGTTGTTGCACCCGATGCGCACACCCGTATCCTGCTGACGGCCTCGGAAGAATCCCGATTGCGCCGCCGCGCAGCCCAGTTGAGCGAAGCCGGAGAGGCACAGGAAAGTGAGGCGTTGCGAGCCCAAGTCGCCGGACGGGATGCGAAGGATTCGTCGGCCGCGAACTTCACCACCGCAGCCGACGGCGTGGTCACCCTGGACTCATCCGATTTGGACTTCGAGCAAACGGTTCAGGCCGTCATTCAGATTGTGGTCAACAATGGCGAATGAGAAAACCGGCCCTGTTCTGTGGGGACCTATATGGGGTAAACCCGTCGGCCGCATCCTGGCGCACGGCTATTACAACACCAGGGTCACCGGAACCGACAACGTCCCTGCCGACGGACCGGTAATCTTTGCCGGGAACCACATTGGCTATCTTGACGGGCCGCTCATGTACGGGGTGGCTCCGCGGCCTATGCACGTCATGGTGAAACAAGAATTCTTTGATAACCCGCTGGGCAAACTCCTCAAATACGCGGGGTCCATCCCAGTGGATCGCACCGGTGACCGCAAGGCGCTCGCCGACGCGCTCGGCGTACTGAAGATGGGACGTTGCGTTGGCATCTTGCCCGAGGGCACTCGCGGCAACGGACGGGCGGAATCCCTGGCGACCGGCGTCGCCTGGCTCGCGGTGCAAAGCGGTGCCCCCATTGTTCCCGTTGCCATCCTCGGAACCCGAACCGGAAGCGAGCCGGTCAATGTGGTCCCGAAGTTCCGCCGCCGGTTCGCCATCGACTTTGGCGAGCCCATCACCCCTGACCAGGACCCGACGCTCTCGGGGCGGGCACGTATGGCACACACCGTCACCCAAATTCAGCAACGCCTCTCCGCGCACATTTCCGCCGCGGTGGCGTCCACCGGAATAGACTTACCCTTTGACACCAAGGAGAGCGCATGAGCGATACCCAGCACGAGAATTCCGGTGACGAATACATCCCGGCAACCGAGGACGATTCGGTGGCCGAGCGCGTCTTTGCCATGGATGAGCTTGAGGCCGAGCAACGCGCCGAGGCTCTGCGCGCCGGGCTGGCCGACTATGACCTCGACGAGGATGACACCGCCCTGCTCGACTGGGACCCCGAATCCGGTGAAGAAGCGCCGGTGCTCGGCGCCGACCCGGTCCTGGCCATCATAGGCCGCCCCAATGTCGGAAAGTCCACACTCGTCAACCGCATTCTCGGCCGCCGCGCCGCCGTCGTCGAGGACACCCCGGGCGTCACCCGTGACCGCGTGATGTACTCGGCAAACTGGAACGGCCGCAACTTCACCCTGGTAGACACCGGCGGCTGGGAGCAAAAGGTCCAGGGCATTAACGCTTCGGTAGCCCAACAAGCCGAAGCCGCAGTGGAACTTGCCGATGCAGTGCTCATGGTGGTGGACTCTCGAGTCGGTGTCACCTCCACCGATGAAGAGGTCGTTCGGATGCTGCGTCGCGCGGGCAAAAAGGTGCTGTTGGTTGCCAATAAGGTGGATGACGCTCGCGGCGAAGCGGACGCCAGCGCGCTGTGGAGCCTTGGGCTAGGGGAGCCGTACCCCGTATCGGCCATGCACGGCCGCGGCGTGGCGGATCTGCTGGATGAGGCACTGAATATCCTGCCGAAGTTCTCCGAGGTCGATACCACGATCCGCTCCGGCGGTCCGCGCCGCGTGGCGCTCTTGGGGCGGCCCAACGTGGGCAAATCCTCGCTGCTCAACAAACTGGCCGGCTCCGAGCGCGTCGTGGTCAATGACCTTGCCGGCACCACCCGCGATCCGGTGGATGAATACGTGGAACTCGGCGGCAAAACCTGGTGTTTCGTGGACACCGCGGGCATCCGCCGCCGCGTCCGCCAGCAACAGGGCGCAGATTTCTATGCCAGCTTAAGAACGCAAGCCGCGCTGGATAGGTGCGAGGTCGCCGTCGTGCTCCTCGCCGTGGATGAAGTGCTCAGCGAGCAGGACGTGCGCATTCTGCAGATGGCCGTGGACTCCGGCCGCGCGCTGGTGCTCGCGTTCAACAAGTGGGACCTGATGGATGATGAGCGCCGTCGCTACCTGGAGCGTGAAATCGATCAGCAACTCGCGCACGTGAGTTGGGCGCCGCGGGTGAACCTCTCGGCGAAGACCGGCTGGCACAAGGATCGGCTTGTCCCCGCGCTGGAAAAGAGCCTGGAATCCTGGGACAAGCGCATCCCCACCGGCCGTCTCAATGCGTTCCTCGGCGAACTCGTGGCAGCGCACCCGCACCCGGTGCGCGGCGGCAAGCAGCCCCGCATCCTGTTCGGCACCCAGGTGTCCAACCGGCCGCCGAAGTTTGTGCTTTTCACCACCGGTTTCTTGGATCCCGGTTATCGCCGTTTCATTCAACGCCGCTTGCGGGAAACATTTGGCTTTGAGGGCACACCGCTCGAGGTGTCCATGCGCATTCGCGAGCGCCGGAAACGCTAACCGTTTTCGACGGAGGCGGCGATGGCCTTGGTCATGGACTGGCCGATGAGCTTCGCCGCCGCCGTGTACGGGTGCACCCCGTCCGGGGTCATTTTGGCGCGGTTCGCCCACTCGTCTCCGCTGCGGAAACTCTTCATCGGATCCACAAAGGACCAGCCGTTCTCCTCGGCCAGTTTGGCTAAAGAGTCGTTGAGCTTCTCCGCCAGAATGGGTGCATTTTTGATGGGCGAGGGGCGCGGGTCAAAAGGCGCAATATAGGACAAAATAACCCGTTTAATCCCGGTCTTCGCCACGATTTTTTCAATGTTTTTCAACGTTTCGGCGCGCGGAATGCTCTGATAAATGTCATTGGTTCCAGCCATAATGACGAGGACATCGGCCTCCATCGGCTTGGCAACCTCGAGCAAATCCCGAGTCGACACACCGCCGCGCGCGTAGCCGGCCGAATAGGTGGCCACGGTGTCATTGACAAAACGCGTCCAGGACCAGGTGCCTAAGAGCGGCTCGGAGGTGTCCGGGCTGTCCGCGATGGTGATCGAGTCCCCATAGACCGCGTAGCTGACCGGGGTGGGGGTTGCGGAGGCGATGTTCGACGGCGTGTTCCCGGCTTGATTGCCTTCGCTCGCCTGTACCGCGGCGCACCCGGCAAGAGCCGGGAAGAGCGTTGCCACCAGGAGGATACTGAGGAGTCGGCGCCGCGACGTGCCCACCGTTGCTAAGTGGGGTGGCGGCGAAGCTGACATGGCTATTCCTCGCGTTGCGGTGAGCGGGGTCAGTTTCGATTATGGCAGAACTTTTGCGTGGCGCGGGTGCCGCGAGGCATTTTGTTTCAGAGCCTTAATCTTTCTGGGAACGTTCTGCCATCAGTGCGTCCGCCTCGGCGCGAATGGCGGGAATCTGGCTCGGGTCTTTCACGACCAGGCGCATCAGAATTGCCGCATATTCGGAGATGTCCAGCTGGTTTTCATGCATCGGCGCCCATTGCAGGGTTTGCGAGTAGACGGCATCGAAAACGCGCATTAAGAGGCGGACATCCTGTTGAATGAAATCTCCGGACTCCACGCCCTGGCGGATCAACGAGGCCAGGAACCCTTTCGCGTCCTCCAGTCCCTTCTTCCACTCGGCAAATTCCGGGTAATCCATGACCTCGGTGAGGTAGAAGCCGCGCAAATCATATTCGCTGCTCATGGCTGCCATACCTTCGGCGCGTAGTGCTTGATAGAAGCGCACCGCCGGGGAGGCATCCGGCAAGTCAAGATGCTTCCTAAAGGAGGGCAAGTGATTGCGCTGGTAGTCAAAAAGCGCCATCGCAATGGACGTTTTGGAATCGAAGTGATGAAACAGGGAGGGCTGGGCTATCCCGACGGCGCGTGCGATTTCCCGGGTGGAGGTGCCCAGGTACCCGCGGCGGGCAAAGAGGCTCGCGGCCGCTCGAAGGATGGCTTCGCGTGTGGAGGGTTGGTGCGGCATGATTGGTCAATCTTACGCCCTGATCGCACGGTCATAACCTAGAATGACGGGGAAAACTCGGGACGGAGCAACCATGGTCAAGGCAGCGAACACCGGCGCAATTGAGAGGGCCACCGGCACGCCGTGGTCACAGTGGGTTGCGCGCTTAGAGACGGCGGGGGCCAGGGCGCTTGAGCACGGCAGGATTGCCGAGTTGGCCTTAGCGAACATGCCTGCCGGCTTGGACAACCCAGGATGGTGGGCCCAGGGTGTCGCCGTCGCTTTTGAGCAGGAAATTGGTCGACGCGCACCGGGGCAGAAAAACGACGGCAGTTTCGAGGCAAGCGTCACCAAAACCGTACCGGGTTCGCTCGAGACCGTGTTTGATGCCCTCGTCGCTTTCGCCGGGGAACCGACCGAGCTGAACGGGTTGGCGGTCAACAACGTGCGCACCTCGGTGACACCGGTGCGCAGCTACTGGCGAGCCGATGGCGCCGACGGAACGCGCATCCAGCTCGTGGTCGAATCACGCGGGGCTGAAAAGTCCATGGTGGGTGCGACCGTCACCAAAATCGACACGGCGGCCGCGCGCGATCAATGGCGCGACTTTTTCCGCAGCTACCTCACGGACTTTGCCGCGACGCTCTAGCTTTTCTCCGGATCGTGAGGCGCGGGGAAGGCAACCTGCTCCGCATCGGAGGCATCGCCGTCGTTCTTCTGCGCGGAAAGCTCATCCTCGGCGATTCCGTTAGCCATTTCCTGGGATCGGTAAATGCGCCGAAAAATGATGGAGAGCGTCACGAGCAGGATCACGACCGCGAATGCGAGCGTGTAGGCCCCGGCCATTGCCTCATTGTCAAGCGCTTCGGCGACGCTTGACTGGAGCGCGCTCATGATCAAGGTGGTGGTCGTGACGAAGGCGAGCATGCCGACCGTGAGCGTGGATTCGAATTCCTTGAACCATTCGATGCGGCCGAGGTTGACCCGCCACGGTCCGGCGAACCACCGGTGTTTGCGGGTCAGATGGCGGGCGTAGCTCGCGCGGCTGCGATAATTCCACCACTCCCAGACTCCGGAAAAGATCAGCAGCCCGGACACGATCAGGGACAGCACGAGCGGTCGCGAGGAAGAGCTGCCAAGCTGGAACTCCGCTTTGAGCACCACGGCCGGGAAGGTCAACGAACCGCCAACTAGCAACGCGAGCGAACCGGCGGTGAGCAAACTGGAGACGAGCAGGAAACGGCGGTAACGCTTCAACATGGAGTCGGTGACCTTGGAGAGGGGTAGCCCGGCGAACTCGGTGGTGATCCTGGAATAGTCCAGTTTTTTCTGCGTCGCGCTCATCCCCCCATTCTCCCCACCCCCACAATCGACTGTGCAGAACACGCACGCGACACGCCGTCAAAGCGTGCATTATCTGCACAGTCGATTTCTAGTGTGCGCTCCGCGGGGATTTTGCCTGTGCGCTAGTGGAATCTGTGCGCTACTGGAAATCGCGGGACTTGTGCGGCACTGCGAGTTCCAGCGCGTCGAAACGGTCGGCCAGCACGTTGATGACGCCCTCTGCGCTGCGCTCCAAAATGCCGCGCACAATCAGGGCGTTCGAGTGCCGCACCACCTCCCGATACCGTTTCCACGCCCCTTGCGAGCACACCACATTGACCATCCCGGTCTCATCTTCCAGGTTCAAGAACGTGGTGTGATTTGCCGTGGCCGGACGTTGGCGATGCCGGACAAGACCGGCCACCTTAATGCGCCGCTGACTCGTGACCGTGCCCAATTCCTCCACCGTGTATACCTCGGATTTTGCCAACACGCCCCGTGCGTGCCGCATCGGGTGGTCGTCCACCGAGAGCCCGGTGGTGCGCAGATCCGTGATGAGCGTGTCCCACTCGTTGAACAGCGGCAATTGCGGGGCCGCGGTCCACGGCGACGTGCCCGGGAGCTGGCCATACTTCTCCCGGGCGGCGAGCCCCGCCTCCCAGAGCGCCGAGCGCCGTCCCGGGTGCACCTCTTCTACCGCACCCGCCTCGGCCAGCGCCTCCAATTGCGCCGCGCTCATTTCCACGCGCCGAGCCAAATCTGTCAACGAGGCGTAATGCCCGCCGCGTTCCCGCTCGGCCACAATGCGCTTGGCGAGTTCATCGCTCACTGATGTGATCGAGGACAGTCCAAGCCGTACCGCAACCTGGTTGTCCCGGCGGTGCGCGGCAAAATCGTGGGGCGCGTCCGGATCGAAAGGTCCCACCGGCGGTTGGTGGCGTTCGCAACATGCGTCCAACCCGCCCGGATCCGTAGCCGAAACCTTCATCTCCGGCCCTTCGATCGGCTCTAGCCCGGCTTCTGCCACCGAATACATCAGACTGGGGCGGCGTACCGTGACACCATGCCGCCTGGCATCCTCAACCAGGGTGTGCGGAGCATAAAAACCCATGGGTTGCGAGTTCAACAGCGCCGCCAAAAACGCCGCCGGATAGTGCAAACGCAACCAGGCGCTGGCATAGACCAGTAACGAAAAACTGCAGGCGTGGCTCTCGGCAAAACCAAAGTTCGCAAAGGCCTTGACCTGCTCATAAATGGTGTCCGCGGCCTGCCCGGTGATCCCGTTCTTGGCCATCCCCTCATACAACCGGGTGCGCACCGAATCGATCCGCTCCACCCCGCGTTTGGACCCCATCGCGCGGCGCAGCAAGTCCGCGTCCTCGGCATTGCAATCCGCGACGGCCATCGCCATCTGCATGATTTGCTCCTGAAAAATCGGGATGCCGCAGGTGCGCTCCAAAATGGGTTCCAGCTTCAGGTGCGGGTAGGTCACCGGCACTTTCCCGTGCCGACGCAGCAGGTACGGATGTACCGCATTTCCCTGAATTGGACCGGGCCGAATGAGCGCCACCTGAATGACCAGATCCTCAAACCGGCGCGGCCGCAACCGCGGCGACAGCCCCAACTGCGCCCGGCTCTCCACCTGAAAAACCCCGATCGAATCGGCCCGGCACAACTGGTCATACACGGCCGCCTCCTCCTTGGGGATCGCATCCAGGTCCCACTGCTCGCCGCAGTGCGCCGCGGCAAAATCAAAGCACCGTTGGATCGCCGCAAGCATCCCGAGCCCGAGCAAATCAAACTTGACCAGCCCCATGTAGGCGCAGTCATCCTTATCCCACTGCAGCACGGTCCGGTTTTCCATCCGCGCATTTTCCACCGGACAAATTTCGCTCACCGGCTGTTCGGTCAAAACCATGCCGCCGGAATGAATCCCTAAATGCCGCGGATACCGGTCCAGCTGCGCCGCCAATTCCTGAACGGCACGCGGAATCGAATTATCGGGAACAAAGGAATCGCCGTGCAAATTCTCTAACTGTTTACTCCAGGCATCCTGCTGGCCACTCGAGTATCCGAGCGCCTTTGCCATATCCCGCACCGCATTCCGCGGCCGATACGTCACCACATTGCACACTTGCGCCGCGTTTAGCCTTCCGTAGCGCCGGTACACCTCCTGAATGACTTCTTCGCGCCGCTCGGAATCAAAATCCACGTCAATATCCGGTTCCTCATCGCGCACCGAATTCAAAAAGCGTTCAAATGGCAGTCGAAACACAATCGGGTCCACCGCGGTAATGTCCAGCACATAACACACCACCGAGTTCGCCGCCGAGCCGCGACCCTGACACAAAATCCCCTGGGATCGTGCGAATTTTACAATCTCATAAACGATCAAAAAATATCCTGGAAAGTCCTTTTTTTCAATCACCGCCAGCTCATGTTCAAGGCGTCGGGTTACATGCTCTGGCATTCCCGGATATTTCCGCGCTGCTCCGGCAAAAACGAGCGCACGCAAATGACTCATTTGGGTATGCCCATCCGGTAAATCAATTTTCGGTAATCGCGGTTTCGCGGCCCGCAATTCAAACGCCAAATCCTCGGCCAACAGCACCGATCGGGCCACCGGATCCACCCCATCCGCGTCCCGGTAATGCCCAAAACGGCGCGCCATCTCCGCCCCGCTACGCACAAAATACGCGGGACCGGGCGGCAACCACCCATCCGCCTCGGCCAAGGACCGGCGCGCCCGGGTCGCCGCCAACGCCGCCGCCAACCGATGCCCCTCGGGCCGCGCATAGTGCACATTCCCGGTCGCCACCACGGGCAGCCGCAACCGCGCCGCCGCCCGCACCAACGCATCGTTGCGCGCATCATCCTCGGCGTTGCCGCCATGGTGAAGTTCGACGGCGATATTCGCTTCCCCGAATAGCTCGCCTAAGCGGGACAACCGTGAGGCGGCACCGGAAATGCCCTCCGCCTCAAGCGCCCGGCGCACCGCGGATTTGCGGCACCCGGACAGGATCTGCCAGTGTCCGCCGGACATTTCGGCCAAGGTTTCCAGATCATAGATGGGTCTGCCCTTTTCGGCGCTGCGCGCCAACTGACCGTGCGTAATGGCAGAAGCGAGACGGTGGTACCCCTCCTTGCCGCGCGCGAGCACGAGCAAGTGATCCCCTTCCGGGTCCGGTTTTCCCGCCTGAACGCTCGTGAGCCCGAGCGAGAGTTCGGCACCGTAGACGGTTTTGAGCCCGGGGTGCGCGTCCGCGGCCTCGGCAAACTGCGGGGCACCGTAAAAACCGTCGTGATCGGTGATCGCGATGCCGGTCAACCCCAGAGCGGCCGCCTGGGTGATGAGCGCGGCGGGCGAGGACGCGCCATCCAAAAAACTGAAGTGGGTGTGCGCATGCAACTCGGCGTAGGGAACATGTCCGGCCTCACCTGGTTGCGGTGCGTACGCGGGGGAATGCCCGGGTGAGGCGCTCTCTGGTGAGGTGCGCGTGGGAGGCGGGGCATCGCCGTCGTTCTTCTGTGCCGGTGAAGATGGGCCCGGTGAAGATGGGTCCGGTGAAGATGGGCCCGGTGAAGATAAGGGTGTGCCGGCAAGGCGCCGGGCCATGTCTTTCCAGGGCACTCCCGGGTTATTGAAGCCCATAGTTGCTCCTAGTCATAACTGCCTTCGATGAACCAGATGCCATCCCGGAAGATGAGTAGCCAGGCGCGGGTGTCCGCGTCCACCACTTGGAGGCGATAGCTGGGGGTGGTGGGGGCGTCCCACCAGCGTTGCTCTAACGGGAGCGGGGCGGACCAGGCGGTGACCTCATGGCGCGTCATGAGGCCGGGATGATTGGGGTTGCGCAGAAAGAGCGCGGGGGTGGCGGTCAAGGCGCCGCGGTCGGTGACGGTCAGGGGTGTGTCTTCAGTGCTGAAAAACCGGACGGGCTCGGGGATCGCGAACACGGTGGAGGGCGTGGGCGCAGGGAGGGCTCCGGGCCAGGGGCGAGTGTGGGTGGCGATGCGTTCGCGCTCCTGTTCGCTCGGCGCTTCGCCCCAGGGGGTGAAGATTTGGCGTTCGGCCAGGGTGCGTCCGCCGGAAAGGTGGGCGGTGAGTACATCGCGGTGGCCGAGCATGCTTTGCACCCGGGAAAAGCTGTGATGCACCTTTTGCTCCGGGCCCGAACCCCACAGTCCGGTGCTCGCGCTGGAGGTGCTGACGGTGCGTCCGGGTTCGAACCGGGCGTGCGCGATGGCAGCGTCTGGAGTGTGCGAGGTGGTGGAATCCAGTTGCCAGCGCAGCCGGTCCAGGACGTCATCGGGGCCGAAGTATCGCGGGTGGTTCCAGTGCTGGCGTGATTCGGTGCCGTTGTCCGCGCGCAGGATCACGTCCACGCCGGTGGCGACAAGGCCGTGCTCGTACAGGGCGTCGATAAACTCCTCGGCCGAGCGTTTCATGCTGAAGGCGAGTTGGTCGCTGCGCTCGAGCGGCGGGTCGAAGTCGCGGCCGACGCTGAAGTCCGGCGGCAGTGAGCGCGGGATGACCGGACGCGGGTCGATACCGCGGGCGTACTGGTGTGCGGGTATTGCGCCCGGGCCAAAACGGGCGAGCACCGTGGCGGGAGCGAAGGCGGCGAATTCGCCTAGTGTACGCAGCCCCAGGCCGGTCAAGGACTGGGCGAGCTCGTCAAACGGGGTTTCTTCCTGGCCCTTGCGGTAGACGCGTTCGGCGGCGAGGACGTGTATGGGCAGTTCGGCGGCGAATGCAGGGCCGCGCCCGGGCGGCAGGATCAGGATCGGGGAGCGCGGCGGGGTAGGCGCAGTGGCGCTGGCCCCGGGGTGTGCGCCAAGGGCGCCGCTCGAGGTGCCGTTCGGGGCGCCGCTCGAGGTGCCGTTCGGGGTGCCGTAAGCGCGGTGCGCGGCCAGTTGCGCGGCGTGTTCGGCGACAAAGAGTCCCTCGGATACGCCGAGTCCGGGGAAGAACCCCTCATCGGCCAAGAGTTGCGCGATTTCTTCGGCGGCGGCCTGCTCGCTGCCGAAATAGCGGGCCGGGCCGCGCACCGGTAGCGCGAGACGGCCGGGGGAGAGCGGATACACCTGAGGGATGAGTTGCTCCACGGCGGCAATGACGGGGGCAAAGTGTCGCTCATCGGTGGCCCGATCATAGGGCCACACTTCCAACTGCGGACAGTGCGACTGCGCCTGCCGCACCCGATCCCCGGGCTGAACGCCTTCCGTGGCGGCCGCCGGCGAGCACTGCACAATCCGGCCGCGGCTTTGCACGGCCAGCGCATCCAACGGATCCGCTCCATGTTCGAGGGTCGCGGCGGTGAGGGAGAAGAGCGGGAAGAACAAGAACATCGCTCGGGGACTCACTGGCGCCAAACCGCTTATCCCGTCTGCGTAACCCATTCCTCGCTCCGCTGTGTGCCGTGTGAATTCTGGTGACTCGGATCGAGCCGTACGCTGAGAGATCGCGAACGGTGGCTGGTTCGAGATTGCGCACTGACGTTGAACTCGCAAGCGCGCAATCGGCCGTGTCCGCGGCCGAGCCCCTCCCAGGCGCGGGTACTGACCCGAAAAACTTCCGAGGCATGCAACCACGGACTGTGCGCGAGCAGCACGGTATTCGCTTGACGTAACTTCGCGTTGAACTGGGAGAGTTTGCCGTTGGGGGCCGGTGCTTTCTGATTCCTTGGTGCGTCCTTGCCGGGGTCCAGGATCACAATGTCCACGTTGCCCACCAGGGCAGACGTCACGTTTAGCCAGTGCGGTCCGGGGCTGGGGATGAACACCACTTGGGCCAGGTTCACACCCAGCTGGGATACCGCCTCGGCACCGAGTTCGGGGAAACCGATGACCGCCGCCCAGCTGCCCCGGCGGGTTGCTTGCGCGGCAAGTGCGAGCGAAAATGCGACGCTCCCGTGCACCTCATAACTGCGTCCCATTTGTAGCGCACCGTGCTCGAGAACCTCGGCAAACTCAGGGTCTACCGAGAGGGCGCGGTCCGGGATGCGGTGGCCTTGACGCCCGGCAATTGCGCTTTGGAGTTGGCGCACGGCCGCGAGCCGTTCCTCGCGGCTGGTGCCCGGCCCCAGGGCACCGCCGACCGCTCCCGAGGGGTCGGGAAAAGACGGAGAAGCCAGGGGAAGTGACACCCTTTAAGAATCGAACACTAGTTCTATTAAGTCAACGTATAGAAAATCAGTCTGACAGATGTGTTCTATGGTGTGCGGGGCGGTGGGGGTGGGTGCGCGGCGAGAGACGGTGAGCGACCAGCATTTCAGCCCCGCATAGCGGGCGGTTGGGGTGCAGCCGCGCTGACTGCAGAGCCCTGACTAGGGCAAACGTGACGCGCACCAACCCGGAATGACTTAAACGGGGCTGAAGTGCTGACGCCCAGCGCAGTAGCCGAAGTCGACAGATGGTGGGCAGGGGAGTTGGGGTGGGTGGCGAGAGGCGCCGGGGTGCGTCAGGCGGAGAGTGCGGCGGTGAGCCAGGCGGAGAGTGCGGCGGTATGGGGCTGGGTGCGCGGCGAGATGCCAAGACCCAAGGAGCCTCGCCGCAAAAGTCCCGAAGAATAATCGCGCAGAGGTCTTCCCCACGCTCCTAAAACCCAGTATGTTATGCATATCACACACACCTGGAGACAATGATGTTTGGTATTCGCGCCCTGAGCAGCCCCCGCAAGCTATCCGGCAATCCAGCCCACAACTCATCGCCCACGCAAGCCCCACCCGCGGTGAGACGCGGCAGGAAGGGGCGCATCGCCGTCGTGCTTCTTGCCACCGCGGCGCTCGTGGCGCCAACCGCGCCGCTGGCCATGGCGGCACCGGACACCACCGAACTCTGGCTAGACTCCGGGCAAATGCGCGTGCAAGTTTCCCGCGACTTCCCGCAAGCTGAGCAATACCAGCTCGCCGGGAAGCCCGGGACGCTTGGCGGCAACTCGACGCCGATTACCGAGATGCTGATCAACGGCGAGGCGCAACCGGTGAAGGCCACCCTGGACGCGAGCACCACAACCACCGCCAGCTACACCCTCAGTTTCGAGAAACTCGCCGGTGTCAGCATGAAGGCGAGCCTCACGGTGGAGCGAAGCCAGCTGAGCTTCAAGATCACCGAGATCACCGACCCGGACGCGCAGGTCGCCTCGTTGCAGATCCCCGGGCACAATCTCGTCTCGGTGAATTCCACACAACCCGGGGCACAACTTTCCAGTGTGGATATTTCGGTCAACCGGGCCCAATCCGGCGATCAGTTCACGCCCATCACGGCCGAAACCCCGGTGCAGGATCAGGCGCAGTCCTCGGCGTACGCGCTCGTGAACACCGGAGAGTTGGCCGCGGCGGTGGAAACGAATTCCCTCTATGACAGCGACAGTGGCCCGGATCGCCGCGACAGCGCCCGGGTGTGGCACCAAATCACCGGAGCAGGCACGGGCACCGGCGCAGGCACCGGCGACACCCGCACGGTAGGCCTCTCTAGCGGAGCGTGGCTCTACCGCGCACCCGGCGCCCCGAACACCGAGGAACTGCCGTGGACAAAAGTGGTGGTGACCGCGGACGCGAATAGCGACAACACCGTCACCTGGCAGGACGGCGCCATCGCGCTGCGGGACATTATGACCCGCCCGTACCGCGGGGATGAGACGAAAAAGAACGTGGTGACCCACATTCCGTTCAACTTCGCCTCGCAAGCGACGCACCCGTTCCTGCGCACCCTCGATGACGTCAAGCGCATCGCGCTGTCCACTGACGGGCTGGGGCAGCAGGCGCTCCTCAAGGGCTACACCTCGGAAGGCCATGACTCGGCCAACACAGATATGGGCGGCAATTACAACACGCGCGCCGGCGGCCTCAAGGATCTCAACACACTGCTCAGCCAGGGCAAGGAGTACAACGCCACCTTTGGCGTGCACGTGAACGCGACCGAGGCCTACCCCGAGTCCAACATGTTCTCCGAAGATCTGGTGGATCCGAAGGCCAAGGGCTGGAACTGGCTGGACCAGTCGTATTACATCAAGCAGCGGGAGGACGCGAACAGCGGGGCGCTCGCCGGGCGCATCAAGCAACTGGCCGATGAAACCGATAACAACCTGTCCTTTGTCTACGTCGATGTGTACTACAAGTTCGGCTGGCTGGCCCGCAATATTCAGCGCGAACTGATCGCCAATGATTTCCGAGTCTCCTCGGAGTGGTCGGACAAGCTCTTCCCCAACAACATCTGGTCCCACTGGGCTAATGATGAGAACTACGGCGGCTCGGACAACAAGGGCATCAATTCCACCATCCTGCGCTTCACCAATAACACCCAGCAGGACGTGTGGAACCCGGACCCGCTCTTGGGGAGCACCCACATTGTCGAGTTTGAGGGCTGGACCCAGCAAAACGATTGGCCCGGTTTCTACAAGAACATCTGGACCAACAACGTGCCGACCAAGTTCTTGCAGGCCTCCGAGCTCATGTCGCTGACCGATACGCGCGCGGAATTCGCGGGCAATGTGGTTTCCGAACTGCGCGACGGCGCCCGCGTGGTCACCTTGAATGGCCGTGAGGTACAGCGCGGTGAGAGCTACCTGTTGCCCTGGACCGATCGCGACGGCGCTGCCGTGGGCGATACCAAGGCCACCAAGCTGTACTACTACAACCCGGCGGGAGGCCCCACTACGTGGGAGATTCCCACCAGTTTCCTCGCGGCCAAGGGCGGCAAGAACGCGAAGCTGAACGTGTACAAACTGACCGATCAGGGCCGCGTCTCCGCGGGCACGGTGAGCGTGGGCAATTCCACCAAAAAGACCGGCACCCTCACCCTGGATCTTGAGGCCGGTCAGCCGTACGTGCTGGTTCCGGCCAAGCCCGGCACCGGCAACGCCGGACGCGACGCGCTCGCCCCGGCCCTGCCGACCACCACCGTGTGGGGAGCGGGTACTCCGGTCACCGATCCCGGGTTCAACGCGGGCAACCTAGATGCGTGGAACCCGGCGGGTACTACGAGCGTCGAGAAGGACGAACTTGGCCGCACCGCAGCGGTGCTGGGCGCGGGCGAGTCCTCGATCCAGCAGCAACTCGGTGCGCTCGCACCGGGCACCTACTCGGTGAGCGCGTACGTCGAGATCGAGCCGGGAACTACCCGGCCTGTGACCTTCGCGGTCACCGGCGCAGCCGCGGACGCCTCGGTCTCGGTGGACCGCTCGACTGCCAAGAACTATGTGGGCGCGGATGAGCGCCATGGCACCTACGCGCAGCGCCTCCGAGTGCTCATTGACGTGAAGAACGACGGCGATAGGCCAGTTCTTAAGGTCAGCGCGGGTGAGGGGGACTCACCGGTGCGCATTGACGATGTGCGCGTCGTCGCGACGAAGCGGGTTGCGGTGCCGGATGGCGCAACCTCGCCAATCCTTGCCGAGGACTTTGAAAACGTGGACCAGGGGTGGGGGCCGTTCTACAAGGGCGATGTCGGCGGTTCGACCGACCCGCGCACGCACTTGGCCGAACGCAACGAGCCTTACACCCAGAAGGGATGGAACTCTAAGACCACGGATGACGTGCTTGCGGGGGACTGGTCCTTGAAGGCCCACGCCGAACGGCAAGCCAGCGACGGCGGACCGGGCATGGTCTACCGCACGAGCAACTATTCGGTGAAGTTCGAGTCCGGACGCAAGTACCGGGTCAGCTTCGATTACCAATCCAGCGAGGCGAACCAATACAACTGGACGCTGGGCTATGACTCGCTTGCCGGTGGTTCCAAGGTTCTTGAGGCGGCACCGATCCCACAAGCCCTGGACACGACTCGCTGGACCCAGGAATTCACCGCCGGAGCGTGCGGGGCAACCTGGGTTGGCCTGCAGCGCGCCGGAAGGAGTCAAAACGCCGATGTCATGCTGGATAACCTGCTGATTGAAGATTTGGGGCCGCAAACCGGGGCCAACGTCGGTTGCGCGCAACTCTCCTTCAACGTGGGCGAAGACAAGGTCGAGCCGGGGACCACGGTGGATGTCACGAGTTCCTTAACCGTGGATGAGGCCGAACCCGTCTCTGACGTGAACGTCGCCCTGGAACTGCCCGAGGGATGGAGCGCCGAGGCACTCACCCCCGCTACCGCAGATTCGATGCAGGCCGGAGACCGGTTAGACACCACCTGGCGGATTGCCGTCCCCGCGGACGCGACCGGCTCTTACCCGGTGGCCGCGGTTGCGACCTACACCAAAGCGAACGGCGAGGTGGTGAGCGTGCGCAATGAGCAAACGATCACCACCTACCCAGAACCGCCGCGCGGCGAGGTCTTCGCCAGCGACATCGAGTGGATCGGGGCCGACAACGGGTGGGGTCCGGTGGAGCTCGACCAAAGCAACGGCACCACCGATCCCGGCGACGGGCCGCCGATGTCCTTGAACGGCGTCATCTATGAGAAGGGGCTCGGAGCGCACGCGCCCTCGTCCATCCGTTACTTCGTGGCGGGGCAGTGCTCCAGCTTTAGCGCCACCGTGGGCCTTGACGACAAGCAAGCGAGCCGCGGATCGATCAGCTTCGAGGTCCTGGGCGACGGCCGTTCGCTGGCTTCTACCGACATTCTCACACCGGCCAATCGGACGGCAGACATTTCGGCCGATCTGAGCGGGGTGCGCGTGGTGGAGCTCAAGGTGGGAGACGGCGGAGATGGGAACGGAAACGACTGGGCTGACTGGGCTAACGCAAAATTCAGCTGCAACCCCTAGCCTAGGAAGCATGGAGCTTTTTCAGCGCAAACCCTCCATGCGGGATGTGGCATCAGCTGCAGGCGTGTCCACGCAGACCGTGTCCCGGGTGCTCAGCGAGCACCCCTACGTCAATTCATCGACCCGCGAGAAGGTGCTCAGCGCCGTCGAATCTTTGGGCTACCGGCGTACACACACCGCGCGGGCGCTCGTCACCGGACGCACCCGAATTCTGGGACTGATTTCCCTAGATACCGCTTTTTACTCGAGGCAAGCCTTTAGCCGAGGAGTGGATCGGGAAGCGAACGCGTGCGGTTACTCCATCGTGGCGGAAACCGTGAGCCGTCCGGATCCGGCAGTGCTCGCCGAAACGGTGCTCAAACTCTCGGACCGCGGCGTGGATGGGATTGTGGTGGCGGTTCCGTTACGGGAGGGCACCGACGAGCTCGGCGCCTTGGCGCGCAGGTTGCCGATGGTGTTTATCGATCGGGCACCCCTGGACGGTGCGGACCTGCTGGCCATCGATCAATCCAGCGCGGCGTTTTTGGCGACAACGCACTTGTTGGAGTTGGGCCATGACACCGTGTGGCACGTCGCCGGACCCGAAGATTGGGCGGATGCCAGCGCCCGCGAAGATGCGTGGGCCGGGGTGCTCCGGGCCGCCGGGCGCACGGTGCCGGCGGTGATTCGCGGCGATTGGACGCCAGAGTCGGGATATCAGGCGGGGTTGAGGCTCGCGGCGACCGAGGGGGTGAGCGCTGTGCTGGTGGCCAGCGATGAAATGGCCTTCGGGGTTTTGCGCGCCCTCGCCGAACGCGGCCGGGCGGTACCCGAGGATATTTCTGTGGTCGGTATCGATGACATTCCCTTAGCCGCGTACGCCTATCCGCCGCTGACCACGGTGCGGCAGCCGTTCGAAGAGATGGGGGCGAAAGTGGTGCGCCGGCTCACCACGCTCATCGATCGCCCCGGCGAAGAACACCACGATGAGCGCATCGTCCCGCAACTCGTTGTTCGCGAGACGACCGCGCGGCACCTCTGACCCACGCTGAGCGCGCGCGATTGGCGGCCATGCTTACCGGGCTTAGCGCCCGCGCGCCACCGGGTCCTCGGCCGCATCCAGCCGTTTCTGTTCTGAAACGCTCATGGCGCTGCCGCCGCGAGAGGCCGGCACCCACCAATCCCCTTCCCGTTCCTCGAGAGGGAAGGTGGATGCCGCAGAGTCGATCCCGGACTGCAACTCCTCGCGCAATCGCTCGGTTTCAGCGCGCACATCCGCGTCCGGCCCCACAAAGATCGGCTCGGAGACGTGGGCTCTGATCGGCGCCCACCACGCGCGCCGCCACGAGAACCCATGCCCGCGCGTCATCAGCCGGTGGCCTCCCCACACCGAAATGGGGATGATCGGCAGGCCGGTTTCTTGGGCGAGACGCACCGCCCCGGTCTTCAAAGCCCGTACTGTGAAGGAGCGGGACACCCCGGCCTCGGGCAAAATTGCCAGATATTCCCCGTCCCGCAGTTTCTCCATGGCCCCCGCGTACGCATCCCGGCCGTCGCTGCGATCCACAATGACGTGTCCGGTCGCGTGAATGGCTGGGCCCGCAAGCCAGTGCTTCGTGGCGCCTTTTGTGATCATGAACCGCATTTGCGCCCGCGAGTGTTTCCACAGCATGTATTCGGCCACCGCGAAGTCAAGGTAGCCAAAGTGTGTAATGGCAATAATGGCGCCCTGCCCCGGTACGGGCTTCCGCGAAAAACCCAGTCCCGAGCGCCGCATCGGCCCCGGTTGAGGCAAATTCTCTCGCCCGGTAAATTGCATGCGCAGCCGCAGCAGCCAGGCACCGAAAAGTCCCGTCCGCACCACAAAGCGGTACGCCCTATCATGGGGTTTGGGAATGAAAGCCATCAATCCTCCACTCGTTCGCGATCCAAGTTGGCAAGCCGATCCAGCACAAAATCGGCGGCTCGGCGTTGCCATAGGCCATATTGGCTCAGCATAAAATGCCCGACGCCCGCAATGGGCACGTATTCCACCGATCGGGCGATGTCGGCCACGTCCTCGGCATATTCGCGGGAGGTCACAGGGTTCGTGATGCGGTCGGTGGAGCCGTGAATAATAAGCACGTCCACGCCCGAGACCGCGTTCCGCGGCGTCTTCTCATCAACCCACGGCGCCAGTGCGACGACCGCTTTGACCGGCTCCTCGCTTGCCACGGCGAGCGCGGTCAGCCCGCCCATCGAATGCCCGAGCACAAAAATCGGCACCCCGGGGTGCTCCGTGGCCGCCTTCTGCACCGCGTAGCGCGCGTCGGCTAGCGCGTCCATCTGCTCGCCGTTCCATCCGCGCACGCGGTTGCGCACCCGCCACACCTCGAGGCCGTCCTTGGCGCCGCGCCGGTGCAGGTCCCGGGCGAAGGGCACCATACGCAGCGGCGAGAGCTGCCACGGCCTGGTGGTTGCGGTGGAGTGCGCCCGGCCGCCGTGCAGGACAAGTACGACGGCGCGCACCGGCTTTTCTGCCCCGTAGCGAGTAATGGTGGGGTGCTTGAGTGAATTGTGCGGATCCATTGCTCTCATTGTGACTGATGATTCGGTGTGCTGGCTGAGTTGGATTGACTACGACCCACAATTGCTAGGCTTACCGGATGCTCACCCTCATCCGCCCCTCGGTGTCGCTCCACGAATCCTGGCTCGAGGCGTATCGCGAATGGGGCGAGGGCGCGCAGGTAGATGGAGCCGCGTTGCGAGCCGAGGACAGGTTTGACGAGCCCCACGTCTTTGCTCGGTTTGTTGCTCGACTGCAGTCAACCTCCGACCCGGAGGTGGTGCAACCACCCGGCTTCGTCCACGCCACCACGCTCTGGATCGTTGAGGATGAGCGGTACGTAGGATCCATCGATCTGCGGCACACGCTGACAGAATACTTGTTCAATTTCGGCGGCCACATTGGCTACGGCGTGCGCCCGAGGGCTCGAGGCCGCGGAGTTGCCACCTGGGCGCTCGGCGCCATGCTTCCCGTTGCCCAAGAACTAAACATCGATCGCGTGCTCGTGACCTGTGAGGAAAACAATGCTGCCTCTGCTGCAGTCATCGAGAAGTGCGGCGGCGTGTATGAGGACACCCGTAGCAACGGCGAAGTGAACTTCCGCCGGTACTGGATTGTTACGAGCGCCGAAGCGCGTCACTAGAAAGTTTTTTCGCCGAAAGGTCTTGACCTGCCGTTGATTAAACGGTTTAGTCCATGGTGAGGCACAGACCCCTTGGAAGGACAATGATGACCGCTCCACTTTCACGCCGCCAGATCATCCGCGCCGGAGGAATCGGCCTCGGTGCCGGTGCCGCCGCAACTCTTGCCGGTGTAACCGGCGCTAATGCGCAGCCGATTCGCGACCCGCAATTGATGGCCGGCAAGTCCGGCCCTTTCATGACCGCCTATGTTGAAGTGAACAACTACAGCATTGCCAACGTCGGGAAGTACACGCTCGCGAATTCTGGGGCGCCCGCCTTCGACATTGCGATCATTTTTGCGGCAAACATCAACTATGACGGCCAGAAAGCCGTGCTGTACAACAATCCGCAAGTGCAAACCACGCTCAATGAAGTGAACACCCGGGTGCGCCCGCTCCAAGCCAAAGGGATCAAGGTATTGCTCTCGATCTTGGGAAACCACCAGGGCGCGGGCATCTGTAATTTCCAGAGCTACGCCGAGGCGGATGCCTTTGCCAAGCAACTGGCCGACACCGTGTACAAGTACGGTCTAGACGGCATTGACTTTGACGATGAATACTCCGAGTACGGGGTCAACGGGACCGGCCAGCCCAACGCGTACTCCTTCATCTATCTAATCCAGGCGCTACGCCAGCGCATGCCAGACAAGATTATTTCGCTGTACTGGTTCGGCCCGGTGCAGTCGAGGGTGTCTTATAACGGCATCAACGCGGGCACCTACCTGAATTACAGTTGGAACGCCCTCTACGGAACGTACATTGTGCCGGGAGTGCCGGGACTTTCCAAGGCCCAGCTGGCACCTGCCGCCATTGAGATTCCGGCCACCGGTTCCGCCACCGCGCAAAATCTGGCCAGCCGCACTGTCTCGGAGGGCTACGGCGGCTACCTTACCTACAATTTGCCGAGCACCGATCAAAGCGCCTACATTTCCGGGATCACGCAGCGGCTCTACGGCGAAAATACGGTGTACACGCCATGAGCCTGGTCTAGATGTTCCGAGCCCAATGCCGTAGAAAGGGCATATGAGCGAACTGACGGAATTGAATTTTGAGGTCATGGGCTTTATCTCCCGACCCGTTGCCGAGGTGTTTGAGGCGGTTGCCGATCCCGAACAGCTCTCGCGCTACTTTACGACCGGCGGCGCCCAAGGGCGGCTCGAGTCGGGTAGCACCGTGACGTGGGATTTCGCCGATTTTCCGGGAGCATTCCCGGTCGATGTCCTTGATGCCGAGCCGGAGCGGCGGTTGACCCTGCGCTGGAAGGGCGAGTCGGCCATTGGCGAGGAAGGCGTCACGATCGTCACCTTTGAGTTTGACCCGGTCGATGACGGGGCGAGGACCAAGGTCACGATCTCCGAGGGGGATTGGGAAGCGACTGAATCCGGGGCGAAGGCGGCCTTTGGCAACAACATGGGTTGGACCGGGATGCTTGCGGCGATGAAGGCGTGGCTGGAGCACGGAGTGAACCTGCGCGAGGGATTCTACAAGTAGCCGCTCCCGCAGGGTTACTTGAGCATCCGGTCCATGCGGCGATCGCTCAGGCGTTTGCCCTTGGTTTGGCAGGTGGGGCAGTACTGGTAGTCGCTGTCGGCGAAGGACACCTGTGCAATCGTGTCCCCGCACCGAGGGCACGCCTGCCCAAAACGGCCGTGAACGTTCATGCCCTGACGCTTTTCTGCCTTAAGGGTGGCAGGGCGTGCGGTACGGACGCGCTCGGTGGCGTCGCCGAGGGTCGTGTTCACCGCGTTGAACAAGGTTTCCCGTTCCGTGTCGGTCAGGGAGCTACCCAACTTGGCGGGGGAGAGGCGCGCCTCCCAGAGAATTTCGTCGGAGTAGGCGTTGCCGATTCCGGCCATGCGCCTTTGGTCGGTCAACAGATTCTTCGACTGGTGGTTGCTGTTGATCGCCCGCTCGAAATCCTCGCGAGAGATACCGAGCGCGTCCGGCCCTAATTCGGCAATGCCCGGGACGTCTTCGGGGGAGCGTACCAGGTAGATCGCCAAGGACTTCTTGGATCCGTGCTCGGTCACGGTGAATCCAGCGCCATCGGTAAACGTGACACGCGCCGCGAGTGGATTCCGCGTGCTCATGCGCAACGGCCGATCGGAAACATGCTCGTTCCATTGCAACCAGCCGCTGCGCGCAAAGTGGATGATGAGGTACAGATCGGGTTCTGCGCCGCCTGAAGTCGACATGTCGAGACCGAGGAACTTCCCCCACCGCGACGCGCCGGTGACGGTCGCCCCCACTGCTGCATCAATCGGCGGATCGGCCGTCTTGAGCGCATTGATCGCGACAATCCCGATATTGTCGATAACCCGCCGTGTCGCCGCACCCTGCAAAAAGTCGCGCAACGCCTCGACCTCGGGAAGCTCCGGCACACTAACCTCCTCACGCAGTCACGGTCTCTCTCACTTCCACTATGCCCCGAGCCGCAGACTGTGACTAGGCCCGCCTGGCCCTGATTCGCCTACCCCTTCCGAATCGTCATGGAGGAAATCTTGTCCCCATCCAAGGTGAAGGTAAAGGCGCTCGGACCGTTGGCCCAGTCGCTTTGCCAATCACCGGTGATGGTGACCGAGCCGCCTTGGGAGGCATCGCCGTCGTTCTTCACGTCCGTGATGGTCAGGGTGGGGTTGGACCCGGCAAATTCCTTATTGCTCCAGGCGGTAATTTCGGTGATTCCGGTGAGCTTCTTGCCCCAGTCATCTACCGTGGCGTCCGCGGTGAGGGCGCTGAGCGCGTCCGGGTCGTGGCGATTGACGGCGTCGAGAAAATTCTTGATCGGGGTGGGGATGGTGTCCATGAGTGCTGTCCTTTCCGGGTGTTTTAGCGGGTGGTGTAGCCGCCGTTGGCGAAGATGGTTTGGCCCGTGATCCACCAGCCGTCGGTCGCGAGGAATGTCACGATCGGGGCGATGTCCTCGATTTTGGTGAGTTGGTTGCCCATGGCCTGGGATTTGTGGAATTCCACGCGCTCGGGGGTTTCTTGGCCATAGAAGAACGGGGTGTCCATGGGCCCCGGGGCGATCGTGGTCACCGAAATGCCGCGCGGTGCGAACTCTTTAGCGGCGGCGCGAGTGAAATGCTCGACCGGTGCCTTGCCGCCCGCGTAGGTGGAGTAGCCGTCGGTGAACGCGGCGAGCAGGGAGGTGGCGATGGTGATGATTTTGCCGTTGTCACGCAGGCGCTTGCCGCCTTCTTTGATGAAGAAGTACGCGGCTTTGGCGTTGATGTCGAACATCGTGTCGTATTCGTCCTCGGTGGTGTCCAGGATCGGTTTGCGCAGCACCATGCCCGCGGTGTTGACCGCGATGTCCAGGGGGCCGAGGGCCTTTTCGGCCTCGGCAAAGACCCGCTCGACAGTAGCGGCATCGGTCAGGTCACCCTGAATTACGACGGCGTTGCCGCCTAACGCTTCCACGGCGGCTTTGGTCTCTTGGGCGTCTTGGGCGGTTTTGTCCGAGTTGTAGTGGATGGCGACGTTGGCGCCGTGTTCGGCGGCTTGCCGGGCGATGAGGCCGCCGAGGTTCTTGGCGCCGCCGGCGATCAGGACGTTCTTGTTTTCTAGGGTGTGGGTGGTCATGGGGTTCTCTCTTGGTGATTTGGTTTGGTGGCTTGTGTCGTCGATACGCATTTCATGTATCAACGATAAAGCGATACTATATCGCTGTGATAGTGGAGCGCAAGGGTGATACACGAACCCAATTGTTAGAAGCAGCCGCCGACATGATTGCGGCGTCGCCGGGCAAGGATGTGCCCTTGCGCGCGATTTGCGATCGGGTTGGCGTCAAGCTGCCGACGCTGTATCACTTTTTCGGGTCCAAAGAGGGCTTGCTGGACGCCGTGATCGAGCGCGGCTTTGACCTATATTTGGGGCAGAAATCGGCGCAGGTTTCTAGCGGCGATCCCATTGCGGACATTCGTGCCGGGTGGGACGCGCACGTGAAGTTCGGTCTGGAGAACCCCGGGTTCTACACGCTGATGTATGGGCAGATTGCGCCCGGGACAGTGCCAGCCGCGCAAAACCGGGCGACGGAAATGTTGCGTGCCGTGGTGCGGGTGGCGGATACGCAGGGCCGACTGGTGGTGGATCCGGATCTTGCTGTGTCGCAAATTCTCGCGAGCAATATTGGCGTGACGTTGGCGCTGATTCTTACCGGGCGAAGTGACTATCTGGAGCTGTCCGAGTCCACGCGGGAAGCGACGCTCGCGTGGATAACTGGGGTGGGGCGCGGGGGTGTTGCTGCGTCTGCTGATGCTTCGGAAGTGACTGGTGCCTCCGAGCAATTGCTCAACGCGCTCGGCTCGGCAGGTTCGCCGTTGGGGGAGCCGGAAACGGTCTTGTTGAAGAAATGGCTGGGGGAGTTGGGGCGGAGCTAGTTTGTGATTTCTTCCACCGTGCTCTCGCCGCCGACGCGACAATTGCCACGACTTCCAAGTTGACCCCCTCATGGATGTTTACCGGTTTTAGCAAATGGGGGTGCAGGGATCAATACAAAAATCCGCAGATGGCTCGCTCGAATTGCTCGCGAAACTGCACTTGCCAGCCCGACCCAGGGAAATAGATGAACTCGCTGTGTATGGCTTTTTCCATGGGCTCCAGGTGATTGACGGGAACTGGGGCCATGTCAATCAAAAATACCCCGTCGGCTTTCAGTCGCGTAAGCCACGGTGTTTCATCGAGTCCCATGCTATTGATCGCTCCATGACCGCACTATTCCTTCGGATCATCCTGAACGTGCCGCGCCCGCGCCAGCTTCGACGGCCACCAGATCGCCGAGCCGATGTCATAGCTCAAAGCCGGGACCAGAACTGTACGCACCACAAAGGTGTCCAGTAGCACCCCAAACGCCACGATAAACGCCAACTGCACCAAGAACAGGATCGGGATCACCGCCAATGCCGCGAACGTCGCGGCCAACACGACGCCGGCAGACGTAATGACTCCGCCCGTGATGGCCACGCCACGCAGAATACCGGGCCGCGTGCCAAACTCCTTGGATTCCTCGCGCACCCGCGTCATCAAGAAAATGTTGTAATCAATGCCGAGCGCCACCAAAAACACAAACCCGTAGAGCGGCACCGCAGGATCCGCCCCAGGAAACTGGAACAAGCCATTGAACACCAGAGCAGAAACACCCATGGCGGTGCCGAAGGACAACACGGTGGTCGCAATCAGCAATACCGGCGCAAGGACCGAGCGCAGCAACAACATCAAGATCACCAGAATGACGAGCAGCGTCACCGGAATAATCAGGTTCCGGTCGTGAATCGAGGCCGCGTTCGTGTCGACAGCGGTCGCGGTCACTCCACCCACTTGGGCACCCAAGCCGCTCAACTCAGACCGCAACGACACCACTGTGGCAGCAGCAGCCTCGGAGTCGGGTTCATCAACCAGCGTCCCTTGCAGCAACACCTTGCCGTCAACCTCCGTGGGGGAGGGCGCAGGCGTCCCAGGCGGACCAACGGCGCCAATGCCGGACGCAGTCACCGGCGCCGATCCACTCGGACTATCCGAAGCGACGACACTGACCAAATCGACACCGTCATTGTCCAACATCACGGCACTCGCAGCGTTTAGCTCATCAGCATCTACCAGCACGTACACGGGACTGCCAGCACCCGCGGGAAAATGTTCGGCCAACGCCGACTGACCATCACGCGCCTGGGATGACCCGAGCACCAGCTCAGATTGCGCGACCCCGGAAGCATTCAACCCGACCACGCCCACGCAACCAGCCAACAAGACCACAGTCGTCCCAACCCACAGCGCCCGAGAATGCCGACGAATCAACCCCGTCAGTCCATGCCAAGGGCCGGACCCCGGCACCTCAGCATCCTCACGGCTGCGTGCAGGATCAAAGGCCGGCCGACGCGGCCAAAACGCCGCCCGCCCCAACAGCGACAGCAACGCCGGCAACAGCGTCAACGCCGAAAGCATCGCAAAAACAATGCCAATGGCCGCCACCGGACCGAGCGCACTATTCGACTTCAGATCACTGAGCAAGAGGCACAGCAGCCCGGCAATAACCGTCCCGCCGGAGGCGGCAATCGGCTCCACCGATCCCCGCCACGCCACCCGCACGGCCACATTCTTGTCCCGATGCAGCCGCAATTCTTCGCGAAAACGGGACACCAAAAGCAACGCATAATCCGTGGCGGCACCGATCACCAGAATGAAGAGAATTCCTTGGGTCTGCCCGCTCAGCAACAGCACCCCCGCTTTGGCCAACCACCACACCACCAGCAACGCCACGCACAGCGCAAACAGGCTCGTCATCAGCACCGCAATCGGCAACAAAAGCGAGCGGTAGACCAAGATCAAAATGACGAATACCGCGGCCAGCGCCGCCCCCAGCAGCAGCCCATCGATCCCGGCGAAACCGGCCGCCAAATCCGCACTCAATCCCGCAGGGCCGGTCACGTACACCGCAACCGAATCGGGAACCTCGCCGCGCAACTGCGCAGTAAGCTCAGGAACCGTTTCCGATAATTCGGCATCCGCAACAACCTGCACGAACGCCTGCATCGCTAACCCGTCCGAGGACAGCAACGCCGGAGACGCGCCAGGCAACACCCCAGCTACGTCCGCAGCCGATTCCACCGCGGCACTAATTTTATCTTGCGCGTCCGCGCTCAACTCACGGTCGGCAACAAACACCACCACCGCCGGAATGCCGTCCGAGTCCGTAAATTTCTCTAACTCGCGTTGCACGGCCGCGGCCTCGGAGGAACTGGGCAAATAGTTCGTCTGGTCGTTGGACGAAACCTCGTCAATCTTCCCGAACAGCGGCCCACCCAATCCGGCCGCCACCAACCACACCACAATGAGCACAACCGGGATCGCCACGCGCACAAACCTCAACGCCCCGGGGCGCCGCGGTGCCCCGTCCCCGGATCGACTCGACACGCGTCGTGCCACGTCCGCACCCCCAGAAATATTAGTTAGCTTAGCTAGATATAAACCTAGCATAATATGATTCCTCGGTAATATAACCTCGTGGGCAACGACAATCTTTACGACATCAACGCAAACGACCCGGATCACGAACTCGTCCAGCGCACCCATATTGCCCCGCAGGATGTGGCGCAAATCACCGAGCTCATGTCAGCGTTCGGTGACCTCCGCGACGCCGAGCGCGCGCTCTCGGAAGCGTCCCGACGCTACATGCAGCTCAACGAAACCGACATGTTGGCTCTGCAGTTCTTGATCGTCGCGGGCAATCGCGGCCAGATCGTCACCCCCAGCGCCATCGCCCAGCATCTCGCGATTTCCACCCCGTCCACCACCAAGCTGCTGGATCGGCTCGAGCGCGACGGCCACATCACCCGCTCCACGCACCCGAGCGACCGGCGCGCCTTGGCCATCGCCATCACCCCCGCGACCCGTCGGGCCGCCATGGAAACGGTGGGCAAGCAGCACGCCAAACGCTTCGACGTCGCGGCCCGCTACAGCAGCGCCGAACGCGCTATCCTCATCAGATTTTTGCGCGAAACCGCGGCAGAAATTGCGCTCGGGGATGAGCCATGGGCACAACCGGGTGCCCAGCACCAGCCACAGAAGCACGACGGCGATACTCGCCCGGGCGCATAGCCTGCGAAATACCGGGGTGGGCTAAGAGAGAAAGTCTTGGCTCGCCGTCGTTCTTCTGCTTAAAAGGTGACGTGCCTACTGCGTGGGGAAGCGGGCAAGCGCGTCGGCGCGGAGGTGCGGGTCGCGCAACGTTTGTGGGGCGAGGACTATCCGGTGTGGTGTGACACGGAAGGAAAAATCGCCGACGAGGTCGAGCCTGAGAACCTGGTCCTTGAGCGGTGTCAGGGTTTCTCGGAGATGGATGAAGCGTTCCGAACTCATGTGGGGGAGTTGGGGTTCGAACCAGTCTTGGTATTCCCAATGGTCGCGCCAGAGGGACTTCCATGCTTGGACGAGTGCAGGCACGGTGGTGTTCGCGGGAATGGGTTGAGTGGCTGGGGTGGGGATGGAAAGTCCGGGGAACGCCGGGCGGATTTCTAGATTCCAAACCTCGCGTGCGAAGGCGATGTCACCCTGAGCGCCGATCTCATGTAAAGTTGTGTCGGTGGTTTTCGCCGGTTGTTTGTGGCCGGGCGGAAGCTTCGGGTTGTGGCGCAGCTTGGTAGCGCACTTGACTGGGGGTTAAGTGGGTTTACCCCGCTCTGGTCGGCCCGAACAACTGAAAATCCATGCCACGGGCTGTGGCGCAGCTTGGTAGCGCACCTGACTGGGGGTCAGGGGGTCGCAGGTTCAAATCCTGTCAGCCCGACGTAAAAGCCCAGGTGAGAGTAGGTTTCTCGCCTGGGCTTCATCATGTCCGGGGGTCGTTCTCTGTGGTCCCCCTCTGGTCCCCCGGCGCTCTCGCCGGTGGTCGCCTGTGGACGAACTGATCGCCCAGAACCCGCGTCCTGTGGATATGGGGACCAAAAGGGGACCAGAACGCTTCCGGGAGCACTCCCGCGGGCGTCGGAGCGCATCACAGGCCCCTGGTCGCGGGGCTGCTGCGCCGGGCGTTCTTGCGTTGTCCGGCGGTGGAGAGGAAGGCGTTGGCCTGCTCGGCGGCGGAGGCGAGGTGGCGGTCGTCGGGGTGGAGATAGCCGCGCGTGGTCTCCATCGAGGCGTGCCCGAGGATGTCTTGCAGTACGTGCAGCGGGATGCCCGCGTCGGCCATCCAGGTTGCCCCGGTGTGGCGTAGGCCGTGCCGGGTGAGGTCGGGCAGTCCGAGCTTCGCGACGATGCCGTCCCAGTTGGTGGCGTCGCGGACGGTCGCGGTGGTGAGATAGCCGCCCTTCGGGCCGACCAGCAACGAGTCCTCGGGCTCCTTCCCGTCGGTGAGGCGTTCGAGCACTGGCCGGAGTGGTTCGAGGATCGGCACGCGGCGTTCTTTGCGGCTCTTGGTCGGTTTTGTAACCAGGCCGCCTTTGCCGGGGAAAACCTGCCGGCGGATCACGACGAGGTTCTTGCCGTAGTCCACGTCCCCGACCTGCAACCCGGAGACCTCCGAGGACCGTGCGGCGAGTAGCGCGGCGAGCATCACGAAGTCGCTGTAGGACTGATGCACCTTGCCGCACGCCCTGGCGAGGCGGTTGAGGGTCTTCATGTCCGGGATTGCGTGCGCCCGTGGGGAGGTGTGTTCGGCGGACTGGCCGCGGAAGGCGTTGCGGTTCAGGCTCCGCTTGGCGCGGTTCTTCGCAGGATTGATCTGGATCAGCCCGTCCCGCACGGCCTCATCGAGCACCCGCACGAGCGGGGCGATGGTGTTCTTGATGGTCGACGCGCCGTGACGCTGCTCCCACTCATCAATGGTGCGGTCGATGATCCCGGCGGTGATCTGGGTGACCGGCAGGTGCCCGAGCGCGGGCAGCACGCGCAGTTTCAGCCCGTACCCGTAGGTCTCGCCGGTGGAGGTCGGGTCCAGGCCCCGCGCCCACCGGTCGCCGATGGAGGTGACGAACTCCAGCAGCGTCATGGACACGTCCATGCCCTTGGTCGATGAGTTGCGGAGCTGGTCGAAGAACGCGTGCGCGGCCGCTTCGTCTCGCACGATTTCCGAGCGGATGACACGCCGCTTGGTGGTCGGGTCGGTCCACCGGGCTCGGGCGCGGATGCCGTAGGAGCGGCGCTCCATGTCTGTGGAGACCTTCACGCCGATCGGCGGGACCGGCTTGGGCTCGGCGGTCGGCTGCGGTTCAGCTCTGCGGGGCACGGTCGTGTTCCAGCTCGCTCAGCCAGCGGTCCACGGCGTCGAGCCGGTACCGGGCGATCCCGCCAAGCCGCAGGAACGGCGGCCCCGTGCCGGCCGAGCGCCACCGCGACAGGGTGGACTCCGAGACCTTCAAGTACGCGGCGACCTCACGGCTGTCCAGCAGGGGCGAGACGAGTGCCTCGGTCTTGTCGCTCACGACACTTCTCCGGTGTCCGGGTCGAGGTCGCGGTAGAACGCTTCCTCTGCCTCGCGGCGGGCCTGGACGTCGGCCATGACGAACTCCACGAACTCGGCATCGCGGTCGGTGATCGGGATGTCCTCGATCGGGTCGCCGGGTTCCTCGCCGGGCCAGACAGTCTGCCGGGTGGGACGGTCGTGGTCGAGCCGGGTGCCGCAGGCGGCGACCCATTCGCGGAGCCGCTGGCGGGCGTCGGCGAAGTCGCGGTGCCAGCCGAGCGGTGCGCTGCCGTTCTGGTCCGGGTCGTAGGCGCAGAGCCAGTGAAGGTGCAGCGCGCTCAGCTCCCACAGCAGCTCCGGGTGCATGTGCCAGGCGGGCGGGATCACGGAGGCGGGGAGCCCGTAGGTGTGGCGTAGCCAGTCCACCCAGCGGTTGAGCTCCAACCACTCGGCCTCGGCGTCCTCGGCACTCAGCAGGTTCCAGTTGATCGGGTGCGGCGGCTCGGCGATCAGCGGCTCGTCGTAGCCGTCGTCGTCCATCTGGTCCACATCCGAGTCGGGAACATCGTTCGTCGTGGCGTCGCCACCGGGTTCGTCGGACATGCTGGGCTCCTGTCTGCTCTCCGGCGCCGGTTCGTGCCGGGCCGTTGTGGCGGGCAGGTGCTCCGTGCCGCGACCGGCGTTCAGGTGCCGGAACGACGGAGCAGGGCTTCGATCTCGGCACGGTCGGCGGCGAGCTGGCCGGCGTCGGGACGCTTGGGCCAGGGGTGCAGGTCGGTGACGATCGGGGCCGCGGAGCGCAGCAGCACGATCCCGGTCCCGAACGGGAGCCGGCGGATGCGGTCGGGCGGGAAGATCGGCACCCGGCGCACGGACCGCTGGTTGGAGCGGGTGCCGTGGTCGCCCAGCGTCACGGAGTCGGTGTATTCGTCGCGTTCGCCGACCAAGGCGCTCAGGTCTTGCAGGTCCCGGCTGTTGGAAGCCCCGCCGAGGATGACCTTGACGATCGAGGCGTCCCAGATCGCGTTCGCCTGGTGCTCGTTCCAATTGTCCCGCGCCTGCGCGAGCGATTGGAGCACCGGCATGGTCGTGATCCCCGACCCGCCGCCTTCGGCCATCAGCGTCGGCAGCGACGGCAACGGCGAGAGGTTGGCTATCTCATCCAAGGCCAGCAGCATCGGCGGATCGAGCCGGGCACCGGCCGACCGTGCGGCCAGGCGGCGGGCGGTCTCGATGAGGTCTTCCACGAGCGCGGCGACCAGCGCGGCGCTGGCTCCCGCACCGGACCCGGTTGCCAGCAGGAACAACGTGCCGCGGTCGCGGATGAACGCTTCGGGATCGAAGCCCTCACCGGGGCCGGGCGATACGGCGTCGAGCACGCGCGGGTCCGCGAGGGAGCCGAGAGCCAAGGAGACGCCCTGCCAGATCGAGTCGCGGGTGCGGGGGTCGGAGTCGATCATCGCTTCCAGAGACTCGGCCCACCCGGTCGCAGCCTGCGTGGAGCCGGTCAGGATCGCCACCGCGTCAGCGGCCGCGGTCGGATCGAGAGTCCACCTGAACAGCTCGGCGGGCGGCCGATGGTCGATCGCTGCCGCGTGCAGCAGGGCTTGGAGCGCGGCCCGTGTCTTGCCCTCCCAGAAGCCTCCGCCGTCGACGCCGCCTGCGGACAGGCCGGTGCCGGCGGCGAGCCCGGTGGCGCGGATCATCGCCGTCTGCGGCGACTCGCAGCCCCGGATCGGTGACCAGCGCAGACCGGCGGGCAGACCCTCGGCCAAGTGTTGCGGGTCGAAGATCGCGACGGGGCCGATCCTGCGACGGGCGCGCATGGTCGCGGTGAGGTTGTCCGGCCTGGTCGAGGTGACGACGACGGCGCCGGGCGCGTCGAGGATCGCCGGGATCACCAGATGCAGGCCCTTCCCGGAGCGGGGCGGCCCGATCACCATGATCGAGTCCTCGACCGACGCCCACACGCCGGTGCCCTTGGAGGTGCCGAGCCGGTAGCCCACGTCCGCCGGCTTCGGGTCAGCCAGGCCGGGGCGCAGGTTTCCCGCGCGGCGCAGCAGCGCCTTCTCAGACGCAGCGGCGGCGACTTCGTGCCGTGTGGCGATCCCGGCCATGCGGCGCGGGTCGGTCTCGATCCGGTGGGTGTGGCGGCGCAACCGCAGCCACGCCCATAGCCCGCCGGTCACGAGGCCGGCGAGCAGCAGCCCGGCGACGATCCAGTAGACGACCGGGTTCAGGCCGTCCGCGTCGAGCGCCGCGCCGGGATCACCAGGGTGGAACAGCACACCGACCCCGGAAGCGGGATCGCCGGCCGGCTGGGGCGTGCCGGTCAGGAACGCGGCCACCGATCCCGCGGCGCGCAGGATCAGCGCGACGCCGAACAGGACGACCAGCCCGATCATCGCGGCGTTGGTCAGCTCGTCCCCGAACGAGCCGGTCTGCCGGCCCTGCTCGTTCACGGCACTCGCCGGATGATCGTGGTGCCGGAGACCCGGCCGAACAGGATGACCTCGATGACCTCGTCGGTCCGGTCGGCGCCGTTCCCGGCTGGGTCGATGAGGGCGCGCGCGGTGCCGGAGTGGGCGGCGTCGGTGTGCCCGGTGACGACTGCGACCGCCACGTCCTCGCCCGGAACGAACCCCTTGCCCTCGACGGTGTGAAACACCGGCCCGGCCTGCGCCGCCGGTTCCGGTTCGGGCTCGGGGCGGGAACGCCGGCGGCGGGCGGCGACGATGTCGGTGAACGTCGTGCCGTCCGCTTCGCGGACCTCGACCCTCGCCGGTGTCGTCCGGTCGTTCGTGGCGCGGTCGATGATCTGCCCGAACGAGGAGCGCCGCCACGGCGGCGCGAAAGGGTCAGGGTCCAACCGTTTCCCGTCGACGGTGACGGTCACGGTGCCGTCCTCGCGCACATCGAGCACGACGAGCGGAATGGACACCGGGACGGGCTCAGGCTCGGGCTTCCTCATAGCGTCGAGGTGAGTCAACGCCGCCATGAGAGCATGCGTGGCGCTCCTGGGCGTCCGCGCGCACGTACGAGCCGTGCAGGTCGAACCTCTGCCGCGTACGGAGGAATGTCGGACGTCTCTGGCAGGCTCTTCGTATGAGTGATGAAACTTGGGACGGCCGCCGGGCGGTCAGTGCGAGTTCGGGTGATAACACGGTTTCGCGTGCGCGGCAACCGGATGGTTGACGCGCACACTGGGGAGACATCATTCCGTGTCCGCGACGACGGCAGAGTGGTGGATGCCAATTCCGGCGAGACACGGTTTCGCGTGCGCGATGACGGCCGTGTGGTCGATGTCAACACGGGTGAGACGGTCTACAGACTCAGAGGTTGAGTCACTTAGCCCTGGGCGTGAGGAAGGGCGTGAGGAACGAATCGGTGACAACTGATCGTTAGTGCCGGGAGGCGCTGGCGGGGAGGATGTCATCATGCCCGGTCCTTATCCGAAAGAGTTCCGCGAAGACGTCGTCGCGGTCGCTCGTCGCCGCGAGAGCGGCGTCACCATCAAACAGATCGCCACCGACTTCGGCATCAGCGAAGCAACGCTGCAGAACTGGCTCCGACAAGCCGATATCGAAGACGGCAACCGTCCCGGCCAGACCGCCGCCGATGCCGCCGAGGCGCGGGATCTGAAGAAGCGGATCCGGTTGCTTGAGCAGGAGAACGAGGTGCTTCGGCGTGCGGCGGCGTATCTGTCGCAGGCGAACCTGAAACTCGGTGGCTCCCCAAAATGACGTACCCGCTCGTTGCTGAGCTCGCCGCCGCGGGGATTCCCGTGACGGTGTCGTGCCGGGTCCTCAAGCTCGCCCGCCAGCCCTACTATCGCTGGCGAAACGATCCCGTGCGGAGCGCGGACGTCCTCCGCGCGTATCGGATCAACGCGCTGCACGACGCGCACCACGACGACCCGACGTTCGGGTATCGATATCTCGCTGACGAAGCGCGGCGAGCCGGGTGGCGGATGAGCAGGCGGACGGCGTGGAAGCTGTGCTCGCAGGCCGGGATTCTCTCGTCCGCGCAACGCCGACGGCGCGGGAAGGGCAAGAAGGCCGGCCCGCCCGTGTTCGACGATCACGTCAAACGGGTGTTCCGCGCTGACGCGCCGAACCGGCTCTGGCTCACGGACATTACGGAGCACCGGACGAGCGAAGGCAAACTCTACTGCTGCGCGATCAAGGACGTATTCTCCAACCGCATCGTGGGGTACTCGATCTCGGACCGGATGACCGCGAAGCTCGCCGTCGACGCCGTCCGCAACGCCGTCACTCGCCGCGGCGAGGTCGCTGGCTGCATCCTGCACGCCGACAGAGGCAGCCAGTTCCGCAGCAGAGCGATGGCCAGCGAACTGAACCGACACGACATGGTCGGATCGATGGGCCGCGTCGGCGCCGCCGGAGACAACGCCGCCATGGAGTCGTTCTGGTCACTGCTACAGACGAACGTGCTCAACCAGCAACGGTGGGCCACCCGGCAGGAGCTGCGACTCGCCATCGTCGTCTGGATCGAGCGGAAGTACCACCGTCAGCGCGCCCAGGACACCCTCGGCGGCTTGACGCCCATCGAATTCGAAGCCAAACTGACCGAGCCGCTCACACTCGCGGCCTAAACCGAAACTGTCACCAGTTCGTTCCTCACGCCCAAGGAACGGTTTTGGCAATCATACAGCGAAGCGTGTATGTTCATTGGGTGCTGACTATAACCGATCGATTGGACGTGATGAACCGGCTCGGCCGAGCAATGGCCGACCCGACACGTTCACGCATTCTCATGACCCTGCTTGACGGCCCGATCTATCCTGCGGCACTGGCCCGCGATCTGGATCTCAGTCCGTCCAACGTTTCTAACCACCTGACCTGCCTTCGCGACTGCGGCATCGTCGTGGCCGAACCTCAGGGCCGCCGAACGCGGTACGAGGTCGCAGACCCCCGTCTCACCCGTGCGCTTACCGCTCTGCTGGATACGACCTTGGCTGTGGATCACGAAGCGACCTGCATCGACCCTTCCTGCGCTGTTTCGGAATGCACGGCGGAGGTGCACATATGATCCTGCTCTCGATCCTGCAAGCGATCGGCCTGTTCCTTGCCACGAATATCGACGACATCATCGTGCTCTCACTGTTCTTCGCCCGGGGTGCAGGGCAGCGAGGCACGACGGTTCGGATCCTAGTTGGACAGTATCTGGGGTTCGCAGGTATTCTCGGCGCTGCCGTACTCGTAGCCCTCGGCGCCGGAGCGTTCCTGCCTCCTGAGGTCATCCCATACTTCGGCCTGATCCCCTTGGGATTGGGGCTATGGGCGGCCTGGCAGGCGTGGCGTCGGCGGCATGACGATGACGACGATGATGAGGGCAAGATTGAAGGCAGGAAGGTCGCTGTCTGGGCCGTGGCAGGAGTCACCTTCGCCAACGGCGGGGACAACATCGGTGTTTACGTTCCAGTTTTCCTCAGTGTGGGGCCTGCCGCCGTGGTCGCATACTGTGTTGTGTTCCTCGCTCTCGTTGCGGTCCTGGTGTTCGTGGCCAAATTCATCGCCACCAGACGTCGGATCGCGGAAATCCTGGAACGCTGGGAGCACATCCTGTTCCCAATCGTTCTCATCGGCCTGGGCATCTTCATCCTGATCAGCGGCGGGGCATTCGGGCTCTGACGCATGAAGAAGACAAAGCGAACTGGGGTCTCCAAAGCCAGGTTGCGCCTCGGTTTCAGGGGTTCGTGCTCATCCCCGCGAGACCTGGTCACGCGGGGATGAGCACGAACCCGTCTTCTGGTTGTGCCGGGAAACGCCGCAAGTCGACCCGAAAGTCCTGGCCTGGGACTGTGTACTCCGCAGCGGCCAACCGTCCCGCAGCGGAAGCGAGGAGGTCCACCGTCGCCGGTTCACCCGGGCAGCGGTGGCCGTCCTCGTAGAATCCACCGCCTGCGCGTTCCGAAATTGCCCAGATGGTCGAGTTGCAGAGATTCCTTCTGAAGTCAAGAACCGTTCCACCGTGGCACGCAGCGCAGTTGCGGCCAGACCAGGATCAGCGAAAAGCACGCGAGAAGCGCGCAGCACACCCTCTCTTACTTCGTCGGGTGCCTATCTCGGGATCGGCATTATCAGCATCGGCGGATGCAGGTGCGTCACAGTGTAGTACGAGGAATAGGCGATGCCTTGGTACTCGAAATCATCGCGGTTCGACCTGTGGGAGTAGTCCACGCGATAGTCGCCGTGCCGTGCACAGCCTGTCGACACTCGGGATTCTCGCACTGACCGCGGACGACAAACGTGCCGGAAATCCACTCCGGCTCGAACGCAGGGTGGTTGCGCGCGGAAGCTGAATCGTGTCCTTCATCCTCGGTGGGCGCTGAGAATCCGATGTATCCGGTCTGGCACTTGGGGCACGCAGGCCGCGGCCACGGCTGTCCGTCCTCAATCGGGCGAGCGAGCTCGGAAAGTGCGGGGTCCACAGCCATGCTTCCAGCGTAAGCGGGACGCTATGCGGACAGGCGTAGAATGGGAATCGATCGCGGGCGACGGCTCTAGCCTTTGCCGGTCATGCGGGCGGTGGTGTCGAACGCGGCGAGCTCGGCGGGGTGGAGTTGGTGCTGCACGACGAAGGCCCGGTCCTTGATCCGCCAGAGCCCTTGCCCGGTGCCGAGTCCGGGCAGCAGGCGGCGTTCGGTGCCGGTCAGCCCGAGCGCGACGGCGGTGGGGCCGAGCTGATCGGTCTCCTGCCGGTAGACGATCTTCGTCTCCGCGTTTGCCAGCAGGCTGTTCGCCAGCGCCCGGTTCGCCGATCCGGCATCGCCGACGTTCTCCAAGTCGGTGAGCTTGTGGAACACCAAGAGATTGGCCAGCCCGTAGTGCCGGGCGAGACGCCAGTGGGCGTCCATCCTGCGCAGGAGCGCCGGGTGGGACATGAGCCTCCATGCCTCGTCGTAGACGACCCATCTGCGGCCCCCGTTGGGGTCGAGCAGGGCGGCTTCCATCCATGCCGACGAGCAGGTCATCAGCACCGAAATCAACGTGCTGTTCTCGGTGACGCGCGAAAGATCGAGGCTGACCATCGGCAGCGACGGGTCGAACCTGACGGTGCTCGGCCCGTCGAACAGGCCGGCCAGGTCCCCGGCCACCAGGCGGCGCAGCGCGTGGCCGACCTGGCGGCCGTCCTCGGTGAGCCGGCCGTCCGGGTCGTCGGCAGGGTCGGGGCGCAGCAGCCGGTCGACCACCATCGGCAGGATCGGCACGTCCGCGTCGCGGACCGCGCCGGCCAGGGCGGTGTCGATCGCGGTGTGCTCCAACGGCGCCAACCGCCGATCCAGCACCGTCTCCGTCAAGGCTCCGAGCAGATCGCGGCGTCGCGCGGCGAGGGTGGTGGCCCACTCCTGGTCGGACAGGCCGCCGGGCCGGTAGCCCTCATCCAAGGGGTTGAGCCTGTTGCCCATCCCGTGCCCGAGGATGATCGCTTTCCCGCCGACTGCTTCGGCGACGCCGGAGTGCTCGCCTTTGGGGTCGCCGGGGACATAGACGCGGTACCCGAAGGGCAGACTGCGGGTGTAGAGGCTCTTGGCGAGCGACGATTTCCCGGACCCGACGATCCCCGCCAAGATCAGGTTCGGCGCGGTGATGATGCCCCTGCGGTACAACTCCCACGGGTCGTACACGAACGAGGAGCCGCTGTAGAGGTCTTGGCCGATGAAGATTCCCGCGGCTCCGAGCCCGGCTTCGGCCAGGAACGGGTACTGCCCGGCGAGCACGGCGCTGGTGTCCTGATGCCGGGCCACCCGGAAGTGGCCCGGTGTCCTCAGCGCGGCCGGGCCGGGCTCGCCGGCGGCGGGCAGGTAGACCGTGGCACGGCGTTCAGCCCGTTCGGCGGCGGCCTTGGCCTGGGCCGCTTCCTTCTCGACGTGACGCTGCTCGGCGACGAGGCGGGCGGCGGCTTGCCGCCGCTGCTTGCGCAGCCGGCGCCGCTCCGAGGCGGGAGTGACGAGGACAGCGGTGTGCAGCTTCTCGCCCCGGCTCACAACGACCGCCCCCGCGTCCCGGAGACCCAACCGCCGGCGGGACGGTCGAACCATGACGAGTCCGGCGCCGGGCGAGGCTGCTGTGGCATGTCCGGCTTGGGCTGCGGCGGGCCCTCGATGCCGAGCGGTGCCAGCGCGTCCGCGTTCTGGCGAGCGGCCTCCGCGACCCATCCGGGAAACAGGCACTCATGCTCGGGCCTGCTGCCGGGGTTGTCGATGGCGTACTGGCGGGCGTCGCCGGCCGCTGCCAGGAAGGCGGCGAGGTCGCGCATCGCGCGGTCCGGGGCGACCGGCGCTCCGGCGCCGGTGAACAGGTCCCGGCCGACGAGCGTCTGCCCGGTCGCGGTGTCCTCGATGCGGTAGGCATATCGCTGGTGCTCGCCCAGCGGCGAGTCCGGCCAGACGGTCAAGGTGAGCGTCCCGACGTGCCGGGACATCGAAGCGGTGGGGTCTGCGCTGTTCATGGCGGGCAGGTGCGCGCCGGCACGTCTCCGTGGTGGCTATGTCAGAGCGACAGCCCGCGGGCCTGCTTGACGGCGGCGACGCCGGGATGCTCGAACCAGCCCCCGTCACGGACGGCGCTACGCCGCCCGGCCGTCTCTCGCTCACGGCCTGTCGTCGGGCGGCGGGCCGGGACGTGCGCCCCTGCTTCTTTGTCGATGGCGTCCTCGGCACGGATCAGGTGCCGCCGGTACAGGGCGACGTGCCCGGCCATCGCGTTGTAGGTCATCGCGTAGTCGCCGGTCTCGGCCTGCCGGTCACCGGGATAGACCGGGGCGGTGTCGTGAACGTCGCCGTTCTCCAAGGCGGCGTTCGTGGTCTCCTCGCCGTAGTCCCACGCCGACAGATGCTCGATCCCCGCCTCGACCCCGTGGGCGTCGATGAGGTCGATCACCCGGTCGGTTTCCTCGCCTTGGAGGAACACGACGCCAACCCACCGCTCCACCATCCGGTCCTGCGGGTTCCACACGATCCGGCCCGAGTGGGTCATGGCCGCGCTCAGGCGGTCGTCGGCCTGGTCGATGAGCGTGCCGGCCTGGTGCAGCTCATCCGCTGCGGCCAGCGCCTCGGCCGCACCGCCGCTGTACTCGCGGGACTCGTCGGTGACGTGATGCTGCCGGCTCAGATGGGCGGCGGCGAGCTGGTCGAGCACCTGCCGCAGCGATCGCAGCCCGCCCAACAGCTCACCGATCACCACGTAGGTCTCGGACGGGTCCTCGAAGCTACGGCTGGCGTGAGCCAGACCGCGCAACGCCTCGTAGGCATCGCTGGCATCGCTGGTCGGGTTCGTGTATGTCGGCATCATGGGCCTCCTTCAACGAGGGTGGGATGCCTGCCAGGTGAGCGCGCCGGTCACACCGTGCGGCACAGCGGCAGCGCGGCCGCCGTGAACGCGACGGCTTGCTGGCCGACGAGCCTTCGGGTCTCGCAGGAGGCTTGGATCGAGGCTTGTTCGATCGCGGCGACTGCGGCTTCCAGCTCGTCGACGCTGGGGGCGGAGACGGAGATGAGCCCGGAGACCCGTAGAATCCCGTGGCCGGCGGTCAGGTCGGCTTCCTGCTGGAGAACGTCTTGGTATTCGGCGGTCTGCGCGGCGTCCTCGATCTGCCCGATTCGGGCGCGCTGGGCCGCATCGGAGATGTGTTCGACCTTCTTCTTGCGGATGTCGCGGGCCGCCTGGTCCGAGCGCATCGGGGTGTAGATCAGCGACACAGCCCGTTGGATGCCGGTGGAGAGCAGCACCGGCGCGAGGAACCCCGGATAGACGAGGCTGCGGGGCCACTCCGAGACCCACAGCACGGTGTGCCAGGCGGAGTCGGTGCGCAGGTTGCCCCAGGTCTCGGTGACCGCGACCGGGCCGGCGGCGGCGAGCTCCTGCCCGAGCCGCCCGTGGCGCTCCAAGGTGGCGGCCACGGCCGGGTCATACGCCGAGCGGAGGATGACCGCGACCTGACCGGGGCCGAGCCACCCCGAAGGGGTCAAGTCCGCCGAACGCAGCGCGGCGACCAGCGTCGCCATCTCCTGCCGGAGCACCGCGGCGGCGCCGCGGATGCCGCCGCCGGCGGTCCTGATCTGCCGGGAGGCGACCTTCATGTCCAGGGAGAGGCTGACCGTGGTGGCGTGCCGTTCCCCGGCGGGGCCGGCCCGCTCGATCAGTTCGCGGTAGGTGGTCGCGGCCCAGGAGCCGTCGTCGGTGCCGTGCTCGGCCCACCACTCGGCCAGCCCGCTACCGGAGTCGGGCAGGGTTCGTTCGAGCACTTGCAGGGTCGCGATCCGCCCGGACCGGCAGACCGTGGCGAGCACTCGCCCCCAGGAGGTGACGCGGCGCTCTTGCTCGCCGGGGTCGAGCAGGATGAATGCCGGATGGGTCACTTCCGTCACGACCGTCAAGGTTGCCTGGCGGGGGTCGTGGATCATGCACGCCCCGGTCTCGGGGTCCAGGTGCTCCCGAAGCCGGGCCATGTCACCGGGCAGCGCGAGACTTCCGGCAGGGCGGGGCTTGACGATCCGCCGCCGGTAGAGCAGTTGCCCGCCGGTGGAGCGCCACAGCCACCAGAGCGCGACAGGGAGCCATTCGACCATCGGCCTCCCAGCGATGGGCACCCAGGTCAGCACGACCGCGAGCAGCCAGACCGGGGCGGTGTAGACCAGCAGCATCCCGGCGCCGCCGTAGAACGCGGCCAGCAGCGCCAGGCCGCCGATGCCGAGGGTGATGAGCTGCGCGACCGAGAGGCCGAGCAGCACCCCTCGGCGGGTGAGTCGGCTGAACTTCATCGGCGTCAGCTCGCTACCGGGTGTCTTCTGGTCCGTGGTGGGCATGGGTGGTCACTCCTTGCCCCACGGCGATGCCGTGGGGTTGGACGGCTCCGTGGGCGTCCTCGGCTGCGGCGTGGACGGCGGGGGCGTCTGCGACGGCGGCGGGGTGCCGCCGTTCTGCCCGCCTGCGGCGTCGGCGGCGGTCTCGGCCTGACCGGCCACCGCGTGCCCGGCCTTCGGCCCGGCCTCGGCGGCATCCTTGGCGACCTTCGCTCCGACCACGACGGCTGCCGCCGGTCCCGCGCCCGCGGCGGAGGCGCCGGCTTCGGCGCCCACGGTTTCACCGCCGGCCGCGGCAGGTGCCTGCGCCGGGGCGGGCGACGGCGGAGGCGTGCCACCTGATCCTGCGTCCGACGCGCCGTCATTGGGGTCTTCGAGAACCTTCTTGGGCTCGCCGCCGCCTTGGGGCTTGGAGGGGATCGGGACGGGACGGTTGAGCGCGTTCTTGGCCTCCTGCTCGGTGCCCATCTGCTGGTACAGGTCGAAGCCCACGAACGACACGAAGCGGTAGACCATGTAGGGCGCGAAGGCCGCGATGCCCATGAGCACGATGCCGGTGATCGGTTCGGTGACGGCGGCGATGTCCAGCTCGATCGGGGTGGCGATCTGCGTGATCGCCAGCAAGAAGATGACGACGAGCACGAGCTTGCTGATGATGAGGGCGATCACGAACGCCGCCCATTTCCCGATCCATCCTTTGGTGGCGTCCCAGGACGCGCCGGCGAACGCGATCGGTGCCAGCACCACGCCGACCAGCAGCAGCGCCTTGCGGATCAGCAGGCTGAACCAGACGATCGCGACGGCGGCGATCATCAGCCCGGCCAGGAAGATCGTGACGATCGCGCCGACGCCGGGCGCGGCGATGTTGATGCCGCTGAGCCCGGCGGCGAGCAGGATGATCTTGTCGCCCATCGTCTCGGTGGTCTCGCCGGACGTCTGGATGATGCCGATGCTGAGCTGGTCCACGATTTCCAGTGCGAGCGCGGTCAGCGTGACGACCACGAACGCGCCCAGCACCGATTTCGCCGCGCCGAGCGCGGCTCTGGACAGCGCGGTCGGGTCGCGGCGGATCAGCCCGGTGATGAGTTGCAGGCAGAAGAAGATCAGGACGAGGAAGACGCCGATGCCGAAGATCAGGTTGTAGACGCTGGTGAACCCGTCCGTCTGGACATCGACCAGCGTGGTCGTGTCGAACACGGCCCACATCGCCTCGATCAGCCAGCCGGCCGCGCCGCCCATCGCCTGGGCGAGCCAGTCGAACGGGGCAGCCACGACCGTCGCGGCAGCCTCGCCCGCCACGTCGCAGACGGTCGAAATCACGGGAACGTCGCAGACACCCATCTCAAATCTCCTGCGGTGACCGGCGGCCCTATACAGCCTGGCCGACGTTCCAGAAGAAGTTCACGAGCGTCACCGCCGCGCCGCAGATCACCGCGGCACCGCAGGAGATGAGAACGCCCAGCTTGCCCCTGCCCGCCAGATGCGGGTTCGAGCTGTTGGCGCCGTAGGCCCAGACGATCGCGGAGACGATTAGCGCCAGTACGGAGAGGATGAGGCCGACCGTCATCACGGCGCCAACGATGGTGCGGAGCTGGTCGATGCCGGGCAGTCCCGAGCTGTTGGGGTCGATGTCGATCACGGCGGTTACTCCCTCGCTGAGCGAATGGCTTGTGGCGACGAGGTGAACCAGGGAGCGACTGGCGAGACCGGGCAGACGAAAGGCCCGCTCCCAACGCAGAGAGCGGGCCTGCTGGCGACGGAGGATCAGAGCTGTTGGCCGAGGGCGATGAGCCAGTTCACCCACGCCACCCCCGCGCCGGCGAGCGCGGCGGCGCCGACGCCGACGAGCACCCCGACCCGGCCCTTGGAGGCAAGCGAGTGGTTGCCGTGCGAGGCGCCCAGCGCCCAGCAGATCGCCGAGACGATGACCATGAGCACCGCGACGATGAGCACGAACATCAGCAGGGCGCCGATGACCTGTTTCAGATCACCGATGCCTCCGAGCCCGTCGAAGTCGGGGAACACTTCCATCACGAACCAACCGGGGATCGCAAGTATTCGAAGCGTTCGAAATCCATGCTGGCGAGGTGCGCAGGCAGGACCGCCGCCGTCGGGCTAGCGTTGAAGTGTGGACGCATGGACTGACGAGCCGGGTGTGGTGGTGTTGCCCGACGGGCGACGCATCCGCGGCGTCGGCGTGCGCCGGCCGCGCGGCGATGTGCCTGCCCCCGATTTCGCGGTCTATCTACTTGGCCGTGACCCAGCGCCTGGTCCTTGGCCTCATCGCTGGGTGCGGTGGCGAGACTTCCGGCTACCGGACTCGACCGACGACGCGACGACGGCGCTGCGTGAGGCGTGGGAACGTGCCGGTGAGGAGCGAGTCGAGATCGGGTGTGGCGGCGGCATCGGGCGGACCGGGACGGCTTTGGCGCTGCTGGCAACGATGAGCGGTGTCGCGCCAGAAGACGCGGTGGCGTGGGTCCGTTCCCACTATCACCGGCGAGCTGTCGAGACGGGCAGGCAACGACGCTGGGTAGAGCAGACCGCGACCTTGCTTCAGACGGAGCGGGAGTGACCTTGGTCGTCAGCGTCGGGCGGCGGCGTAGGTGTTCCAGGCTGAGCCGGTGAGTTCAGCCCAGCGGGTCGCGGTGGTGATGTGGATGCCGATGAGCGAGGCGAACACGGCGGGCGGGGTCGTGGAGGCCAGGTGCAGTAGCGCGGTGCTCCGGCTGGCGCGGGTGAAGATGCCGAGCTGGTTCATCCGCCGCATGAGTGAAGCGGGATGAAGATGGGTGCCCGCGTTCTTGCCAGTGAACAGCCACCGGGCATCAGCCAGGATGCTCGCAGTGCCGAACGGCTTGACGACCGGTAGCGCGGTGACCAGCCCGTCCAGAGGCGGGATCAGCAGCAGCGGTTCGCGGCCGAGCCGCAGATAGGTTCCCGTGTCGCGGACCCCGATGTCGTCGGTGGTGAGGGCGGCGATCTTCGCGACGGGCTGGGCATAGAGCAGGATCAGGCAGGCGGCGGCGCGATCCTCGATGCTGGCGACGGTGGAGTCGTGCAGGAGTCGGCGGGCAAGGGCCAGCTGATCTTCGGCGTCAACCTGATGGGCGGGGTCTTTCGCCGCGACGGGTTCGGGCAACGTGACTCGGGGTAGGTAGCCGCCTCGTGTGAGCCAGCGGACGAACCCCAGGCGGGTGCTGCGGCTCGTGCTGAGCCAGGCGTCCACGCAGGCTTGCGGGCAGTCGTCGAGGGTGTGACCGCCCGCGGTCAGGTCGTCGAGAAAGGCGTGGGCGGTGTGAATGTCGCTGCGGCAGCGTGCGGCGACATGAGCGGTGAGGTGGCCGTGGCGGTTGGTCTTGGCGCGGCCGACGACGTGCCAGCGGGCATAGCGGGACAGCACGCCGCGCAGCTCGGGATCGGTGATGTCGGCGCCGGCTTCGGCGGCGTGGCGGTGTAGCCGGGCGGCGTTCTCGTCCCGGGGCGGCAACGCGCCGGAGGCGACGAGCATCGCGCGCAGGTAGGTCACCGAGAACACTTGCGGGCGGGCATCGAGAGCATCGTGTGACAGGTCGAGCCGGCCTTGAGCGATGTCGGTGAGCAGGTGCAGGCTCGGCAAGTCGTGCCAGTTGTTCAGCAGCGAGCGGGGTTGGCGTAGCTCGGTCAGGGCATCGCGGACGGGTTTCAGCTCGGGTCGGATCGTGCCGTCCGGGCCGGTGAGCGCGGCGTCGATCTGCTGGGTGGCTTGGCAGGCGAAGCAACGGGGCCGGCCGTGGTTGGTGGTTCGCCGGCCGAGCGACCGCTGGCCGCAGATGGAGCAGTCGATGACCGGCGCTTGGTAGCAGGTCGGGCAGACGTCCGGGCTCGCGGCGGTCGCTTTCAACGCGACTCGCTTGAGCCGGCCGCAGACGCCGCAGGACCGACGCGGGTGCCGGTAGCAGCGAACGCAGAGATCCCGCGATCCATCGGACTTCCCGCCAGCTCGGGTGGCGAGCGGGCCGATAGTGCCGCATCCCTCGCAAGCATCCTCACCGGCGCGGTTTCGGGCGTAGCAGGTGGTGCAGATAGCGCCGCCGTCGCTGGTGCGGGCGTTGACTCGCCGCTGCCTGCCGCAGCCGGTGCAGGTCTCCTGGGGTGAGCGGCGGGCGCGGCAAGCCCGACACTCACCCCGGTTGAGTGTGTGGTTCCAGCGCAGGTTCCTCACCCGTCCGCAGCGGAAACACTCACCGGGGACGATCGTGCTCGCCATCTGGTCCGGTCAGTCCCCAGCAGGCTTGATGACTGCGCGAGTTGGACGGTTCCGGCTGGGCTTGGACTGCGTGCTGGTGCCGGTGGTGCCGGTCTTGCGTCCGCGCCGCGAGCTGGTGGCGACGTAGGGCTCGATCAGGTCGTTGGGGGTGACGTCGAGGATGTCGCAGAGCGCGGCGAGCAGCCGCATGTTCAACCGCTCCGGCTCGCCGGTGACGATCCGGTAGACCTGGGTCGAGGTCATCACCACGCCCCGGTCGGCCAGCAGCGGCACCAGTTCGGTGGTGGCGTTCATGCCGTGCTCGTTCATGATCTTGCGCAGGTGCCAGTGGTAGGCGACGGTCTTCGTCATCAGCGTGATCCTTCCTCGGTTGCGGTCGGTGGGGTGAACGCGGCGTCCAGGGCGCGGCGCAGGGTGCGGTTGCGGTAGTCGCCCGAGACGCCGGTGTAGAGGGCTGTGGTCGATCCCCACCGGTGCCCGACCTGCTGCTGCACGAACAGCGGGTCGAAGCCGTCCTCGATCAGATGGGTCACATACGAGTGCCGCAGACAGTGCGGGTGCAGCGCGGCGTCGAAGCCGAGGTCGTCGCGGTACTCGGCGAACCTCATCCCGATGTAGCTGCCCGTGATCCTGGATTGTCGTTCGGTCGGCCACAGCATCCCGGCGCCTGCCGTGTCGAACAGCGGCAGCACGTCGGTGACGTATTCCTCGATCACTGGGCGGGTCCAGTCGAACACCGCCAGCACCGCCCGCCGACGGGGCGGGGAGCCTTTGCTGGCCTTGCCCCAGCGGACGTTGCAGACCCCGTACCGGCCGAACTCGGTCGCGGTCGGGTTGCGGGTGAAGTCATGCAGGTCCAGCATCCCGACCTCGCGGCGGCGCAGCCCGAAGGCGTAGATCATCTTGAACAGGGTCGCGTCGCGGAACACCGACTTCCAGCCCTTCTTTCCGCGCGTGCGAGCATGGTCGGCGCGATCGTCGGCGTAGTCGAAGAAGGCTTGTACCTCTTCCCGCGACAGTGGCCGGACCGCCGGGCGTGCCTCGTGATCGCTGGTGTGGATCGCGGTGTTCCACTCATGGCAGACCTGCACCGGATGAGTGCCGAACAGTTCCTCGCATCGCTCGATCCAGCCGTAGCGGCGGTCGGTCAGGTAGTCGCAGAACAACGCGACCGCGTTCTGATACGAGCGGATCGTGCCGTGCGAGCACGGCTTGTCGCCGGAGACCAGCTCGGTCGTCCACTCCTCGACATCGGCGGGCGACCACTCCCACGGCAAGCTCCCGCAGAACACGGCGAACCGGCGCACCTGCGACAAGCGCGCCCCGATCGTCTTGGGGTTCAGCATCCGTGAGACCTGCTGCGCCGACCAGCCCGTGAGCATGTCATCGAAGACCTGCTCCGCCGGACGCAGCAACGCCACGTTGCCCGCCCGCAACGCCGTCACCGATCCGGCGCGGTTCCCGTCCTCGAAGTCCACTCCAACAGTCTTACATCTAATGTATGAAAAGTACATCTAACGTAAGACTTGGTGCGTTTCCCCTGGTCAAGAGCCGGGTTCAAGGCTCAGATCAGTGACCCCTGGTACCCTTGCCTGACCAGCGAATACGCACGATTCCGGCCGTCGCGGATTACATCTAACGTAATAATTGCTAGTTGGCCCTGACGGTGACGTGCAGGTGGTCGTAATGGCCGCCGGTCACGTCGCCGGGGTCGTGCATCCCGCCGCCGTTGTAGGGGCGCCAGCCTTCGGCGTCGCGGGCCAGGGACCAGATTTGGCCCTGCCAGATCAGGTACTCCACGCCCAGCGACTCGGCGTGGTCCTTCATCCAGTTCGTCACCCGCCACCCGTCCTCGAGCTGCGCGGGCGTCGGGTGCGTCCCGATCGGGTTCCCGAACGTGATGTCACACGCCCGGCCCAGCGGGTGCTCTGACGTTGTGCCGGGCCGGGGCGAGTAGCAGGCCCAGGAGCTGTCGGGGAACGCGGCACGGGCTTGGGCCATGACGTGCGCCATCCGCGCGGTGATCTGCCCGTCGCTGGTGGGGTCATCGACCATCTGGTCGGGGTCGCCGTCCAGCGGGGCGGGATCGCCCGGCGCTCCACCGGAACTGCACTCGTTCGGGCTGCCGACCGTGGCTTCGGGCAGGTCGACCGCGTTGTGGTCGTTAAGCCACTTGGCCGCGTCGACGGCCTCGCCGCTCGTGCCGCCGGGCCGGACCTCGAAATGCAGGTGTGGCCCCGTGCTGTTCCCGGAGCTGCCGACATCGCCGATGTGCTGGCCCGCGGTCACACGATCTCCGGCCGCGACGAGGATGCCGGACTGCCACATATGCGCGTAGGCGGTCGCCACGGTCTGCCCGTCGATCTGGTGCTCGATGACAATGAGTCCGCCGTAGCCGCCGGAGAACTCGGCCACGGTCACGGTCCCGTCTGCGGCGGCGAGGATCGGCGTGCCGTCCGGTGCGGCGAAGTCGGTGCCGGTGTGGAACGACGGTTCCCCGGTGATCGGATGGATACGCGGCCCGAACTCGCTGGTGAGCACCCAAGTTCCCTCGGGGAGCGGGAACACGACCCGCGAGGACTCCGCGACCGGACCGGCCACCACCGAGGCGGTGGCCGGGCCAGCCGCACCCGTCGCGCCGGTGAGAGCGTCGAGGATGCGTTCGGCGACCGGCTCGTAGTTGCGGTAGCGGTCAGGGTAGGCACTGACCTCGACGGCTTGCGCGGCCTCGCCGGGGTCCATCTGGGCCCAGCCGGGGATGTCCAGCAGGCCCCGCGGCGAGGGATAGTTAGGTCCATCGGGTCCGCCGTAGAACGCGCGGGCCTGATAGTTCGTGTCCATCAGCTCCGCGACGGTTCCCCACCCGGATTGCGGGCGCATCTGGAACAGGCCGAGGGAGTCGTGGTCGCCGCCGTTGCCGTCGTTGGGGTAGTTCGCGGACTCGGGGTAGGCACTGGTGTTGGCGAGCTGGCGCAGGGTGCTCTCGGTGAGCGCGGCCATCAGCGCGATCTTGATGCCGGGCCGGCCGACGCCCTCGATGCCGCCGCCGACAGTGATGATCGTGGCCGCGTGCGTGAGCTGGGTCTTGTTCAGCGTGAACGTGGTGCCGTCTTGCGTGGTGACGGTCAACGAATCGGGGACGTTGCCCACGGTGACGCTGCCGCCGGGGACGGCGCAGTTCGCGGCGGCGGGGTTCATCAGCACGCCGATCGCCATCAGGACACAGGCAGGGCCGAACAGGACGAAGGCGAGTCCGAGGATGAGGAGCTTCTTGACCACGGCGTGCCTTCTGTCATCGCAGCGGGTTGTCGAGCTGCGACAGGCGCAGCACGTGACACGGGCCGGTGCGGAACTCCGGCGCCGGGGGCGGGCAGGCCAGAAACACGGTGAAGGCCACGGGGTGCTCGCTGGTGACGGGTTCGCCGTTCCAGACGCCCTCGCGGTGCCGGGTTCCTTCGATCGTGATCGCGGTCGCACCACGCGGGAGCTGGCCGGACTGGGCCTGCTCAACCGCGGTGTCCCATGCTTGGGGCACGAACGAGGACTCGATGGTGAGATGCTGGGTGGTGGCGTACTTGCGCAGCTCGATCCACGCCTCCCGCGACGGCAGATAGGACGCGATGTCGGCGGCGAGGCCCGCCTGCTCATGGCCGGAGGGGTCCCCGACCTCCAAGATCGCGGCGGAGTAATCCAGCGGCATCAGCCCGGAGCCGGTGTCCCAGGCGAACAGCGCCTCAGCGACATTGCGGGCGAACTCATCCGGGTCGTGCGAGGGGATCACCCGCGGCGGCCCCGGTTCGCCGGGCTCGGACTCACCCGGAGCGGTGATGGTCGGAGCCGGATCGGGCGCGCGATCGGTGGGCTGTCGTGGGCCGGTGATGAGCCCATACACGCCGACGCCGATCAGGAGCAGCAGCACGAGGCCGGCGGCGATCACCGCGATGAGTCGGCCACGGGACCAGGAAGCGAGATTCGTCTTCATGCCCAGAGGTGAGCCCGCCGGTGACTGGCCCTACCGGTGCATCAGAGGGCGCGCAGCAGCGGCCGGCCCGCCGACTCAGCGACGGTTGTGCGGGCGGTGCGGAGCCGGTCGGCGAACTCGGTGGTGCCCTCGACGGTGGCGAAGAACGCCTCGGCCTGCTCGTCGGTGAGCTCGACGGCCAGCTCGTCCACGTCGTAGTGGGTCCACCACGCTTCCAGGTCGCCCCAGGTCAGTACGAACGCCCGCAGCGGGTACCGCGTCGGTTCCTCGTCCTCAACGACGGGGCGACGCTTCGGCGTGGCCGGCTTGCTGACCTTGCTGGCCTTGCTGGTCTTGGCGGCGTGGACGCGGGCCAGGGCTTCGTCGGCCAGCTCGTGCAACCGTTGGTCCCGCTCGCTGTCGGCCTTGGCTTGGCTGTCGCGGAGGCGCTGGAAGATCGGGTTGACCGCCGCACCGGCCTCGATCTGCGTCAGCCCGTCCCGCGCCTGGACGCGGATCGTCTCCGGGGTGCTCGGATCGTCGGCCAGGTGTTGCAGGTAGCCGATCTGTTCCAGCCGACTGTAGGACGCCGAGCCGGTCACCATCCGCGCCGCCTGTGTCCGAGCGTCTCCGAGCTGGTGCGAGTCCGATGGTCCCGCCGAATCGGCGGGACCATGCTTTCCGGGCTCGTGGCCCTCGTGGAACTGGGTCTTGGCCTTGCGGCGTGCGGCGTCCTCGGCCATGAGTTCCTTGATCTCCCGGTACAAGGCGGCGGCCTCGATCGCGGTGAGCGGCTTGTGGAGCTGGTTGTCGTCCTGCTCGGCCAGCAGATGCCCCAGCCGGTCCGAGATACCGGAGCGCACCCACACGCTGACGCGGCGCCAGCCGAGCTTCTTGATCGCGGCCATCCGGCGCGCCCCGCACACCAGCACCCCGTCCGGGGTGATCGTCGGCGGCTGCAACAGACCGTCCCGGTCGATCGACGCCGCGAGCGCGTCGATGTCGCCCAGGTCCGTGCGGTGCCGGCGGCCGACAGTGATGGAGTCAACCGCCCGCTCCAGCTCGATGTGTCCGGCCGGTGCGCTCATCCCGCACCTCGCGCCTTTCTCGCGCCCGGCTTGCTGATGCCCGGTGCGGCCAGGGAGAGGGTGAGCACGAGGTCGTCATCGCGCAGCAGCACCGGCAGGGTCTCGCCGATCAGCAGCCGCAGCAGGATGCCGCGTCCCGCGCCGGTCGCCGCGAGCGCCGGGTCCGGGCAGCCGAGCAGGGCGCGCAGCAGCACCGCCCAGGACCGGCCAGGAAGGTCGATCAGGGCTCGGGCGTGCTTGTCGCGTCGCAGTGTCTCGTAGGCGGTGTGCCGGTTCCCGACGCGCGTCAGCGCCACGCAGACGTGTTCTACCGCCGGGCGTGCCGTGCCCTCGGGCCAGTCCAGCAGCATCAGCAGCGTGATCGCGTCCTCGACCGCCGACGCCGCGGTGGTTGCCGCCGGCTCGGCCGGTGCCTGCTCCGGGGTGTTGTCGCGGTCGTGGGCGTCCTTGATCTGGAACGCGGGATGGTAGTCGCTCAGGACGTTCTCGCGGTCGGAGAGCCGTTCGGGGTCGTGGAAGATCGAGTAGCGGGGCCGGCGTGCCTGGTGGGTCGAGCACAGCAGCCCTTGGCCGCGTTCCTCGGCGATGCAGGTGATCCGTACCGCGTGCGTGATGACCGCCCACGGGTCATCGGCGGTGCGGGCGGCCTTGGTGCGCATCACGTCGAACGCCGCCGATGCGGCCTCCCACGGATCGAGCCGGTGCTTGTGCGCCAGCGCCGCGTACTTCTCGGCCGCGAACGCCATCAGCTCTGCCGCTACCGGGTCGTGCTCCCAGGCGCGCTGGCCGGCGGCGTGCAGCCGTTTCAGCAGGGCACGCAGGCCCTCGCTGGTGCGGTAGTCCTCAGCCGTCCGGCCGCTGGTCTCGCTCATGGTGCTGGTGTCGTTGGTCATGGTCTGGGCACCTCCCGACGGCGAGGTGCACCCGCAGACGACTGCGGGGCTCGCCTTGACGGAATGAGCGCCCATGACTCATCACCACCCGGCTACCTCATCCCGACCCCGGAGCGGTGCGGTCCCTGCTCGGCGCCGCCGCGACGGCCGAAGGCGCTCAGAGGCGGCAGACGCTTGGCTCGCTCGGCGACCCAGCGGGCGCCCTTCTCGATCGGGGCGCGAACGTGCCGGTTCATATCGGCGGTCCGGTCGATGCCCCGGCGGGACAGCCGGCCGCCGCCTTGGGCGATCAGGTCGGTCGGGCGCACCCAATCCACGCCCCGGCCCCGTACCCGCGCCAGCTTCTCCTTCGCCGCCGTGCGGGACGCGGCGGCCTTGACCGCATCCGGCGTCCCCGCTGCTTCGGTCGCCTCGGTTGGGTTCAGGTCGTTCCGCTTACGGGGTGGCGGCTCGGGCTCGGAGCGATGCTGCTCCCGCATCCGGTCCTGATCGTTCATGGCAGGGCTCCTTCCATCTCGGGCTGCGACCCGGACGGGTCGGCCTCATCGGACTGGTGAGCACGAGGCAGCCAGCGACCCACCGTCGAGGGATGCACGCCCAAATGCCGGGCGATGGCCTTGTTCGACCAGTCCTGCTCTCGCAGCTCTGCCGCCAGCGCCCGACGATCCGGCCCGCCGTCCGTGTCCGCAGCGGTGACGCCTGCCGCCGTAGATGGCGGGTCAAGAGATGCCGTCTCGCTCTGGGGCAACGGGGTGATCGGCTCGAGCGCCGGCGGCAACTCGAGCGCAGTAGCCGGGCGTGCGGTGGCGCGGGTCAGCACAACGGTCAGATGCGTGATCGCCAGCAGCACGACCGGCGGCACGGCAGCGACCGCGGCCGCGAGCGGTCCGGGCACGTCGGCGTCGGCCGCGACCACCGCATGCAGCGAGTTCGCCGTCACCGACACCGCGGCACCGCCGACCAGCAACGCCCACGGATACCACGCCGCTCGCTCACCGGCGAGGGCAACGACGGCCACCGTGGAGACCACGATTACGCCGTCGACGATCAGCGGCCACGCCCACGCCTGCCCGGCCCCGATCCCGGAGCGGCGGGCAAGGTCGGCCAGGGACGTGAACGACAACCAGAACGCGCCGGCAGCGATGAACACCGTCCCGGCGACCGAGGTGATGACCGCCCACCGGCGGCCGCGTAGCTCCTTCATGACAGCCCCCGCGTGGCGGGCGCCCGCTGCTGCGCGTTCCCGCGAGCGAACTCGCCCGAAGCCGATGCGGCCGGACGGTCCCGGCGGGCTCCGGCGCCGACGCTGCGATAGGCGCTGTAGACGGTGCGGGTGATCTCCCGCTCCCCGAAATCGGATTGTGCGGCCGTCACCATCGCGTCCAGGGCATCCGTGAGCGGCACCCCGCCCTCGGACAACCGGCACGAGGCCCAGAAGAGTTTGAGGTTGCGGTCTGTGGCCTGCCGCCCCAGCCACGTCGCCAGCCGCTCCGCATCCTCGCGCCGCACTGGCCCACCGAGGCGCGGCCGAGGCGCGGGCCGAGGATCAAGGAAGTCTCGCAGCCGGCCCGCATCTATCGGCCAGGCCGCACCGGCCGCGAGCTGCTCGACCCGGTACGGCGTGCGCAGGCCGTCGAGCCGTAGCAGCGAGGGCGGGGCGATGATGTAGCCGCCGTCCCCGCGACAGTCGATGCCGACCTTCCCTGCCTGCCAGGACCGTTGCGCCTGGTTCGGGTCGGCTGGAAAGTAGGCGTGCTGGCCGCCGGTGGGTGTGCGCACGACCGCCAGCGGCTCGGGGATCAGCCCGGCCCGGGCTGACCGCGCGTAGGCGGCGTACCCGTTGACGCCGTGCACATCCACGTCGATCACTACCAGCCCCGAGACGGCACCGGTCGGGATGCCGATGTTCGCGGCCGGCCGCGCCCGCCACCACGCCTCAACACGGCTCGGGTCGATGCTGGCCTCGTGGAATCCGCGCTCCGGGATCGGCCGCTTCCCGGCCGGCGCACAGGGGAACACCGGAACTCCGGCCCGCGCCAGCTCACCAGCCGCGACCGGCAACGGTGCCCCGTCGAGCTGACCGAACACGGCGGCAGCCGTGGCGGGGGTGACCATCACAGGCCCCGTCCCGAGCCGACTGAGGCCGCCGGCGTCTCCCGCTCCGGCAGCGGCTCGACCTGGCGCGCGGCCTGCTCTGGCGTCTCCTGGGCCTGCGGCGTGTGCTCCGGGCCATCGACACGCAGGGACAGCGGGTTGCCGTTCCCGAGCTGTGTGGTGTCGAGCTTGTCGAGAATGTCGAATGCGGTGCTGCGCACCTGCTCGCCCGTGGCGCGGACCACCGCCACGGGGTCTTTCCCGTCCACGTTGCTCGCCCATCCGGCGACATACGGGATCGTGTAGTCGCTGGTGTCCATGCCGTGTGCGGCGGCGATCATCAACGCGACCGACTCCGCGCGTACCTCGCTGATTCCTCGATGCTCGCGGGCGTCGTCCCGCTGATTCGGGCCGTCCAGCCGGACGTGCGCCAGCTCGTGCGCGAGGGTCTTGACCTGCGCGGCCGGGTCCATGTCCGCGCAGACCATCACTTGCCGGGTCTCGAAGTCGATGCAGCCGTTCGCGCCCCGTTCGATGCGGTCGCGCGGCATCCGCAGCACCTCGAACCCCGCGACTCCGCCTGCTCGGTCAGGCCCTCCCACAGCCCGGCCGGGGCTTCGCCTTCCAGCAGCCTCGGACGGGGCAGCTCGGGAAGCGGTGCGCCGTGCGTCCTCGACACGTCCCACACATAGGCCGGGACGACGCTGACGATCCGCCTGCGCACGACCTCGCCCGGTCGCGGCTTCTCCCAGGACCCCAGCCGTCGCCACGACGCCGGATCGCGCGGGGTGGCCGACGCGAACCTCGCCTTGACCGGACCGCGAATCCGATAGCCGCCGTCCTTCTCCGGCCAGCGACCCATCTTCCGCCAGTCCTTGAACGCCGCCACCCAGGTCGGCGTCGGCGTCGGCACCCGGCCCTGTTCATAAGCTTCGAGATGTTGCGCCCAGATCAAGAGCGTGTTGTTGAACGAGCGGGTACGGAACCTCGCCGCGAACTCGATCGCACGGCGCCAGTCATCGCCCGAGACCAGTTCCTCGACCGAGCGCACGATGCGTTCTTCCAGCGCGTCGAGCGTCGCTTGCCGTGTCGCCTGCTTGTCCTCGTTCGCAGCCATCGTCTGACCTCCTTCCGCCAGGGCCACTCCGAGGGGGAGCGACCGTGCGACCGCGAGGTACGCCGGGCGGATCAGGAAGACGAGACGGACGACGGAACAAGACTGGCGACCGCCAGGCTCCGCGACGAACCCGACGAGTCTCTACCGGCCTACCGGATCGGAACTGGCCCGGGGGCCTGCGGCCACCGATCCCGCGGCTATCACCCGGACAGATGCGTCCTTCACCCGGCCGCTTGCGTGGACGTCACCCGATGCATCGTCCGGTAGTCGCTGGGAGTAAGGCCGACGCCGCGGCGGAACTGGCGAGCGGCGAAGTCAGGATCGCTCCAGCCCACCTCCTGAGCGATCGCCGCAACAGAGCGGGACGTCGTGCGTAGAAGATGCGCCATCCGCTCGGCTCGCTGCATGGTCAGGTAAGCGATCGGTGACTTCCCGTACGCCTCAACGAAGATGCGGTTGACCTGTGACTTCGACAGATGTACTTCATCTGCCAATTCCGACACGGACCAACGCCGCGCCGGGTCCGTCCGTAAGAGTTCAGCGACCTTGCGCGCTTCTGTGCGCAACGGCGCAAACCGACGAACACGAGGTAGCGAGGGTATCGCGGTCGCGCGCTGCGTCGGGGATGTACGGATCGGTGAGGTTTTGATAAAGGGAGTCACGACATGAGCGATGCTGAACCACAATGCCTGCATTCGATTGAAGTTCTCCGCGAATCGGCCATCGATACTGAGAGCAACCAGCTCATCGAGACGCGGCATCAGCATTCTCGCTCGATCTTCGCCGATATGAAGTACCTGCGCAGGCTCGGCATACATAGTCTCGGCAAAGCACTGCGCGTCGAGGCGGTCCCGTAATATGCCGACGTGTTGCCAGAAAATCTGGTCGATCAAGTAGTCGGTATCGAGATAGACCGTCGTCACAGTTGCACGACCCTCGGGTTCACCCCCAAGCAGTGTGTTGGCCCCCAGGAGAATCACGTCCCCAAACTTGACCAACTTCTGCTTGAACTCGCTAAACAGGATGGCGCTTCCATCGCGAACGACGATGACCTGAACGCAGTCGTAGGCCAACGGCCCGACCGGCTGGACGATGATGCGGTTCCGGGCGAGGATGGGCGCGAAACCGCGGAGACTGCAGGACTCGTGTTGGTTCGACGCGGCGACCGATTCGGGCTCATCAACCGCATTCCTGGGATGGGATTCCTGACCACCTCTTTCGCGGGCACCAGACGGACCGCGCTGAGGACTGCGCGACGGGCGGGTCTCGACCATCCCGCGACTAATCGACCGGTTCGAGCCCAACGAACTTCATCCGGTCCTCGCCGTAGAAGCATGTCTGCAAGGCGAATGAACCGTCGAGGCCAAGCAGGTCGTCGGTGGTCGCCCAGGTCTTTGGCGTGTGGCGGATATCAACCACTTCATACACCTGATCGCTGCCCTCGACCTGCACCCGTTGGCCTATCTCCCAGGGGAGCAGGACGTCGCCTTGACAGTTGTTGTGGGCTGCCCATACCGGCGGAACACCCTCCCGCTCGTAGGAACTCATCTCCGTGAACGTTCCGTCGCAGCCGTCTAGTTCGTGCACGCCACCCGTGGCGCCCAAGTCCACGGTGGGCAGGTCTCCGAACGCGTCCTCCCGCGCGGCATGGATGCTTCCCGTCACCGCCGTCTTCACCGTCCCGTACACATACTCGACCCGCTCCGGCGCGGCGAGAAGGCCTACCAGCACCGCCCCGCCAGCGAGGACGAGGACCGTCCCCGCCGCCGCGCCGAGGGTCCCATGCCAGCGCCGCGGCGGCTGCTTGCTCCGTCCGACTGTCTCCCGCATGCTCCGAACCCCGTTCCGCGCGTCGACCAAAGCTCATGCTCGACTATCCATCATAGTTACTATCTAGCATAGTCGTATGGTTCAGCCGGTCTTCGCCGGCCGCCGTGAGGTAGCCGCCTCCCGGCCGGCCCGTGACCTCTGCGGCCTACACGGCCCGAGAGGAGTGGGCTGCGTGAGGAGCGATCGGCGGGCGCTGCACAACCCTGCGGAGAGTCCGCTTGCCTCTGTCGCGGAGACCTCGTTCGCGACGCTGCGATGACAAGAGTTGAGATCGAGATACCCCCGGGGGTATGTTGGAGTCATGGGTGCGACCGAGATCAGGCGAGAGAACCCGACCCGGGTGGTCGAGGAGAGCTCGGTGCTGATCCTGGGCCTTTGGGCCGACCACCCGCTCGACGGCGTTCCTGACCGTCGGAGGAGTTTCGCCTATGTCTGACCAACAGCTCACCTGCGCCCCGGCATGCCGCGCCGGCGTATGGGCGCGGCTGAGCCGTGGAGCCGTCGCCCTGATCGTCGGCTCGTTCGGTGCGTCCATGCTGTCGACGGACCCGGCGATCGCGGTAGTCGCCGGCGTGATGGCCGCCGTCATCGCGGTCATGGCGGTCACGGGAACATGCCCGACGAACTGGCTCACCACTGGTCGGCAGTCTCAGACGCCGCAGCACACACTCGACATCCCCGATGCCCGGCAGCACGTCGACCTGACGAGCGCCCCCGTCCCGAACAGGAGTTCTCATGTCCACGAGTGACCCCGACGCCCAGCGCCGCATCCTCAACCGGCTCCGCCGCGCCCGCGGCCAGCTCAACGCCGTCATTGACGCGGTCGAAGGCGGCGGGTCGTGCCGGGAGGTGGTGACCCAGCTCGCGGCGGTCTCCTCGGCGCTTGACCGTGCCGGGTTCGCGATCATCTCCACCGCGATGAAGGACTGCATCGCCGACCCCGACGGCACCAACCGTGCCGACGACATCACCACCGAGGAGCTGGAGAAGCTGTTCCTCACGCTCGCCTGAACGAGCGATCCTCACGACCAACCGACAGACAGCCCTCGAAGGAAGAAGCAATCCATGTGCCGAGCTGTGACCTGTAAGACCTGCGGCAAGACCACCTGGGCCGGCTGCGGCCAGCACATCGCCGAGGTCAAGCGCACCGTGCCGGCGGGCCAGTGGTGCCCCGGACACGACAAGGAGAAGGAGAAGGCACCCGCGACGGGCGGGTTCTTCGCCCGCCTGTTCGGACGATGACAGGCGCCACGCGCCACGACTCGCCCTCTCAGAATCCTCAGGAGTTCTGGGAGGGCCGCTACCGGGACGCCGAGCGCGTGTGGTCGGGCCGCCCGAACCCTAGCCTGGTCCACGCTGTGCAGCACTTGGCTCCGGGGAAAGCGCTGGATTTGGGGTGCGGGGAGGGCGCCGACGCGATCTGGCTCGCCACCCAGGGCTGGATCGTCACCGGCGTGGACATCTCCGCCACCGCGACCGCGCGCGCACGCCGCGAGGCTCAGCGTCAACAGGCCAGCGCGGCCACCCGGTTCGTCACCGCCGACCTGGCACGGTGGGAGCCGGACGACGGCCCCTACGATCTGGTGACCGCCAGCTTCCTGCACTCGCCTGTCCCGCTCCCGCGCATCGCGATCCTGCAACGCGCAGCCACCGCGGTGCGCGCCGGCGGTCACCTCGTGGTCCTCTCCCACGCCGCACCCCCACCCTGGGTCGACGCCGCGGATCATCCCGCGCACAGCTTTCCCAGCCCGGCACGACAGTTCGTGGAGCTGAACCTCAACGAGCACGACTGGCTCGTCTTGAGCATCCAGACGCACACCCGACACGCCACCGCACCCTCCGGCGAGGCCGCCGAGCTGACCGACGGGGTGCTTCTCCTCCAGCGCCGGTGACCGGCTCGTCCCGGCGCGGCGGACCCGCTGTGGGGCGGCTTAGCCGCGGGACATCGCGGTCTGGACGGTGGCTTCGACGTGCAGCGTGGTCGAGTCCAGCAGCGGCAGTCCCGGCACGTCGTCGGGGCCGACCAAGAGGATGATCTCGGTGCATCCGAGCACGATCGCCTCGGCCCCGGCCGCGTGGAGGTCTGTCATGACCCGGATGTAGGTCTCCCGAGACTCTGGCCGGAACACGTGTCTGGTCAGCTCGTCGAAGATGATCTGATCGACCGTGGCCCGGTCGACGGGCTCCGGGGTCAGCACAGTGAAGCCCGCTCGCTCGAGTCTTCCCCGGTAGAAGTCCTGTTCCATCGTCGGCGCGGTGCCGAGCAGTCCCAGCCGGGTCACCCCGAGGTCGGTCGCTGCGGTCGCGACCACATCGGCGATGTGCAGGAACGGGACGGTGATCGCCGCCTCGATGACGGGCGCGACCCGGTGCATGGTGTTGCTCCCGCAGGCGATGAAGTCCGCTCCCGCCCGCTGCAGGCCCCGGGCTTTGCCTGCCAGATACTGTCCGGCCTCATCCCAGGCTTCGGCGCGCACGCATCGTTCGATGACGCCGAAGTTCACGCTGGACAGCACCAGCTCGGCTCGCTCATGCCCGCCACGCAGCTCGTTCACGCGGTCGTTGATCCGGCGGTAGTAGTCCACCGTCGCGACGCTGCTCATCCCGTGCAGCAACCCGATGGTCCTCATCGGCGCTCCATCTGCCACCTTCTGGTCCGGTCAGATGCGGATGTAGGCGGCGCCGGCCAGTTGCGCGTGGACGATCGCGGTGACCGCGGAGGGGACGGTGCCGACCTCGGGTCGCAGCTCGCCGGGGTCGATGCCGCGCCGTCCGAGCCCGACGCTGCACGCGGCCACCTCGGTGTGCTCGGGCACCTGGACGGCATCGGTGCCGGTCAGGCCGGCCAGTGCCGGGCCGTTGACGACGACCCGCACCCGCACTCCCAGGCCGGCGGCGTGGAGTCCGGCGGCGGCGTCCAGCGCCCGTTGCACGTCGGCGGGGTCGTCGGCCACGTGCAGGATCACCTCACGAGGGTTCTCATCCATGGGCTTGGTTGTTCTCTCTTGTTCTGGCGGGGTCAGGTGGCGCAGCCGGTGAGGGCGGCCGAGACGTAGGGCAGGTGGACGGCGGCGGCAAGGGCGGCCATGCCGACCAGATATGCGGCGATCGCGACGGCGGGCAGGGCGCCTGCCAGCCCGGCGCTGGGGTGGACGAGGTGGCGGATGCGTTCGGGACCGGCGGCGTGGAGGGCGACCGGGCAGGAGTGCTGCGGCATGGCGGGGTGGGTGCGTTCGCCGAGCTTGACCAGGGCGCTGACCAGCGCCGGGGTTCCTGCGTGACGGCGGGCCTGGTCGTCCGCGGCGATCTCCAGGTAGTGCGGCAGCGCGTCGGCGGCAGCGCGGATCAGCGGCACCCACCGCAGGTAGGCGGCGATGCTGTCCACCAGCGCGGTGATGAGGTGGTGGCGTTGGTGCAGGTGGGCGTGCTCGTGGGCCAGCACGGCGGCCAGCTCGCCCGGCTCCAGCGCGCGCACCGCGCCGGTGGAGAGCACGATCCCGCCGTGACGGGCGGGGAAGGTGAGCGCGAACGGGTGCTCGGCGTCGACCAGTGCCACCTCGTGTCCATGCAGGAGCTGCCGCCGCGCGCCGTGCAGCAGCGTGCGGGCGGCGTGCCGGGAGCGGGAGCTACGCCGGGACATCTGGCGGGCAAGCCCTGCTCCCAGGGCAAGGGCCAGCGCCACCGGCAGGGCGAGCAGCAGCACCGCGGGCACCAGGGTGTCGGTGGTGTCGGCGGCGAACGGGTTCGCGGCGCTCAGGCACCGTTGGCAGACCTCGGCCGCGCGTTCGGGCAGCAGCGCGGGGCCGGCTCCGGCCCAGGCCAGCACGGGGCCGATCGCCAGCAGCGTGACCAGCCAGACCCCGATGCCGCCGGCGACGACCACGATCGCCAGGCGCGGGACCCGCACCAGAGCGGGGGCCGCGTGCCGCAGCAGAGCCGGCCCGAACACCGCCAACGCGATCAGTCCGGCCGAAAGCGCCACCGTGAGCATGCCCACGGTCATGGCATGTCTCCCCGGTCGCGGCGTTCCAGGTAGTCGCGCAGCAGGTCCAGGTCGTTCTCGGGCATCGAGTCCACGAACTGCAGGATCGAGGCGGCCCGGTCGCGGCTGGCCTCCAGCACTTGCTCCATCAGCCCCGCGGCGTGCTCGTGCCTGCTGATCTTGGCGCCGTACCGGGTGGACCGGTTCTGCCTCGTGATGGTCACCAGGCGCTTGCGATCCAGGTTGGTGAGCACGGTCGCGATGGTGGTGTAGGCGGGGTCGGAGGGCAGGTGCTCGATCACTTCGCGGACGGTGGCCGGGCCGTGGTCCCACAGCACGTCCATCACCTGCGCCTCCAGCGCCCCCAGGCGCAGCAGGTCGCCCGAGCCCCCATCGGCGGCCTTCATCGCACAGCCGCCACCGGCTCGGGGCGGACCGGGCACGCGACCTGCCCGCGCAGTCGCCACACCAGTGCGACGCCGGTCAGGATCAGCGCGCCGAGCGCGAGGAACGGCTGCACGGGAGTGAACCAGGTGATCGCTCCCGAGTACCCCAGCGCCAGCAGCGCCAGCTTGTTGCACACCGGGCACCCCACCGCGAACCACGCCAGGATGCCGCCGGCCATCCCCATCCGACTGCTGCGCCGCGCCTGCACCTCATCGGCCGCGTCGGTGGCGGTGCTGCCGTCCTCGCTGACCACGTTCGCCTGCTGCTTGTCCGCGGCGGCGCGGTACGGGCGGACATAGGTGGCGACCAGCATGCCCGACAGCACCGAGGTGACCAGCCACACCGGATAGTTCCACCACACCGGCGGGATGTCTCGACCGAACACCGGGTTGGGGATCAGCACCGTCGCCACCCCGATCACCACCGCGACGACCGCCGAGGCGGCGATCGCGACCAGCACCTGCCGGCCCGTCCACCCTCGAAGCGCCTGGACCGCCAACCGGAAGCTTTCACCGATGCCCTGGCGGGATCGAGTCGTGGGAGAGGTCATGGAACCCATTCTGACATGACTCGACTACCACGCATAGTCGACTATCTGAGATAGTAGAGATCGGTGCCCGCGACAGTGACAGGAGAATCCCTATGCCCACCGAGACCACGAACCGCCCGAAACCGTCGAACCGTTCGAGGTCGTCATGGGTCGTGCCGGTCGCCGTGTTGACCCTGGCTGCTGTCCTGATCGCCGTGATCGTGGCGGTGAACTGGGGTGGCACGACGGCCGAGGAAGGGGGCTCGCCGTCGGATAACGGCGCGCCGACGGAGGTGCAGAACCCCGAGCAACCGGACCTGTCTGCGGCCGAGACCAGGGACGAGGCGGACCTGCTCGCTGCCGGGCCCGTGGATGCGCCGGTAGTGCTCGTGGTGTTCTCGGACTATCAGTGCCCGTTCTGCGCCAGGTGGAGCGAGCAGACGCTGCCATCGATGATGGAGCACGTCGACGCCGGTGACCTGCGGATCGAGTGGCGCGACATCAACGTGTTCGGTCCCGCGTCCGAGCGCGCAGCGCGGGCCTCGTACGCCGCCGCCCTCCAGGGGGCGCTCTGGGAGTACCACGACGCCCTGTTCGAGGACGGGGAGCGCAGGTCCGAGAGCGAACTGAGCGAGGAAGCCCTGATCGCCTTGGCCGGCGAACTCGGTTTGGACACCGAGCAGTTCACCGCCGACCTGGGCTCGGAGGAGACGGCGCAGGTGATCGCCGCCAACCAGCAGTTCGGATTCGACCTCGGCGCCACCTCCACCCCGATCTTCATCCTGGGCGGACAGCCGATCGTCGGGGCGCAGCCCACCGAGATCTTCGAGGACGCGTTCCAGACCGCGCTCGACGCGGCGGAGTGACCCCGCGTGGACATCGGACTGCTCGCCGCGTTCGCCGGCGGCACGCTCGCGCTGCTGAGCCCGTGCGCGGCGCTGCTGATGCCGGCGTTCTTCGCCTCCACGATCGGCACCGGCCCCCGACTGCTGCTGCACGGAGCCGTGTTCTACGTCGGCCTGCTGACCGTCCTGGTCCCCGTGGGAGTCGGAGCCGGCGCCCTGGGGACGCTGTTCGTGACCCACCGGCAGGCGATCGTGCTCGTCGCCTCGCTGGTCCTGGTCGTCCTCGGCGCGGCACAGGCGCTCGGGTTCGGGTTCGACCCTGCCCGGCTGCTACCGGCCGGGGCCGACCTGCACGCGCAAGCGGCGTCCAAGACCGGACTGGTCAAGACGGTGCTGCTGGGCGCTGCCAGCGGCATCGCGGGATTCTGCGCCGGCCCGATCCTGGGCGCCGTGCTCACCCTGGCCGCCGCCGGCGGCGACACCCTCGCCGCCGGCGTCATGCTCGCCGTGTACGGCGCGGGAATGGTGCTGCCGCTACTGCTGATCGCCGCGCTCTGGCAGCGCCTCGGCGCCCGCGGACGCCGGTTCCTGCGCGGGCGAGCGTTCACCGTGCTGGGCCGGGAGCTGCACACCACCTCGGTGGTCACCGGGCTGCTCATCATGGGCGTCGGGGTGCTGTTCTGGACCACCAACGGCCTGGTCGGGGCTCCCGAACTGGTTCCGATCGACGCCCAGGCCTGGCTCCAGGAGAACACCGCGATCCTGGCGAACCCGATCCTGGACATCCTCGCCGTCGTCCTCATCGCCGGGATCGTGCTCGTGCTCTGGGCCAGACGCCGCCGCACCCGCGCTCGCGCTGACGCCCAGGCGGGCGAGCACCGCACGGAACAGTCATGACGCCGCGCCGGCGACGCTCCAGCCTTGCCCTCGCCGCCGTGGCCGCGCTGCTGGTGACCGGCTGCGGGGCATCCGAGCCCGAACCCGTCCGAGACCCCTACCCGGTCGATGGGTCGCTACCCGTGGTGGACACCTCGGGCATGCGGCTGCCGACGCCATTCGAGGAGCTGGAGGTCGTGGACCCCGGGTGGGACATCACTCCGCAGTACGCGGACGGGGTGTATCTGGCCGCCGGCGAACACGACGGCGTGCTGGAGTTCACCGCCGTGGACGTCCACGGCGACGTGCTGTGGGCCGCGCAACGTCCAGCGAGCTGCACCGGGTTCGTCGTGACCACCGACGCGCACGGCCGAACCCTCGCGATCCTGGGCGACCTCCAGACCACGGCCGACGCCCTGGCCGCCACGACTGCCACCGCCTACGACCTGACGACCGGAGAACAGGTCTGGGGCCCGGTCGAGGTTCCCGGCCCCTACCAAGGCCCCGGCCTGGTCTTCGCCGCACCTCCCGAAGGCTTCATGGGCGAGACCGGCCCACGCGTCGCGCTCGACCCCACCACCGGAGACGTCGCGGCCGACGAGTCGAGCCCCGAACGCATCCGCATCATCGGCGAGTACCACGGCATCGTGCTGCTCACCCACGAGGACGCTCTGATCGCGCGCGACACGGCCGACGATCACGAGCTCTGGCGCGTCCCCCTCGCCGAGCACGGCTGGACAGCGGCGTCCATCAGCGCGTCCCTGCGCCCTGCACCGGGAGACGGGCTCGCGCTCATCGCCACCTCCGAGACCACCGGCGCACTCCTCGACCTGGATCAGGGCAGCATCGTGAGCAGCACCGCACGCGACGCCGCCGTAGACCCCACCACCGGGACCCTCGTCACCCTGGACGACACCGGCCTGCACGGCTACGACACCGACGACCGACCGCTGTGGTCCCTGCCTGTTGCCGCCGAGACCACCATCGCGGCGATCGGCGGCGTCTTCCTCTACCTGCGAGAGGACGGAGCGATCCGGGTCCACAACGTCCTCACCGGCGATGTCGCCCAAGCCTACGAACCCGACGGCCAAGGACCGATCATCGTGCCCACCCACATCACCATCAACGGCGCTGCACTCCTCCTCCAGGAACGACGGCACCTGGTGGCGACGATCGCTGAGTCCCCTCTGAACGAGTCCTCCCCGACCTCCAGCCCCGCCGGTATGGGGGCGCTCGGGTCGCACTCTCGACTTGAAATACCCCAGGGGGTATGAGACGGTAAAAAGACCCCCAGGGGTATCAATGCCATCGACGGAAGGATGAACAGTGCTCCTCGAACGCATCTACGACGAGGACCTGGCGCAGGCCGGGTACTTCATCGGCTGCCAGGCCAAGGGCGAGGCGGTGGTGATCGACGCGCGCCGCGACATCGCGGACTACCTGGCGCTCGCGGCCAAGCACGGCATGCGGATCGTCGCAGTGACCGAGACCCACATCCACGCTGACTACCTGTCCGGGACCCGCGAGCTGGCTGCGGCGGTCGGCGCCGAGGTCTACGTCTCCGGCGAGGGCGGCGCGGACTGGCAGTACGGGTTCGACGCCCGGCGTCTGTACGACCGCGACACGATCACGATCGGCAACATCACGATCCAGGCCCGGCACACGCCTGGTCACACCCCTGAGCACCTGGTGTTCCTGGTCACCGACGGCGCCTTCGCCAGCGAGCCCGGCTACCTCATCTCCGGCGACTTCGTGTTCGCCGGGGACCTGGGCCGCCCCGACCTGCTGGACGAGGCCGCGGGCGGGGTCGACACCCGCTTCGAGGGCGCGCGGCAACTGTTCACCAGCTTGCGTGAGGTGTTCCTGACCTTGCCCGATCACGTCCAGGTCCACCCGGGGCACGGCTCCGGCAGTGCGTGCGGCAAGGCGCTCGGAGCGCTGCCCTCGACCACGGTCGGCTACGAACGCGCGAACGCCTGGTGGTCGCGTCACCTGGCTGCCGACGACGAGCAGGGGTTCATCGAGGAGCTGCTCGACGGGCAGCCCGACGCGCACGCCTACTTCGCGAGGATGAAGAAGCAGAACCGCGAGGGTCCCGCTGTGCTGGGCGAGCGCGGCCCGGTGCCAGAGCTGGCCGTAGCGGAGGTGGCGCGGCGGCTGGAGGCCGACGAGATCACCTTCGTCGACACCCGCCCGCCGGCGCAGGCCCATCAGGGCACCGTTGCCGGCTCGCTCAACATCCCCGATGGCCCCAAGACCGCCACCTACGCCGCCTGGGCCTACGATCCCGAGACCGACTCGCGTCCGCTGGTTCTGCTGGCCGACGACCAGACCGCCGCCCAGGCGATCGCGGATCGGCTGCTGCGGGTCGGCATCGACCAGACCGCCGGCTACGTCACCACCATCGACGGGCTTCCCCTGTTCGTCCCGCCCCTCATCGAGCCGGCCGAGCTGGCAGGTTTCGATGCCGCGCTGCTGCTGGACGTGCGCCAGCGCAGCGAGTACGCCGCCGGGCACATCCCCGGCGCCACACAGCTCAGCGCCGCGCGCGTGCTCTGGCACCAAGACGAGCTGCCGCGCTCCGGCACGATCGTGACCTACTGCCAGTCCGGGATGCGGAACACCGTCGCCGCCAGCGCCCTACGACGCGCCGGGCACGACGTCGTAGAACTCGACGGCAGCTACAACGCCTGGCGCGCATGGCAGGAGGCCACCAGCGAGACCGCACTGGCCTGATGCACAGCGGACCGCTCGCATCCTCCGACGGGCGGTCGGCCCCAGCCCCTTCCGTTCGCATCTCCGCTGCCCGCGGCCAGACCTGACGAGGAACCACCCCATGACCAATCCCTCCGCCGAACTCCGAACGATCACCGCCGAGGAACTCGCCCAGTGGCGTCAGCTCCACGACGACCTCACGATCATCGACGTGCGGTCACCGGCCGAGTTCGAGACCCTCCATATCCACGGCTCGTACAACGTCCCGCTGCCGCTGCTGACCGAACACGCCTCGGAGCTGGCAGAGCGGCTCGGGCACCGCGCGGTGCTGGTGTGCCAGTCCGGCAACCGCGCCGCCCAGGCCCAGCAGCATCTCGCTGCCGCCGGCGTGCGGACGGCCAACGTGCTCACCGGCGGCGTGCCCGCCTTCGAAGCCGCTGGCGGCCAGGTGGTCCGCGGCGCAGCTCGCTGGGACATCGAGCGCCAGGTGCGGTTCACGGCCGGGCTGATCGTCCTGGTGAGCCTGCTCGTGGCCGAGTTCCTCTGGCCGGAGTCCCGGTTCATCGCGTTCGCGCTCAGCGCCGGGCTCGTCGTCGCGGCGCTCACCGGCTCCTGCCTGATGGGCCGCATCCTCTCCCGCATGCCCTGGAACAAGGTCACGGCCAGCCCCACCGCACGGAGCGCGATCGCATCCATCCCGGTCGCGACCCGGGAACTGTGATGCCCTTGCGTGCTCCGACGTTCCGACGGCGTTCAACTGCAACGACCCCGCATCTTGGACCGGCATCGGCACGGTCGGCGTCACGACCCGCAGCACCAACCACGATGCCCGGTGAGCACGAGTGAGCGGCACCCTGATCCTCACCCTCGTGCTCGCCGTCGGTGTCGGGCTCGCGCTAGTGTCATGCGCCAGTAATTCGTTGTCTATGTTTTAGAATGGGGTATGGCACGAACGGGGCGTCCGAAGGCTGATCTGGTTCTCGCCGATGACGAGCGTGCGCAGCTGGTTCGCTGGGCTCGGCGGCGCAAGTCGTCGCAGGCTCTGGCGTTGCGCTCGCGGATCGTGCTGGAGTGCGCGACGGGGGACGCGAACACGGTGGTGGCCGAGCGTCTCGGGATCAGTCGCCCCACGGTCGGGAAGTGGCGGTCGCGGTTTCTGGAGCATCGCCTGGACGGGCTCGTCGATGATCCGCGTCCCGGCCGGCCCGCGACGGTGACCGCGGAGCAGGTGGAGGATGTCGTGGTGGCCACGTTGGAGTCGACGCCGGAGAACGCGACGCATTGGTCAAGGGCGAAGATGGCCGAGCGCACCGGGCTGTCGCGCTCGACGATCGGGCGGGTCTGGAAGGCGTTCGGGCTCAAGCCTCACCGCACGGACGGGTTCAAGCTCTCCAACGACCCGTTGTTCGTGGAGAAGGTCTACGACATCGTCGGGCTCTACCTGGATCCGCCCGAGTCCGCGGTCGTGCTCAGCGTTGACGAGAAGTCCCAGGTGCAGGCGCTGTCCCGGTCCCAGCCGGCGTTCCCGATGATGCCTGGCATGCCGGAGAAGCGCACCCACGACTACTTCCGGCACGGCACCACGAGCCTCTTCGCGGCGATGAACGTTGAAGACGGCACCGTGATCGCATCCACGCATCGAAGACACCGGGCCACAGAGTTCAAGACGTTCCTGGCCAAGATCGACAAAGAAGTGCCCGCACACCTCGATATCCACGTGGTCTGCGACAACTACGGCACGCACAAGCATCCGACCGTGAAGACCTGGCTGGAAAAGCACCCCCGGTTCCACATGCACTTCACGCCCACATACTCCTCCTGGATCAACCAAGTCGAACGGCTCTTCGCGGAGGTGACCCGCGACCTCCTGCAACGCTCGGATCACCGCAGCGTCCAGGCGCTGGAGAAGGATCTGCGCGACTGGGTCAAGGCATGGAACGAGAACCCGAAGCCCTTCATCTGGACCAAGACCGCCGACCAGATCCTCGAATCCCTCGGACGACTATTGCAACGAACTAACGGCGCGGGACACTAGGGACGCTCGGCGGTGGCGGGTCGATCCTGACCGTCCCGCTGCTCACCTACATCGCAGGCATGCCCCCGAAAGAGGCCATCGCGGCCTCGCTTCTGATCGTCGGCGTGACCTCGCTGTCCAGCCTCGTCGTGCACGCCCGGCACCGTCGAGTCCGATGGCGCACCGGGCTCATCTTCGGAGCCGCTGGCATGGTGGGCGCCTTCGCCGGAGGACTCATCGGAGGCCAGCTCCCCGGTGCCGTGCTGATGGTGGCCTTCGCGATCATGATGATCGCCACCGCGATCGCGATGGTCACCAGAAAGCCCAGGCGCGACACCGACCAACCCACCGCCGATGCGGGGACCGGCCGCGCCCACTCGCTGCCGATGCTGCGGACCATGCTCGAAGGCATCGTCGTCGGCCTCATCACCGGGATCGTCGGCGCCGGCGGCGGCTTCCTCATCGTCCCCGCCCTCGTGCTGCTGGGCGGCCTCAGCATGCCGGTGGCCGTGGGCACCTCACTGCTGGTGATCGCGATGAAGTCCTTCGCCGGACTCGCCGGCTACCTGACCACGGTGACCCTCGACTGGCCCCTCGTGGCCGCGGTCACCGCGATGGCCGTGCTCGGAGCGCTCCTCGGTGCGCGCCTGTCAGGACGCATACCAGCCGACGCCCTCCAGAAGGTCTTCGGCATCTTCGTCCTGCTCACCGGAACGCTCGTGCTCCTCATCGAGCTGCCGCCGGCCTGGGCGATCGCCACCGGAGGCCTCGGACTCATCACGGTGGTCCTCGTCCTCGTCTGCCGGCTGACCGCTCTCAACTGTCCCTTCGGCCTAGGGTGTGTCTCGTAAATAGTTGAGCCAGGCAATCACACCATTGAGCACAACCGAGGCCCGGTACACGATCGCGAGTTTGTCGTACCGGGTGGCGAGCCCACGCCATTGCTTCAACCGGCAGTAGCCTCGTTCGATCGCGTTCCGGTCCCGGTACTTCTCAGCATCGAACCTCGGCGGGCGGCCACCTCGCGAACCGCGCCGCTTCCGGTTGGCCTGCTGGTCGCGAGGTTCGGGGATCACTGCCTCGATACCACGGTCTCTGAGGTGGGTCCGGTTCGCCCGCGATGAGTACGCCTTGTCACCCAACAGGGCGTCGGGCCTGTTGCGACGCCCGACACGAAGCTGTTCCATGAGCGGGATCAGCATCGGCGAGTCTCCGTCCTGACCGGCCGTGCAGATCGTCACGAGCGGCAGGCCCTGCCCGTCAACGAGTTGATGCGTCTTCGTTGATAACCCGCCCCGGGAACGACCGATCGCATGATCAAGCGGCTCGATCAGCAGATTCTTGTAATTCGATGAATCCCTTTTTTACCCGAGCCACATTCGTTGCGTGCTGGTGCGCGCGAGCGATCGTGGAATCCACCGACACCGACCAGTCGATCAGGCCTGCACGATCGGCGTGCTCGTGCAGGCGAGCCTGCACGAGATCCCAGCTGCCCTCGCGAGCCATCCGGGCATGCCACCGCCAGACGGTCTGCCACGGCCCGAACACTTCGGGGAGATCACGCCACGCGATCCCGCACCGATACCGGTAGATGATGCCCTCGACCATTGTGCGCGCATCAGCGAACGGGCGGCCCTGCCTGCCCGTCGGGCCGGGCAGCAGATCAGCGATCATCCCCCATTGATTATCCGAGAGGAGCTGGAAACGTGACATGCCTCCACACTCCCAGTTCCCACAAGAATCTTTACGAGACACGCCCTAGCCCGACCGACCCCGGGCTGATCCGCTTCACCTCACAACACACCGTCGCCGACCAGACTCCGGAGCCCCACCCTCATGACAACCATCGACCTCACCGAAGACGCATTCTCAGCCGCCATCACCGACCATCCCATCGTGCTGGTCGACTTCTGGGCCGCCTGGTGCGGACCATGCCGCAGCTTCGCCCCCGTCTTCGAGGCCGCGTCCGCCGAGCATCCCAACATCCTGTTCGCCAAGGTCGACACCGAGGCCCAGGCATCCCTGGCCGCCGCCGCACAGATCACCTCCATCCCCACGCTGATGGGCTTCAAAGACGGCGTCCTGGTCTACTCCCAGCCCGGAGCACTCCCAGCCAAAGCGCTACACGAACTGATCGGCAAAATCCGCGACCTAGACATGGACCACGTACGCGCGCAAATACAGGAGTCCGACCCTCGCTAGAACAGGGAGCAGCACCATTTCCGGGCTCAGAGTCGAGACATCTGCCGCCACGCGCACGCGGGCGTCCGAGCCTGCGCCCTTGCCGCTGTGGGCCGCGATGCCAGTTGCCGGCGTGGCCGGGCTCGCGATGGATGCGGCGTTCCCCTCACTCGGGTGGTGGCCGCTGGCGTTCGTCTCGGTGACGTTGTCCCTGGTCACTCTCATCGGGCGACGGTCCTGGGCGGCGCTGCTGGTCGGGACAGTCTTCGGCGCAGCGTTCTGGTTTCCTCACGTGTCCTGGTCGGCGCAGTTTCTCGGGGAGCATCCGCTGAGCTGGGTCCCGTGGGTGGCCCTAGCTGGCGCGCTGACGATCTACACGGCTGTGCTGACGGTGCCGATCGCCCTCGCCTACCGATGGCTGCCGCGCCGGCGCAACACCTCCGCGATTCGGCTGCTGGCGCTGCCGCTGCTGGTAGCGGGAGCCTGGACGATCCGCGAACTCATCATGGGCTCCTGGCCCTACGGCGGATTCCCGTGGGGACGGGTGGCGATGAGCCAATCGGAAAGCCCGATCGCGCCGATCGCGTCATGGGTCGGCGTCTCCGGCCCGGGCTTCCTGATGGTCGCCGTGTGCGCCGCCGCGATCGAAGCACTCCGTTGGATCGTGCGCGCGCAACCGGCACGCGGTAACGCCACCGAGCGCCCAAGAACACCTCTAGCTTCGTGGGCGGCGCCGATCCCTGCGCTCGGTCTCGCAGCGGTGATGGTCCTGGTGCCGCAGTTCCCGACCAGTCACGCAGGCACCATCCGGGTGGGCGCTGTGCAGGGCAACGGCCCCGCCGCGTACGTCGATGAGCACGAACCGGGCGCGGTCCTGGAATCGCAGCTCGCCGCTTCCGCCCCTCTCGAAGACGAACAGGTCGACGTCGTGCTGTGGCCCGAGGGCGGCGTCGACAGTGATCCCCTCGCCGACGAGGCCACCGCTCACGCGCTCGACGATGCAGCCGCCCGATACGATGCGCCGATCCTGCTCAATGCCGCCGCGGCAGACGGCCACCTCGTCTACAACACTTCCTTCCTCTGGACCTCGAACGGGCCGATGGCCACCCACGCCAAACGCCATCCCGTCCCCTTCGGCGAGTACGTGCCCGACCGGTGGCTCTACGGCGCGCTCGTGCCCAGCCTGGTAGACCTCCTTGAACGCGAGTACGCCGCCGGCGTCGACACGCCCGCCATCGAGGTCGACGGCGTAGAGGTGGGACTGGCGATCTGCTTCGACGTGGCATTCGATGATGTCATTCACGAAGCCGCGAACAGCGGTGCCCAGGTGCTCATGTTCCAGACGAACAACGCCGACTTCCGCGGCACCGATGAGAACCTGCAACAGCTTGCGCTCGCGCGCATGCGCGCCATCGAGACCGGCCGCAGCGTGGTCAACCTCTCCACCACCGGCACTAGCCAGGTACTCGCCCCGAACGGCGCCACGCTGGCCGCACTACCCGCGGACGAACCCGGACTCATGATCGCCGAACTTGAGCTCCGGGACGGGCTCACCGCCGCCGTCATGTTGGCGCAGTCGATCAACACGCTGATCGTCTCAGGCACTCTCGCCGGCTTTCTCGTCCTCGCCTTCCTCCTCCTGCGAGACCGTGCATCCTCGCGACACCATCGGGTGCTGGACTCCAGCCAACGAAGCAGCATCGGCCTGCACGAGTGCGCCGACGCGCATCGCCGAGAGCGCTTGTAGCGGAAGAACGCCGTTGCCGAGCGCAGCGATCTGCTGATTAGCCGTGAGTTGATGGATCGGATCAGTGATCCAACCACTGGGGAGACCCATCAACCACTCCACGAACTCGGGCGACGGCCGCGGTCCACTAGTCCTGTCTAGCAGCGCTGGCGCGATTCGTCCTGTCACATGCTCCCATCGGGCGATGGCGCGGGCGTAGCGTCCCCAGCGGCGAAGATGTCCTCGATCAGGAACCACAGCATCTCGGGTTCGCTGCTCTTGCTCTGCAAGCCAGTCGGCCCGTTTAGCGCGAGGTCGATGATCTGATGCGAGAGCGCGATCGTCCCCCGCCTCGCCCTCACCTGTTCCAGTGACTCGCCGCCACGAGTCGAGTCCGTGGCGAGCGGCGTCCTGAACAGTGCCCCGGCTGCGGGCGAGGATGAAGACGCGAAGCCTGGGATGAGGAGCGCCGACAAGGGACGCTGGTAGGCCGATCCATTGCGTGTCATACCGCAGGTCGGCCAGATCGCCGAGTACGGCGCCGACTGCCCGGAGAGGTCGAGCTGCGAGGTCTCCCAGACCCCACGGGTCGGGTTCCACTTCGCGAAGGGCTGCATCGCCGGGGGTTGCGTGGTCGGGATTGCTATGCGCATCGTCGTCTTCTTCTAGGGGTGCGCGGACGGCGGGTGAGGACAGCAGGCCGCGCACGTTCTCGATGACGACGAGCTGGGGTTGCAGCGCGTCGATCGCGGCGGCCATGTACGACCAGAGCCCGGAGCGGGTGCCGGGCGCGAGGCCGGCGCGCTTGCCCACGGTCGAGACGTCCTGGCAGGGGAAGCCTCCACAGAGAACATCGACCGGCTCGACGGTGCGCCAGTCGATGGTGGTGATGTCGCCCAGGTTGGGGGCGTCGGGTCAGTGGTGGGCGAAGATGCGGGAGACGTGTTCGTTGTTCTCGGAGAACCAGATCGTCTCGCCATCCAAGGCATGTTCGACGGCGAGGTCGAGACCGCCGTACCCGGAGAACAGTGATCCGACCCTGAGTGGGCGAGTCCGGTCGTGAGGGTCGTGCATGAGGGCTCCGGTTGACGGGTGATCCCGGTCGGACTTCACGCATGAGGTCACCACCGGGCTGGTCAGCGACCAGGTGCGCGACCACTCGAACCGCCACCGCTTGCCTCGTCGCCGATGCCGTGACCCGCGCGCGGCGCACCACCCCCGCGTACTTCGGAATCCGTGACTCAGGCGGCGCCGCCAGCTCTCGTTCGCCGGCCCACCGAGCCATCACACGTCTTTCAGACGAGGCCGTTTCGGGCTTTGTCGCATCTGATGCGACCGGTCTCGCGGGCTCACCTGCTCTCCGAGCGCGGCCGGAAGGAGCAGCCGAGGTGACGGTTTCGATGCGCGTGATGAGCGCGGGCGATGGATACAAGTACCTGTTGAAGTCCATCGCCGCGGGCGACGGCGACCGGAGCCTGAGCACGCCGCTGACCCGCTACTACGCGGAGGCGGGCACGCCGCCGGGCTTCTGGATGGGCTCGGGGCTGGGTCGTCTCGGGCACGGCGACCTGGTCGAGGGAGGGCAGGTCTCTGAAGCTCAGCTCGCGCTGTTGGTCGGGATGGGCCATGACCCGATCACGGGCGAGCCGCTGGGCCGCGCCTACCAGCAGTTCGCGTCGATCACCGAGCGGATCAAGCAGCGCGTCGACGCCCTCGACCCCGAGTTGGGGCCGGCGACTCGAGCGCAGGAAGTGGCCGCGATCGAGGCGGAGGAAGCCGAGCGCGGCACCCGCCGCGCAGTAGCCGGTTACGACTTCACATTCAGCGTGCCCAAGTCAGTCTCCACGATCTGGGCGGTCGCGGACGCCGGCACCCAAGCCCTGATCGCGGACGCCCATCATGCGGCGGTTGCAGAGCTGGTTGCGTTCCTCGAACGCGAGGTTGCCGCAACCCGCGTCGGTGCAACCGGGCCGGACGGCGCGGTTGCGCACGTCGACGTCGCCGGTGTCGTGGCCGCGGCATTCGATCACTACGACAGCCGTGCGGGCGACCCGCAGTTGCACACCCACGTCGTCGTCAGCAACAAGGTCCTGACCGTGCAGGACGGCCGCTGGCGGACCCTCGCCGGCCGGCCGATGCACTCCGTGGTCGTCGCAGTCTCCGAGCTCTACAACGCCGCGCTGGCCGACCAGCTCACCCGCGTCCTCGGCGTCGAATGGGAAGCACGCGAACGGGGCAGGGACCGGAACCCGGCATGGGAAATCGAGGGCGTGCCCGACGAGCTGGTGACCGAGTTCTCCACCCGGTCCCGACACATCGAGGCCGAGAAAGACCGCCTCATCGCCGGGTACGTCGCCAAGCACGGCAGGCAGCCCTCCGCGCGAACGGTGCTGAAACTTCGGGCGCAGGCGACGCTCGCCACGAGGCCGGAGAAGCAGGTCCGGTCGCTGGCCGACCTCACCGCCGAGTGGCGGCAGCGCGCCGGCCGGGTGCTGCGCCGGGACGCGAACGGCTGGGCGCGCACGTTCACCGCATCCACCGCAGACGCACCGCGGCGGGTGCTGCGCGCCGACGACGTGCCGCTGGATGTGGTGCGCGAGGTCGGGCAGACCGTGATGGAGACGGTGGGCGAGAAGCGTTCGACCTGGACCCGCTGGAACCTGCATGCCGAAGCATCCCGGCAGTTGATGGGGTGGCGGTTCGCCAGCATCCAGGACCGGGAGGCGATCACCGGGCTCGTGGTCGATGCCGCCGAGCACGCTTCGCTGCGGCTGACGCCGCCGGAGCTGGCGTCCAGCCCGTTGCAGTTCCGCCGCGTGGACGGCACCTCTCGGTTCCGGCCGCACGCCTCGACCCTGTTCTCATCCGAAGTCCTGCTGGCCGCCGAAGACCGACTCCTGGCGCGTGCCGCCACAACGGCCGGGCCGGTGGTGCCGTTGGAGACGGTTGAGAGGATCGCCCGCAAGCCCGACGCACGCGGCCGGGTGCTCGGCGAGGATCAGGCCGCGGCCCTTGCCGCGATCGCGGTCTCCGGTCGGGTCGTGGACGTGCTGGTCGGCCCGGCTGGGGCCGGGAAGACGACGGCGATGAACGGGCTCCGCAGGGCGTGGGAGAAGGAGCACGGCACAGGGTCGGTGATCGGGCTCGCCCCCTCGGCGGTCGCCGCGCAGGTCCTCGCCGATGACCTCGGCATCGCCACGGAGAACACGGCGAAGTGGTGGCAGAACCACCTCATGTACGGGACTACGTTCACGGCCGGGCAGCTCGTCATCATCGACGAGGCGAGCCTGGCCGGCACGATGTCGTTGGATCGGCTCACCCACGAAGCCGAGAAGGCCGGCGCGAAAGTCCTCCTGGTCGGCGACTGGGGCCAGCTCCAATCACCCGGCGCCGGCGGCAGTTTCGCCATGCTCGTGCACGCCCGCGATGACGCCCCCGAGCTGACCGATCTGCACCGCTTCACCAACGAATGGGAGAAGACCACCTCGCTCCAGCTACGCCACGGCCGTGCCGAGGCGATCGACGCCCTGATCGAGCACGGCCGGATCACCGGCGGCGACGAGGAAGCGATGATCGACGCCGCCTACACAGAATGGCGGGCCGATCTTGCTGCCGGGCGGGCGTCGATCCTGGTGACCGAGACCCACGCGACCGTCACCGAGCTGAACGCCAGAGCGCGGGCGGATCGGATCATCGACGGCACCGTAAACCCGACCCGCGAACTGCCGCTGCGCGACGGCACCGCGGTCTCCGAGGGCGATCTGGTCATCACCCGCGAGAACGACCGGCGGCTCCGCAACGGCCGAACCTGGGTCCGCAACGGCTCCCGCTGGACCGTCACCGGAGTTCGCGAGGACGGGTCGGTCAGCATCCGCCCGGCCGGGCGCAGGTTCGGCGGCGGGATCGTCCTGCCGGCCGACTATGTGGCCGAGCACCTGGACCTCGGCTACGCGATCACCGCGCACCGCGCCCAGGGCGTCACCACCGACACCGCGCACGCGGTCGTCACCGCCACCACGACGCGGGAGAACTTCTACGTCTCCATGACCCGCGGCGCCCACAGCAACCACGCCTATGTCACCGTCGACCGAGAGGACGCAGAACACGCGGTGCCGCATCCCGGAGACAACCCGAACGTCACCGCTCGCTCGATCCTCTACGGCGTGTTGCAGCACATCGGCGCCGAGCTGTCTGCGCACGAGACGGTCGCTGCCGAGCAGGACCGCTGGGGCTCGATCGCGCCGCTCGCGGCCGAGTACGACACGATCGCGCAAGCCGCCCAGCACGACCGCTGGGCGACCTTGCTCGCCGCGTCCGGGATCACCGCCGAGCAGATCGAAGACGTGCTCGGCTCCGACGCCTACGGCGCGCTGTCGGCCGAGCTGCGTCACGCCGAGGCCAACCACCACGACCTCGACGCGCTGCTCCCGCGGCTGGTCGCCGCGCGGAGTCTGGACGATGCCGATGACATCGCCTCCGTCCTGCACGCCCGCGTGGCACGCGCCACCGCCCGGCCCGCCGGATCAGGCCGCACCCGCAAGGCCCCGAGGCTGATCGTCGGACTGATCCCGCACGCCGGCGGGCAGATGGCAGACGACATGCGGCGAGCCCTGGACGAGCGCCGCGAGCTGATCGAAGGCCGCGCCGACGCCGTGCTCCGCGGCTACCTCACCGATGAGGAGCCGTGGACGGCCGACCTCGGCGCGGCTCCGAGGGGCGACAAGCAGAAGGCGGCGTGGTGGCGTGCCGCTCGCACCGTCGCCGCCTACCGCGACCGCTACGGCATCACCGACGACCGGACCCCGCTCGGCCCGACGCCGGAGAGCACCAGCCAGAAGATCGACGCCATCCGCGCCCGCGCCGCCCTCAACCGCGCCCAGGCGATCGCTCACGAAGGTACGACGGCTGATGCGGTGCGGCCAGCGACCACATCACGCCCCGCACCGAGCTTGTGAACCCGTCCAGCGAGGGCGGCCGTCAGAGAGAGCGCCCCGGCGTGCCCGGCGACGGGTGCCGGTGCCCGAACTCGCGTCCGACCTCGGGCCGCGTCACAGTCCGGTCCGGGGTTCTGTCGGCGTCGAGTAGGTCGATCACGTCGCTGGGCTGGGTGACGAGCGAGGCGAAGCCTTGCTTGATGAGTTCGTTCGGCCCCGCGCTCGCGACGCTGGTCACCGGGCCGGGCACCGCACCGACGCCCCGGCTGAGTTCGCGTGCGGCGATGACAGTGGTCATCGACCCGGACCGAGGACCGGCCTCGGGGATCACGGTCGCACCCGAGAGCGCCGCCAGCAGGCGGTTGCGGGCCAGGAACCTGTGTCTGGTCGGTGCGGCTCCCGGCGGCAGCTCGCTCACCAGCAAGCCGACATCCCCAATGCGATTCAGCAGCTCGCTGTGCCCGGCCGGGTAGGGGCGGTCCAACCCGCCGGCCAGAACGGCGATCGTCTGACCGCTCGCGGCAAGCACGCTCTTGTGCGCGGCCCCTTCGATCCCATAGGCGCCACCGGAGACGACGACCCGTTCCTCATCGGCAAGACCCGCCGCCAGCTCGCCCGCGACCTGCTCTCCATAGGCGGTCGCAGCGCGAGCGCCCGTGATCGTGGCTTCTCGGCGGTATTGCGGTGGATGCAGGATCCGCGGGATTCCCCCTGTCGGAAAAGCTACACCGCGCCGCAGTGGTGTCCGCGTGATGCCGCGGATCGAAGTTGCAGCGCTTCCAGGTTTCGCGTTTAATGCAGGATTAGCGCGTTATGAGAGTGGGTGTGGGTGTGGCGAAACGGGTGCCGCATGGGGTGTCGTCGTTGTACTTGGCGAGTGGTGTCTCGTTCCTGAACGCGCCCGAGTCGGTGTTCGACGCGATGATCGAGGGCTGGCGGATGCAGCAGCTCGGCGGCCGTCGGCTCAAGGGGGATTCGGTGACGGCCGGGGTCGGTGTGGTGCGCCGGTTCGAGGCGTATGCGATGAAGAAGCCGTGGGAATGGTCGGCGAGCGATTTCGACGAGTGGATGATGCTGCTCGTCTCGCAACGCCAGGTGGCGGCATCCACGATCCGGTCGTATCAGGGCGCGGTGCGCCAGTTCTGCGACTACGTCTGCTCGCCGCACTACGGATGGGTCGACGAGTGCATGCAACGGTTCGGCACGCATCCGGTGCAGGTCTGTCACGAGTGGAACACGCTCCCTCATCTGCAGGACTACGAGGGCGGGGCTGGGCGGCGGCCGTTGACGCGCCAGGAGCTGCAACGCCTGCTCGATCATGCCGATGACGAGGTGTCTCGGGTGTTGGATGGGCACCGCAAGGGCGCGTTGCCGGCATTCCGTGACGCGACGCTGATGAAGGTCGTCTATGCGTGGGGTTTGCGGGCGAGCGAAGCGGTCGGGCTGGATGTGACGGACTTCTACCGCAACGCGAAGGCCCCGCAATTCGGGGAGCTGGGCGTGATGCAGGTGCGTCACGGCAAGTCGTCGCGGGGTGGTCCGCCGAAGAGGCGGGCGGTGGTGTCGCTGTTCGATTGGGCGGTTGAGGCGCTGCAGGAGTACATCGAGCAGGTGCGGCCACTGATGGTGCGTTCGGAGTGCACGACGGCGCTCTGGTTGTCTGAGCGTGGGACGCGTCTGCGGACTCGGGAGCTCGATTCGCGGTTTGCGACCTACCGGGACGCGTTGGGCTTGGATGAAGTGCTCACGCCGCACGCGTTGCGGCACTCGTATGTGACGCACCTGATCGAGTCGGGTGTCGATCCGGGGTTCGTTCAGCGGCAGGTTGGGCATCTGCACCAGTCGACGACCGCGATCTACACCGGGGTGAGCACGGACTACATGAACACGATGATGAGTCAGGCACTGGAGCGAACACGTCACCGTCCGAGCGGTGAGGAAGGAACGGAATCATGAGGTTGATCGGCTACGAATGGCGTCTTCGCGAGGTGATGGCGGCGGCGGGGATGTTCTCCACGACGAAGCTGGTGCCGCTTCTCGAGGAGAGAGGGGTGCATCTGTCGACGAGCCAGGTCTATCGGCTCGCGGCGGAGAAGCCGGAGCGGATGAACATGCAGGCGTTGGTCGCGCTGCTGGACATCTTCGACTGCACGTTCGAGGAGCTCGCTCCGCGGGTGCTGTTGGGCGGCGAGGCCGCTGCGACGGGAACGACCCATGCGGCACCGGAGCGGGGAGATTCGGCGACGAAGCGTCTTCGCGAGTCGGGCCTGCGTCCCCGCCGGGCGCAGATCCTTCCGCCGGATGCGTGATCCGGTTTTCGCGGAACTGACAGCCCGGATCACCGCAGTCGAACGCATCCTCGACCCCGCGCGAATCCAGGAGGTCGTGGAAGCCAGTTTCAAGCAGCTGCCCGTCGCGAAGCGCACACGGGACCTGGTGGACGCCTCGCCGCAGCTGCTGACCTCGATGGACCCGCACATGCCTCCAGCATTGGCCGGGCTGCTGCTGCGTCTGCGAGATGCAGGGGCGGAGACAGTGCGTCCTCCCGGATGCGCGCTCTGCGGGCAGCAGCGCCCGCTGATTCAGGTGATCGAACAGGGGCGGATCTGCAGCCCGTGCGCGCGACGCAGAACGGGGCGGACCGGACGCTGCGACCGCTGCCATGAGGAGCGTTGGTTGCAGCCGGGGCCAGGCGAGGCCGCTTACTGCCGGCGCTGCTGGAGAGAGATGGGGCGCGATGCGCGCGCCCGGATCGTCGATGAGGTCCGTCGCCATCGACGCATCGCTGCCGAGGTAATCCGCACCGCTCTGGCGAGCATGCCCTCTGCGCGGGATCGCAGCACGAGGCTCATGCTCGAGCTCGCCGCTCACGGGAGCGAGTGGTTCGCGGATCCCGCGGCCGGGTCGGTGCTGTTCGGCACGTTCTATGATCTGATGCGCGTCGGCGGGGCCCGGCTTCCGGAGCGGCGCTGCGGAGGCTGCGGGACGACCCGCACGCTGACCGAGCGCGTCGAGGGGAAGGTGAGCTGTCGGCGCTGCTACCGCATCGCCCACCACCAGCCCTGCGATGGTTGCGGCGATGTCACGAACCTGGAGCGTGTGCTCTCCGACGGCCGGAGGCTCTGCCAGCGATGCACGAACAAGCTCGACGACGAGAACGCCGCCTGCGTGGCCTGCGGGAACCATCGGCTCATCGCGTTCCGCGGCCCGGACGGCCCGGTCTGCTCGACCTGCCGATCCGCCTCGCAGACGGATACCTGCAGTGTCTGCGGGACGGTCGCCGCCTGCCTGTTCCACGGCAGCGAGAAGGCGATCTGCAAGGCCTGCAGCGACGCGGCCAGCATCGACACCTGCACGGCCTGCGGGAACACGCGCCAGTGCCGATGGCCGGACACCGCTCGCGCCGTTTGCGAGCAATGCGCGAATCCCCGCACGCCCTGCGTGAGCTGCGGCGAAGTCAGGCTCCGCCACAAGCGCGCCGACGACGGGCCCGGCTACCTCTGCTGGGCCTGCACCCCGCAGATCATCGAGACCTGCACGAGCTGCGGCGACGATCGCCTGGTCAACGGACGCGTCGACGGGCAGCCGTTCTGCCCGCTCTGTTACCCGAGGCAACCGGAGTCGTTCCGCCCCTGCACCGTCTGCGGCACAGTCACGCGACTGATCGCGAAGCGTTGCCCGCGCTGCCGCGCCGACGAGATGATCCGCGAGATGATCCCCGACGATCTCGCCGCTAGTGATTCCCGGATCGCGGAGATGAGAGCTCGCTGGTTCCACGGCACCCCGTCTAAGGTCATCTACGCGTTTGAACGCGGAACGGTCGCCTGCGCGCTGGTCACGAAGCTCCTCACCACACCGGGGCTACGCACCCACGAGTATCTCGATCAGGCTGGGTCCGAGAGCCAGACCAGGTCGGTGAGATCCGTGCTCGTCGACCACGGCCTGCTCCCTCCGCGGGACGAACTCCTCGCCCGTTTCGAGACCTGGCTCGCGGAGGCACTCGCGGAAATCGCCGATCCAGGCGAGCGACGTCGGATCACGCAATACGCGCGTTGGCGGCACCTTCGTCAGCTGCGGAAGAACACCATGCCCACCCGCTCCGGGCAGCTGTCCTGGCGGCGGATCGAGATCATGTCCATCATCGATCTCCTGGCCTGGATCCGCGGACGCGGCGGCTCCCTGTCGTCGCTGTCGCAGGGCGACCTCGATGCCTGGCTCGCAGCCGGCCCCAGGCCGCACCTGCACCACTTCGTCCGATGGGCATCCTCCCGGCGCTTCACCGCACCCCTCGCCGCGCCGACCCCGAAGAGCAGCCCCCTGAGCCCTCGCGGGATCAGCGACGACGAACGCTGGCGACTGTTCGCCGACATCACCACAGACCCTGCCATCGACCCGCACACGAAGTTCGCCGCCGGCCTCATGCTGATGTTCGGGATCCGGGCTGCGCGCACCGTCCAGTTGCGCGCGGACGACCTCACTATCGCCGATGACACCGTTCTTGTCCGTCTCGGCGAAGCGCCGCTCGTGCTGCCCGCCGAGCTCGCCCCATTCGCTGAGGGCGCGGCCCGCAACCGGACAGCACCGCGGATGTTCGTCGAGAGCATCGAGCAGGAATGGCTCTATCCCGGAGCCCGCGCCGGACAGCACATGGCCCCCTCCACCCTCAACCAGCGGCTCAGAGACCTCGGCATCCCCCCGCGGCTCGCCCGGGCAAGTGCCCTTATCGCGCTCACCCAGCAGCTCCCGCCCGTGGTGCTCAGCCGCCTCACCGGCCTGGAGATCAATTCGGCCATCGCCTGGTCCACTGCCATCGCCGCGAACAACGCCGCCTACGCGGCGACCGTCATCGACCGCGTCAGCATCCCTCTTCCGGACCTCGCACCCTCCCATCTATGAAATAATCTGCGTATGCACGCAGATACGAAGTGTTCCTTGTCGGCGGAAAGCGAGTATGTCGAGCTCGCGGTCGAGGTGTTCTCGATGCTCGCCGACGCGACCCGGATCCGGATCATCCTCGCGCTGCGCGACCAGGAACTGTCGGTGAACCACCTCGCGGACATCGTCGACAAGTCCGCCCCCGCGGTCTCGCAGCATCTCGCGAAGCTGCGCCTGGCGCGGATCGTGTCGACCCGGCAGGAGGGCACGAAGGTGTTCTACCGGCTGACGAACGAGCACGCCCGGCAGCTGGTCGCGGATGCGATCTTCCAGGCCCAGCACACCCTCAGCGCCGACCCGGCGCACCACCGCGGCGAGCACCCCACCCCCGGGGAGGTCCGCTGATGCTGCAGGTTCTGCGCAACCCGACCTACGCGAAGCTGTTCTCCGCGCAGGTGATCGCCCTGCTCGGAACGGGCCTGCTCACCGTCGCTCTGGGTCTGCTCGCGTTCGACATCGCCGGCGCTGCCGCAGGGTCGGTGCTCGGCACGGCGTTGACGATCAAGATGGTCGCCTACGTCGGTGTTGCGCCGCTGATCGCCGCGGTCGTCGACCGGCTGCCGAAGAAGGCCGTCCTGATCTCCGCGGACCTGATCCGCCTGGCTATCGCGTTGATGCTGCCGTTCGTGACCGAAGCCTGGCAGATCTACGTGCTCGTGTTCGTCCTGCAGTCCGCCTCGGCCACGTTCACGCCCGCGTTCCAGTCCCTCATCCCGTCGGTCCTCCCGGAGCCTGACGAATACACGAGGGCGCTGTCGCTGTCCCGACTGGCCTACGACCTCGAGGCGCTGCTGAGCCCGACGATCGCCGCGGCACTGCTGACCGTGATCAGCTACAACAACCTGTTCGTCGGCACCGCGATCGGCTTCACCTGCTCCGCCCTGCTGGTGCTGTTCTCGAAGCTGCCCGCACACCCCGATGATGGGCCTGCACTGCCGTTCTGGCAGCGGCTGCCGCTGGGCGCGAAGGTGTTCGCCCGCACACCGACACTGCGGTTCCTGATGCTCACCAACGTCGTGGTTGCCGCGGGCACCGCGATCGTCCTGGTGAACTCGGTCGTCTATGCCCGCGGCGTGTTCGGGCTCGGCGACCAGGCACTCGCGTTGGCGTTGGCTTGCTACGGCATCGGCTCCCTGGTCGTTGCGCTGAACATCCCGTGGCTGGTCGGCAAGCTCGGCGTGATCCGCACCATGATCACCGGCGCGACCGTCATCGTCGTCGGGCTCGTGGTCGCCGTCGCGGTCACCGCGGTCGCGACGAGCACCGGGGCGGGGTGGTTCGTGCTGCTGGGCACCTGGGTGCTGCTGGGCATGGGCACTTCCCTGGTGAACACTCCCTCGTCCCGGCTGCTCGCGGACGCATCCACGCCGGCGAACCGGAACCTCGTCTACACCGCCCAGTTCGCCCTCTCCCACGCCTGCTTCCTCGTCACCTACCCGATCGCCGGTTGGCTGGGCGCGGCGAACCTCACCGGCGCAGCGATCGCGCTGCTCATCATCGGCGCAGTCGCGGGAACGATCGCGTTTTTCTACGCACGAACTCGCCTGCTGGGAGCGGGCCGCGCCTCCACAGTGTCTGCGACCTGATCCATCATGGGATCATGACCGATCTCGATGCCCTCGTCCCGCCGCACGAGCCCGCAGAAGACGCGCTCGCGTTCGCAGGGAAAGCAGCCCTGACGATGGTCCCCGTCGTCGGGTCGCTCGCAGCCGAGACTCTCGCGCATGCGCTCGAGAGCCGGCAGGCGCAACGACAGCACGAGTTCAACGTCGCGATCGCCCGCGCCCTCACGACCGCGCTCGACCAGCTCGACGAGACCGCCACGATCGAAGACATCGTCGGATCGGATGAGTTCATCGCCGCCGTCACCCGCGCGCAACGCGCCGCGGCCGAGACCGCGAGCCAGCAAAAGCGGGAGCGGCTCGCGGCCGCGGTCGCGAACGGCGGCAACTGGGCACCGTTCGCCGCGACCGAGCGGGAGCAGTTCACCCGCCTGGTCGATGAGTTCGACGCCCTGCACATCTGGCTGCTGCACTACTTCACAGACCCGGCCGGTTGGCTCCAAGCGCGGGATCTCTACCAACAGCACGCGAACATCATGATGGGCGGCATCGATGGCCCCCTCGGGTCCGCGCTCAACGTCCACCCGGGCGTCTGGGACGGCCCGGTCAAGCAGGCCGCCGCCGATCTCGATCGCAATGGCCTGGCGTCCATTCCGCTCACGACCATGATGAGCGCCCAGGGCATCTTCGCCCCACGCACCTCGAGCAAAGGGCAACGATTCCTCGCCTTCATCAACGAGACCGATTCAATCGCCGCTGACGCCCCCACCGACCTCTGAACATGACCGACAAGCTGCCTCCACGGATCCAAGCGATCGCAGACTGCCTCGCTGACAGTTGGGGCGAGACGATCGACGCTGGCCCCGGCTGGTTCGACCTCATCGCCGACCTTGACGCGCGGCTCACACGACTCTCACCCGACTACATCCTCGAGCAATGCAAGACGAAATACGGCGGCCTGCGCTACTACGCGCGCCCCGCAGACGCGGACGACATCGACCTTCAGATGACGTTCAACGAGATTATCCGAGAAGCCGAGGATCAGAGCACCAGCATCTGCGAGGAATGCGGAGAACCCGCCCAACAGGTCACCCTCCGTGGCTGGATCCGGACCCTCTGCGACGCGCACACCCAACTGCTCCGTCAGGAAGACCGCGCGCGTGATGAATGAGCACGGCAACCTCGACGACTACGGCCTCCCCGCCGGCCGCGACTGCCCCGCCTGCGGCCAGCCGCTCGAACCCGGGCACATTGACGACACCATCACACTCGTCTGGCTCTGCCCCTCACACGGACTGATCGAACACACCGAAACGCCGTTCTCTGACACCGAATAGCGCCAACTCGAATAACGCGGGTTACCAATACCGATCGCTCAGCGCCGTCATCAAGAACGAGACCGCACCGCGAGTCCACAGCAGGTACGGCGCACGATCGCTCAGGTCGTTCAGGCCGGCGGGCCATTCCTTGTCGGCGGGGATGAGCGTGCCGAATCCATGCCGCTCCGCCTGAGCCATCTGATCCAGCAGGCCGGGTGTGACCCGCGCCGTCAGTCGTTCGCGCCACATCAGTGTGTCGGCGCGTGCCAGGCCGGGCACTTCGTCGTCGGACTCGATCAGCCGCAGCGTCTCGACCCCGCCGTGACGGGCCAGGACGTACCCCGTGATCGGGTCGTTCGGCTCGGCGATCATCGACAACGCGACCCGCGCCATCCGCTCACCCTGCACCTGCTCCGCCAACGTGGCCATGATCGGTGTCCTCTCGCTCCAAGGTCACCGACGAGGTACACGCCCGCCTGCCGATGGGGTTCCCTCTGCCATAGGACAGTCGTAAACTCGGTAGCGAGGCAGGTTCAGCAAACTATGCGGGTCCTTCGGGACGGCCCTTCGCGGGCACTCGGTTCATAGCCGCCTCCACGACGGAACACCGTCGCGCTATGACGAGGAAAGAGGCCTGCAATGCTCCGGACGTCCGTGGCGCTCAGCGCACGAGGCTATGGCGTACTCCGCTACGCACCCACGAACCTGCTGCTCAACGCGATCCGCACACGGCGCGGCCTGAAGTGGGGCGTCCCCGCGATGCTGCTCGCCGGGGTCTACTTCTACGCCGCGGCGATCTGCACCACGATCATCAACGACGGGGGTCCCGGTTGGCTCTACCTGCTGGTCCTGGTGTTCGTCTGGAACGCCTTCAAGTTCCTTTGGATCGGCCCCGTCAGTCTGATCCAGCTCATAAGTGTCCGTGCGGGGGAGCGTCGCGAACGGCAACCGGTGCCGTCCTCGCGGTGACGCGCAGGCGAGCCCACCGCGCCATAGGGCACTGACCACGACACAGTCGCATTCGGTTGGCGCGTCCCTTCACGGTGTACCGCATCGATTCGGCGTGTCGATGGCTCTGTGATGTCGTTACGAGTAGTATCCGTTACATGCAGGACTTCACGAGCCTGAGCGACGCGGGCCTCACTGACGTTGATCGAGCGCTGCGTCATGAGCGGCTACGTCGCCGTAAGGCGTGGCGTAACTGCGAGCGTTGCGATCAGGCGTTCCTCGGGCGAGGTGATGCGCGCTTCTGCTCGGCTCGCTGTCGAGTCGCCGCGCATCGAGCGGGGAAGGAGTCCTGATGAGTGACACGCTGCGGGTTGTCGCGTCACGTCGGTACGGAACGCTCTCGCCGCTCCGCTATCCGGGAGGAAAGGCGGCGCTCGCTGGCTTCTTTGGCGACATCATCGATGCTCTCAGGGTCGAGCGCGCACGTTATATCGAGCCATATGCCGGTGGCGTGGGAGCTGGGATTGCGTTGCTCCGTGAGGGCATTGTCGAAGAACTGGTTATCAACGACATTGACCCTGCGGTGTACGCCTTCTGGAAATCTGCGGTCGGAGACAATGCCAGCTTCGTTGAAATGGTTGCGTCCGTCCCACTTACGATCGCTGAATGGCAGAAGCAGCGAGAGATATACAGATCGCGCGATGAGCGAGATTCACTCCGCCTCGGGTTCGCCTTCTTCTTTCTGAACAGGACCAATCGTTCAGGGATTCTGAATGCCGGAGTTATCGGCGGTCAGCGGCAGGAAGGGAGATACAAGATTGACGCCCGCTTCAATCGCGAAACGCTCATCGAACGATTGACTGCGATCGGAGGCTTGGCCGATCAGATCACGGTCTCAGACCTTGACGGCAGGACAGTGATCCAGCGTTACGCTCAGGACGATCGAGCATTTATGTACATCGATCCGCCCTATGTTCAGGCGGGGTCTCAGCTCTACCTCAACGCGTTCGACGGGCGCGATCACACAGCCCTCGCGGCGATCGTCAATACGGTGGAGAAGGCGCACTGGCTCATGACGTATGACACGGCTCCACTGATTGAGAAGCTGTATCGCGAGCACTTCCAATGCCGCTTGGAACTGACCTACTCCGCGCGGTATCCGGGGCAGGCCGAAGAACTGCTCGTTGCATCGCCCGCGGTCGCCGGTGTGGTCAAGGCGTTGCAGGGGCAGACTGTAATGGCGGACGCAACAAGCGCCTGAGCAGCGGATTGACCACCTTCCACGCCTGCCGAACGTCCTCTGCGGTCACTGACGCATCTGCGCTGTGCGCGATGAGATTGAACCACTGGATAGAGCCATGTTTGTGGGCGTTTCCCGACTGTATGGCGCCGATGGTCGATTTGAGAGTCTTCTCCGAGCCATAGGTTTGCGCGACCACTTTGAAAACCGCACTCAACTCGCCTGTCGCGGGCGTTGCAGAGCCCTCGAAATGGACCTTGATGGTGGCTTCGAGAACAGAGCGCAATAGGATCGCGGACGCGATAGGCAAGTTTCCCAGGTTGATCCGTCGTAGCTCGAAGTAGCGCAGTTTGAGGTTCAGTGGTGCGTTCTCGTAGTCGAGGCCAGACAGATCGAGCGTGTCCTTTGTGTCTGGATGGTTCGGTCCACGGCTTCCTGCTCCGCTCGGAGGCTCAGGCTGGGGTGGCGTTGCCCCGCCGGTCGCGCTACCGGGACCGCTTGGAGGCATTCCGTGGCTGACACCTTGCGACGGTCCAGGCGGAGTCGGTGGTGCGGGCGCGGCGGGTGATGGTGTCGGCGTTGCTGTAGTGGGTACACCGTTGAGACGGTCCACGAACGGCTGGTAGGCGTCATCACGCTTCTTGAGCTCCGGAGAGCGGGTGTTGAGCCTTCCAGCGCGAAACTCCCCGACTAGATACTCCAATGCACCGAGCTTCTTCTTTGGAAGTTTCGACGCGATCTTTTCGGGAGTTGAGGACCGAGGAAGCAACATGCCGTCTCTATCGAACTCCACCCCGATCGCAGCCGCGATGTCCTTACTTCGGTACGCGTACTCAAAGGCCGACATCGCCAAGTCGTCGCTGGCGGCGTACTGCCGGAGGGTGTGATCGGAGAATGGCGCAGCGGCAAGGAAGCGTCGCATCACAGCCATCTTCATGAACCTTGCGACCTCGACATCGGGGTACTGCGCCTTGACGTCCTCCACAGTCGTCTGGTCGTCCACGAGTGAGTAGTAGAAGGTTGCTTGTTGGTCGCGGCTCCACCGCTTCTTGGAGATGCCAGTGTGCAGTCGGGCAACGTGCGGGGCGGCGGTCGCGCGATCAGGCGCCACGATCACGCGGATTCGCTCGGGGAGGTTTTCTGCCTCGACTGCGTACCGCTTGAGCAGTGAGCGAACCTCGGCTTCGTGACCAGGCACGATCGTCGGGTCGTAGAGAGCCTTGAGTGCGCTGACGCGCCGGTTGCCTTCCAGGACGATGTACGAAGGCGGCTCGTCCCGTGACTCCGCCGCGATCACGATCGGCACCTCGTTGTCGAAGTAGCCGTCGCGAAGGATCAGCCGCGCCGCGCCGAGGACGTCCTCGGAAGCGAACAGATACTTCAAGGCTCCGGCTTCATCGTCGCGACGAGTCGGGATGCGGTAGTTCTCCAGGTCGAGCAGGAGCCGGCTCAGCTCGACCTCCACGATGGGTAGCTGCTCGTAAGCCATGTCCAGCCTCGTCTCGATGATCCGTCCGGCGATCTACGCCCTCGGTGCCGAACGGACGAGAGCTGTCGTTCAGTCCTAACTGTAGCCGCGCTGTTTCGCGATCGGGCTGAGACACGTCGAGGCGCATCAACCGAAGCTCCTCTGACGCGCGAACGCACGAACTGGTTGCCATAGGCGCCCGTGACGCCGTGACAGTTCTCGACGCGGGCAGGCGCCCAGGCACGGGACCACGGTCATGCAAACCATGCAGCCTGCCGGCGACGCCGCGTGGTCGCGTGAACTGCGGAACCAGACGGAAACGAGGCCGAGCTGCCACTTCGGACGCTTGTACGGAACCTGTCGTCGCGTGTCTTCACGGGACGGCCATGGTGCGTCGCCGCCTGGTACTGTCCACAGTCCGTGGGACGATAGGCATGGGAGCCGCCGGTTCCGAGCGGGAGAAGGTCCGTTGATTCACGCTCATCGTCCCGTTGCGAGCCGAGCGCTCAGCTTGCATCGGGGGGTATGCAAGGAGTAGCCAATGAGGGTCGCGCGCATCCGTATCGGACGTTTCCGGGGTTATCGCCATGCAGCGCTCGTGGTGCCAGAGAACATGGTGCTTGCAGGTGAGCCGCAGGCGGGCCGCACTGACATCGTCGAGGCCCTGCGCCGGGTTCTCGACGCCCGCAGTACTCGGTCCCGCGTGAATCCTCTCGACGTCTACCGACCTGCTGACGGCGATGAAGAGTCCTTGACGGAGGTAGAGGTGACTCTCCTCGACCTCGGGGAGGACCTCGAAACTCTTCTCAGCGAGAATCTGGAAACGTTCGACCGGGCAACCGGGGAGATCGCCACGCCAAGCAACGCGGGCGACGCGGTTCTGGGCGTACGTCTGTGCTATCGCGCACGATATGACCTCGATACGGACACCGGCGAGCACTGGGTCGATTACCCGGCGCGAAGTGATCCCGCTGCCGGTGTGTTCAAGAAGGCGAGCCGGATCGAGCGTGAGTCTCTGCCTGTCCAGTTCGTTGACAGTGCGCCGGCTCTCCAGCTGCGGGCAGAGGGAGTCCTGAGAGCACTCCTTGCTGATGCCGATCCTGGTGGCCTGGACAGCGCCCTCACCGATCTGGATTCGGCCGTCCATGCTGCAACCGGGTCGTTCTCTGAGACGGAGGTGGTCACTAGCGTTCTGGATAAGGTCATTGATTCCGGACCGCAGACTCTCTTCGGTATCGATGACTCCGCCGACATCAGTTTTCTGGCGGATGACGGTTCTATGGCTGCCCTCCTCAGAGCGCTTCAACCAGCGATCTCGATGGGTGCGGCCGGGGCCCTTCCCGTCCGTTCCCAGGGGTCGACTCTCGAGAGTGTGCTCTCGGCCGCTGAAGCCATCGCAGCCGCGCGAGATGCACAATCAGGCGTCGTCATCATCGGCGATGACTTCGGAGATCGCCTTGACGCATCGTCATCTGAACACATGGCGCGGCTCATCCACGTAACGGCAGGGCAAGCGATCCTCACAACGCGCCGTCCTGAGGTAGTACGAGCATTCGATCCCGGTGAGCTGGTTCGGCTCACGGTCAGCCACGGCGAGAGACGACAGCACCAGCTCTCTGCAGTCACGGACAAGACGGGCCGAGTCAACCGGAGGCTCATCCTGGAGCAGCTTCTCGCAGCGCTGAGCGCGAGAACCGTTGTCCTCCTGGAGGGGCCGCTCGATGTCGAGGGGTACGGCGCGCTCGCGTCGCGGCTCTTCCGGAAGACGAACGAACCGCACCACAGCCTCCCCGCTAACGGCATCCGCCTGGTCGCCCCGCCAGGGTCAGACGGAGGAGTTACCCGGCTCCCAGCCATTGCCGAGATCGCCCTTGAACTCGGATTCCACGTCCGAGCGATCGTCGACAATGACAAGCCAGGACACGAAGATCCAGCAGTCGGAGTCCTTGCAGGAATGATCGAACAACTCGTCGTGCTTCCCACTCGCACCGCCGTGGAGGCCGCACTCATCCGCGGCGTACCCGGAGATCAGCTCCGAGAGACGGTCGAGACCCTGGAAGACTTCGGCATGCCCGCCCTGCCACCCGATCTCGGCGACGACGACATCGCGGACCACCTCATCGCGACGAAAGTGATCAAGAAACAGGGGCTAGGGGCAGCCTGGGCTCACGCACTGACACGACAGCCGCCGATCGCGCGGTCCGCGATCGAAGCAGTCTGCGGCGATACGCTCGGACGCATCGACATCCCTGATCTACCATGACATTCGCCCCGCAGAACCCGGAGCAGCAGCGAGTCGTAGCGACGCAGGCCGAACTCACTGTCGTGCTCGGCGGAGCGGGTGTCGGAAAGACGACCAGCGCGCTCGCCGCAGCTCACGCCCATCTTGAACGAGTAGCAGAAAGCGAACCCCACGATCGGGTCCTGTTCCTCTCGTTCTCTCGTTCCTCGGTGGCGCGCATAGCCTCCCGCGCAAACGAGATTCTCGGCCGCCGAGGCTCCCAGGTGGACATCATGACGTTCCACTCGCTCGCGTTCTCCGTGGTCCGGAGATTCGGGAATCTGGTCGGACACGGCGACGCCGTCCTCGTCAGCCCCGCTCGCGAGAAGCTCGGGCTGGCCCAGCACGAGATCGGATACAGCAGGCTCATCCCGCTCACACTCGAAATCGCTCAGGCCGCACCTGCTGTCGCAGAACACCTTCGCACCCGATGGGGCCTCGTAATCGTCGACGAATTTCAGGACACCGGCGATGCGCAGCAAGACCTCCTTCAGCTGATTGCCCGCGACAGCAGGCTGATACTGCTCGGCGACCCGAACCAGTGCATCTACACGTTCCTCGCCGAAGACGGCGTCAGAGTGGAGCGCATCGATGAAGCCTGCTCGGCCGCTGGGACAGAGAACACCATCCTGCTGCCAGAAACCTCCTTCCGAGACCCCTCCGGGATCATCCCGGCCGTCGCCAACGCCATCAGGGGACGCCTGTTCGACTCAGAGGCCATCGCGGCCGCCATCCAGGACGAAAGACTGGTCATCCAAGACGGAATACCACTCTCCGACGAGACCAGTCACGTCGCACGGGTCGTTAGCGAGTTAGCCGCGAAAGATATGGGCGTGGCAGTATTCACGCACCATAACGACATGCTCGCGGCTCTCTCGGATGCACTTGAAGCCGACGGGATCGAACATGAAGTTGCCGGTCTCAGTGACGCGCTCGCCGCCGCCCTCGACGCCCAGACTGCGATGGCGCGATTCCACACCGGCGATGGCACCTGGGGAATTGTTCTCGAAGCGATAGCCGTGTTCCTGACGAGCGCGCAACGTGGGCAGAAGGCGCCCCCCATCGCGTACCAGGTGATGAACGGTTCAGGCCCCACGACCCTGCAAGCTCGCCTGAGCGCTCTTCGAGAGCGTCTCTCCGAGGCGGGGTCCATTCGGGAGGTAATCGAGGTAGCGGCGACGGCACACGACGCGCTCGGACTACCGCAGAAGTCGGGCGCCTGGCAGCAAGCAGCAACCCTGCTCTCGGTGATGTACGCGCGAGCGGCACGCACGAGCAGCGCCCGCGATGACCGTCAGATGGTTGCAGCGATCTGTGCGGAAGCTCGTGAGGCGAGTTACGCGGCGCTCACGGACTCGGCGCTGAGCCCGCGAGAGGTTCAACTAATGAACCTCTACTAGACGAAGGGACGCGAGGCCGACGCAACCGTCGTGGTGTTGCGGGAGGGAGACTTCATGGGCTACGAATCAGAACCGTTCCCCACAACAAGTCGGCTCCTCTACGTGGTCTTCTCCAGAGCCAGACACAAGATCGTCGTGCTGCTCGTGGGCAACAGGTTCCACGCCGCCGTAGCGCCTCTCGCGGCTCTGGCCGCGAACTGAGCTTGCCTACGAGGGGGACCAGAAGGGGACCAGAATCATGCAATCCATGCATCCCGTGACGTGTTCTGCATGATCTGACGCCCGGAATCACGCGGAATCCGGGCAGGCCGAAGCCGTTTGGACGCCTGGGGGTCAAGGGGTCGCAGGTTCAAATCCTGTCAACCCGACAGATTGCCTTAGAGACGGACAACGTTTCTAAGGCTATTTTTGTCGCAGTTTCTGGGCGAACATGATGATGATTCCGCTGGGGCCGCGGACGTAGCTGAGCTTGTAGATGTCCTCCACGGCGATCCCGATGTTTTCAAATCTAGTTCATGACCCGGAATCTAGTGAGCGCTCTTGAGTTCCGCGGATTGAGATTCGGGAATGAGCTTGTCCACCGCAACGGCGACCGCGATACCCACCATGATCGGCAAGGCGACGCCCGCATCTAGCACCAGCGCAAGGATCAGGATGGACGCGAGTGGACGCTTCCACCCCAGTGCTAGGGTTGCCGCCATCGCACCCGCTACGGCAGCGGCAGGATCAAGTCCTGGCAACCAGAGCGCCACTGCGGCTCCGGCGGCGCCGCCAATAAATATCAGCGGAAACACCTCGCCGCCGCGCCAACCGGCAACCAGGCACAGCACCAGCGCGAACACTTTCGCAATGGCGAGCAACCATAACTCGGGCGCGGCCCCTTCAGAGAACAGGACCGGGACCTCGTTCATCTCGTGGTGTCCAGAAAAGCGCACCAACGGAACCGCGGCCGCAAGCCCGGCGAAAAGAACCGTACCGAGGCTCATAACCAACCACGGCCGCCCGATCTTTGCGGCCAGCCAATCACCGCCATGATGCAAGTATCTGAACCCGAGACCCAGCGTCGCGCCGACCAGCACCGGGATGATTACCAGCCACGGGTTTGCGGCCGACTGGCCCACCTCCGAAACCGGGAGAGGAATCGTCGCGACACCCTCGCCGCTAAAGACGTTGCGGGCCATGAACACGAACACCAGGAATCCGCAGACGCCAGCAACAAAAGACATGAGTTTGCTGGGCGCGAGTGTTTCACCTTCTCCGTCGAGCGCGGCAGCGGCGGGAGGCGAACCGTAGAGTCCGCCAAGCACACCAGCAACTCCGGCCTGCGAAATGCGCCTGGCTTGCGCCTCGTCCCGCGCGATGAATTTCGAGACAACCACAGAGCACTCGGCCACTACCGCCAAAAGCCCCGCCTCGGGCCCGATGGCACCGCCAAAAGCAACGGCGACAATAGCGGACAGCGCAGTCACCGCAATGCGTTTGGGCACACGCTTTCGCGGTTCCTGCGAATCTGCCAGCAACTCAACCACCGACTCGGTCGGCGCAATGCGGCGGAGCAAAAGGAGCAGCGCACCACCAGCAAGAATGGTCACAAATATTCGCAGCGGGCTCTCCTCGCCGTCGCCCGTACCGGTCGTCCACACGGTTCGCTGGAGCCACAGCATGGCTTGATACGTCAGAATCGCGACGAGCCCGGCAAGAGCACCGGCAATGATCGCGGTCACCAACGGCTGAACCTGTGTCGCGAGGCGCCCCGATGCTGGACCGCCTTCAAATGTCTTGTCTCCCACGCACATCATTGTTGCACCCAACCTGATTGAACCCACGCCTAAGGCACCCCGTTAGAAGGTGAGATGCGGGCGGATGTCTTGGCGCGCCGTCGTACATCTTTCAATAAATGTGATGCGTCACACAGAGTGTAAAATTGTCAATCACAGAACAAGAGCGGGGGGCTTTTGTGTTGATTTCGCGTACTCCGGTGCCCGGCACCAGGCTCGTGGGAGCGCCGCCACATGATTGGGACGTAGCGGGTCTCGCGACACGGCTAAATTCGCGCCGCTACTGGATTAAGCGGCGTTATCTTGACGACATTCGCCGACTCCGGGCCCTGCTTCTCGAGTCCGGAGCGCTCACGCTTTTTCTCGAAGGGGGCACCCCGATCGAGCGCGGCGCCATCGCGCGGGCAATTTTGTCAAGGTACGGCGACCAGGATGGCGGAGAAGTAAACTGGTTCGCCGCGCCAGAAGATGGGACCGTTGAACTGCCCAGCGATGAGGGCGTGGGTGCGTGGGTCATTGATCGGGCGAACTCGCTCTCCGACGAATCCATTAGTCAGCTGGCGCTGTCCCTGCACCGGAAATCGCGCACGCTGCTACTTCTGAGCGATTACGCGGAGGAGCGGCTGACCGAACTCGGCACCGTGAACGCAACCCAGAGCGAGGTGCTACGGCTGGTGCCGATGGATCGCTCGCAGGCCGGCGAATTCCTTGAACACATGCTCTCCGGCGCGGTCGCGACGAGCACTCTGGAAGCGCTCTGGTCATGGAGCGGAGGACAGGTGCTGAGACTCTATGCGCTCGTGAGCGAGCATTTGCAACGTGGAAGCCTGCTCCGGGTCGAAGGAGCGTGGATGATTAAGGATTGGGGGAGCGCTGCGACCGCGGCCGCCGAACTCACCACCCTGCTCGATGCTGAATCAACCCTGTCGGCGAGCGCACTCGGTGTGCTGACAAAGCTTAGCGCCGAGCCTCGACTGGAAGAGCGTCTCGGGGCGTTCTCAGGGCTCGCGGGGCCGGCAGATAGTGCTCTCGAATTGGAGCGAGCCGGGATAGTGCGAGTGGCACCGGGGCCCGCGCGAATGGGCTCGGACGTCGCCCTGAGCCTGAACTTCACCGCGGATCTAGCTGAGGGCAGGCAGTCCGCAAAGCCAGCGCTGAGCAGAAAAGCGCTCAAGGCCGAATTTGCCGCAACCTACGCGCTGATCGAACAGGCACTGGATTCCGAGGACCATGCCGCAGCGAACAACCACCTGGTGCAGCTTCGCGGGATCCAAGCGAGTTTAAAGTCCCAGATCGCCGGGGACATGCTGGAGTCGCTACACACACGCCTGCCCGATAGCGCCGAGCTGACATCGGAGGCGTCGCTAGCCGATGCGCAACCGGAGGATTGGACAGAACGGGCATGGCTGCCCGTGATCGAGGGCAAATGGGGCCTCCTCCACCAGACGTTGGATGAGGTCTTTAGCGAAGGAGGGCACATTGCTCCCGAGTCAGCTGCCCTCATCGAATTGCTGTTGGGTCTGGAAGCTTTCTTGCAGGGCAAAGCCGGTGCCGCACGAAGCCACATTATTGCCTGCATCCAGGTGCTCCCGGATCCGACGGACATCACGTTTGCCAGGGCGGCGTTTGCGCTCTCCGCGGTTCTTGACGCTCAGGCTGGACGAAAAAAGAAAGCGGTTGCCGAAATCCGGCGCTTCGAGCTCATACCGCCAAGTTCTCATGCCCTGGTAGAAGGACTGGTCAGTCTGCTTGCGGCTCGGGCGCATTTCATTTTGGGCAACCGCGCTCACGAAAAGGAGTTAGACGCAGGTCATGTAGAAACCACAGATCAGCAGGTTCCATCGTTGCGGGTGTTGGAACTGTTCCTAGGGAGCGCCCCAACCTCAGAAGACGAATATGAACGGGTTCTGGCAGTGACAGGCCGCTGTGAAACCCCACTCGCGCAAGCACTGACGGCGGCAATTACCGCGATGCGCAACCCCACACTTGAGCACGTCCAACGTGCCATTGATGTGTGTTCGACGTACCGGGTGCGCTCGTTGGAAAAGAGAATGCGTCATATGCTCGCGAAGCTCTCTCCCCACGGCGGGCACCGAAGAGGAAACACGACTACCTCCCACTCGCGCTCGGTGCTTCACGAACGGTCGCAGCCTGAGGGATTGGGAAGTTTGACCGCGCGGGAGAGCGAAGTTTTGGACCTGCTGCGGGAGGGGGCGAGCAATCGCGAAATCAGCGATCACCTCAACGTCTCCGTCAGAACCGCGGAAAGCCACGTTGGTCGAGTGCTACACAAACTGGGGTTAAACCGTCGACACGAAGTCAGTCACCTGAAAACCAGCCATGGGATGCTCCTCCCCACGGTTCACAGCAACCCCGATCCGGTAGGCGGACTCTAACTTTGCTCATACGACCATGGCTGGTGCACCAGTGGGTCGCCCAGTTGAGTCGATCGGCCGGGCGCACCCTCATTATTCGGGGTCCCTGGGCCTCGGCCAAGAGCGACTACCTGGTGCACACCGCCGAACATTACGCTGCATCGCTCCCGCAACCCGAAAAGGGCGTCCTGTTGCTCTCGGGCAAGAGATTGCTCTCCAATGTGCCGCGGTCGGCGCTGGACGGTGCCCGTTGGCTGGTGGAGCCTGATGGTGATGGCGACTCTCATGATGCTCCTGCGAGCACGAGGCCCGCTACTGTCCCGCACAAGCGTCGCCAGCCTAACGTGCCTTCCCTGCAAGATACTTGGTTGCTGGCAATTGACGACCTTCAGCATCTTGACGAAGCGAGCGCACACGAAGCCGTAGCGTCCGCGGCCCGCGGAGAATTGTCAATTGTCGCGACTCTTCTCGCAGGTACGCATCTGCCGGAACCGTTCCGCGCGCTCTTGCGGCAGGGCTCGGCCGACTTGGTGGAGCTCGCGCTCCTCAACGTAGAGGAGATTCGCCGAACTGCAGGGGAGATTCTAGATGGAGAGCCGGACGAGGAAACGCTGGATTTGCTTTTCCGGTGGACTGGCGGGAGGCCCCGCTGGATTGTCCCGGTACTCGACTGGCTGGCCCAACACGGACAGACCGCCGAATCCGATACTGGGTTTCACCGTGAGGCGACACCGAGCGCTACAGATATTGTCGGGAAAGAAACTTTTCTCGGTTTTCTCTCGGAACTGGACCCCCAAGCTAAGCAATTATTGGGGGACCTCGCGTCATGGGGGCCAATGCAATTGGAGCTTGCCGTTGCAAAGTTCGGACCGGGCGCCATTAAAACGTTGCTGGCGATGCGGCTCGTCGACGCGGGTTTACCCTTGCGCGCAGAGCTGACACAGGCGAGAGCCACCCTGCAACTGCGAATATCTGGCGAATTGCTGGTGATCGCCTTGCGGCAACGAGCACTGGGAAACGAGGCCGCAGCAAGGAATGTGGATAGGACCGAGGCAGCACAGCGAGCCCAGCAACTCTTTCTGGCTTTAGATTTTGAGCGGGCTGCCGACCTGGAACCCTGGGCCGCAGACGCAGACGCAGGCGCAGACGCCGCCGATGCTCGCGATGTCCGCTCGGCGAAGTTGCTGGCCGAACTTCTCACTGGGCGGTGGGATGAGCTCAACCTCACCATCGCAAGCATCTCGGAGGAAGGGCTCGCGGGCCCGTTCGTCTCCCAAGATCACCGGATCACAAGCGTTTTCGAGGCGGGACTCGAGTGCACCGAGGTCCTCCGAATCGGCTCGCGAAGCGCTGCCCAATTCCTGCGCTCGGCTCGAGCGCTCACCGCTGGCGGCCACCTGAGAGCTGCGTGGCAGGAGATTGAGTGGGTGCTTGCCGTCACCGGTTCAGAACACCCCGCAGCACAAGAATGGGCACTGTTCCTGGCGCGGTCTCAATTCCTGGCGATCGCCCTTCTCTCGGCGGACTGGGCGTCAGCGAGGGCACTCGCCTCGACGCTGACAGCCAGGGGAGATCGGGGTTGGCGGGCTGCGCGCGGAACGCTTTTCGCGTCTCGAGCGCTAACCCGCATGTTTCAAGGGCTCTTTGCCGATAGCTTTGTCGATGCGCGCCAGGCACTTGAATCACTGGAGAAATACGATCCCTTTTACCTCAGTCCATTGGCCGCTTCGGTCGGGCTGTATGCGGCCTCGCAGCTGCACAATGGTAAGAAACCGACCAGCAAGGCGCGGCCCAGGGGCATTGGATCTGGGGACGCAGAACCGAGCGCCGACCACTCGACTCCCATCGATTTCACCATCGAGGCAACACGGTTGCTCCCTAAATTGGAACCGCGATGGTGGGCCGCCCCCGACTACCCATTCTTAGATCTGACGCTCGGAGTGCTCAACGCTTCCGAGGGACCGGCCCCAGGGGCCGAGCAATGGCCGGCGCTCAGTGATGACTTGGGAACTCCACTATCACAGGCAATTTCGCTATCACTTGCCGGAGGGGTCAAGACCAAAGGTGCGATGGAAGATGCGCTCTCGACTGGCGGGCCCTCATGGGTCGACACATTAGTGACGTATAAGCGTCGGCTCACTTCGGCCCGCGGTCTCACCGCAATCCTTGATATCGCCGATGAAGCGGCATCTCGAAACTTGCTCCGAGTGCAACACCTGGCACACGAACTCGCGCTCAAGCGGGGATATAGCGCCCCTGCCATCGCGGCGGCGCGCGACCGCATCATCCGGATAGAGCAGGAGGGGATGGCGAGGATGCGAGAAGACAGTGCGGCAATTCATTTGGATAGCCTGACAGAGCGCGAACGGGAGATTGCCAGCATTGCCGCAAAAAATCATTCCTCCGCGGCCATCGCGTCACGATTGGGCGTGTCGGTGCGAACCGTGGAGGGGCATCTGCAAAGGGCATACCAAAAGCTCGGTGTTCATACCCGTTCTCAACTGGATAATGCGCTTAATTCGAGCACAATCTCGTTTGGGAAGCCGGAGGCCGAGAGGCAACTCTCACCGAGCGCTCCCGATCCCTTGAATTACGCGCCACGCCTCCTAGGTAATACTACGTAGTCGCCGGGCGTTACCAAATCGTAATTCGGGTAAGCACCACTGATGCAGGAGAAATCAATACGAAGTTAGATTGAACGAGGAATGAACACATTCCAAAAGCTTTTATTCCTGGGGGGAAAATTGAAGCTCATCACTCACCCGTGCGTGGCGTTACGCGTGCAAACCTGTGAACACATGCCACGCTCACCCCGGTCCCCAATTCGGTTGCGAAACGGGGCACCATGGTCATAACCCGGACCGCACCCGTAGCGACCCGGAGACCAGAAACCACAAGTTCACACGCCTCGCACTCTGACGATTGGCTGCGTACCTATCGTCAGTTGCTCGCCTTTACCGATGTTGTGGTCATATTCGTTGTCTCCCTTGCCGGTGCCACCCTCACCTACGTCTTTAGCGGACATCGCACCACGCTTACCGAACTTCCGGTGCCCTTTGGTGGAATGTTCCTGGCGCTCAGCTGGATCCTCATTCTGCAGTTGAGCCGCTCCCGGGATCACCACATACTTGGCATGGGCACCGACGAGTACAAGCGCATCGCCCGCGCCTCCTTCTGCCTCGTGGCGCTGCTGGCCATCGGCGCCCTGGTTTTCGACCTTCGCTTGGAGGGCCTGGAGACCGCGCTCACCATCGGCAGCGGAATGCTCCTGCTCCTGGTGGCGCGCTGGCTGTGGCGCAAACGGCTTGGCGTCTTGTCCCAGCGCGGGACCTATCTTGCTCGGGCGATCGTGCTGGGCAATGGCGATGACATCCATTTCGTGGGGCACCAGATCTGCAATAAGAACTCGCCCGCGTTTGAAGTGGTGGCGGCAATCGTTCCGGACCAAGGTGCCCAACCCACCGTGCCTGCCGAGAACCAGCAAAAGAACGACGGCGTTAAACCCCTACTTCCTCAGGCCGGCGGAAAGATGGACATTTCCGAGGAAAAAACCATCCCGGTTTATCACGGCATGGAAGAGTTTCCCGCGCTCATCGAGGAGTTCGACTGCAGTTGCGTCATCGTCGCGGGACCGATCCACGGCGGTGCTAGCGCCGTGCAAAAGCTTGCCTGGCAGCTGGAGGAGTCGGATACCGACCTCATTCTGGCGATGAGTCTGACAAACGTTGCCGGTCCACGTATTTCGGTGCGCCCGGTGGAAGGTTTGCCGCTCATGCATGTGGAACGGCCGCGCTTTACCGGCGGCAGGCACATCATTAAGCGCTCAATGGATCTTGTTGGATCGACGGTCGGAACCCTGCTCATCTCACCGCTGCTTATTGCACTGGCAGTCTTGGTAAAACTGGACTCGCCGGGTCCGGTGTTCTTCCGCCAAAAACGGGTGGGTAGAGATGGTCGGTCTTTCGGAATGCTCAAGTTCCGCACGATGGTCGAGGATGCCGAGAAAATCCGGGTAGAGCTGGAAGACGCCAATGACGGTTCGGGGCCGCTGTTCAAACTCAAGAGCGACCCGCGAGTGACCAAGACCGGGCGGTGGATGCGCCGATTCTCGCTGGATGAATTGCCGCAACTGCTCAATGTGTTCTTGGGTCACATGTCCTTGGTCGGTCCGCGTCCACCACTGCAAAGCGAAGTGGGGGAGTACGTGGACGAGGTCAACCGTCGGTTATTGGTCAAGCCCGGCATGACGGGTCTGTGGCAGATTAATGGCCGCTCTGATCTTTCCTGGGACGAGTCCGTCCGGCTCGATCTCTATTACGTGGAGAACTGGTCGATCACCAACGACCTCACCATCATGTGGCGAACCATTAAAGCCATCCGCACGGGAGAAGGAGCCTACTAAATGTCGGAAGTTGTTGGATATGCCGCGGGGGCGTTTGACATGTTTCACATTGGACATCTCAACCTCTTGCGCAACGCCGCCGCGCGCTGCGACCGCCTGATCGCCGGTGTCGTTTCGGACGAGCTGATCTTGGCCCGTAAGGACCGCCTACCTGTGGTTCCGTTGGTGGAGCGGCTGGAAATCGTCTCCCGAATCGAATACGTCGACATTGCGGTAGTGGAGGATCGGGATAGCAAGTTAGACATGTGGGGAGACTTGCGGTTTACGGCTCTATTCAAGGGGGACGACTGGCGCGGTAGCGTCAAGGGCGAGGAACTGGAACGCGACTTCGCGCACACCGGAGTCGAGATTGTTTACTTGCCGTATACCGCACACACTTCTAGTACTTTATTGCGAAGCTACGTAGAGGGACGGGCCGTGCCTCATGTGTCCTGAAGTCGCAAAACCGCTTCCTGACGCAACGCGTTCCGGGCGAGTGGACATTCTGGGTGTCAAGGTGAGCGCAACCAATATGAACCGGGCGCTCGCCGAACTGACCGAGATCATCGAATCGGACCGGCGAGGTAACTACGTCTGCGTGAGCGACGTGAATGCCTTGATGAACGCCAGCACCGATCCGGAGCTGACACTGGTATTCAACAATTCTGCGCTGACCGTCCCGGACGGGATGCCGCTGGTGTGGTCGGGGCGGCGCGCCGGCGCGAGCTGGATGAACCGGGTTTCCGGTCCGGACCTGATGCCCGCGCTTCTAGAACTCTCGGTGTCTAAAGGGTGGGGCTCTTATTTTCTTGGGGGCTCACCCGAAGTCATCGAGGTTCTCGTGGACACCATGCAGGATCGTTACCCCGGGCTCGCCGTTTCAGGACAGATGAGTCCGCCCTTCCGCGAACTCAGCGATGCGGAATGGCTAGAGATCATTGCCGAGATCAACGCGAGCGGGGCCAATATTGTGTGGCTGTGCTTGGGGGCGCCCAAACAAGAGCGCTGGATGGGGAAGTTCGCCAAGCACCTGGATGCGAACCTCGTGCTCGGCGTCGGTGCGGCGTTTGATATGCACGCAGGCAAAGTCAAGCGTGCCCCGCTGTGGATGCAACGCTCAGGTTTGGAGTGGAGTTACCGGCTCATGCAAGAACCACGCCGACTGTACAAGCGCTATCTGGTGAACATCCCGCGTTTTATGATTCGAATTCTCCGGCGACCACCGAGTATGGACGCTGCGTGAGCGCGACACTCGCACCCGAGCGTCACCTGCGCCGACCGGTGAAGGTCGGCGGTGGCGGAGCGCGCCGACGGTCCGTCTGGGGGCTCTTCGACCAGGCGGTGAGCAGCCTCGCCAATTTTGTATTGGGCCTGGCTGTAGCGCGCATGGTCAATCCGGTTGATTTTGGTTTGTTTGCGCTCGCTTTTGGCATGCTCATGATGGCTCAAAGCATGTCGCGCTCGCTTTCCAGTGAGCCGTTTGCGGTCCGCTACTCCATGCGCAAAGACCTGCCCCGACGCGGAGTCAGCGCCGTCCTCGGCACCGCTCTCGCCGTGGGATTGATTGCCGCTCTGCTCGCGCTCGCGGCGGCAGCGGCGCTCTCCCTTTCCGGGGCTGGCGCCGAAGCGGTTGCGCTGGCACTGGTACTCGCGCTCACCACGCCCCTGGTTCTTTTGCATGACGCCTTGCGCTCGGTTTTCCTCGCGTTGGGCAAGCCACAGCGTGCGGTAGCCATTAATCTCGGCTATGCGCTCATTCTTGCTGGGAGCCTTGTCGGACTCACCGCAACCGACACCACCACCGCGTCTGGCTACCTGCTATGGGGTAATTTGGCCTATGCGCCGGCGGTGATCGCGGGACTCATTCTCCTGGGAGTGGTTCCCCGGATTTCGCGCACTGGATGGTGGCTGCACCGCCACCGTGAGTTGTGGCCGCGGTTTAGCGTCGATGCCATGGTGACGAGCGGGGTGCAGCAGGCGATCCTGATGCTGGTTGCTTTCGTCGCCGGGCTTGCGGCAGCTGGACAATTCCGCTTGATTCTGATCTTGCTTGGTCCCATTGCGGTTCTGGTGCAAGGAATCTGGGCGGTAGCCGTGCCGGAGCTGGTGCGACATGGGGCCGTCCAAGAAAACAACCCTGCCACCGGCCGCAAAATGTCCCGCGTCTATGGCGGCGTCACCGTGGCGGTCTCAGGCACATGGGCGGCGGCCTTGCTTGTAGTGCCCGCCAACTGGTTGAGCGCCGTTGCCGGGGAATCTATTCAGGGAGCGCTCGTACTGCTACCAGCGCTAGCGATCGCCCAGGTTCTCAACTCTTTCAATATTGGCTCAATCGCCGGGATTCGTGCTCTGGGTGCTGCCCGCCGCGGCATGTGGACTCGGATTCTCACCTCGGCCCTGCGGTTGGCGGGCACCGGACTCGGTATTGCTGTGGCTGCCCTGTTAGGCGGAAACCTCGCGCTCGGTGCGGCGTGGGGGCTGGCCGCAGGGACCTTGCTAAACGTGGTGGGCTGGCACCTAAGTTATCGGCAGGCCACACGTGAGTGGGATTTGACTAGGTCACACAAGGGGGATGCATGAGGGAAGAATCGATACCCGACGTCATCAAGGACGTGTGGGTCAAATATTGGAAGTCCATCCTGGTCTTCGCCGTCCTGGGGGCCGTTGTCGCCGGAATGTGGGTGCAGCTGCGTCCAGGAAGTTACACGGCACGCGCCGAGCTCATGACCGGAACCTACGCGCTAGGACCCGAAGTAGAGTCGGTCGCGGCCATCGCCGATGCCGGGCCGCTCGGCCTGGAGCTTCCCGCCAATTCTCAGGTGCAGCTCATTGACAGTCCTGCCACCGCAAAGCAAGCCGCTAAGATCCTGGGAGACACGGACGCGGCCGCGATCAAAGACCTAGAGGAGCGCACCACGGTTTCCGCTGTGACGGATAACAGTTTCGCGATCGAATCCACCGGGCCAACTGCCGCGCTGGCCGCCGAGCGGGCAAACGCGATGGCTCAGGGTTACCTTGAGGTTCGCGCCGAAAAGGGCCGCGCCGAGCTCGCCCAGCTCGCGAGCAAGACCGGGCTCAACGCCAATACCGCCAAGGACCTCAAGGCAATGTCAAAGACCTTTGATGGCGGCGGACAAATATATCGCCCGGCGGCCGCCGATCTGGCCGAAGGTCCGCTGAACTCAACCATCCTCATTTTGAGCGGTGGAGTCATTGGCGCCGTGTTGGGCTTCATTGCCGCCCTCATCCGGCGCGTGTTCACCCGCCGGGTGCGCACCAACCGGGACTTGGCGCAAGTGTTGGGGGACTCTCTCGTCTTGACCGGACGCAACAGCGACCTGGTGATGCTACGCGAAGCCGCACGCTCACGAAGGGTCGAGACAGGTGAGAGCGGTCCGCTCAAAGTCACGCTGATTTCACCGAGCAACCCGCAGGCGGAAGTTGCCGCCACGAAAATCGTCTCCTCCCGCCTCCCCGGAAACGAGTCCGATTGGCTGTTTCAGCGCGGCAGCGACACCGCGGTGTCGGGGCGAGGGCACGCCGACGATCCCGATATGACGCTTGGGATTCCCGTCATTGTGATTGAAAAGGGCCGTGACGACGTTCTCGACATCGCCGCGCTACGCAACCAGCTTGCAAATCTCGGCCACACCACCATTGCCGTCATGTTGGTTGAGCCTGCCCCGTCCGAACCCACCCACGCAACACCGCATGGCGTGACGTTCGGCACAGCGAAAACGGGCACCGCGAAAACGGGCACCGCGAAAACGGGCACAGCGGAGTAAACATGTCGCACCCGCTGCCCAGCACTATCCACTCTGCGCGTCGGATTCCACGCGAGTCGTGGTTGCTCACGCTCATGTTCACCATCCTTCTGGTGAGCGTGCAACCGTGGGTGAGCGCGCAAGAAGGCAGCGAAAACGCCCTGGTGGGAGTGGCCAAGGTAGGTGCGATCGTCGTCGTTCTTATTCTGGCACTCACCCTGCTACGTGCCCGCGCTCCGCTCGGCTACGCACCGGCGGCAATGGCGTACCTTCTCTTCGCCGTCTTTGTCATCCTGACTGCGGTGTTCCTGGACGACTCCGGATCCATCCTTGTTCGAGCGCTTCGCCTGGCGGCAGGTATTGCAGCATTTGTCCTGATGTGGCCGCTCTATCGGAGCGCACCTATTCGGCTTGTTGACGCGCTGTTTTTCGCTCAGTTCCTGTTGGGGCTGAGCGTGGTTGCCGGGCTTGTCCTTGCGCCCGGAAGCGCCTGGCGCGCCACTGGAGGCACCGGCGGCACTGGCGGGACGGGGGAACCGGGCGGCCGGCTGATGGGAGTATTGCTACCGATGTTGCCGCCGCGTGTCGCCGAAATTGGCGCGATCCTGGTCGGGCTGGCGGTGTTCTACTGGGCTTTTCGGCGCTTCTCGGCGTGGTTTCTGGCCGTAGCGTTCATCCTCGGTGTAGCGCTCATGGTGCTCAGTAAGACCAGGACCCCGGTCGCGGCGCTAGCGGTGGCGCTCATCCTGGGGACCCTTGCGGTCGCCAGAACGAAAGGCGCCCGCCGCGTGTTTGCGGTACTCGGCGCGGCCGGGATTGCCGCACTCGCGGCGTTACCGGCGCTACTCACCTGGCTGCAACGCGGCCAGGACCCCGAAATGCTGAGTCAACTAACCGGCCGCACTTACGTGTGGAACTTTATTCTTACCCGGCAATACAGCCCCGAAGAACTCTTGCTCGGTCAGGGGCTCGGGTCTAAGCGAGTGACGCTCTTGCGCGGCGAAGGCGACGTCAACCAGATGGCCATCGATAACACCTGGCTTGACGCGTTCTGGCAGACCGGGATCATTGGGCTCATTCTGATCATCCTGGTGTTTGTGGCTGCCTGGGTGACCTGTTTGCGGGCGCCACGGGGCTTGGTTCGCGCGCTAGCAGTGTTCTTGATGGCGTACATCACCGTATCCAGTGTGAGCGAAAGCGGATTGACCGACTTTTCCTCGCACTCCATTTATGCTCTCGTCGCCGTCAGCGCGGCAGCGGCCACCCGCGTTGGGTTGCCATCATCTATCACCACACCACTCGGCCGTGAGGCGCGGCCACTACAGGGGGTAAGACCATGACAAAAATTCCATTAGCAAAGGTTCTTGCGGTGCCACTGGCGCTCATCGCACTGCTCGGCGCATTTCTTGTGGGCGCGTTGCCGGCGCAAGCGGCCCCGGCGACGCCCGACGCGACACCCGACGCGACGCAAACCGACTCGCCGCCACCGCTCAAACAGCCCACCAAGGAAGAAGCGCAAAAGGACGCCAACAGCCAGGCGGAGGCGTTGGCGCCGGTGCCGGACACCGCGCTCTTAGAAAACCAGCAAATGGAGGCGGGTTCTGCCGGTTCGGATACCGGCCTGTCCGCGACCGATACTCCCTACTGGCAGACCAATAACACCGTGCGCACGATGGTTTACGCCAACGGCATGTTGTTTGTTGGCGGCGAATTCACCAAGATCCGCCCGCCGGGGGCAGCCCTTGGGTATGACGAGATTCCGCGAAACTACTTGGCTGTCTTCAACGCCACGACCGGTCAGCCTCTGGATTTTGACCCGCAACCCAACGGCAAGATCTGGGCCCTGTCGGTATCCGAGGACGGGAAGCGCGTCTACGTTGGCGGGGACTTCACCACGATCGGCGGTCAAAGCCGGGGACGGATCGCTGTCCTTGACACCACCACAATGACCTGGGATTCCGCATTTCGACCCTACGTGGCGTACCGCGTAGACACGATCCAGGAAAAGAACGGCACCGTGTACCTGGGTGGTAGCTTCGGAGCCGTGGCGGGTCAGCCGCGCGCCAAACTCGCCGCGGTCAAGGCGAGCGATGGGAGCTTGCTTCCCTGGAACCCTAGTGCCGATGATGACGTCAACGTGGTCAAAGCCTCACCGGACGGCACAAAAATATATATCGGCGGACGCTTCAACTACGTTAATGGCGAATACCGCATGGGTCTTGCTCAAGTGGACGCGCAACAAGGAAAAATCCTGCCGTTTACGGGGTGGGACTACAAGTGCCGTTCCGTGGTCCGCGATATTGTGACCGACGGCGAGAAAATGTACTTCGCCAACGCCGGTGACGGTTTTGGTTGCTTTGACGGTACGTGGTCGGTCAACGCCCAAACCGATCAAATTTCCTGGGTCAATAAGTGTCTTGGCGCGACCGAGGCACTCATACTCGTGAAGGGCTGGCTGTACAAGGGTTCCCACGCGCATGACTGCAGCATGGAAGGCGGGTTCCCGCAACCCACCTTTAGATACCTGCTCGCTCAAGACCCAGCAACCGGGGCGTTAGGCGGCTGGTTCCCCAACACCGACCGAGGCGGAAGCACCATGGTTGGTCCGCTGGCGATGGCCACCGACGGCGAACGGCTCTGGGTGGGCGGCGATTTCTACAACGTCAACGGAGTAGGACAACAGGGCATCGGCGCGTTCTACAGCACGCCGCCCACAGCCCCAGGTATTGCAGGTACCCCACAGCTCAAGAGCCTCACCAGCAATTCGGCGACGATGAGTTTCAAGGCGGCGGTGGACCTGGATAATGAGACGCTGTCCTACACCGTCTACCGCAAGGACATTTCTACCGCCCAAGAAACGGTGGCGTGGACCGGGCAGGTCCGCTCGCGATTCTGGGACATTCCCACAGTGGAGTTCACGGACACGGGTTTGGAAGCGACGAAGGAATACTCGTACCGCGTTGTTGCCACCGACGGAACCAGCGAATCCAACTCGTACTGGTCCCAAATTGTGCGCATACCCGAGCCAGATAACCCCTATATGAGCGCGGTGAAGGCAGATAAGCCAGCCCATTACTTCACGCTCAACGAAAAGAACGGGAATAACACCATTGACCTGGTCGGCGGCGCCAACGGTACCGTGAGCGCCGGTAATCAAGATGCTTCGGGCATCCTAGCGACCTCCGGGCTGAGGCTAGAAGGCAATGGTGCGGCGTCGATCCCGAAGCAATACAACAACCCCACCACCTTCAGCATCGAAGCGTGGATCAACACCACCTCAACCCAGGGCGGACGCATTCTGGGCTTCGGAAATGCGGCGACGGGCACAAGCAATTCCAGAGACCGGGTGCTGTACATGAATAATGGCGGCCGCGTCACCTTCGGCACCTATGGTGGACAGACCTACACCATCCAGTCGCCGACGCCGCTCAACGACGGAAAGTGGCATCAAGTTGTCGCCACCATGCAACCGGGCGGTTGGTTCTCGCCGACCGTGATTCGCCTTTACGTGGACGGTAAGGAAGTGGCATCCCGCTCGGGCGTGAGCGCCCAAAAATACAGCGGCTACTGGCGCATCGGGGCGGACGGCATGCAAGGCTGGCCCAATCAGCCATCCAGCAGCGGGCTGGCTGGAAACTTTGACGAGGTGGCCATCTACACCTCGACGTTGAGCGCCACCCAAATTAAGAAGCACTTCGATCTGGGTTCGGTGGCGGTCAACTTGCCGCCGAAGGCCGAGTTCGTGTCCACCTGTGACGCGCTCGCATGCGCATTCGATGCGAGCAAGTCCAGCGATCCAGAAGGGAAGCTCACCGGCTACGCCTGGGACTTTGGCGACGGCACCACGGCTAACACCGCCATCACCGATCACAGCTACTCGGCACCGGGCGAATACACGGTGACACTCACCGTCACCGATGACACCGGACAAACACACCAAGCCACCCAACAAGTGGTGGTTGAAGAAGCTCCGGTCGAACCGCCGGACGCGACCTTCACCGTCAACTGCCAGCAACTGCAGTGCGATTTCAGCGCCGTGACCAATGCCGAGCCGGACGGCGTGCAGTACGCCTGGGACTTTGGCGACGGTCAAAGCGGCACCGGCGCCAACACCACGCACACGTACGCCGAGGGAGGCACCTTCTCGGTGACGCTAACCGCCACGGACGCCAACGGGGTAGTGGGCTCGCGTACCGAAACCGCAACCCCGGTGGCGCCCCCGGCACCCGATCGTCCCCTGGTTCAGGACGAATTCGCGCGAACCCTCACCGGCGGATGGGGCACACCTACTTTGGGCGGCGCCTACTCCTACGTGGGTTCTCGAACGAGCGCCTCGGTCGCCGATGGCGCCGGGATTCTCGCGGTTCCAGCAAGTTCCTCCCGACGCATCAATACACCCGTGGTTGATACCCCGAACGTGAATATGACCGTGAACTACCAGTTCCCGGACGCACCCTCGCCAGGAACCGCCTACCTGTCCACGGTGATTCGCGGGGTCGACGGCGTGGGGGAGTACCGCGCCAAAATCACCTACCGCAACCCCACCAACGTGTGGGTCCAGTTGGTGCGCACCAACAGTGCGGGCGCGGAGACCGCGCTCACCCCGGAAACCAAGCTCACCAACGCTGTGGCAGCTGATGGATCCTTCGCGCTGAGAGTACGTGCCACCACCCAAGGAGGTACGACGGCGATAGCCGCCACGATCGCGCAGGCGGACGTGAGCGCGGGGAACTGGGTAATTCAGGCGAGCGATACCACCGCCGGAATGCAGGCGGCGGGCCGCCTGGGAATACTGCTTTATGTGAACTCGACGAGCGCGAAGAATCCCCTCACCTTGCGAGTGGATAATCTCAACGCGCTCGCCGCGGACTAGCGTCCGGCACCCCCATGGCGTTGGAGGGCATCGCGATAGATGTCCTCCAACGCGGCGGTGTTCGCCGCCGGGGTGTATTTTGCCAGGTACTCCGCTCGGGCCGCCTGGCCCATTTTGAGCGACGTTGTCTCGTCGCTGAGGAGGGAAATAGCTTCCTCGAGCCCGGTACCGTCCGACACCCGATAAGTTGCCCCGGTGAGGCCCGGGGTAATGATTTCACCGGGAACCGCATGATCGCCGGCCAATGCCGGGACACCGTAGGAAATTGCTTCTACGACGCTCATCCCGAACGTTTCGAGGGCAGGGGAGGGGTTGACCACAAAACGTGCCTCGCTCAGCACGCGCATGGCTTCCTCCCGGGGCATTTTGCCGCGAAACTCGACGTTCTTGCCATGAGCTTTTCGCTCCAGTTCCTCGCGCAACGGCCCATCGCCGACGACCACCAGCGGTATTGCGGATTCCGGCCAGGCGTCGATCAGCGGCCCTGCGCCCTTTTCCTGGCTCAGGCGACCAAGGTAGAGCGCGTACCGTCCCGGGCCCACGCGAGTCGCCTGCGGTTCGGGAACCGAATGCGGTTTGACGCGAATCTGCTCTTCGGAAATGTCAAGGGTGTCAAAGAACCCTGCCGCAAGTCGTGACATGAAAATAAACGTGTCTACGTTTCGAGACCAGGTACGTAACGCGGTGTGAACACTTGTCGAGATCGTCAAGGGTAGCGTCGCTAACCGGGATCCTCGATAACAAGCATGGACCAGGCCGGGGAGCGGGTTCCCGCCGACGCACTTGACGCAGGTGGAACCCTCGCGCGTGAGGGTCGCGGCTGCACACACTTGACGGTGATTGTGCATGGTCGCCACGACGGGCAGTCCGCGGCGCTTCGCCCGGATAATCGGTGCCGGGCCAATAAGCGGAAAAGTGTTGTGTACGTGAACCACATCGGGGCGGACGCGCTCGACAAGCCGATCAAAAACCCGGCCGGCTGAGCGGGAATACACCACCTTTGCCGGCACTAGCGCTTTGCGTAGCGTGGAGAAGGTAGCAATGTCGTCGCTGTGCAGATCAAATTGCGTCACGGTGTGTCCGGCCGCCTCCAAGAGCAGGCGCTCCTGGTCAACAACCACATCCTCGCCACTGGGCTGTTCGCTGCGGTAGTAATTGTGAACCTGAAGAATGTGCATGTATCCCCCTGGGAAAATCTTACCGGCTACGATCACAGATGAGTGCAATAAAGGACTATTCCATACCGGAAAATCGGGATAACCTGGATGCCGGGGGTATTTATGAGTGAAACCGCAAATCTAGACAAACGGAAAACTATTTCCGAATTGACCCAGGTTCTCAAGGGCAAACAGAAAACGAACAAGGGCGCGTCCGCGTATGCCCGGTTCGTCAACAGGCCGTGGGGTCGCTACCTTGCCGCCTGCGCATTCAAGCTCGGGCTGACCCCGAATCAGGTGACGGCGGCAAGCGCGCTGTGTTCGTTGGTTGCGATCGTGTTGATTGCAGTTTTTCCAGCTTCGTGGCTGCTGGGAATCCTCATCGCCGTGCTGTTGGCCGGTGGCTACGCCCTGGACTCTGCGGATGGCCAGCTTGCGCGATTGCGGGGCGGCGGATCGCTAGCCGGAGAGTGGTTCGATCACGTGGTGGACATAGCCAAAGTTGCCGCGCTCCATCTCGCGGTACTCATTAATTGGTTGCAGTACCGAACCGAGGCGCCCTGGGTCTTTGCCATTCCGCTGACCTACCAGTTTGTTTCCGTTGTCGGCTTCTTTGCGATTGTGCTTACCGATCAAATGCGCCGGTTCCAGCGTGGCTCGTCTCAAATGCGCCTAGCCGGAGAGGGTAGTTCCAGTGTGCTGTATTCGGTGCTCGTTCTACCGCTGGAATTCGGCGTGCTCTCCTGGGTTTTCCTGCTGTGGGGCTGGCCCGCGGCCTTCACCATCGTCTACGCGCTACTAGCCTTGTGCTACGTTCTGTATCTGGCCGCCGCGCTGATCAAGTGGTATCGAGAGGTACGCACTTTCACTTAGTGCCCCCGGTGCCTGCGACTTCCGGCCAAAGTTCAAGAGATACGGCGACACCCTGCCGTGGTCCCATGAACTGCCAATTTCCCCAATAGCGATTGTCGGTGAACACATTTCCCTGGTTGCGCACGAGTGAATTCTGAATGTCTTCCGGAACCAGTGGGGAGTTCACGCCAAAGCGCGATCCGCCAGCCATCACGGCATTGAAGCCGCAACCGCGTGCGGGCGTGCATTGCGGGCCGAGGACACTTTGTTGGGAGATAAACACATTGTCCACCACGCGCACTCGCTGAGTCCGCCATCGGCAATCCCAGGCGATAGCGCTATTCGGTGAAGCGTTTCGGCACGCGTTGAGATTCGCGCGCGGGTTCACCAGAGTGCAGTAGTTCTTGCTGGGGTTTGCTGGCGACGAACAAAAACGCGCCGAGTCCTCCCACAGGGTGACACCGCTCCAATTATTGGCCAGGAAGTTTCGTTCAATCATGAATACCGAAGAGTAAGCGGTGTTCACTCGCGGGTCGCTTCCCGACTCCGAAATGTAGATGGCGGAGGTGGGAAATGCCGGGTCGGTAGGGCCGCGGACGAGCCCATTTCTTACTAGGACGTTGTCGACTATCTGGGCATTGTAGGAGATTTCATACATGATGCCGAAGGAGTCATTGTCGCTGATGTAATTGTTGGCAAAGCGGAATCCGCGATTGTTGGTATCGGCCCACAGTCCGGTTGCGCGGTTGGAATGGACGTAATTACCCTCGACTTTTGCGTTTTCGGTATTCCAGAACTTCGCTCCAGCCGCGCACCCGCATCCCGGCTCTCGTCGAGACCAGTCGTCGCGGTTGTTCCCCGCAATCTCGTTCCCGGTGACGCTGATATTAAAGACTCCCGCATCCCCGTCATAGCTCATCAGCCCAAGTTGGCCGTTGTCGCTCAAACAATTGTCGGCGGTGACGCTGTTGCTTCCGGCGCGCACACCCGCACCCGCGTTCTGCGTGATGGTGTTGCCACGCACTATCCAGCCATCACCGCCGTCTCGATTGACCGCCGCCACGTTCTTGTTTCCGCCCTCCACCCCAAAATTTCGAATCGTCAGGTGTTGCACCCGCGCGCCCGACGAGCCGCCCACGAACGCGAAGGAAACACGGTTCTTGCCATCAAGAATGGCCCCTGGGGCACCCAGATAGCTGCTATTAGTACCGGCCTCGGCGAAGAATGCGCGGCCAGAGACGGTGTGCGTCCCGGGTGCAAACCAATAAACAGTGTTGCTACGGGACAAATCAACCTTGCTGTTGTCTCCTGCCGGTACTCGCACTGCACGTGCCGGGGGAGAGGATGCGCCGACAACCAGGGACGTTCCGCACACCGGTCGCGGGCCAAAAGGCGGTTCGGGGACCCCGCCGGCGGACGGGGCGAGCAGAGCTCCTGCTTCCCCTTCTGAATCGCCTCGACTGGTTACCGGAATAGCGCTGAAGTCCAGCAAGGGCGCCGAACCCGATGTAACAAGCGGCACCAGTGCTACGAGCAGGGCTCCAGCCATAACTCGCACCATCCGGGACCGCTGCGACATGAGGATACCTATTTAGATCGCAAAGTTTCGGTGTGCGTTCGATACCACTGGACCGTTTCCTGCACGCCCTCGCGGATATCGACGCGCGGGGTAAAACCCAGAGACTGCAACAGCGTGGTGTCCAAGCGTTTCAGCGGGGTGCCGTCGGGTTTGCTGGTGTCCCACGCGGTTTCGCCCTCAAATCCGGTAGCCGTGGCAACGGCATCGGCCAATTCTTTGATGCTCAGGTCCTGACCGGTACCCACATTGACGTGAGAAACGCCGTCGTAATTTTCTAAGAGATGCACGCAAGCCGCTGCCATGTCCTCGACGTGCATGAGCTCGCGGCGCGGCGTCCCCGATCCCCAGTTCGTGACCGAGTCGGCACCGGAGGCGACCGCATCATCGTAACGGCGGATCATGCCCGGCAACACATGTGAGCCATCCGGCGAAAAATTGTCGCCGGGCCCATACAGGTTGGTCGGCATCGCAGAAATCCATGGCAGACCGTACTGTTTACGCACCGATTGCACCTGAATAATTCCGGCAATCTTGGCTATGGCGTAGGCGTCATTGGTGGACTCGAGCTTGCCCGTCAAAAGGTAGTCCTCGCGGATCGGCTGCGGCGACTCGCGGGGATAAATGCAGGACGATCCGAGGAAAAGCAGCCGCGGCACCTCGTGTTCGAGCGCCGCATCCATCACGTTCGTTTGAATCTGTAAGTTTTCGGAGATGAAGTCGACCGGGTAGGTATCATTCGCCAGGATCCCTCCAACGCGCGCGGCCGCAAGCACCACGACCTCGGGTCGGTGCTGAGCAACAAAATCGAACACCGTCTGCCGATCGCGCAAGTCCAACTCAGCCGAGGACGCACCGACCAGGCGCGAAGCTCCGCGCGCTTCCAGATCCCGCCAAATCGCCGAACCCACCATGCCCTTATGGCCGGCAATGTAGATGGGGGAGTCAAGATCCAGGTCGATGTCCTTCACGCCGGTCGCACTCTCCGCAGAACTCATGCCACAACCCGGGCGGCCACACGTGGCCAATCGACGAGTTGCGGCTGATCAATCCACGGGGTACCCGCGCATTCCAACGCGTCGATATCCGCGCTGACCATGATTTCCGCGAGCTGCTTTGAGTCGACTTCCGCTTTCCAGCCCAGCTTTTCCCGGGCTTTGCCAGCGTCTCCAATGAGAGCATCCACCTCGGTTGGGCGCAAGTAGCGCTCATCGAACTCCACATGGTCGCGCCAATTCAGTCCCACATGCGAGAACGAATAATCCACAAAGTCCTCGACCGAGCAGCCGGTTCCGGTAGCCAAGACATAATCGTCGGGTTCCTCGGCCTGCAACATGCGCCACATGCCTTCCACGTATTCGGGCGCGTATCCCCAGTCACGCACAGCGTCCAGGTTGCCTAAGAAGAGTTTGTCTTGTTTGCCCGCGGCAATGGCAGCAACCGCCCGAGTGATTTTGCGCGTCACAAAGGTCGGTCCCCGGCGCGGCGACTCGTGATTGAACAGGATGCCGTTGACCGCGTACATGCCGTACGCTTCGCGATAGTTGCGGGTTACCCAGTAGGAGTACACCTTGGCGGCACCATACGGTGAGCGCGGATAGAACGGGGTGTCTTCATTTTGCGGCGGCGGCGTGGCACCGAACATTTCCGAGGAGGACGCTTGGTAAAAACGGCAGTCCAGCCCGGTCAAGCGAACCGCCTCCAACATGCGCATCGAACCGATGCCGGTGGTATCTCCGGTGTGCTCGGGTTCGTCAAAGGACACGCGCACATGCGACTGCGCGGCGAGGTTGTAGACCTCGTCCGGGGCGATCTTGGACAGTAGCGTTACGAGCCGCGCCCCGTCGCTCAAATCTCCGTAATGCAAAAACAACCGCGCGTCTTCATCATGCGGATCCTGATAAAGATGTTCTATCCGCTCCGTATTAAACGTTGAAGCCCTGCGAATCAGGCCGTGAACTTCGTATCCCTTGCCCAGCAGCAACTCCGCTAAATAAGAGCCGTCCTGCCCGGTGATTCCAGTGATTAAGGCACGCTTGCCCACGTTATCCCCCCAGATAAAAGTCGCGACGGGCCATCCCACCGCGTTTTGCTATGGCCACTTACTCTACCCGGTTCTCCGCAGGTGGTTAAGTTCACACTTGAAAATATACCCCTATGGGGTATATTGGGAAGCAGATCCTGGGAGGCAAGAGAGCGATGCAACAGCATTCACATCCAAAGCACGACGGCGATACCACCGTTTCCGAATCACCGCACCGGGGTGCCAATCACCAGGGCAGGAACCACAGCGACATGTCCGGCGAAGGACACGAGGGCCATTCGGGGCACGGCGATCACGTGGCGCAGTTCCGGCGTCTGTTCTGGATCATGCTCGTCATAGCGATTCCCGTCGTAGCGCTCTCGCCGATGTTCGCCATGATTATTGGTTACCAGGTTCCCGAGGGTATGCGCTTCGTCGCACCGATTCTCGGCACCGTCATGTACATCTGGGGTGGGAAACCATTCCTCACTGGCGCGGTCAGCGAACTCAAGGCGCGCAAGCCAGGGATGATGCTGCTCATCGGGCTTGCCATCACGGTCGCATTCCTAGCGTCCTGGGGCGCAACGCTGGGGATTCTCGATCACCAGCTCGAATTCTGGTGGGAACTCGCGCTGCTCATCGTCATCATGCTCTTGGGCCACTGGATCGAAATGCGCTCGCTCGCCCAAACCACCTCTGCCCTCGACTCGCTCGCTGCGCTGTTGCCCGACGAAGCAGAGCGGATCGTTCCCTCCGACATGGCACAAGGTCGCTCGGATGAGACCACCGAAAAGGTGACGCCCGCCGATTTGGCGGTAGGCGACGTCGTACTTGTGCGTCCCGGGGGCCGGACCCCCGCGGACGGAACGATCGTTCAGGGAAGCGCGAACATGGATGAATCCATGATCACCGGCGAATCCAAACCCGTCGAGCGGTCGGTAGGGGATCCCGTGGTCGCGGGAACGGTTGCCACCGATTCCGGGCTTCGCGTCAAGGTCACCTCGGTCGGCGAGGACACCGCGCTCGCCGGTATTGCTCGACTGGTGCGCGAGGCGCAAAATTCCAGTTCGCGGGCGCAACGGCTCGCTGATCGGGCGGCAGGCTGGCTCTTCTGGTTTGCCCTTGGCGCGGCCGTGGTGGCCGCGATCGTGTGGTCGGTGCTGGGTATGCCAGATGAAGCGGTTGTCCGTGCCATCACTGTGCTCGTGATTGCCTGCCCGCACGCTCTCGGGCTCGCAATCCCGCTCGTCGTCTCGATTGCGACCGAGCGGGCGGCAAAGGCCGGGATCCTCGTCAAGGACCGGCTGGCCCTGGAAAACACGCGCACCGTGACGACCGTGCTCTTTGACAAGACCGGCACCCTGACCGAGGGTGCTCCCGCCGTGAAAGCGGTGGAACCCGCCTCGGGGTATACGGCAGATCAGGTGTTGCAGCTTGCCGCGGCCGCAGAGTCGGATTCGGAACACCCCTTGGCGAAGGCCATCGTGGATGCGGGGTCCGCTCGTTCTCTTGACGTGCCGCCGGCCGCAAACTTTTCCTCCTCTCCTGCCGTCGGCGTGCGTGCCGAAGTCGCGGGCAAAACGGTGCAGGTCGGCGGTCCGGCGATGCTTCAGGCTGTTGGCGGTACCGAGCTCCCGGTCGCCGAAGAGTGGCGGGAGGAGGGCGCCATCATTTTGCACGTGGTTGCCGATGGCCAGGTGATCGGCGCGCTCAAACTTGCCGATGAAATCCGGCCCGAATCGCGCCAAGCCGTCGCGGAATTGCGGGCCCGCGGTGTCGAGGTTGTTATGATTACCGGCGACGCCGAAGCCGTGGCCGCATCGGTGGCACAGGAGTTAGGAATCACCCGCTTCTTTGCCGGTGTCCGCCCCGAAGACAAGGCCGCGAAAGTCAAGCAACTTCAAGATGAGGGCGCGATCGTCGCAATGGTCGGCGACGGCGTGAATGACGCTCCGGCGCTCGCTCAAGCCAATGTCGGCCTTGCCATCGGTGCCGGAACCGATGTCGCGATCGCCTCGGCCGGGGTCATCCTGGCCAGCGACGACCCGAGATCTGTGGTCGCTGCGATCGTGCTCTCGCAAGCGGCGTACCGCAAGATGAAACAGAATCTGTGGTGGGCAGCCGGGTACAACCTCATTTCGGTCCCGCTGGCCGCAGGAGTGTTGGCGCCGATCGGATTTGTCATGCCGATGTCTGTCGGCGCGATCTTGATGTCGCTCTCGACCGTGGTGGTCGCGCTCAACGCCCAGCTCTTGCGGCGTCTGAACCTCAGCCCGGAGTCCGTCGCGGCAGCGACCCCGGAACGCGGTGAGGTATCAGCCGCGAAGCCGGAACGCGGCTCGGAAGCGGAATGATCCCTTCGCGCACCTCGTCCGTCCGACGCCGTCTGGTAGTGCTACTGCTACTGGTGGGTGCCGTGGTCATCGGTTTGGTGACCATGCACTCTCCGGGACTGTCCGGCACGTGTGGCGGGCACGCGCCGTCGAACATCATCGCGGGGGAAACCAGCCCAAAACAGCACGGCGAAGCCGGCCCCGCGCTCAGCCACGAATCCGTCCATGCCGCCAACCCGGCCCACGAGAGCGCCGCCATGATGAGCGGGGCGGAGGCGCCCATGGCGATGTGTGCCGTCGCGTTGCTGATGGTTGCGCTCGGGCTCGCGGTGGTGCCGGCGCAGTGGCGCATGCCGCGGCGGGTGCCGCTCAGGCTCAGCGAATTTTTCCTCGGGGTGCCGAGCGATCAGCGGTGGCGCCATCTCCGGCTGTGTGTGATGCGGACGTGATGGGTTGCGGCCCATTCATTCACCACACACATTTCAAGGAGAAAAAATGAGAAATACCGTTGTACTCAAGCGCGCCCTGATTCCGGTGGCGGCGCTCGCCGTGACACTTGCCGTGTCGGCGTGCTCGCCCGGTCCGGCTGCGCCCCCGAGTGGGGAACCCAGTGTTGGCGCGAGCGCGTCGGCACGTGCGTCGGCAAGCGCGAACAGCGCCGACATCATGTTTGCGACCATGATGATCCCGCACCACCGCCAGGCGATCGAGATGAGTGACATGCTGCTCGGGAAAGACGGTGTCGACCCGAAAGTGTCGGATCTTGCCCAGAAGATTAAGGACGCGCAGGGTCCGGAGATCGAGCTGATGAATTCCTGGCTTGCCGCGTGGGGTGCGCCTACGGTTGCGCCCGGCGAGGGCGGGATGTCCGGCATGAACCACGGCAGCATGGGCTCGGGGATGATGTCACAGGAGGACATGGCCGCGCTGGAGAAGGCGAGCGGGCCGGACGCGTCCCGGCTGTTCCTTGAGCAGATGATCCAACATCACGAGGGTGCCATCGCGATGGCGAAGACCGAGCTGGATCAGGGGCAGAATCCCGATGCGCTCGCCCTTGCGCAACAGATCGTCGACGCGCAAACCGCGGAGATCGCCGAGATGAAGGCGATGCTCGCGGGGAGCTGACGGCTGGATGGCGGTCGCCCCGCTAGGCATGGTGGGGCGACCGTTACGTCCGGCCCGTTAGCGCGCATCAGATGCACCTGCGATAATTTCCAAGCTTTCCTTGGCAAGGAGTTGAACCTGTCCATCGTGGTTAATCCACGGTCTCCGACTTTGTTGGAGCGCACGGATACCGGCGCGAATGCGCTTTCGACTTCGTGGGCTGAGATCCTCGAAGATGCTTTCCGGGTCTCTGAGGCAGGCGAGAAGTAATACACAATCCTCGAGATGTCTCTCGGCATCCCGGTGGTCATCGAGGTAGGCCGCCGATTTGAGGATGAATGCACCTCGGACAGTCGGGAGCGAGATCGTGACGTCTTGCGAGAGAAACTTGACGTTGATGGTGTCTTTGAGAGCTCGAGTTCCCGCCGGAACGGCGAATAAGGGCCGTTGACCGAATAGCGGGCGATGCTGTTCGGCATACCGGTCCGAACACATCACATCAACACGGTCGTCCACGCGCTTGAACTGGTAAGCAAACTTGGTGTCCGGATTGAGCGAAAAACCGGCTTTCCGCATCGTGTATTCGACCTGATTGAAGGTCGTGACCTTGGTTTCCAGGTGAAGGAGGCTGTCTACATCGATCGTTGCTCGGGATGGGGGCAGGCCGGCGATTCGAGAATGGACTTGAACCATCAGTCCACCAACCAGCGTCCACGATGAATCGGGAAGCAGATTCGCGATTTCGAACGCGAGCGGCCACGGTGGCAATTTCCATTCCGTCCCCGATGCGTCGAGCCTAACGGTTGGGCGCTCGATCACACCCGGGACTGCCTTTCCGTGAGCCACCGCTTTGCAGCGGCGTGTTCGCGGGAGTCGCCCGCGGCAAAGAGCGCCATCGCTTCAAGGACGGTGCGGTGTTGGTCGGCTCCTTGTACTACGGCTACGTTTCCCTCATCGTCACGGGCAAGCCCGGCACGTCGCGCCGCTTGAATGGGGTCTTGCGAGATAAGGACCCCCAATCCTCCGCCTGCAGCGAGCCCGAGGGCAGCGGTGTTTGAGGGCGAAAATTCGATTATTGAACCTGGTTTGCTACGCAGGTGAAAACGTCCCCGGAGAACACGACCCACGAGTTCCCCGGTACTCACCGTGCGGACATTTCGCTTCAAGCGGCTGAGCGAAGAACCCGAAAGTACCCCTGTTGCCGCCATGGACAACAGATCAAGCGCGGCATCTGCAGTGGGGTCAGACCAATGTCTGCCCCGGTACGCGAGCCTTGCCAGTATTTGAGATTGGCGAGAAGAAATAACCAGCGTGTTTCCATGCTTCCGCGACGGCATGGAGCCTGCCTGGGCGCGACGCCGCACCTGGCGGTCGGACACGCCTAATTCGGCGGCCAGCTGCTTGCTCGTCAATTCCATACATATATAGTCCAATTGCGGACTATATATGTCAACACTCTCCGCTAACCCAGCGCCGACCGCACGGTCTCGGCCGCAGCTCGCAGCCGGGCGGCAACGGCGGCGGTCTCCTCCGGCCCGGCAAGGTGCACCACGGCAAGGGCGGCCCGCTGCGATGGGCCCGGCAACTCCAAGGGCACCGCGACCGACTGCAAGGACGGGATCACCTCGTCATGGCTGGTCGCAAAACCCTGCACCGCGGCCGCCTCAACATCCGCGCGCAACGCGGCAGACGCCCTCACCGGCCACAACGAAGGATCCAGCAGCGACAGAATCGCCTTGCTTGGCGCGCCCACCGCCATCGAATGCCGCGCTCCGGGGCGCTGCACCACCGACGCCACAGTATGCCGCGGCTCCACACTCGTGAGCGTCACGCATTCATCCCGGTCCATCACCGCCACAAAACACGTCATCCCGAGCTCGTTGGCGACCGCCGTCAGCTCCGGCAGCGCGGCCGAGCGCACATCCTGAGATACCCCGGCCGCAAGCGAGGCAAGCCGCGCGCCCAACACCAGATGCCCGGCCGAATCCCGGGACACCAGCCGATGATCCTCCAGGGTGCGCACCAAGCGATACGCGATCGAGCGGTGCACGCCCAACCGGCCAGCCACCGCGTCGATGGAGAGCGGCGTGCCCGCGTCGGCCAGTGCCTCTAACACTTGAATTCCTCGACTCAGGGTCTGCGACCCCGCCGTCCCCGCACTCATCGCCTTGCCCCCTGTGCTCCGCATCACTTAAGCTTATTTACATAGTAGAACACAGTGTTCAATTATCGAACAAGGGTGCTCGCGAGGGCGCTCCTCTCCCGAAGGAAGTGCAAGGGTGCAATTCCACCACCACGGCTACGTCTCCACCGACCCGCGCGTCGAACCCGCCGCAGGCACTGGAATCGACCGCCCCGAGGACATCCCCGACAACGTCGACGTGCTCATCGTGGGCTCCGGCCCGGCCGGCATGCTCCTGGCCGCGCAACTCTCGCAGTACCCCACCGTCACCACCCGCCTGATCGAAAAGCGCCCGGGCCGCCTCGCGATCGGCCAAGCCGACGGCATCCAGGCGCGCAGCGTGGAAACCTTCCAGGCCTTCGGTTTTGCCGGACGCATCACCGCCGAGGCGTACCAAATCTGCGAAATGAACTTCTGGGCCCCCGACCCGGAAAACCCCGATCACATCCACCGCACCTCGCGCGCCGTCGACGACCCGCAACACGTCAGCGAATTCCCGCACCTGATCGTGAATCAGGCCCGCGTCCTCGACTACTTCGCCGAATCCGCGGTCAACGGGCCCGCGCGCATCACCCCGGACTACGGGGTGGAATTCTTGGGTCTCGAGGTCGGCGAGGGTGAATACCCGGTCTCGGTTCGCCTGAAGTACGACGACGCCCCTCACCAAGGCGCCGAGCGCACCATTCGCGCCAAATACGTGGTGGGATGCGATGGCGCACGTTCCCGAGTACGGGAATCCATTGGGCGCAAACACCTTGGCGGCCAGTCCAAACACGCCTGGGGAGTGATGGACGTCCTGGCGGTCACCGACTTCCCGGACATCCGCATCAAGTGCGCCATCCAATCGCGGGCCGGAAGCATCCTGCACATTCCCCGCGAAGGCGGACACCTCTTCCGGATGTACATTGACCTCGGCGAAGTTCCCGAAGGCGACAATGGGCACGTCCGCACCACACCCTTGGAAACCATCATCGCCAAGGCCAACGACATCCTGACCCCGTACACCCTGGACGTGAAAGACGTGGCCTGGTGGTCGGTGTATGAGGTGGGGCACCGCGTCACCGACAAGTTCGATGACGTCGAGCCCGGTGCCGAACGCGATCCGCACGTCTTCATTTGCGGCGACGCCTGCCATACGCACAGTGCCAAAGCGGGTCAAGGCATGAACGTGTCCATGCAGGACGGGTTCAACCTGGGGTGGAAGCTCGGCTCGGTGTTGACCGGTAGGGCACCGGAATCTCTCTTGGCAACCTACTCGGCCGAGCGCCAAGTGATCGCACAGAACTTGATCGACTTCGACCGGGAGTGGTCCTCCATGATGGCCAAGAAGCCGGAAGAGTTTTCCAGTCCCGATGAGCTCGCCGAGTTCTACACCTCGACCGCCGAATTCCCCGCGGGCTTCATGACCCAGTACGAGCCCTCCATGATCACCGGGGATACCACTCATCAAGAACTCGCCACCGGGCTCACGGTGGGTAAACGCTTCAAGTCCGCGCAGGTGATGCGCATTGGCGACGCTGTCCCTGCGCACCTCGGCCACCATGCCCGGGCCGACGGGCGTTGGCGCATCTACGCCTTTGCCGACGTCGAACACTCCGCGCTCAACGAGTGGGCGCGCTGGCTAGATTCCGCACCCGAGTCACCGCTCGGCCGCTTCACCCCGGCAGATGGGGATCCGGACAGCGTGTTTGATATCAAGGTCATCTACCCGCAAACCCATGACGAGATCGAGATACCCGAGATCCCCGCTGTGTTCCTGCCGCGCGTCGGCCCCTTTGGTCTAGTGGACTACGAAAAGATCTACGCACGCCACGATGACGTCGACATTTTTGCCGAACGCGGGATCGGCAGCGCGGGAGCGGTGATCGTGGTGCGTCCGGATCAATACGTCGCGGCGGTCCTGCCGCTAGAGGATACTGCGGCGCTCGCCGACTTCTTCGAGCAGAACATGGTTCAGGTCTAGCCCTCGCTGACCTCGTTCAACAATCCGGCCAGCTTGTCGATGTCCTCGATCGGCCAGTCGGCAAGGATGCGGTGTAGTCGATCGAGGTGAGGGCGCCGCGCCTGCTCGAGACGTTCGGCGCCAAGCTCACTGATCTGGATCAGGCGCACACGCGCATCGTCGGGATCGCCCTGCCGCTCCACGAGACCCAGGCGTTCCAGTTCGCTGACCTGACGGCTGACCATGCCCTTGTCCGAGTGCAGGAGCGGGACCAGAGTCGATAACTGGGTTGGTCCCACACGGTTAATCACCATGAGAGCTTTGAGCGCTCCGGGAACCAGGCCCGGCGATACCGTTTCGGCGGCCGCGGCAAAGAAGCGCCGATACGCCGCCCCGAGCGACGCGAACGCGATCTCCAGTCCGCGTACCGCCGTTTCGCGTTTCGCGGATCCGGGGGTGCCAGAACGCGCTGTCACCGCTGTCCGCTTTTCTCGGAGTCTGGCGTGACCGGAATGCTGCCGGTCAATGTGTCCATGCCCTGCTCCACCGACACGGTGGCCAGGTCGGCCTCACTGGCCTGCGCCCGTTCGGCCGAGGTCATCCGTGAGAGCGGAATGTTGGGCAGGAAGACAATGGCCAGAAGGCTGATCACCGCAAAGGGAACGGCGATCAGGAAGGAATGCGAAATTCCGGTGGCGTACACATCTTCCAGGATGACACGCACCGATTCGGGCAGCGAGGACACCTCGGGCAGCGTCCCCGAAGATAACTGTTGCCCCACCGCGGCACCGTCCTTGCCAAGCCCCATAATGGCGGCCGTGAGCTCGCTCTTGCGCTCGGTCATCAGGTTCGTGACACTTGCCGCCAGTGCGGCACCCATGACCGAGACGCCGATCGTTCCGCCCAGGCTCCGAAAGAACGTCACCCCGGAGCTGGCCACCCCGATCTCACGCTGATTCGCGGTGTTTTGCACCACCAGCACCAGGTTTTGCATCGTCATGCCTACACCCGCGCCCAACATGAACATGTACACCGACACCAACACGAAATTGGTGTCGTAGTGGATGGTGGACAGCGTGTACGTCCCGGCAATCAACAACAGTGCGCCCACGATCAGGTAGGGCTTCCACACCCCGAATCGCGTCACCAACTGGCCGATCACCATGGAGGCAAGGAGCAGTCCGCCGATCATCGGAATGGTCATCAGCCCGGCCTGCGTCGGGGTCGCACCGCGCGCCAACTGCATGTATTGGCTGAGGAACACCGAGGCGCCGAACATGGCCAAACCGGTCGCAATCGAGGCGATGACCGCCAGGGTGAAGGTGCGGTTGCGGAAGAGGCCGAGGCGAATCAGCGGCTCCGCAGAACGAATCTCCACCACGATGAACAACACGGTCGCCACCACGGCGCCGCCAACCATGAGCGCGGTTTCCACGCTCCACCAGTCAAAGTCCTTACCGGCCAAGGTGACCCAGATGAGCAAGAGCGAGACTGCCGCGGAGAGCAACACGATGCCGAGGTAGTCGATCCTGACCTTGCGGGCCTCGCGCGGCTTTAAATGCAGGGTGAATTGCACCAGCACCAGCGCGGCCACGGCAAAGGGCAGCGCCACAAAGAAGTTCCAGCGCCAGCCCCAGGCATCGGTAATGACACCGCCGAGGAGCGGTCCGCCCACCGTCGCCACCGCCATGACGGCACCAAAGAGACCCATATACCGGCCGCGTTCGCGCGGGCTAATAATGTCCGCCATGATGACCTGGCTGAGCGCCGCCAAGCCACCGGCACCCAGGCCCTGCACGGCGCGGAAGGTGATCAGCATCGCCGGATCCTGGGAGAACCCTGCCGCCGCGGTGGCGGCCACGAAGATCACAATCGCCAACTGGAACAGCACCTTGCGGTTGGTCAGGTCCGCGAGCTTGCCCCAAATCGGCGTGGAAATCGCGGTGGTGAGCAGCGTCGCGGTGACAACCCAGGTAAAGGCGGTCTGATCGCCCTCGAGGTCATGCACAATGACCGGCAGCGAGGTGGACACCACCGTCGAGGCGAGCATGGAGACGAACATGCCCAGAAGGAGACCGGAAAGCGCTTCAAGCACCTGCCGTTTGGTCATCGGTGCGTCCGGGTCGCTGGACGCACCGGCGCGTGAGCGCGTAGCGGCGCCGCGAGTTGCGAGATGAGACATGGGGGAGTGCCCTTCAAAACGAGAAAATGGTTGCGAAAAGTCAACAGTTGCTAAAGGCAACTATATTCCCGATGGTTGACTTTAATCAACAAATTAAGCTGTGATGGCAATCACTGGTGTGTCCCACGCGAACGTTGAACCACCATGGCTTTCCGTGATGGAGTGCGCCTCGGTCCTTTAACGAGCACTGCCCCGGCAGCGCAGGCAATTACGGCGACGGCGCTCAAGAGGGCGCTCCAGCTCAATGACTCTCCTAAAAGTACCGTTGCCCATCCCAGGCCGAGCACCGGCTGTACCAACTGGATCTGACTCACTTGCGCTAGAGGTCCTATTGCTAGGCCGCGATTCCAGGCCACAAACGCGAGAAACATGCTCACCACGCCGATATAAAGAACCGAAAGCCACTGAGCTCCGGTGGCCCCACCGATCCCGCGCGTCACAGGCACGATGCTCAAGAGCGCCATGACTGGAAGGGACAGTACCAGCGCCCACGAAATGGTCTGCCAGGCTCCCAACTCGCGGGAGAGCAGCCCGCTCTCTGTGTAGCCAATCGCCGCGCAGGCTACTGCAGCGATCAAGAGCAGATCCGCAATCGAGACCCCGCCCAAACTGCCCCCTTGAATCGTCGCAAAGATGACTGTGGCCACGGCCCCCAACCCCGCGAAAATCCAAAATGCGGGCCGGGGATACTCACGTGTCCGCAGCGCCGCAACAATCGCGGTACTGACCGGCAGCAACGCGATGACCACGGCGCCGTGTGACGCGCTCGTGGTGGTCATGGCAAAGGTGGTCAAGAGCGGGAAACCAAAAACCACACCCAGTGCCACGACGCCGATACGGAACCATTGGTGCAAGTTGGGAAATTTTTGGCGCGTCACGAGAAGCGCAATAGCGGCGATCACCCCGGCAATCACCGCGCGAAACGCCCCAATAAAAATCGGGTCCAAGGCGCCGCCGAGCGTGGCGACCCGAGTCAGCGGCAGGGTCAGGGAAAACCCTAGTACGCCAACAAAACCCCAGAAGATTCCGTGGTGGAGCCCTGATCTTGGGGAGTGGGTGGCCGGGGATAGCAGTGTGCCAATCGGCTGAGTAGCGCTATTCTTGAGTCTCATGAACAATAGTAGCAGTGACCGGATAGTACGGGAGTTACGAGCGTGGATTTCCTCGTCCGCGCCCGGCGCACAATTACCACCAACGCGGGAGCTGGTCTCCCAGTTTCGCGCGAGCCCGGTGACTGTGCAGAAGGCGCTTTCCCGCCTCACCCAATCGGGCCTCATCGACACCCAACCCGGCGTAGGAACGTTCGTGCGCGGTCAGCGCGCCGCCAAGGCAGCAGACTACGGTTGGCAAACTTCGACGCTTGGCATCCCCGCACGCCGTGTCCCAGCGATGTCCACGGCACTAAAGTCCGTGCCGTATGAGTCGATGGAACTGCACTCTGGCTACCCCGACCGGTCGCTACTGGCCGAGCGTCTGGTGCACCAAGCGTTCATCCGTGCAGCCCGATCCGATGCCGCGGTCGCCCGACCACCCTCGGCCGGGTTGCCGGAGCTACAAGCCTGGTGTGCGGCCGAGCTTGCCGCTCAAATGTCGACCTCGCTCAGCGCCCCCAATCCCGCGGACGTGATTGTGTTCCCGGGCAGCCAAAGCGCACTCGGATTGCTCTTTCGAGCACTTACTCACGGCCGCGAAACCCTACCGGGAGTCGCTTCCCTGTCCGGCAAGCGTCCCCAGGCGTCACCTGAGGGCCAGCAACCGATCATTCTGATGGAGTCGCCCACCTATTGGGGCGCCATTTCTGCCGCCGCTCAAGTGGGGGTGGAGGTGGTGCCCGTACCCAGCGGCCCGCAAGGCATCGACCTTGTCGCGCTGGAGAACGCTTTAAAGCGCACGGGAGCCAAGGCCATCTATGCGCAACCTAATTTCACGAATCCCACAGGGACACAGTGGACGCCGGATACTGTTGACGGCGTCCTGGATCTTATCCGGGCGCACAACGCGTTCCTGATCGAAGACGATTGGGCTCGCGACTTCGGCATTGAATCAGAGTCGATGCCGGTGGCCGCGCGTAATGACGACGGCCACGTCATTTATTTGCGTTCCTTCACTAAAAGTATTTCGACTGCGGTTCGCGTTGCCACAGTTATTGCACGTGGTCCGGTTCGGCAACGGATACTTGCCGACGTGCAGGCCGAGGCAATGTATGTTTCAGGCATCTTGCAACGCGTCGCTGTGGATGTGGTGACCCAGCCCGCATGGCGTACCCATGTGAAGAGCCTGCGTCACACTCTCAGGACGAGGCGCGACTTGCTCCGAGACGCCATCGCTACTCATCTCCCAGACGCCCACATTGACCATGTTCCGCAAGGTGGCCTCAATCTTTGGGTACGGTTCCCGGAGGGTACGCAGGTACACGAACTCGCCCAGTACGCAGAACAGCGGTCAGTCATTATTGCCAGTGGCGACGAATGGTTTCCCGCCGAGCCCACCGCCCCGTACGTGCGCCTCAACTTCTCGGGACCAAACCCGGGTAGCTATCCGGATGCGATGCGTGTGTTGGGCGAATACTTTAATCGGATGTAACGCGCCATCGCTACACTAAAAGGTCGAAAGACCATGACTACCGACTGAGCTTGACAACACCGCGTCCAGAAACCGGCGCACCGATGACGACACCGAAAGCAACCCATGGCAACCGACAACAAAGCGGCCCACCATTCCACAGCGGGGGAGCGCGCCAAGAGCTTCCTGAAAAAATCCACCGACCCGAGTCTGGTCCATCCGGCCCTGATCCCCGGCATCGGCGTGGAAGCCACCGGCCGCAAATTTTCCACCAACTGGTTTGTCTTCATTGCCGCGCTTGCCTTCGTTGCCCTGGTCCTGATTTTCGGGTTGAGCGACCGCGAGGGGTTTCGCACCTTCTCCAATGACGCGCTCGCTTGGGTGTCCACCAATTTCGGCTGGCTCTTCTCCCTGCTGACCCTCGTGGTCTTTGCCTTCATGATGTGGGTCGGCTTCTCCAGCTACGGCCGCATCCGCCTCGGCCAAGACGGCGAAAAGCCCGAATACTCCACACTCAGCTGGATCGCGATGCTCTTCTCGGCCGGAATGGGCATCGGTCTGCTGTTCTTCGGCCCCTATGAGCCGCTCGAATACTTCCTGAACGTCCCACCCGGCGCCGATGCGGCCGCCGGCAGCCGCGAAGCGATGCACGCCTCGATGGCGCAAGTGCTCTTTCACTGGGGACCCATGGCCTGGGCGTATTACGCGCTCGTGGGCGGCGCCATCGCCTACTCGGCCTACCGTCGCGGCCGCTCCCCGCTCATCTCGGCGATCTTTGAACCGATCTTCGGCGCCCGCACGCGCGGACCGCTCGGCCACGTCATCGACGTGTTCGCGATCCTGGTGACGCTCTTCGGCACCGCCGTCTCGCTCGGCATCGGCGCCCTGCAAATTGGCCGCGGCATCGAGGTGGTGGCCGGAGTCGGCGAGGTCGGCAACGGGATCATCCTGGGGATCATGGCCGTTCTCACCGCGGCGTTCATCATTTCCGCGGTCTCCGGCATCAAACGCGGCATCCGCGCGCTCTCCAACATCAACATGGTCCTCGCCGCGATCCTCGCCCTCTTCGTGTTCATCGCCGGTCCCACCCTGTTCCTGCTCAACTTCATCCCCTCCGCGGGCGTCGCCTTCTTCGCCGACCTCGGCACCCTGCTGATGCGCTCCCCGGCCGACGGCCCCGAAGCGGGCGCGTTCATGCAAACCTGGACCACCTATTACTGGGCCTGGTGGGTGTCCTGGACCCCGTTTGTCGGCATGTTTATCGCAAAAATCTCCCGCGGCCGCACGCTGCGCGAGTTTGTGCTCGTCGTGATCGTCGTGCCGACCACCGTGTGCCTCGTCTGGTTCGGCATTTTCGGCGGCACCTCAATGTGGATGGAATCCACCGGCGCGGCGCTCAGCGACGCGGAAACCTCGCAAGACATTCTCTTCGCGCTCCTGAACAATCTGCCCTTCGGCGCGGTGACCTCGGTGCTCGCGATGATTTCCATCGTCATCTTCTTTGTCACCAGCGCCGACTCGGCCTCCATCGTCATGGGCTCGATGAGCCAATCCGGCCGCCCGGAACCGGCGAGCTGGGTGACCGCGTCCTGGGGTCTCGCCCTCGGCGGTCTCGGTGCCGTGCTGCTCCTGGCCGGCGGGCAAAACACCTTGAGCGCCTTGCAGTCCCTGGTCACGGTCTCCGCGCTGCCCTTCGCACTCGTGCTGATCCTGCTGATGATCGCCTGGTGGCGCGATCTGCGCACCGACCCCTACACGCTGCGCCGCAAATTCGCGCGCGAGGCGATCGCCCAGGGCGTCAAACGCGGCATCGAGGAACACGGGGATGACTTTGTCTTCTCCGCCGGTGCCGTGAAACCGGGGGAGGGCGCGGGGGCGTGGCTGGACACCAAGGACCCCGCGCTCACCGAATGGTATGAGGAAGCGACCACCGGCACACTGCCCATTCAGCCGCCCGCCGAGCGTAAACAATTAGAACCGTAGTTTAAGTACGACGGCGTTGCTCACCACCCGTAGCGCGCCTCACCGGCGCGCCGGGCAACTAGGGCGATCCACCCGCCTCGAGTTCCTCCAGCGAATCGAGGGTCGCGGGAGAAGTCCCGTCGGGGAGCGTGAGCGGCGCAATGATTTTCCGCGGGTCAACCAATACCACGCGTTTGCCGTCGGCTTTGAGCCTCTCGGTGGCGGCAATGGACATGCGGCGGGCCACATCGGTAATCTCGTCCACCCGGCTGAGGTCGAATACCACGAGTTCGGTGTCCGGCGGATTGTCCACGGCATTGCGGATGAGCGCCTCGGTACTGACAAAGACCAGGTCTCCCTGAAGTTCAAAGACGGTCGCGTTCTCGCCGCCTGCCCGCACACGTCGGCGAGACCTCATGGCCGAACGCGCCGGACGGGCAGCGTCCATAATGTGCAGGTTCATATCGCGGGAAAGCCGCTCCATCATGGCAACCCCGCGCACACTATTGCCGTGCGAATCCAGTCGCGGCGAGAACACCGCGATGCCGACCTGCCCCGGCAGCACTCCGATAATCCCGCCGGAGACGCCGCTCTTAGCCGGGATACCGACGGTCGTCAGCCAATCCCCGGCGGCGTCATACATGCCGCACGTTGTCATGACGCTGAGCACTTGGCGGACAATCAGCGGATCAACCAGCCGTTCGCCGGTGACCGGTTGCACCCCGCCGTTGGCCAGCGTTGCCGCCATCAGTGCCAGATCCGCAACATCCACGGTGAGCGAGCACTGCCGGATGTAACCATTGACGGCCGCCACCGGATCCTGATCAATCACCCCAAAGGACTTCAAGAGGTGCCCTAACGCGAGGTTCCGATCCCCGGTGGACTGTTCCGACTGCATTAGCTCGGCATCCAATGCCAGTTCGCGACCGGCAAAACGCGAGTAAAAATCGTGGACCCGTGCATCGCGTTGGGCGGCCGAGTCCGCCGCGATGAGCGAGTGCGCGGCAATGGCGCCGGCATTGATCATCGGGTTCCGCGGCCGGCCAGTGCCGGTTTCCAACGAAATTTCGTTGAATGCCTCGCCGGAGGGTTCCACGTCGATGTGCTGGGCCACCTCGGCAAGCCCGCGATCGGCGATGGCCAGCGCATAGGTGAACGGTTTGGACATCGACTGGATCGAAAACCGTTCCTTGGAGTCCCCGGCGACATAGACGGCACCCTCGACGGTGGCTATCGCGATGGCAAGCCGCTCCGGGTTCGCTCCGGCGAGTTCGGGAATGTAATCGGCGACCGCACCGCCGGTCAGGCTGCGAACGGAATCGATGACTGCCTGCAGGTAATCGGGAACGGGTGACTTCATAAACTCACTCTATCGGTGAGCGGCACTCCGGAGCCGTGCGCGCTCGTGTGGGGGATACGCCGTCGTACTCGCGGCAAGGCTCGGGTTGGTGGCGTAGGTGTTGGTGTGATCTGATGAGCTTCGTGCGCACGAAAACCCCCTACGCCGCCGGAACCCTGTATGGCCTGCTGGCCTATCTGCTCTGGGGGCTACTGCCGCTGTATTTTGTGCTCTTGGCCCCGGCCGGGCCGTTTGAGATCGTGTCGGCGCGAGTGCTGTTTTCGCTCGTCTTTTGTCTGATTCTCTTGAGCGTCATGCGGTTGTGGCGCGAGTTTTGGGGTGCCCTCGCCTCACGCAGAACCGCCCTGTGGTTGCTCTTGGCGTCCGCACTGATCGCGGTCAACTGGTTTACCTACACCTGGGCGGTGCTCTCGCATCACGCAATTGAGGCGGCGCTCGGCTACTTCATGAACCCGCTCGTCTCGGTGCTGATCGGGGTGGTCGTGCTGCGCGAGCGGTTGCGTGTCTTGCAGTGGATCGCCGTCGCGCTGGGAGCCGCCGCAATCTTGGTGCTGGGCATCGCGTATGGATCGGTTCCCTGGGTGGCGCTGATCCTCGCGTTCAGCTTCGGGTTGTATGGGTATGTGAAGAACCGGGTGGGTGCGCGCACAACGGCCGTGACTTCGCTGAGCGTCGAGACACTGTTTCTGACCCCGGTTGCCGCGGCGGTGATGCTGGTGTTGGGCGCCCAAGGACAGGTCACGCTGTTCAGCGAAGGCGCCGGTCATTTCTGGATTCTTGCCGCCTCCGGTGTGGTCACCGCAATGCCGCTGATTCTCTTTGGGGCCGCCGCCCGGCGGCTGCCGCTAAGCACGATTGGACTGCTCCAGTACCTGGCGCCGACCCTGCAGTTCTTGATCGCGGTGCTGGTCTTGGGCGAGTCCATGCCGCCGGAGCGCTGGGTTGGCTTTTCGCTCGTGTGGGTGGCGCTCGTGATTTTCACCGTGGACATGTTGCGCACCGCGCGCATAGCCCGGCTGCGCGCACGGGTGTAACCGCGCTTACTCGATCTTGGACATCCAGTCGCTGTAGTCCGGGCCGTCGTCTTTTTTGTCCGACTTCTTGGTCGGTTCCGCGGCGGAGGTAGTTTCGGGTGTCTGGGGTGCCGGGGCCGGAGTCGATGCGGGGGCGGTACGAGCCGTCACAGCGGTTGTGGTTGCCGGCGCTGTGCGGTTTGGCACTGTGCTGACGGGTGCAGTGCGGTCTTGCGCTGTGCGGTCTGATACAGCGCCCCCGCGAAGCTCGCGCAGTTGGCGTCCGCGCCGGCGGTAGCTCAAAGCGAAGCCGAGAGCGGCCAGGACGAGCAGCAGAACCACAATCGAGGAGATGCCGGCGGCCAGGTGGAACTCGCCGACGCGCTCGACGGTGAGGCTTTCGCGCGCTCGCATCGAATTGGCCTCGGGAGCAAAGAGCGCGCTGAGCGAGAGAATCCAGCCAAACGCCCCGGCGCTCGCCAGAATCGCAAAGATCAAACTGATAACCCAGCCGGTGCGCGAACTCAACACCGGAATCAGCAAGAGGGCCGTCACCAGCGCGGATACGGCGCCGAAAGCCAGCCCGAAGAGGATGCCGGCGTAATAGTCGCCATTAACCCATGTGCCTAACAGATCGACCCACCACTGAACCAAGAACGGGGCAACGAGAAGAAAGAGCACTGCCCAGAGAACAGCCACCACGAGGGCCGCGAGAAGTTGACCCCACCAGCGTTTGCGCCGACCGTCCAGTGCCTCGTCACCGCGGCGCCGATCAGCCCGTTCGGCACGCGAGGGAACGCTCGCTGCACCCGCGGACCCGCGAGTTGCTGGTGCTTCCGCGGTCGCCAGTGTGCTGGCACTCGGGGAGCCCACCTTTGAGGTGTCCACCGCGTTCAGCGCTTCCATGTCTTTCAAGATGCGATCGATTTTTGAGTTATCGGCCATGAATCCATCTTTGCAAAGGAATGTGTGCGTGCGCACACCCGACTATGCTAAAAAGTGAAAGTCATCCTCGATTGCCTCGTGGCATCCGAACTTCGAAAGGCCCACCCATGTCTGAGATTCCCGCTGACCTGAAGTACACCGCCGAGCATGAGTGGGTTTCCGCCCCTAATGATGAGGGAGTCGTGCGAGTGGGCATCACCGACTTCGCCCAAGACGCGCTCGGCGACATCGTTTACGTCCAAATGCCCGAGGCTGGCACCGCCATTACCGGAAACGACGTGGTGGGCGAGGTGGAATCCACGAAGAGCGTGAGCGATATTTATGCCCCGCTGTCCGGCGAAGTGGTGGCACGCAACGAGGACCTGGACGCGGATCCGGCGCTGTTGAACTCGGCCCCGTACGCCGGCGGTTGGCTCTTGGAAGTGAAATTGTCTGACGTTGCAGATTTTGAGGGACTTCTCAGTGCGGAGGACTACCAGCAGCAGGTAGGCTAGTTCAACGGCACGGAACACAACTTGGGGAGGTCACTCATGGCATTTAATGCTGAGTCTGACGATGCTACACATCGCACCGGAAGCGATGACGTCTCAGCAGCGGAATCAACGTCTGTCAGTCTTCCTCCCGTAACTGCAGCGATGGCGATTCAACCTCGGCTTACCGAGGAACAGTTGCAAGCTGTCGCTGCGCTTCCGGCCGGTTCCGCACTGTTGATTGCGCACTCGGGGCCCAATGAGGGTGCCCGGTTCTTACTTGACCAAGACGTCATTACCGCCGGCCGCCACCCCGAAGCCGACGTCTTTCTTGACGATGTGACGGTGAGCCGTTCGCACGCCGAATTTCGCCGCACCCCGGAAGGGTACACGCTGGTTGACACCAATAGTTTGAATGGCACCTACGTCAACAATGACCGGGTTGATCAGGTCGCCCTGAGCACGGGCACCGAAGTGCAAATCGGCAAGTTTGTGCTGACCTATTATTCGCCCGCTGCCGATACCAACGCGACCGAAAATCGCTAGGGGTACTTGTCCAGTGGTGTCATCTCTTCCGCATACACACTCGTCTTCAGCCCGCCGGAAGCCCGGTGCCATGAACATCGGCGAGGTCCTGACCGAACTGAGCGAGGAATTTCCCCAGGTCACGACCTCGAAAATTCGCTTCTTGGAAGACAAGGGGCTGATTTCACCGCAACGCACGCGTGCCGGTTACCGCAAATACGATGCTCACGATGTCGAACGGCTCCGGTTCGTCTTGGCGTTGCAACGTGATCAATACCTGCCGTTGAAAGTCATTAAGGACTATCTGGACGCCATCGATCGTGGCGAACACCCGGATTCGCTACCCGGGTCGGTCAAGATTTCACCGCGTTTGCTGTCCAACCAGGATGCGGCGGCGCTGCACGCCAAGGCGCGCAAACTAGGCTTTAACGAACTCGTCGCGGAATCGGGTGCAAGCGCAACCTTGGTGCGCGAACTCATGAATTTTGGGCTCATTCCGTCCAATTCCGATGTTTTCGGTGAAAGCGCGTTGCTCATCGCCAAGGCCGCGGCGGGATTGGCTGCGCACGGAATCGAGCCACGGCACCTCCGACCCTTCAAGGCAGCAGCCGAACGAGAAGCCGGGCTTATTGAGCGCGCTACTATTCCGTTGTCCTCGCGCAAGGACACCTCGGCAAAGGCACATGCCGCGGATACCGCCAAGAATTTGGCCTCCCTGTGCCTGAACCTGCATTCGGCGCTGGTCTCAGAACAGCTCGCGCGCATCGACACCTAAGTATTTGGGGTGGCGTGCGCGTGAAAGAGCTGGAAGTGATTGGAGTTCGCATCGAAGTGCCTTCCAATCAACCATTGGTTCTGCTCAAGGAGACCAGCGGGCCGCGTTATCTTCCCATTTGGATGGGTGCCCCCGAAGCGAGCGCCATCGCCTTTGAACAGCAGGGCATCCGGCCGCCGCGGCCGATGACCCATGACCTGCTCATCACGGTCATCGGCAATTTTTCCCATCAGCTACAGGCCGTGACTATCACCGCCGTTGAAGACACGACCTTCCACGCCAGACTCGAGTTTGACGATGGTTCGTCCGTGAGCTCGCGCGCTTCGGACGCAATTGCCCTCGCCCTGCGCGCGCACTGCCCCATTCGCTGCGTCGATGAGGTGCTAGAAGACTCCGGGGTTCTCATGGACGCCGAGGACGAAGAGGATGAGGCATCCGCGTCGCAAGAGGCGCAATTGCGGCAGTTCCGGGAGTTTTTAGACGACGTGGAACCCGAAGACTTCGAGCGCTAGCCGCCGGAAAAGTCACAATACGGTTGCGACACGAATTTTTCACGGGTGCAAGATCGTTGCCTGAGCGCGGGACCAACCTTACTGTAGAGGTAGAAGGTTCCCATTGCATCATCACTGCGTGAGGCGCACACTAAAGAGACGTGTACTTGACGCAACTCGCACACTTTCCCTGTGGAACCGCCAATGAGGAGGCAGTAGTGAGTCCGACACAGCACGCCAGTACGGCGGGGACCCCTGACGGCATTGACGGCCCGGTGGGTTCTCAGGGAGTGCTCTTCACCGATGACCTTCCCATCCTGGATGAGGATGCCGGCTACCGCGGCCCGACCGTGTGCAAGGCCGTGGGGATCACCTACCGGCAACTCGATTATTGGGCGCGCACCGGGCTGGTTGAACCTGCCGTCCGCGGTGCATCCGGTTCCGGCTCCCAACGGCTCTACGGCTTCCGCGACATTTTGGTGATTAAGGTGGTCAAACGCCTGTTGGACACGGGCGTGTCGCTTCAGCAAATTCGCACCGCGGTCGAGCACTTGCGCAGTTTCGGCGTGGAAGACCTTTCTAACATCACGCTCATGAGCGATGGCGCGAGCGTCTATGAATGCACCTCGCCAGACGAGGTATTTGACCTGGTGCGTGGCGGTCAAGGCGTGTTCGGTATCGACGTTGGACATGTGTGGCGGGAAGTGCAGGGCAGCCTCTCGCAACTTCCGTCCGAATCTCACGAAGAGCACGATTACCCCGAAGACGAACTTGCCGCGCGCCGCCGCAAGGCTCGTGACTCGGCCGCAAGCTAATACCGAAAGATCGCGCTTCCAATGTGAGGGCGCTCTCCTCAAGTCGCGCGCGGGGACGTACCCGCACGCGCTCGCTTTTAGTTACGGTGTAGCGCTTGACGGCGCGTCGTAGCGCCCGTAGACGTTTCGTCCTTGCTCTCCGCTGGCCGCGCGGGGAGAGAAACAATTTGCGCCAGCAACTCATCGAATCGCTTCGCGGTAGCGCGCGCATTATCTTCGGGCCACTGGTGTACCGCGTGCGCGGCGCCCTGAATTTGCTGCCAATTGGGCACCTCGTCCAAGACCGGGCTCAACAGTTGATCGCCGAACATGCCGCGAATCTCGCTCAGCCGGAAAGTGTGCTCGGTCGACTCGGGGCGCACGCGGTTTGCCACAATGCTGGTCGTGACGCTCAAATGCGGGACTTCCTCGCGCAACATCTGCATCGCGCGCATGGTGCGCTCGGTACCGGCCACGGAAAACAGCTGCGGTTCCGCCACCAAAAGGACGCGGTTGCTCGCCACCCACGCCATCCGGGTGAGCCCGTTCAAGCTTGGCGGGCAGTCAATCAGCACCAGATCGTAGCCGCGCACCTTGGACAGCAAAAGCGGAAGACGCTTCAAGTCCCGCTTGCTAATGTCGGGGCGATCGTAAATACCGGAAAAGGCCGACCCCTGGGCGACATCCAAGAGCGGGGTATGGCGGTCCATCCCGTTCGAATCCACCCGGGTGGTCCAGCCAGAATGAGCCACGTTATCGCTTAAGAGATAGCGCTTCGGGTAGCGCAGCATGCGGCCGATATCCATGCGCGAGCCCGCGCGTCCGGTCTGCGCGCGAACATCGAGGCCGGTGGTGGCGTCGGCGTGCGGGTCGAGGTCGATCACCAGCGTATTGAGCCCCGCATTGAGGGCCGCTGACGCCAAGCCCAGTGTCACGGACGTTTTGCCGACTCCACCCTTAAGACTGCTTATGCTCACTACCTGCACCGAGTCAACCGCACCTAACTGTCATCGCCACACTGTTCTGCCAACTAGACTAGCTGTGTTGGTCAGATCAACTGGAGTTATGTTGAACACTTTTGAGTCACTGGAACCCTCAACGGGGTTATTTCAAGATCGTCATATCGGGGTTACACGAGACTCTGATCTAAATCATATGTTGAGCACCCTGGGGTATGGCTCGTTAGACGCGCTGAGCGAGGCCGCACTCCCAGCTTCCATTAAGGTTCAAGCGGAACTTGACCTTCCGGGCTCGCTCAGCGAAGAAGAGATGCTCGCCGAACTGCGCGCTCTCGCCAAGGGCAACACCGTGCACCGCTCGCTGATCGGCCAGGGCTACTACGGGACGTTCACCCCGCAAGTGATCAAGCGCAATATTCTCGAAAACCCGTCCTGGTACACCGCCTACACCCCATACCAGCCCGAAATTTCGCAGGGACGTCTGGAAGCGCTGCTCAACTTTCAAACCATGGTTGCCGATCTCACCGGTATGAACATTGCCAATGCGTCCATGCTGGATGAAGGCACAGCCGCGGCGGAAGCCATGGCCCTGCTGCGCCGCGTGAACCGCAAGGCCAGCCCGGACGCCGCCTTCCTTGTCGACGCCGATGCTTTCCCGCAAACCAAAGATGTCATCGCCAACCGGGCCCGCGCCGTCGGCATCCCGATTGTCGAACACAACTTTGACGAGCCCATCCCGGACGGCGACTTCTTCGGCGCAATGATCCAGTATCCCGGCGATTCCGGCCGTATCCGCGAGCTGGGTCCCCTGATCGAAAACCTCGCATCCCAGGGCATCATGAGCGCCGTGGCCGCGGATCTGCTGGCGCTCACCATGATCCCGTCCCCGGGAAGCCAGGGCGCGGATGTCGCGGTCGGTACCTCCCAACGCTTCGGCGTGCCGATGGGATTCGGCGGACCGCACGCCGGATACATGGCCGTCCGAGAGGGCTTGGAGCGATCGCTGCCCGGGCGTCTGGTCGGTGTGTCCAAGGACGCCGCGGGGGAGATCGCGTACCGTCTAGCGCTGCAAACCCGGGAGCAACACATCCGCCGCGAAAAGGCGACCTCCAATATTTGTACCGCACAGGTGCTGCTGGCGGTCATGGCCGGAATGTACGCGGTCTACCACGGCCCGCAGGGGCTCAAGCGCATAGCCGCCCGCGTCCATGGCTACGCCGCTCATGTCGCAGCCCTCGCCGAACAAGCCGGTTTCACCCAGTCCAACGAGCAGTTCTTCGACACCGTGCGCCTCAACACCCCCGGCCAGGCGGATGAGATCCTCGCCCAAGCCCAAAAAGCTGGGTACCTGCTTCGCCGCATTGACGCCGATACCGTTCAGGTCGCCGTGGATGAAACGGTGACCGACGCCGATATTGCCGCCCTCGCCACCATTTTTGGCGAGATCAGCGGAAGGCAAGTGGCCCCGGAAAGCGGGGAACACGCCGTCGTACATCTGCCCGAGCGCAGCGATGACTACCTGGCCAACCCGGTCTTCCACGCCTACCGCACCGAAACCCAAATGATGCGCTACCTCAAGCGGCTCGCGGACTACGATTATGCGCTGGATCGCGGGATGATTCCGCTGGGTTCATGCACCATGAAGCTGAACGCGGCGGCGGAGATGGCGGCGGTAACTTGGGAGGAATTCTCCGGGTTGCACCCGTTTGCGCCCGCCGAGGACACCGCAGGGATCCGGGAGCTGGCCGCGGGTCTGGAAAACTATTTGGCCGAAATCACCGGTTATGACTCGGTGTCCATTCAACCGAACGCCGGTTCGCAAGGCGAGTTGGCTGGGCTGCTGGCGATTCACGCGTACCACCAATCCCGTGGGGATACCGAACGCGATATTTGCCTGATCCCCACCAGCGCGCACGGCACCAACGCGGCCTCCGCCGTGATGGCCGGGCTGAAGGTGGTTCCGGTCGCCACCGATGGATTTGGCAATATCGACGGCGATGACCTCAAGCGCCGATTGCACGAGCATGAGGGCAAGATCGCTGCGATCATGCTGACCTACCCGTCCACGCACGGTGTTTTCGAATCCGACATCGCCAACGTCTGCGCGCTGGTGCATGAGGCGGGTGGCCAGGTCTATGTGGACGGCGCGAATCTCAATGCGCTGGTAGGACTTGCGAAACCGGGCAAGTTTGGCGGCGACGTCTCCCACCTGAACCTGCACAAAACCTTCTGCATCCCACACGGCGGCGGCGGACCGGGCGTCGGCCCGGTGGCGGTGCGCGAGCACCTGGCCCCATTCCTTCCGGCCCGCTCGCTGGCCGAGGCCGAAGAACCCGGGCGTCCCGTGGGTCTCGTGTCTGCGGCGCCGTATGGCAGCGCGTCAATCCTGCCGATCTCCTGGGCGTACATCCGCATGATGGGGCCGGAGGGGCTCAAGCGCGCCACCCAAACCGCAATCCTCTCCGCGAACTACATTGCACGCCGACTAAGCGAGCATTACCCGATCCTCTACACCGGGCCGAACCATCTGGTCGCCCACGAGTGCATTCTGGACTTGCGTGGCATCACCGCCGCGAGCGGGGTCAGCGTGGATGACGTCGCAAAGCGCCTGATCGACTACGGTTTCCATGCCCCGACCATGTCCTTCCCGGTCGCGGGCACGCTCATGGTGGAGCCGACCGAGTCCGAGGACCTGGCCGAAGTGGACCGTTTTATCGACGCGATGATCGCGATCCGCGCCGAAATCGCGAAGGTGGAATCGGGGGAGTGGGACGCGTTGGATAACCCGCTGGTCAACGCTCCGCACACCGCCCGCTCGCTCACAGAGGAGTGGGAGCACCCCTACACGCGCGCCGAGGCCGTGTACCCCGGCGGGGTGGACCCGCTGGCCAAATACTGGCCGCCGGTGCGCCGCGTCGAGCAGGCCTACGGGGACCGGAATTTGGTGTGTTCCTGCCCGTCCATTGAAGAACTGGCGGCCGCAGCCGACTAGAACGTAACGTATTTTCCAGGCTCCTTGCACTGACGCTAGTGTGCTCAGTGAGGAATCCGCACTCGGGCTGGCCCCAGTCCACCAACCTTCTCAGGAGCAGAATGTTCAGCAAGATTCTGGTAGCCAACCGTGGCGAGATCGCGATTCGCGCGCTGCGGGCCGGGCACGAACTCGGGGCGAAGACGGTCGCCGTTTTCCCCTATGAGGACCGCAACTCCATTCACCGTCAAAAGGCAGATGAGGCCTACAAGATCGGTGAAGAGGGACACCCGGTGCGGGCGTACCTGGACGTGGATGAGGTCATTCGGGTTGCCAAGGAGTCCGGGTGCGATGCGATCTATCCCGGATACGGGTTCCTCTCCGAGAACCCGGAACTCGCCCAGGCCGCCGCGGATGCCGGCATCACCTTTATCGGGCCGCGCGCCGAGATTCTGCGGTTGGCCGGCAACAAGGTGGAAGCGCTCAAGGCCGCCAAGCGCGCCGGCATTCCCACCCTGAAATCCAGCGAACCGAGCGCCGATCTTGATGAACTCCTGGCCGCTGCCGAGGAGATCGGTTTCCCCATCTTCGCAAAGGCCGTTGCCGGTGGCGGCGGCCGCGGCATGCGCCGGGTGGAGCGGCGCGAGGATTTGAAGGGGGCCCTCGAGGAGGCGATGCGTGAGGCCGAAACCGCGTTCGGCGACCCGACCATGTTCTTGGAGCAGGCCGTCATGCGCCCGCGCCACATCGAGGTGCAGATCCTTGCCGACAATGAGGGCAACGTCATCCACCTGTTTGAGCGGGACTGTTCGCTGCAGCGTCGGCACCAAAAGGTTATTGAAATTGCTCCGGCGCCGAACCTGGATGATTCGATCCGCCAGGCCCTGTTGCGGGATGCGGTGGCCTTTGCCACCGAGCTCGGCTACGTGAACGCGGGAACCGTGGAGTTTCTGGTGGACACCGAGGGGGAGCGCGCCGGTCAGCACGTCTTCATTGAAATGAACCCGCGCATCCAGGTGGAACACACGGTCACCGAGGAAATCACCGATGTGGACCTCGTGCAGTCGCAAATGCGGATCGCAGCGGGAGAGACTCTGGCCGAATTGGGTCTGGAGCAGGAAAACATTCAGGTGCGCGGCGCCGCCCTGCAGTGCCGCATCACCACCGAGGATCCGGCAAACGGTTTCCGGCCGGACGTGGGCAAAATTTCCGCATACCGGTCCGCAGGCGGCGCCGGTGTCCGCCTCGATGGCGGGACCGTGTACGCGGGGGCGGAGATCAGCCCGCACTTCGATTCCATGCTGGTCAAGCTCACCTGCCGCGGCCGCGATTTCGGTGCCGCCGTGACCCGCGCCCGCCGTGCCCTGGCCGAGTTCCGCATCCGCGGAGTCTCCACCAACATTCCGTTCCTGATGGCGGTGTTGGAGGACCCAGAGTTTGTCGCCGGGGACATTGCCACGAGCTTCATTGACAATCACCCCGAGCTTCTCAAGGCCAAGGTCTCGGCCGACCGCGGCACCCGCCTCCTGCAGTGGCTCGCAGACGTGACCGTCAACCGGCCCTACGGGGAGAATCCCGGGTTGATCGACCCGCTCACCAAGCTTCCGGCCGCCCTGGCGCAGAAGAACGACGGCGATGCCTCCTCATCCGGCGATTCCTCCATGAGCGGGGCAACCTCGGGTGGTGCCGCTGTGAGCGAAGGTACTGCCGGTTCCCGGCAGCGCTTGCAGGAGCTCGGACCAGAAGGGTTTGCGCGCGCCCTGCGCGAGCAAGTGCCGCTCGCGGTCACCGACACGACCTTTCGCGACGCTCACCAGTCCTTGCTCGCCACCCGGGTCCGTACCCGGGACCTGCTCGGGGTCGCGGCCGAACTGGAACGCCAGGTCCCCGAGCTGCTCTCCGTTGAAGCCTGGGGCGGAGCCACCTTTGACGTCGCGTTGCGCTTCCTGGGCGAAGACCCCTGGGCGCGGTTGACGAAACTGCGCGAGGCCCTTCCCCACACGTGCATCCAGATGCTCTTGCGCGGACGCAACACCGTGGGCTACACGCCGTACCCGACCGAGGTCACCGACGCCTTTGTGCGCGAGGCCGCGGCCTCCGGCGTCGATATCTTCCGCATTTTTGACGCGTTGAATGACGTCTCGCAAATGGAACCGGCGATCAAGGCCGTTCGCGAGACCGGGACGGCCGTCGCAGAAGTCGCCCTGTGCTACACAGGCGACATGCTAGATCCGGCCGAAACGCTCTACACGCTGGAGTATTACCTGGATCTGGCGCAGCGCATCGTTGATGCGGGGGCGCATATTTTGGCCATCAAGGACATGGCCGGTTTGCTGCGCCCGGCGGCGGCCGCCAAACTCGTCACGGCGCTTCGCGAACGCTTCGACCTGCCGGTGCATTTGCACACTCATGACACGGCGGGCGGACAACTGGCGACCCTGATCGCTGCCAGCGATGCCGGGGTGGACGCGGTGGATGTTGCGACCGCATCCATGGCCGGTACCACCTCGCAGCCGAGCGCCTCGGCGCTCGTCGCCGCACTGGCGCATACCGAACGCGATACCGGGATTGATTTGGAGGCCATCAGTTCGCTGGAACCCTACTGGGAGGCGGTGCGTAAGGTTTATGCGCCGTTCGAGTCCGGTTTGCCCGGTCCCACCGGGCGTGTGTACCGTCACGAAATTCCCGGCGGACAGCTCTCTAACTTGCGCCAGCAAGCCATTGCGCTAGGACTGGGCGATCGTTTCGAGGCGATCGAGGACATGTACACAGCGGCAGACCGGATGCTGGGGCACCTCGTCAAGGTCACCCCGAGTTCCAAGGTGGTGGGCGATCTTGCCCTGCAACTGGTGGGACAAAACGTGGACCCCAAGGATTTCGCGGCGAATCCGCAGAAGTACGACATCCCGGATTCGGTCATTTCCTTCCTCGCCGGCGAACTCGGCGACCCGCCGGGCGGCTGGCCAGAGCCGCTGCGCACCAAGGCGCTCGAGGGGCGCACCATTAAGAGCGCCGCACAGGACTTGAGCGCAGAAGACAAAGCGGCTCTCGACGCTGACTCGGCAACCCGCCGCGCCACGCTCAACCGACTGTTGTTCCCCGGTCCCACCAAGGACTTCGAGTCTGTGCGTGAAACCTTTGGCGACGTCTCGGTGCTGGACTCGCGCGACTACCTATACGGCATGAAAACCGGCGAAGAGTACGTCATCGAACTGGATAAGGGTGTCCGCCTGATCACCACCGTGGAAGCGGTGGGGGATCCGGACGAAAAGGGTATGCGCACCGTCATGTGCACGCTCAACGGCCAGTTGCGCCCCGTCTCGGTGCGCGATCGCAGCATCGAAACGACGGCTGTCAATGCCGAGCGTGCGGACACCAGCAAGCCCGGTCACGTTCCGGCACCGTTCGCGGGTGCGGTGACCGTCACCGTGGCCGAGGGGGACTCGGTGAATGCGGGCGACGCGGTTGCCACGATTGAGGCCATGAAAATGGAAGCCTCCATTACGGCTCCGGTCTCCGGTTCGATCAAGCGCGTCGCCATCGGCGCGATCGAACAGGTGCAAGGCGGCGATTTGATCGTGGAGATCGATCCAGCCTAGCCAGAACTAACTTGCCCGGCGCGACGCCAGGTGAGATAACCTTGAACCTTGAGGCAGTGCACATTATTCGCACCAATGTGCACCGAAGAGTTTGTGAGGATTCATGTCAGAGAGCGTCAATGGTGTTTCCCCGGCAAAGGGGAACTCGTCCGTACCAGACGCCACACCCGAGGCCACCGAGAACCCGGCGCAGAATGAAATGCACGACGGCGATGCCTCCGCATCGACGCCGGTCGCCGAAGGTTCGGGTGTGGAGAGCGCCCGCGAGCAGGCGGAATCGGGGGAGGACAGCGATAGCGATAATACGAGCGCCGAAAAGTCCGGCGGCACCACTGGGGTAGCCGGAAGCAGCGCGTCGCCGAAACTGCCGTCAACCTCGGCGCAGACCTCCGAGGGGGAGCAACGCCTGGTGCCCAATGGCCCGATCGCCTCCGAGAAGCCCGAGCGCGCACCCGCATCGGCGTCAACGAGTTCAACTGCGGCCGATTTCGAGGAGGATGAACCGACCTCGATCGAGGTGGAAACGAGTCCGGAGCCCGCCTCCTCGCTGACCGCGGACCGGCTGTTGGAAGGAAGCGCCCGCGCCCCGCAAAGCGGTTGGCGCCGGTGGCTTTACAACGTGAGCTTTGGCCAGATTAACGTCGGCGATTCACAAAAGGTGCGCGAGCAACGCGCCCGCGAGCATCGCATTTCCACCGAAATCGGCGACCGGGCACGCTATGTTGCGGTGCTCTCCCGTAAGGGCGGTGTCGGCAAGACGACCATGACGACGCTGCTGGGCATGGTGCTCGCCAACGTGCGTCAGGACCGCATCATTGCCATGGACGCCAACCCCGATCGCGGAACCCTGTCCGACCGTTCGCCCGGACGTGCGCAGTTCACCGCACGGCAACTGGTGAATAACCGTTTTGTGGTGGACTCCTTTGCCGAGCTCTCCCGGTATGTCGCGCGCGAGAACTCGCGTCTGCACGTCTTGGCTTCGGATACCGATCCGGCCGTCGCCCAAGCCTTTGACGAGGCCGACTACCGCGCCGTGACAGACATACTCGGCCGGTATTATTCGATCGTGCTCACCGACTCGGGGACCGGCATGGTGCACTCGGTGATGAACGGCACGCTCAACAAGGCCAATGCGGTTGTTCTGGTCTCCGGTGGCAGTGTGGATGAGGCGCGTCTGGCCTCGGAAACACTGTCCTGGTTGGAGGCGCACGGACGTCGGGACCTGGTAGAAAAGGCCACCGTGGTCATCAACATGGGCGCCGGGCACGGGACGCTCGTCAACATTTCCGAGATCGAACGGCACTTCAAGTCGCGAGTGAAGAACGTCGTGCAGATTCCGTATGACAAGCATCTCGCCGAAGGTGCGCAAATCGACGTCGATAAACTCGCTCCGCAGACCCGGGTCGCCGCAATGGATCTCGCCGCGTTAGTCGTCGACGAACTCCACGACTAACCCCTCCCGCCCACAGCAAATTTAAGCGCCTCCCAAGGTTTTCAGCGTCTTGTATGGCGCTGAATCCTGAAAAAGGCGCTTAAATTTGCTTAGGAGGTGGGGGCGGGGCGGGAGTAGATCTCTTCGATGACGTCTTGATAGTCGGTCAAGACCTTCGCACGCTTGATTTTCATCGACGGGGTCAAGTGGCCGCTGGCCTCGGTGAAGTCCTCGGGAACGATGCGGAACTCTTTGATCGCCTCGGCGTGGGACACACTCTCATTCGCTTTGTCCACGAGTTTCTGGATTTCCTCGCGCATTGCCTCCGATGCGGCCGCCTCCTCTACGCTTGCGCCGCTCATCCCGTGACGCTCCAACCAGCCGGGCAGGGCTTCCTCATCCAGGGTGACCAGCGCAGAGATGAACGGTTTCCCATCCCCGAGCACGACCGTTTGCGACACAATCGCTGCAGAACGGATGCGGTCTTCGAGCTGCGCCGGCGCCACGTTCTTGCCGCCGGCGGTCACGATGATTTCTTTCTTGCGCCCGGTAATGGTCAGGAATCCGTCTTCATCCAGCGAACCGAGGTCGCCGGTGCGGAACCAGCCGTCCTCGAAGACTTCGTCGGTGAGGTCTTCACGGTTGTAATACCCGGCGAAGACACAGTTACCGCCAGCCAGGATTTCGCCGTCCTCGGCGATACGCACGGCATTGCCAGGGATGGGGCGACCCACGGTGCCGATCTTGACCTTTTTCGGGGTGTTGACGGTCACCGGTGCCGTGGTTTCAGTCAGGCCGTAGCCTTCCAAGACCAGCAGGCCGATGCCGTGGAAGAAATGACCCAAGCGCTCACCCAGCGGGGCGCCCCCGGAGACGGCGAACTCCACTTTCCCGCCCATCGCGGCGCGGATCTTGGAAAAGAGCAGCTTGTCAAAGACTGCATGCTTAATGCGCAAGCCAAACGGCACCTTGCCCTCTTGCTGGGCCCGCGAATAATCGACGGCGGTCTGGGCCCCGGCGGCGAAGATCTTACCCTTGCCGGACTCTTCGGCCTTGAGCTGAGAAGAGTTGTAGACCTTTTCAAATACTCGCGGCACGCACAGGATGAACGTGGGCTGGAAGCTTTGCAGGTCCGGGAGCAGGTTCTTCACATCCGGGGTGTGCGCGACGGTCACTCCCTCTTCTACACACATGACGGCGATAAACCGCGCAAACACGTGCGCGAGCGGGAGGAACATGATGGTGCGGCCGCCGATGACTTCGGCGAGCTCCTTGCCGGCGTTGCGCGAGAGCGCGACAAAGTTCTTGTGGGTCAGCTCGCAACCCTTGGGTTTGCCGGTGGTGCCGGAGGTGTAAATGATGGTGGCGACGTCATCGAGATTCGCCAAGTTGCGGCGGCTCTCGATTTCGGAATCGTGGACACCGGTACCGAGGGCGGCAAGCTCCTCGAGGCCGGCGGCATCCATGGTCCACAAATTCTGTACCGAGTCCAGGTTCTCGCTCGTGATGGCGTCCTTGACCACATTCGCTTGGCCCTCCGATTCCGCGAACACCGCCTTTGTACCCGAATCCGAGACGATCCACGCAACTTGAGACGGCGAAGATGTCTCATAAATAGGTACGGAAATGGCGCCGGCAAACCAAATCGCATAGTCCACGAGCGTCCATTCGTAACGGGTGCGAGCCATGATGCCCACCCGATCTCCGGGTTCGATTCCCGCAGCCGCGAGGCCCTTGGCGAGGCTACGCACCCGTTCAAGAAACTCCAGAGCGCTCACGTCCCGATACTCGCCGTTGTCATCGCGCACCGAGAAAAGCGCCGGCAAACCGTTAGCGGCATGATCCACGACGGCCTGAGTCGCATTCGTGGAGGTGGGAACTTCAATCAGGGCGGGGGCAATAAATTCTTTGCCCGGTGTGGCCGCGGACGTATCTTGCACTGTGGCTCCTTCGACTTTGTGCACTGACGGGACAACACGTCGCCTCAAGAAACGTGAATGCTGACAGTCTATCGTGAAGATCACATTTTGTTACTCATGGGTAACATCCGTGGTGCAGACGCGTCCCCGCCTCTGCTGGACCTCGACTTACAATGACTGGGATGACTTCGCACGAGCTCCATAACCCGGCCATAGGTATCGACGTGGGCGGCACTAAAATTGCCGCGGCACTCGTGGACGAAGCGGGCAACATGTCCCACCACATGGTGCGCGATACTCCGGGTGCTGATCCGCGCGCGGTAGAGGCGGCCATTAGCGACGCGGTTTCGACGCTTTCCGGGTTTGCGCCAGCCGATGTCTGTGCGGTCGGTGTCGGTGCGGCCGGTTGGATGGATCGCAGCGGAAGCACTGTCGTGTTCTCGCCGCACTTGGCCTGGCGCAATGAGCCCTTACGCGAGTCGCTGGAAGCCACACTCTCGCGAAACGTTTTGGTTATTAACGACGCCGATGCCGCCGGATGGGCCGAATACACCTTTGGTGCCGGCGCGCACGAATCGCACCTGGTGATGCTGACCTTGGGTACCGGAATTGGCGGGTCGATGGTGTTTTCCGGTTCGCTGGTGCGCGGACGGTATGGCCTCGCCGGCGAATTCGGCCACCAGGTCTTGGTGCCGGACGGGCATGTGTGCGAGTGCGGCAACCGCGGTTGCTGGGAGCAGTACGCATCCGGTAACGCCCTGGGACGCGAAGCGCGTGCCCTTGCCGCCGCGGGTTCGCCCATGGCCGCCGGCATTCTTGACGACGCAGATGGCGACATTGCGCGCATCACCGGCGCGCTGGTCACTCGGCGCGCACTGGCCGGGGACGCGACCTGCATTGAAATGATTCAAGACGTGGGACAGTGGCTCGGGCTCGGGATGGCAAACCTTGCGGCAGCGCTGGACCCCGGCACATTTGTGATTGGCGGCGGTTTGAGCGCCGCCGGTTCCTTGCTTCTGGAACCGGCCCGCCGCACCTTTTCGCGAAACCTGACCGGACGCGGTTTCCGGCAGAGCGCGCGCATCGAGATCGCGACCCTGGGTGCCCATGCCGGACTTATCGGCGCCGCAGATCTGGCACGCCGATCACTGGAGAAATAACTGCTTAAAGCTGTGCGCCGTTATCGCCCTGGCCGCGCTCGGTGGGCAACCGCCACAAGAGCAGGCCTGCAGAGCCCAAGAAAACAATGACCGTTCCGATAAACCACCACGAGCTATTGGGCCGCAACAGCAAAATGACGATGACGGCAATGACGGAGGCGACCAATCCAACCCAGGCAAGCACGCTCACCGGGTGCGCGCTTTGGAGGTCCATGGACACCTCCGGGTTATATTTTTCGTCTTCGTCCGGCTCTGACACCTCATAGTCTCGAGGGCCGCGCCCCGGCATAGCACCCGGGGTGAGCATGGGCTCGTCATCACCGGGGGGATGTGGCTGGTAGGTGCGGTTCGTACGGGCGGAGGCATCGCCGTCGTTCTTCTCTTGGGATTGGCGCTCGGCGGGATCCTCCAGCGGGCCTGAAGTCGCCTCAAGGCGGGCAACGATCTCTTGCCACGTTTCGTCATCGACCCGAGGATCCTCAGGGTTATTTGGCGTGCTCACGGGAGTCCTCACGAAGGGTGTGGGCGGCGAGAAAGCGCAGAGATTCGGATTCGATGAGAGGAGCGTCGTTATCCAAGGTGGCGACGTGATAGCTGTCCTCCAGCCACACGATACGGGTCTGGGCGCGTTGCTGGCGCGAGATCCCGGTGAGGAGCGTTTCCACACTGATGTCATCAATGACCGTGTCTACGCGGGAGCGCAACAAAAGCAAGGGGGCATCGATCTGATGCAGTCGTTCGCGGGTGTTCGCCATGAGTCGACGTAGTTGATCCACGGCAGCCACGGCAGTGCGCGGATAGGCGTTTTCATCCACCCCGGGCTTCTTGATATTGCCGCCGATGGCCGGGGTGGAGGCCACGATGAACTTCAGCAAGTGCGCGTATTCGGCCGCGCGCGGCGGGATCACCAACCCGGGGTTGACCAACGCTAGTCCGGCAACCGGGTACTGGCTTGCCAACCGCAGCGAGAGGGTGCCGCCCATGGACATGCCAAACACAAAGACCTGGGTGCAGCGCTCCGCGAGATCCGCATACGCCCGTTCCGCGCTGGCATACCAGTCCTGCCAGCGGGTGGTTTTCAAGTCTTGCCACTGCGTGCCGTGACCCTCGAGGCGAGGCACGCTCACCGCATAACCGGCCCGGGCGAGAGCGCGCGCCCACGGAAGCATGGAGTAGGGGGCTCCGGTAAAACCATGGCATACGACGACGCCGATGTCGCCATGCGTGCCGTGTCCGGGATAGATGTACGGTTCCTCGCTCAAGAGTTCCAGGCCGCTTTCGATCATGTAACCATGGTGGCACAAGTTCTTCTGTCAATCGGCGGTATCTTTGTTATCGGATATGGTTCTCAATGTGCTGCAGCTGTGTTCCCCAAGGCGTAGCGTGAAAGGCAGTGTCGCGTGATCTACTGGGTCCTCAAACGGATCATCATCGGCCCCATCCTCAATGTGCTGTTCCGGCCCTGGGTGAAGGGCATGAACAACGTGCCCGCCGAGGGCCCCGCCATTTTGGTCAGCAACCACCTCTCCTTTTCCGACTCCATTTTTCTGCCCCTCGCGGTGCCGCGGCCGGTGGTGTTTCTGGCGAAATCCGAGTACTTCACCGGCAAGGGGTTGAAAGGGTGGCTGACCGCGCTGTTCTTTAAGGTCACCAACCAGCTCCCGATGGACAGGTCCGGGGGAGCGGCCAGCGAGGCAGGTTTGCGTGCCGGGATGGCGGTGCTTGAGAAGGGCGAATTGCTGGGCATCTACCCCGAGGGCACGCGCAGCCCGGACGGGCGCCTGCACCGAGGCAAGGTGGGCGTGGCCAAACTGGTGCTCGCGACCGGTGTGCCGGTGATTCCGGTCGCCATGATCGGCACCGATAAGGTACAGCCGATCGGTAAGCGCGTGCCGCACATTCGCCGGATCGGAATCATTGTGGGCGAGCCCATGGATTTCAGCCGGTACAAGGGTATGGAGGATGACCGTTTCATCCAACGATCGGTCACCGATGAAGTCATGTATGAGCTCATGCGGCTCTCCGGCCAAGAGTACGTTGACGTGTATGCGTCCACCGTAAAAGATCGGCTCAACGCGGCGAAGACGGAGAAGCCCCAGCGCTAAGGTTGCCGCTGTGTGACGCGCACAATAGGCGATGTGCGCGATTACGGCTACCCTATAGGGGTGATTGACGTGCAAAGCGAACCCAGAACCCTGACCAGTGTGAGCGCCAACAGCCCGGTTGCCGCTGACTATCCTGGCTTGGATTCGTGGCGCGCGCTGCCCATCAAGCAACAACCGAGCTGGCAAGATCACCCAGAGTTTGAGTCCACCGTGCGTGAACTCAATACCTTGCCGCCGCTGGTATTTGCGGGCGAGGTAGATGACCTGCGCGAGCAATTGGCGGCCGCCGTTCAGGGCAAGGCCTTTGCGCTCATTGGCGGTGACTGCGCGGAAACCTTCAGCGACGCGACCGCCGACAAAATTAGCGCCCGCGTCCGCACCCTGTTGCAGATGGCAGTCGTCTTGACATACGGCGCCTCGCTGCCGGTCATCAAAATGGGCCGCATGGCCGGGCAGTTCGCCAAGCCGCGCTCTTCGGACACCGAGACTCGTGACGGCGTGACGTTGCCCGCCTTCCGCGGCGATATCGTGAACGGCTTCGAGTTCACCGAAGAATCCCGCGCCCATGACCCGCGCCGCATGGTGCAGGCATACCACACCAGCGCCTCGACGCTGAATCTGATTCGCGCCTTCACCCAAGGCGGTTTCGCGGACTTGCGCTCGGTGCACCAGTGGAATCGCGGATTCATGCGTAACCCTGCGCACTCGCGCTACGAAACGACGGCCCGCGATATCGATCGGGCGCTGAAGTTCATGGAGGCGTGCGGCGCCGATTTTGACGCCCTGAAAAAGGTGGATTTCTACTCCAGCCATGAGGCGCTATTGCTTGACTACGAGCGCGCCCTCACCCGCATTGACTCGAGAACGCACACTCCGTACAACACGTCGGCGCACTTTGTGTGGATTGGGGAGCGCACGCGCGACCTCGACGGCGCGCACGTGGACTACATGTCCCGCATCCGCAACCCCATCGGCATCAAACTGGGGCCCACCACCACCCCAGAAGAGGTATTGGGGTACATCGAGAAACTCGATCCGGAGCGCGAGCCGGGCCGGTTGACCTTTGTTGTTCGGATGGGCGCGCAGAATATTCGGGAGAAGCTCCCGGCATTGGTGCAGGCCGTCAAGGACTCCGGCGCCCAGGTTTTGTGGATCACCGATCCGATGCACGGCAACACCGTCACGAGCGCTAATGGTTACAAGACGCGCCGCTTTGATGACGTCATGGATGAGGTGCGCGGTTTCTTCGAGGTGCACGAATCCTTGGGTACGTTCCCGGGCGGCATGCTGGTGGAAATGACCGGTGATGACGTCGCAGAATGCCTGGGCGGCTCAGATCCGATCGATGAGGCGGCCTTTGAAGACCGTTACGAGACCGTGTGCGATCCGCGCCTGAACCATATGCAGTCCTTGGAATTGGCATTTCTGGTGGCCGAATCGCTGACCAAGAAATACGCCGGTTAGACAACCAAAAGCGTGATCGTTGAGCCCTCGGGAGCACTTGGCCCCGAGGGCTCAATGCTGCGTACGGTGCCGAAGATGCCGCCGAGGTAGCGTTGAACCTCGACCGTGAAGCCCAACTGTTCCAGCGCCCGCTTGACCTCGGCCTCTTGCTTGCCCACCAAGTTTTGCGGGATGTCGATCATTCGCGGCCCCTTGGACACCACCACCGTAATTGCTGAACCTTTCGGCGCTTGCGCTCCGGTAGCCGGATCCTGGGAGACGATCTTTCCGTCGGGGACGTTCTTGTCAAAGACGCGTTCCGGTGTCACTTGGATTTTCAGTCCAACGTCGGCGAGGGCGGTTGTCGCCTCGTCGACGGTCTTGCCGCTCAGATCGGGTACCGGGACCGGTTGTACGCCGCGAGAAATCACCAGGGCTACCGGGGTTTTCCCGCGAACCTGCGCCTGTGCTTTAGGGTCCTGGGAGATGACCTGCCCCTCGGGAACGGTATCGGAATACTCCTGAGTGACCGCCCCGGTGCTCAGCCCGGCGTCCGCAAGCATATTGCTGGCGTCATTTTGGGATTTTCCGGCGAGGTCAGGAACCGCGAAGAGCTGTGGACCCTTGGAAATGAGTAACGTGATCCCCTCAAACCGTCGAATGCTGGATTGGGCACCCGGTTCGGTGCCCGCCGCTTTTCCCGAGGCGACCTCCTCATCAAAGACTTCTTGCGTTCGGATCGGGAGCCCGAGATCTTCCAGCGTGGCGGTGGCTTCTTGGGCGTTGGCGCCGCGCACTTCCGGGATGGTGACTGAGACCCCGGGGCCGGCTCCGAAGAACCAAGCGGCGATACCGCCGAGAACGGCCAAGAGCGCGATGACAATGATCCACAGCGCGGCGCGCCGGCGCGGCTGACCGTTTTCCAGTTCATGCGTGGGGGTGGCGGCCTGTTTTGCGGCCAGTTTTCGGGCCGCCTTTGCTTCACGCTTTGACAGTGGGCGGGGCGCGGCGTCCGGTGCGTTCGGATCTGTCTGCACAACATTGCCGAGTACGGGGCCGCTCTCATCGTTCAGACTGAGCTTAGGCTGCAAGTCCAGGGCGGTGGTGGGAGCAAAGCCCGCGTTCATGATGGTGGTCGGGTTCTCCCCGCCCGCACCGGTAGCCCCGCTTTCGGGGTGGAGCACTACGGTGTCATCGGACAGGGCCCCCGCGGCGCCGGTCGGAGAACCGAGAACTTCGGTTGCCGCAGAGTGGTCAGCCGGAGGGGCGTCTGCCGCAGAGTTGGCGGCCGCAGAGTTGGTGGCCGCACCACCGGTCGGGGACATTCCCGCCATTTTCCGGGCGGCCGGAGGGACGGCATCCAATTCTTCCGGCGTCAACGAGGAGCGCAAGTGCCGCAACTCCTCGAGGAGGGCGGAGGCGTCGACGGGCCGGTCGTCCGGATTTTTCTCGGTCGCTTGTTGCAATAGCTCCACGAGTTCCTCGGGGAGTCCCGGCGCCAGTTCCAGCGGATCCGGAAGCGGTGAATTGACATGCTCAAACGCCACCTGCACCGCCATATCCCCGGTGAAGGGGCGGCTTCCGGTCAACAGCTCATAAAGCATGACGCCCACGGCATACACGTCGCTGCGGGTATCGGCCTCTGACTTTTGCACCAACTCGGGGGAGAGGTATCCCACGGTGCCCACCAAGGTCGCGGTTTGGGTCGCGGCGGTGACCGCCCGGGAGAGTCCAAAGTCGGCCAATTTGATACTGCCGTTGTGACCCAGCAGCACGTTTTCGGGTTTGATGTCGCGGTGGATCAGCCCGGCCTCATGGGCGGCGGCCAACCCCTCCACGACCGGATCGATCAGCGCCAGGGCCTGCCGCGGCGTCAGAGCACCCTTGTCCTGAAGCAATTCGCGCAGGGTGGAACCGGGCACGTATTCCATCACCAAATAGGCAACATCCCCATCGATGCCCTGATCGATGACCCCGACGACATGGGGGTGAGACAATCGTGCAGCGCTCTTCGCTTCCCGCTCAAAACGGTCCACGGCTTGCGGGTCCATGGCCAGGTGCGGGAGCAACACTTTCAGCGCAACGTCGCGCTCAAGACGCACGGCGGTCGCAACGTAAACCGTTGACATTCCGCCGCGCGCGAGTTTGGCGTTGACCCGGTAGCGACCGTCAAGGATCGTCCCGGTGAGGTGATCGGTGGCGTTTTCTTGCACTCTTCGATACTACGGTTTCTCTGCCGTGCTCCTGTGCATCAACACCGTATCGGGCCCAAACAGCAACGCGGACTAGCGGAAGCTCTCCATGTGGCTCTTGATGTTTTCCACGTATTGCTTGGTGTCCTCATACATGCCGCGTTCGCGAATGGAGCCCTGGCCTTGGTAGTAGGAACCAATGGCCTCTTCGAGGCTGGAGCTCGAGGCGACAAGAGCGCGCAAGACCGCGACACCGGCGGCGGCATTATCCCCGGCGTCGAGCAAATTTAAGTCTCGGCCCACCAGTTCGGACGCCCATTCGCCGGTGCTGGGGATGACCTGCATGGCGCCAATGGCGTTCGCGGGGGATACCGCGGTTTGCTGGAATCCGGACTCTTGGAAGGAGATGGCTTGCGCCAAGACCGGGTCCACGCCCAGATCGTAGGCGGTCTGCACCACAATCGAGCGCATCTCGTCTTGGCTGGGCTGCACTGAGTTCAGCAGCGCCGCTTTATTGGTATTCGCGTCCTCGACCACATGATCCGGGTAGGTCACTCCGCCAAAGGAATCCGGCACCAGGTCCTCGGCGGGAGCGGATTCGCCGCCCTGCACCGAGATTCCCGCGCCCAGCGAGAGCTTTTGCCCGGGATGGATCAGGCTGTTGATCTGCAAGCCATTAGCGTTCAGGATCGTCTGCTGATCAACACCGGTTTTCACCGCGATGGCGCTGACCGTGTCCCCTTCCTGAACCACATACTCGCCGCCCGAGCCACCCTGAGCGCCCGCGCCGCCGGCATCGCCCGCACCACCGCTAGGCGCCTCGCCTCCTGAACCCAGGACTAGCACGTCACCGGGGAAGATCAACGTGGACGCACCTAAATTGTTTTGACGCAGAATCTCTTGAAAATCCAGCCCAAACGCCAAGGCGATGGAGGTGACGGTGTCGCCTTCGCGCACCGTGTATTCGGCGGGCGCAGCGACGCTCCCTACATCGCTCTTAACTAGAGCGGCAAGCTGGTTGGCCGGCACTCCGGTGGCGGCCCCGCCAAATTTCGCTTGATGCGCGGCAATAAGTTTTTGCACACCGGCGCTCATCTGCGGAGCGGGCTCGGCCGCTTGCGCAGTGCCCACACCGGTCAACATCACGGCAGGCACGGTGGCGGCCGCAACAAACGGCGCGCTCTGTCGAAGGCGGCGGGCGGCGGCGCCAGACACACGGGTCTCACGGGGGGCATTCGACACGGGGGAACCTCTCTTCAATCCGGATTCAGCGCGGGGCGCGCGAGACTCCAGTTGCTGGTGTTACTTGTGATGCAAATGTGACTTAAGCGAATGTACACGATTGCGGCGTAGCGCAAAAGACGAAAATGACAATTATTCTGACCCCTCGGCGTGTCGCGCCGGGCAGGATCCCTGCCATTCGCCCGGCGCCGGGGACCTATGGCACGCTTAAACGGTGCAAAAAGTTGAAGAAATAGTCGGCGAGTGGCTCGATTTACGCACCGTGGCCGAGCGCCTCGACCTCAAAATCACCCGAGTTCATGCGCTCATCAATGAGGGACGGCTCGTGGCGTTGCGCGTCGGCGAGCCTCCGGTGCGCAAGATTCCGGCCGATTTCCTGGACGGTGACGCGCCCCTTGACGCACTTCACGGCACCATCACCTTGCTGCGCGATTCCGGTTTCAGCGACGAGGAACTCGTGATCTGGCTACACACCCCGGATGATTCGCTTCCCGGCACACCCATGGATGCGCTGAGAAGCGGCAAAAAAACAGAGGTACGACGGCGCGCCCAAGCCTTAGCTTGGTAGCTTGCCTGTGACTGAGGTGCTTCGAGCGCCCGGCTGAGCCGCTACGCGGCACGCGACATGGCGCCGACGGCAACATCGGACAGGGCCGCCCGCGTCAGTTCGTCCACGTTCAAGGATCTCAGCGCTTGCTCGGCCTGCACGCGAAGCTGGTCGATCAGGGACTCGGTCGCTGCCAGGGCGCCGGTGTCTTCCATTAAGCGGCGCACCGCGTCGATATCTTGCGCGCTCAAGTCGGCGCGCCCCAATTCCCGCCCGAGCCACTCGCGTTCCTGTGGCGTCGCGGCGGCGAGGGTGTGCGCTATTAAGACGGTGCGTTTTCCTTCGCGCACATCGTCGCCCGCCGGTTTCCCGGTCACCTTGGGGTCGCCAAACACGCCGAGAACGTCATCCCGCAACTGAAATGCCTTGCCCACCGGTAGGGCGAACTCTTCCAAACCGGCCGTCAATGCGGAATCGGCTCCGCCAAGAAGGGCGCCGAGAATAAGCGGGTGAACCACCGAGTACTGAGCGGACTTATAGGTCAACACATTCATGGCGCGGTTGACCGCATGTTCTGGTTCATACCCGGGTCCGACGGCTTCCTCCTGAACATCGAGATACTGCCCGGCCATGACTTCACTGCGCATCAGATTGAACCGGGTACGTGCGGCCGCAAAGTGCGGGCTGAATTCGGAGAGCGAACCGAAGAGTTCTTCGCTGCTGGCCAGGCAAAGGTCTCCGGTGAGGATTCCGGCGGCCATGCCAAAACGACCCGCATCCAGGTGCCAGCCCTCGCGCTGGTGTAGGCGTTCAAAGCCCTTGTGGACGCTGGGTGCGCCCCTGCGCGTGTCAGAGCGGTCAATAATATCGTCATGAATGAGCGCTGCGGCATGGAAGAGTTCCAGCGACATGCCGAGCGTAACCGGATCTGCACCCGAATCCGGTACTCGCCCGGTTGCGTAGGCGGCGGAGCGCCATCCCCAGTATGCCAAGAGCGCCCGCATCCGTTTCCCGCCGTTGCTCAGGCGTTCAAGAGCGTCGAACATGGGAGAAATTTCGTCGCCGAGATGCGCTAGCGCGCGTCGCTGCGATGCCCAGTGCTCAGTGATCGAGCGATTGAGTTCGGCCACAAATTCGCGTGACAGCGCCTCGTGCTCCGTGCGGGATCCCCCCATTTATTTGACCGAGCCCGGTAGCAGATTGGCGCCCAGTGTGACGGTCACAATGTCGGAGGGCCAATTAATGCTCAGGTTCACGCTTTCCTTGCCGTCGGCGCGGAGGTAGTCGCGGCTGAAGGTATTGGCGCCGTTGTTTTGGGTAGTGACGGTGAAACCTTGATCGGTGATGACCTTGTCATAGTAAGCGAGGGTGTCCGGTGGGTTTGCGCCGGAGGTCAGAACCATGGATACCGTGACGGTGCCTGCGGCAGAGTCGGCGGGGGACACCGTGGCGTCCACGAGCGTCGCTCCGTCCATCACCGGGAAAAGACCTTGGGGGAATCCCGAGGGGAGTTGCGCCGGGGCGGTCGGTGCCGAAGTTTGCGTTGATGCCTCGCCAGTCGCCACCACGTCCGAAGGATCGCTGGAACTTGTCGCTGCACTCCCGGAGGGGGAGTTGGACGCGGACGGCTCGGACCCGCCAGGGGTGCACCCGGTGAGGACAACGGCCAGCGCGGCGGCCAGAACTAATGGTGTGCGGATGCGCATGAGAACTCCAGGGGGTTGGGATGCCGTCAACTATCGGCTCTTCCAGTCTAAGCAACCATAGAATTAAGCCGTGAATTCTTCGGCGCCCTCCGACCCAGGAAGTCAAGTGAACCTGGACCGATTCAGCTTTGTCGCGGGTAACGATCTTCACACCGTCCACGTTCCCGAGCCAAGCTTCCACGGCTTAGCTGCGTGAAAGCCCAGTCGCGTCGTTGCCGATGTCCCGGAAGTCCCACTGCTCGAAAAGCTCGGGATGGGAACCATCTTTCACATCGATATGGACGCGTTCTTTGCCTCGGTGGAAATCTTGGACCGCCCCGAGCTCAAGGACGTGCCGATGTTTGTCGCCGGCCGCGGTCCGCGCTCGGTGGTGACCTCGGCAAACTACCCGGCCCGCGCCTTCGGGGTGCGCTCTGCCATGCCCGTTGCTCAGGCTCTTCGGAAATGCCCGCATGCCATCGCCGTCGAACCTCATTTTGAGAAATACCGCCACTATTCCGCGCTGTTCGGCGCGGTACTGGCGGAGGTGACACCGATTGTGGAGAAGGTCAGTATCGATGAGGCATTTATCGACGTAAGCAGCGCTGTTCGGCGGCTGGGCTCGCCGCTCGCGATAGCCATGGAGCTGCGCGCCGCGATCTTTGAAAGCACCGGACTGAGCGCCAGTATTGGGGTGGCGCCCAGTAAATTTGTGGCCAAAATTGCCTCCACCGGCATTAAACCGGAGGGCCTCTTGGTGATCCCGCGCAGCGAACAGGTGGCCTATGTGCAAAGTCTGCCGGTGAGGGCGCTCTGGGGCGTGGGAGCGAAGACGGCCGAACGGCTGGAACGGTTTGGGATTCTCAGCGTCGCAGACCTCGCGCACATTCCGGTATCGCAATTGGTCAAGTCGCTGGGGGCCACCGGCGAACATTTACACCATCTCGCGTGGGCGCGCGATCCGCGACCGGTCACCTCCGCACGCGTCGATAAGAGCATCGGAGCTGAGGAAACCTTCGCAACCGATATCGATGACGTGGGGGAGTTGGAGCGCGAACTCTTGCGTTTGAGTGTGAAAGTCGGATCTCGGGCGCGAGCCGCGGGGTTTCAAGGTTCGCGCGTGTCGATCAAGGTGCGGTACTCCGACTTCAGCACCATCACCCGCAACACCACCTTGACCGAGGCGAGCGATCGAACCCAGGACATTTTTGAGAGGTCCCGGAGCCTCTTGCGCCGCCTCGAGCCCTTCCCGGCTCCAATCCGGCTGATTGGGGTGCGGTTGGAGGCTCTGCGCGAGCGTGCGGGGAGTTTCGAGCAGTTGAGCATCGATCCGCACGATGAAGCCTGGAAGCACGTGGACCAGGTGAGCGATGATATTGCCGACAAATTTGGCGGCATCGGGGTGGTGCCTGCGCGATTGCTCAAGTCGCCGAAATCGGGGTCGGGAGCACATGCGGAGAACGGCAAAGCGGACGGCTGAATCGCGCGTGTGCGCTGGCGGCGTTCACCCGCAGACTAATGGTGTTTCGCGCGGCGCGGATTCGGCTTAGAATAAAGGGACCACAACTCTTTGGAGCGGTGAGTGATCGTTGACCAAGATCCATTGGCAAGGAGGCCCGCAGTGGCACTCTCGGAGCACGAACAGCGTTTGCTGGACGAACTTGAACTGCAGCTCAAGGCGGATGACCCGAAGCTAGCGAATACCTTTGGGTCCGCGCGCCCGGGAGGTTTCTCCACTCGGCGCATTTTGATCGGCGCGCTGATCACGCTCGCCGGTATTGCCACGCTGATCTTTGGCATCTCAATCCAACTCATCGTGGTCGGTGTACTGGGATTTGTCGTGATGGGCCTCGGAGTCTGGTTCGCGACAAGCCGCACGTCAAAAGCGTCCGCTCCCAAGGCCGATGGGCCCAAGCGGCAGCCGGCCACCACACCTAAGAGCAAGTTCATGAGCGATCTCGAAAACAAATGGGACGAACGCCGCCGTGATCAGTAACGCGGCATAGCCCTCTCACTCACCAATAGGCTCACCCCCACGGAAGGGTGGGCCTTTTTTGTGCCCTCCACTTTCCTCCCCACCCCCTCGTTTCGCATCCCCTGAGCGCATTTCACGAGCCGTATGCGGGGATGAAAGTGCGGTACGGGGATGCGAAACGAGGGGGTGCGCGGAAAACCCTCCACTTCACACCACCACGCCGCATCCCCGTGCCCGCGCGGATTCGTCTCAAGAAAAACGTGTCGCCCACCCGAAAACCGATTGACGGGGGAGGATTGTGGAGTAAAGTGGAGCAAGGTAGAGGAATGTGGTGACTCGATCGAAGGGGGTGGCACATGTTCTTAGGTACGCATTCGCCGCGCCTGGACGAGAAGGGCCGCCTCATCCTTCCGGCCAAGTTTCGAGACGAGCTTTCCAATGGGCTTGTACTCACTCGTGGTCAAGAGCGGTGCATTTACGTCTTTAGCCACAAGGAGTTCGAGCGGATGCATGAGCAGTTGCGAAACGCCCCCATCTCTTCGCGAACATCTCGTGACTACATTCGCGTGTTCCTCTCCGGGGCATCGGACGAGATGCCGGATAAGCAAGGGCGCATCACGATCCCCTCGGCGCTACGCCAGTACGCCGGTCTGAACAAGGAACTCGCCGTCATTGGCGCGGGAACCAGGGCGGAAATTTGGGATCAGGGCGCTTGGGTTACCTACCTGAATGAAAAGGAGACCCAGTTCTCCGAAACCGACGAGCTAGACATACCGGGCTTCTTCTAACCGAGAAGTCCATGTGCTGGTTTGAGATCTCCAGCCACCTGTTGGGAGCTTGGCACACCTTCCCCGGTGCCAAGAGCCACAAGTGGAGGGGGATCTGAAATCAGCACCCATCACCGGATACACAACAGTCTGGAAGGAGGACACATGGACGCACACCGCCGCGCCGGGCAGAACACCAAGCCCACCGCCGAGCGCCACGTCCCCGTCCTCCTTTCCCGCAGTATCCAACTTCTCGAACCGGCAATCAGCGCGGCCGCCGCGGCTGGCCGGACCCCCGTCATCGTGGACGCGACGCTCGGTATGGGCGGCCACACCGAAGCGCTGCTCTCCCGTTTTCCCGAGCTCACGGTGGTCGGCCTGGATCGGGACACGCAAGCACTCGAGCTCGCCGGCGCCAGACTGGCACCCTTCGGCGATCGCGTGCACCTGGTTCACACCGAATATGACGGCATCCGGGAAGCGCTGGACGGTCTGGGCATGGAAAGCGTTGACGGCGTCCTCTTCGACCTCGGCGTGTCCTCGCTTCAATTGGATGAAGTCGACCGCGGTTTCGCGTACTCCTTCGACGCGCCGCTGGACATGCGCATGGACACCACCACCGGGATCACCGCCGCAGAACTGGTCAATACCGCCAGCCTGGAGGAACTCCGGCGCATCATTCGCACCTGGGGCGAAGAAAAGTTCGCGCACCGGATTGCGCACGCCATTGTCCAGGGCCGGGAGAAGACACCGTTTGCAACCACTGCTCAACTCGTGGAGGTCATCAGGGCGGCGGTTCCGCCCGCGGCAGGCAAGTCCGGCGGCCATCCCGCCAAGCGCACGTTCCAAGCATTGCGCATCGCAGTCAACGAGGAACTCGACGTGCTCACCCGCGCCATGCCTGCAGCGATCAACGCGATCGGCGTGGGCGGCCGCATTGTGGTGCTGTCCTACCACTCCTTAGAAGACAAGATCGTCAAGCACGCCTTCGCAGAAGGACTCGTCTCCAGCGCGCCAGCCGGATTCCCGGTCGAGCTGGACGAACACAAGCCATACCTCAAAAGCCTCGTGAAGGGCACCGGCAAGCCCAGCGAGGAAGAAATCAGCGATAACCCCCGGGCCGCTTCGGCCAAACTTCGCGCGGTCGAGCGCATCACGGAAAGGAGGGCATCATGAGTGCGATGCCAGCTGTAGGGACCACCACGTCAGTGCGCGGCAACACCGCCCTGGCGCCGAGCAGTACCCGCACCCAGTCCACGCGCCCCCGTTCCCCGCTCGCGGTGGTGCCCGCACCGGCTAAGCGCCGCCGCCCGCCGCTCGCCGTCTGGATCATGCTGATCCTGGTCGCCGCCATGGCAACTGTATTGACCGTCAATATTGCGGTGTCCTCCAGCCAATACCAGCTCGTGGAACTCAAATCTCAGCGCGACAAACTCGTGGAATCCAATCAGTCGCTGACGCAACAGGCCGACAATTACGCGGCTCCCTCGAATTTGTACCAACAAGCCTCACAATTAGGAATGACGGTTGGTACCTCTGTGGGGTCCATCGATGTGGAAAAGGGTAGCGTCACCGGAAACCCGGAGCCCGCGGTCAAGGCCGATCCGCTGCGCAACCTCATGGGCGCACCAGCCGTGATTTTGGATGGCACTAAACCCCAAAGTGCCTCCTCCGTGGAAGAGAAGCCTGCTGAAGGCGCCGACAAGGAGAAAAAGGACGATGCTCCCGCAGCTGCCGAGCCGAAACCGGCCGACCTCAACGGCGGTAGCATCCCTGCTCCCAAGCAACGCTAACACCAGGACCGCAGCCGCCAACCCTAGGATGATCACCCGTGGCCACCTCACCGTCCAACACTAGCGATCAATTGCGTTCCGCCCGCCGACGCGTCAGATTTTCCACCGCGATCATTTTGGTCCTGCTCTTGATTGTGACCGCCCGCCTCTTCCAAATTCAGATCTTGGAAGGCGCAAACATGGCGCAAGCGGCCCAGAATCTGCGGCTGCGTGAAGAGACCATTCAGCCGTTGCGCGGGTCCATCGTGGATCAGGATGGCGAAGTCTTGGCGCAAAGCGTGGAGCGCTATGACCTGGTGATCAGCCAAGAAGCCTTCGCCCAGGTCACCGGGGATGACAAAACCTTCCGCCGCGAAGACCCCAATACCGGCAAGGAAATCGACATCAGCGTCGACCAAGGAATCAAAGAACTTGCCGGGGTGCTCGGTTTCAAAGAAGAGGACGTTCGCAAAGCGGTCATTGGCACCAAGCAGTACTCGATGATCGCGAAGACGGTCACCCCTGACATCAAGAACAAGGCCCTCGCACTTCGCCTTCCGGGTTTGGTCGCCAACCAGGTCGATGTGCGCACCTATCCCAATGGTCCGGTCGCCGGGCAGGTGCTCGGATACGTCTTCTCCGACGGCAAGGCCGGACTCGAGGGCAGCCAAGACGAAAAACTCACCGGCACTCCCGGCAAACGCACCTATGAGATCGGCGGCGACGGGATCCTGATTCCGTTCTCGTCCAAGGAAGACACCCCTGCGGTCAACGGCAGCACGGTCAAACTCACCCTGGATAAAGACATACAGTTCGCCGCCCAGCAGTACGTCGCCTCCGCGAATACGGCCCTTTCCGGCGACTGGACCTGCGCCGTCGTCATGAAAAAGAACGGCGAGATCGTCGCCCTCGCCGACTCCACCTTCATGGACCCGAATGACCCGGCCAAAACCGAAACCGACTTCCGCCAGTCCATGTGCACCACCGCCGCCATCGAGCCCGGGTCCACCACCAAGCTCATCACCATTGCCGCGGCCATGGAAGAAGGCAAAATCGGGCCGCTCAGCACCTTCAACACACCCAACCGCTTCACCATCGGCGGCCAGGAATTCAAGGACTACGCAGAGCACCCGACGATCAACAGCACCGTCGCGGGCATCTTCGCCGATTCGTTGAACACCGGAACCGTTCAGATCGGCGACCTGCTCACCAAAAAGCAACGCTACGATTGGCTCACCAAATTCGGCGCCAACAAGATGCTGGACATCGGACTCCAAGGCAGCACGCCCGGTTACCTCGCAAAACCAGAAGAATGGGATGACCGCCAGCAATACACCGTCCTCTTTGGTCAAGGCATTTCGCAAACGGTGCTGCACACCGCGATGCAGTACCAGGCGATCGCCAATGACGGTGTGATCAAGACCCCGCAGCTCGTGGATTCCTATATCGCCCCGGACGGCACCGAAACCAAGGCAGAGCGCGACCCCGGAACCCGCATCCTCTCCGAAGACACCGTCAAAAAAATGGACGGCTTGCTAGAAACCGGCACCAAGGACGGCTACGGCCGCGCAGGGGCCCTGGATCAGTGGCGCGTCGGCTCAAAAACCGGTACCGCGGAGGCGCCCTCGCCCAATGGCGGTTACGAAGGCACCACGATCACCTACGCGGGCATCGCCCCCATGGACGACCCGCAATACATCGTAGTGGTGACCACCCAGCGCCCCAAGGTGCCCATGAACCAGTCCAGCACCGGCCCCGCGTTCAAGGACATCATGAAGCAAGTGCTCATCCAGAACAAGGTCGCCCCGTCCACGGGCGAACCGACGATTTACCCCAAGACTGCCGAATAACATAGATATCTGTGACGAACCGTGATTCTTCCCTGAGACCCGCCGCTCAGCCCGCGATCGAGCTGAGCGCCGTCAGCGACCTACTCCAGGTGCCCGCCGATGCCCAGTCTCTTCTCGCTCACGGTGTCACCGTCGATTCGCGTTCGGTTCAACCTGGCGACCTGTACTTCGCGTTACCCGGGGCCAAAACCCACGGCGCGCAGTTCGCCACCCAGGCCGTCGCGCACGGGGCCGTAGCGATCGTTACCGACGCTGGCGGCCAGCGAATCCTGGACACACATACCGTGCCGGTGTTGGTCGCCGACAACCCGCGCGAGCTGCTCGGCACGGTTGCCGCGCGCATGTACCGCACGGCCGAGACGCCGCTGGACACCTTCGCGGTCACCGGCACCAATGGCAAAACCACCACCACCTTTTTCCTGCGCGCCCTGCTCGCCTCCCTGCATCGGCGCGCCGGGCTCATTGGCACCATTGAGATGCACGACGGCGTTGCCCCCGTCCCGAGCTTGCTCACCACTCCGGAAGCATCCCAAGTGCATTCCTTGCTGGCACGCATGAACGAAAACGAGGCCTCGGCCATGGTCATGGAGGTGTCCTCGCATGCCCTGGAATTCGGTCGGGTCAACGGCCTGGTCTTCAGCGTCGCGGGGTTCACCAACCTGACCCAGGACCACCTGGATCTCCACGGCAGCATGGACGAGTACTTCGCGGTCAAGGCGCGGCTCTTCACTCCCGCCCACTCACGCAGTGCCGTGATCACCGTGGATGACCCCTGGGGAGTCAAAATGGCTGAGCACGCCCAAGAGTCCGGACTTGAGACCCTGACCCTCGCGACGCTGCCGGGAATTGACGCCGACTTCCAGGTCCAGAACATTGTCCCGCATGGCCTGGGCAACACGTTCGAGCTCGCTCAACCCTCCACCGGCGATCGTATTCGCGCAACGGTGCACCTGCCCGGCCATTTCAACGTCGCCAACGCGGCGCTTGCACTAGCGATGGTCCGCGCCCAGGGCGTCAGCGCGGACGAGTTGCAACGCGCCGTGGATACCTCGGACCCTTTTCGCAGCGCGGTCCCCGGGCGGATGGAAATTATCGCCGAACACCCGGCCGCCGTGGTCGACTTCGCGCACAACCCCGATGCGATGCGGCAGGCCCTGGAGTCCATCACGAGCCGCACGACCGGTAAAACCATCCTTGTTTTCGGCGCTACGGGGGAGCGGGACACCACCAAGCGCGAAATCATGGGACAAGTGGCCGCGACCTACGCCGATGTGGTCATTGTCACCGATGACGACCCGCACGGCGAGGATCCGGCGGCAATCCGCCGCGACGTCCTGGACGGGGTAAACGCGCACCCGCGCGTCGCAAAAGGGCTCGTCGACGTGATCGAAAGCGCCCCTCGGCAGGACGCCATCTTCCGTGCCGCAGCTCTCGCCAACGCCGAGGACGCCATTCTGGTTGCCGGTCGCGGACACGAGACCATCCAGGACGTTGGCGGGGTAGACATTGAACTTGATGACCGCGTCCAGATGCGCGCCGCCTTGCAAAAAGTTGGATTCTCTGAGCTCATTGACCCCGCGATAGAGTCCTAACCGACATGATTGAACTGACCGCACAGGAAATTGCCGACATGACGGGCGGTGTGCTCGCTGCCGGTACCGACCCCCAGGCAACCGCCACCTCGGCGACCACCGACTCCCGCGAGGTCCGCGAAGGCTCGCTGTTCATCGCCAAACCGGGCGAACACGCCGACGGACACGATTTTGTTCCGGCCGCACTGCAGGGCGGCGCTTCGCTCGTCCTAGCCCAACGCGAACTGAGGGTAGGCGAGAAGACGGTACCGGCCGTCGTCGTACCCGATGTGGTCCTTGCCATGGGGAAACTAGCCGCGGCGCTGGTTGCCCGGATCCGCGAACAGGGTGAACTCACCGTGATTGGCATTACCGGTTCTGCCGGAAAGACCACCACCAAGGATTTGCTCGCCGGGATTCTGAGCGTCCAAGGGCCCACGGTCGCGCCGATCGGCTCCTATAACGGGGAAGTCGGGGTCCCGCTCACCGTCTTTAATGCGAGCCTGGACACCCGCTACCTGGTCATTGAAATGGGTGCCACCAAGATCGGCAACATCACCTATTTGACGGACATGGTGCGGCCCGACATCGGTGTGGTGCTCTTTGTCGGAACCGCGCACGCCGGCGAATTCGGCGGCGTCGAGAATATTGCGGTAGCCAAGAGCGAGCTCGCGCAAGCCATTGGCACCGACGGGCACGTGGTGCTCAACCGGGCCGACCAGCGCGTACGCGCCATGGCCGAGGTCGCCGCCGCGCCGGTGTTGTTCTTTGACGCGCAGGCGACAGAGCCGGTCCCGGGCGAGGTCACAGTCACCGCGGTCGAGTTCACCGACGCCGGCTTTCCACGTTTCACGCTCACCTTCCCGAACGGCGAGGACTATCGGATCACCGCCGGGCTTCTGGGCGAACACCACCTGGGCAATATTGCCGCCGCCGCGGCTGCCGCCTTTGCCGCCGGAGTGCCGACAGCGGACATTGCGGGGGCGCTAGATGGACAGGGCCCGCAAAGCCGCTGGCGCATGGAGCGAACCGAACGCGCGGACGGCGTCACCATCATTAATGACGCCTACAACGCCAACCCCGAATCCATGCGGGCCGCGCTCAAAACGCTCGCCGAGCTGGGGCGCGAGCGCCGCACCTGGGCCGTCTTGGGCGAAATGCTGGAGCTGGGGGAGGACTCCATCCGCGCCCATGACGAGATTGGCCGCACCGCGGTGCGCCTGAACATCAGCAAGGTGCTCGCCATTGGCCCGGGCGCCAAACCGATCCACACCGGAGCCTGGATGGAAGGGTCCTGGGACCAAGAAGCGAACTACGTCGATACACTCGAGGACGCCGAACGGTTCTTGAACGACCACCTTCAGCCCGGAGACCTGGTCCTCTTTAAATCTTCCAACTCTTCCGGGGTACGCCACCTGGGAGATCGGATAGCATTACAAGCTAGCCACCAAGAAACGCAGTCGGGGGAATCCACACCATGATCACTTTGCTCACCGGCGGTGCCCTTGGTCTCCTGATCTCCTTGGCCGGAACACCGCTCTTCATCCGCTTCCAGCGCAGCCGCGGCTACGGCCAGTTTGTGCGCGATGACGGTCCCACCACGCACCACACCAAACGCGGCACGCCCACCATGGGCGGGGTCGTCATCATTGTCGCGGTGCTCTGCGGCTACTTTCTGGCGCACCTCATCTCCTGGCTGATGAACCCCGAGCGCAACGGACCCACAGCCTCCGGTCTGCTCTTGCTATTCCTGATGGTCGGCATGGGATTCGTCGGTTTCCTCGACGACTTCATCAAGGGTTCTCGCCAACGCAGTCTCGGCCTGAATGCCGGGTGGAAAATTGCCTTGCAATCCGCGATCGGCATTATTTTTGCGGTGCTGGTCTTGCAGTTCCCTAACACGCAAGGGGTCACCCCGGCCTCGACCCAAATATCCTTCCTGCGCGATACCGGAATAGACCTCGCCTTCGCCGGGACGGTCCTCGGGACCATCCTGTTTGTCATTTGGGCAAACTTCATCATTACCGGAGCATCCAACGGCGTGAACCTGGCCGACGGTCTCGACGGTCTCGCCGCCGGAGCCTCCATCATGGTTTTCGGCGCCTATATGCTCATGGGCATTTGGCAGACAAGCCAGGCCTGCGGGTCCGGCCGAAACCTCGGCAGCGTCTGCTATGAGGTACGCGACCCGCTCGACCTCGCCCTCATCGGCGCGGTGTTCTGCGGGGCGCTCATCGGATTCCTCTGGTGGAACACCTCGCCCGCGCAAATCTTTATGGGCGACACCGGATCGCTCGCCATCGGCGGGGCCATCGCCGGGTTCGCCATTCTGTCCAAGACCGAACTGCTGCTCATCATCCTGGCCGGACTCTTCGTGCTGATCAGCCTTTCGGTGATCATCCAGGTGGGCTATTTCAAACTCACCGGCGGTAAACGCTTCTTCAAGATGGCGCCCCTACAACATCACTTTGAACTCAAGGGCTGGGCGCAAGTGACCGTGGTGGTCCGTTTCTGGATCCTCTGCGGCCTCTTCGTCGCGATCGCGCTCGGCATCTTCTACGCCGAATGGGTGGTCGGCCAGTGAGCGCACCACTGGACGAGCTCACCTCCTGGGACGCGGACTGGTCCGGCCTCCGCGTGCTTGTCACCGGCATCTCGGTCACCGGTTTCTCGGTGGCGGACACGCTCATCGAGCTCGGCGCAAGGGTGGTCGTCGTCGATGGGAAGGACACCGAAGAAACCCGAGAGCGCGCCGACACCCTGCGCATCGTGGGGGCGGCGGACATCCTCTTGGGCGCCGAACACACCGAGGAACTGCCCCTCATTGACGGCCAATCCCCGGAACTGGTCGTCACCTCGCCCGGCTGGCCCCCGCACGCGCCGCTGTTGAGCGCCGCAAGCGCGGCAGGCATCCCGATCTGGGGCGAAGTGGAACTTGCTTGGCGGGTGCGCCAGCGGCGCGGCAAAAAAACTGCGAGCTGGCTGGCCCTGACCGGAACCAATGGAAAAACCACGACGACGCAGCTCGCCGAATCGATGCTCCTCGCCGCCGGTGCCGCGGCAGTAGCGGTAGGGAACATCGGCACCCCCATTCTGGACGCCATCCGCAACCCCACCGAGTACGAGTATTTTGTGCTGGAACTCTCCAGCTTCCAACTGCACTACACGAGTTCCATGTCGCCGGTTGCGGCCGCCGTGCTGAACGTCGCCGAGGACCACCTCGACTGGTACGCAGGGGACTTTGATGCCTATGTGGAGGACAAGGCCAAGATCTACCACAACACCCAGATCGCGTGCGTGTACAACGTCGAGGACCCGGTCACCGAGCAGATGGTGATGGAGGCCGATGTGATCGAAGGCGCCCGCGCGATCGGCTTCACCACCGGCATGCCGTCCATATCGATGCTGGGCGTAGTCGAGGATGTCCTGGTGGACCGGGCATACATCCCCGAGCGTCAGACGTCCGCGGCGGAGATCGCCACCTTCGCCGACTTCGGCCCGCGCGCCCCACGGCACCTGGTCGCCAACGCCTTGGCCGCAGCGGCCCTGGTGCGCGCCATCGGGGTCAGCCCGGCAGCGGTGCAATTGGGCATCCAAAACTTTAGAACCGGTGCGCATCGGATCGAAACCGTGGCCGAAAAAGACGGTGTGGTGTGGGTCAACGACTCCAAAGCCACCAACCCGCATGCCGCGTCCGCCTCGCTGGCCGCCTTCGACCCGGTCGTCTGGATTGCCGGAGGACTCTCCAAGGGCGTGGACTACAACGAACTGGTGAGCGAACATGCCAAGCGGCTGACCGCCGTCGTACTTATTGGCGCCGACAGCGAAGAGCTAGCCGGCGCACTCGGGCGACACGCGCCCGATGTCCCCGTGATCCGCATAGATCCGGGGCACACTGGACAAGAAGACTCGACCTCGCTCGGCGAGCGCGTGATGTCTGATGCCGTTGAAGCGGCCAAGACCGTAGCCCATGACGGGGACACGGTGTTGTTCGCACCGGCCGCAGCGTCGCAGGACCAATTCCGGTCCTACGCCGAGCGAGGGGACGAGTTCCGCGCCCAAGTGGAAAGGCTGCTTGGGTCGAATACGTGAGGGAGAGCGTGTGGCGATCAAGACAAGACCACCCCAAACACGTTCCCCCCGTAAAAACGGCGCCAAGGCCAAGAAGGCGTCAGCACCGAAGACTGGACGCCCGGTGACGTTCGCCTCGCAGTGGCGGCGTTTTTGGTCCTGGGTCGAAGGCACGTCCTCGGATACCAGCTACTACCTGATCATGGGCTCCGCACTGGCGTTGACCGGTATTGGACTCATGATGGTGCTCTCGGCCTCCAGCGTGGAACAAATTTCCTCCGGCGCGGGCCCGCTCTCGGTGTTCATGAAGCAGGGCCTTTTCGCCATCCTTGGCGTCGCCGCCATGTTCGTGGTGTCCCGGCTGCCCCTCACCTTGATCAAACGCGTGGCACCGGCGGCCATGATCGCGATCCTCATCGCCTTGGCAGCCGTGCAAGTAGTGGGCAAGAGCGTGGCCGGAAACAAGAACTGGATCGAAGTTCCGGGCGGGCTGTCGCTACAGCCCTCGGAGTTCGCCAAGCTCATCCTGGTGGTGTTTGCCGGTACCGTGTACGCCAAGCAAGCAAAGAAGCTGCACCGTAGCGCGGTGGCGATGGTGCCGGTCGGTGTCCTGGGCATCCTGACGATTCTTCTGGTGCTCTTGGGCAAGGACCTCGGCACCACCACCATTGTGGCCGCCGTGCTCTTGGCCAGCATGTTTTTTGCCGGTGTGCGGCTCAAGGTCATTGCGACCTTGATGATTGGCGGTGCTGTGATACTCGGTGCCTCGGCGCTCATGAGCGGCAACCGCACCAGCCGCATCGGTGCCTGGCTTGGCACCAATTGCGAATTCGATCAGTGCATGCAGTCCACCAACGCCCTGCAAGGTTTAGGCACCGGCGGACTGTGGGGAGTGGGCATCGGACAGAGCCGGCAAAAGTGGAACCGTATTCCCGAAGCGCACAACGACTTTATTTTCGCGATCATCGGGGAGGAACTCGGTCTGATCGGGGCGCTGGTGGTGGTGGCGCTCTTCGTGGTGCTGTTTTTTGCCGGTGTGCGCGTGCTGGTGCGCCAGCACGGTGTGTTTGAGCGCACCGTGGTCGGCGGCATTTTGGCCTGGCTGGTGTTCCAAGCGCTGGTCAACGTCGCCATGGTCATCGGTGTGCTCCCGGTCATTGGCGTGCCGCTGCCCTTTGTCTCTTATGGCGGCTCGGCGCTCTTGTCCTCGCTTCTCGCGGTCGGGGTGCTACTGGCCATCACCCGGCAAACCCGAGACCAGCAAAAGATTATCGGCGCACACGAGGGCGCGCGCCCGGCCACGGGCCGAACCCAGAAAGCAGGGAAGTCGAGCACGGCATGAGCACACCTCCACTGTCCATAGTTTTTGTCGGTGGCGGTACGGCTGGACATGTCTCTCCGCTCTTAGCCATGGCAGACGCCGCGCGCGCCATCTACCCCGACGCGCGCATCACCATGATCGGTACCGACCAGGGTCTAGAGGCGCGGTTGGTACCGCAAGCCGGCTACCCGTTACGCACCATTCGCAAAGCGACGATCCCGCGCCGCCCCACCCCGCAACTCGCGAAGGTCCCAGGGCAATTGTGGAAGGCGGTGGCCGAAGCGGAGGCCGTGTTGGCCGATGTGGACGCGGACGTCGTGGTCGGAGTGGGCGGCTACGTCAGCGGTCCGGGGTACCTGGCGGCACGCCGAGCCGGAATCCCGGTCATCATTCATGAAGCCAATTCACGGGCCGGGTTCACCAACCGCGTGGCCGCACGGTGGGCTGCCCGGGTAGCCACCACCTTCGCGGCCACACGCATCGCCCGCGGTAAACTGATCGGCATGCCGGTTCGCGCTGAGGTCATCGAAATTGACCGGCGCGCGGAGCGGCGCGCCGCCAGAGAGCGGCTCGGTCTGGCCCCCGACCTGCCGACCCTGGTGGTCACCGGCGGGTCCTCCGGGGCGCAGAGCATCAACCAGGCCATCGCGCAGGTTGCACCCGTTGCGGCCGCGGCCGGAATCCAGATTCTGCATATCACCGGGGCCGGCAAAGCGGTGCGGAACCAGTCGGGCGCGCTCCTTACGGCACCGGGCTATAGGCAAGTGGAATACGTGGATGGTATGGCAGACGCCTATGCCGCCGCCGATCTTCTCCTGGCTCGCAGCGGCGCCAATACGGTCGCCGAGGTCGCAACCGTCGGTGTGCCCTCGGTGTTTGTGCCGCTGCCCATCGGCAATGGCGAACAAGCGCTGAACGCGCAGGACGTGGTTGACTCCGGACTGGCCATCCTCATCCCCGATGCGGAATTGACGGCAAGCACCATTCGCTCCCGCATCCTCCCCTTGGTCACAGACGGCGCCGCCCTGACCCGGATGGAAAGCGCCGCCCTGACGCTGCCGCACCGCGGCGCTGCGGCGGCAATGGCCAAGATCATTGTGGACACAGCAAAGGAACACCATGACACCCACCACTGAGCCGGGCGCGCCGACGCTCGCGGACATCTTGGGGCATGTGCACCTGATCGGCATCGGCGGCGCCGGGATGTCCGCCATTGCGCGCATCTTGCTGGCCCGGGGCGTCACGGTGTCCGGTTCCGACGCGCAGGAGTCCGCAACCACCGGCGCGCTACGCGAGGCGGGGGCACGGATCTTCATTGGCCACGATGCCGCGAACGTCACCGGCGCCACCACGCTGGTGGTGTCCACCGCCATTCGAGAGAGCAATCCGGAGCTGGCCGCGGCCCGAGCTGCCGGCGCGCGCGTGCTGCACCGTTCCGAGGCGCTTGCGGCCACCATGACAGGCAAACGGCCAATCGCAATTGCCGGCACCCATGGCAAGACCACGACCACTGCCATGGTCACCGTTATGCTTCAGCATGCGGGCGCCGAGCCCTCGTTCGCGGTGGGCGGGAACGTCGCGAGCCTAGGCGTCAACGCGGAATACGGGCAGGGCGAGGACTTCGTTTTCGAGGCCGATGAGTCCGACGGTTCCTTCGTGAATTTCGACCCGGCCATCGAGGTCATCACCAACGCCGAGGCCGACCACCTGGACCACTATGGCAGCGCCGAGGCCGTCTTTGCGGCCTTCCACCGCTTCATCGACAAGTTGCAGCCCGGCGGCACGCTGATTGTATGCGCCGACGATCCCGGCGCCATGTCCCTGATCGCGACGCATCCCGAGGTTCGGGTCATCACTTATGGAACCGACCCCGGTGCCGACGTGCAGCTCATGGAGTATACGGCCCACGGAGCGGGGAGCGCTTCTCGCATCCGGGATCGCGCGTGGGGCGGGGATTACCGTCTCAACCTTCAGGTGCCCGGCGAGCACAATATGCGTAATGCCCTGGCCGCCTACTGCGTGGGGCGCAGCATCGGAGTTTCGGCAGGAAAAATTACGACGGCGTTGGGCACCTTTAGCGGCGCGGCTCGCCGATTTGAGCTCAAAGGGGAAGCAGGGGGAGTGCGGGTCTTTGACGATTATTCGCATCACCCCACCGAGGTGCGTGTGGCCCTGCAGGCCGCCCGCGCTGTTGCCGGTTCCGGCCGTGTGCTGGTGCTCTTCCAACCGCACTTGTATAGCCGGACGCGCGAGTTTGCCGCCGAGTTCGCCGACGCGCTGCAATTAGCCGACCGGGTCTGGGTGCTGCCCATTTACGGTGCCCGCGAAGACCCGGTTCCCGGGGTGAGCAATGCGCTCATCACCGAACGGTCTGCCGGGGACGCTCTCGTTGCCGCTGAACGCGAGGAGGCGATCGCGGCGGTGCTGCAAACCGCGCAAGACGGCGACATTATTTTGACGATGGGCGCCGGAGATGTGACCCAGCTTGGTCCGCTCGTGGTGGACGGTCTCCGTCACGCTACCGGGAACGCGGTCCGCGATGAGAGCCGGGGTGCCGAGTCATGAGTGAGCCCTCCGATTCCACGGTGCTGTCCTTTCCCGAGCACGCCAGCGCTCCAGGGCGGAAGAAGAAGCGATTGGTGATCGCCGGGGTAGCTACCACGGTTGTCGCGCTCATGGTCGGTGTCGTCGCGCTGGCGCAATTCTCTGGTTGGCTGGCCGTTAAGGACATTCGCGTGCAGGGCGCACAACTTGCCGCCGAACCCGTACTACAGGAAAAGCTGGCGGGGCTCAAAGGGACGCCGCTGACCCAGATCACCGAATCCGACGTATCCGGCCTGCTAGGGGAAGTCTCCTCGGTACAAAACATCCGCATCGCGGCCGAACCGCCGTCCACACTCGTGGTGGATGTGACCGAGCGCCGCCCGGTGGCAGTGCTGCAAGTGGACAATACGTTCACCTTGATTGACCGCAACGGGGTGCCGTTGAAGAATGTTGCGAGCCAAGAAGAGGCGAAATTGCCGCTGATCGACGGGGGTAAATCCGCGGCTCAGTCCGAGGTGTTTTCCACCATCACCTCCGTGCTTCAGTCCCTCCCCGATGAGCTTCTCAACCAATTGGCGAAAGCCAGTGCCAAGAGCAGTTCCTCGGTGGAACTGACGCTCAATAATGGCATCGTCATTCGGTGGGGGAGCTCGGAAGACAATGCGCTCAAGGCCGCCATCGTGGGAGTGCTGCTCAAGCAGCCAGCACAAGATCCACCGGTGACCCAGATCGATGTCTCGGTGCCGCAGTCACCGGTGACCCGTTAGCCGGCCACAGCGCATCGCATGGTTGAACCGCAAGTCGATACTTGGGCAAGGAATATGGCGACACGCGCACCAAGATCATTGCCGAGAACCGATGCGCACCATAGCGTCAATGATCAAGAGTTACTTGACATAACTCTAACGTTCTAGTTGAACTTTAGGGTTTGGATGTCGGCGAACCGCACGGTTCGTGGGAGAACGGGCTCTGTTGGGCCCCGGCTCAAGCGAACAATGAGAAACGAACAAGGGACACACCAGTGGCAACACCGCAAAACTACTTGGCAGTGATCAAGGTTGTCGGTATTGGCGGAGGCGGAGTCAATGCCGTCAATCGCATGATTGAAGTCGGGCTTAAGGGCGTAGAGTTCATCGCCGTCAATACCGATGCGCAGGCTCTGCTGATGAGCGATGCCGACGTCAAACTCGACGTTGGCCGCGAGCTCACCCGCGGCCTGGGCGCGGGCGCAGACCCCGAGGTTGGCTCCAAGGCCGCCGAGGATCACAAAGAAGAGATCGAAGAGGCTCTTCGCGGAGCAGACATGGTGTTTGTCACCGCGGGCGAAGGCGGCGGAACCGGCACCGGCGGCGCGCCGGTAGTAGCCCGCATTGCCCGCTCCCTGGGGGCCCTGACCATCGGCGTCGTCACCCGTCCGTTCACCTTCGAGGGCCGTCGTCGCTCCGCCCAAGCAGAATCCGGCATTGACCGCTTGCGCGAAGAAGTGGATACGCTCATCGTCATCCCGAACGATCGCCTCTTGCAGATCAGCGACCCGAACATCTCCATGCTGGAAGCGTTTCACTCCGCCGATCAGGTATTGCTCTCCGGTGTGCAGGGCATTACCGACCTCATCACAACGCCGGGCTTGATCAACCTCGACTTCGCCGACGTGAAGTCCGTGATGCAAGGTGCAGGTTCAGCGCTCATGGGTATCGGCAAGGCCAGTGGCGAGGACCGTGCGGTCAAGGCGGCAGAGCTTGCCATTGCGTCTCCGCTCCTGGAAGCGTCCATTGACGGCGCGCACGGCGTCCTGCTCTCCATCCAGGGCGGCTCCGACTTGGGTCTCTTTGAAATCAATGAAGCAGCCCGACTGGTCCAAGAGGTCGCCCACCCCGAAGCGAACATCATCTTCGGAGCTGTCATCGACGATGCCCTCGGCGACGAGGCTCGCGTCACGGTCATTGCCGCCGGTTTCGATCAAAACGACATGACCAGCGCCAAGGCGCCGCAGGCAAACACTGCCGCCGCGGCGAGTGCGGCGCCCGCACCGAGTACCGAAACCGCTGCTCCGGCCCCCAGCGCCGCGCCGGTCTCTGCTCCGGCAGCGGCCCCGGCAGCTGGTATGAGCGCCTGGTCGCAACCGTCCGAGCAGACCGGGCTGATTCCGCAGACTCCGGTTCCCTCGGCCGTGGACACGGAGGCGGATCGTCCGAAGAACGTCGACGAAGAGAACACCAGGACCCGCGAAGAGTTGGACGTCCCCGATTTCCTCAAGTAATTCTTCATGATCCTCATCAACGCCGTGGGCGGTGCCAAGGTAGCGTTTACCGGCACCGCCCACGGCAATCTTGCCTTACACACCGGCGATGACCCGCATGCCGTCCGTCGCCGTCGCGCATCGCTTGCCGCCGAACTCGGAACGGCCGACATCGCCTTTGTGTCCCAAGTGCATTCGGCACGAGTCGTCACGGCCGCTGAGGCGAACGAGGGCATCGAGGCGGATGCGATCCTCGCCGACAAGGACGGAACCGCGCTCGGAATTCTCACCGCCGATTGTCTGCCGGTCGCCTTCGTCCTTCCCGCATCGAACGGACAACCGGCGCGTACCGCTGTCGCCCACGCCGGACGGCGCGGGCTCCTTGACGGAGTGCTGGTCAACACCGTGGCGGAATTGCGCGCAACGCGCCCGGACACGGACGCCACCCAGGTTCACGCCTGGATCGGGCCTGCGATCTGCGCAGCTTGCTACGAAGTGCCCGAGGCCATGCAGCAAGAGTCCGAGAGGATACTCCCGTCCATCGCCGCGACGACCCGCTGGGGAACAACCAGCCTGGATCTACCCGGCGCGGCCGCGCGGCAGTTAGAACGCCTGGGCGTCGCGGTACATATGGACGCTCATGTGTGCACGCTGGAGGATGAACGCTATTACTCCTACCGCCGGAACAAGACCGGTGGGCGCATGGCTTCGGTGGTGTGGGTCCCGTGACGAACAGCAGCGACAACGGTGCGGCACCGCACCGGGTGGAGGAGCTACGCGCCAATCTGCTTCGGGTGCGCAAACACATCAAAGACGTCACACCGGCAGGGCAAGCTCAGCCAAAGCTGATAGTGGTCACGAAGTTCTTTCCGGCCTCCGACGTCCGAGCCCTCCACGGCCTCGGTGTCCAAGACATCGGTGAGAACAAGGAACAAGAGGCTCGAGTAAAACACGCCGAGGTGGTGGATTTGACGGCACTGCGCTGGCATTTCATCGGCCAGCTGCAACGCAATAAGGCGAAGTCCGTCGCCCGGTTCGCTCACAGCGTTCACTCGGTTGACCGCGTGTCCCTCGCCGAGGCCCTTGCCAAAGCCGTCCTGACCGAGAACGAGCAGCGCGAGGCCGGCGGGCAGCCGCGGCGCGAGCCGCTCCAGGCATACATCCAACTTGATTTGCGCGAGGGCGCCCAAGCCGATGAGCCCGGGCGCGGAGGCGCCAAACCTGAGGACATGTTGACCCTCGCTGATGCGATCGCCGGTCAGGAGGGACTCGATCTTGTCGGGTTGATGGCGGTCGCCCCGCTGGGCGAAGACCCGAACCGCGCTTTCGAACGGCTGCACCGCTATTCGGCCGAGCTGCAGCGCGAGCACCCGGGTGCGAGCTTCGTTTCAGCGGGGATGAGCCAAGACATGCAGGCCGCGATAGAAAATGGCGCGACACACCTAAGAATCGGCTCCGATATCCTCGGGAGCCGCCCGCCGGTGCGCTAGCGTCAGTACTAACGCAATACCCGCCAGCACACATGCTAAGGAGTCGACAATGGCCGGCGCTATCCACAAGACAATGGTCTATCTCGGCTTGGCCGACGGTGAAGACCAATACCGCGACGAAGACCACCGCGAAGCCCCCGAGGCCGAGACGGAAAAGCGGCAGAACACCACCGAGATCGCCGAACGCCGTGACGAGGACTACCGTGCCCCCGTGACTCCGATCAAGCGTGCCCCGTCAGCCAAGGAGCAGGCTATGGAACTGCGACAGATCAACACCATCCACCCGCGGTCCTACAATGACGCCAAGGCAATCGGGGAGAGCTTCCGCGACGGCATCCCGGTGATCATGAACGTGACCGATATGGGTGAAGCCGACGCGAAGCGCCTCGTCGATTTCTCCGCCGGGCTGGTATTCGGTCTGCATGGCAACATTGAACGCGTGACCAACAAGGTGTTTTTGCTCTCACCGGCCTACGTCGAGGTGCTCGGCGAGGACAGCAAAGAGGATGAGAAGAAAGCCGCATTCTTCAACCAGAGCTAAGCCCTATATCCTAGGTGGGTCGGCACGAGTGCCGGCCCACCTTTGTTTTACGCCCACGTCACACGGGGGACTGCCCCCAGGAAGGCGCATCGAAGAACGTGGAACTGATCTTGGGAATACTGATATTCCTGCTGGCAGTATTCCGGCTGGTACTCACCGTCCGGATCGTCTATGACCTGGTGCAAATGTTTGCCCGCGGGTGGAAACCCAAGGGCGTGTCGCTGGTGGCCGCGAGCTTTGTCTATGCCGTGACCGACCCTCCGCTGCGACTGTTGCGCCGGGTGATCCCACCGATCCGCATCGGCGGGGCCGCGCTGGATTTGGCATTTTTGATTTTGTTCTTCGGCGTCACCATATTGATCAACATTCTGGGCTCAATTGCGGCGTGACAAGCCAAAATTCTCGCGCAGACACTCCCACTAATTTCACCAACACGCAACCGAGATAGTTATACTCGAGGGTGACGTGGTTGTATGGTTTAGCTGTACGATTCTTCATTATTCACAGGTCTGGCAAAAGCTGGGCAATGCCGATGGAAGCAATATGAGGTGACCTAATGGCCTTAACGCCAGAAGACGTTGTCAATAAGCGTTTTCAGCCTACGAAGTTCCGCGAGGGCTACGATCAGGACGAAGTCGACGATTTTCTTGATGAGATCGTCGTCGAACTGCGCCGTCTTTACAAAGAGAATGACGACCTGCGCGCCCAACTAGCCGAAGCCAAGGCGCAGCTTGCCAAGGTGGAAGGCGGCGGCGCGAACGTTCCCGCCCCGGTTGCCGCTTCCGGCAAGTCGGACGCTCCTGCCGAAGCCAAGAAGGAAGAGGCGCCCAAGGCTGCCGCTACCGCTCCGGCGCCCGCAGTGTCGACCCCGGCGCCGGCTCCTGCCGCGAGCAGCGGTACGAACCCGTCCGCAGAGTCCGCGGCCAACGTCTTGGCCATGGCGCAGCAACTGCATGACGATTACGTCAACGCCGGTGTTCAGCAACGCGACAAGATCATTGCCGAAGCGCAGATTGAGGCCTCCAGCCTCGTCCGCGACGCCCAGGACAAGAGCCGCAAGACCCTTGGCGCCCTCGAGCAGCAAAAGGGCGAACTCGAGCGCAAGGTCGAGGAACTGCGCGGCTTCGAGCGCGACTACCGCAGCCGCCTCAAGGCCTACATCGAGGGTCAGTTGCGTGACCTGGATGAGCGCAAGTCCGTCGCCTCGGACACCTCGTCCTCGAGCTCTTAAGACCCGGCTCGTTTGACCAAGCACAGCTAGAATGGTGGGCTGAACCCGAAACGGTTCGGCCCACCATTTTTTACGCCCAAGGACCCGCATGAAAACACGCCACGCTTTTGGCTGGCTCGCCCTGTTCGCCGTGATCATCTATGCCGCAGACCAGCTCATGAAACTGTGGGTCGTGGCCAATATGACCGAGGGCGAATCCTTCGACGTCTGGCCGCCATTTCTCAAGTGGTACTTCATCCGCAACCCCGGCGCAGCGTTCTCCATCGGCGAGGACTACACCATCGTCTTCACGATCATCATGATCATCGCCTCGGCCGCGATCCTCTTCTTTATTCGCAAGGTCCGCTCGATCGGTTGGGCGATCGCGCTCGGGCTCATCTTGGGTGGTGCGCTCGGCAACCTCACCGACCGGCTCTTCCAACCCCCCGGCGGCGGTTGGGGTTACGTGGTGGATTACGTGTCGGTGCCCAATTTCGCGATCTTCAATTTCGCCGACGTCGGCGTGACGAGCGGCGTGTGCCTCGTCATCCTGTTGACGCTCCTCGGTATCGGCTATGACGGCAAACGCCAGCGCAAGAGCGAAGAAACCGAGACCCCCACCGAGGCGAGTTCGTGAGCGAAGAGCCGCGCACCGTACGGGTCGGGATGAACGACGGCGGTACTCGCCTGGATGCCTTTCTCGCCTCGGCCTTGGGGATTTCCCGGTCCCAGGCGGCCTCTTGGGCCTCTCGCGGGCTGGTCACCTCGGGCGCGGTAGCCTTGGGCAAATCGGAAAAGCTCACAGCGAACCAGGTGCTCCAGGTGCGTGAACCGGAGGACGAAGACCCTCTAGAAGTGAAGCCGGTGCGGCTTGAGGGCCTGGACATTCTCTTTGAAGACGATGACATTGTCGTCATCGCGAAACCCGTCGGCGTGGCCGCGCACCCCTCGCCGGGTTGGGTGGGACCGACGGTGGTCGGGGCCCTCGCCGGGGCCGGAGTTCGGATCTCGACCTCGGGCGCACCGGAACGCCAAGGCATTGTGCACCGGCTGGATGTGGGCACCTCCGGAGTGATGGTGGTGGCGAAATCGGAGCGGGCGTACACCGAAATGAAACGGCAGTTCAAAGAGCGCGAGGTGGACAAGAAATACCGCGCACTGGTGCAAGGGTTGCCGGATCCGCTCCAGGGCACCATTGATGCGCCGATCGGACGCCACCCCGGCCACGACTGGAAGTTCGCGGTGTTGCAGGACGGCCGCCATGCGGTGACACACTATGAGGTGCTGGAGGCGTTTGGGCGCGCGAGCCTCGTTGACGTCAAGCTGGAGACCGGGCGCACCCACCAAATTCGGGTGCACTTTTCCGCGCTCGGTCATCCGCTCGCCGGGGACCTCACCTATGGCGCCAACCCGCGGCTCGCCGCCGAACTCGGCCTGACCCGCCAATGGCTGCACGCCTACGAATTGGGCTTCGCCCACCCGGGGGGCGGCGAACAGGTGCGCTTTAGTGCACCGTACCCCGAGGATCTGCGTTACGCGCTCGAGGCGCTGGAAGGCGATCACTAAACCCGATGTATACCTTTGAGCTCAATCACCCCAAGCATGGGCGAGCGATGCTGCTTGGGGTGAGCATCGCCGTCGTACTTATTTTGGCGGCGGTGACGGTGTACATGATGGCTTTCGCCGCAACGGATCCGGACTCGTGGCTGCACGTGGCGGTGCCGTTGCTGGGCGCGGCGGCGCTCGGGGTGGGGTTCGTGGTGCTGACCAAGGCGAGCGCGAGTGCGAACACCGCGTTTCGGGTGGCCATCGGCGAGGACGGGCTGTGGTTGGGCGAGCAGTTTTTTGGCTATGAGGATCTCGCCGTCGTGGAGTTGACGAGCCCCGAGGCCGTGGACGTCACGCGCTACCGGCTCGTGCTGCAAAATCGGTTGGGCCGCATTGAGCGATTCGATTTGGGGCGCACACGGGGCGGGGAGGCGAGCGAGAAGCTGGGCGACTACCGGCAGTTTGCGCTCATGCTGCGCAACACGCTGGCCAAGCAGCCCGCGAAGATCGAGTTTTTCGAGGTGGATGCGCCCGAGGCGCGCCCGGGTGATTAAGCCGACGGTGTTTTGACGTCTCGATGGGGGAGCGCGGTCTTAGACTGGTGGGGTGGCTTCCAGTTCTGATTCCTTCGTTCATCTTCACAACCACACCGAATACTCCATGCTGGACGGTGCGGCGCGACTGACGGAGCTGTTTGAACGTACCGAGCAGTTGGGGATGAACGCCCTCGCCACGACCGACCACGGCTTCATTTTCGGCGCGTTCGACTTTTGGTCCAAGGCGCGCTCGGCCGGGATCAAGCCGATCGTGGGCGTGGAAGCGTATTTGACGCCGGGGACCGCGCGCTCGGATAAGACCCGTGTGAAGTGGGGGGACGGCGGACGCAATGACGTGTCCGGCGCCGGTGCCTACACGCACATGACCATGTGGGCCGAGAACACCGCCGGGATGCACAATTTGTTTCGGATGTCCTCGCTCGCCTCGATCGAGGGATTCTTGTACAAGCCGCGCATGGACCGCGAGCTGCTGCAAACCTACGGCAAGGGCATTATTGCGACCACCGGGTGTGCCTCCGGGGAAGTGCAAACCAAACTGCGGTTGGGGCAATACGATGCGGCGCGCCAAGCCGCCAGCGAGTTTCAGGACATTTTCGGCCGGGACAATTTTTACTGCGAGCTGATGGATCACGGGCTCGATATTGAGCGCGGCGTGCAGGAAGATTTGGTGAAGCTGGCGCGCGAGTTGAACATGCCGATGGTGGTCACCAATGACCTGCACTACACGCACCCCGAGGACGCCGAGGCGCACGCGGCGCTCCTGTGCGTGCAATCCGGGTCCAATTTGAATGACCCGAAACGTTTCAAGTTCGACGCCGACGAGTTCTACCTGAAGTCCCCTGCCGAGATGCGCGCGCTCTTCTCCGACTTCCCGGAGGCCTGCGATAACACCCTGCTCATCGCCGAGCGGTGTGATGTGGAGTTCAATACCTCGGCCAGCTACATGCCGCGCTTCCCCGTGCCCGAGGGCGAAGACGAGCAGTCCTGGTTCGTCAAGGAAGTGGAAAAGGGGCTGCACTATCGCTTCCCGGGCGGCATCCCGGACGAGGTGCGCAAACAGGCGGAATTCGAGGTCGGGGTGATCACCCAGATGGGCTTCCCCGGTTACTTCTTGGTGGTTGCCGACTTCATCAACTGGGCCAAAGAGAACGGAATCCGGGTAGGCCCCGGGCGCGGCTCCGGCGCCGGATCGATGGTTGCCTACGCCATGCGCATCACCGACCTCGACCCTCTGCAGCACGGGCTCATCTTCGAGCGTTTCTTGAACCCCGAGCGCGTCTCCATGCCCGACTTCGACGTCGACTTTGACGATCGGCGCCGCGGCGAAGTGATTAAGTATGTGACCGAGAAGTATGGCGATGAGCGCGTCGCGATGATCGTCACCTACGGCACCATTAAGTCCAAGCAGGCACTCAAGGACGCCTCGCGCGTGATGGGCTACCCGTTCTCCATGGGGGAGCGGTTGACCAAGGCGATGCCCCCGGAAGAGCAAGGCAAAGGGGTCAGTCTCCAGGACATCTTTAACAAGGAAGCCAAGCGCTACTCCGAAGCCAACGAGATGCGCGAGCTTTTAGGCAGCGACCCGGAAGCCGAAAAAGTTTTTGAAACGGCGAAAGGTCTCGAAGGACTCAAGCGACAGTGGGGCGTGCACGCTGCCGGTGTGATCATGTCCTCTGACCCGCTCATCGACATTATTCCGCTCATGAAGCGCGAACAAGACGGCCAGATCATCACTCAGTTTGATTACCCCACCTGTGAAGGTTTGGGACTGATCAAGATGGACTTTTTGGGGCTGCGGAACCTCACCATCATTTCCGACGCCGTCGAGAACGTGAAGCTCAACAAAGACGTTGACCTGGACTTGGAGCACCTGCCGACCGATGACAGGGCTTCCTACGAACTCTTGTCGCGCGGCGACACGCTTGGCGTGTTTCAGTTTGACTCTGGCGGTTACCAACAACTTTGTAAGCTCCTGCAACCCGATGAGTTCTCCGACATCACCGCGCTAGGTGCGCTGTTCCGTCCCGGACCCATGGGAACGAATACCCACACGAATTACGCGTTGCGCAAGAAGGGGCAGCAACCGGTCACGCACATTCACCCCGACCTGTCCGAGGAACTCGATGAATTACTCGGGGAAACCTATGGGCTCTTGGTGTATCAAGAGCAGGTCATGGCAATTGCGCAGAAGCTCGCTGGGTATTCCTTGGGTCAAGCGGACATTTTGCGACGCGCCATGGGCAAGAAAAAGAAAGAAGAGCTGGACAAACAGCAGGAGTTCTTCTTTGCGGGCATGAAAGAACGCGGCCATTCTGAGGCTGCGGCCCAAGCGCTGTGGGACACGTTCCTTCCGTTCTCCAGTTACGGGTTCAATAAATCCCACGCCGCCGCGTATGGATTGGTGAGCTACTGGACCGCCTATCTCAAGGCGCATTTCCCGGCCGAGTACATGGCTGCGCTACTCACGTCTGTGGGGGACAACAAAGACCGTAGCGCTGTGTACCTCAACGAGTGCCGGCGGCTCGGGATCACGGTGCTGCCGCCGGATGTGAACGATTCCAACCTGAACTTCACCCCGGTCGGCGAGGATATCCGCTTCGGCATGGCCGCGATCCGCAACGTCGGCACTAACGTGGTGAACGCGATTGTGGAAACGCGTGAAGAAAAGGGAGCGTTCACCTCCTTTGATGACTTCTTGCGCAAGGTCCCGGCCACGGTGTGCAATAAGCGCACGGTGGAGTCCCTCATCAAGTCCGGTGCCTTCGACTCACTCGGCCAGGCGCGCCGACCGCTCGCGATGATCCATGAAGAGGCCGTCGACTCGGTGATCGGGCTCAAACGCAACGAGGCTGCCAACCAGTTTGACTTGTTTTCGGGTGTGGGCCTGAGCGAGGCGCCCGGATTCGCCGTCACGGTCCCGGACCTTCCCGAATGGGACAAAAAAACGAAACTCGCCTATGAGCGGGACATGCTCGGCCTGTACGTCTCCGACCACCCGCTCTCCGGCCTAGAAACCGCGCTGAGCGAATTCGCGACGAACTCCATCACCGACGTGATCTCGCCCGAGGGTCCGCAAGACGGCGCGATCGTCACCATTGCCGGCATGATCACCGGTCTGCAGCGCCGTATCGCGAAAAATAGCGGAAACCCGTATGCGCGCCTGGAAATCGAGGACATGGGCGCCTCGATGGAGGTCATGTTCTTCGGCGCCGCCTACGGTCCGATCGCCGACGTGCTCGCCGATGACCTCATAGTCTCGGTGCGCGGGCGGGTGCAGCGCCGCGACGACGGCTCCATCACACTGAGCGCCCAAGAACTCACGGTGCCGGAACTGACCGAAAGCAAAAACCAGCCGGTCACCATTCGGCTGTCCGAACACCGGGCCACCGAGGAACTTCTGGAGCGCATCGAAGAGATCCTGCGCAATCACAAGGGCAATGTCGAAGTGCGGATGAAGGTCACCGGTCAGCGTAAAGAGTGGACCATGTCCCTCCCACCGCAATTCCGGGTCAACGCCGGCCCGGAGCTGCACGGCGACCTCAAAGTCTTGTTGGGACCCGAAAGTGTCGAACGCTAGCTCGCCCCGCGTAAAATAGCCGGGTGAGTCAACCGAACCCGTACCCCGACCTTGCCACACTGGACCTTCGCGGCCAGAACCTTGATCACGACCAGTTGATTCATGCCATGCCGCGTGCCGCCCAGAACGCGGGCACGGTCACCGAAGCGGTCGAGTCGATTATCGCCGAGGTGCGCGGGCGCGGCTTTGCGGCGCTGGCTGAGTATGCGGAGAAGTTCGACGGCGTTGCCCAACAATCCTTGCGGGTTCCGCAAGAGGCGCTCACCAGGGCGCTCGCGGAACTGCCCGCTGAGACCAGGGCCGCCCTGGAGGAGTCGATCCGGCGGTTGCGGGCGTTTTCCGAAGCGCAGGCACCCGCGGACACATCGATGGAGGTCGCACCAGGGGCAGTGCTCGAACAGAGGTGGGTACCGGTGCGCCGCGTGGGACTGTATGTGCCGGGCGGACTCGCGGTGTACCCGTCGTCCGTCATGATGAATGTGGTTCCGGCTCAAGCGGCCGGTGTGGGCTCCATCGCGCTCGCCTCGCCGCCGCAGCGGGAGTTCGGCGGGCTGCCGCACCCGCTCATCTTGGCAACGGCCGCACTGCTCGGCATCGACGAGGTGTACGCGATGGGCGGCGCGCAGGCCATCGCCGCATTTGCCTACGGTGTCCAGGACAACGATCCGTCACGCTCGGTAGCCAAGGTCGACGTCATCACCGGGCCCGGCAATGTTTTTGTGGCGACGGCGAAGCGACTGGTCCAGGGCGCGGTTGGGATCGACGCCGAGGCCGGTGCCACCGAGATCGCCATTCTGGCCGATGACGCGGCAAACCCCGCGTACGTTGCCGCCGACCTGATATCGCAGGCCGAGCACGACCCCAATGCCGGCGCGGTCCTCATCACCCCCTCGACTCCGCTTGCCGAGGCCGTTCGGGCGGAACTTGCCAGGCAGATCCCGGCTCAGAAAAACCAGGAGCGCATTACCCAGGCACTCTCCGGGACCCAGTCTGCGGTCATTATGGTGGATTCGATCGAGCAGGGCATCGACGTGGCGAACGCCTATGGTGCCGAGCACCTGGAAATCCAGACGGAGGATGCTGAGGGCGTCGCTAGCCGGATCACCAGCGCCGGTGCGGTCTTCATTGGTAACTATGCGCCGGTGAGTTTGGGCGATTACGCGGCCGGATCGAACCACGTGCTTCCAACCTCGGGAACCGCGGCCTTTGCCTCGGGCCTGAACACCACGACATTCCTCAAGGCCATCCAAACCATCCAGTATTCCCAGGATGCGCTCCTTGAGGTGATGGGCGCCGTCGAACATCTCGCGGAGGCCGAGTATTTGCCGGCGCACGCGCGTGCGGTGGCCATTCGGTTTGATCAGAACGGCAACTAATTCTCGCCGCGCAGTTTCTGCCAGGTTTTCTCGGCCGGGCAAGCAGTTCGGTGGCCCGCTCCCGCATCCACTCACACCTGCGGGTTACCTTCTTTTGCTATCCCGCCTCGCGCGCGTGCGCGTCGCCGAGGGTGAAGTAGGTGTTGCGAGTGGGGCGCTGGTCGAGATCGATCCAGGGCGGCGGGATCACCCACGGTAGATTGTCGATGACGCGGAGCACCCAAACGCCTTTGTGGATGACGTGGTGATGGTAGGGGCAGAGCAGTGCCCCGTTGTTCACGTTGGTTTTGCCGCCGTGCGCTTTCCAATGTTTGACGTGGTGTGATTCGCAGATGCCGAGCGGCGCGGTGCAGCCGGGGAAAATACAGCCTTGGTCGCGTGCCGCGAGTGCCATGCGCTGTGAACGGGTGAAGAGGCGTTTGGCGCGGCCTATGTCGAGCGGTTCGGATGCGCCATTCAAAACAATCGGCATAATGTCGGCTTCACAGGCCATTTCTCGCAGGAGCGAAGCGGACACGGCACCCGAATGCTGGAAGAGACCGGGGCTATCTTGCGCGGCCCTAGCGAAGAGGCTCTCGTAGTCGATTGTCGCGAGAATCGTGGAGCGCTGGCCCTGGGCACTGAATTCCAGTTCCGCGGTGTCTAGGAGCCCGATGAACGCTTGCAGGACTTTTTGCGGATAGGTGGGCTCAATGCCCATCGACGAGCGAGCGGCGTCCGAGGTGCCGGGCGTCGCATACGGGTTGTGCTCGCCCCGATTGTCCCTCGTGTTTGCCGAGCGTGGCGGGGGAGCGATCGCTGCTTCGGTCTTGGTGCGGTATATCTCGAACTGCTTTTGCGTCATGCGCAAGAGGACCGAATGGAGGTTCTGCTCGAATCCGAGGTAGAAGGCACCCTGTTTCTGGGCGAGAAACCGTTCGGTGGGTTCGCTGCCGTCGGGGTCGGCCAGAATTTCGAGTTTTTTGGCCAGCTTTCGCAAGAGGTCCGGGCCAAATTGGGTGGCATTCTCGCAGAGGTGGCGCTCGGATTCACGGGCCCATTCTTGTGGCGTGTAGGCGTTCTGGGGTGAATCCGGAGTGGCGTCTTGAGTCTGCTCAAAAGGAGATGGCGCTGGTAGTGCGTCGATGCTTTTCACGGTGCGGGCGATGAGGCTGGCCGATTCGAGGTTGACCTCGCCGCTCAAGATTGCTTTGGCCAACAGCGGTTGCGGTATCGCCGATCCTTCGGTGGACATGCCGGGTTTGGTGAAGATGCAGCGAGCCACCTTCATGCGCATGTTGGCTTCTTTACGAGGGATGCGAAGTGTGTCCACCATGAACTCGGCCTGATTGCGGTACTGCGGGTTCTTGGGCTCGGAGTCCCAGCCGAAGCTATTTCCCAGGGGATTGGCGGCGACGCGCTCCCGTTCGGCCGCGCCAGCGAGCACAATTTGCAGCGACTGGGTTGCCCGGGAGAGCGCCTCAGCTTCCATCATCAACGAGGTCAATTCGCGGCGCGACATTCCGGCGCTCTGGGTGGTGAGGCGCTTGCTCAACTCAAGCAGGCGTTGCCGCGCTTCGAGGAGCTCAAATTCGGCCCCGAGTGCCGAACGCTCAAGCTTTTCCGGGGCTGTTGGCTCAAAAAACTCATTGTCAGAGCCGGGTTCTACCGTGGGGATATGGACAGATTGCGAGTCAGCGCGCGGCACGCGAGCACCGGGGGAGTCTTGCTCCCGGGGTGTGTGCTGGTGCAGATCGTCGTCCATGTGTTAACTATACCGTAAAAATGTACTAATGCAAACTTTTTGAAAAGTTAAACATAAGACATTAGTACTATTTTGCATGCCTTCAGGCGGTGCGGTTTCACGCCTCTGACGAAATACTCTCGGGAACTCGATTCGCGCCCCTCAAACCACAACATGTAGTAATGACAGGCTTGTAGTTTCCCCACATGTAGTTCTAATATGGGAGTTGAGTGTTCCGTCACAGAAAGGGATTGGCATGTATTGTCCGTTTTGCCGGAATCCCGATTCCCGGGTTGTCGATTCGCGCCTGGTCGATGATGGAAGTGCCATTCGTCGGCGTAGGCTGTGCCCCGAGTGTGACCGCCGATTCAGCACCATAGAAACTACGAGCCTGACCGTCAATAAGCGCTCCGGTGTGAGTGAGCCGTTTAGCCGCTCCAAAATCATTAATGGGGTGCGTAAGGCGTGCCAGGGTCGCCCGGTTTCCGAGGATGACCTCGCGATTCTCGCCCAGGACGTCGAAGAATCGATCCGCGCGAGCGGTATTGCCGAAATCGATGCGCACGCCGTGGGCCTGGAAATCTTGAAGCCGCTCCAGCGCCTCGACCAAATTGCGTACTTGCGTTTTGCGAGTGTTTACCAGGACTTCGAGTCGCTCGAAGACTTCGAGAATGCGATTGAAACGCTGCGCGCCGAGGCCGGTCGCCGCTCCACGATGCCATCGGGCATCCAGTTGCCGCTCGACGTCCGCTAGCTAGCGGCACACAAAGACTCCGGTGGTGGTTGCGGAGGGGAAGCCGAAACCACCACCGGCACCAACGTCAAATCTATGTAGCGCGACACGCCGACGAAACTGGAGTTTCCTCGGCGTGTCGCGCTACATAGACGAGAAGGCTATTCGGTGAGGCCTTCCGAAATCGCGACCTCCAGCGCCGCGCCCACAATGCCGGCGTTGTTGCGCAACTCGGCCGGGATGATCTTGGTCTTGAGCTCGAGCTTCGGCAGGAAGTCCTCGCTGCGCTTGGAGATACCGCCGCCGACAATGAACAGGTCCGGGGAGAACAAGAACTCGACCGTGGAAAAATAGCGCTGTAGCCGGACCGCGTACTCATCCCAGGTCAGCTCTTCTCGCTCGCGCGCGACGGCGGAAGCTTTGGATTCGGCGTCAAACCCGTCGATTTCCAGGTGACCCAACTCGAAATTCGGAACCAACTGCGAATTGAAGATCATCGCGGAGCCGATCCCGGTGCCCAAGGTGATCACCATGACAGAGCCGGGAATACCCTTGCCCGCGCCATAGCGAGCTTCCGCGAGCCCGGCGGCATCGGCGTCGTTAATCACATGGACGCTGCGTCCCAAGCGGTCGGTGATGAGCTTGTCAATGTCCACCTCGAGCCAGGACTTATCGATATTGGCCGCCGAGTGCGCCACGCCGTGCTTGACGATGCCCGGGAAGGTCATGCCGACCGGTGTGGTGTCAGTGGTTCCGGCGTCCCGGGAAACCAGCTCGGCGACAATCTTCTCCACGGTCTCGGCCACGGCCTCCGGGGTCGCGGGCTTCGGCGTGTCGATGCGGAAACGTTCGCCGACCATTTTGCCCTTGCGCAAATCGACAATACCGCCCTTAATGCCGGTGCCGCCGAAGTCGATTCCGATCACTAGCGGCAGGCCCTTCTTGGGGTCTTTCGCGTGCTTTTTTGCCATCAGGGGGTCCTCACGTGAGTGCTAGCGGTAGGTTTTTAGGGAAGGGTCAGAATTTCGGCGCCGTTCGCGGTCACCAGTAGCGTGTGCTCGAACTGCGCGGTGCGTTTGCGGTCCCGGGTGAGCGCGGTCCAGCCGTCCTCCCACATGTCCCACTCGATCGATCCCAGCGTCAGCATCGGTTCAATAGTAAACACCATGCCTTCCTCGATTTCGCGCGAGTAGGCGGGCGCCGCGTCATAGTGCGGAATAATCAGCCCGGTGTGGAAGGCCTCGCCGACTCCGTGCCCGGTGAAATCACGGACCACGCCATAGCCGAAGCGTTTCGCGTAGGACTCGATCGCGCGGCCAATCACGTTGAATTGCCGTCCCGGCGCGACCACCTTGATCCCGCGATTGAGCGACTCCTTGGTCCGCTCCACCAGGAGCCGGGACTCCTCGTCGACATCGCCCACAAGGAACGTGTAGTTGGTGTCGCCGTGCACGCCATCAATGTATGCGGTGATGTCGATGTTGATAATGTCGCCGTCTTGCAACACGGTGCTATCGGGGATGCCGTGGCAAATGACCTCGTTGATCGAGGAGCACAGCGACTTCGGGAACCCGCGGTAACCCAGCGTCGAAGGATAAGCCTCGTGATCGATCAGGAAGTTGTGGCCGATCACGTCGAGCTCATTGGTGGTCACGCCCGGTGCAATCGCGCGGCCCACCTCTTGGATCGCCTGTGCGGCGATTTTGCTTGCCACCCGGATTTTTTCGATGGTTTCCGCACTCTTGACTTCAGAGCCGGTGAATTTCGACGGCGCGTCCTTGCCGACATACTCCGGCCTTGCGATATTCGCGGGTACAGAAAGCGGTGGCGCTATCGCGCCGGGCACGAGCGTGCCCAAGGGTGCATGTTGGGTCGGGATCGGCATAGTATCGATCCTAAGAGCCAGCAGGCGTTGGTATCAATTCTTGAACGCACAGCGAGACGATAAGGAGAACCTCATGGCCGAGGAATTCTGGTACAACATGATCACCAAAAAGGTGGAAGTCGGCGCGCAATCGGACTGGAGCCAACTATTGGGGCCGTACGAAACTCGTGAAGAGGCGGAGCATGCGCCGGAGAAAGTGCGGGAGAACACCGAGCGCTGGGATAAGGAAGACGAAGCGGACAGCTAATACTTAGCAGGCGGGCCGTTCCTCGGCGCGGGACGCCCGCAACCCGCTCAAGAGCGCGCGCAGTCCGCGCTCAAATGCCTCGGCTGCCGGATCGCGATGGCGATTCAGCGCCCGGACGGCCTCGGAAAATTCCGGGGCCGTTTCGCTTTCCTCGCCCAGGTCAAAAATGTCTGCCGGGGCGGTAGCGTCAAACGCCGAACCGAAAATAAACGACTCCAACGCCACAATCGCCGGAGCAATTGACTCGACGGGCCAGCCGTCTCGGGCAAATGCGGCGGCAACTTTCTCATACATGTCTAGCGTGGCCGGCGCGTTGCGGATCGGCATCACCGCGATGAGCGGAATCAGCGGTGTGTGAGCGGCAAAAACATCCTTGTAGGAGCGCGCCCACGCGGTGAGCGCGTCGTCCAGCGGTGCCGTGCCGAGTGCGGAAGTGTCCACCTCGCTCATAATCGCGTCCTGCATGAGAAGCAGCACGTCCTGCTTGGAAGAGACGTGGTTATAGAGCGCGGATGCGGCGACCGAAAGGTCTTTGGCAAGCGCAGGCATGGTGAGCGTCTGGTACCCCTGGGATGAGACCCTTTTTATGGCGGCGCGGGCAATCGATTCCTGTGTGAGCACCGTGCCGATCGGCCGCCCTGCCTTACGGCCAGTAGTTGCACTGCTCACGGCCTGGCCCCCCCATTCTTCCTCGACTTCATTGCTGGCACTTCCCAAGTATCGCATCGGTACGCTACGCTTGTTCTCATTATATGAATGACATTCATTTATTGTCACGTCCCGAGCATCCGCGAGAGGAACCATGGTGGACACCATCGAACGCGACGTCGTAGTCATTGGCGCCGGGCCTGCTGGCCTCATGGCCGCCCGGGAACTGACGCTCAAGGGCCGCAGCGTCGCGGTGCTCGAGTCCCGCGACCGGGTGGGCGGCCGGACCTGGACCAAGGACATTGACGGCGCCACCCTAGAAATCGGCGGTCAGTGGGTGTCCCCAGACCAATCCGCGCTCCTCGCGCTCCTGAACGACTTTGGCATTCAAACCTACCCCCGCTACCGCGACGGCAAATCGGTCTTCATCGCCGAGGATGGCACCCGCACCGAATACGTCGGCGACACCTTCCCCACCGATGAACACACCCAGCGCGAGATGGACCGGCTGATCGCCGAACTCGACCGCCTCGCCGCGCAGATGGATCCCCAGCGCCCGTGGGAACACCCCGACGCCCGCGCACTGGACACAATCTCCTTCCACTCCTGGCTGCGCACCGTCTCCGACAGCGAGGCCGCCTGCACCAACATCGGTCTCTTCATTGCCGGCGGCATGCTCACCAAACCGGACCACTCCTTCTCCGCGCTCCAGGCCGTCCTGATGGCCGCGTCCGCAGGCAGCTTCTCCCACCTGGTCGATGAGGACTTCATTCTCGACCGGCGCGTGGTCGGCGGCATGCAATCGGTGAGCGAACGCCTGGCCATGGACGTGGGTGCGGGCAACATTTACCTCGCCAATCCGGTGCTTCGCTTGGAATGGATGAACGACGGCGTTCGGGCCGTAGGTGCCAATGTCACCGTGGTTGCCAAGAAAGTGATCGTCGCCGTTCCGCCGAATCTCTATTCGCGTATTAGCTATGTTCCGGCGCTTCCCCGATTGCAACACCAAATGCACCAACACCAGTCCATGGGGCTCGTGATCAAGGTGCACGCCGTTTACCCGACCCCGTTCTGGCGCAATAATGGACTATCCGGAACCGGGTTCTCTCCGTCGCAATTGGTGCAAGAGGTTTATGACAACACCCTGCACGGGGACGAGCGCGGCACTCTTGTGGGCTTTGTCTCCGATGAGAAAGCAGATGCGATGTTCGCCCTTGACGCCGCAGAACGCCAAGCGGCCATTTTAGCGAGCATTGCGAACTATCTTGGCGATCAAGCACTCACCCCCGATGTGTACTACGAATCGGATTGGGGCAGCGAAGAGTGGACTCGCGGCGCGTACGCCACCAGCTATGACCTGGGCGGACTGCACCGATATGGAGCACACCAGCACGATCCGGTGGGCCCCATCTTTTGGTGCTCTTCGGATCTGGCTGGCGAGGGCTATCAGCACGTCGATGGGGCTATCCGGATGGGCGCCGCGGTCGCGGAGCGCGTACACCATCAACTGTTGTGAGGGAGAGCGAGAACCATGAAATTCACCGTAGGCTACACCGCAGATCAGCGCGGCCGCGAAGTTGTCCGGCTGGCCCAGTTCTTAGCGCAAGGGACCAAGACCGAACTGGACCTTGTCATGGTCGCGCCGCAGCCCTCGGCTCTCCAGTCTGCGCTACCCGGTGAAGTGGACTATCAGAATGTGGTCAGCCAACAAATCAACGAGTGGGCTGGCGAGGTGCTGGCGTCGTTGCCCGAAGATACCGACGCGCAAGTGGTAGTCGTCGGTGCGCGAAGCGAAGCACAGGGGCTCCTGCGAGTCAGTATTGATACCGATTCTGCCGTTATCGTGGTCGGTGCAGACGCCCGCGGGCTCAAGGACCGCTTCACGATTGGCTCGACTGCGAATGCGCTGCTTCACGCATCGCAAGTTCCGGTCGCGATGGCGCCGCACGGCTTCAGCGGTCACGGCGAGATGACCCGGGTATCGGCCTTTGTCGGGGCACTCAAGGGGGCACGCGCCGTCGTAGATACCGCGGCGGCCACGGCTGGAAGGCGGGGCATTCCGCTCCGCCTGATTTCCTTGCTACCGGTCGACTCGCGTAAACAGACCGCGGCCGATATTGAAGCGGCACGCCGCCGCTCGGATGAACTCCTGCATTCCTTGGTGGAGCCGTTGAATGTGGAAACCGAGACCGTTTCGGCCACCGGCAAAGACATCGAGGACGCCGTTGAGAGTCTTGACTGGCAACCCACTGAAATTGCGATCGTCGGCTCGAGCCGTCTGGCAACCCGCGGGAAGCTCTTCATGGGCTCCACCGCACACCGCATTCTGCGCGAACTGCCCGTACCGCTGGTTGCCGTCCCACGTTCCTACCGCACGCGTTCCGGTGAAAATGCCGACGCGCCCCCGCGCAGTACAGAATAGGATCTCATCACCCCCATGAGCGACAATGACGTCACCACCCAAACGCCGCGAAAACCGTCCACCGGCACCCAAGAGACAGGCGAACTCAGTGCGAAGGGCCTCAAACCAGGTGCGGTAGGACTGCTCGGAGCGGTCTTTATCGGCATCTCCTGTATCGCCCCGGCGTATACGCTCACGGCGGCGCTCGGGCCCACGGTGGCGCAAGTTGGCACGCAGCTTCCGGCAATTTTCTTGGTCGGGTTCATCCCGATGTTGCTCGTGGCCCTGGGGTACCGAGAGCTCAACAATGCCATGCCCGATTCTGGTACGTCGTTCACCTGGGCGACCCGGGCGTTTGGGCCGTGGATCGGGTGGATGGGCGGCTGGGGTTTGGTGGCGGCGACCATCATTGTGCTGTCCAATTTGGCCGCGGTCGCCGTCGATTTCTTCTACATCATGCTCGCCCAAGTGTTCGGCAATCCGGCCCTGGCCGACCTTGCCGCAAACCTTCCGGTCAATATCGCGACCACCCTGGTGTTTATTGCGCTCGCGTGTTGGATATCCTATCGCGGCATTCAAACGACCAAGGCCGTGCAGTACGTGTTGGTGGCGTTTCAGCTGGTGGTCCTCGGCTGGTTCGCAGTGGCCGCGTTCTCCCATGCGGCCGCAGGTACAGCTTTCGACTTTACCCCGATCAGCCCCGAATGGTTCAATCCCTTTGCAGTCGGCTCGTTTGCCGCCTTTGCCGCCGGCGTCTCGCTCTCAATCTTTATTTTCTGGGGCTGGGACGTGACCCTGACGATGAACGAAGAAACAAAAGACCCTGACAAGATTCCCGGCCGCGCCGCCACCATCACGGTCCTCGTGATCATGGCTGTCTACATCGTGGTGTCGCTCGCCGTCATCACTTACGCCGGTGTGGGCGAAGAGGGGCTCGGCGCGGGCAACCCGGAGAATCAAGAAAGCATTTTCGCGGTGCTCGCCGGTCCGGTCATGGGGCCGTTCGCGATTCTGATGTCCCTCGCGGTGCTCTCCAGCTCCGCCGCGTCACTGCAATCCACCTTTGTGTCGCCGGCCCGCACCCTGTTAGCGATGGGACACTACAAGGCGCTGCCGCCAAGCCTCGGGAACGTCAGCCCGCGCTACCTTTCACCCAGCCGTGCCACGGTTGTTGCCGGAATCGCCGCCGCCGCCTTTTACGTGGTCACTCGCTTGCTCTCCGAAAACGCGCTCTGGGACACCATCACGGCGCTCGGAATGATGATCTGCTTCTACTACGGGGTTACTGCCCTGGCGTGCGTCTGGTACTTCCGCCGCGACTGGACGGCCTCGCCTCGCAATTTCTTCTTCCGATTCATGGCGCCGCTTCTCGGCGGGATCATTCTGATCGTCATGTTTATCAAAACCGCGATCGACTCGATGGACCCGTCCTACGGTTCGGGCAGTGAGATCGGGGGAGTGGGTATGGTCTTCATCCTCGGCATGGCGGTCTTGGGGCTCGGCATCGTGTTCATGCTATACACCCGCTGGCGCCACCCGGCGTACTTCCAGGGCAAGACCCTCGCCCGCGCCCGCTGACCACGCTTCTCGCGTTGGACAGGGCTCTCCCACTGAAGCACGACGGCGGTGCGTTGCCTTAAGGAGGCGAGGCACCGCCGTCGTCCCTCACCCCACGGGACTAATTCTGGAATTCGTGGTCGGCGTCCGGGAAAGAGCCTTGACGCACGTCCCGGGCATAATCGCCGGCCGCGCGGAGCAGATCCTCTCGCAACTGGGCGTACTGCTTGACGAACTTCGGCATCCGCCCGGCGCGCATGCCGGCCATATCCTGCCAGACGAGCACTTGACCGGTCGTGGAGGCGCCGGCGCCAATGCCCACGGTGGGCACGGAAACTAAACGGTCCACCTCGGCCGCAACCGGGGACGGCACCATTTCCATCAGCACGCTGAAGGCGCCCGCCCGGGCCAGCGCATCGGCGTCGTCCTTGATTTTCTGTGCCGCGTCCCCGCGACCCTGGACCTTATAGCCGCCCAACGCGTGCTCGGACTGCGGAGTGAACCCAATGTGCGCCATGACCGGGACCCCGGCGGCAACCATCGCCTCAACGTGCGGGACAAAATGCGCGCCGCCCTCCATTTTGACCGCGTGCGCGCCGCCCTCTTTCATGAGCCGGACCCCGGCGCGGACCGCCTGCTCGGGGGACTCCTCATAGCTGCCAAATGGCAGATCGGCAATGACCAGCGCCTTTGTGGCCCCGCTCGTAACGGCCCGGGTGAAGAGAATCATCTCCTCCATCGTGACCGGGAGCGTGGTGGAGAAGCCGAGGACGTTATTGCCCGCCGAGTCGCCAACCAGGAGCACCTCCACGCCGGCCTCATCGAAAATTTGTGCCGTCAAGGTGTCATACGAGGTCAACATGGCAAAGTGCTCGCCGGCATCCTTGGCCGCCTGCAAGTGGGATATCCGTACGCGCGGACGGTCCGCCAACGGAACCTGTTGCGCGGTGCCGCCGCCATAGGGCGCAGCGGATTCGGGGGAGTTCGACTCTGGGGTGCTCATACGTTTAACCCTAATCCTTAACGCCGCGACGCACTCAAGGCGCCAAACGCCCCCGGCGCCCCCGAGCCGGTAGGCTAAAGCAGACTCATGTTTTCGTCCCACCATTGAGAGCGAGGGGTGCCCATGGACCGGCAGCAAGAATTTGTGTTGCGCACCATTGAAGAGCGCGATGTACGCTTCGTGCGACTGTGGTTCACCGATGTCATCGGCTCGCTGAAATCGGTGGCGCTCGCCCCGGCCGAGGTTGAGGGCGCCTTTGAAGAGGGTCTCGGCTTTGACGGCTCCTCCATTGAGGGGCTCGCGCGCGTCTACGAATCCGACATGCTCGTGCAGCCGGACCCGTCCACCTTCCAAATCCTGCCCTGGCGCGGCGAACGCGAGCAGACCTCGCGCATGTTTTGCGACGTGCTCACCCCGGACGGAGAGCCCTCCGCCGCGGACCCGCGCAATGTCTTGAAGCGGGTCCTCTCCCAAGCCGCAGACATGGGATTCACCTGCTACACGCACCCGGAAATCGAGTTTTACCTGCTCAAATCGGATCAGGTCGATGCCGCCGGGCAGCCAGTCCCGGTGGATCACGCCGGCTATTTCGACCATGTCCCCGGCGGCGTGGCGCAGGACTTTCGCCGCACGGCGGTCGCCATGCTGGAGTCGGTCGGTATTTCGGTGGAATTCAGCCACCACGAGGCAGGACCGGGCCAAAACGAGATCGACCTGCGCTACGCGGACGCCCTGCAAACCGCGGACAACATCATGACCTTCCGCACGGTCATTAAAGAGGTCGCGCTCATGCAGGACACCTACGCGACGTTCATGCCCAAGCCCTTCACCGACTTCCCGGGCTCGGGCATGCACACCCACTTTTCGCTCTTCGAGGGTGATTCCAACGCGTTCTTCGAGGCCGGAGCCGAATACCAGCTCTCGGCAACCGCCCGCCAGTTCATCGCTGGGATCCTGACGCACGCCCCCGAGTTCACGGCCATCACCAACCAGTTCGTCAATTCCTACAAGCGACTGTGGGGCGGCGGCGAGGCCCCGAGCTACATCTCCTGGGGCCATAACAACCGCTCCGCACTGGTGCGCGTCCCGCTCTACAAACCGAACAAGGGCCAGTCCGCGCGCGTGGAATACCGCGGCATCGACTCCGCGGCGAACCCGTACCTGGCCTACGCCGTGCTCCTGGGCGCCGGGCTCAAAGGCATCCGCGAGGGCTACGATCTGCCGCCGGACACCGAGGATGACGTCTGGTCGCTCACCGGCGCCGAACGCCGCGCCATGGGTCTCAAGCCACTCCCGAGCTCGCTGTATGACGCGATCGGCGTGATGGAGGAATCCGAATTCATGGCCGAAATCTTGGGCGAACAGGTCTTCAACAACTTCCTGCGCAACAAACGCCACGAATGGGGCGAATACCGCCAACACGTCACCCTCTTCGAACTGCAGCGCAACCTCTCCATCCTTTAACCCATGGCCAGCCTCACCCGGCAGTTGATCGCCAGCGGCTTCACGGATCTGGACAAGAGCCAACGCTTCCTCGCTGCGCCCGAACTCGAGGGCCTGGACGTCGAGCGGCTGGTCGGCACCCTTTCGGTGGCCGCAAACCCGGATATGGCGCTCGTGTCGCTGGTGCACTTGTGGGACGCGGTTCCGCTGGTCCGTCGCCTCACAGCCGAGATCGTTGGTACCGAGAAGCACGACGGCGCGCCAAGACTTTTTCGCGCGCTTGGCGCTTCCGAGGCGCTCGCCGAATATGCCCTGCGGGACGCCTCCACGTTGACCGCGGTGGAGGCGAGCGAGCCGCTTGGCCGCCGTAGCGCCGAGCAGTTGCGGGAGAGTTTGGTCGGTGCCGTCACGGGCGGGGAGTCCGGTTCTGCTCCGTCGGTGATGGCCGGGGTCGAGGCGTACCGTGCGCTGCGAGTGGCCTACCGGCGCGAACTGACGCGCATCGCCGTCAGGGACGTCACGGCCGCCGAGCCGACCGCGACATTCCCGGACGTGTCCGGTGAACTGGCGGATCTGGCGGGTGCGGCACTGGACGCGGCGCTGGTGGTGTCCGCGGCGGAAGCGAAAGAGCATTTCGAGGCGGCGGACGTAGACGGGGTGTCCCTCGCCGTCATCGCGATGGGTAAGACCGGGGCCGAAGAGCTCAACTATATTTCCGATGTTGACGTCATCTATGTTCTGGATGAGGGCGAGGTCGATCCGGATACCGCGCACAAGATCGGAACCGCGCTTGCGCGGGGCATTTCCCGTGTCATTTCGGCTCCCGCGAGCGAACCGGGACTGTGGGAGGTGGACCCCAATTTGCGTCCGGAGGGTAAGGACGGGCCGCTCGTGCGCACGCTGGATTCTCACGTGGCGTACTACGAACGCTGGGCCAAGGACTGGGAATTCCAAGCGCTCTTGAAGGCCCGCGCGATCGCCGGGGACAGGGAACTCGGGGCGCGATATGAGGCCGCCATGTCTCCTCTTATCTGGAGCTCGTCGAGCCGCGATGGGTTCGTCGAATCGGTGCAAAAAATGCGTGCCCGGGTGTCCGAGAACATTCCGGAGGTCGAACGCGATCGGCAAATCAAACTCGGCTCCGGGGGGCTGCGCGATGTTGAGTTCACGGTGCAGCTCTTGCAACTGGTGCACGGGCGGGTGGACGAATCCTTGCGCGTGCGCAACACGATGGACGCGCTCGGCAGGCTCAGCGACGGCGGATATATCGGTCGCGAGGACGCCGCGCAGCTTCGCGAATCCTACGCGTTCTTGCGCACGCTGGAGCACCGCATCCAATTGGAGCACATGCGCCGCACCCACCTGATGCCCGCGCACGAATATCAACGCCGTGCTCTCTCTCGCGGCATCTTGGGGCCCACGCTGGGCAAGGGTGCGAACGCGGAGGCGCTGGTGGCCAAGTGGCAGGAGGTGCGCAGGAGGGTGCGTGCCCTGCATGAGAACATTTTCTACCGCCCGCTCTTGGCCGCCGCAGCGAACCTGAGCGAGGACGAGGTCAAGCTCAGCCCGGACGCGGCCAAGGCACGGCTCGCCGCGCTCGGATTTGTCGATCCGGCCGGCGCCTTACGGCACATCGAGGCGCTCACCAAGGGGGTCTCGCGCTCGGCGGCGATCCGGCGCCAGTTGCTACCGGCCATGCTCGGCTACTTCGCCGAGGGTGTGGACCCCGATCACGGGCTCCTCGCGTTCCGGCGTTTGAGTGAAACACTGCGCGAATCGCCCTGGTACTTGGGTATGCTGCGGGATTCGCCCGGCGCGGCGGAAAATTTGTGCCGCGTCCTGTCCACCGGCTCGATGATTCCAGACATGCTGGAGGCCAACGCCGAAGCGGTCGCGTGGCTGGGCAACGGCAAGGAGCTTGTGCCGGTGCCGTTCGAATCGCAGTGGAAAGAGATTCAGTCCAAGATGTCCCGGCACCGCAAGGGCGAAAACGCGATGCGGCTCATCCGGCAGATACGCCAACGCGAAATTCTGCGCACCGCGCTCGCCGACGCTCTCGGGCTGATCGGCCAGCAAGAGGTCGGCCTGGCGCTCTCCGACGCCGACCGCGCCGCCATCCTCGGGGCGCTCATGGTCGCCGAGCGCAGCATCGCCGCGGACGAAGAGCTCGTGACGGACGTGCTCGTCGTGGCGATGGGCCGCCAAGGCGGCCGCGAGATCGGCTACGGGAGTGACGCCGACGTCATCTATGTGCACCAGCCTCGCGCCGGTGCCGATGGCGAACGGGCCGATGACGAACGGGCCACCGCGCAGGCGGAAAAGATCGTCGCCCTGGTTTCGTCCCTGCTGCAACAGCCCTGTAAGCCTGCCATAGTTGCCGAGCGACCGCTGTCCCTTGATTTGGACTTGCGGCCCGAAGGCAAGAACGGTGCCAAGGTGCGCACGCTGGACTCCTACCGGGAGTATTACGAACGCTGGAGCGACATTTGGGAGGCGCAAGCACTCCTGCGGGCCCGGCCGATCGCGGGTTCGGACGAACTCGCCGGCAAATTTATCGAGCTCATTGACCCGGTGCGCTATCCCGAAGACTTGAGCAAAAAGGACCGCCTGGAGATCGTGCGCATAAAGGCGCGGGTGGAATCCGAGCGGCTGCCTCGTGGAAAAGACCCCAAGCGGCATCTCAAACTGGGCCGCGGCGGGTTGAGCGATGTCGAGTGGCTTGTGCAGCTCTTGCAGCTGGAACATGCCCATCGGCACCCGGAGTTGAAGCAGACGTCCACGCTCGCCACCCTCGCGGCACTCGGTGAGCTGGGGCTGGTGAGCCAGCCGGACGCCGTCGTACTCCGCGATGCCTGGTTATTGGCTTCCAGGCTGCGCTCCGGGACCGTGGTGTGGACGGGGAAGGCGAACGATAGTTTGCCAGACAGCCGCCGTGATCTGGAGGCGCTCGCGCGGTGGTGCGGGTACCCGGCCGGGAGTGCGGCCGAGCTCGAGGAAGACTATTTGCGCGCCACACGGCAGGCGCGCGGCGCGTTCGAGAAGTACTTTTATCCGGGTTAAAAAACTTCCGTGAGCGTTAACTCGGGCTAACGCTCACGGAAGTTTCTCTGTGAGCGCCAACGGAGGTTAACGCTCACGGAAGTTGCAGGCTACACCCCGTAGTACAGCTCAAACTCGTACGGGTTCGGGCGTGCGGCCAGCGGCGCGATCTCGTTCTCGCGCTTGTAGGTGATCCACGCGTCGATCAGGTCCTGGGTGAACACGCCGCCGGCCTGCAGGAACTCGTTGTCCGCCTCGAGCGCGTCCAGTGCTTCCTCGAGCGAACCCGGCGCCTTGGGAATGTCCTTCGCTTCCTCCGGTGGCAACTCGTAGAGGTCCTTATCGACCGGCTCGTGCGGCTCGATGCGGTTCTTGATGCCGTCGAGGCCCGCCATCAGCTGCGCGGCGAAGGCGAGGTACGGGTTGGACGAGGGGTCCGGTGCGCGGAACTCGATGCGCTTGGCCTTCGGGTTGGAACCGGTGATCGGGATGCGGATGCCGGCGGAGCGGTTGCCCTGCGAGTAGACCATGTTCACCGGTGCCTCGAACCCCTTGACCAGGCGGCGGTAGGAGTTGACGGTCGGATTGGTGAAGGCCAGCACCGCGGAGGCGTGCTTGAGCAGACCGCCAATGTACCAGCGGGCAATGTCGGAGAGCCCGGCGTAGCCCTTCTCGTCATAGAACAGCGGCTCGCCGCCGTTCCACAGGCTCTGGTGGCAGTGCATACCCGAACCGTTGTCGCCGAAAATTGGTTTCGGCATGAAGGTGGCGGACAGACCGTACGCGAACGCGGTGTTCTTCACGATGTACTTGAACTTCTGCAAGTCATCGGCAGCGTGCACCATGGTGTCAAACTTATAGTTGATCTCGGCCTGGCCCGCGGCGCCGACCTCGTGGTGGCTGCGCTCGACCTCGAGCCCGGCCTCATCCAAGGCAACACAGATCGCGTCACGGATATCGGCTTGGTGGTCTTGCGGCGCCACGGGGAAGTAGCCGCCCTTGAACGGCGTCTTGTACCCGAGGTTACCGCCCTCTTCCTTCTTGCCGGTGTTCCACGGGGCTTCGATCGAGTCCACCTTGTAAAAGGAGCTTTCCGGGCTGGACTGGTACTGCACGTTGTCGAAGAGGTAGAACTCGGCTTCGGGTGCGAAGAACGCGGTATCGGCAATGCCGGCGGAGGCGAGGTACTGTTCGGCGCGCTCTGCCACCGAGCGCGGGTCACGACCATAGGACTCGCCGGTGCGCGGGTTCACAATGGAGAAGTTCATCGCGAGGGTCTTCTCGACGCGGAACGTGTCCAGGAAAGCGCTGGTGGGGTCCGGGATGAGCTGCATATCGGATTCATGGATGCCTTGGAATCCGCGAATCGAGGAGCCGTCAAACAGCTGGCCGTTCTCAAAAAAGTCCTTGTCCACGGTCTTGGCTGGAACGTTGAAGTGCTGTTGCACGCCGGGCAGGTCGGTGAACCGGACGTCGACGAAGACGACCTCTTCGTCCTTGATAAATTTGAGAACTTCGTCCGCATTTTTGAACATCGGCTAGGGCTCCTTACGAGTCTTTGGGATTGCGCCGGTTCTTTCACTCTATCGAAAATCGTTTCGGCCAAGTTTCGGTGCCAGCGTTGTTCCCATCCTAGGAAGGCGCAATTTCGCGGCTGTGTCGCTATTGTTTCCGGCGTGTTACGCGTCCGGGTTCGCCCAGGTGCGGAAGAAGAACGACGGCGAGCCAAGACTTCACGTCTTGGCTCGCCGTCGCGCATCTCGCCTTGCACCTCGTTTCGCATCCCTCTACCGCAAAAATTGAGCCGTATGCGGCTCTCAAAATGCGGTACGGGGATGCGAAACGAGAGGGAACGTTTAGCGTCCGCGCATCGCCTTGCGGTCCGGGCGGGCTTTGAACGGGTCGACGCCCTTGGGAATGCCCATGCCGCCGGCGAGCGAGGCGAGGCGCTTGTTGACCACATGCACCTCTGCCTTGGTCAGCGTTTTGGGGAGTTTTTTCATGTCGCGCGTGACGTTGCGCAACTCGGTCTGGCCTTCGCCGCGACCTGTCTCGATGACGTGCACCGGCACGTTCGGCGCCACACGGTTGACCTTTTTCGTTTCCGCGTTCACCAGCGGGCGGACTCGGCCGCGCGGCCCCTCGGTGACCAGCACAATGCCGGGGCGGCCAATCGCCCGAAAAACGACGTCCTGGGTGCGCGGGCTGACCGCAACCGGTTGTTCCTCGACGATCCAACCGCGGCGCAACGTACCGAGCGCGGCACCGGCGGCACCGGGCTTGCCCTCAATATTGGCAAATGCGGCCCGTTCGGCCTTGCGCGAGAGCACGATCATGGCGAGCAGCAAACCCAGCGGGATCGCGATCAGGAGCATCGTGATCCAGGTCAGTCCGCCCAGCAGGAACCCAATCACGAGGCCCACCAGGATGGTGCCGAGGAAGGCGAGAAGCATCCACCAAATGAGCGTGGAATCGTACTTCCGCGTCATCTGGAACACTTGGCCCATTTGTTTTAGGCGGCCCGGTTCCTTGTTCGGATTGGTGTTCTTGGGCTTGCGGCGGAAAAGGCCGCGACGTTCTTGGGTATTTTCTTCAGTGGAGTCAGCCATGATGCTCCCATTCTACGGGAGTTTCACAGCGCCCCGTTCCCGCGCCGCGGCTCATGGCTGCGAGGCGCTTGCCTCGCTACTGGCTAATTCGCGCGGGCAAGCACGGCATCGGCCTCCTGGCGCGCCGCACCGCCCTCACCCAGGTGCGCCAGCTCCGCGGGAAGCTCCAGCCCCTTCTTGCGCATCGCGGTGGCCCACAGCTTGCCGGCGCGGTAGCTCGAGCGCACCAGCGGCCCGCTCATGACACCTAGGAAACCGATTTCCTCGGCTTCATCGCGCAACTCGACAAACTCTTCGGGACGCACCCACCGTTCCACCGGGTGGTGCCGCTCGGAGGGCCGCAAGTATTGGGTGATGGTCAACAGGTCGCAACCGGCGTCGAAGAGGTCGCGCATGGCTTCGGAGATTTCTTCGCGGGTTTCGCCCATGCCGAGAATCAGGTTGGACTTGGTGACCATGCCGGCGTCGCGGCCCTGAGTGATGACATCCATCGAACGCTCGTAGCGGAAGGCGGGCCGGATGCGCTTGAAGATGCGGGGCACGGTTTCCACGTTGTGCGCAAACACCTCGGGCTCGGCGTCGGTGATGGCCTTGATGAGGTCCGGGTTTCCGGAGAAGTCCGGGATGAGGATTTCCACACCCGTGCCCGGGTTCAATTCGTGGATTTTGCGGATCGTTTCGGCGTAGAGCCAGACGCCCTCGTCCTCGAGGTCATCGCGGGCCACGCCGGTCACGGTCGCGTAGCGCAAGCCCATGGTGCGCACGGATTCGGCAACCTTGAGCGGCTCCAGACGGTCCAGCGGGGAGGGTTTGCCGGTGTCGATCTGGCAGAAGTCGCACCGGCGAGTACATTGCGAACCGCCGATCAGGAACGTCGCTTCCTTGTCCTCCCAGCACTCGAAGATGTTGGGGCAACCGGCCTCCTGGCACACCGTGGTCAGACCCTCGCGGTTCACGACCTTCTTCAGATCGATGAACTCCTGGCCCATATTGACCTTGGATTTCATCCAGTCGGGTTTGCGTTCCACCGGTGTTTCAGCGTTACGCGCCTCGATGCGTAGCAGACGGCGGCCTTCGGGCTGGGTGCTCACTGATGTGCTCCTTCAAACGTGGGGTTCGTTGCTGCTGGTGCGCCCATCGCCGCGATGCGCGGCTCCAGGCGGTCAAATTCTTGCTTGAGCCGCACGGCGAGCTCGGCGGGGCTCACGTCTTGACCGGTTTCGGCCTGAATGCTGGTGACGCCAGCATCGGAAATGCCGCACGGCACGATCTTGGCGAAGGCATCGAAAGAGTTATTGCAGTTGATGGCCACGCCGTGCTTCGCGACGCCCAAATGGATGCGCAACCCGATTGCGGCGATCTTGCGCGGCGCCTGCAATGCGTCGCCGGGTACCCATACACCGGGGCGGCCCTCAATCACGGTCGTGGTGATGCCGTATTCGGCGAGCACTCGAATAATGGCGTCCTCAAGCGCCTGCACAAAGTCGCTGACCGCGGCCTTGTTACGCAGCTTCACAATCGGGTACGCGACCAGTTGCCCAGGGCCGTGCCAGGTGATTTCGCCGCCGCGATCGATATCGACAACCGGCGCGCCATCGGTGGGCCGATCCTCATCCTTGGTGCGACGCCCCGCGGTGTATACGCTCTCATGCTCCAACATCAGGATCGTGTTGGGCTTTTGGTCCGCAACCACCGCAGCGTGGGTGCGCTCTTGCAAATCTAAGCCGTCCAGATACGGAACAAAGTCCGGATCGAAACCAACGTCAAGGTACCGAAACGCCATAAAGCAAGCCTACTCGCCGCGCGCCGCATCTCCGCATTCCGTGACGCACACCACAGCCTGTGGATAACTTCTGCGGGAAAGGTGAAATGCGCGTATCTGTTAAGGCATGGATGTGCAGAGTACGACGGCGTTGCCCGCCAGGGTGCCACAGCTCACCGGTTTTGTGGTTCAGCGGAAGATCGGCCAGGGCGCGAGCGCGGTGGTGTGGTTGGCTCGCCGTGAGGACGCGCTTTTTGAACCGTTAGGGTCCGAGAGCCTCGTAGCGCTCAAGATTCCGCGCGGGGGTGACGAACCCTTGTCCGGGGAACCGCACAACGAGCCTTTGACCAAGCACCTGGCCGGAACCGAACCCGGGTCAGGCGTTGTGCCGGCTCCACTGACCCGGCGTGAGCGGCGTGCACAGGAGACCCAGGGTGATCGGGATCGAAATCTGTCCGAACTCGAGGGTGGTGCGCCGAACTTGGCCCCGGCGGAAGTGGTCTCCGCGCGAGCTCAGGAAGAGTATATTCTTTCCCGATTCCGCCACGAGAACCTAGTGAAGTATCTCGGCACGGCCGAGACCTCGCACGGCCGAGGATATGTAATGGAGTACGGGGCCGGCGGTTCACTGTTGCAGATGATCTCGGCGACCGGCCCCTTACCGGTGGGCCAAGCAGTGACGGTTGCCGTCGGTGTGGCGCGGGCAGTGGACTTTTTGCACCAGGCGGGAGTGTCTCACCGCGATATTTCCCCGTCTAACGTCCTCTTTGACGCCGAGGGGCGCCCGCTTCTCTCCGATTTCGGCTTCGCCCACGTTTTTGCTCAAGCCGGAAAGACTGTGTGGGGCACACCCGGCTTCGCTGACCCGTTCATGGCATCGGGCGCACAGGTGGGAACTTCGACTTCCGACGTGTACTCGCTGGGGGCTCTCGTCTGGTTCATGCTCACAGGTGAGGTGCCAGGTCCCGAATCGGGGCGGACGCCGCTCACCGTTATGCTTCCGGAGGTCAATCCAGATTTGGTGTCAATGGTGGAGGCGGCACTAGCGGAAGATCCCGCGCTGCGCCCGAGCGCGCGGGACTTTGCCCAAGAACTGTACCGATCCCATCAACCGATGCCGGTGGACGTGACGCTGAGCGCGCACGCCTCCGACCTGCCGCTCCTGCTCACCCGGCGGGCCGAACCTATTCGAGAGGAACGGCAGGGGATGCTTTCGTGTCTGCGTACTCGGCTGGGCACATCGTTTCGGTCCGCGGTGCGTTCGGTGCATTCGCGAGTGGGGCTGATGGCAACGGCCGGTACCGCAAAACCGTCCGTCCGTGCGCACCGTGCGGATCCCCGTGCCACAGACATGGAGCTGTTGCACTCGCCGGATGCGCATTCCGGAACTGGAAGCACGCGCGGCTCTCTGGAACGGCGCATTGCCCAGGCGCAGGCACAACCGGCGAGCGGGCAACGGTGGATGAAATTCACCGCCGCCGGGCTCAGTCTCGCCGTGCTCGCGATTTTGGGGTTGGTCCTTGGACCCGCCATTGCGGCCAAAGTGGGTAGCGTCATGGGTGCGCCCAGTTCGGCCGCGACGGCGGCCACCACAACCCTCGCCTCGGCCGAGCCTACGCCGACTACCACGGCGGCACCGCAGCCCAAGTCCTCGGGTGACCCCGGCTCCGGGCCTACAGTTGGCGGCCCGGGGAGTGATCCCGACCCGGTTGCCGTGCTCAGGGACCTGGTGGCGAAACGCCAGGACGCTTTGGCGGCGCGAAGCGTACCGGCCCTGGACGCGATCAATGTGATGGGTTCCACCGCCATGGATCAAGACCGCGCCACGATTGAGCAACTTGCCACCGCTGGCCTGCGCTATCAGGGACTCGAACTCTCCATCGCCGAGGCGCGAGTGATCGAGCAGAGCGCAAACCGTGCGGTCATAGCGACGGTCCTTAAGGCGTCGCCGTATCAGGTTGTCGGTGCGGGGCGGACGGTTGCCAAGGCGGCCTCGAGCCAAAGCGTCACCGTGACTCTGAGCGCCGCGGGCGGGCAATGGCGCATCGAATCGGTGTCCGGCGCCGAATGAAGCGAGAGCGTTAAACGCCGTTGGACTCATCTGCAACTAATTCGCGTGGAATTTCGTGCAGATGAGTCCAACCGTGACGGATCCCGAGGTGAGAACCGTGAGCTAGCCCGCGCTAGTTCTCCAGAGTCGCATCCAGGGTGATGTTGATACCGGCGAGCGCCTGCGAAACCGGGCAGCCCTTTTTCGCTTCCTCGGCGATGCGCTGGAACTCCTCATCGCTGAGATCCGGGACGCGGACTTTCGTCGTCAATGCGGAGGTGGTGATTCCGGTGCCGGGGGTGAAGTCGACCTCGGCGGTGGTTTCGATGGATTCCGGCGTCTTTCCGGCCTCGCCAAGAGCATGGCTGAGCGCCATCGAGAAACAGGCCGAGTGCGCCGCGGCGATCAGCTCTTCGGGGCTGGTTTTACCTTCGGCAGATTCGCTGCGAGCCTTCCAGGTCACGTCAAAAGTGCCAACACCGGAACTGTCGAGGCTGACTTCGCCGTTGCCGTCGGCCAATCCGCCGTTCCACTGGGTGTGTGCTTTACGTACAGTTGCCATTTCTTCTCCCTAACTAGTGTTGAGTCCGCACGCGGGGAGCGTGAGACGAGACTTTAACGCCAAATGGTCGCAACGGCGATATTGAGAATCGCCAAAATGCCGACACTATTCGCGAGAGCCGCAGAGACGGAACCCGTCTTCTTGACCGAACGCTGGCCGAGGAATGCGGCCACGGCTACTGCGATGCCGACAATCAGCTTTACCGCGATCTTCGCGTTGTTGACCTCACCGAGATCTGCCATTTCGGTGATACCGACGATCGCGAGGCCGGCCACAATCGCGCCGAGCGAGGCGTGAAACTGACCGGGCACCACGGTGGGCTTCTTAATGTTGGCGATCCAATAGCCCACAATCACGGCGGCGCAGAGAATATGAATAAAGACGAGGATTCCTACAACGGTTTGCATAGTTCCACTCTAGTGCGATGCCCGGCGCCCAAGAAACTAAAATGGAGCGAACCCGACCTGCGAGTCCGCTCCATTTTTTAGGAGTCTAAGCGTTCCGCGGCTCTAGAGGCCGAGGTCCGCGTCGAAAGCTCCCTGCTCGAGGCGCTGCTTGACGGTCTGCAAGAAACGACCGGCATCCGCGCCGTCCACCAGTCGGTGATCGTAGGTGAGCGAGAGGTACATCATCTGGCGGATCGCAATGGTGTCTTCGCCATCGACCGTGACCACAACCGGGCGCTTCACGATCGCGCCGGTGCCCAAGATCGCGACTTGGGGCTGGTTGATGATCGGGGTGTCGAAGAGCGCGCCCACGCTACCGATGTTGGTGATGGTGAAGGTGCCGCCGGTCAACTCATCCGGCCCCAACTGGTTGTTGCGGGTACGGGAGGCGACGTCGGCGATCTTCTGCGCCAGTCCGGCCAGGTTGAGCATCCCGGCATCATTGATGACCGGAACCAGCAGGCCCTTTTCGGTGTCTACCGCGATGGCCAGGTGCTCGGCATCGTGGTAAGTGATCTCTTTCGCCTCTTCGTCAAAGGACGCGTTGAGCTTCGGGTGTGCCTTCAGCGCCTCGGTCACAGCTTTCGCAATGAAAGGCAAGAAGGTGAGCTTCGCACCGTTTTGCTGCTCAAAGCTACCCTTGGCCGCCTTGCGCAGGTTTGCCACGCGAGTCATGTCGACTTCCTGCACCTGGGTCAGCTGCGCGGACTCGGCCAAGGACTCCTTCATGCGACGGGCAATAACTTGGCGGATGCGCGGAGCCTTCTCCACCGTTCCGCGAAGCTTGGAGGGCACAACCTTGGGGGCCGCAGCGGGCGCGGAAGATCCAGACCCGGTGTTCGCCGGTGCCGAAGAAGCCGGTGCGGCAGGAGCCGACGCCGACTGGGCCGACTGTGCCTTGTCCGCGGCATCGAGCACATCTTGCTTGCGGATGCGTCCGCCAACTCCGGTACCGGTGAGGGAGTTCAGATCCACGCCCTTTTGCGAAGCGAGCTTGCGCACAATCGGGGTCACGTAACCGAAATCGGTCGCGTTCGAACCCGCATCCGCCGATGCGGACTTCGGTTGCGCGGATTCTTGGGTCTGGGCTTTCGGCTCTGATTCTTCCCGAGCAGCAGGCTCTTCCTTTGCGGCAGGCTTCTCGGCCTCCGGTGCTGGAGCGGGTGCCGGGGGAGCGGCCTGCTCGGATTCCTTCTCATCCGGGGCCGGAGCCTCCGTGGAAGGAACTTCCTTTGCGGACTCGTCCTGAGACGAGTCTTGGTCGTTGCCGGCCGGTGCAGACGCGCTAGAGCCGCTGCCGTCGCCTACCAGGGCGAGCACGGCACCAACCTCGGCCGTCTCGTCTTCGCCCACCTTGATTTCGACAAGCTTTCCGGCCACCGGAGACGGGATTTCGGTGTCGACCTTATCGGTGGACACTTCCAGGAGCGGTTCGTCAACCTCGACGTCGTCGCCGACTTCCTTGAGCCAGCGGGTGACGGTGCCTTCGGTGACGGATTCGCCAAGCGCCGGGAGGGTCACTTCGGTGGTGTTGCCGCCAGCATTGCCTTGTGCAGGTTCGCTCGAATCGCTCGACTCTTGCTGCTCAGCCTGTGCCGGTTCTTCGGCAGGAGCGGGCTCCTCGGCAGGAGCGCTCTCTTCGGTGCTCTCGCCAGACGCCGAGTCATCGGCGGCATCCGAATTGTCGGCATCGGCGGAGCCGGAATCGGACGATCCTGATCCGTCGCCAATGCGTGCGAGCGGGGCTCCCACGTCGGCAGTTTCGTCTTCTTGAACCAAGATTTCTTCCAAAACACCGCTCACGGGAGAGGGGATTTCGGTGTCAACCTTGTCGGTCGAGACTTCGAGCAGCGGCTCGTCAACCTCGACCTGGTCACCCACTTGCTTGAGCCAGCGAGTCACGGTGCCCTCGGTCACGCTCTCGCCTAGGGCGGGCAAATTAACGGTTTCCGACATGATGTCCCCGTTTCTCCTTCGTGAAAAATCTTTAAGTTGTTGTGAATTCTATTGTCGAGCGGTGCGGCAAGAAAGTGAACCGGGTGCGTGCACCGTGTGGCGCACGCACCCAGACACTTACATGGCGTGGAGGGGCTTCCCGGCGAGCATCATGAATGCTTCGCCCATGGCCTCGTTCTGAGTGGGGTGCGCGTGCAGGAGCGGAGCAACATCCTCCGGGTACGCTTCCCAGTTGACAACGAGTTGTGCCTCGCCGATTTGTTCGCTCATGCGATCGCCGATCATGTGAATACCGACCACGGGTCCGTCCTTCTCGCGAATGACCTTGACGAACCCGCCGGTGCCCAGGATCGAGCTCTTGCCGTTTCCAGCGAGGTTGTACTCGAAGGTTTCGATGTTGTCGGCGCCAAACTTTTCGGCGGCCTTTGGTTCGTTGTAGCCCACCGAAGCGATTTCCGGGGAGGTGTAGGTGACCTTCGGGACGTTGATGTCTTCCACGACCACCGGGTTCAGGCCCAGGATTTCTTCGGCGACGAAAATGCCCTGCTGGTAGCCGCGGTGCGCCAACTGCACACCAGGAACAATGTCACCGACCGCGTAAATGTTGCCCACGCCGGTGTGCAGACGATCGTTGGTGATGACAAAGCCGCGGTCCAAGGTGATGCCCTGGTCCTCGTAGCCCAAGCCGTCGGTCACGGGGCCGCGGCCCACGGCTACCAGTAGCAAGTCGGCTTCGAAGGTCTTGCCATCGGCGAGCTTGACGGTTACGCCATTTTCGTTTTGTTCCACGGACTCAAAGAAGGTTCCGGTGTTGAACTTGATGCCGCGCTTCTTAAAGGCCCGCTCCAGCGCCTTAATGACGGCCGGGTCTTCATTGGGAACCAGGGAGGGCAGACCCTCGATGATGGTCACATCGACACCGAAGTTGGACCAGACGGATGCGAACTCCACGCCGATGACGCCGCCGCCCAGAATGATCGCGCTCTTCGGGAGGGTCTCCATATTGAGAGCCTCTTCTGAGGTGATGACCTTGCCGCCGATTTCCAGACCGGGGAGCGTGCGCGAGTAGGAACCGGTTGCCAGCACAATGTTCTTGCCCTTGTACTTGGTGCCGTCCACTTCGATGGTGTCTTGGCCCACGAGCTTGCCGTGGCCGTCGATGACGGTCACGCCGCGTGCCTTCAAAAGACCTTGGAGGCCCTTGAATTTACCGGAAACGATGCCGTCCTTGTACGCCTTGACGGCAGGCATGTCCACGCCGTCAAGGGTGGCTTTGACGCCGAACTTTGCGGCGTCCTGGATCTCGTGCACCACTTCTGCCGAGTGCAAGTACGCCTTGGTGGGGATGCAGCCGCGGTGCAGACAGGTGCCGCCGAGCTTATCCTTTTCAATCAGGCCGACGCTCAGGCCGGCCTGCACGGCACGCAGTGCAGCAGCGTAACCACCGCTACCGCCTCCGAGAATCAATACATCGAACTCTTGCGAAGCTGCCGAATCGGCCACTGTAGCGCTCCCTCGCGGATCAGATCGACGCCCCGTCAACGTGAAAGACCAGCAAGGCGTCTCGAACAAATAGTGTGGGGCGGCGTGAGCACTCTGATGTGCGCAAAGCACGCTCCGGTTTTCACCTTATAACTAGTGAACGCCCAAGCTCCACTCAATTACTCCGCGCGCGGCTCGGATGTGGCCATGCTCACGCCCGTTCCCGCATCTATGTAGCGCGAAGTGCCCATGTTTACGAAAACATGGGCACTTCGCGCTACATAGTTGAGGCGGCACTATTGGAGCGGCACAGTTCAGGTGGCACAGTTCAGTCGGCGCAGAACACGGAGCCGCCGCAGTCTGGGCGCGCTTACGCGGAAACGTTCTCCACGTAGGTCACCAGGGTGCGCGTCCCGAAACCCGTGCCCTCCGCCGGGGTGTACCCGTGCGCTTCACCCTCGTTATAGGAAGGCCCGGCAATGTCAATGTGCGCCCAAGGGATGCTCTTGGCGCCCACCGAGCCCACAAATTCGCTCAAGAACGTGGCGGCGGTCATCATCCCGCCAAAACGCACACCGTGGTTAGAAATGTCGGCCACCTTGGAATTCAGGCTCGCCCGCAAATGCTTCGGCATCGGCATGTACCACATGTGCTCGCCCGCCTGGTCGGCAGCGGCCACAATCTCGCTGCACAGCTCCGGGTTGTTACCCATGACACCAGCGGTACGCGTGCCCAACGCAATCATTTGCGCTCCGGTCAGCGTCGCAATATCGACCAGCGCGTCCGGGGACTCCATGCTTGCGGCCACCAGCGCGTCCGCCATGACCAGGCGCCCCTCGGCGTCGGTGTTCTTGACTTCCACGGTTTTCCCGCCAAAAACACTCAGCACGTCGGACGGCTTTTGCGCGGTCCCCGAGGGCAGGTTCTCGGCCAAGCACAACCACCCGGTCACGGCCACATCCAGCTTCAACCGCGCCACCGCAACCAGTGTCGCGAGAACGCTCGCCGCCCCGGCCATGTCCGACTTCATATTCCACATACCGTCGCTGGGCTTCAGCGAGATTCCGCCGCTGTCAAAGGTGATGCCCTTACCCACCAGCGCCAATCGAGCCTTCGCCTTCGCCGGGGTGTACTCGATCTTGACCAGGCGCGGCCCGTGCGCCGAGCCCTTGCCCACGCCGATCAGACCGCCAAAGCCATCCCGCTCGAGCTTCTTGTCATCCCACACCGTGTACTTGAGCGGCAGACCCTTTCCGGCCTCTTTCGCCTGCGCGGCGAAGGACTCCGGGTACAAGAAATTGGGCACCTGATCCACCAGGGTGCGGGCCAGGCAGCTCGCCTCGGCCAGCACGCTCGCGCGCTCTAGCGCCGGAGCGAGCGCCCGATCATTGGCGGCGGGCGTGACAATGACCAGCCGTTCGGCACTAAAGCTGTAATCCTCCGGGGAGGAGGCATCGCCGTCGTTCTTCGGCGTCCGGTAGCCCTGGTACCGGAAGGCGCCGAGTAGCGCGCCCTCGGCCACCGCCGCGGCGGACTCGACGGTCGGAGCCGGCAACCCGAAGGCAAAGGACTTGACCCCGTTGATCTGCCGGGTCACCGACCCGGCAGCGGCGCGCAACGTCTCCAGCTCCGGGCTCTCGCCCTCGGCCAGAGCGCCCAAACCGGTCAGGATAATGACCGGCGCGCCGAGCTCGGGAGCACCGGGGATGCGCACCACACTGTCCGCCTCGCCGCTGACCCCGAGCAATTCCAGCGAGTCTCCGATGGCCTGAATCGCCTTGGGCCCCAGCGGCCCATTGGCAAGCCACGGCCCGTTCTCGCCCTTGGCCACCGCGAGCACCAGGGCGTCAATCTTGGCGGCGGAAATATTGGTTTCAATGGCAGAAATGGTGGGCACAGCGCTTGGCATATCCTCAGATCCTTTGTGGGTTTTCGCGTCAGTCGGTGCGCGACGCGGCATTGCGTGGCACACCCTACGCTCGATCGTAATACGGATGGCGCTGCGATACTGTGAGAGTCATGATCGATACCTCTGACTTGTTGCGCTCCCCCCTGGATTCCTGGCATCGCGGCCGGGACGCGAAAATGGCCGAGTTCGGCGGCTGGGAGATGCCGCTTTCCTACGCCGCCAGCGGTGTGGTGGCCGAGCACAACGCGGTGCGGGACACCGTGGGTCTCTTCGACGTGTCCCACCTGGGCAAGGCGTTGGTTCGCGGGCCGGGGGCCAAGGACTTTGTGAATCGCACGCTCGCCAATGACCTGAACCGCATTGCACCCGGGCAGGCGCAGTACACGATGGCGTTGACCGAGGACGGCGGGGTCATTGATGACATGATCGCCTACCTGCGCGGCGACGACGAGGTGTTCCTGATCCCCAATGCCGCGAACACCGCCAAGGTCGTGTCGGCGTTGCAGGACGCGGCCGGCGGCGAGTTTGAGGTGCGCGATCAGCATCGGGACTTCGCCGTTTTCGCGTTGCAGGGGCCGAGGTCCAAGGCGGTGTTGGAGTCGCTGGGGATCCAGGCGCCGAGCGAGTACATGTCCTTTGTCGACACCGAGTTTGACGGCGCGCCGCTGACCGTGTGCCGCACCGGCTACACCGGCGAGCCGGGCTATGAGCTCGTGCCCACCTGGGATTCCGCGCCGGCTCTCTGGGAGCGCTTGGTGACCGCGGTGGAAAACGACGGCGGTGCTGCCGCCGGCCTGGGTGCCAGGGACACCTTGCGCACGGAGATGGGATATGCCCTGCACGGCCACGAGTTGACCGAGGACATCACCCCGCTGGAAGCGGGGGTGCGCTGGGCCGTGGGCTGGAAGAAGGAGCAATTTTGGGGCCGGGACGCGCTGCTGGCGCAGCGCGAGACCGGAGCGCCGCGCCGATCGGTGGGCCTCAAGGCCGTTGACCGGGGTGTGCCGCGGGCCGGGATGGATGTGGTTTTGGGCGATGGCACCGTGGTCGGTGTGACAACCTCGGGAACCTTCTCGCCCTCGCTGCAGACCGGGATTGCGCTGGCGTTGATTGACGCCGCGACGGACGAAGATGCCGAGTTGTTCCTGGACGTGCGCGGACGCAAACTCGCCGTCGCGGCGCAAAAGCCGCCGTTTGCGGCCGATCACACGCGGGACTAAGTGCTGTGTGCACCGCGTTCGCTGCGGGCTGAGCGTTTTCCCTCACGCAGGGGCGCGGGTGCGGAATGGTTTGGGCGTCCGCGCGGTTATTGATCTCTGAGTAGAGATGTGCGCACAGCACCGCAGTGCCACGGGCATCGGTGCGAGGCGAAGAGAGGAGTGCATATCATGTTGGAACCTGAAGACCTCTATACCTTGACGAGCAGCCGAATAGCGATCAACCCTTCCGCCCCGCACTATGGGAATGCGGTGACCTTTGGCGCGGGCGCCCGCGAACTGGAGTCACCGAGCAACCTGGGCAGAAGCTCCGGTGCTCCGACCACGCTAGTGGTGGCGCTCAACGGCTTCGGCGAGGCCGGGCATATTGCCGACCAGGTGCGCGATGAGCTGCTGGAATCCCTCACCTACGAGCGTTTGGCAACCTTCGACGCGGACCAGTTGATCGACTATCGAGGACGCCGCCCGCATATTGAATTCGACCAGGATCACCTGACAAATTTCCAGTCCCCGGAAATCGTGTTGTACAAGGTCACCGATCTGATGGGCAAAGACTTCCTGCTCTTGACCGGCGTAGAGCCGGACTACCAGTGGGAGCGGTTCATTGCCGCAATTGATCAACTGCTGGACCTCTCCGGGATCAACTTTGTGGCCTGGGTTCACGGCATTCCTATGCCGGTGCCGCACACCCGTCCGCTGGGTGTGACCGTACACGGCAACCGGTCCGATCTGACCGAACTGGGTTCCATGTGGCGCCCGCGGGCGGAGTTGCCCTCCAGTGTGGCGCACCTGATGGAACTGCGGCTGATCGAATCTGGCCGGAAGGTCGCCGGGTTTGCAGTCCATGTGCCGCATTATGTTTCCGATGCGCAATATCCGCCGGCCGCGGTGACGGCTCTGGAGTATTTAGGAGCGGCAACCGGACTCATGTTGCCGACCGAGGATCTGCGCGAGAGCGGACGCGATGTGGATTCGCAAATCGCCACGCAGATGCAGGAGTCTGCAGAAGTGCAGCAAGTGGTGGCGAATCTGGAGGAACGCTATGACGAGTTCTCCAAGAACGCTCCGCAGCGCTCGCTCTTGGTCAAGCCGGATGGCAAGCTCGCCGACGCCGAGGAAATCGGCGCGCAAGTGGAGGCGTTCTTGGCGCAAAGCGAGGCCGATCAAGACCCCGAGGACGAGTAGCGTTTGAGCTAGATTTCGTCCGCGCGCCTGTTCCTACACAGCACGGAAAAATGAGCCCATTGTTCGGAGTTGTCCACAATGGGCTCATTTTCTCCGCGGGACGCGGCTCCCGCGGCCCATGCTGGGGTGCATGGATGACGAAATCACAAAAATACGCAATGACGGGGATCTGCTGAGCTATATCCCATACAAGATGGGATTCCTCCCCGAACAATCCGTGGTCATTATGGCGCTCACGGCAGACACCGTTGAACTCATGGCCCGATTCGATATCCGCGCCGAGGTGCTCGCCGCGGACGCGGCAACCCTTCGCAAGTACGCAGAACAGGTACACCAGGTTTTCCACGGCGCGACCGCCATTTCTCCTGATGCCCAGTACGCCGTGGTGTTGTACCTGGAAACCGAGGAACGCCTGGATGAGCTTCGGAAAAGCTTCCATGAGGTCTTCTCACTCAATTGCGATCATGATGGCGACGATTGCCGCATCCTGACGATGCTTCACGTCGGAGTGGAATACTGGCAAGTTCTCTATGCGGACGGTTCGCGCTCTGATGCCAAGAGGTTGCACGCCGGCGTGGATGCTCACTCCGCGGTCAACGCCAGCATGGTCTACGGCGGGCAAACCTACGCGCCAAACCTCGGTAGCCTGACCGATCAGCTTTTTGACAACGTGCCAGAACTCGCGGCGACGAATCTTGCCGCCGAACTCTCCACTGCGCTCTCGCGACCCATTCCCGAGCGCTGGGATCGCGCATACCTGGCGATGGAACTCGAGCGGTGGGAGAGGGCGCTGGCCGCTGTCGTGGCTGGGGGACAATCGGCTTTCGATCCGCACAGTTTCGACCCTGCCGGAGCCAGGTCCGCACTGTCCAGGCTCGAGGGCGAACTTCTCGCCGGACTCTACGCGAGTCTGCGCTCCATTCAGATCCGCGACGCGCTTTTAGTGCAATGCTTCTTCGGGCACGAGTGTGCCGACCTCACGGTCAGGGTGATCAACACTCCCTATATTGTCTTGGTGGCTCAGATCTTGGATCGGGGCGAAGACGGGGATGTATCGGTACTCGAGGACATTGAGGACGTCGACGGAATGTGTGCCGAGGATCGTCTTCAAGCCAAGGCCATGCACCACCATGCGATGGATTTGTACGGTCAAATTTTTACCGGCCAGGGGCTGGGGGAGACCGAGCCGTTCCATGAGTTCGCCGAGCTTCGACTCGCCGCGCTGACCTTGATCCTCAAAACCCTGTACTCGCTTCCCGAGTCAGAGAGCGATCCGGCGATCTTGACCCTTTTGGCGTGGGAAAGTTGGCGTCGGGGCCGGGGGAGCGTCGCCGGTTGCTACCTCGATAGGGCGCTAGGCCAGGATCCCGACTACAACTTGGCAAGAATTCAATTGCAGATGATCGAGCACGGGATCAACTTCGATCGCACCAGCTACCAACCGCCGGCGGAAGCGGATCATTGGGCGAGCTAATGGGGAGCTATGCCTATCGGTGGGCGACGCCCCGCTAATTGTTGGTTTGTTCCTCGAGCGTGCGACAATGGAGGACAGACCCGGTTGGGTCCACCGTTGCGTCGCTCGCGATTTGCCGGTTATTTGCAAGATTTTTTGCGAACTGGGGAACAACGTGGGGCTCTTGCTTCGTTAGCTTAAATGCTGGCCTTGGCAAGAAACCTGAGCGCGAAAACGCCTCGTGGACTTGACAGGGTCATAGTGGTGTTAGCCACTAGGCAGTCCAGCCAACGGTAGAAAGGTTCCCCGTGTCACCCGCATCATCAAAGACTGACACTTCCACAAGCACCGCTTCCGCGAAGCGTGCCACCTCCACCAATCGATCCAAGGCGGCTGCGAAGGACACCGAGGCACCGGCAATCAAGTCGGGCGCCGCGAAGACTTCCGGTGCTAAGGCGCCGGCCAAGAGCGCAACTAAGAGCACCGCCAAGACCGCAGCTAAAAGCACCGCTAAGGCCGCGACCGACAAGAAGGCGCCGGCTAAGGCCAGTACAGCAACGACCGGTACCGCTAAAACCGGTGCGGCCAAGACCGGAACAGCCAAGACTGGTGCAACCAAGACCAGCGCAGCCAAAACCGGCGCGGCAAAGTCGACAACCAAGGCGAAGGACAAGCAAGCCCAGGACGCTCAAGCCGCCGAAAGCGCCGACGCCGATGACGAAACTCCCGCGGTTGACGCCGCGGAGCACGGCGATACCGATGCCGAGCAAGACGATCACGACTCGGACAACGAGGAGTCGGAGGGTAGCGAGAAGGAATCCGCTAAAGAGGAAACCAGCACCGCCGGCGGGTTTGTGTACTCCGACGCCGACGATGACGACGCTCCTGCCCAGCAAGTAGTGTCCGCAGGCGCGACCACCGACACCGTCAAGGACTACTTAAAGCAGATCGGCAAGGTCGCGCTGCTGAACGCGGAACAAGAAGTCGACTTGGCTTTGCGCATCGAGGCCGGGCTCTTTGCCGAGGAAAAACTCGCCCACGATGACGGCAAGCTCGATCCTAAACTGGTGCGCGAGCTGCGCTGGGTCATTAACGATGGCCGCCGCGCGAAGAACCACCTGTTGGAAGCGAACCTTCGTCTCGTCGTCTCGCTCGCCAAGCGCTACACCGGACGCGGCATGCTCTTCCTGGACCTGATCCAGGAAGGAAACCTCGGTCTAATCCGTGCGGTGGAAAAGTTTGACTACACCAAGGGCTTCAAGTTCTCCACCTACGCAACCTGGTGGATCCGCCAGGCGATCACCCGCGCCATGGCAGACCAGGCTCGCACCATCCGTATCCCGGTGCACATGGTCGAGGTCATTAATAAGCTTGCTCGCGTCCAACGCCAAATGTTGCAGGACCTGGGCCGCGAACCCACCCCGGAGGAGCTGGCCGTTGAGCTGGACATGACCCCGGAAAAGGTCGTCGAAGTCCAGAAGTACGGCCGCGAGCCCATCTCGCTGCATACTCCGCTGGGCGAAGACGGCGACTCCGAATTCGGCGACCTGATCGAGGACTCGGAAGCCGTGGTCCCGGCAGACGCCGTCTCCTTCACTCTGTTGCAGGAGCAACTGCACTCGGTGCTGGACACTCTGTCCGAGCGTGAGGCCGGCGTGGTCGCGATGCGCTTTGGGTTGACCGATGGCCAGCCCAAGACTTTAGACGAAATCGGCAAGGTTTACGGCGTCACGCGTGAGCGCATCCGCCAGATAGAGTCCAAGACGATGTCCAAGCTCCGCCACCCTTCGCGCTCCCAGGTGTTGCGCGATTACCTCGACTAACCCTCGACTGTGTAGCAGTTAATGCCCATGACCGTGCCGGTCATGGGCATTAACTGCTACACAGATCGGTTGGCTGGGCTTAAAAGCCGCGGCAGGCGCCGGGTTCCCTACTGAGATGCGACGGCGGGAGGTTGCCTTAAGGAGGTGCCGCACCGCCGTCGCGGCGAACGACAAAGGGCCCCTCGCCATCCATGGCGAGGGGCCCTTTGTCTGAGAGCCGTGCTAGTCGCGGTCGGCGAATTCGGGCTTCTCGTGTAGGCGTTGGGTTTCATCCTGCCACTCGGAGGTCAGCGGACGAAGCTTAGCCTCGACCTGACGGGAGTGGTGAGCGCAAAACAGAAGTTCTCCACCGGTGGAAGCGAGGACGGCACGCACATAGGCCTGTGCTCCGCAGCGATCACAGCGGTCTAGGGCGGTGAGCTCTCGGGTTGCAGTTGCTGTGGACATGTTGACCTCCTAAATCGGTGACTACTTATGAAACCACTGATGGCGTTCAATCTATGCCACACTTTATGCGCTTTCGCTGTCCGCGTACTGCGTGTTGCGTAACAACCCTGTTAACTTGGCGTTGCCGTGAGCCCCTCCCGCGGAGTGGCAGCCCGGGAATGTCGGTGCGAGGCGATACCCTGGATTCTGAATCGCGGCGGCGCGCTCCGTCCGCGAAACCTCGCAAGATACCTAGGTGAAAGATACCGTGCCCACATCTGATTATTCCGCTCGCCACCTCTCTGTCCTCGAAGGGCTGGAGGCGGTTCGCAAGCGCCCCGGCATGTACATCGGGTCCAACGATTCCCGCGGCCTCATGCACTGCATATGGGAAATCATCGACAACGCGGTTGACGAGGCGCTTGCCGGGTTCGGTCAACACATCGTGATCGTGCTGCACAAGGACCAGAGCATCGAGGTGCGTGACGAGGGCCGCGGCATCCCGGTGGACATCGAACCCAAAACCGGGCTGAGCGGCGTCGAGGTCGTTTTCACCAAGCTTCATGCCGGCGGAAAGTTCGGCGGCGGCTCCTATTCCGCCTCCGGTGGCCTGCACGGCGTGGGCGCAAGCGTCGTCAACGCGCTTTCCACCCGTCTAGACGTACAGGTCGATCGCGGATCCAAGACGTACGCCATGTCTTTCCGCCGCGGCGAACCGGGCACCTTCGCCGACACCGGGACCAAGGCGTCTCCGACCTCCACCTTTACTCCGTTTACCGAGAAATCGGAGTTGGCCGTGATCGGCAAGGCCAAGCGCGGCGTGACCGGAACCCGGATCCGCTATTGGGTGGACCGGCAAATCTTCACCCCCGATGCCGCCGTGGACTACGTCGAGTTAGAGGCTCGCGTCCGGCAAACCTCCTTCCTGATTCCCGGGCTCAAAATCACTCTGCGAGACGAGCGCCGCCTGCCCGGAACCCCCGGCGAAAACGGTCCGGTGGAAGAAGTCTTCCAACACGATGGCGGCATCACCGAGTACGTCGATTTTCTCGCCGCCGACGGCCCCGTCACCGACGTATGGCGCATTCACGGCACCGATTCCTTTAAGGAAACCATTCCGGTCTTGGATGAGAACGGGCATTCCACCATTGCCGAAGTGGGCCGTGATTGCGAAGTGGACATCGCGTTGCGCTGGGGTATCGGTTACGACACCACCATCCGCTCCTTTGTGAACATCATTGCCACGCCCAAAGGCGGAACCCATCTGGCCGGGTTTGAACAAGCGCTCGTGAAAACCTTCCGCAAGGTCATCGATCAGAACGCGCGCAAACTCAAGGCCGGCAGTGACAAGGTTGACAAGGACGACATCCTTGCCGGGCTGACGGCCGTGGTAACCGTACGCCTCGCCGAACCACAGTTCGAAGGGCAAACCAAGGAAATTCTCGGCACCCCTGCGGTCCGGGCGATCGTTTCCAAGATTGTGGAGAAAGAGCTCACCTCACGGCTTAACTCCACGGCGAGAGGCGACAAGGCACAGTCCGCGCTCGTGCTGGAAAAAGTTGTCTCGGAGATGAAATCCCGCATCTCCGCGCGCCTGCACAAGGAAACCCAGCGCCGCAAGAACGCGCTCGAAACGTCCTCGCTACCGGCCAAACTGGCGGACTGCCGTTCCACCGACGTCACCCGATCCGAACTCTTTATCGTGGAGGGCGATAGCGCCCTCGGCACTGCAAAACCGGCGCGCTCCTCGGACTTCCAGGCGCTCCTTCCCATTCGCGGCAAGATCCTGAACGTGCAAAAAGCCTCAGTCTCCGACATGCTCTCTAATGCCGAGTGCGCCGCCATTATCCAGGTGATCGGCGCCGGGTCCGGACGCACCTTTGACCTGGATGCCGCCCGCTACGGCAAGGTCATTCTGATGACGGACGCCGACGTCGACGGCGCCCACATTCGCACCCTTTTGCTCACGCTCTTCTTCCGCTACATGCGCCCGATGATTAACGCCGGTCGCGTGTACGCAGCGGTTCCGCCGCTTCACGGTGTCGAAGTGATTCACAACGGCAAACCCAACGAAATGATTTACACCTACTCGGATGCGGAGCTGTACCGGCTTACGGCCAAGCTGGAGAAGGAAAATAAGCGGTACAAAACGCCGCAACGCTACAAGGGTCTGGGCGAAATGGACGTCGATCAGCTCGCCGAGACGACGATGGATCCGCGCCGCCGCACCCTGCGCCGGGTCAGCGTGGAAAGCGCCGCCCAGGCCGAGGAGGTCTTCGAACTCCTGATGGGTTCCGAGGTTGCCCCGCGCAAGGACTTCATCATTGAGGGCGCGGACCGGCTGGACCGCGAACGGATTGACGCCTAACCTGGCTCAGGAATAGGGCGCGAGCACCAAAAGCGTCGGGACCCCCAGCAGCGCCAGGCTGATCGCCATCACCGCACCCCGTTGCCATCCGGTGAGGGGCGCTTGCGGTGAGAGCAGGCGCGAAAGGCGACGTCCCGTCGTCGTACTTCCCGGGTTATCGGTGATGCCGGGCGCGCTACCGGTGCCGGGGGAGCGCTGCCCGGTAGCGACGACGGCGATGGCACGCACCAGAGTGCCTCGATCCGTGGTCGCCAGGGCGGAATCGTCCGCGAGCATTTCGATCAGCGAGTTGACGGCCTGTTGCGCCAATCGCGAGGTGGGAAGCCAGGGGAGCGCGGTGCGCCAGGCCGAGAATGCCCACAGCAAGAGGTGATGGCGTTGAGCGAGGTGGGCGCGCTCGTGCGTCAAGACCGCGTCCAGTTCCTGCGGGCTGAGGGCAGCGACGAGGCCGTCGGACATGACCGTCACACCGCGGGAGCCGCCGGGGAGGCAATAGGCCACCGGCACCGGGTGTTCGATGACCACGGTGTTGGGGGTGGCGCTCGGTGCGGAAAGGATCTCCACCAGGTTCCGGTGCTTGATGCGTTGGCGATAAATACGCACAAAGGTGAGCAACAGTGAAAAACTCAGGTGGGCGAATAACAGTCCGGCGGTGCTGACGGCGAAAACATGGATGATGTTGAACTCGGCTACGGTGCGTTCGCTGGTAATCAGGTGGAAAAGTTCGTTTGTGGCGACGTAAATATTGCTGCTCAAGGGGGACAGGCCCCAGAGCAACATGGAGCCGATCATGGAGAGTCCGCCGGCCAGGGCGATCGCCTGCCACAGAATCATCGCGACAAATGGAGAGCGTGCGGGCCAGGCGGCGCGCGAGAGAATCAGCGGCGCCGGCCACGCGAGAAAAATGGCGAGCGCGGCCAGAATGTAGGAGGTCGCCAGCACGGCGTCAGTGACCGCCCAAGAGTTTTCGCAAGACCTCGGCTTCATCATCGGTGACAGTTCCGACGAACCGGGCCAGCACCGCTTCGCGATCCGGAGCCTGCCCCAGAGCCTCCACCATGAGGTCGGCCGAGTGCTCCGCGCGCGAGGTCACGGCGCGGTAGGCGTACGGGCGGATTTCGCGCTCACGCATCACGAGGCCTTTCTTTTCCAGGCGGGAAAGTACGGTCAATACCGTGGTGACGGCAAGGTCCTTGGTGGGGCGGGAGCGCTCAAGCAACAGTTCGCGGAGTTCGTTCGCGTTGACCGACTTTTCGGTCTCCCACAGCACGTCCATGACCGTGCGTTCCAGTTCCCCCAATGTGGCCATTGACGTCCGTTGCTCTTTTCTTGTTCTCGCTTGCGTGTGTGAGCTTAATCTTACCGGGCGCGCGCGGGGTTTTTCTACACGATGTAGAAGGGTGGCCAGAGGAGGGTGCACAGACAATCTCCCTTTCGCCGAGTAGCCTTGGACTCAGTAAGGCCACGCTAAATAGCGCTCCGTTTTCTACAAGCTGTAGAATTTCTACGAGCTGTAGAAAACAGGAACATCGGGCTCTGACAAGGGGATAATCATGGAAGCCCTCGAGATCGCACGGTGGCAGTTTGGCATCACGACTGTCTACCACTTCATTATGGTTCCGCTCACGATCGGCCTCGGCCTCGTAGTGGCAACAATGCAGACCATGTGGTGGCGCACCGCCAAACCGCAATATCTGCGGATGACCAAATTCTGGGGGAAGCTCTTCCTCATCAACTTCATCATGGGCGTGGCCACCGGCCTGGTCCAAGAGTTCCAATTCGGCATGGCCTGGAGCGAATACTCGCGCTTTGTCGGCGACGTCTTCGGTGCGCCGCTCGCCCTGGAAGCGCTCCTCGCCTTCTTCGTCGAGTCGACATTCCTTGGCCTCTGGATCTTTGGCTGGAAGCGATTGAAACCCAGCATCCACCTCTTCTGCCTGTGGGCGGCGGTTATCGCTTCGGTGATCTCCGCGTACTTCATCCTGGTCGCAAACTCCTGGATGCAGCACCCGGTGGGTGTGGAACTCATCGATGGCAAGCCAGTCATGACCGACGCTTGGGCCGTCTTCACGAACAACACCGCCCTCGTCGCCTTCCCGCACACCATCTTCGGCGCACTCGGCGTCGCCGGCGCATTCCTCTTGGGCGTCGCCTGGTATCAACTGTGGCGCCGCCGCAAAGACGGTATCGACACCGTGGGACCGGACAAGAAGGTCATCGTCGGCGAGAACCCGGCAATCCCGGGCCGCGACAAGACCGACTACACCGTCTGGATCCGCTCGCTGCGCATCGGCGCGGTCGTCGCCATGATCTCTTTCGCGGGCACCGCGATCACCGGCGACATTCAGGGCAAGCTCATGTTCGAACAGCAGCCCATGAAAATGGCCGCCGCCGAAGCCGCCTGCAACGACGGCACCAGCTTCTCGGTGCTCTCCATCGGGGATGTGGCCTCCCGCAACTGCGATGACGTCACCGCCGTCATCGAGATCCCGGGCATCCTGTCCTTCTTGGCCAACGGCGACTTCGAAACCAACGTCAAGGGCGTCAACACGCTTATCCCGGAATACCAGGAAAAGTACGGCACCAACCTGCCCGACGGTCCCATCTACGGCGACCGCGCCGGACAGGAAGTCCAGTACGTCCCGGTCATGGTCGTCACCTACTGGGGCTTCCGCATGATGATCGGTTTCGGCGCCCTCGCCTCGCTTGCCGCACTCGTGGCGCTCATCGTGACTCGCCGCGGCACCGTGCCGCAATCGCCGTGGTTGATGCGCCTCGCCGTTCTCGGCATCGCAGCACCGTTCCTTGCGAACATCGCCGGCTGGGTGTTCACCGAAATGGGCCGCCAACCCTTCGTGGTCGCACCGAACCCGGACCCGTCCGGCATCGATGGGGTCTTCATGTTCACCGCGGCAGCCGTCTCACCCGGGGTGAGCGCGGGCGAACTGATCGCCTCGCTGGTCATCCTCGGCAGCATTTACCTTGTCCTGCTCGTGGTGGAGACCGCACTCATCGTCAAGTACGTGCGCGCCGGGGTGCCTTCGGCCATGCCGGAATTGGCTCACCCGCCGGGTGAGGATGATGAGAAGAACGACGGCGATACTCACCAGGGTTCCGCAAAGGAACCTGACGACGTGCTCGCCTTTGCCTACTGAGAACGATCGAAACGGATTAGGAAAAGCTCATGGAATTTCTTCCCACTCTCTGGTTTGTTCTCATCATGGTGCTGTGGAGCGGCTACCTGTTCTTGGACGGGTTTGATCTCGGCGTCGGCATGAACATGTCCTTTGCCGCCCGAACCAACAAGGAACGGCGGGTTCTGCTCAACACCATCGGCCCGGTCTGGGACGGCAACGAAGTGTGGCTGATCACCGCGATCGGCGCGATGTTCGCCGCCATGCCCAACTGGTATGCGGCCGCGCTTTCGGCAATGTACCTTCCGTTCCTCTTCATCCTGGTCGGGCTCATCTTCCGTGCCACCGGTATCGAATACCGCGGCAAGGTGGACTCCGAACGCTGGCGCACCGTATGGACCTGGGCCATTTCGCTGGGCTCGCTATGCGCTGCGTTCTGGATCGGCGTGGTCTTGGCGACCATGAGCTGGGGTCTGCCGCTCAATGAAAACCACGACCGGGTCGGCGGAGCCCTCGCCTGGGTCAGCTGGCCGGGACTCTTAGGAGGCATCGCCGTCGTGCTCTTCTGCCTGAGCCAAGCCAACGCGTTCTTGACCCTGAAAACCAGCGGCGAGGTGCGGGCAAAGTATGCCGGGTTGTTCAAGAAGACCGCGCTGCTCTTCGGGATCCCGATGATCGGCTGGCTCATTGTGGTCAACGCTCAGCCCTCGCACGTGCTTGCCTGGGTCATGGTGGCGGTCGGCGTTCTTGCTCTTGCCGGCGCGTGGATTGCCGCCCGGGCGGGCCGTGATGGCTGGCAGTTCGCCGCCCACGGTGTGTTTTTGGTGGCCATTATGGTGGGCGTCGGGCTCGCCATGTTCCCGATGGCGTTGCCTTCCACGCTGGACCCGGCGTTCGGTTTGACCGTGAATGACGCGGCCGCCGCGACCTATACGCTCACCTTCGTCACCGTCGCCGCGGCGATCGGTGTCCCGATCGTGTTGGTGTACCAGATCTGGACCTACTGGGTGTTCCGCCGCCGCATCTCCACCAAGAGCATCCCGAAGGCGCACCCGATTGTGGCCGCAATCAAGTCCAAGATCCTCATCGATCCGGACGCGCCGCGCTCCAACGCGTCCTAGGCGCCGCGTCATGGTGCCAGGGGTCAAGCTCCACGAACTGATCGATCGGCGTTCGCTGCTGGGGTTCGCCCTCATCGCACTGGTGAGGGCGGCCGCCCTGGTGCTCTTTGCCGCGGGGCTGACTCAAGGAGTCGCCGCCGTTGCCGCCAATACGATCCTTCCCGCCAGTTCGGGATTGATGGCGAGCGCCGGAGCCTTGCTCTTGGGCCTGACCGCTTGGGTGCAAGGCGTCTTTGGGCGTAACCGGGCCCGGGTGGTGATCGAGCGTGAACGCGCCGAATTGGTGGGAGCGTTGACCGGCGAGAGTTCGCCGCTAGGAGCATCCCGGGACGCCGGGATGGCTCTGACGGCCACCCGGCAACTGGACAAGGTGGAGGGGTTTTACCTGCAGTTTGTCCCGGCTCTTGCGCAGACTGCCGTCATTCCGTTGGTGTTGGGGCTCGTGGTGCTCAGCCAAGACTGGCTTTCGGCGTTGCTGGTGCTTCTCACCCTTCCGCTCATCCCTATTTTCATGGTGCTCATTGGCCAGCACACGGTGGAGAACACCAAGAAGTCGACCGAGGCGCTGTTGCGCATGAGTCAGCACTTCGCCGAACTCGCTCGCGGCCTGCCCGCATTGGTGGGGCTCGGCCGCTCCCGTGCCGGACACGATTCGCTCATCTCTATTTCTCGGGAGTACCGGCGGGCGACCGTGAAAAACCTGCGCGTTGCCTTCCTCTCCGCGCTGGCCCTGGAACTGGTTGCGACGCTCTCGGTGGCGCTCGTGGCCGTGGTCATTGGGGTACGGATGGTCAAGGGCGATCTCGGTTTGGAAGTCGGGCTCTTGGTTCTGATCCTCGCCCCCGATATCTACAATCCCTTGCGCGAGGTGGGCAGTTCCTATCACGCGGCGCAGGACGGGCTGGAGGCGTTGGCGCAATCGCGCGCGCAACGTGCGCGTGCCGTCAATACGGTTACCTCCACCGGGGACACTGACTCAGGGCACGCCGCGGATGACTCGGCACCGGCGAACCCCCAGTGGGACGCGGCCACGGCACGGCTACAGGAACTCACGGAGGACCCGGACAGTGCGCCATTCCTTGCGCTCACCGGGCCGAGCGGCGCCGGAAAATCAACCGTGTTGGGACGTTGGCTGGAGGCGAACTACCGGAACCGGAATGTCCTGTGGGTGCAACAGCTCCCCTTGTTTACCGAGCCGACGGTGCGCGCGGAACTTGGCCAGGCTCCCGACGCCGCGATCAACGCTGCGCTGGAGCGCTTCGGGCTGCAGGACCTCGCTGAGCGTCACCCGTCCTGGCTCTCTCCCGGGGAGCAGCGGCGGCTCGCACTCGCGCGCGCCGAGGTGCAACGCACGCGGGACTCCCTCGTGGTGTTGGACGAGCCCACCGCGCACCTCGACGGCGCCCGCCGCGCCGACGTGATTCAATGGCTGCACGAACTGCGCGGCACCACCCCGGTCCTCGTGGCAAGCCACGACCGCGACGTAAAAGACCTTGCCGACACCACGATCGCGCTGACACCGCGCGAAACGCCGAGTACGATCGCCGAACCGCCCAATGCGGACCCGGCGTTGCAGTTCTCGTTGCCCGAGCCGACTAAAACCAAGCACGCTGCCGTGATTGAGGCGCCTGGCGCGGCTGCCCCGGCCAGCGATGCGACGAGCGCCGACAATGCCGAGCTCACTCGGACCGGATGGGCTGCCGTCCTCGACCTCACCCGCGGTGCCCGGTGGCGGCTCCTCGCGGCGGTACTGACCGGTGCGCTCGCCTCCATGGCGGCGATTGCGTTAAGCGCACTCTCCGGCTGGCTTATTGTGCGTGCAAGCGAGCAGCCGCCCATTTTGTTTTTGTTGGTCGCCATTGTGGGCGTCCGGTTCTTCGGACTGGCGCGCGCACTCTTGCGTTACCTGGAACGCTTGGTGTCCCATGACGTGGTCTTTGACCTGCAGGGCAAGTGGCGGGCCGCGGTGTGGAAGTATCTGAGCGAGCGGGCGCTGAGCCTCAAGGAGCGGCTTACCCCGGCCGCGAGCGTGAATGCCCTCGTGGTCAAGGTCGATGAGTTGCGCGATGCGCTCATTCGCGCGGTTGTGCCGGTCGCGGGGCTACCCATCGTGCTCGTCGCCGCGGCGGCGGTCACCGCCATCTTCGCGCCGTCTCTGCTATGGATTCAGCTGCTCGGCGTGGCAGTGAGCGTGCTTGCCGGGGTGGGTTTCTCCCTTATCACCGAGGCCCGCGCCCGGCGGCTGCAACGAGGGCTCCGCGCCGACTTGGTGAGCGCCACGCTCGACACACTCAGCCAACGCGACTACCTGCGGGTGCACCGCACGCTCGGTCACAAACTGGAGCACCTGCGCGAACTGGATCGCCAAGCCGTCCCGGCAGAGAACGCGCTCGCGGGCAGTACCGGACTGGCTGCTGCCCTGATTACCGCAGTTCAAGCGCTCACCGCCGCGCTCATGATCCCGATCGGGGCAAGCACGGCCGTCGCTGCGCCGCTCTTGCTCACCATTGTGCTGATGCAGATCGCCCTGACCGAACCCATCATGAACGCCCAATCCGCCGCCGGCTGGTGGTTCCCGGTCCTGGCGCTCGCCAAAGACATTCCGCATGGTGAGCACGCGAACCCGGGACACCCGGCAACCGAGGCGATTAACGCCGTCGAACTTCACCAGGTGAGCGCCCGATGGGGTGAAGACCTGCCGCTCGCGGTGGAATCGGTGTCCGCCGGGGTTCGGCGCGGGGAGTGGTTGAGCATCACCGGCCCGAGCGGCTCCGGCAAGACCACGCTGCTGGCCATCATGTTGGGGTTTTTGCGCCCGGAGAGCGGCAGTGTTGCGGTCAACGATGCGCCGCGGATGCTGGCGCCGGGCGAACTGGCGCCACGGGTCGCCTGGTGCCCGCAAGAGGGGCACATTTTCGATTCGACCATTCGCGGCAACCTGGCGTTGTCCCGTGCCGGGGAGGTCGGTGAGGAGCAGATGTGGGCGGCGCTGAAAACCGCGGGGCTCGCGCACATGGTCGACTCGCGCGCCGGCGGGCTGGATGCGAAGGTGGGACCTGCGGGGTCCTGGCTCTCCGGCGGCGAGCGGCAACGCCTCGCGATTGCGCGCGCGGTGTTGGCGGGAGCGGACATTGTGTGCCTCGACGAGCCGAGCGCGCACCTGGATGAGCCCACGGCGCGCGAACTTCAGGACCAGTTGCGCACGCACCTGGCCGGGCACGGTGTGGTGCAGGTGACGCACCAGGATAGCGACGTGCGCGCCGCGGATACCCGGCTCGATTTGGGGACCGTTACGCACTCGTAACCAGCAGTATTCGCGATGCCCTTAACTCCCGGTGTGATTTAGGTTACTTTTTTAGTAACACTTGCGCCTGGACCCTTTGAGTTTCTGGGTTCCGGTGCTTGGCGGGTGCGTCCGCCCCGCAATTCATATATGAGGAGAAAATCCATGAGTGACGTTTCGACACGGGATCGCGCGAGCGCAATGAAGCGCCGTGCGCGGACATCCGTGATTTCGGTGGCCGCGTTGGCCCTCACCCTATCCATGGCCGCATGCTCGCAGGGGTCGCCCTCGGGCGGATCAAGCGATAGCCCCAGCACTGCGGCGCCGGCCGGGGCGCTGTCCTGTCCCACCGGAGACGGCGGCGAGGGCAAGGATCCGGGGCCCAAGGGCGATCCGGCCAGCGTCCCGGAGTCCAAAGGCAGCACCGAGAATCCGCTCAAGATCGGTACGCTCGTGCCAGCGACCGGCAGCCTTGCGGTGCTCGGGCCGCCACAGCTTGCCGGTGTCAATGTCGCGATCAAGGAGATTAACGATGCCGGCGGCGTGCTCGGCAAACCGGTCGAGGTCATCAACCGCGACGAGGGCGAATCCTCCACCGATATTGCCAGCCAATCGGTTGCGGACATGATGCGCCAAGGCGTCAACGTGATCTTCGGTGCGGCGGCCTCAGGGTCGACCAAGAACGTGATTAACCAGATCACCGGCGGCGGTGTCCTGGAAATTTCGGCGTCTAACACTTCGCCGGATTTCACGACCTGGGATGACAACAACCTGTACTTCCGTACCGCGCCATCCGATGTGTTGCAGGGCCGGACTTTGGGCAACTACATTGCGCAGTGCGGTGCGACGACACTCGGTATGATCGTCATGAACGACCCCTACGGCACCGGTTTGCAGACCAATGTGAAGCAGGCGTTTGAAGGGGCCGGCGGCCAGGTTGTTGCCGAGTCCATGTTCAATGTGGGCGATTCGCAGTTCCAGTCCCAGGTGGATGAGGTCACTAACGCCAACCCGGACGCGATTGCGATCTTCAGTTTCGATCAGGCGAAGCAGATTATCCCGCTGTTGCTGTCCAAGGGCGTGGACCCGACCAAGATCTTCCTGGTGGACGGCAACGTGCTGGATTACTCTGGTGAGTCCTCAATCGCCAAGGGCGCGCTGGAGGGAGCGCAGGGAACCATTCCCGGCACGTTCACCTCGGCAGCGTTCCGCGAGGCGCTCAAGGGCGTTGACCCGAAGTTGGAGAACTGGACCTACGCCGGTGAATCCTATGATGCGATCACCCTGGTGGCGCTCGCCTCGGAAGCCGCCGGTTCCACCGACGGCAAGGCCATTGCCGAGCAAATGGCGGCGGTATCCAAGGACGGCGAGAAGTGCTTCGACTTCGCGGGCTGTGTCACCCTGCTGCGCGAGGGCAAAGACATTGACTATGACGGTTACTCCGGTCCGATCGCGTTCAATGAGGCCGGCGACCCGTCCGAAGCGCTCATCGGCATTTACACCTATGACGCGGACAATAAGCCCGTGCCATCGCGCGCCGAAGAAGGTTCGCTCGGCTAAGAGACGCTAGCTCAGCGATCAACTCGAAAAAGCACTGTGGCTGTGACCCGAACGGTTGGGTCACAGCCACAGTGCTTTTGAGATGAGTGCAGGTCAGGAGGCGGCAAGCGTGCCGAGGTAGAGCTGGATGACCTTCGGGTCTTCCAAGAGTTCTCGGCCGGTACCGGTGTAGGCGTCCTTCCCGGAGTCGAGAACGTAGGCGCGGTCGCAAATTTGCAGGCAGCGGCGCGCGTTCTGTTCCACCATGATCACGCTGACGCCCGCGCGATTGATTTCGTGGACGCGCAGGAATACCTCGTCTTGACGCACGGGGGAGAGTCCGGCCGAGGGCTCATCGAGTAGCAACACTGCGGGATCCATCATGAGGGCTCTGCCCATGGCGACCATTTGCCTTTCGCCGCCGGAAAGCGAACCTGCCCGCTGAGCCCTGCGGGTGGCGAGGTCCGGGAAAATGGAGGCAACGGCGTCGAACCTCTCTTTGAAATCCTTGGGACGCAAAAAGGCGCCCATCTGCAAATTCTCCTCAATGGAGAGGCTGGGAAAAACGTTGTTGGTCTGCGGGACGAAGCCGAGGCCGCGGGCGACCAGCTTATTGGCGCGTAGCCCGGTCAGGTCTTCGCCGCGGACCGTGACGCTTCCGGAGCGGACCGTCACAAGGCCGAACATGGCTTTGAGCAGCGTCGATTTGCCGGCGCCGTTCGGGCCGATAATGCCGATGAGTTCGCCCTTGTCGGCATGGATGGAGCAGCCGTTCAGGATGTTGACGCCGGGGAGGTAGCCGGCAACCAGGTCCTTCACTTCGACGACGTGATCACTCATGCGGCAATTCCTCTTCCAGCTCTTCTTCCAGCTTCTGGAAATTGGCGGTCTTGGACAGGTCGATGTCATGGTGCGCGCCAAGGTACGCGTCCACCACGGCCTGATCCTTCATGACCTCGTCCGGCGGACCCTCGGCGACGACCTTGCCCTCCGCCATGACGACGACCCAGTCGGCGATGTGGCGAACCATATGCATATCGTGTTCGACGAAGAGGACGGTCATGCCCTCGTCCTTGAGCATCAAAATGTGGTCCAGGAGGCTCTGGGTGAGCGCCGGGTTGACGCCGGCCATGGGTTCGTCCAACATGACCAGGCGCGGTTTGGTCATCAGGGCGCGTGCCATTTCCAGGAGTTTGCGCTGACCGCCGGAGAGGGAGGCGGCGTAGTCATCGCGTTTGGCGTCGAGCTTGAATTTGGCGAGGAGTTCCTCGGCTTGGGCGGTGATCTCGGCCTCGCGGGAGCGCCACGAACTGCGGAAGAGGGCATTGCGGAGCTTTTCGCCGCCTTGGTCGGTGGCGCCCAAGCGCATGTTTTCCAGGACGGTGAGTTTGCCCATGACTTTGGTGAGTTGGAAGGTGCGAACCATGCCCATGCGGGCCACCTTGAAGCTAGGTACGTGTGCCAAGTCGGTGCCGTCAAAGGTCCAGGAACCCGATTGCGGGGTGTCGAAACCGGTGAGCAAGTTGAACAGCGTGGTCTTTCCGGCCCCGTTGGGGCCGATGAGCGCGGTGATTTTGTTGCGCGGGATTTCCAGGTGCTGAACGTCGACGGCGTTAAGCCCGCCAAAGGTGCGGGTCACGTTGTCTGCCGTCAGGATGGGGTCGATTTTGGTGCACCCGGGACCGGCGGATTGGGTGGTGATGTCATCTATGGTGGTGCTCATGAGAAGACCAGCTCCTTCTTGTTGCCGAGGATGCCTTGTGGCCTGAAGATCATGAGAAGCATGAGTGCTATGCCCACGAAGATGTAACGGATTTGTCCGGCCTGGGTGGTGGTGAGGAAGGTGATCCACCCGGCTTCGATGGCGCCGTAGAGCAGGCTCTGGGTCAGCGAGAGCACGACCCAGAAGATCATCGCGCCAAGAATAGGGCCGAAGACCGTGGCCATACCGCCTAGGAGTAGGCAGGTGTAGAGGAAGAAGGTGAGTTCGGTGGAGAAGTTTCCGGGCTGCACCGAACCGCGTTGCAGCACAAAGATCATGCCGCCGAGCGATCCGAGGATGCCGCCAATAATGAGGGCCTGCATCTTGAAGGCATACACGTTTTTACCCAGGGAGCGGACCGCGTTTTCGTCCTCGCGGATGCCCTTAAGGACGCGGCCCCAGGGCGAGCGCATCAAGAGGTAGACCAGGATGCAGGCGATGATGACCAGCGCCCAGCCGACGACCCGGATCCATAGCTCGCGCTCATTGAGGCTAAAAAGACCGAGCGAGTATGTGCCTTGCGGGAAGGGATTCAAGGCGTAGAAGCTGCCCTCGAATCGGGCCAGGCCGTTGGCCGAGCCGGTCACGTCGCTGAACTGGTTGGTGGTGACGATGTAGCGCAGGATTTCGGCGGCCGCGATGGTGACGATGGCGAGGTAGTCTGCCCGGAGCCGGAGCGTGGGGATGCCAAGGAGGATCGCAAAGATGACCGAGGCGATCAAGGCGGCCAGAACGGCGAGGGGGAGAGGAGCGTTGAAGGTCAGGATGGAGATGGCATAGGCGTAGGCGCCAACGGCCATGAACCCGGCCTGGCCGAAGTTCAAGAGGCCGGCGAAGCCAAAGTGGACGGCAAGCCCCAGTGCGGCGAGACCGTAGGCGGCGGTGGTCGGTTCGATCAGCGTGCTCAGGGCGCCGGCGAGTACGTTTCCGAAGTCCATGGCTAACCCACCCTTTCCTTACGGCCGAGTATTCCTTGGGGTCGGAAGAGAAGCACCAGGATCATGATGAGGAGCGCGCCGACGTATTTGAGGTCGGCGACGAGCCAGATGGTGGACACCTCCACGAAGAGCCCGACGATCACGGAGCCGACGAGCGCACCGAACACGGTGCCGAGGCCGCCAAGCACCACCCCGGCGAAGATGAGCAGCAGGATCTGCTGGCCCATATTGAAGTTAATACCGGGCCGGTAGTACGCCCACAGGATGCCGGCGAGGGCGGCGACGGCGGAACCGATCACCCAGGCGATGCGGATGACGCGGTCGACGTCGATGCCGGATGCGGCGGCGAGTGCGGGATTATCCGAGACAGCGCGGGTGGCTTTGCCGATGCGGGTGCGAAGCAGGAGGAACCCAAGAAGGACGATGACCACCAGCGATACGAGGAGTGAATTCAGGTTGTTTTGGGTGATCGAAAATGGGCCGAAGACGAGGGTCGGGCTATTGGCGCCGGGAAGTTGCTTGGTGTCGGTGCCGAAGAGTAGCTGGATGACGTAGCGCATGGTCAGGGCGAGACCGATGCTGACAATCATCATCGGGATGAGGCCCATGCCGCGTTTACGCAAGGGTTTCCATAGCCCGGCGTCCTGGACATAGCCCCACACTCCGCCCACGATCACGGCAAGGACGATTGCTAAGAAGATGGGTAGTCCGGCCACGGAAAAGCCGTATGCGGACACGGCTCCGAGCGTAACCATTTCTCCGTGGGCAAAATTGGTGAGTCCGGTGGTGCCGAAGATGAGCGAGAGTCCCACCGCGGCAAGGGCAAGGAGCAGGCCGAAGCTCAGTCCGGCGAGCACGCGGTCCGCCAATTGGTTCCAGAAACTGGTGGTTTGGGTGACGATTCCTTCACCTAAGAGAAAGAGCGTGGAGACGCTGGAGGTGCCGCCAAAGGTGACAGTTCGCGGGTTTTCTTGTCCTTCTGCCAGGGACACACCCTCGGGGAGGGTGGAGACGTCTAGCTCCACGGTGTAGGTGCCGCGATCGGGGACCCCCACCCGCCAAATTCCCCGGTCATTAGTGGTGCCAGAGCCCTGAAAGCCGCCGGATTCTGACTGGACCTTGATGGTGACTCCGGCAATGGGGACGCCCGCATTGCGCAAGTTACCGGAGATGGTGTTGTCATAGGCAGGCTCGGTGCTGGAAGTCGGTGCCGAGGCCGCATCCGTTGACGTCGGTGACCCAGACGGTGTGGTTTCGGCGCTTGCGGACTGCGCCATTCCAATGGAAGACAGAGCCATAAAGGCGACGACGGCGAGTAATGTGACGACCCTGCGGACGGATCGTTTCCACGGATGTCCCCATTGCGCGGCTGTTGGCACGGGCGAACCTTTTCATGAAGTTAGGTGCCGAGATCGCCTTTGACCCCGACAAGACTAGCGGACGGCGCACGTGAGCTGTGTGATCCAGATCACGAACTTTTCACCATGCTACATGAGTGATTGGGGGCCCACGGTGCGCGCGAGGTAACAGTCTGGTTTCGGCGTTGCTCCGAGGTAACCTGAGGTCGTTTCGGCGAAACGTTCATAGGTAGCTCGGGGGATCGATCGGAGAGAAGGAAGAGAGTCATGCCGCGCAAATTGTTCAGCGAGCTGTCACCGCTCACCTATGAGGTTTCTTTGGCCAAACAACGTGCTGTCCGGCACCTTTCCAATGCGCTCAATCGCAGTAAGCTGGCAGCGCGCCGCAGTGGGGAATCATTGCCGACGGTGGTGTATCGACATAAGTCGCTAATCCGCCGACTGCTGGGGAATACTAATCCGCAATTGCAGGAGAACAAGGCGGTGAACCTGGCGCTCGCCGCCCCGAAAGTGGACGGAATCGTGATCCGCCCCGGTGAAACATTCTCATTCTGGTCGTTAGTTGGCGCGCTTTCGGCGCGGCAGGGATACCGCGATGGTGTGATCATTGTTCACGGGAGGGCCGATTCGGGCCGTGGCGGCGGAATGTGCCAATTTACGAATTTGATTCATTGGATGATTTTGCATTCTCCACTGACCGTCACCGAGCATCACCACCACAATGAGTGGGACCTCTTTCCGGACTATAACCGCCAGGTTCCTTTTGGGGTCGGGACGTCGATTATGCACAACTTTATTGACTATCGATTCCGTAATGACACCGACCAGGATTTCCAGATTCGTGTGCACGTGACTGACGAACATTTGGTTGGCGAATTGCGTGCAGAACGTCCGGTGGATTTTAAGTACCACATCAGGGAGCAGGACGCGTATTTTTATCGCGATGGTAGTGCCGTGCGTCGGCACAACACGATTGTCAGAAGTGTGGTGGATAAGCGGTCCGGCAGGTACCTCGAAGAGGAGCTACTTCGTGAAAACGATGCGCTGGTATGTTACGACGAATCGCTGATTGGCACCGAAATTCTCGATTTTCGCCCCGAGCGCGCGGGAGCGGGTACGGCATCCTAAAGGTACGACGGCGTTGCTCGCCTTTGGTGCAGAATCCTCACCAAGCGCGGTGGTGGGCTGGTCATCAGCTCGTGGGGCTCGCGAGTTCGTAAGACAAGATACTGCAGCAACTTATTCGGTGAAGCGAAATCGTTTTTCCACCGATGACGCCGGCAATGGCGAAGACCCCCCGAATTTCCTTAGCAAGCTGGTCGAAAAGTTCCCGAGGTCGAGCAAGGTTATCCACAGTTGAAATTTTTTTAAAGATTTTTCCGAAGTTATCCACATTTGGGGTTTTTGGGGTGCTCAATGTCGGTGCCGGGTTATAGCGTGGTGTTATGACGTTTCCTATGGCACAGACAGAGCTCGGGGTCCGCACCAGTGCGGTCGCCCGGCTCGCCTGTGGTCTGGAAAAGCTCATGCACGAGTTTCAGCAGGATCTTCGGAATCCTCTCGGGGCGGAGCCCACCGTCCCGGCATCACCATCCACCTCGACCGCGGCTAGTGACGCGCACAAACCGGATGCGTTCAAGCGCGACGCCCTGGGCGCGGTGCGCGTGTTGGAGCGTGCTCAGGTGCAGGTGGAGGCGGCGATGCATCTGGCTGCGGGTGTCGCGTTGAGCGTGGAGGCGGAGGAGCAAGAACGACTGCTTGACTTACCGTTGGATGAGAGGATCGGACGGAACAAAGGACGTCGCGGTTCGGGGCGAGGGAAACATCAGGATGCGTTCACCGTCACTCCACCTACCAACGCAAGCACTTCCACTGCCGCGGGGTCGTCGAGTACGAGTGCCGATCCTGCGTCAGCGTCACCGCGGGGTTCGGCGTTTTTCCCGGGGTTTGATTCCCGGGATGTTGAGGACTCCGAGGTGGCGTTCCCGCGGGTGTGGTGCGGTGTGTCGGTGAAAGCGATGGATGAAGCGCTCTGGGGGCTTGGGTCGGAGTTGGCGCTCTTGTGGGGTCGCAGCGAGTTCGTGACCACCGGGATGCTCATCGACACCGCGACCCTGTCCCGGCTGCCGAAACTCGAGGCACGATTCATTACAGGGTTACTGAACAGCCGGTTGGTGAAAACCGCGGTGAAACACTGTGTCGGGCTGACCGATGAGCAAGCCGCCAGTTATGACGCTCGCCTGCATGAGTTCATGTTCCCCGTGAAATATGATGTGACCGGCCAATACCCCGTGCGCTCCGCGAATGATGTGGCGAAGTTCGCCGAGGTGACCCGGAACCGGTTACACGCCGAACCACTGGCGGTGCGGGAGCGGCGGGAGATGAAGCACCGGTACGTGTCGATCAGCAACGAGTCGAACGGCATGTGCTCCATCTCGGGGTTGCTCCCGGCGACGGCGGCGCACCGTTTCATGAACACCCTCACGGATTTCGCGATCACCGCCAAGACCGAGCACGACACTCGTACATTGAAACAACTGATCGCAGATGTTTTCACCGACCTGATCACCCATAATTACAACCACTCGTACCCGAACACCCCACCCAACCCGGCAGAGACCAGTGGCGCGGGCCCAGACGCGAGCCAGAGCACTGGCTCCACTGGCGGGACTGAGCGGACGAGTGCGCCCGCAGCGCCGTCCACGTCACCGGGAACCGGTGATTCCGCGGCGACGGGCCCGTCCACCGGTGGAGCCAGCGCCACGAGCGCGTCCGAAACCGATTCTGGATCAGTAGCCGAACCTGGGTCTTGGCCACCACGCGACCACGACCCAGCGGACACTGGTCCTGGCGGCTCAGCACCGACTGAGCGACTCTCCTACGACGCGGTCCATGACTTGTTCGACCAAAACACCACTCCCGACGCCAGAACCGCAACCGGTTTCGAGGGGACACCTGCGCCCGACGCCAGGAACGCAACCGGGTTCGAGGGGACCACTGCGCCCGACGCCAGGAACGCAACCGGGTTCGAGGGGACCACTGCGCCCGAAACCAGTGGCGAGGGGACACGTGTGCCCGATTCTGGAAATGGTTCACATTCGGACGCCAGCCCGGAACCGGAAACCGTCTCGGGGTCGCGGTCGGGGTTGCGCGGTGAAGCGAAAATTTTTGTGACGATCCCGGCCACTACTCTGGCGGGGTTGGATGAGCAGGATGGGATGCTCTCCGGGTACGGTCCCATCCCCGCCGACGCGATCCGCGAACTCGCCGGAACCGCGCACACCCTGTACCGGATATTTACCGACCCGAACACGGGTAGGCCGCTCGCGTTGGGTCGCTCAAGTTACCGGGTAGACACCCAGTTGCGTGAATTCCTGCAACTGCGTTCGGATACCTGCCAGTTCCCCGGCTGTGGGGTGAATGCCCGTCGTACCGACGCCGACCACATCACCGAATGGGACACCGGCGGCGAAACCAACCCGGAGAATCTGCAGTTGTTGTGTCGCAAACACCACAACCTCAAAACCCACCACGGCTGGCAAGCCAAAGTCCTGGACCCAGAAACCAACACGATCCAATGGACCTCACCACTGTGCAACACCTACCTCACCGAACCCGTCGGAACAGGAACCG
>NZ_JIAG01000001.1 GCF_000688395.1 Haematomicrobium sanguinis DSM 21259 | reverse complement strand
TATTTCCACGGCAGCGTTCACGTTGGGTGGGAAGATCAGGTAATTGTCCCGGTAAACCAGGGTGTCAACCCCGTTGAAGAAGTCTGTCAACTGGTAGCTTGAATGCGCGGCCGGACCGGCGGGGACTTCGAGGGTTTCGAACTCGATCGGGGTCACCAGGTTTGATTGAATATCACGCGCAGATTTCAAGTACTCGTGATAATCCTCTGGTTTAAAGACATCCTCGTTCAGGTACCGCACCGTCATCACAGAATTCACGCCAACTTCAGGAACCCCAGCCATGATGTAAAACGCCCCGTCTCCGAAATCGCGTGCCACATACGCCCAGGCGTTGACTTGAGCGAGGAACTGTTCCTGTGTGACGGTAGCCCCGTCATCTTCCCAGTACTCGTCGATCGCGGCTTGTCCTACCTGTTGTGACCACTGCTCAATCGACGGGAAGTTCGCTGCTTCAGACGCATCCCGCCATGCGACCCGGATGTCGAAGAGCAAACGAGTATCTAATGGCTTTTTGCGTTGGTTCCAGTTTTCGGGGCGTTCTGGGGTGTTTTTCTTGAAAAGGCCGAACATCAATCACTCTCGTTAGGATTCGTCACCGGGTGTTGCGGGTTGTGGGGTGGGGATGAGTTGCCGGGCCGGGTCAACAATCGAGGACTTAATAAAGTCCACCACACCAATAGATATGGCTTTCCCGCCCACGAGCACCACCAGGATCTGCCCGCCACCGGTGAGGCGCATCGACATGTTCGATAACCCTTGCGTCATTGCGACCAGGCCTTTGAAGAACCCGGGTTGGCCGGTGAATAGGTTCTTCCACACTGCCATAAACCCTTCCGGCTTCCACAACCCAGCAGCGTCCTTGACCGCGGCCACCGACTCACGAGCAGAACGCGCTGCTTCCCGCCACATCTTCTCGAAACCCCGCGAAAGACGTACCGTACCCCTGCCAAGTAACGAAGTTCGACGGCGCTCCCCACACCTGGTGTGGGGTGCGGCGGCATGGTGTTGGGGTGCTCCGGCGATGACACTTTTCGGTGCCCAACCTTAATCAGCCTGGCACCTCGTTGAGGTGAGTGCTGGTGATCGACTCGCCGCAAAGCAATTAGTTGGGCAAACCGGCCCACCTGGTAGTGCTCGCCCACATGGTTTACTCCGGGACATACACCTCAATCGTGTCGGCGATTAGGCGGGTTTGGTCTTTGATGAAGGGGACCATGGTCGGGTCCGCTGCGGCGGCGGAGATTTCGTAGGGTTCACGGGTGATGGGGGTGAATACGAGAATGTTTTCCCGGTAGACGGTGGTGTTTGCGCCGTTGAAGAAGTCATGGACCTGGTAGCTCGCACGTGCTGCGGGCCCTGCGGGTACAGTGAACGTCTCGAAATCGATCGGTGATAGCAATCGGCGTTGCAAGGCGGCATCGGCGTTCAAATCCGCAAGGTAGTCAGCGGGTGCATAGATAGGGGCATCCAGTGACATGAGCGTCAGGATGGCGGTGACACCCCAATCCGGAGCCTCCAAATGGACGTAAAAATTGGGAAACGTAGACTCTTTCCATGCGTATGCCCATCCGTTGATCTGTGCGAGGAACTCTTGCTGGGAAACTGGTCCCTCATCCTGCCAGAACTCGTTGATAGCTTGTTGCCCCACGTCCTTAGACCAGGCTTCTAACGACGGATAGTTTTTCGAATCAGCAGCGTTATAAAACGCGCCGCTAATTTGGTATGTTTTTCGAGTTTTTTCTGCGGGGAGGCGTTGGTCCCAGTCGTCGGGTTTCACAGGTTCTGGTCGTGTGGGTTGTTTTTTGCCGAGTCCGAACATGGGGGTGATTAGTTTCCTGCCGGTTGAGGTTGGGGTGGTGCTTTCGGGCCGAAGAACTGTGCCATCGGGTCGATGACACCGGACTTGACGAAGTCCGCAATGGTCTCAGTCACCGAGAGCAGTGGCGAGAGCACGCTTTGCAAGAACGAGCCGACCGGGTAACTGCTGACTACCAGGCTTGCAGGCATCAGCGCGCCGACCGTCTCGCCCTTAACCACGGCGAACATTTGCGCGTGCTTTTCAATGTCGGTGATCTGTGAGCGCAGAATGGACACGATCTGTTGGCGAACCTTCGCCTTCTCCCGCGCTGCCAAGGGGTGTACCGGGAATTGCCACCAGCTCTGCGGCAAAATGAGCGCCCATTCGCCCTGATATTCTGCCTCGGTTGCGGCTTCCCCGGTTGTCATTGCGCAGCCTCGTCGGGTTCTTCGCCCACGCCAATGGCTTCGGTGCCCGGGACATCACTGCCGGGAGGATATTCGGTGGCATCCTGCTTGCGCTCGGTAATCAGGTAACCGCACAGCGCGACGATGGACAGCGCCTGCACCACATACTTGATCGATGGCGGAAGCCCCACAAATACTTCAAGCACCGCAACAATAAACGCGAGGACACCTAGTCCCAACGCGACAATCACCAACGCAAGCGGCAACCGGCGGCCATCGCGAGCAATCTTGAAGCTCTTGAGCGCGGTCGGGCCCAGCAGGAAAGTCACCAGCACCGCGGGCAAGAACATCAGAATATTGATGGCAATGCCCAGCCCGTTGACCATTTGGGGATCGCGGCTGGCCGAAGGCACTACAGCCATCGAGATGACCACTACGAGCGCCAAGATATACAGCACAACTGCGCCGAGGAATGGCTTTGACATCATGGCACGCACCGGCGCGGACTCGTTGGTTTTGAACGAAAGGTGCATCACGAGGGTGAAGAATCCGGCAAAAACCAGAATCGGCGGCAACACCATACCGACGCCGACAAACCGGTTGGTCGCCACCCCGTCAGCCGCGGCCAAGAGCGGGGCTTGGAGGGCCAGGAATACTTGCGAAACCAGCAACATGATCGCGATACGCGTCCCCGCCCCGACAACGTTGTCGGAGGTTTTCCACACCCCGTAACTCACGAGGGCAGCCACGCAGGCGAGTGCAGCGATGATCGCAAAAATAACAATGGTCATGAAGTCATGTCTCTCGATAGGCGGATAGAGGCAATACAGCCCAGAGTCTACCGAACCAGCTCCGCATCCTGCCCTGACGACCGGGCATACGCTCCAGCGACTAGAGCGATCCTCACAGCACCATGCAGCGCAAGGAGCGTAACGCGGCACGCGCCGGGTATTTAAGTGATTTACGACGGCGAAACCTTACGTTTCACAGCTCACTTGCCTGAAATGTCCTCACCAAAGTTTCGGGAGCGGGCAGGATAGATACGAGGAATCGATCGAATAAGGTCAGGAAAGCGCGGAGCGCATTTGTCACATCGAATACCCCGAACTTTTGTACATCTCCTCGGTCCCAGATTTGAAATAAGAGCGCACGCCGCGCCCGGAGGTACCTCGATTTTTCCTGCTGTTCACGATCCCGTGCTTTCCAATACGGAAGACGGCATGAATTGTGCGCGTAGAAATCTCTCCCGGGATTCTCAGGAACCGGGCCAGTGCGCATGCTACAAAAGACTCGGGTTCCTGCCTGGGCACACCGCTTCGAGGCAGGACCGCGCCTAACCACCTGACCTGTGAAAGCGACCCCGAGCGATGTCCCAACTCTCCCTCATCGACGGGCCCTTCCCGTGGGTGACCGCCGCGCTTGCGGTCCTGGGACTCGGTTGGCTGGCGGTGGCAGACAAGCGGACGCTTTCCCGCGCGTACGCCATCCTTCTTATTGCGTCGGCCCTTGTAGTTGGGGCGCTGTACCTCATCCTCGGCCCGTTGCTGAACATCGTTCCGCCAATGGTGCCGATCCCGGTGTGGCTTGCCGTTATCGCCGCATTCTTCGCAATCGGTGCCTCCATCGTGCAGTGGCGCCGCCGCAGGCGGCGCATTCCCCGGGCCACCACGGTAGGTGCGCTCATCGCCGTCGTGCTTCTTGCTCTGACACAAGTAAACGTGACGTTCGCGCTCTTCCCCACGGTGGGCACGCTGTGGGGCGATAACGGCGTGCAAGTCGAAAACCTGGACGCGATGCCGCAACGAATGGTGCCGCCGGGCACCCCGCCGGTGACGCTCGCCGCGTGGACGCCTAGCCCGGCAATGCCCGCGAAGGGGCGCGTGGTGCAGGTGAAGATTCCGGGGACTGTCTCTAAGCTGCCAAGCGGCAACGCCTATGTGTATCTGCCGCCCGCATTTTTAGACACCGCGCCCGCAAACGTGCCGGTGCTGGTATTGGTGCACGGCCTGCCGGGAGGCGCCTCGGATTGGCTGCGTTCCGGGCAGGTGGCCGCGATGATGGACAGGTTTGCTGCGGCGAACAAGGGCATTGCGCCGCTCGTGGTGATGCCGGATCTCACCGCGCCCGGGCTGAACCCGAATCCGCTGTGCATGGACAGTTCCAAGGGCAACGCGCTCACCTACCTGACCCAGGATGTGCCCGCGTGGGTGACGCAAACGTTCGGGGTGGGGCGCTCGTCCGCGCAACGTGCCATCGCCGGGCTGTCTTTTGGCGGGACGTGTGCCTTGCAGGCGGCGGCCAAACGGCCGGACGCGTACCAATCCTTCATTGAACTCTCGGGTGAGCCCATGCAATCGGTGCCCGAGGGGCAGGACTCCCTTATTAATACGTATTTCGGAGGGGATGCCGGGGCCTATCGCGCGCAGGATCCGCTGACCCTCTTCGCGACGACGCAGTACCCGCCGGGGTTTGCCGGGATAGTAGTGGTCGGGAATCGGGACGAGCCCTACACCACCCAAGGACTGCAAATCACGCGGGCGGCGCAAGCGGCCGGGCTGAACGTGAGCTACCAGGTGCTCCCCGGCGCGCACAGTTGGGATGTGTGGAAGCCCGGACTGGAACAAAACTTAGGTTGGCTCATGCAACGCTTCTCGGTGTCATAGCCGGAACGTACACTGGCACAACAAGAAACAAGAGGACGGGGAATCGTGAGCGCGGAGTTGCGAAAGTCTAGCGGCGGGGAGCGCGGTGTCGAGGCGTTGGATGCGGGGCGGCAGGATTCTGCTGGGCGCCGGGAGCCGAGCCTGCATGACTCCGAACACCAGATCGCGAATCCGCCTGCCCGCTGGCGAGAGAAGATCGCCTCCTTCCTCGCCTCCGCGGTCCTCGTTTTTGGCCTGATCGATGTGGTGCTCGGTCTGATTCCTATTGAGAACGTGCCGGACTGGATGCTCCTCACGCTCAATACCATTGGGCTTAACAATTACAGCCTGGGTTGGGGGCTAATCCTGATTGTGGCTTCCCGCGCGCTGGCCTCGCGCAAACGGCTGGTGTGGTGGCTTTCCCTGGCGTACTGGATTCTGGTGGTCCTCGCCAACATAGCCGCGATGCTATTCCTCTGGCTTTTCATGGAAGATATCAACGCTCTCCCCGAAACCGAGCAGGGGTGGTCGCTCGGCGGAGTGTGGCCGTTTGTGGTGCCGGTGCTTGCGATCATTGCGTTGATCTTGGCGTACCCGGTCTTCCGCGCGAAGGTGCGGCGTGGGGCGTTTGGCCTGGCGGTGCTGACATTGGTGCTGGGCATCGGCCTCAACATGCTGATCGGGTGGGGTCTGCTGCAGATCACTAACAATGGCGTCCCGGAAAACGACCGCTGGCTCATCGCCTTCCACCAATCCACCGGCGGCGTTTTCGACACGACCGACGTGACCGCGGAAAACTACATGGGCCCGGATACCGGCCTCCTCGAACCCTCGGTCATGAACATCCTGACCGCCCTCTTAATCGCATTCGTTGCCTACATTCTCTTCCGCTCGCAAAGCCTAAAATCCTCCCTGACGCCGGAGGAGGAAATCCGCATCCGCGAGCTGTTGCTGCGCCAACGGCACAGCGATTCGCTCGACTACTTTGCCACCCGGCGGGACAAGTCCGCGGTCTTCGCACCGGATGGCGGGGCCGCGATCACCTATCGGGTGGAAGTCGGCACCTGCCTGGCCAGCGGCGACCCGATTGGCCCGCGGCGAAATTGGGATGCGGCCATTGCCGCGTGGCAGGCGCATGCGCGCGAATACGGATGGACGACGGCGGTGCTCGGCGCGAGCGAAGAAGGTGCAGCCGCGTACGTGGCTCGGGGGATGAGCGCTCTCGCGCTCGGGGACGAGGCCATTTTGCGCCCCGATTCTTTCCGGCTCACCTCCCCGGAGTTGAAACCGGTGCGTGCCGCCGTGAAACGTGCGGAGAAATCAGGGGTTTCCCTGCGGATTCGGCGGCACCGGGACATTGATGCGACCGAGTGGGATGGGTACCGCACGCTCATGGAGGGCTGGCGCGTCGGCGGTGAGGAACGCGGCTTCTCGATGGCCTCCGGGCGGCTGGGCGACCCGGCCGACGGCGACTGCCTGCTCGTTGAGGCGGTGGGCGAGGACGGGCAACCGGTGTGCATGATGTCCTTTGCGCCATGGGGCACCAACGGGGTCTCGCTGGACCTGATGCGCCGGGATCCGAACGCGCCGAATGGGGGTAACGAGTTCGTGGTTGCGGGGCTGATGGAGAACGCCGGGGACTTCGGTGTGCGCCAGGTGTCGCTGAACTTCGCCATGTTCCGGGCCGCCTTTGAAGAGGGCGCGCGCATCGGTGCGGGTCCGGTGTTGCGGTTGTGGCGCAAACTCTTGCTGTTCTTCTCACGCTGGTTCCAGCTGGAGTCGCTCTACCGCTCCAACGCGAAGTACCATCCCGAATGGCGGCCGCGGTTCCTGTGTTACTCCGATTCCTCGACGCTGCCGCGCACGAGCTTCGCGGCCGGTCTCGCCGAAGGGTTCATTGGGCGCCGGCGCGGTGCGGTGGAGACGGTTGACCAGCAGCGCGTCGGTGCCGAGGTGGAAGCGGCAATGGTACCGGTGCGTGAGGCGGTGGCGACGGAGCGGGAAGAAACCTCGGTGCGCAGGGTGCCCTGGAGTACTCAGCAACGCATAGATAAGGTCGAGGCGATGCGCGCCGAAGGCATCGATCCGTACCCGATTGCCACGCCGCCCTCGCACACGATCGCACAGCTTGCCGGCCTGGCGACGGGGAGCGAGGTGTCGATTGCGGGACGCGTCTTGCTCAAGCGCGATCACGGCGGCGTGCTCTTCGCGAACCTGCGGGACTTCACCGGCGATGTGCAAATCGTCGCCGAACGGGAGAGCGCCGAGGATTTGGCGCGGCTGCAAAAATACCTGGACCTCGGGGATTTGCTCGAGGTGAGCGGGGTGATAGGTGACTCGCGCGCGGGGGTGAGGGGCGTCGTCGTACATCGGTGGCGGATGCTCGGCAAAGCGCTGCACCCGATGCCGAACAAGTGGCTCGGCCTGGTGAACCCGGAGGCGAAGGTGCGCCAGCGTTACCTCGACCTCGCGACCAACGAGGCGAGCCGCGCGGATCTGGTTGCGCGCTCGAAAATTGTGCACTCGTTCCGGACCACGCTGGCCGAGCGCGGATTCCTCGAGGTGGAGACGCCGATCCTGCAACAGGTGCACGGCGGGGCGAATGCGCGCCCGTTCACCACGCACATGAACGCGTACAACCTCGACATGTATTTGCGGATCGCGCCCGAGTTGTATTTGAAGCGGCTCGCGGTCGGCGGGATGGATCGGGTGTTTGAGTTGGGGCGGACGTTCCGCAACGAGGGCGTGAGCTACAAGCACAATCCCGAGTTCACGATGCTGGAGGCGTATGAGGCGCACGGCGACTATGACACGATGCTGCGGCTGTGCCGGGAGCTCATTCAGCAAGCTGCGATCGCGGTGCATGGCGAAGCCGTTGCGGTGCGGATTGGCGCGGACGGGGTCCAAGAGCGTGTCGATATTTCCGGTGAATGGCCGGTCAAGACCCTGCATGAAGCGGTTTCGGAGGCGCTCGGGACCGAGGTGAGCGCGTCGACCGAGCTGGCGGAATTGTTTACGCTGTGCGATCGTGCGGGCGTGCCGTACCAGCGGGACTGGAACGCGGGCGAAGTGGTACTGGAAATGTACGAGCGGCTGGTCGAGGGGCAAACCGTGGCGCCGACGTTTTATAAGGATTTTCCACTGTCGGTGTCGCCGCTGACGCGCTCGCATCGATCCGTTTCCGGGGTTACCGAGCGCTGGGATTTGGTGGCGTTCGGGATGGAACTTGGCACGGCGTACTCCGAATTGACCGACCCGATCGAGCAACGGCGGCGGTTGACCGAGCAGTCGATGATGGCCGCGGCCGGAGACCCGGAGGCGATGGAGTTGGATGAGGACTTCTTGACAGCGCTTGAATACGCGATGCCGCCGACCGGGGGCCTGGGCGTGGGCGTGGACCGGGTGATCATGCTCTTGACTGGGCGGACCATTCGCGAGACGTTGCCGTTCCCGCTGGCGAAGATGGGCTAGCGCTGCGGTAGGCTGGGGCGGGGCTGTGCCGAGACTTAGGCGCGTTGTTGGTCGCGGAGCCAGCGGGCCTCGAGGCCAATGAGGTCAAGGGTGGTGCCCACGGGTTCGTAGCCGGCCGCGGTGGCGCGGGTGAGGTCGAGGTGCAGGGGAGTCCGGGCGAGGAACGGGTTTGGCTCGGGCGCGTTTTCGGGGGATTCGTCTTCAGCGGCGAGGATCTGGCCGTTCCAGTCGAGGACGGCGGCGATGGCGTGAGCAAGTTCGCGCATGGTGGGGATGCTGGGATCGGCGCAGTTGAGGACGCGGGGTTTGTGAGGCCGGTGCGGGTGCCCTTGATGGCTGCCGCTCGAGTTGACCAAGGCGTCGATCAGTTGGGCAATGTTCGCGGCGGCGGTGAGCTGGTCGGCGTGCAGATCCAGGCCCGGAATTCTGATGTGGTCGATGTTGTGGCTCATGCGGTCGACGAAGTAACGGGTGCGCGGATTGCGGGCCCACTTCCCATAGACCTTGGATGGGCGAATGAGGGTGATGGGCAGGTCTGTGCCGAGGATTTCGTCTTCGACAGCGGCCCGGGCGCGCGCATACCCTTCGCGGGTGAAGGGGTTGGCGGTGCGGTCTGCGGCGACTCGATCGTGGTCTTCGCGAACCGGGTGCGGGAAGTGCCCAGGAATCTCGCTATTGAGGTGATGGCCATGTTTGTCGGCGTACACCGCGCGGGCGGAAATGACGGCGGCCGCGTCGACATCGCTTAAGACGGGCAAGAGAGTGCGCAGATGGGAGACGGAAAACGCGAGCGTATCGACGATCAAGTCCGCTCCGCTACCGACGAGGTTGCGCAATTCGGCGCCTGTGCTCTGGCCGGTGGGTGTGCCGTGACCGGAGCCTCTACTGAAACTGGGGTCAGCGCTGTGAATCCGTTCGGGCCAGTCCAGTCGGCGAAAGGTGACGCCAAGGTTGCTGAGCTCAGCTGGCATTGCCCCCGGGTTGCGACCCGTGACATCCACAGTCCAGCCGGCTCTCGCTAAGCGCTCTGCCGTGGCGCCGCCAATCGCGCCGGTTCCTCCGAGAATGATCGCGCGCTTGGCCATATGCCTGACTGTAGCGCGGATTTGTCGGTCGGTTTTAGAGCGGGTCCCTTTCCGAGTCCCTCGTAGCGCCAAGTTCGTGGCGGCACTATTTGGTGTGATGAGAGCAAAAAATGGGGCACGATAATAAGTGAAAACTATGCTATGTGCCCAGGATGTGAAATTCTTGTCATTCATGGTGGTTGTAAGGGTTCTCGATTGTGGATTCGTCGTGCGCCGAGCGCCTAAGTGGTCAGCGTCTGCGCCGTGTGCTCGATGTAGGACCGCCATGATGCTCCTACACAGGTCGAGAAAAGCGTCCTATTTTTAGAAGTTATCCACAGATATTCTATGGTCACTCAAAATAATGGAAAATGTCAGAGGTGGGGAGTAAAATGAAGATATGAACTTTCCACTCGAACAGCGTGAAATCGAAATCCGGGTAACGGCGTTCGAGACACTCGTGCGCGAGCTGGAAGCCGCAGTGGAAAAGTTCACCGCAAGCGTTGAGTCAAAAGTCTCGCACCAGACCGGCGCGGCAGGATGCGAGCCAAGCGCGGCGAATGGTTTTTCAGCGACGAGCGAGGATAATTCTGCTGGCACTGGCACTGGCACTGGCACTGGCACTGGCACTGGCACTGGCGAGGAAGTTGGGACCGTTGGCTCCAGTGAGAAACGGCTGAGCGCCGTTCTTGCACAATTCGAAACTGTTTTTCGTACGGTTGAAGCCAGCCGCCATGTCGCAACCGGTGCGCTTTTTAGCCTCTTCGTGGAGGACCAAGTCGCCGTGGAACTCGCGGCCTTTGACGGGAACTTCTCCGAGGACTTCGCTACCGACTTCTCGGACCCGGGTACCGATCCCCACCAGGTCCCGACTCCGCTGCAGGACCTCAAGGCGAAGTCGCTGGGCACCAATTTCGGCAAGATGGAGGGTCTTCCCCTTGAATTCTTCCGCGACCCGATTCTTGCTCGGGCGTATTTCAACGCGACTTATACGCTGTCCTCCGAACTCGCCTGCCTTTTCGAGTGCAGCGAGCCTCGTGCGCACCAGATCATTCGCCAATCCGCTCTGCTGATGCACTCGCCGCACCTTGCGCGAGAGCATCAAGCCGGACATCTCGCTTGGGGCCATATGCAGGTGATCCTGGAACACAGTGCGGACCTGCCCGGTGCCAAACTGCTCGAATATGGTCGTCAGCTTGCCGAATTTATTGCCCCTCCGCGCGGAACTCGCGTTAAGCGCTCTCGTTCAGACGTGAAACGCCGTGCGGTCCGGGTTCGCGAACAATTGCATGTGGAGCCGCTCGAGGTACGCCGGGCCAGAAACATCCAGGACCGCAAGGTTTACGTCAGTGATGAGCAGGACGGCATGGCCTGGCTTAACGCATACCTGCCCGCCGAGTCCGCGCACGCGCTCATGAACACCATCGACGATTATGCGCGCGCCGCTAAACGGGCAGAGCCCACCCCGGATCCGAGCGGACTGTCGGGGCCGGCCCGCTGGAAAGCACTCAAGACGCCCCGGCGGACCTTGGCACAACTGCGCGCAGACGCCTTGGTTGACTTGATATTGAGCCCGCCCACAAATGCGGATAGTGGTTTCGGCCCCCGCGCCTCCGCAAGTACAACAGCGAGCTTTACCGGCGACGCCCCGAGCGAAACCCCAGACTCCGAACAGCCAAACAGCGGCGCTTACCCTCCCGGGGGCGCTTTCCACCCCAGCGGCGCTTACCCTCCTGGCGGCGCGCCCAATCCCGGAGCGTGGGTGCGCGGCGTCCCCGGCGAGCCGATGGACCGAAGCGGCGACCCGCCGACCTCCTACCGCGAGCCGTTTGGCATCCCGGAGAGCCCGCCGGTAGCCGAACACCTGAAACCCAAAGTCTTTGTCACCGTTTCCGCCGAAACGCTTGCTGGGCTCAATGACGAACACGCCACCTTGCATGACTACGGGCCCATTCCCGCCGAAACTGCCAGACAGATCGCGGCCCAAGCGCCTGTGCTGTATCGGCTTTTGACGGACCCGGTAACCGGAGTCGTCCTCGATCTTGAGCGCAAAAAGTATGCCGTGACAAAGGAGTTGCGCGAATACCTGCACCATCGCTCGCCCACGTGCCAGTTCCCCGGTTGCAGCAAGTCGGCGCGGCACACCGATGTCGACCACATTCAAGATTGGCGCTCCGGCGGTGCCACCTCGCCCGAGAACCTGCAATTACTGTGCCGCAAGCACCACAATCTCAAAACCCACCACGGCTGGACGGTCACCGCCAACCCCGACGGTACACTCACCTGGACCTCGCCCCTCGGAAACACCTACACCACCGAGCACGAGAGCACTAAAACCAACTCGGCGACGGCGCCAGAAGAGGGCTCCGCATCGAGCGCGTGGAATCGCCCCGACCCCGACCGGGTTCCACAAGCCTCCTAACGATCGACCGTCCCCCGGCGCGGTTACCAGTCGTGAACAGTGCCGTCCTTGAGCCTATTGAATGGCAAGTAGGCGCGCTCGTACGGGTATTTCTCGGCGGCATCTTCATGAAGTTCGACGCCGATGCCCGGCTTATCGCCCGGGTGCAGCAATCCTTCACTAAAGGAAAATGACTGCTCAAAAACCTCGTTAGTTTTCTTGCCGTGCTTCATGTACTCCTGGATACCAAAGTTGTGGATCGCCAAATCGAGATGAAGCGCCGCAGCCATCCCTACCGGAGAAATATCGGTCGGTCCATGGATGCCGGACTTGATCTGATACTGCGCGGCAAAGTCCATGATCTTCTTCATTGGAGAGATGCCGCCGGTATGTGTCACCGCCGAGCGCACATAGTCAATCAATTGATCCTGAATGAGGGTTTGGTAATCCCACACGGTGTTGAACACCTCGCCAATCGCGAGCGGCGTTACTGTGTGCTGGCGAACCAAGCGGAGCGCGTCCTGGTTCTCGGCGGGAGTGCAGTCCTCTAACCAGAACAGGTCATACGGCTCCAAGTCCTTTCCGAGCCGCGCCGCTTGAATCGGGGTCATGCGGTGGTGGCCGTCGTGCAAGAGCGGCAGTTCCGGGCCGAACTCGTTGCGCACCGCCTCGAACACCGTGGGGATATGGCGCAGGTAGGCACGCGTGTCCCAGTCCTCTTCCGCCGGAAGCGCCTGCCGCCGCGCGGGCTCGTAATCGTAGCGCACGCCATCGCTCGATTGGGCAGCGACCCCGTACACCGCGTCAATTCCGGGGACGGCGGTCTGAATGCGAATCGACTTGTAGCCCTGATCCAAGTGCGAGCGGATGGAGTCAAACAACTCGGGAATGTCCCTACCGGAGGCGTGACCATAGGCCATGCACCCGTTCCGCGAAGCGCCGCCAAGTAACTGGTACAGCGGCATATTCGCCGCTTTCGCCTTGATATCCCACAGCGCCACATCCACTGCGGCAATGGCGGCCATCGTCACCGGCCCGCGCCGCCAATAGGCGCTCCGATACAGAAACTGCCAGGTGTCCTCAATGCGGGAAGCATCACGGTCAAGTAGCAAGGGAACCACGTGCTCCGTCAGGTACGCGGCAACGCTCAACTCGCGGCCGTTCAACGTTGCGTCACCAAGACCGGTCAGCCCATCCTCGGTGGTGAGCTTGAGCGTCACAAAGTTGCGGTCTGGACTGGTGACAATGACTTTGGCGTCAACGATCTTCATGGTTCTCCTTAGTAGAGGCGGGTATACGCAGGTTGTCGATGACATCGACCAGTTCTTGGGGCGGCTCGATCGGGTCAGCGCCGGATACCGGCAACGTCCACTGCAACGCTTCGCGGGTGGAAAGCCCCGCAAAATCGGCCCACGACGCGACGGCCTGCTCATGCGCGGGCGCTTTCCGTCCCTGTTCCCAGGCGGCCCACAAGACCGGCCCGATCCGAATACGCATTTTCTCGATGCCGCCTTCGGCGATTTGCGCGAGCTCATGGTCCAGGTGCGGGTTCGCGAATCGCGACAGTAACCGCGCCGTATAGTTCTCAATGTCCGTGTCCGAGAAGGGTATGTTGCGCGAAGCATCCCGCCACAGCTGCGATACCATCTCGCGCAACTCTGGGTCGGCAATAGCCTCGCGGACCGTGGCGAACCCCCGCGCTAGACCCGCGTACGCCAGCAGGGAATGGGCGGCATTGAGCAGGAGCAGTTTTCGTTGGGTGAACGGCTCGAGCTCGGACACCACCTGCGCTCCCGCGAGTTCCCACTCCGGCCGCGCACTCGTGAACCCATCGGCGATGTCCCACTCGCGGAACCCCTCGGTGACCACCGGCGCCCGGTCGAGGTCGCCGCCCGGTAGTGTCTGCGTAACGTCGGAGTCTGCGGTTCGTGGCGTAATGCGATCCACCACGGTGGACACAAACCCTACGTAATCGTTCAACCACAGCGCATAATCCTCATAACGATCGCCAGCGAGCGCCGAGGCAGTCTGCCGGACGAGGTGCCCCAAGGTGTCGCCGTTATGGGCGATATTGTCGAGGCTCAGCACCGAAAGCGGCCCCGCCCCGGCCAGAAAGCGCTCGAAAATGGCGACCGCCAAGCGACCCAGCGCCGAGCCCGCAAGTTCGCCACGCGCGCTCGCGGTGCTCTCACCCCCCGGCAACACATGGATCTCCGGGTCCACTCTGAAGCCGCCCAGGTTGTATCCGCCTTCGGTCACCGTCACGGTCACGATGCTCACCTCGGGGTCGCGCAAATACTCCACCAAAGCGTCCAGATCATCCCCGCCGTGAGAGGCAATGAGCGGGGTCATGACCTTCGTGGACACGCCGTCGGTATCTCGCACCGTGAGCGTGTACAGGTTGTCCTGCGCTCCAAGCACCTCGGCCATGCGCGCACTCCGCCCGGTAAACCCGGCAATGCCCCACTGCGCTTCCACCGGGAGCGTCTCGTTGACGCGCTGCGTGTAGTCAAAAAGGTGCGCCCTGGCGAAAGCCCCCAGCCCAATGTGCACAATGCGCACGTGCGAGGGGCGCACCAACGAATCCGGTGCGCCGGCCACGGCCTGGATCGCTGACTTGTCAGTCACCGTAGTGCTTGGCCGCGAGTCCGCGGATGTACGCGAGGTTGTGTTTGATCCGATCGGCAAGCGGTTCGGTCTCGGAGAAATCCTCCATGGTGATCCAGCCCGTGTACCCGACGCGCGCCAGACCCGCGAGATACGCATCAAGGTCGGCAATGCCACGCCACATCGGCGTCTGCTCCGGACGCCAGCGTTGCGCCGCGACTCCCTCCAGTCCGGCCGCCGGCTCTTCCTCGCCAGCAACCCAGCGGCTGTTCTTCAAGTGCACGTGTGCCAGGTACTCGCCCAAGATCTGGAATCCAAAGAGATAGTCCTCTTGGCCCTCAACCACCATGTTTCCCGAGTCGTGGATGACTCCAATGTGTTCCGGATCGAGCCCTTCCACCAGTCGCAACGCGCCTGACGCGCTCGCCGCAATCGTGCGGTGGTGCATTTCCACGAGCACCTTCACGCCGAGGTCCTTCGCCCGCTCCACGGCCCACGCCAAGTCCGCACGTGCAGCAGACACCATTTCTCGCCCGTCGGTTCGCTCATCGAGTTCTCGCGAGGATCCGAGCCACTGCATGGTGAGCCGCACTTGCGGGGCGCCCATTGCGGCGGTTGCCTCCAGCATCGTCGCGGCACCCTCGCGATTGGACGCCAACTGGTACCCGCCCACCCCGGAAATCGACAAACCCGCCTCCCGCGTCTGCTCGGCGATACGCGGTGCCGCCTCGAGGATCCCGGTGAACGGGATCGTCGCCCGATTGCCCATCCAGAACCCGGTGCCATCGGAGGGCGCCTGGTCCACCACACGCCACTCAATCCCCTGATAACCGGCACCGGAAATTTCCGCGAGCGCTTCCTCCGGTGTCCAGTCCGGTGTGGACGCGGTAAAAACCGAATACTTCAAACCGTCACTCACTTGCCAGCCTCCTTAGCTGCCGCGCCGCCCACCAAGGGGGCAACGCCGTCGTACTTTCCATCCCACACATCCTGGAACTGCACCGGCTCACCCAAGGTGGCCGAAATGTACACCGCGCGGATCGTAGCGAGCGAGCGCGCCGCCTCCGCGATCGACACCAGCGGTGCCGGACCGCCATCGAGACCGGCCGCGAAATCCTGATACTGGCGGATGTGGCTGCCGGGATCCTCGGTGGGGTCTTTGGCCCCGGTGGGGATGTTGCCAAGCTCGGCGACCGCCGCCTCGGTCTGCGGGGACGCGCCCAACACGCCGAACTGGCCGATGTCCTCGCCCTCGACGGCCTCGCGATAGTACTGCAGCCGGTCATTCTCAATAATTGCAGACCCCTGCGAGCCCATGATTTGCAGCCGCGCGAAGAGCCCCGGGTAGGCCGCGGTGGTCGCGTGCAAAAGCGCGAGCGCCCCGGACTCGAAGGAGATGACCGCGACCGCGGTGTCCTCCACCTCGATGCCCTCATGCGCGGCCAGCGCGGTAAACGCGGTAATGGTTTTAGGCACCCCGAGCATCCAAATGAGCAGGTCAAGCTGGTGCACGCCCTGGTTCATGAGCGCGCCGCCGCCGTCCATTGCCCACGTGCCGCGCCAGTCGCCAGAATCGTAATACGCCTGGCTGCGGTACCAGGAGAGCGTGGCGATCGCGGAGGTGATGCGCCCCAGCTTGCCCTCCTCGATCTTTTTCTTGACGAATTGGCTTGCCGGGTCAAAGCGATGCTGCGAAATGACGGTATGTACGGCACCGGTTTCCTCGGCGACCTTCAGCGCCTCGCGCGCCCGCGCCACATTCGTGTCCAGCGGTTTCTCAATGACGACTGCCTTGCCCGCCTTCATCGCAGCGACCGCCTGCGCCACGTGCAGCCCGGAGGGGGTGCCGATTGCCACCACATCGACGGCGGGATCGCTCAGCGCGTCATTCAGCGTCGCGTACACCGCCGGGCGCGGGTTGCCCTGTTCGGCAACCGTGTCCGCGAGCCGTTCGGCGGCTTCGGTGATGGGATCCACCACCGCGACGGCGCGCAGACCGTCCACATAATTCACGCTCTCTGCGTGCGTGCGCGAGATATTCCCGGCGCCCACAATCGCGACGCCGCGTTCTTGAGCATTCACTCGAATGTCACTCCTTGATCTTCTGCGATCTTCCTGAACGCGCGGGTTGCGCGCCCAAACTCTGCCGCCCCGGAGAACCCGCCGGAGCTCGTGTACTGCGCCAAATGCGGCTCCATCGACGCGAAACCTGCATATCGGCGATCCACCAGCGCCTGCACGATCTCGGCCACCTCGCCGTCGCCGTCCCCGGATGCCGTCACTTCCTGATCGGCAAACCGGGCGTCCTTGACCTGCAGATAGTCCACCCACGGCTGCACCAACGGCCACGCCTCGGTATACGGCTTGTCCCCGACTTGCACAAAGTTCGCCGGGTCAAACGCGGCGCGAAAATTCGGGTGATCCACCGCCTGCAGGATCTCGGCGCAGGCCGCGCCGGTATCGCCATAAATGTCTTTCTCGTTTTCGTGCAGCAGGGTGATTCCGTTTTCGCTCGCGCGCTCGGTGAGCGCTTTGAGCCGAAGTACGACGGCGTTGCGCACCTGATCGCGCGACTTGCCCGGGTAGTAGAAGGAGAACATGCGAATGTTGCCGGTTCCCAAGGTTTTGGCGGCGTTAATGGCGCGGTCGAGGCGCTCTAGTTCATGCTCCGGCGGCAGGTCGATGTCCACCTTGCCAATGGGGGAGCCGATCGCGGAGACACCCATCTCATATTTGGCGAGGTAGTCCTTGAACTCGGCGAGCTGATCCGCACTCAAGTCGATGACGTTAGTCTCCCAGGCGCTGCGCACCTCGACATGATTCGCGCCGAGTCCCTTCAGCACCGCCAACTGCACATCCGGGTTGGTGTCGATCTCGTCGGCAAACCCGGACAGTTTCCACGTGGGCATTACTTCACTCCTCCGGCGGTCAGCCCGCCAATTAGATAACGCTGGAAAATCAGGTACAGCAGCACGACCGGAGCGGCGCAAATGAGTGCGGCCGCGGCACCAATTTTTTTCATACGCACAGAAAACTCCTTTGTTTTGTCGATGAATGGCTGTGGTTGGAAGCGGCGGGATTTCCGCGGTTATCTCGAAGCCTAGGCACCCTTGCAACAATCTGGCAACCGTTTGCCAAAATTTGCCAGAGATGGTTGTCTTGGAGGCATGGCATCGAAGCCCGGAACCAAAGCGCCCACCATTACCGACGTCGCGCGCGTCGCCGGCGTGGCCGCATCCACGGTTTCCCGCGCGCTGAGCAACCCCGACCGCGTCAACGCGGCCACCCGCGAGCGCATCCTAGAGGCGGCCGGTTCCCTCCACTACATCCCCAGTTCCCAAGCGCGCGCGCTCCGCTCCGGACAAAAGCTTGCGATCGCGGTGCTAGTCCCAGACATCAGCAACCCGTACTACTTTGGCATCATCCGCGGGACGCAGCTCGGGCTCAAGGCCGCCGGGTACACCCAGCTACTGGTGGACACCGAAGAATCCGCCGAATCCGAAATCGCGAGCCTGCGAAAACTCCGCTCCTCGGTCGACGGCTTTGTCCTGACCGCCTCCCGCCTCACCCAGGACCAAATCGACGCTGTCGCCGCGCAGTCCGAACTCGTGGTCATCAACCGGCAAATCCCCGGGGTGCACACCGTCAGCGCCGACACCAGCATGGGCATGCGCCAGGCAATGGAACACCTCTCCTCGCTCGGGCACCGCCGCGTCGCCTACCTCTCCGGTCCCGCCTCGTCCTGGAGCAACGCGCAACGCTGGAATGCGGTGCGCACCTCGGCCAAAGCGCTCGGCATGCAGGCTTTCAAAACAATGGAACTGGCGCCCAACGTGGAATCCGGGGCGGCCGCCGTGGACTCGGTCCTGAATTTAAGTACGACGGCGTTGCTCGCCTACAACGATTTGCTCGCCGTGGGTGCCCAGTTGAGATTGCAGGAACGGGGGTTGCACGTCCCCAAGGACTTCAGCGTCGTGGGGTGCGACGATATTCAACTCTCCAAATTCTGTTCGCCCGCCTTGACCACAATTTCGGCGCCGATCGAGCAAGTGGGGCGCACCGCCGTCGGACTTCTGCTGCGGCAATTGCAAGGCGAGGGAAACGCCGAGGGCGGGAAACGGCATTTTGTTTTGCCCACGCATCTGACGATTCGCGCGTCGAGCGGGAGTGCGCCGAGCGCGCGGAAGGGGAAGCCATGAGTTCCTTGACATTGGACCCGGATCGATTGTTCCCGGTGGACGCGCGGGAGCGGGAGGTTGCGCGCGAGCTGTATGAGCAGGTGGCCGGGGCGCCGATTATTTCCCCGCACGGGCATGTGGATGCGGCGTTGCTGGCCGCCAATGAGCCGTTTGAGGATCCGGCCTCGCTGCTGTTGGTGCCCGACCACTATGTGTTGCGGCTCTTGCACGCGCATGGGGTGCCGTTGGATGAATTGGGTCGCGGGTCGGATGGCGCGGCTGGTCCGGCGAGTTCGGCGGGTTCGGCTGGCGCGGCTGCGGATCCGCGTGCGGTGTGGCGGTTGTTCTGCGAAAAGTGGCATGTTTTCGCCGGAACGCCGGTGCGGTACTGGTTTGAGTCGGTGTTTGCCGACGTGTTTGGGCTGACCTCGGTGCCGAGTGCGGAAACCGCGGATGCACTCTATGACGAGATTGCGGCGCTGCTGCGCGAGCCGGAGTTTTTGCCGCGCGCGCTGTTTGAACGGTTCAACATTGCGGTGTTGGCGACCACCGATGCGCCCGAGGATTCGCTCGCGGCACATGCTGCGCTGGCCGCGGACGAGTCGTTTAGCGGGCGGGTGCTGCCGACGTTCCGGGCGGATAAGTACATGGACCCTTCGTTGGCGGGGTGGGCGCGGGATGTGGCAGCTCTTGGCGAGATCGCCGGGGTTTCTACCGCCAGTTATGCGGGGTTGTTGGAGGCGTTGCGGTTGCGGCGTGCGTACTTTGCCGCGCACGGCGCAACCGCGACTGACACCGGTGTGGTCGATGCGTGGGCGGTGCCGCTGTCAGATTCTGAGGCGGAGCGGATTCATCGAGCCGGGATGGCTGGCGGTGCTGGCGGTTCTGGTAGTGCCGGCGGTGCTGTCTCTCCGGAGGATGCCGCCGCGTACCGGCGCAACATGCTGTATCAGTTTGCGTTGATGAGCCGGGATGACGGTCTGGTCATGCAGCTGCATCCGGGGGTATTGCGCAATCACCACCGCCCGACCTTGGAGCGGTTTGGGCCGGACACCGGTCACGACCTCCCGTTGCTCTCCTTCTATACGGAGCCGCTGCGCGCCGTGCTGGAGGACATCGGCACGGATCCGGCGTTCCGGATGGTGCTGTTCACCGTGGATGAGTCGGTGTTTTCCCGCGAATTGGGGCCGCTGGCCGGGTTTTATCCGAGCGTGTTCGTGGGCGCGCCGTGGTGGTTTTTGGATACGCCCTCTGCAATTCGGCGTTTCCGCGAGGCGGCGACCGATTCGGCCGGCTTCTATAAGACGAGCGGGTTCATCGATGACACCCGAGCGTTCTGTTCGATCCCGGCACGGCACGACATGTCGCGTCGGCTGGACGCCGGGTTCCTGGCCAATCTGGTGGTGACCGGGCAATTGGGACGGGAGGAGGCCGGGGTGATCGCGCGCGACTTGGTCGACGCGATCCCGCGGAGTGTTTTCCGGCTCTAAGCAACAACGGCGTTTCCGCTTCATTCCCCTTCGAGTGAAGAATTGCTACGCTTCGGGCAAGAGATAGACCGAAGGAAGCCGGCTACATGATGAGTCACCACGAAGCGTCCATATGATTGAAAAATTGTGTGCCGACAGAGAGCGCGTGATCGGAAGGGCCCTTCAGCGAATCTCGTTCGTGGAATGGTTGCATCGCTTTCGCGGCTCCTCGGCGGTACGGATTTGTGAGGTGCTTCTGGGGAACGCATCATTCATGATCACGGTGAACAGCGGCAATTCATTTCTGCTCTCTCTCGACTCTGAGGTAAACGATATCTGCAAGAAGATAGGGGTAGATTCTCCTACCGAGGCTGAACTCGAGGTCTACGCAGATCAGGTCAGAATTCCACCGCCCGACGACAGCTTTCAACAAAATTGGATCGAAGCACTGAGAATTCTGGGCTACTATCCCGATTTCGTCTCTAGTCGCGAGGTCGGATTGCAGTGCAGGCGCGTCAAGTGGATTGACAATGGCGTTGCGGTCCAACTGTCGAACGGCATTATCAGCCACGAATTTACGCTCAATTGGGATGTCTCTCCCTCAGACGACTTCCCCCTTGACCTCGCTGAGATGTTTGCGGATCAGGTTTCGGGCGAGTTCCAATTCCGCCGTCCTGAAAAAATGTAGCGACGTAGCGGCTAACTCCCTTCTGGCAGGCTGGCGGCCCGGCACTTCAGATAGGCTTGGGAACTGTGAAAGTACTGGTTCTGGGCCCGGGCGGCCGCGAGCATGCCATCATCCGAGCGCTTCTGAAAGACCCTCAAGTTTCCGAGGTGCACGCCGCGCCCGGAAACGCCGGGATCGCCGACCTCGTTCCAACCCACCAGATCAACGCGAACGACCCGGCTGAAGTCCTCGCTCTCGCCACGAAACTCACCCCAGACCTCGTGATCATCGGGCCGGAAGCTCCCCTCGCCGCGGGTGTTTCCGACATACTGCGAGACGCGGGGTTCAACGTGTTTGGGCCGAGCCAAGAGGCCGCGCAGCTCGAGGCTTCCAAGGCGTTCGCTAAGCAGATCATGGCCGCCGCTAATGTCCCCACCGCCATGGCCAAGGTCGCGAACAACCGTGACGAGGCCGAAGAAGCTCTTGACACCTTCGGCGCCCCCTACGTCGTCAAAGATGACGGGCTCGCAGCAGGTAAGGGAGTGGTGGTTACCGAGGATCGCGACGTCGCACTCGCCCATGCCGAGGAATGCTTCGCGGCCGGCGGGACGGTGGTCATTGAGGAATATCTCGACGGTCCGGAAGTAAGCCTCTTTGTCATCAGCGACGGGCGCACCGCACTCCCGCTCCAACCGGCGCAAGACTTCAAGCGCATTTTCAACAATGACGAAGGTCCCAACACCGGCGGTATGGGCGCCTACACTCCACTCGACTGGGCGCCCGCCGGGCTCGTTGACGAGGTCATGAATCGCATTGCCCTCCCGACTATCGAGGAAATGGCCCGCCGGGGAACACCGTTCGTGGGCGTCCTGTATGTCGGTCTCGCGCTGACTTCGCGCGGCACCCGCGTGGTCGAGTTCAATGCCCGGTTCGGCGACCCGGAAACTCAAGCCGTTTTGGCTCGCCTCAAGACCCCGCTCGGTCAGCTCCTTCTGGCCGCGGCGACGGGCCAGCTGGATGAAGACGAGCAGCTCAATTGGGACCCGCGCCCGGCCGTCGCCGTGGTCCTAGCCTCGGCGAATTACCCCGATACCCCGCGCACCGGGGACCGTATTCGCGGGGTCAAGAAGGCGAACCGCCTCCCGGATGTGCATGTGCTGCACGCGGGGACCAAGAGGGACGACGGCGATAAGCTCCTCAGTGCCGGAGGTCGCGTTCTTGCGGTGGTTGCTTTGGGCGAGGACCTTGTTCAAGCGCGCGAAGAAGCATATGCCGGCATGGATTTGATCGAACTTGAGGGCGGGCAGTTCCGGACCGATATTGCGGCGAAGGCAGCCGCTGGAAAGATTCAGGTTCCCGGTGCTTCGGATTCTGCTTCAACCGGAGGCGTGCGCTAGTGGGTTTTGAAGCCGAAATTGTCGACGTACCTGGCTGGAAGCACCTCTATTCGGGCAAAGTGCGGGACCTGTACGTTCCCGAAGACCAGAGCATTACCGATCGCGTTCTGGTGGTTGCGAGCGATCGCATCAGCGCATTCGACTATGTGCTTTCCACCGAAATCCCGGACAAGGGCAAGGTGCTGACCAAACTCAGCTTGTGGTGGTTTGACCAACTCGACTTTCCCAACCACGTCATTTCTACCGAGGTGCCGGATGAGGTTGCCGGACGCGCGATGATCTGCGAGAAACTGGATATGGCACCGATTGAATGCATCGCCCGCGGTTATCTGACCGGCTCGGTCCTTGGCGACTACCAACGTACCGGCACGGTTTCCGGGCAACGGCTCACCGATGGTCTGGTGGATGGATCCCGTATCGATCCGCCGATTTTTACCCCGAGTGCCAAAGCAGAATTCGGCGAGCACGACGAAAACATTGACTTCGCCGGGACGGTCGAGCGCGTCGGCGAACCGATGGCGGATGCTCTGCGGGAAGCAACCCTCGGCATCTATGGCCAAGCCGAAAAGATCGCTCGAGAGCACGGAATCATTTTGGCGGACACCAAGTTCGAGTTCGGCACGGATGCCAACGGCGTGCTGACCTTGGGGGACGAAGTGTTGACCCCGGACTCGTCCCGGTTCTGGGACGAAAAAACATATCAGCCGGGAGGGCCCCAACCGTCCTTCGACAAGCAGTTTGTCCGCGACTGGTTGACCTCGCCCGAAGCTGGCTGGACAGATCGAAGCACCGAGCCCCCGGCGCTCCCAACCGATATCGTGGAGAAAACCCGCGCCCGCTACATCGAAGCGTACGAGCGGCTCACCGGCAACACCTTCGATCAAGTTTAGGTAACTGGCTACTTCCTACCTGAGAAGTCCGATTCAGTAGACCTCCCGGCGATGTGCAACGCGGAGGACAAGGACAGTAATCACCTCGTCATGAATCTCGTAGATTACGCGGTAGTCGCCAATGCGAATTCTCCAGGAATTGTCAGCGCCACTGAGCTTCTTAACCCCCGCTGGGCGAGGATTGTCGCGAAGCTTGCCCAACGAGGATTCGATCCGGCGCCGAATGCCAGCGTCTAGCTTGCGTAACTGCTTCGCTGCCGCCGCGGTGAATTCGACCCGATATTTCATCAGGAGTTTCGAGTCTCGGCCTGCAATTCTTCGAGACTGACGCGAGTTCCATCATCCTCGGCTTTAGCAGTTTGATAAGCATGCAGGTCAGAAGCGTCCTCGAGTGCCTCAAGCAACTCCAGATCTTCGACGCTGATCAACGCCGCCGTAAGCTTCCCGTGCTTAGTGATCCCCACACGCTCTTGCCCGTAGCTTGCTGAGTTGATGGCGTTGGACAGCGAGTCCTTCAACTGCCCCACCGTGAGATTGGTCGTCGTATGTGCCATACAGATATTGTACCGTTTTGGCCTATTTGGCCAAAGGGAAGCATTTCAAGAAATTTCTGTCGTGAAGAACCTCGGGGGTGTCGGTGAACCTCCAGCACCGCTGGCGCGTCTTACTGGGTATTGCCCGAATTCACGCTCACAACGGAGGGACTACTCATGCAACCATCTGGATCTGTTTCGCTCGGACTTCTCATTCTTCGCCTGGCCGCGGGCATCACGCTGCTGGTACACGGTTGGCAGAAGTACTTTGAGTTTGGGCTTGTCGGGGTACAAAAAAGCTTTGCGGGCATGAACGTGCCGCTCCCGGAGGTCTCAGCCGTTTATCAATCGACCTTGGAGTTGGTTGGTGGCATCGCGCTCATTGTCGGCTTAGCAACCCGCATCGTCGGCGTGCTGGTCGCGATCAGCATGGCCTACGCGGCGTTCGCAGTGCACTTGAGCGCGGGATTCTTTGCCGTGGATGGCGGTTACGAGCTTGTCATGTTGATTGGAGCGGCCGGCCTCGCGCTCGCGTTCACCGGTCCGGGCCGCGCATCCATCGACGGTCTTTTGTTTGGCCGCAATCGCAGCCGCACTGAAGACGTCTAAACCAGAGGGCTGCTCGACCCATAACAGTTATGGGTCTAGAAGCCCTCAATTCTAGACCCCGCGGCTCGCTCGCGCCGTCTAGTACATTGCGTCGTGGAATTTGCGGCGGTGCAGTTTCGCGAGCGCCCGCTCGCCGAAGGACATCCACAGCCGGTACTTCCAGGGCACAACAGCCTTGTCGAAAGCGCCCACATAGTCGGTGATGTGCTTCTCAAAACCGGTCTTAAACCGGGCGAGCCCGTGGAAGGGGTGCGTCTTGTCATCAACGCGGTCCGAGGGCGGTGCACCGACGAGGTCATAACTGGTGTACCCGCGCTCGGCGAGCCATTCCATGATCGCGTACTGCAACAAATGGCTCGCCCCGTACACCACCTTTTCCCGCACGGACGCGCCGTCCTTATAACTGCCGACGGTGCCGAGCAACATGACGAAGGCACCGGCAATCACGGCGTCGCCGGAATAGACAAAGAACAATTGCCCCTTGCCGGTCGCGTCATAGTCCTGCCACAGCGCCCGGTAATACTCGAAACTGCGCACATCAAACTGCCCGGCCGCGGTCTGGGCGTAAATGTCATACATGATCCGGCAGTTCTCATCTGTCGCGGCGACCGCTTCCACCCGAGCGCCCTCGCGCACGGCCCGGTTGATGTCGGTGCGGTGCCGCGGCCGGAATTTCGCCTTGGCCGCCTCGGCGCCTTCGGACAGATCGACAATCACGGTGGATTGATTCACCTGAACGGCGCCGACCGGCACAAATCCCAGCCGCTCAATCTCGGCGATCGCGCTCCACTTGTCCACACCGCCCGAAGCGCCCGAGCCGCCCTCACCAACAGCCTCGCCGCGCAGTATGTTCGGCTCCACCTTGTACCCAAACACTCCGGCGCCACGGGCGAAGGACTCAAAGGACTCGGCAAACTCACGCAACCCCGAAACGGTCGTCACGTTCGGGCCCTTGGGGAAGTACCAGAACTTCCCTAGACCGGGAAAGGACTTCTCTAGGGCCAGATGCCCGCCGAAGTCATCGACAATGTAGCGCGGCCGCCAGCCCCGCCGCTCCTTCGCCCGGCCAAACTCCACCGACTGCAAAACATCCGCACCCTGCGGGTTCCCGGCCACAAAATTGTCCCAGTCGGCAATTTCCGACTCGCTCGCGAAACGAGTGGGCATCTACTTCCCCCGTTGCTGAATTTTGCGGGCCAGCGAATACAACCAGTACGCGGGCTTATTCACACCCAACTCGTATGTGGCCGAAAAATCGTGTTGGTAACCGCCATAGGTCTTCTTGAATTTCGTGAAACCCGCCCACGGGTGATCCGGGTCCTCCGAATCGGTGATCCCGTAAAAGTCGAAAGTCTTCTGCCCATCGTCCTTGGCGCGCATAATCATTTCCGCCAAAAGCACCGTACTGGCAGGCAATTTACGGAATTCGTGGCTAGCCGCAGCATACGCGTAATAGGTGACCTCATCGCCGTCGTACGATAATGCCGCCCCAATCGGCTCTGTGGTGCCGTCCTCTTTAGCTAAATCAATGAAATGCAAGCGCGCGAAGCCGCGCGGCATGAGGGCGCGCGCTTGGGTGCGGAAGTATTCGTCCTCATGAAAATTCACGTCATTCGCGTCTTCGACGCCGTGCATGAGCCGAATTAAATCCTCAACATCCGCGGGATCGGTCGAAACCCGATAACTCATACCCTTTTTCGTGTAATTGCGATACAGGTTCCGCTTTTTCCCGGCCATGCCATTCAGGATCGCCTCGGCGTCCTGAGTGAGATCCAGCCGCCAGGTGTGCTCGGGCTGCGAGTGCTTGATCGGCTTAAGCCCGAGCGCGGCGATCGCCCCAGGAGTCAGCCCCGGCCCGCTCGGCTGCACGCGCACATACGCGGCCTTCACCTGCTTGGCGAGCGCCACGAGCGCCGTCAAAGCGTCCTCGAGCGCCGCCTCGGAATCGACGGTCGGGCCGTAGGGGGTATAAAGCCGCTTGAGCCCGCCGCCGCCATCCTCCTCGACGGCCAAAAACTCCCACCCGTCGCCGGAGCGCCGATGAGTGGTGTGCCCCATCGCCTCGTGAAACACGGACCATGCCTCGGACTGCAGAAAGTGAGAGTTCATATCGGCTCCACTTTATCAGCGCGCATTTGCGTATCCGGGCAGTGAAGCACGACGGCGATGCTCACCTTACGCCCGCAGCTTGCGTTCCTTGCGGCTCGGCTTAGCGGTGAACAGTGTTTCCGCTTCTTCCAGGGACATGCCGTTTGTTTCGGGGATCTTCGTGAGCACAAACACGAAGGAGAGGAGCGCGAAGAGAGCGTACATGCCGTAGGTGAGCGGCAGGCTGAGCCCCGCCATGACCGGGAAGCTCACGGTGATCAGAAAGTTTGCGATCCACTGCGCCATGGCGGCGACACCGAGCGCCTTCGCCCGGATGCGGTTCGGGAAGATTTCGCCCAGGAGCACCCACACGAGCGGGCCCCAAGAGGCGCCGAACGCGATGACGAACACGTTCGCGGCGATCAGCGCAATGGGGCCCCAGGCGCCATGCAGGCTAACTTCGGTTCCGGTGCCGCTCGCAGTGGAAAACGCAATGGCCATGGTTCCCAGCGAGATCGCCATGCCGATGGAGCCGGCGAGCAGGATGGGGCGGCGGCCGATGCGGTCGACAAGGGCAATCGCGACGATCGTCACCAGGACGTTGGTCACCGAGGTGATCACCGAGATGAATAGCGAATCCGACTCTTGGAACCCGACCGAGCGCCACAGCGTGGTCGAGTAATAGAAGATGACGTTAATGCCCACGAACTGCTGGAACACCGAGAGGATGATGCCGATCCAGACAATGGGCAGAAGCCCGAACTTGCCGCCCCACAACGAAATACGGGCGAGTTTCTTGTCCTCGGCAATGTTGGAGCGGATTTCCCGTTCCGCCTTGGCGATGTCTTCGGCGGGCCAGACCATCTGGAAGACGCGGTGTGCTTCCTCTTCCTTGCCCGTTTGCATGAGGTAGCGCGGGGATTCGGGGACCCGCCAGGCAAGAATGCCGTATGCGATCGCTGGGACAGCACCGGCAAGGAACATCCAGCGCCACGCCTCGATGCCAAACCAGAACGGTTCGGATGCGCCGCCGGCCCAGTTAGCAAAGAGCGCGTCGGAGAGGAGCGCCGCGAAAATACCGACCGTGATCGCAAGCTGTTGCAGCGAGGCGAGGCGCCCGCGGATGAGTTTCGGCGAAATTTCGGCAATGTACATCGGGGCAATCACGCTCGCAATACCGATGCCGAGGCCGCCGACCACGCGCCAGAAGATGAGGTCCCACACCGAGAAGGCGAAGCCGGTGCCAATCGCGGAGATCAGGAACAGGCCCGCGCCGAGCAGCATGGTGGCGCGGCGTCCGTAGCGGTCGGCAACGCGTCCGGCCAGGTACGCGCCCAGTGCGCAACCTAACAGCGCGGAGGCGACGGCGAAACCGGTGAGCGCGTCGGAAAGTTCAAAGCGGCCCTGGATGGAATCGACGGCGCCATTGACCACCGAGGAGTCAAAGCCGAAAAGGAAGCCGCCGACGGCGGCCGATACCGCCAGCCCAATGACCTTTAACTTCAGCGCTCGTGCGGTAGGGGGCATCGCCGTCATTCTTCACATCTTTCACTCGCGTTTAGGCTAGGCAACTGCTCACTATACGCCTCGGAAAGCAACTTGCATTGCCGAGTTGCCATCTGCGTAGGTTTTGACGCGATCTTTCGCTACGCAAGTGGCAACTCGGCGCGGGCGGCGCGAGGCGCTACTCGGTGCTCTGCCGGTTCTTCACCACCGCGACGATCGTGGCGAGACCGGCCGAGGCGAGCGCCGCCGCCAAACCGAATGCGATGAAGTTGGATCCGACGCCGAGGTTCGCGGCCAGCAGCCAGCCGCCAACCTGCGGGGCGGCGACCGCGCCGATCCGGCCGACCCCGAGCGCCCAGCCGAGCGCGGTGCCGCGCAGGTGCTCCGGGTAGTTGTTGGCGATCGCGGCGAGAATCAGGCACTGGGTGCCGTGCGTGCCGATGCCCGCGAGGACGAGCAGCAGGTACACCAGCGCGGTTGGCGGATTCGTCAAGAGCAGGAGCAGACTCGCGGCCGCGATGATTGCTGTGATGCTGGCGACGCGGGTGGGGCCGAAGCGGTCGCCCGCCCACGCCGAGATGAAGGAACCGGCCACGGCCCCGAGATTCAGGGCCAGCGCGAAGGTGAGCGCGGAGCCGAGGTCGTGGCCGGCGGTCTGCATGAGGTTCGGCAGCCAGGTGCCGAGGCCATACCAGGCGAAGAGGGTCGCGAGGGTCACGAGTGCGAACAGCGCACTCGGAACGAGGTAGGGCGCGCGCAAAATCACGCCGAAGCCGGATTTGCGGGGGCGCGCGGTTGCGTCAGGCGCGGCGGCGGTGTTTGCTGGGGTGGCGCCGACTGTCGCGTCCGGGGCGGCAATGGTTTCCGGCAGGAATTTCCAGGCCAGCGGCAGGACCACGACGAGTCCGAGCGCGGCACCCCAGAACATGGATTGCCAACCGAAATTCGGGATGAAGCCGATGCCGAGTAGCGCCGCGATGGTGCCGCCGATCGGGACGCCGGACATCATGATGGTTGCGGTCATGGCGCGCAGGCGTTGCGGGACGAGGTCCGCGGTCAGCGCGTTAGCGGCCGGCATGAGCCCGCCGAGACCGAGCCCGGCAACGAACCGGCACACGCCGAAAAAGACCGCGTTGGGGGCGAGCGCGCAGGCGATCGTGAAGATGGAAAACAGGGCGGTGCACGCGAGGACGGTGTTTTTGCGGCCCATCCAGTCCGAGAGGCGGCCGGCGAACAGCGCGCCAATCAGCATCCCCAAGAACGCGACCGATCCGAGCGTCCCGGCACCCGCGCGATCCAGCCCCCAACCGGTGTCATTAATGAGCGAACCTTGGACGGTTCCATAGACAATGAGGTCATATCCGTCAAAGACGATGAGCAGCCAGCACAGCACGACGGCGATGAGCGCCGAGCGTTGTAACGGTTGCCGTGGTTGCCGGCTCACCTGGGGGACGGGCCGGGGTTCGGGGGTGGTCTGTAAAGAGCTCATGAGTCCTCGTTGACATGGTAGTGAGCGGACGGTTGTGCTTGCTTTCGCTCCCCCAGAGTGTGTGTCACGCCACACAGTGTGCAATATTATTCTGCTATGCAGAACAAAACAAAGGCGCCAATTCGACGGAAGCCGAGCTACTTTTTGGAGTCGGTGGACAACGCGTTGCGACTCGTGCAGATCCTGCGCGACATTGGACATCTGCGCATCAAGGATGCCGCCGAGGAGCTCGGGATCGCGGGCTCGACGGCGCACCGGTTGATGGCGATGCTCGTATATCGCGGCTTCGCCGTTCAGGGGGAGAACAAGGAGTATTTGCCGGGGCCGGCGATCGGCGTGTCTCCGGCCGGGCTGGACTGGACGCGCGAGTTGCGCCGAGTTGCAACCCCGCACCTGGAGCTGCTGTCGAGTCGGTTGGGGGAGACGGTGAATCTCATGGTGCGGGTCGGGGCGAACATGCGGTTTGTTTCGAGCGTCGAGTCGACCCTGTATCTGCGGGTCGGAGACCGGCAGGGCGCGGTTTTCGGGGCGCATGCGACCAGCGGCGGGAAAGCGATTCTGGCGCAATTGCCGGCAGCGGATGTGCGGCAGTTGTACCGATCCAAGGGTGCCGAGTTGGCGGGGGATTACTTGGACGACGCGGAGTTCGAGTCCTTGGTGGCTGAGCTGGCGGTCATTCGGAGGACCGGATTCGCGGTGAATAAGGACCATACCGAAATCGGGGTTGCGGCCGTGGGGATGAGTCTAAGTAGCGCTTCGGGAGAGCCGATCGCGGCGTTCGCGGTGGCCTGCCCGACGACCCGTCTGGATCGGCTCTTGGAAAAGGGCAGTCTGGAGCTCATGCGTATGTGCGCCGAGTCCATCAACACCGCCCTAGCAACCCCCTAACCCCACAATCGACTGTGCAAAACACGCACGCGACACGCCGTTAAAGCGTGCATTATCTGCACAGTGGATAACGAGTGTGCGCTCCGTTGGGGATGTCGAGTGTGCGCTCCGCTGGCGGCTTTCGCGGGCGCCGGGCAGGGAGTGGAAAGAATCGTAATTCTGCACAGCGGAATAAGGTTGCTTCGGGGTATGGGGGATTCATAGCGTGAACCGTGCACCACCTCAACGTGCGAAGGAGCACCTGTGAGCACACCCAACCTTGACGGCAGCGCGCCAGTTGACGCTCTGCACTCGGAACCTGCCTCGACCGACTCGGCCGCCACCGAAGCGGCCGCCGCCAGCCCAGCCGCGGCGATGGACTCCGGCCCCGACATCGACCGGGAGGCACTTGATCAGTTGTACGCGGATTTTGCCGCGGAAAACCTCAACCCGTTGTGGACCCAGCTCTCGGACTTGATGCCTATGACACCGGAGCCGAAGGCCGTCGCGCACGTCTGGCGTTGGTCCACGCTGTACCCGCTGGCTGAACGCGCGGGCGACCTCGTTCCGGTGGGTCGCGGCGGAGAGCGCCGGGCCATTGCCCTGGCGAATCCCGGCCTCGGCGGTGCGCCCTACGTCAGTTCCACTCTGTGGGCGGCAATCCAATACTTGGGCCCCAAAGAGACAGCTCCCGAACACCGGCACTCGCAGAACGCGTTCCGTTTTGTGATTGAGGGCGAGGGCGTCTGGACTGTGGTCAATGGCGATCCGGTGGCGATGCGACGAGGGGACTTTCTGCTGACGCCGGGGTGGAATTTCCACGGACACTACAACGAGTCCGAGGCACCCATGGCCTGGATAGACGGGCTGGACATCCCCTTTGTGCACTACATGGACACCAGCTTCTTCGAATTTGGGTCCGAACGCGTCACCGACGAGGCGACTCCGGACATTTCCCGAGCCGAACGATTGTGGGCATATCCAGGTCTCCGACCGCTCTCCGGCCTCGACGCGCACACCAATTCTCCGATACACGCGTATCGGTGGGAGTACACGGATAAGGCGCTCGCCGAGCAGCTCCTCTTGGAGGATGAAGGCCAACCCGCCACGATCGAGCCCGGACACGCTGCGGTGCGGTATTCCAATCCCACGACTGGCGGCGACGTCATGCCCACGCTCCGCGCGCAGTTCCACCGTTTCCGCGCGGACGCGTCGTCGCGCACGCGCCGCGATGTCGGGTCTTCGGTATGGCAAGTATTTGAAGGGGCCGGCACGGTCACGTTGGGTGATGAACAGACAGAACTTGGCAAGGGGGATCTGTTTGTGGTCCCCTCCTGGGTCCCCTACTCCATACAGGCGGGAGCCGAGGGCATCGACCTATTTGAATTTTCTGACGCGCCGATCGTGGAACGTCTGAGCTTTAACCGCACATTTATCGAAGGGGTAACTCCGTGAAGCTTGCAACTCTCCGACTCTCCGGTGCCGCACCGGCAACAACGGCCGCGATTCTTCGCGGCGACACGCTGGTAGAGATTCCCGGCTACGCAGATGTAGGGGAGCTGTTGCAGGTTGCGGGCTGGAAAGGCATTGCAGAGGCGGCGATTGGGCCCGAACACGAGGCAGCCACGGCGGACCTTGCCCCCGTCGTGACCTGGCCTGAGAAGATCGTGTGCGTCGGGCTCAATTACCGCAACCACATTAAGGAAATGGGGCGCGAGCTTCCCGAGTATCCGACACTCTTTGCCAAGTATCCGGATGCCCTGATTGGCCCGCGCGACGACATTGAACTGGCGCCAGAATCCGATCAGATTGATTGGGAGGCGGAGCTCGCCGTCGTAATTTCCAAACCGGCCCGGCGCATCAGTGAAGCCGAGGCAGGAAACTATATTGCCGGCTATGCCGTGCTCAATGATGTGACCATGCGGGACTGGCAATACCGTAGCCCGCAATGGTTCCAAGGGAAGACGTGGGAGGCCACCACGCCGCTGGGGCCGTACTTGGTCACGCCGGATGAGTTTGAGCTGGGTGCCACGATGACCGGTTCTGTGAATGGGCGGGTGGTGCAGCAGGTGTCGACTGGTGACCTGGTTTTCACGCCGGAGAAACTGGTGTCCTACATTTCGACAATCTTTACCTTGCGTCCCGGGGACGTCATCGCGACCGGCACACCGGGAGGCGTGGGGCACGCGCGTAAGCCGGCGGAGTACTTGGCAGATGGCGATATTCTGGTGACCGAGATCGACGGATTGGGTCGGCTCGAGAATCGTGCGGTGAAGGGGTAGCAGATGGTTGCCCGTTTCGATCAGGTGCGCTCCCCCGAAACGCGGGAGTGGTTGCTCCAGGCGCGGCGCGGGACGGCGTATTTCGCGCGGAAGTTGCGCGAGCTGCCCGATGCTGACCTATACGAGCCATCCGGGCTTGATGGGTGGACCCGCGCGCATGTTGTGGCGCACGTCGGGTACAACGCGCGTGGGTTGTCGCGATTGGTGAATTGGGCCGAAACCGGGGAGGAGACGCCAATGTATTCCTCGCCTGACGCGCGCAACGCGGAGATCGAGATGGGCGCGACCCTGAGCCCGATCGCGTTGCGCAACCTCTTTGATCACTCTGCAATCCACTTAAATGTGGAGTGGCGAGATCTGCCCGATGAGCGTTGGGATTTCCCCGTGCGCACCGCGCAAGGCCGAGAGGTGCCGGTCGCGGAAACGGTGTGGATGCGGATCCGCGAGGTATGGATACACGCGGTGGACCTGGGTAATGGCGCGCGATTCGCGGACTTTCCGCAGACGGTGCTGGAGAGGTTGTTTCGAGATATTTCCGGGGCCTGGGCGGCGCGCGGGGAAACTGTTTCGATTCCGGACGGCGCGATGCCCGATGTCGTCCAGTGGATGGCTGGCCGCGGTGGTCGCCTCGTGGCCGAACAGCCGGATCTGCCGGCCCCGCCCCGCTGGCTCTAGGCAAATTTAAGCGCCAAAATCGGTTTTCAGCGGCATGTAGGGCGCTGAAAACCGAGTTTGGCGCTTAAAAGTGAAAGTCGGGGTGACAGGATTTGAACCTGCGACCTCGTCGTCCCGAACGACGCGCGCTACCAAGCTGCGCCACACCCCGATTCGCCGCCGCGCCTGCGCGGAAGCAACCGTTAAAGAATAGTACGGATTGCGCCATGTCCCCAAAACGCCAGATGAACGACGGCGATGCTCGCCTTCATCACGCGTTCGCGCCGGGTGCTTGGGTCACCCGAGCAGTTCTCGTGAAGCCGCGATTTTAATGAGCGAGCATCCCGCCGCGGTGCACACTCGAAATCGACTGTGCAGATAATGCACGCTTTAACGGCGTGTCGCGTGCGTGTTCTGCACAGTCGATTTGGAGGGGGAGGGGTTTTAGACGAGGGAGTCTTTCCAGGCGCGGTTGAGTTGCGCGAACCGGCCGTCGCCCTCGGAGAGTTCTTCCGGCGTGCCGTCTTCGGCGATCGCGCCATCGTGAATCACCAGGACGCGGTCGGCAATCTCCACCGTCGAGAGCCGGTGCGCAATGATGATCGCGGTTCGGTTGCCGAGCAATTTCGCCAACCCTTCTTGAACCAACCGTTCGCTGGGGATGTCCAGCGAACTCGTCGCTTCATCCAAGATCAGCACCGCAGGATCGGCCAAGAACGCCCGGGCAAAGCTCAACAACTGCCGCTGCCCCGCAGAGACCCTGCCGCCACGTTTGTTGACGTCGGTGTTGTATCCCTCGGGCAGGCTCATAATGAAGTCGTGCGCGCCCACCGCCTTCGCCGCCGCCTCGATTTGCTCCTGCGTCGCGTCCGGGTTGCCAAGGGCAATGTTTTCAGCAACCGTCCCAGAGAACAGGAACGCCTCCTGCGTCACCATCACCACGGCGCGGCGCAAATCCTGGTTGGACAGATCGCGCAATTCCACGCCGTCCAACGTCAAGGACCCGCCGGTCACGTCATAGAACCGGGCAATGAGTTTCGCCAGCGTTGACTTGCCCGCACCGGTCTGCCCTACCACGGCCACGGTTTGACCGGCCGGAATGTCCAGGTTGAATTTCGGTAGGATCGTGGGCCCGTCGCCGTAACCGAACTCGGCGTCGGTGAACTTAATCGCACCGCGCGCGTCCTTGAGCGGCACCGGGTTCTTCGGGGAGACCACCGTCGGTGCTTCCTCCAAGAGCCCCGAAACCTTTTCCAGCGCCGCCGCCGCAGATTGGAAGGAGGAATAGAACGTCGCGATTTGCTCCACAGGTTGGAAGATCTGCTTGGCATAAAGCACCAAGGAGACCAAGGTGCCCACTGCGAGGGTCCCGTCGAGCACGCGGAAACCGCCAAAGAGCAGCACCGAAGCCACGGTCAGGTTGCCGATCAGGATCAGGCCGGGTTGCAGCACGCCGAACAGACGGATGGAATCCACCGTAATGTCGCGATACTCGTTGGCAAGTCCGGTGTACTTTTTATCGGCCGCCTTTTCCTTGCGGAACGCTTTGATGGCGCGTATGCCCGTCATGGTTTCAACAAAGTGCACAATCAATTGCGCCGAAATCACGCGAGACGCACGGAAAATGCGCTCGGACCTAATCTGATACCAGCGCGCTAAGGCGACGGCCGGGATAAACGCCACCACGACCACCAGGCCGCTGCGCCAATCCAGCGTAAAGATGGACACGAGCGTAAAGATCATGAAAAGGAAACCGGAAAACAGCGAACCGACGCCCTGGTCAAGAAGTTCGCGAAGCGCCTCCAAGTCCGAGGTTTGCCGCGCGATAATCCTGCCCGAGGTGTATTTCTCGTGGAATTCCAAGCTGAGCCTCTGCGTATGACGGAAGACACGCCGTCGTAATTCCAAGAGCATCGCTTGGGAGAGTTTCGCGGTGTAAAAGGTGTACAGCCCGAAGAGCACCCCGCCGGCAATTGCGGCCACAATGTACCCGCCGCCGGTGAGGCCGAGCGGCACCCAATTCCCCGATTGCAGGGCCACGATGGCATTGTTGATCGCCAGGCCGATGAGGGCGGGCCGGAGCACGCGTGCCAGCGTGGAGAGAATGATGAGCGTCAGCGTGCCCAGGACCAGCCGCAGTTGCGGTTTGATCAGGCTTCCGAGCAGGCGCAGGGAGCGCTGACGCACTTGTTTGCGGACGCCGCGCTCAAGGTCAAAGGCGTCTTCGTTGCTGGTGCCGATGGTCTCGCTCATGCCATTTCCCCCACTTCTTCCTCATCGCGGATGTCCTCGTCCAGCACGTCATCCACGGTGGTTTCCCGCTCCAGGGACGCGATGACAAAGCGGTAGTGCGCGTTGTTTGCCAACAGCTCCGAGTGCGTGCCGACCGCGGTGATCTTGCCGTCCTGGAGCAGTGCGACCCGGTCCGCGAGCATCACCGTTGAGGGGCGGTGGGCCACAATAAGCGTGGTCGTGTCGGCCAGGATTTCCCGAAGTTTCTCGGTGACGCGTTCCTCGGTGCGCACGTCCAGCGCGGAAAGCGGATCGTCGAGGACCAGGATCCGGGGCTTGGCCGCAATCGCTCGCGCCAAGGCGAGACGCTGCCGCTGGCCGCCGGAGAGGCTGAGCCCCTCCTCGCCGATCTTGGTGTCCAAACCCTCGGGCAACCGATAGGCGAAGTCCGCCTGCGCAACATCCAGCGCTTGTGTCAGGTCTGCGTCAAATGCGGGGTCCTCCGCGGCGCCGTCGGGCAGGCCCATCAGCGCGTTTTCCCGCACCGTGGTGGAGAAGAGGATCGAGTCCTCAAATGCCACCGAGACCAGCGTGCGCAAATCTTCAATGGAGTAATCGCGAATGTCGACGCCATCGATTTCCACGCCGCCCTCGCTCACCTCATAGAGGCGCGGCACCAGGTTGAGCAGCGTGCTCTTGCCGGACCCGGTCACGCCCACGAGCGCCATGGTCTCGCCGGGCCGCACGGTGAAATCAATGTCGCGCAGTACCGGCGGCAGGTTGCGCTTGGCGTCCGGGTAGCGGAACTGCACGTTGCGGAACGCCAGTTCGCCGCGCGGGTTGCTGGCATCGGCCGGGTTTTCCGGTTCGGTCAGCGGGTCGCGCTCATCGATGACCTCAAAGTGGCGGTCCAGCGCGGTCTTCGCCGTAAGGGTCATGCCAAGTAGCATGCCAATATTTTCCACCGGGCCGGCCATCACGACGGCGGTAGCAAAGAATGCGACCAGCGCACCGACACTCAACTCACCTCGAGCGATGAGGATAATTCCGGTAATTAGGGAGACTCCCAGCGCGGTTTCCGGCAGGGAAATCACGACGACGAGGAATCGCCCCAATGTTTTTGCTTTGAAAAGCTCGGTGACTTGGAGCTCGCGCGCTTGATCGCTGAAGGAATCAAGGGCGAAGCCGCCGCGACCGAACGCCTTGAGAACCCGAATGCCGTGAACCGACTCTTCCACCGAGGTCGCAAGGTCGCCGGCTTGCTCTTGGCTTTGCCGAGAGGCCGCGCCGAAGACGGTGCGGAACCGGAAGGCCGTAATGGTGACCGGGATCGCGGCAAGCAAGAAGAAGATGGCCAGGATCCAGTTGATCGTGAACATCAGGATGGTTCCGATGATCACGGTCAAAATGGAGGTGACCAAGAAGATGGCGCCAAACGCGAGCCAGCGGCGCACCAAGGAGAGATCGCCCATGGAGCGCTGCAGTAGCTGGCCGCCGGCCCACCTGTCGTGGAAAGAGACGGGAAGGGTGCCTAGGTGCCGAAAGAGGCCGACGCGCATTTGGGTTTCGACCGACATTGCCGGGGTGATGACCATGACGCGGCGAAGCCACACGAGGGTCGCTTCCAGAATGCCGAGCGCGGCAATGATCCCGACCGAGATCCACACGTCCTTGGTCTGGCCGTCTTCATGCAGCGTGTTGTTGATCATCGACTGGAGGACTTGGGGGATGAGCAGGGCGACGACGGAGGCGCTAAGCGCAATGAACAGACCGACGATGAGACGGCCAATCATGGGGCGCACATAGTCGAGGAGACGTCCCAGAGTGTGCCAAAGAGTGGTCTCGGTAGTGAGTGATTTTTGCGGTGCGTCGGATGGTTGCTCCCCTTGACGCGAGGAGGCGGAGCGGGACATGGATGACCTCAAAAGTTTCGTGCGAGCAATATTGTTTCCCGAGACAACTACTTTACGCCGAAAATTATTCAACTTACAGTCTTGTAACTCTTTCACTTTCGCGGTATTGAGGAGTGTCAATCGGAAGTCCCCGGTAGATTGGCAGGCGAACAATACCGCCCGGGTGCCGTACGGGCAAGACGTTTGGGGATTTTCAAAGTTTTTTCACCGAAACCTGTTCCGCAGCGCATTTTTCGGGTAGAGCATCACTAGTACTCCTGATGGAGGACCGGGCGTCAACGATGGTGCCCAGTCAGTGATCAGAAAGGGAGATCCCCCATGAAACTAGGTCGGTTGACCTCGGCCACGCTTTCCGCGTTGGCCATTGCAGCACTTGCATCCAGTACTGCGTTCGCTGCCCCGGGTGGCAACAATGGAAAAGGCGAGGAACAGCGTTTCAGCTCCAAGTCCATCACCTCACAGGAAGCTCAGGCTGCCGCAGAATACTGGACGCCAGAGCGCATGAAGAACGCGATCCCTGCCGACGTCCTCGCGCCGAAGGTGGATACCACCAAGAAGGCTCCGCAGGGTGTCGCCAAAGGAAACCCGCAGTCGGTTGCGGGCAAGGCGCCCACGGCCAAGAAGGGCGGCAAGACGCCGGAAGCCGGTAGCGAGAGCCCGGTACCGAACATCGGCAAGGTGTTCTTCAAGATTGGCACCTCTGACTACGTCTGCTCGGGCAACGTGGTGACCGCCTCGAACAAGAGCACGGTTTCGACCGCCGGTCACTGCGTGAACGCCGGGCCCGGCGCCTACTACACGAACTTTGTGTTTGTGCCCGCCTACTTGAACGGCAACGCCCCGTACGGCAAGTGGACCGCGCAAAGCCTGAACGCCCCGACCCAGTGGGTGCAAAGCGGTGACTTCGAATATGACACTGCGTTCGTGAAACTGAATACGCTTAACGGCCAGACCGTGCAGGATCGCGTTGGGTCTTCCGGTGTGGCGTTCAACCAGGCGACTGGTTTGACCTATAAGTCCTTCGGCTATCCGCAGGCTTCACCGTTTGATGGACAATCGCTCAAGAGCTGCACCGGTGCTGCTACTCCCGATCCCTACGGCTCCAGCACGCAGGGCATCAGCTGTGACATGACCGGTGGCTCATCGGGTGGACCGTGGTTCATCGGCACCAACCCGCAGGGTCAGCAGAACTCGGTGAACAGCTATGGTTACTCCAACGTTCCGAACAAGATGTTTGGACCTTATTGGGGTTCGGTCATTCAAAGCCTTTACAACACCGTTCAGGCGAGCTAACCGCGAGCTAGCTCAAGAGCGAGCACATCACTCGCACCCTTAGGCGAAAGCGCCATGGTCCAGAGCCGACTCGGACCATGGCGCTTTCTCATGCGCGTTGCTCCAACTTGCCCTGCTCGTTTTGCGTCTCGGATACGCTTTTACCGTGAGCTTGGACGAGCGTAAACGGGTGCCGTGGTCGTTGAGCTTCTACACGCCAATATTCATTCTGTTGACTATCGGACCGGCCATTGGCATTAACAGGATGTTGGCGGCAGCACCACACACAAGTAGGGGTTGCGAGGTAGATTCCGGGCCGTTTTGCGGCGACTCCAATGGAGACCTCGGTGTGTTCACCTCGTTGCTCATCGCACTGTTCCTGGCCTATCTCATCTTGGCGTTGGTGAGCTTTTTCTACAACGAGTATTACCAGGTCCCGGTGCGCTATTGGCCCGCGTTCGCGTGGCTATTTGGGGTCAACTTTGTCATCATTGCCCCGGAGGTCATCCGGCTCTTTACCCGAGGAGTGCTGTAACGGTGTGGCGCGTACTTGCTGGTTCCGATGTCAGCTCACACGGCCAGCTCGGCGGACCCCAAATCGAGTCAGCCAAGAGGGAGACGACGTTGAAGAGAAGGTTCGCCTCGTTTTGCCTGGGCGTAGCGCTTAGTTCTGTAATCTTTGGGGCAGTAACTACCCTAGTTGTAGATCTATCTCCGGGCCCGGGAAGTGACGATTTCGGTCCAGTGGAGCTCGACATCTTTTACTTTGTCTTCGGATTCTTTCTCTGGCTTCCGGTTTCCACAATTCTGGGATTAATCGTTCTACTAATAGTTCGCATCTTCAAGAAGCCCCAAGCAAGGCTCCTCATGGTTTTCTGCACCACGCTCGTAATCAGCTTGGGTATCTTGGTGATTGGCCTCGGCGCGACCGGCCTAGCGGCACCTTTCATAACTGTATTTTTGGCGACAGTTTCTCCACTAAGCGCAACCGTATGGACGTTCCTCATATACGGGAACTTTTAAGTCAGAGGCTAACGTCCTTCGGGTTGGATCGCTCGGCGTTTCTAGTGAACTCTCTCACGCGTTTCGCATCCCTGTACCGCGTTTCGAGAGCCGTATACCGCTCGTAAAATGCGGTACGGGGATGCGAAACGAGGGGGCGTGGTGGCGGCTAGGTGAGGGTGAGGAGTACGGCTTCGGGTTTGCAGGCAAACCGGACCGGGGCGTACTTGCTGGTTCCGATACCCGCGGACACGTTGAGCGGCACCTGAACACCGTCCAGTTCCCATTCGGTTAGCCCGCTGGCGCGCCAGGTCGGCAAGTCGCAGTTGCTGGTGATGGCACCGTATCCGGGGATGCAGACTTGCCCCCCATGAGTGTGCCCGGCCAAGATCAGGTCAGCGCCCTCGGCGGTGAAATGATCTAGCACCCGTTGATAGGGGGCGTGTGTCACGGCGATCTTGAGGTGCGGTGCCTCGTGGGACGTCGAGGAGCCCAAAGGCCAACCCGCGTAGCGTTCGCGGCCCAAGTGGGGATCATCAACTCCGGTGAAGTCCAATCGCAATCTATCCATCGCTAAGGACTGGTTGCGGTTCGTGAGATCGATCCAGCCGGCGCGACCAAAGGCGTTGAACATCTCGGGCCAGGGGTTATTCGGCGGGAGCTTCTTCTTTTTGCCCTCATTGCTGTTGCGCACCAGGTACGTCAGCGGGTTCTTGAGCATCGGTCCGTAGTAGTCATTCGATCCAGGGACAAAGACACCGGGGAACTTCATGAGCGGTTCCAGGGCGTCAAGCAGTTCCGGGACGGCACCGGTGTCGGAGAGATTGTCGCCGGTATTGACCACGAGGTCCGGCTGGAGATCGGCAAGCGAACGTAGCCAAGCGGCCTTCTTCTTTTGGCCGCGCACAAAGTGGATATCGCTCAGGTGCAGGATTCTCAACGGTTTTTGACCGGGCGGCAGAATACTTAGCTGCTCTTCGCGCACCTGGAATGCATTGCGCTCATAGCCGTAGGCATAGGCTAGCGCGGCGGCAGGAACCAGTGATGCCACGCCAAGAGCGCCGAGGACGCGTGGTCCTCGGCGCTGGGTGGCCGTAAAGTCAGAGGTACTCACCGGGCAGAACTAGTCATCATTATTGCCGTTTCCATTACCGTTGCCGCCCCCATTATTCCCGTTGTTGCCGTTGTTGTCTCCGCCGTTTCCGCCGCCGTCACCCGGAGGGTTGGAGGGTGCAGGCTGAGGCGGTTGAGGCAACTGGAAGTTATTCGGATTGCGTCCGTTCATGATTTCCGGCGACGGATAGGGGAACGGGTCGGCGGGGTAACGACCGGCAATATCGTTCATGTAGGCGTTCCAGATGGGCAGTGCGGTACTGCCACCGTCTGCCTCTTGGTAAACCCGCCCGCCAATCTGCTTCGGAGTTCCCATGTCGGCTGACCATTTCGTGTTGTCGATGCTTCCCATCCAGGTCGCCGTGGCGATGCCGCTGGTAATACCGACAAACCAGGTGTTTTCACGTGACTCGGTGGTGCCGGTTTTTCCGCCAGCGTTGGGAATGTAATAGGCTGCGGCCGAGCCGCCGGGAGTCATGGTTTGCGAGAGTGCATACTTCACACCAATGGCGACGTTCTTGTCGATGACCTGTTCGCATTTTGGTTCGGCGACCGGGTAAGACTTCCCAGTTTTGTCCTTGATTTCCAGAATCGCGCGTGGTTCACACTTTAAGCCCTCGGCTGCGTACGTGGCGAAGCCGGTTGCTTGTCCCAGGGGAGAGGTGTTCGCAGAGCCAAGGACGTTGGGGAGCGCCACTGGCATTGGCTTTGTCAGCAATGACTCCGGAGTTCCAGCGGGCGCAGTGCCATACTCTGGAGCAGTGTCCTTGTTCCATGTGGCCTGTGTTGCACCGGCCTCTGCAGCGTTCTGGAAGATCGCGCACAGATCGAGCTGCTTGGCTTCGGCGATGGTCACGGTGTTGAGGGAAGCCTTGAGTCCGTTTAAAGCGCTCTCCACCGTGTACGGCCGCAAATTGTAGTTGCGTGGTTTGTACGTCTCGCCGCCGATGTAGTAATTACCGTCCGGCAGGCAGCTGGCGGGGAAAGGGGTACCTACCGGGTAATCCTTATCCCGCGCATCAAGCCGTTCATTCAACCCGCGCCCGGCCTCGAGCCAGGTCTGCAACACGTACGGTTTGAAGGATGAACCAGGCGCCAAACCGTTAGATGTCGGCGATAGCGGCCAGTTCGGGTCACCGTCCTTGTACTGAGGAATCATCAGGTTGATTTGGCTACTGCCAGGTTGATCTTGACCGTCGTAACGCGTGCTCTGCGCCATGACCAGCACATCACCGGTTCCCGGCTGAACCGAAACCATACCTGCCGCCATGGACGGATCGGTTAGGGCCGGATCCGGGTTGGCGGCCTCATTTAACCGGTTTTGAGCGGCAGCTTGAGCTACAGGGTCCAAGGTCGTCTTAATGGTGAGGCCCTGGCTCAAGAACTTCTTGCGGTCCTCCAGCGTTTCTCCATACTGGGGATTGCCCTCGATGAGCGCCCTGACATACTGGCAGAAATAACCAGCCTGCACGGCCGCAAAACATTCTTTCTTGGGCGGCTGTACATTCAGTCCCAGATCGGATGCGACCGACTCGTCATAGGTTTTCTGATCGATCTTGCCCTGATCGAGCATGGCCTTGAGCACCAAGTTGCGGCGCTCCTTTGCGGCTTCTGGGTACTGGATCGGGTCATAGGCGCCAATACCGTTCACAATGCCGGCCAGCATTGCCGACTGCGGCACGTTCAAATCCTTGGCCGAAACCCCAAAGTAGTAGTTCGCTCCGGCTTCGATGCCGTAAGCATCTCCGGCAAACGGCACAATGTTCAGGTAGCCGGCCAGGATCTCTTCCTTGGACATCTTCTTTTCCACCGCAATGGCCAGGCGCGCTTCCTTGATCTTGTCGCCAATGGTCTTGCGCACGGCGTAACCGGCGTCCTCGCCCGCCTGGATGCGGTCATTAATAATGACGTTGTTCACATACTGCTGAGTGATAGTGGAGGCTCCGCGCAGGCTATCGCCCTGCAAGGCGCCATAGATTGCGGCGCCGACACCGCGAATATCCACGCCGCCATGCTCATAGAACCGAGCGTCCTCGATGGCCAAGAGCGCATCCTGCATCGTCTTGCTGATCTGATCCAGCGGAACCACCTTGCGGTTTGTCCCGAGCGTCGCAATCAGGCCGCCCTCGCGGTCAAGCACCTGAGTCTGCTGGAACGGCGCATCACCGACGAGCTCGCTCGGCAGATCCTCGAAGGTCTGAATCGAAGCCGCCGTACCCGCTCCGATCGCCGAGGTGAGAGGCACCATCAAGCCCGCAGTCAGCACGCCGCAGACGGCGGCAACCACAACGAAAGCCACCACCTTGCCCAGTGTGGTGGCAGTGTTAAAGAGGGGGTTCTTGGATCCGGCCATGTTCTCCAGTTTACAAGGAGGCGCTAGGCTGGGTCACATGAAGACCTGGGAGTACTTTGTCACACCGCTGCTTTTGCACCGCGAAAAAGCCATCCTCGACCAATGGGGTTCGGACGGCTGGGAGCTCGTCCAACTCGTCCCCGGAAACGAGGGCTCGGGTCTGGTCGCCTACTTCAAACGGGAGAAGACTTCCGCATGAGCGCGGGCAATGACGCCATTTCGGCCGTGGAAACGGCGCTCGCCAATCTCGGACTGAGCGTCCCAGAAGCCCCGAAACCGCTCGCAGCGTACGTCCCGGCAGTCATCAGCGGGCCTTATGTTTATACGGCCGGCCAGCTCCCCTTTATTAATGGTGAACTCACAGACACGGGGAAGGTCGGAGCCGAGGTAACTCCCGAGCGCGCCAAAGAACTCGCAGAGGTTTCCATCCTCAATGCGCTCGGCGCAATTAAGGGTCAAATCGCTGACTTGGATCGCATTACGCGGATCGTGAAAGTCGTGGGATTTGTGGCCAGCGACCCGGAATTTTACGGTCAACCGGGCGTTATTAATGGTGCAAGCGAACTCTTGGGAAGCGTCTTCGGCGACGCCGGTATCCACGCCCGCAGTGCGGTGGGAGTCACCGTGCTACCCATGAATTCGCCGGTAGAGATTGAAGTGATTGCTGAATTTGTCTGACACCAAGACACTCGCACTGACGCGAACGTTTCCCTTGCCCTCCGATGACACCGGCGCGGCGCAAAGCTGGATCGAGCTCGGCCAACGCGCACCCCGCACCGCCCGTCTCGCCTCCTCGGTCGTGCTCCTGCGCGACACCGAAAACGGCCCCGAGGCACTTTTGGGTTACCGGCGCGGCGAATCCCCACTCGGCAAGGTGTCCTTCCCGGGTGGTTCCGTGCTGGAGAACGACGGCGATGCCGCACCTTGGGCGGGACCCTCACCTACCCAGTGGGCTCAGCAGTTAGGAATAACGGACTCCACCCAGGCGCGAAAGATTGTCACCTGTGCGATCCGTGAGCTTTTCGAAGAGACCGGCATCCTGTTGGCCGAGGACGCCAACGGCATTGTGGTCGAGTCCAATAGCGGCCCCGAATGGATGAAGCTGCGAATGTCCCTCGCCGCCGATGAACTCAGCTTCGGCGAGGTCCTTGGCAACCGCGGCTTGACGATGCGCACAGACATGCTCAAACCCCTTGCCCGTTGGCTCTCACCCGATTTTGCGCACAAGCGTTTCGACACCATGTACTTCTCTGCGGTAGCCCCGCTAGGACAGAAGATCAGCCCCCTGGAGGGCAAGGGCACCTGGCTCGGATTCGTTCCGGCGGCAGAGCTGATCGACCAACGCAATACGAGTGCGCTGGGCGACATGGTCGATGAAGAAAATACCCGGGGCCGTAGTATGGCGGACCTGATGACGCCGGCAACCCAGATTGTGCTGGAGAAGCTGGCCGTGGCCCGAGGCTGTGTCGCCTACCTCGCCAACAAACGACAGGTATGCACCTTCCAGCCCGAACTCATCGAAAACGACGGCGAACTCTTCCTCGAAGTGCTCCCGCAAAAGGGATTTGACGGGACCGTCGGCAGAAGCCGCTAGCATTTTCGCTCGAAGTCACCACAACGAAAGGCGCGCCCCGCACAAAAGTGTGGGGCGCGCCGTCGTACTTAATGCTTGTGCGATCTAGCGGCTGCGCTGTGTCCTTTAGCGGCTGCGCTGGCGCAAACGTCCCACGTCGAGGATGACCACGGCGCGGGCCTCAAGGCGCAGCCAACCGCGTTGCACAAATTCGGCGAGCGCCTTGTTGACGGTTTCGCGGGAGGCGCCAACGAGCTGGGCGAGTTCTTCCTGGGTGAGCTCGTGTGCGACGAGCACGCCGTCGGCGGCCTGCTTGCCGAAACGGTCGGCGAGGTCCAGTAGCGCCTTGGCGACGCGGCCGGGAACGTCGGAGAAGACGAGGTCGGCGAGCGATTCGTTGGTTTTGCGCAGGCGGCGGGCGAGGGCCTGCAGGAGCTGCGCGGAAACCTCGGGGCGCTTCTCGATGACGGCGCGGAGGTTCTCGTTGCGCAGGGCGGCGAGGCGCGTTTCAGACACGGCGGTCGCGGTGGCGGTGCGCGGGTGCGGGTCAAAGAGCGCCATCTCGCCGAAGAGTTCGCCCGGGCCCAAGATCGCGAGCAGGTTTTCGCGGCCGTCGCTGGAAGTGCGCACCAGCTTGATCTTGCCGGAAATGATGAAGTAGAGCTCGTTGCCCTGGTCTCCTTCGCGGAACACCGAGGCGCCGCGGGCCAAATCTACTTCGGTGAGCTCATCGGTGAGCGCAGCGAAGACGTCATCGCCCAAGCTCGCAAAGAGGGGCGCGCGGCGAAGAACTTCAATATCCATCCAAAACTCCTGTTAACAAATGTGAGCTATTACCTATCTTGCCGTATCTTTGCACGTCACCATAGGGTTACACACCCTTTTCAACGTGCTAATGCTCTAAAACAGTTCCCAAGTGTGCATTCGTATGAGCCTTTCAGGGAGCGCATTTACACTTGCATGCGTGCAGACTTCCGGATTTACCGCCTTGGATTTTGTGGTGGGCTTGCTGTTGCTGGTGTATACCGTGATGGGTTTTGTGCGCGGTTTTTGGGTGACGCTCGGCGGGCTGTTGGGTGTTGTCGGCGGGGCCGTGGGCGCGTATTTTGCCGTGCCGCTGGTGATCGGGTGGGTTGAGGATTCGGCCTGGCGGACGCCGGTCACGATCTTGACCGTGGTCGTGTTGCTCGGCTCCGGTGTGGCGATTGGGTCCGCGATCGGGCGCGCGTTGCGTAAGTCGACCGATAAGACGCCGCTAAAGTTTTTGGAGCGTCTGGTCGGCGGTGTGCTCGGGTTGGTGACCTCCGCGCTTGTGATTTCAATGGTGGCTGCCAGTATTTCTGGGTTGGGTGTGCCCTGGCTGACCCGGGCGCTCACCGATTCCCGGGTGATTTCGGCGATCGATATGTCGACGCCGGCGCCGGTGCGCGAATGGATGGCCGGGGCACGCGGGGCGATTGTGGCACAAGGCATCCCGACAATTTTGGGGCAGGTGCCGCCGGATCAGGCGGTGGTACCGGACGCCAGCGTTGACACACCCGATTACCGGCGGGCATCCGCATCCATAGTGCGTGTGACGGGGTTGGCGTTTCAGTGCGGGCAAAACCAGACCGGGTCAGGGTTTGTTGTAGCGCCGGATCGAATTGTGACCAATGCGCACGTGATTGCCGGTGTGAGCGAGCCGGTGGTGGATATTCCGGGACAGTCTTCGCGGGCCGGGCGCGTGGTCTATTTTGATCCGGCGAACGATATCGCGGTCATAGCGGTGGAGGGGCTCGGGCTCGCGCCGATTCCGTTGGCGCCGGGGCAGGATCCCGGGAGCACCGGAGCGTTTGGCGGGTACCCGGCGGGCGGGCCGTATCAGATTCAGCCGAGCAAGGTCATTTCGCGCTCCGATGTAGCGGTCGCGAACATTTACGGGGCCGAACCGAGCCTGCGCAATGTCTATACCCTGGCGGCGAATGTGCAGCAGGGGAATTCCGGGGGGCCGTTGTTGGACGCGCAAGGTCGAGTGGCCGGGGTGATATTTGCGAAGGCCGTGCAGAGCGAGCCGGTGGGCTATGCCTTGTCGCAGAGCATCCTCGAACCGGTGGCGGCCGGTGCGCCCGGGATGAACGAGCAGGTGCAAACCGGGGTCTGCACCGTCAAGTAGCCCCGCCTCCCTCGACTGTGTAGCAGTTAATGCCCATGTTACGCGCTGGGATGGGCATTAACTGCTACACAGTCGAGGGGAGGGAGCGGGTGAGGTGTTCGGTCGCGAGGCGGTAGCCGTCGATGCCCGCGCCGACGATGACGGTCCGGGCAAGCGCCGAAATGTAGGAGTGGTGGCGGAAGCCTTCGCGAGCGAAGACGTTGGAGACGTGCACCTCCACCACCGGGATGTTCACCGCGGCGAGGGCATCGGCAATGGCGAGCGAGGTGTGCGAGTACGCGCCGAGGTTCGCGACGATACCGGCGGCGTTGCCCCGCGCAGCGTGAATGCGATCGATCAGCGCGCCTTCGGAGTTGGACTGGAAGCTCTCGATAGTCCACCCCGCCCGCTCGGCGGCGGCCGAGGCCAACTCGATCGCGTCCTCTAGCGTCGCCTCGCCATAGACTTCCGGTTCCCGAGTACCTAACAGATTGAGGTTGGGGCCGTTGAGAATGAGCAGGGTGCGTGATCCCTCTGCGGGTGCGTTCATATTCCTATTCTCACTCACAACGGCGCCCAACCCCAGCCTTGATGACGTGATGGGTGTTGCTTTCGGTGAGTTACTTGCGCATGGATTCGGCGATCTCCTGCATGATGCTCGGGTCGGCGAGGGTCGTCGCATCGCCAACCTCGCGGCCCTCGGCGACGTCCTTGAGCAGGCGCCGCATGATCTTGCCGGAGCGGGTCTTAGGAAGCTCGGGAACTACCAGGACGTGCTTGGGTTTAGCGATCGGGCCGATCTCCTTCGCCACGTGGTTACGCAAGGTGGTGACGATGTCATCGTCATCCTTGGCCGAGCCGCGCAGGATCACGAACGCGACGACGGCTTCGCCGGTCGTGTCATCGCTCGCACCGACGACGGCGGCTTCTGCCACCGAGTCATGGCTGACCAGCGCCGATTCGATTTCGGTGGTGGACAAGCGGTGACCGGAGACATTCATGACGTCATCGACCCGGCCCAGGAGCCAGATGTCGCCGTCCTCGTCCTTTTTTGCGCCGTCGCCGGCAAAGTACATGCCGTCAAAGCGCGACCAGTACGTCTCTTTAAAGCGTTCGGGGTCGCCCCAGATGCCGCGCAACATGGACGGCCATGGCTCCTTGACCACCAGGAAACCGCCGTGACCGTTGGGAACGGGCGTGCCCATCTCATCCACGACATCCACCGCGATTCCGGGCAACGGCACCTGCGCCGATCCGGGTTTGGCTGCGGTGATGCCAGGCAGCGGAGTGATCATTTGGGCGCCGGTCTCGGTTTGCCACCAGGTGTCGACGATCGGTGTGATACCCGCGCCAATGATCTCGCGGTACCACATCCACGCCTCAGGGTTAATGGGCTCGCCGACCGAACCGAGCAGGCGCAAGGAGGAGAGATCGTACTTTTGCGGGATGTCACGGCCCCACTTCATGAAAGTGCGGATCGCGGTGGGAGCGGTGTACAGGAGCGAGACCTTGTACTTCTCCACGATCTCCCACCAGCGGCCCTGGTGCGGAGTATCGGGGGTGCCCTCATACATGACCTGGGTGGCGCCGTTGACGAGCGGGCCGTAGACAACATAGCTGTGTCCGGTGACCCACCCGACGTCCGCGGTGCACCAGAACACATCGGTTTCCGGTTTGAGGTCAAAGGTGTTCAGATGCGTGAAAGCGCACTGAGTGAGGTAGCCGCCGGTGGTGTGCAGTATGCCCTTGGGTTTGCCGGTGGTGCCCGAGGTATAGAGAATGTACAGCGGATGCTCGGCGTCATGGGCTTGGGCGGTGTGCTCCGGGCTCGCCTCGGCCATGAGGTCATCCCACCACGTGTCAATCTCATTCCACTGAACGTCTTCACCGTTGCGCTTGACCACAACAACGTTTTCCACCGTGTGGCCCGGCTTCTCGAGGGCCTGGTCCACCGCGGGTTTGAGTGCGCTCGGCTTGCCGCGGCGATAGGTGCCATCCGCAGTGACCACGAGTTTCGCTTCGGCGTCATCGATGCGGCTGCGGAGCGCGTCTGCGGAAAAGCCGCCAAAGACCACGGAGTGCACGGCGCCAATGCGGGCGCAAGCCAACATGGTGATGGCCGCTTCCGGGATCATCGGCAAGTACACCGCGACGCGGTCGCCCTTTTGGACGCCCAAACTTTCAAAGGCGTTGGCCGCCTTCTTCACCGCTTCGGTGAGCTCGGCATAGGTAATGGCGCGGCTGTCCCCGGGTTCGCCTTCAAAATAAATGGCCACACGGTCGCCATTGCCCTCCTCAACGTGACCGTCCAGAGCGTTATAGCTGGCGTTCAGCTCACCGCCGACAAACCACTTCGCGAAGGGGGCGTCGCTCCAGTCAAGAGTGTCGGTGAAGTCCTTGTCCCAGGTCAGGAGGTTTCGGGCTTGGTCGGCCCAAAAGGCGAGCGGGTCGGCGCTGGCACGCTCATAAATCTCCGGCTGGGCGACCGCGTTGGCGGCGAATTCCTCGCTGGGCGGGAACTGGCGGTTCTCTTTCAACAGGTTTTCAAAGGCATCGCCGGAGGCTTGGGATCCGGTTTGGGTGTTCTGCTCAGTCATCAGATTCCTTTGTCACGTTTTTGCTGTGGCACGCGGTCACTCTTTCCGCAATTCAGCCTAGTACTTTCGGGGTTCAGTTTGTGCGCTGTGTCACAGCGTGCGGGACTAGTGTGCGTGTTTGTGCGACTAGCGGGCGGTGCTCGTGCCGCCCGTGGGTTGACCAAGCACCCCGCGCTTGGGTGCGCTGCGGGGTGAAGGTGAGGGGCGTCGTCGTACTTCATGTTGCGAGCGGAAAGTACCGTGCCAGGTCCTTGCTTAGGAACGGGAGCGAGGGCGGCCGGTGCCCAATGTCAGCGCGAGCGGCTAGGGTGTGAGGAAAGAGTAGCGGCGTGGGAGGAAGTATGAGCAGTCAGGGAAATTCGAGTGCTGGCGTGGCCAACACGGCGAACGGGGTTATTGCCAAATTTCATCAGCGGGAACTGTTTACCGCGTTGTCGGTTTTTGTCATGCTGATCGGCATTTTGGTGACGGCCGCGTCGCCGGCATTTGTGTGGACGCCGTTTGGGTGGCTGTTTTTGCTGTTGATACCGCTGTATGTGCTCGTGATGCTCGGCGTGCGTGCGTTCACACGCAAGGAATGGCGGCTTCTGGGGCTGAGCCTCAATCAGGTGGCGATGGTGTCGTCGATTGTGGCAGGGGTCTTCGTCATCCCGGTGACGCTTTTTGAAGTGCTGCCGTACGCGCAGTTTTTGCCGAGCGGCGTTGTGGGCGGGTTTGTTTTCGCGCTGATCGGGGCGCTCGGGTACCTGTTTTTTGCGGCCGTTGCGCCGTTCCTCGCGCCGTTCAAGGACGAGTTTGCGCGCGGGGCGGAGGCGGGTGCCGGGCTGGGTGCCGAGCCGAATACCGAGCGCAGTGCCGGGACTGGAGCCGCGGGGGTTAGCGAGGAGCCGAGTTTCCTGGCTCGACCCGGGGTTGCTCCGCGAGCGGCGGATTCAGGAGCGTCCAAAGCGTCTACCACGCTGTCCTGGGGCCGTGGTGCAGGAGAGCCGCATACTGCGTCGGGGAAGACCGGCCCGGGTGGGGTCGGTAACACGGGGGTTGCGGCCGCTGGGGCTGCCAGTTCCGGGGGCGGTAACGCTGGGAGCGGTAGCGCTGTGAACTCGAGTGACTCGGCGGCTCAAGGAGACCGTTTGGGTGCCCCGGGCGGGGCGGAGCAAACGCCCACGGAACAACGGTCTTTTGCCGGATCGGCTCCGCAGGATTCGGCCCGTGAGAGTGCGGGCTCGGCGCCGCGGGAGGGGGAACCGGCCCGTCCGGAGACCGAAGAGACGGCGCAAGAAGCCCCACAAGATGGACAGACCGCGTTCTGGTTTGCGGTACCGGAGACACGCCACATCGTTGAGCCCGGAAGCGGGACGCGGGTGGCCGCCCTGGAGCCCGGAATGTGGATTCTGGCGCTGGAAGACCGCGGAACCAGTTTCCTCGTGTCTACTGAAAACGGTGAGACCGGCATCTTGGAGGATATTTCCAACGTTGAACGAGCCTAAAACCGAAACCGAGCTTGCCAAGACTCGCCGCGCTCGCAGAATGTTTCGGGTGTTGGCGAGTACCTACCCTTACGCCGTGGCGGAACTCGACTTCCGCGACCCCTTCGAATTGCTGATCGCGACCGTATTGTCGGCACAAACCACGGACGTGCGGGTCAACTCGGTCACCCCGACGCTCTTCGCGGCCTATCCGGACGCGCCCGCGCTCGCCGCATCGGACCCGGCCGCGGTGGAAGAGATCATCCGGCCGCTGGGCTTTTACCGAGCAAAGACCGAGAGCATTCGCAAGCTCGCTGCATCCTTGGTGGAGAAATTTGGCGGCGACGTTCCCGGACGCCTAGACGAGTTGGTTACGCTCGCCGGGGTGGGTCGCAAGACCGCTAACGTGGTGCTCGGCAATGCGTTCGGGGTTCCGGGGATCACCGTAGACACGCATTTCGGACGGCTGGTGCGCCGCTTTGGGTGGACCGAGGAAACCGACCCGGTCAAGGTCGAAGCAGCGGTGGGGGCCATGTTTCCGCGCCGGGATTACACCACTCTTTCGCACGTGGTGGTGTATCACGGGCGGCGGATTTGCCATGCTAAAAAACCCGCCTGCGGGGTGTGCCCCATTGCCAAAGACTGCCCGAGCTTCGGTTTGGGTCCCACCGACCCGGAAGTGGCACGGAAGCTGCTCGCCTACGAGTTGGCGCCCGGACGCGAAGACCTACACCAGAAGATGCTTTCCGGCAGAACCCGCCGCGAGCTCCGCCAAGAGGGGTACAGCCTGACACCGTAGGGTGGGACATGGGCGCTCCTGCCAGAGCCGTGGCAACAGGGCCACGGCAAGGGGCGCGGCAACAGGGCCACGGCAAGGGGCCTGGCAACAGGGGTGAAACAACGGCGCGGTATAACCGGCAAGGCTCGCCCACCATCAAGCGGGGCGCGGAAAGAAAGGTGTCTGCAGTGGGCGCATTGGCGGATCTCGAGGACATAGCGCGGCGCGCCGCTCGTGGCGACGTTTCCCCACACACCGATGAAGTCAGAAACATCCGCCCGGTCGACCCGGCAACGGCACGACGAGCGGGCGTCCTGGTGCTCTTTGGCCGCCTCGATTCCGTTCCCGCCGACCACGACGCCCGCGCCGTCGCCAAAGATATCGACATCCTCTTAATGGAGCGTGCCGCCGATCTGAACAATCACCCCGGACAAGTGTCCCTACCCGGTGGCGGCGTTGAGCCGGGTGACGCAAGCATTGAGGCGACCGCGCTACGCGAGGCCGTCGAAGAAACCGGCCTCAACTCAGACGGGGTGCGTATTCTCGGCCCGCTTCCGGCGGTGGGACTGCCCGTCAGTAATTACCTGGTCACCCCGGTTCTTGCCTGGTGGGATGCGCCCTCGCCAGTGCAAGCAGTGGACCAGCGGGAAACACGCCGGGTCTTCCGCGTTCCGGTCGCGGACCTGCTCAACCCGGACAACCGGGTCACCTGCGTGATCAATCACAAGGGTGCCGTCATCTCCAGCTCCGGCTTCCTAGTGGACGGCGTCACCGTCTGGGGGTTCACCGGAATGCTGCTGGATCACCTTTTCAACCAGCTTGGCTGGACCGAGCCCTGGGATCGGGATCGCACCATCCCGGCGCCGATCTGACCCCTACCCTCCGCCAACCCACGACCAACCCGTCCCCGTCCCAACACCGCCCGCTTCTCATCCGCTAATTGCGTTTTCATCCCGAAATTGCGTCATGAAAATGCAATTAGCGGATGAGCGGCGGGCCGTACGGATGAGCGGCGGGCCCTACGGATGAGCGGCGGGCCATGGGGATGAGCGGCGGGCCGTGCGGCAAAACACCCCGGCTCATTTCGCGTCCGAATACCTCAGCACCCTCGCCACGCTGAGCGGAAAATCCACCGGTATGTCGCCAAACACGAGCCGGGTTGCCGCGGTAGCCGCATCCCGCACCGCGCCTTCAACCTCCTCCGCCAGCACCGAGGGAACGTGCAGCATCACCTCGTCGTGCAGGAAGAAGACGAGCTCGCACGCCGGCAGGTCGGGATGCTCCGCGCTTAAGGCGACCACGCGCCGTCGTATTTCAGCGAGCCAGCACAATGCCCACTCCGCCGCCGTCCCCTGCACCACAAAATTCCGGGTGAAACGCCCCCGAGAGCGCGCCAAAGACCGGGCGCGCCGTTCCTCGCCGGCCGTCTCCGAGCGCTGCCCCACAGCCCACGCCTCATCCAGTGGGGGAGTCGTACGGCCAAGATACGTGTGAACGGCCTCCCCACGCTCACCGGCCCGCGCCGCCGCTTCAACGAGAGCGATCGCCCGCGGATAATCGCGCGCCAACTGTGGTTTGAGCGCCCCGGAAGCGCCGCTAGACGCGCCGTACATGGCCCCCAGAATCGCGACCTTCGCCTTCGCGCGGTTCGACTCGAACGTCCTATCCGCGGTGCCCTGGTACAAATCTTGTTGCCAACCCGCGGCCGCCAACGCCGCATCGCGGGACAGCGCCGCCAGAATTCGAGGTTCCAGTTGGGCGGCGTCGGCCACGATCAGCACGCGCGAGGGTCCCGGCACCACGGCGCTACGCACCAGATGCGGAATCTGCAGCGCGCCCCCGCCACGCGAGGCCCACCGCCCGGTCACCACACCGCCGACCACATATTCGGGCCGAAATCGCCCGCCGCGCACCCACTCGTCCAGCCACGCCCAACCATTCGCGCTCATCAGCCGCGCGCGCTTCTTGTACTCCAGAAGCGGCTCGATCCCCGGGTGCTTGTGCCCGCGCAGCTCCCACGATCGCGTGCTCTTGACCTCAATCCCGGCGCGGTGCAGTGCGCGGATCAGGTCCACCGGCGAATCAAGGTTGAACGGTGCGACGCCCAGTTTCGCGGCGACCTCGGCGGCCAGTCGCGCCAAATCCCGGGGGAGCTCGCCGGGCGCCGGGCGCGGACCGAGCGCGTCCTCCAAGATGCGCCGGTGCTCGGCCACATCCCAGGGCACCCCGTGCACTTCCATCTCGGTGGCAACCAGCGCGCCCGCGGACTCGGCGCTCGCAAGCAAACGCAGTTTGGCCGGGTGAGCGCTGGTCTCGATGGCCTCGAGGTTCTGCGCTAGCCAGCGGGCGAGCTCGCGTGGCTCCGGTGTGACTGGGACGGGGCGCGCCGGGAGCGCGTCGAAGAGCGGTTCCATGAAGTCCGACGGCGATGCCTGGGTTGGCAGGGCTTGTTGCGGTGAAAATGGGTCGCCAGGGCGCCCGAGGTGGCTGACCACGTGGGTGCGGGGTTCGCGGGTGGTCGCGGGGAGTTCGGCCGGACGGTACTCCGGATGGGTGAAGGCGGAGTCGATGAGGATGCGCCGCACGAGGGTGATGTCGTGCGCGCGCATGACCCTGATCCCGCGTTCAAACCACCCCTTGTAGGTTTCGCGCGTGCTCAAGAATGCCCAGCGCGGATGCGAAGCTTCCTGCGCGGCGACCCATTCGGCAAGGCGGGAATCGGGAATGCGGTGGGTAACGCCGTCGTGCTTTGTCTGGGTGGCGCTGAGCTCAAGGACGTTCCACGTGCCGTCCGCCTCCGGCGCGGGCTGAACAACAAGGAACATCCGTGGTTACTCCTACACAGGGCATTGAATTCTTCCATTCTCCCGAAAGTTATCCACAATTGCGGCATTGGGGGTCGCGGGATGCTGGGGTTGGCGCGCAGGATTGGCGCATGAGTGGGGATGCGGCGAGGTCATGGGGTTCCGGGGACGCGGGGTTCGGTGCGGCACGTGAAAACGAGTTTTCGGCGGGGCCGGAGGCGGGAGTCGGCGCGCGGACGGTGACGCTGGTGAGTGCTCATGTCGGGGTGCAGGAGCAGGTGGCCAGGGTGGTGGTTGCGGCTGGATTGCAATTGCATACGGTGGCTGAGCTTCAGGACGTGAGTGCGGAAGTTGGCGGAGGTTCCGGGGGCCCGGTGGTGTTGGTCGGTGCCGATGTGGGGGTGGCGGAGGGGGCCGCGACAGGTCGGTCGGCGTCGGGGTGGTCCGGGGCAGATTGGCCGGGGGCGGGTTGGTCCGGGGCGCGGCGCCAATGGCGGGACGGTGTGGTGGTGATCGCGGTGGGAGTCGCCGAGCACATGTCGGAGCTCTGGCCAGTGGGCGAGGCGCTTCAGGCGGACCATGTGGTGCTCATGCCGGATGGTGCGCGCTGGTTGCTGGAGCTGTTGACCGGCGCGCAGACGCAACGTGAGGGGCGCGGCGTGGGGGTGATGGGGGCGAGCGGCGGGGTCGGGGCTAGCGTGCTGGCGTGTGCGCTGGGTTTGGAGCTTGCGGCTCGCGGCTCCGATGCGGTGGTGATCGATGGCGACCCCATTGGCGGGAGCATCGAGGCGATTTTGGGAACCGAGGATCGGCGTGGGGCGGGCTGGGCCGATCTGCAACAGGTCGAGGGTGAACTCGCGCCCGGGGCGCTTCGCGAGGCGCTGCCGCGGGTGGGCGGAATGGGATATCTCGGGTGGGGAGCTTTGCCCGAGAGCGCGTCGGGGGATCGGATTAGCGCGTCGCGCGGGTCCATGCCGGCGGTGATGGACGCCGCGCGGCAGAGTGCGGAGATCTGCGTGATCGATATTGGGCGGTGGGCGGTGGCGGAGTGGTCGCTCTTGCCGTGGTGTGACGAGGTGTTGCTGGCGGTGCGACCCGATGTGGCAGGACTCGTGGCCGCGCGCAATACGATCGCTTATTTGTCGCCGCTGCCGGTGCGACTAGTGCTGACCGGACGCATGCCGGACGGTTTTTCGGAACGCGACCTGGAGCACGAGTTTGGGTGTGAGGTGGCGGGGTTGTTTGTGCGTTCGCGTCGCGTGGGGCGGGCCGCAGGGTCTGGACGGTTGGTCGCGGAGATGCGTTCGCGGCTTCTCCGGCGAGGGTTGGGACGCATTGTCGAGGGGTTAGGGGTGGAGCGGTGAGCGGGCGCGGGGTTTCTGGTGGGCGGTCGACGGACAGGGAGCGCGGGGTTGCGGTGGCGCGGGCGGGCACTGGTGGGCGGGTGCGGCCGCGTTCGCTGAGTTTGAGCGCGGACGAAGTGCAACGCCTGCGCCGCGAGGTTTTAGAGAGTGGGTTGCGTGCTGGTGGCCTGGATGCCGATGAACTCTCGCGGGTAGTGGGGCAGCATAGTTCGCTACGCGGGACGACCGGCGCGATGCACGTTGCAGACCAAGTGCACGCGGAACTGCATGGACTCGGGCCGTTGCAAGCGCTCCTTGCGGATCCGGGCGTCACGGACATTTTAGTGAATGCCCCCGGGCAGGTGTGGACAGATGGGGCACGTGGTCTGCAACGGGTGGGTGTGCACTTGGGCTCGGAAGAGAACGTGCGCTCGCTCGCATCACGGCTGATCGCCGCCGGAGGACGGCGCTTGGATGACGGAAGCCCGTGCGTGGACGTGACATTGAGCAAGTACCGTGTGCACGCAGTGATCCCACCGGTTTCCGGGTCAGCCACGCTGTTGTCCATCAGGGTGAACCGGCCCGCCGGAATGCGCTTTGCGGAGCTGGAAGCGCTGGGGATGTTTTCACCCCGGTCATCCCGGATGCTGCAGGCCATGGTGGCGGCCAAACTGAATTTCTTAATCAGTGGAGCCACCGGCACTGGAAAGACCACCTTGTTAGGTGCGCTTCTTGAGTTATGTGAGGAACGCGAGCGGATTGTCGTAGTGGAGGACGCCACTGAATTGCGTCCTCGCCACCCGCACTGTGTGAGCTTGCAAACACGGCGGGCCAACGTGGAAGGAAGTGGAGAGATACGGCTCGATGATTTAGTGCGCCAGGCTTTGCGCATGCGACCGGATCGACTGGTTGTCGGGGAGGTGCGCGGTGCCGAAATCTTGGATCTGCTTACCGCAATGAACACGGGTCATCAGGGTGCAGGAGCCAGCGTGCACGCCAATAGTGCCGAAGCTGTTCCGGCGCGGTTGGCCGCTTTGGGGGCTCTGGCTCGGCTCAGCCATGAAGCGTTGACGTTGCAGGTTGCTAGTGCCATTGATGTGCTCGTGCATATCGAGCGGGGTTCGGGGACTAGGCGTGTCGGGACGATCGCGGCCATTGGTTTGGTTGACGGTGCCTTGCGGGTGGAGACCGCGCTGCGCTGGGACGGAACTCGTGAAGAGGTCGGGCCGGCATGGGGCATTCTGGCGCGGCGGTGCGGAATAGCAGGGGAGTAGCACGTGGTGGCGCTCGCACTCTTTGTGGTGTTAGTTTTGGCGCTCTGGCTCCTGGTCGGCGAAACCGGGAGCCGGGTGCGGCGGATTCTCGGAGATGGTGGCGGCGCCCGTGGTGTTAGTGGTGTTAGTGGCGCTCGCGGTGTTAGTGGCGCTCGTGGCGTTAGTGGTGTTACTGGCGCTCGTGGCGCTCGCGGTGTTAGTGGCGCTCGTGGCGCTCGCGGCGAGGTGGACCCTGAGCGCAGAATGCAGGCGAGCTCTCGACTGAGAATGTCGCGCAAAACCGCGGGTAGCGAAAGGACTGTCTCGGGGCGTAAGCGCACCGTGCTGGATGCCGACAGCGTGCCGCTGGTTGTCCATGAACTGGCCACTCTCCTGGAAGCGGGGCGGAGCCCGCAACAGTTGTGGAGCGATGCTGCGATGGTGTGCCGATCTCGATCTCGCGAAGACGATGGGAAGCTGTGGCACGAGTTCGCCGAGATCTTTGAGGCGTGCGCGCGGTTTGCAACGTTGGGATACTCGGCGAGTCTTGCCCTGTTCCGCGAGTCCAAGCGGGAAACCCTGCCCGTTGTTGCCAGGCAAGGGCTGGAGAAACTCGCGATATGTGTGGCCGTGTCTGAGGAATCGGGCGCGCCGCTCAGTTGTATTCTTCGGCGCTTTGCCGAGCAATCCGAGGATGAAATTGACGCCAATCATGGGCGTGAAGCGGTTCTTGCTGGACCTCGCGCGACCGCGAAGCTGTTAGCCTGGCTACCCGTGTGTGGCCTGCTGCTCGGTGCGGTAGCGGGTGCGGATGTGGCCAGCATATTTCTTGGGTCGCCATGGGGGCTCGCATTATTGGTGGCGGGCGCGGTGCTCATGATCTGTGGAAAAGTGTGGAGCGCGCGCTTGGTGAGTCAAGCTGAGGTGCCGCCGCTGTGACCGGATTGATGATTTTTGCCTGCCTGGCGGCGGTCTGTTGGCTCATGTGCCGAGAGGATACGGGTCGGCTGGCGCGGGTGATGAGCGGCGGAACTGCGGCCGAGTCGCGGCATCTGGGCGCTCCAGGCGAGGTGTTCGCCGGCGATTCTCCCTCGGGCGCGTTGCCGGTGCCCTTGACATTGGATCTCATGGCCGCAATGTTGGCGAACGGCACCAGTTTAGATCGATCGCTTGAGTGCCTTGCGCGTGTGGCGCCCGAGCAACAGGCTGAGGACCTGAAACGCGTGTCTGCCGCGCTGCGTCTGGGCGTCGACTGGGAGTCGGCCTGGGTCCTCGAACCGTCCCGGGAACAGCGCTTGCGCGCATTGAAGCAAGCCTTGTCGCTGACCGCGCTGACGGGAGCCGGAGCGGCTGTGGCGCTGCGTGCCCAAGCCGGACAGTTGCGGCGACGAAGTCAGCGCGACGCGCAGAAGCGTGCAAGCCAGCTCGGTGTGAAGCTAGTGGTGCCGCTAGGCGTGTGTGTGCTTCCGGCGTTCCTTGTCCTCGGGGTGGTCCCGGTCATCATTTCTGTCATCCCGCAACTGTGGTGAGTGCGCTTTCGCGGACATGAGGATGCTCCTACACAGGCCACTTTTTTTCGAAAGTTATCCAGAATCGGGAAACAGGTGGGTGACGGCGGTGGCAACCAGGACCATTCTCGAGATACGGAGGCTATCGTTTCCGGCGCCGTTGCCGTCCAGGCGGCGGCGTAAGCACAACATGAACATGGGGAAAGACCGTGAAAAAATCACTGAAATTGCTTCTCGCGAGCGCGGATCAGGAACACGAGGACGCTCACGACATGACCGTAGAGGGCCCCGACCCTCGCAGCAATGTGGTGTACCTGCCGCAGGCGTACCAGGCGCATTGGGCCGAAGAGGACCTCGCCGAACGCGATCGGGTGACAAGCAGAGGACGGTTCGCAGAGTTTGCTTGCAACGCTCGGCAACGGTTCCGCGTGGCGACTCTGGGACAGGCCGGAATGGCGACCGCAGAGTACGCGATTGCAACCCTCGCCGCCGTAGGTTTCGCCGCCCTTCTAATAGCCATTTTGAAGAGCAACGAGGTCCGCGGATTCTTGATGGCGATCATTCAGAACGCCCTCTCATTCTAGCGGTCCGCATGGAACGTGGCAGTGTGACCGCGGAATTTGCCATGGTGCTCACGGGCATTACCACCATTGTGGTTCTGCTCGTCGGGTTTCTGAGCGTCGGCATCTCCCAAGTGCGGGTGAGCGAGGCAGCCGCGGCGGCCGCACGCAGCCTGGCGCGAGGCGATGATCAAGGGCAAGTAGCTTCCACGGTGTCCAGGATTGCCGGTGACGGCGTGACCACCGAACTCTCTCGAGAAGGCGAGTACGTTTCGGTTCGCGTCACCGGCACCCCAACGGGGTTAGTGGCGAACGTGTTGAATTTGAACTTCAGCGCGGACGCCACGGCTCTGTCGGAGGCTCAAAAATGAGGGGATACCTGCGCCGACGCGCAGTGGGCGGACCGGTCCCAGAGACTGAGGCTTCCAGAAGCGTCGGCGCAGGGCGCTCCCCAGCCCGGTGCAGGGACGACGAGTGCGGTGCAAGTACCGTGACGGGGATCGCTCTGGTCGCCGTGATCATGCTGTTCTTTGTCACGGCCGCCATCCTCATCAGCGCCGCACTTGCCGCCTCGCGAGCGAGCACGGCCGCCGATCTGGCTGCGCTTGCGGCCGCAGACGCGTACCGCGGACTCACCCCAGGCGATCCGTGCGAGAAAGCGGCACGCCTGGTCGCGAGCAATAACGCAGAATTGCGCAGTTGCACTCTAGAAAGCAACCAGACCGTGCGGGTGGAAACTGCGGTCAAAACACCCGCCATCCTCTCCTGGGTGATTCCCGAGGCAAAAGGGAGAGCACGTGCGGGTCCTCCGCCCTAGGCGATCACCAGCCTCGACACCGGCCGCCCTAGAATCCCCCCCGCGCCCGAGATGCAGACGCTACCAACCTGGAAAGGAGGCCAGCTCGCCTTAAGTTCTACGTCTCGGAAGGAGCAACGTGCGCGGTGGCGGTGGATTCGCTGCCAGAACCAACCGGAACACCGTCATCGCCGCGCTCCCGGGCGTCTTTCAGCCGATCCAGCACCAACCCGAGAAGCTTGATCGAGCCTTCCTTATCGAGAGGGTTGTTACGGTTGCCGCACTTGGGCGACTGGATACAGGACGGGCAACCCTCGGCGCATTCGCAATCCATAATCGCTTCGCGGGTGGCGCCCAGCCATTCTTCGAAAACGTCGTAGGCGCGTTCGGCAAATCCGGAACCGCCGGATTGGCCGTCATAGACAAAGATCGTGGGCAACCCGGTGTCCGGGTGAATTGCGGTGGAAACACCGCCAATGTCCCACCGGTCGCTCGTGGCCACCAGTGGCAATAACCCGATACTCGCGTGTTCGGCCGCATGCAAGGACCCGGGCAGAATCACCGGATCCACACCGGCGGCCTTGAGCGATTCCTTCGTCAGCGTGAACCACACTGCCTTGGTAAATAGGTCGCGCGCCTCGAGATCCAGCGGTTCCTCGCTTAACACCTCGTTGGAAAGCACGGACTTGCGCTGGTAGGAAATGACCTGGGTCTGCACTTTCACATCGCCAAAGAAGATGCCCAGATCGGGGAACTGCCGCTGACGGAGCACCTCCAACACTTCAACCTCGGTGATGTCTCGAGCCTGGGTGAAATAGTCGGGCGCGGCGCGGTGCAATAAGACCATGCGATCCTCTTCGCGCAATTCGTCAACGATGAACGTTTCGCCCTGGTGGGTATACACGGCGCCGTCGTGGGCCTGGAAATGGGTCAAGCTGCCATCCATCGTGCCCAAGAGTGTGCCGTTCTCCCCATCCACCAGGCTCACCGGCCCCGGACCCTCGTTGCGAATCGACACCATTCCGGCCGCGCTTTGCGGATGCGTCCAGTACCACGCCGCCGGACGCTTCCGCAGCAATCCGCGCTCCACCAAAGTTGGCAAAAGTTCCATATTGGTTTCGCCAAAATATTCGGCGTCTGCCATGGTCAGCGGTGATTCGGCAGCCGCCGCACACAAATGCGGACCGGCAACATAGGGGTTGTGCGGATCAAACACCGTGGCTTCCAACGGCGAATCAAAAATTACTTCTGGGTGATTGACCAAATAGGTATCGAGCGGGTCGTCGCTAGCGATCAGCACCGCCAGCGCCGACTGTCCGGCACGCCCGGCACGGCCGATTTCCTGGAAGAACGAGGCGCGCGTCCCCGGCCAGCCCGCAATCAGCACCGCATCGAGGCCCGCAATATCGATCCCGAGCTCCAACGCCGGGGTACTCGCCACACCCAGGAGCCGCCCATCCCGCAATCGCGCTTCGACGTCGCGGCGCTCCTCGGCCAAATAGCCGGACCGGTACGCCGCCACGCGCGGCTCCAAGGACGCATCGACCTCTTCCAGTTCCCGCTTGGCATACAGCGATATGGCCTCAGCGCCGCGGCGGGAGCGGATAAAGGAGATGGTGCGCACATGCGAGGACACCAGGTTCGCCATCAAATCCCCGGTCTCCACAATGGAACTACGCCGTTGCGGTGCCCCGTTCTCGCCCACAAAATCGGTCAATTCCGGCTCCCACAACACCACCTCGGTCGCGCCGTGCGGTGAGGCATCCTCGGTCACAGCGACGGCCGGAACCCCCAAGAGCTTGGAAAACGTCGCATCGGGCGTCGCGGAGGTCGCCGATGCTCCGATAAATACCGGTGACGTCCCGTACAGGGCACAGACTCTCCGCAACCGCCGCAGCACCATCGAGACATGCGAACCAAAAACCCCGCGATAAGAGTGCGCTTCATCCACCACAACGTACTTCAGCCGCCGCAGGAATCGGGACCACTGCGCATGATTGGGCAAAATGCCGAAATGCAGCATGTCAGGATTCGTCAGCAAGAAGTTTGCGTTATCCCTGATCCAGCGCCTCTCGGCAACCTCGGTGTCCCCGTCATAGGTCGCCACCCGCAAGCCACGCACACCCAGGGACTCAATCGAATTCTGTTGATCCGCGGCCAGCGCTTTCGTCGGAGACAGATACAGCACAACACTGTCCAGCGGTTGCAAGGACGCCTCGGTCTCGAGTTCGCCGCGATAAATGGCATCCACGGTCGGCATGAGATACGCCAAGGACTTACCTGACGCGGTACCGGTGCCAATGACCGTGTTCTGACCACCGTGCGCTAACTCCGCCGCCGCAACCTGGTGAGCCCACGGTTGATCAATGCCGCGGTCCTGGAACAGAGACACCAGGTCCGGGTGCAACCAGTCCGGCCAGGCGACATGACGCGCGGCACGTGAAGGCAGTTCGCGGATATGACGAATCTGTTCCGGCTGAGCGCTCGAACCCAGCAAGGGCACAAGTGAGGTTGATGAGCGCATATGAACATTGTCCCATTTTGTGCCCGAGGGTTCGGGGCAACCAGCGGAACTCGCTAAGATTTTCACTATGAACGCAATACGGCCCGGCACACCCACGTCCGGTGACCGCAAACCCTTCGCCATCAACCGCGTCGCTCTGATCGTTCTTGCCGCGCTGGCGGCCCTTTTTGCCGGAATGTTGGTGCTGGTCTTCAACAGCAATCCGACGTTCGCTTGGCTCTTGCTACCGCTCTTCGCCGCCTTCGCGGCATTCATTGTCTATATGCGCCGGCTCGCATCCCCGGGGCGCTCCTGGGTGACGGCCTCCGCAATGCCGTGGCAGCAGCGCGAAGGCTGGGGCATTTTCGTGGCGGTGGTGCTCTACTACATTGTCCCGTTCCTGGTCCAAGGCTTTGTGGGCCGAGCCTTCCAGGACCAGCTCCCGAGCGCATGGCTCACCTGGTGGCTTTACGTGATCGGACTGTGCGGTTACCTGATCTTCAGCTACCGGCTCGTGGAAGAATACTGCAATTACCGTGCCGCGCGCGTTGCACCCACCACAAAAAAAGACCCGCCGCCCATCACCGGAACCATCCCGCTATCCAGCAATTCCGCCACCCCAACCCTGGACATTCCGCACCGCGCCGCCACCACCTCCAACGGTGAAGGGCCGCGTCAGGACAGCCAACGCAAAAAACGCGAAACGCACAGCAAGGGCGCACCCAAAAGCCCCTACGGCGACCCGGGAAACTGGGAAATTTAAGCCTTCCGCGGCTTAAGCGTTGCCACCGCCGCGACACTTTCCCAGCCCAAGAACTGGTACAGCATCCGACCGTCGGCACTGGCAATGATGATGCCCGCATCCGCGTCATGCTCCAGGGCAATGGCCGAGAGCGCCCGCATCACATAGGACCCCAGTCCGCGCCGCCGATATTCCGGCGAGGTTTCCACCCGGTCATACACGGCAGTGCCGTCCACCAGCGCCAACGATCCGTGCGCAATGTCGTTATCTTCGTGTAGCACCCGCAAGATCGCCCTGGAGTCCGAGCGCTCAACCTCTCTGGAGAACTCCTCCCACGGCATCGGCGGCTCTTCAACATCCTGGAACGCCATGTTCGCAACCATGAGCGATTCCTCGGTCCGCACCACATCCAAACCGAACTGCTCTGCCAACGGGTACACGTTCGCTAGCTCATTCGTGACAATCGTAATGCGCCCGGCAGGATCGCCGCCGAGTTTCTGCACAGCATGCCGGACATGCTCCTCGGTGGGATCAAGCAGGAAATACTCCTGCCCATTTCCGCGATCCTCGCCCAGGTGCACCACCGGCAGATCGCCGTCCTGACTCGTCGCATAATTGCGGGCCGCCGCCCACCCGTTCACCCAGGTGTTCACCAATTCTTGAGTCAGAGAAGTAGCCATACCTCGACGATAGTTTGCTTTCGGGATTAGCGGTAACTTCTGGCGGGATTTCAGCCCGAAGGATGAGCAATTGTGACATACGACGGCGTGTCCCCGACTTTCACGCGCCCCTCACCCACCCGCTCCCCCCTTTTTTAGTTGACGCAGATTACCGAAGTTGTACGGGATCCCGTACAACTTCGGTAATCTGCGTCAACTTGGGGGGAGGGGAGGGGCCGGTAAAATGGGACAGTGGCCCAAAATAAGATCATTCTCTACTACGCCTTCGCGCCCCTAAGCGACCCTGAAGCGATTCGCCTCTGGCAACGCACCCTGTGCGAGTCGCTCGGACTTCGCGGTCGCATCCTCATCTCCGAGCACGGGATCAACGGGACGGTCGGCGGTGGGATCGACGCGGTCAAAAAATACGTGAAGGCCACCCGCGAGTACGCGCCCTTGAAAAAGATGGACGTCAAGTGGTCGGACGGTTCCGCCGAAGATTTCCCGCGCCTGAGTGTCAAAGTGCGGGAGGAGATCGTCAGTTTCGGTGCGCCCGGCGAACTGCGCGTTGACGAAAACGGCGTCAAAGGCGGCGGGATCCACTTGCGCCCAGAAGAAGTGCACGAACTCATCGACGCGAAACGGGCCGAGGGCCAGGAGGTCGTCTTCTTCGACGGGCGCAACGCGTTTGAGGCGCAAATCGGGAAGTTCAAGGGCGCGATCGTGCCGGACGTTGAAACCACCCATGACTTCATCGCCGAACTCGAATCGGGCAAGTACGACGAGCTCAAAGACAAACCGATCATCACCTATTGCACCGGCGGCATCCGGTGCGAGGTGCTCTCCTCCCTCATGGTGAACCGCGGGTTCAGCGAGGTCTACCAAATGAAGGGCGGGATCGTCCGCTACGGGGAGACCTACGGCGATTCCGGCCTATGGGAAGGCTCGCTGTACGTCTTTGATAAGCGCATGCACACCGAGTTCACCGAGGACGCCACCATCATCGGGCGTTGCGAGCGGTGCTCCAAACCCACCAGCAACTTTGAAAACTGTGCCAACCTCTCCTGCCGCAAACTGACGCTCTACTGCGAGGACTGTGTCGCTTCCGGCGCCGAGCTGTCATGCCCCGCAGGGTGCACGGCAGCTTAAACAACCGCCGTCGACATGCCGAAAGCATCCGGAGCATCCGCCAGCCCCGATACATCCTCGCTCCTCGACGAGGCGGTACTCACCGATTTCGCTAACCGGCTCCGTACCGCCGACTACACGGTGGATGCGATCAGCGATCTTCTCGGCGCAGAAGCGCTTTCCTCGATTCCGCTGTGCACCGTGGTGGCCAAAGACGTGCTGTCCCGCGATACGGCAACCACTACGGACCGTGCCCTCGCCATTTTGACCCTGCTTTTTGTGTGCGCTACATCCGTCACGGTCAAAAACGTGGAAGAAGTTCTGCCCGCAGCCAGCGTGGAGGGCCTTCTGCGCATTGGTGTGCTTGCGGCAGAGGGTGAGAGCACCGCTAGCGCGGTTCGCACGAATTTTGACGTGCGCCCTTATAGCTTCACGGACGAGCGTTCAACGAGCGAGGGCGTCAATCTCGTCGTCCTCTCAGATCTCGGCACCGACCAAACCGGCCAGCCGCTTCCCCGCGACTACGTCCTCGGCATCGGCCAAGCGTCGCTGACCCTGGCCGGACTCATCCCGCGCACTCCCGTGGAACGCGCACTCGACCTCGGCTGCGGTTGCGGAATCCAAACCTTTCACCTGCTGCGCCATGCCGATCACGTCACGGCGACCGACATCTCCCAGCGCGCCCTGGACATCACCCGAGCCAATCTGCTGCTCAACGCGCAAGCCCTCGATATCGATCCCGATAACCTGGAGCAGAGAGTGACGCTTGTGCAGGGCAGTCTCCTCGAACCGGTAGCAGAGCAACGCTTTGACCTCATCGCCACCAATCCGCCCTTTGTCATCACCCCGCGCTCACTCTCGGAACGTGCGGAAGACCAGTACACCTACCGCGACGGCGGCCAGCCCGGAGACCGGCTCGTCGCCGAACTCGTCTCCGGGGTGAGCGAGCATCTGGCCACCGGCGCAAGCGCATTCATGCTGGCGAACTGGGAAATGACCGATCTCCATGACCCGTTCGCCGGTCCGCGCACCTGGGCGCACCCCGACGCCAGTGCATGGTTTGTGCAACGCGAGGTCGAATCTCCCGCCGAGTACGCCCTGACCTGGTTGCGGGACGCCGGCGAAGACATGGACTCTGCCCGCTACGAGCAGCAGCTCAAGCGTTACCTGGATGATTTCGACTCACGGAACGTCGCCGGGATTGGGTTTGGCTATGTGCTTGTACATCGGCAGATTGCAGTCCCCGCGTGGCACCGTTTCGAAGCTGTCAGCCAGGCACTCAGCGCACCGATGGGGAATTGGTGGGCACGCGCCGTCGTGCTTCAGGATGCGCTGCAAGCGCTTGGCGATGCCGCCTTTGGCGAGCTGAAACTTGCGGTCCGCGAGGATGTGACCGAGGAGCGGCATCACACCCCGGGCGCCGAGCATCCGCAGATCATTATGCTGCGCCAAGGCTCGGGGTGGCGGCGCACCCGCCAATTGGACACCGCGAGCGCCGGTTTCGTGTCGGCCTGTGATGGCACGCTCAGTGTCCGCGCGATTATTGGGGCATTGGAAGCGCTACTGGAACCCGAGGACGAGAATTTTGCGCAGGCGTTGCTCGATGAGGCGAGGCAGCTCGTGCTCTTAGGCTTCTTGGACGCTGCTACTCTCGGCCGCTGACACCGGGGCGGCGTCGTTGCGCCGTTCGGTGCGCAGGAAGAAGGCGAGCGCCACGAGCCCGAAGGCGATACCGACAATTCCGGCGTACAGGTAGGCGCTGCGCGGGTCAAGGATGGTACCGAGAATGCCGCCGAGACTGACCGAGACAACCCCGACGGTGCGCATGATCGCGGTGCTGAGCGAGGCGACCTGGCCGCGGCGGTTCTCCGGCGAACGGGCGATGAGCAGCGCCGCGTAGGTGGAGTTGAGCGCGCCGAGACCCACCCCGAAAGCGAAGAACACCACGTAGAGGAACCACATGTTCGGCGCGAAACTTGCCACCACCGCGCCCAACGGAATCCATATGAGCGCAGCCAAGTAGACGTTGCGGCGCACCACGTTGTCCTTGATTTTGCCGGCCGGGATCGCACCGGCGACCATGCCCAAGGCGCCGCACGCGGCGAGAACGCCGTACTCGAATTCGCTAGCGCCCAGGGTTTCGGTGGCCAAGAACAGCTCGATAACGTCCAGCCCCTGGGCGAAGAGCAAAAGCACGCTCACCCCGATGATGAGTTGCAAAATGATCGGATCTGCCTTCGCGGCGCGGAAACCATCCAAAATTTTGGAGGGCTGCGCGTCGGGGGCCTCTTTGCGAAGATGCCGACGGGTCTGAATGCGGGAGGCGCCAAAAGTGAGTGCGAGGTATCCCAACGTCGCCAGCGCGAAAACCACCGGTGCCGAGGAGATCTGCAGGATCCAGGCGCCCAAAACCGTGCCGACCAATTGTGAAATTGTGAGTGAGGCCTGAAGCGCGCCAATCGCCTCGGGGTTGCGGTCCTCCCCGACAATGCGCGGCAACAAAGCCTGCCACACCGGGTTCAGCAACGCATTGCCGATATTCAGGGTGATAGTAAACACAATGAAGTAGGGCACCGGAAACGGTGCCAGCCATGCGCCTACGGTCATCCCCAGCGCGGACGCGGCGCAAATCAGACCGCCCACCACCATGATGCGGCGTGAATCATGAGTATCGGCGATGCGCCCGGCCCACGGGGCAAGAATCATGATCGGCACGGTGGAAGACAACAGGTACAGCGCGACCGTGAGCGTGCCTTGGCCATTGGCTTGCAGGCTCAGCATGACCGTCACAATGAGAGCGGCAACTCCCATTTGCGAAAGGAATCTGGAGGCGACCACGATCCGGAAGTCCGGCACACGCCAAACGGAAGGGGCGTCAGTGGATTTAACGCCACTTCTCTTCAATACCATGCACTTGAACGTATGGTTAGCGCCGGGCGATGTCAACACGGTTGGGCATAACTATTTTGTTGATATTCTCGATACGGATCAGAGGGGGGACTTTGATTACAGAAAATCCACGGGAGCCTGCCTCGGGTATGCCCACTCCCGTTGCCGGTGAGGACGGCGCTTTGGTGCACCTCAGCGACAACGCCGCAGCCGAAGCATTTCGGCACCCGGCGCGCAGCATTGCCATCACCGAACTGTACCGAACCCAAAACACCTACACGGCCAGCCAACTTGCCGAAATCACCGGAATCTCGCCTAGCTCGACGAGCTACCACCTTCGACTCCTGGAGAGACGCGGACTGGTGCGTCCTGGCGAAAACAACGGGGATAGCCGCGAGCGGCACTGGCGTGCACGCGGCACCGAAATCATGGTGAGCCTAACCGGCAAGTCCCACCTCGCCGAACTCGCCGAACGCGGATTCAATATATACGGATCAAACTTGCGGATGGGCGCCATCAATGAGGACATCTTCGATAGCGCCTCCTATCTCCTCTTTAATAGGCTCTATCTCACCCCGGACCAAGTGTCCGAAGTGCAGCTGAAAATCCGGGACATCTTTTTACAGGCGCAAAAGTGGGAGCAGGACGCCGAGGACGGCCAAGAGACCTCCCCGCAGTCGGTGCTCGCAACCGTGGTAATGCTCGGGATGCCAGTGCCGGAAAGCCAGCGGCTCATTGATGGGGAGCCGCCGGGCTTCGAGGGGCCGACCTAGCGCGGGTGCCCTGGGACCCGCGCCTTGACCGCGCCCGCTCCGCACTGGTCAGATAGGCTTGAGATTTGCGTGCACAGTTATGATTGAGCACTGACAACCACAAACCGCCTCACACCACGGGCGGTGTGTCCATCGCGTAGGAGTACCGTGCCAGCCAAGGCCACCACCAAACCGTCCAAAAAACTTGTGATCGTGGAGTCCCCCGCCAAGGGCAAGACCATCGCAAGCTACTTGGGCGAAGGCTATGAAGTCACCGCCTCGATGGGGCACATCCGTGACTTGCCCCAGCCCTCCGACCTGCCAGCCGAGCTGAAAAAGACCTCGGTGGGCAAATTCGCGGTGGACATCGACAATGACTTTGAGCCCTACTACGTGGTCTCCAATGACAAGAAAAAGACCGTCACCGAACTCAAGGCCGCGCTCAAAGATGCCGACGAACTCTTCCTCGCCACCGACGGTGACAGGGAAGGCGAGGCGATAGCCTGGCACCTGCTCCAAGTCCTCAAGCCCAAGGTGCCCGTGCACCGGCTGGTGTTTCCAGAAATCACCAAGGAAGCCATTCACCGCTCGCTGAAGGAAATGCGAGACGTCGACGATGCCCTTGTCGACGCCCAGGAAACCCGGCGCATCCTGGATCGGCTCTACGGTTACGAGATATCTCCGGTGCTGTGGCGCAAGGTGGCGCGCGGTTTGTCCGCCGGTCGTGTGCAGTCTGTGGCGACCCGCCTGGTGGTGGACCGGGAGCGCGAGCGGATGGCCTTCCGATCGGCGAACTACTGGGACATTCTGGGCACCTTTACCGCCGAGGGGCAGTCCTTCGCGGCGCGTTTGAGTGCGGTTGATGGTTCCCGCGTTGCCACCGGCAAGGACTTTGACGATAAGGGTCAGCTCAAGGCTCGCGGTGCCGCCGCTCTGGATGAGGCGGCGGCCACCAGCCTCGCCGAGGGGCTGACCGGCGTGCCGTTCACCGTCACGAGCGTTGAGAATAAGCCGTACACTCGCCGTCCGGCCGCGCCGTTCACCACGTCCACCCTGCAACAGGAAGCCGGGCGTAAGCTCCGCTTTTCCGCCCGCGAGACCATGCAGGTCGCCCAACGACTCTATGAAAACGGCTACATCACCTATATGCGCACCGACTCGACGGCGCTGAGCGACCAGGCCACCAACGCCGCCCGCCGCCAAGCCGCCGAACTCTACGGCCAGCAATACGTGCCCTCTTCCCCGCGCATCTACAAGGGCAAGACCAAGAACGCGCAGGAGGCGCACGAGGCCATCCGACCCGCCGGCGATTCCTTCCGCACCCCGCGTCAAGTGCAGAGCCTCCTCTCGGCGCGTGAGTTCAAGCTGTACGAGTTGATCTGGAAGCGCACGGTCGCCTCCCAAATGGAGGACGCGAAGGGCTCCACCTCCTCGGTCAAGATCACCGGCACGGCCAGCGATGCCCGCGTCGCCGAGTTCAGCGCGAGCGGCACCGTCATCACCTTCCGCGGCTTCATGGCCGCCTATGAGGAAGGCAAGGATGAAAGCCGGAATGACGACGGCGATGCCTCCACCACCGGCGAAGCTCACCTTCCCGAATTGGCGGAGAAGCAAAAGGTCGCGGCCGAGCAACTCTCCCCGACGGGCCACGACACGTCCCCGCCACCCCGCTACACCGAAGCCAGCCTGGTCAAGACGCTGGAAGAGCGCGGGATCGGCCGCCCATCAACCTACGCCGCGACGATTTCCACGATCATGGACCGCGGTTACGTGAATCAACGCGGCTCGGCGTTGGTGCCCAGCTGGATTGCGTTCTCCGTGGTGCGGCTCTTGGAGGAGCACTTTTCCAATTACGTGGACTACGACTTCACGGCCGAAATGGAAGAAGACCTGGACTCCATTGCGCGCGGAGAAACCATGCGCAATGATTGGCTCTCCCAGTTCTACTTTGGTTCCGGAGATGAGCGCGGACTGCAGGGTGTGGTGAACGGGCTCGGCGAAATCGACGCCCGCGCTATTAACTCCATCGAGATTGCCGATGGCATTACCCTGCGCGTCGGCAAATTCGGCCCCTACCTGGAATCCGCCGAGACGGTAGATGCGGACGGGGTCGTGACCGATCCGCAACGCGCCAACATTCCCGCGGACCTTGCCCCGGATGAGTTGACCGCCGAGAAGGCGCGTGAACTGATGGAACAGGCATCCTTTGGGGACCGTGTACTTGGCCAAGACCCGGAAACCGGCCGCGACATTGTGGTCCGGGATGGGCAGTACGGTCCCTATGTTTCCGAGGTCATCCCCGAGCCGAGTGCCGAGGAGTTGGCAAACCAGCCGGTGGAGTACTACAAAAACGGCAAACCCAAGCCGCCAAAGAAACCGGCCAAGGTGCGCCCCAGGACGGCCAGCCTGTTCAAGAGCATGGGCATGGACACCGTGACGTTGGAGGACGCGCTCGCGCTGATGTCCCTACCTCGCGTGGTGGGACAAGACGCCGAGGGTGTCGATATTACGGTGCAGAACGGCCGGTTCGGGCCGTATCTCAAGAAGGGTGCGGATTCTCGCTCCATTGCCAGCGAGGAGCAGATCTTCACGATCACGCTCCCCGAGGCTCTGGAGATCTATGCACAGCCCAAGCAGCGCGGGCGCTCCGCCGCATCGGCACCGCTAGCCGAGTTCGGCGAGGACCCGACCAATGGCAAGAAGGTCGTCGTCAAGGACGGGCGCTTCGGCCCCTATGTGACGGATGGGGAAACTAACGTCACGGTGCCGCGGGCCATGGCCGTGGAAGAGCTGACCAAGGAACGCGCCTTCGAAATGTTGGCCGAGAAGCGCGCCAAGGGTCCAGCAAAGAAGCCCGCTCGCGGCCGGCGTACCGCCAAGAAGAAATAGGGGACCCGGTGCGTTTAGGCGTGTTGGACATTGGCTCCAACACCGGGCATCTGCAACTCGTCGACGCCTACCCGGGCGCCAGGCCCATCCCGTTTGCCTCGCACAAGGAGCCGCTCCAACTGGTCACCATGTTGGATGCGGCCGGCAATATTACCGAGTCGGGGCAGCGCTCGCTGATGGATTTTGTCACCGGAGCACGGCAATTCGCCTCCGAGCATCAAGCAGATGACCTGCTCGCCTTTTGCACCTCGGCTATCCGCGAAGCAGGCAACGGCGAAGACGTCATTGATCGAATCCGGAAGACGACCGGCGTGGTCTTGACCGAACTCTCCGGTCCGCAAGAAGCCGCCGCAACGTTTCAGGCGGTGCGCCGCTGGTTTGGCTGGGGCGCCGGAAACATTCTCAATCTCGATATTGGCGGCGGCTCGCTCGAAATGGCCATGGGTGAAGATGAACTACCCACGCACGCAGCCTCCGTTCCGCTCGGAGCCGCACGCCTCACCCGCGACTGGTTGCCTGAGGACCCGCCGAGCGCCAAGAGCGTCAAGGAGCTTGGCAAATACATTCGTGAAACGCTCGCGCCGCACATAAAGCCCTTCACGAAGCTGGGCACTGCCCACATGGTGGTGGGAACCTCGAAGACCTTCCGCTCGCTGGCCCGGATGACCGGCGCCGCGCCAAGCGGTGAGGGGCCGTTGGTGCGCCGAGAGTTGCGCCTGCATGACTTGCGGATCTGGACCAAGCGGTTGACGGCGATGAGCGTGGCAGACCGCGTCAACCTGGACGGGGTCTCCGCCTTGCGCGCACGGCAAGTGCTCGCGGGCGCCATGGTTGCCGAGGCGGCCATGGAAAAGTTCAACGTCGCCAGCTTGGAAATATGTCCTTGGGCGCTACGCGAAGGGCTTATCCTGCGCAGGTTCGATACGCTTATGTTTGAATCCGAAGAGAAAATGCCTACGGTGGGAGTGGGGCACGTGGAACTCGCGCCGCCGCCATTCACCCAGACCTGACACGAGGAAGAGCATATGCCGCACGTGCCCATCGCACTGTCCTCGGCCTCGGTCTATCCGCTCAACGTTCACGATGCGTTTGCCGTCGCTCACGATCTTGGCTATGACGGCGTCGAAGTCATGGTGACAAACAACCAGGACTCACAAAACACCCAGGTCCTCAAGTCGCTCTCGCAAAAATATGCGCAACCGATTCTGGCAGTCCATGCTCCGACACTGCTCTTGACCCAGCAGGTGTGGGGCAAAGCGTGGAACAAGATCCACCGCTCGGCGCAAATGGCTCACGATGTTGGCGCCGAAGTTGTGGTGGCGCACCCGCCGTTTCGGTGGCAGACCGGATACGCGGAATCCTTCGCTGAGGGTATCCGAGACATTGAGAACGAATACGGGGTGCGGATCGCGGTCGAGAACATGTACCCATGGCGGGTGCGCGGCTCAGATATGAAAGCATATTTGCCGCACTGGGATCCCGTGGAACTGGACTATCAAAACGTGACCTGGGACTTTTCACATGCCTCCATTGCCGACCAGGATTCCCTCACGGCAATTAAGGCGCTGGGCTCCCGGCTCGCACACCTGCACTTGACCGACGGCAACGCCAACAACAAGGACGCCCACTTGGTGCCCGGGGATGGCCAACAGCCGGTGCGCGAAACACTGCAGTACCTCAAAGACAGCGAGTGGGACGGGGTCGTGGCGGTGGAAGTGAGCACCCGAAAGTTCAAGGAGCCGGGGGAGCGGGAAGAGCTTCTGCGCCGCTCACTGGAGTTTGCAAGGGAATCGTTCCCCGCGTCGGTGTAGCAATCGCTCGGTGAGCGGATGTGGCGGGGTGCTTTGCGCAAAGGGGTCGCGGACATGAGAAAGGCGCCGGTGCTATTGGTGAGGGATTGGGGGTTCCCTAGACCAGCACCGGCGCCAGGATCAGATCAGGAAATCTGATTCATCATCACTCGCACCTTTATGAGGTAGTTAAAACATTAGGGTCCCTGGTTGGGATAACACCGAAGATTGACTGTGTGTAATCTGTGAATATTTTTTGGTCCGGTTTGAGAAGGAGAAAACCACTGTGAACAGCTCATCCACCACCGATCTCAAGGTTGCTTTTTTGGGCACGGGTTCCATGAACGGCGCGATCTTGCGCGGCCTTCTCGCCTCGGGCTTCGACCCCGATCGCGTGATTGCGACCTGCCGGAGCGAAGAAAGCGCTAACGCCTTGCGCAATCAGGTACCGGTGACCGTCGTCGCCTCGGAGACCGATGGCCAAGCCAACGCCAAGGCAGTGAAGAGGGCCGGCGTCGTCGTACTCGGGGTGAAACCCAAGGGCATCCAAGCGCTTGCCGCGGAAATAAGCCAAGCGCTGGAGAAGGGCGCGATTGTGGTGTCGGTGGCCGCCGCGGTCACGACCGGCATGATTGAGGCGCAACTGCGCGCCGGGCAGCCGGTGGTGCGGGCGATGCCGAACACGCCGAGCCAGGTCGGGATGGGGGTCACCTCGATCAGTGCGGGGCGCGGGACGGGGCCAGCGGACATGAAGCGCGTGGCCGACCTGCTCAAGTCCACCGGCTTTGTGACCCAGGTGCCCGAGGATCAGGTCAATGCCGTTGCGGCCGTGAGCGGTTCGGGGCCGGCGTACGCGTTTTATCTCGCGGAGATCATGGCGGCGGCGGGGCAGCAGCTCGGGCTAGACGCGGATCTAGCCCGCGTTCTGGCCGCGAAGACGGTGGCCGGCGCAGGGAGGATGCTGGACGCGCCCGAGGTTGACCCGGGTGTGCTGCGCAAGGCTGTGACAAGCCCTAATGGCACCACGGAGGCGGCGATTCGCGTGTTCGATGACGCGGATATGCGCGGGATCATGGCGCGTGCGGCACAGGCGGCGAGCGAGCGTGCCGAAGAGATCACGCGGGAGCTCGGCGGGGCGTAGGCGTGGCACCTGCGGGTCTGTATAACGGGAGGTTTAGACCCATAACTGTTATGGGTCTCTGACCGGGGAGATCTAGGTGCGGCTATCGGGTGCGTGCCGGTGCGCGGGCCCTCACGGCCTGGCCGCGAACCGCTCCAAAAGTTCCACGTGACCGGACACGATGAGCGTGTCGCGGCTGGACACGCGAGTGTCGGGGCGCGCGTAGGTGAAATCCTCGCCGGGCGACTTCACGCCGACCACGGTGACCCCGTACTTGCTGCGGATTTGCGCCTCGCCGAGCGTGAAGCCGACGGTCTCCTTGGGCGGGTACATTTTGACGATCGCGAAGTCGTCATCGAACTCGATGTAGTCCAGCATGCGCCCACCGACCAAGTGCGCGGCGCGGCGGCCGGCATCGGCTTCCGGGTAGATGATGTGGTTCGCGCCGATGCGCGCCAGAATTTTGCCGTGCGCGGCGGTGATGGCCTTGACCCAAATGTGCTCGATACCCAGGTCGACCAGGTTCACCGTGATCAACACGCTGGACTCGATGGAGGTGCCGACGCCGACCACCGCGGAGGTGAATTCCTCGGCGCCCAATTGGCGTAGCGCGTCAATGTTAGTCGCGTCCGCCTCGACCACGTGCGTGAGCTGGCCGGCAAACTTTTGAACCAGGGCGGGGTCGCGCTCGATCGCGAGGACTTCGCGGCCCAGTTCCACCAATTGGGCGGCGGTCGCGGCGCCGAAACGGCCCAGCCCGATCACGAGTACCGGTGCCAAGTGGTCTGGCCTGGATGCGCCTGATTGTCTCTCAGCCAATGATCGGCCTCTCTTCCGGGTAGTGATACAGCTGGCTGCGTTGCCGCAGTGCAAGGGCCGCCGCGAGCGTCACGGTGCCCACGCGCCCGGTAAACATCAGTGCTGACAGAATATACTTTCCGACCGGATCGAGCTCAGCCGACAGCCCGGTGCTCAGCCCGCAGGTCGCAAACGCGGAAATGACCTCAAAGAGCGCGCGGTCCAAATTGGTGTCGCTCGTGATGAGGATCGCGCCGGTGCCGATGAGCACCACGGTCGCGCCCATGGCAATCACGGAGACGGCCACGCGCAGCGTGCCGAGGCTCACCGTGCGTCCATAGGCTTTCATGTCCGCGTCACCGCGCGCTTCGGCCACGATGGCAAGAAATACGACGGCGATGGTGGTCACCTTAATGCCGCCCGCGGTCGAGGCGGAGCCGCCGCCGGCAAACATGAGGGCGTCGGTGAGCAGGCGCGACGATGAGTTCAGGTCAATCATTTCGACCAGGTTGAATCCGCCCGAGCGCATCATGACCGAAGCGAACACCGAGTGGAGGGTCTTGTCCCCGAACGTCATGTCGCCAATGGTTTTCGGGTTGTTCCACTCCAGGAGCGCCCAGCCGATGGTGCCGGCGACGAGCAGAATGAGCGAGACCAGGATGGTGAGCTTGGTGTGCAGGTTCCAGCGTTTGACGCGCAATCGGGAGGCGATGAGCACCATCATGACCGGGAAACCGAGGCTGCCCAGGAACACACCGAGCATGAGCGGGACCAGGATCCACGGGTCTTCCTCATAGGGGATGAGCCCGTCGGAGTGGGGGGTGAATCCGGCGTTGTTAAACGCGGAGATGCCGTAGAAGATGGCATGCCAGAGCGCTTGGCCGACGGACTCGCCCAGGATCAGGAAGCGCGGAAACAGCATAAGAGCAATGGAGAACTCGGCGATGACCGAGGTGGTGATCACGATTCGCAGTAGTGTGCCCACTTCGCCGAGCTTTCCGGCGGTGTTGGTGGCCTCGGCGGCGATGAGTTTGCCGCGCACGCCCAGTCGCTTGCTCACAATGAGCGCGAGAACTGATGCCAGCGTGAGGGTTCCAAGACCACCGATGAAGACGCCGATCAGGATGACCAACTGGCCAAAGAAGGACCAGTACGTTGCGGTGGAAACGACAGTCAGTCCGGTCACGCAGACCGCGGACGCGGCGGTGAAAAGGGCGTCCGGGAGCGGGGTGACTTCGCCGCTTGCCGAAGAGATGGGCAACATCAGCAGAGCCGTGAAGAAGAACACGACCATGGCAAAGACGATGAGCGCTAGGCGGGCCGGGGAGGAGTTGGCGACCGAGTTAATGAAGTCGCGGACCAGTGCGAAAATTGATCGGCGCGGTCCTTGGTGGTGCGCACGTGCGGCTCGTGGAAAACTCAACCCGGTGCTCACCGTCCCTTGTCGCAGCTTGAACATGTACCTTGCTTATTCAACCACTCACCCGGGCGCGAAGCGGGCTCAAATGTGGGTCAAGCCACAAGTTCGCGTAGCCTGTGTTAGGTGACTGCACGCTCACCATTGGCCCATAGCCCGGTCCCCACCCGTATCTACTGGGACCCAGCGCTCACTGCGTATAACTTTGGCGACCAGCATCCGATGAACCCGGAACGGTTGCGGCTGACGGCAGAATTGGCGGAGCAATTCGAAATATTCGACTTAGAGAATGTTTCGCTGGGTGAACCTGAGATCGCGTCCGATGCGGAGCTCGAACATGTGCATACCGCGGAATATATCGAGGCGGTGCGTGCGGTCAGCGAGGACCCTACGCTCTCGATCCCAGAGCGCGGGCTCGGAACCGCGGACGATCCCGCCTTTGCTGGAATGCATGATGCGTCGGCGCGAATCGTGGGCGGATCGCTCTTGGCGGCGCGAGATGTCGCGTCGGGAAGAATCACTCATGCGGTGAACTTTTCCGGCGGTCTGCACCACGCCATGCCGGGAGCGGCCAGCGGATTCTGCGTCTATAACGATGCCGCTTTGGCCATACAGGAACTTTTGGATTTGGGTGTGGGCCGAGTCATCTACATTGACGTCGACGCGCACCACGGTGACGGCGTGGAGAAAGTGTTTTGGGACGAGCCGCGGGTGATGACCATTTCGCTGCACGAGTCCGGGATGACGCTCTTTCCCGGAACGGGCTTCGCGAATGATATTGGGGGCGCAAACGCCGAGGGCACCGCGGTGAACGTGGCACTTGGCGCCCGGACCGGAGACGGGGACTGGCTGCGCGCTTTCCACTCGGTGGTTCCGCAACTGGCCGCCGCCTTTGAGCCGGAAGTGATCGTGTCCCAGCACGGCTGCGATTCACACCGATCCGACCCGCTTACCAACTTAAGACTATCGGTGGACGCCCAACGGCAAGCGGTGCTCTCGGTGGATTCCTTAGCGCGCAAACACACCGAGTCGCGCTGGCTGGCACTTGGTGGAGGCGGATACAACATTACGTCGGTAGTGCCCCGCACCTGGACTCATCTCATGGCGCTCGCGTCCGGGCGCGCCATCCCTCTCGAGACCGCGGTACCAGCACCGTGGAGGGAGATGGTGAAGGAACGTTACGGTGTGGAAGCTCCGGAGCGGATGGGGGATGGGGCCGATCTGTGGTGGAAGTCCTGGGACATTGGTTATGACCCGAATTCGGCAATAGACCGAGCGATCATGGCGACCCGCAAGGAAGTGTTCCCGCTGCACGGTCTCGACCCCTGGTTCGACTAAAAGCCGTCACTGTCTAGCCCGGCCAAAAATATGCAGATATGGTTATGAAATGAGCAGCAGCGACGTCTTCGCGGTAATTTCTGATCCCACGCGCCGACAGATTCTTAGCTTGTTGCGCGAGGGTGACCTTGCCGTAGGAGAGCTCGTTGATGAGCTCGGCGCCAGTCAGCCAACCGTTTCCAAGCACCTGAAATTGCTCCGCGAAACCGGGCTTGTCACGATGCGAGCCGACGGCCAACGGCGGTTCTATTCGCTCAACAAGGCGCCGCTTGGCGAGGTTTCCGCGTGGCTCGCGAACTTTGGTGTGCGCCCAGCGTCGGTCGCGAAACCGCTCCGTGATGTCCCGGCTGCGACTCCGGCCGCAACGATTGCGGAGGCGGAGCCGGATCTTTCTGGACTGGACGCAAATGACCCGAGCGTCCAGCAACAGTTTCAACGCACCGTCGAGCGTGCCGCCGAACGTGCCGCCGATCTGTTTTCACACTTACCGAAGCTGCGACGCCGCCGCGAGGACCCCTAACCCCATCTATGTAGCGCGACACGCCGAGGAAACCGCGTTTCCTTCGGCGTGTCGCGCTACATAGACGGGAATTAGTCGGGGATGCGTACGTGATCCGGGGTTAAATCCTCCACGCGCGTCACGCCCATGAGTTTCAAGGTCCGGGTCATTTCGCCGCGCAAGATCTCCAACATGCGCAAGACTCCCGCCTCGCCGCCAGCCATCAGAGCAAAGAGGTACGCGCGCCCCACTAGCGTGAAGTCGGCACCCGCCGCTATCGCCGCCAACACGTCGGCGCCGTGCATGATTCCAGTGTCCATAATGATGGTCGCCTTCTCGCCCAGCGCCTTTCGGGTGGGTGCGACAAGTTGCAATGGTATCGGTGCACGATCAAGCTGCCGCCCCCCGTGGTTGGACAGGATGACGCCATCGGCCCCGGCGTCCATGCTGCGGCGAGCATCATCTACATTCTGGATGCCCTTGACCAAAAGATTGCCCTTCCAGTTCTCGCGCAACCAAGCAACGTCGTCAAAGCTGAGGCCCGGGTCGAATGTTGAGGTCAGCAACTCAGACACGGTTCCATCGAAGTGGGAGAGCGAGGCGAACTCCAGTGGCGCATGAGTTAGGAAGTTGTACCACCATGCCGGGCGGTAAGACGCGTCCAAAACGGTCTTGAGCGTGAGCTGCGGCGGCATCTTCATGCCATTGCGCAGATCGCGGATGCGGTTGCCGCCGACTGCGGTATCGACAGTAAGCATGAGCGTGTCGAAACCCGAGTCCGCGGCGCGTTGGATAAGGCTCGCGTTGCGGTCCTTATCTCGAGTCGCATAGAGCTGGAACCAGCGGCGAGCGTGCGGCGCGTGGGCGGCCACATCTTCGGGCGACGCCGTCCCCAAGGTGGAGAGCGAAAATGGAATGCCCTCCGCTTCGGCGGCGGAACTTCCCGCGTACTCGCCCTCGGATTGCATCAGCCGGGTAAACCCGGTCGGCGCGATACCCACCGGCATGGCGGAGCGCTTGCCCAGAATCTCCACCGAGAGGTCCACTTCGGTTACGTCGTTGAGCACTGACGGCACAAACTGCACCTTGCTGAACAAGTCGCGGGCACCGGTGATGCTGATTTCGCCGTCGGCCGCGCCGTCGGTGTAATCGAACGGGGCTTTGGGCGTGCGTCGCTTGGCGATAGATCGCAAGTCCCACACGGTGTGCGCCTCTTGAAGCCGTCGCTTCTTGAAATCCAGGGTCGGAGCCTTGAACTTCATCACTTCGGCCAATGTTTTGATATCGGGAATCCGGCGTCGCAGCGCCTCGGGTGTGGGTTTAGGGGTGTGTGGATTGGTCATCGGGTCTCACCTTGCAGAGTCACGAAGCGTGTGGGGGGCGGCTAAGGCCGCCTGTGGTCTGACCACAGAATATCGCACCGACCCCCTTCGCCGAAACGACACATATTCCGCTAAAGACGCCCTCTTTAGCGGAATATGTGCCGTTTCGGCGCGAGGGAGTAGAGCCAAGGCGCGCGGGGGACGGCGCGGGGGACTGCGCGCGGGCGCGGCGCCGGGCACGCGGGACGGCGGCTCGTAGAATCGGGAGGGTGAAGTCGCACGAACAATTGCTGCAGTGGGTCGAGGACAACCTGAGAAACGGCACCCTCTCCACCGGCCAGCGCCTCCCCTCCGAGCGCGACCTGGCGGAGCGGCTGGGCATGTCCCGCCCCTCGGTGCGCGAAGGCGTGCGCATCCTGGAGGCCATGGGCTTGGTGCGGGCCGCGACCGGGAGCGGCGCTAACGCCGGCACCATTATCACCGCCGACCCGCACATTCCGCTCGCTTCCGCCCTTAAGCTACACCTCGCCTCCGCGACGCTTCCCTTCACCGACATCGTCCAAACGCGAGTGCTTTTGGAAACCTGGGCGGCCGAGCACGCTGACTCGGCCCACCCCGCGCTGCAGGAAGCCGCCGAGATACTGCACCGCATGGACCCCAGCGCAACCTCGCCCAACCCCGCAGCCGCGCCCAACCCGCCAGCCACGCCAAACCCCGCAGGCCCCCAGCGCCCCCAGGAAGGCGACCCGGCCCCTTCGACCCCCACCGATTTCCTCGCCCTGGACGCCGAATTTCACGTAACCTTGTCCGCGGCGGCGGGCAACGCCGTCGTACATGCGCTGATGAGCGGGCTGCGCGAATCGGTGCGCCACTACACCTTGGAATCGATCGCGGGAATCACCGACTGGCCCGAGCTCGCCGACCGACTCGACCGCGAGCATCGCGCGATTCTCGACGCCCTCATTGACGGCCGCCGCGAGGATGCCGCACACCTCCTGCAAGCCCATATCGAGGGCTTCTATCGGGTCACGCACGGGCGGTCATGAACGGACAAATTTTGTTCGCGCATTAACTTTTGTCCCATTTGCCACTAGAGTGACAAACAGATTCATGGCGCTCAACGCGCATCATCACCGCCTGCCAAGGCACGCTCTGGGGAAGATTATGGCTGAAAGACCTTATGCCGAGTCGACGTTTTTGACGGCTCAGGAAGTTGCCGCAATGATGCGCGTATCCAAGATGACCGTGTACCGGCTGATCCATTCGGGCTCGCTTCCGGCGATCCAAGTGGGCCGTTCCTTCCGGGTGCCGGACACCGCGGTCCAGGAGTATTTGCGCCGTTCGACCGTGCGCGAGGGACGGACCGGATAAGCGCATTCGGGCTTTTGCCGCGAAGAATGTAGGCTGTTAAGGACTGTTTTACCGTCGAATACACCTGTGAGGACTTGAGTGGGCTCAGTTATTAAGAAGCGTCGCAAGCGGATGGCTAAGAAAAAGCACCGCAAGCTGTTGCGCCGCACACGCCACCAGCGCCGCAATAAAAAGTAGCGCGCTGACCAAGCCCCGCCCGAAAACGGCGGGGTTTGTTGTTTTAAGAACGACGGCGCGGCCCCGCCTTGGCCGAGCATTGCTGGGGATGGCGGGGGTGCTTCGAGCGCCTGCGGGGTGGGCCGTTAACGGCGCCGAAGAGCCAGCCGTACGCCCTTGCCAACGCCGTAAACGATCCCGCCAAGGGTTGCGGCCTTGAGTCCCCAGGTCGCCGCGCGGGTGCCGGAGCGAAAATCGTAAACCGGCCAGCGATGCTCTTTTGCGTATTTGCGCAGCTTGGCGTCCGGGTTGATGGCGACGGGATGCCCGACCATTGTCAAGAGAGGTAGGTCGTGGTGCGAGTCCGAGTAGGCCCAGCAGTTCTCTAGGTTCAGCCCCTCGCGTTCGGCGAGATCTTGGACGGCTGCTGCTTTGGCCGGGCCGTGTAAAAAGTCACCGACCAGTCTGCCGGTATAGACCCCGTCGAGGACTTCGCCCACGGTGCCGAGCGCGCCGGTGAGTCCCAATTTGTCGGCAATGACGCCGGCGATTTCGATCGGGGTGCCCGAGACAAGCCACACCCGCCGACCGGACTGGATGTGTTGATTGGCCAGGGCGCGGGCGCCGGGCCAAATACGCGAGGAGATCATCTCGTCAAACACCTCTTCGCCGACGTGCGCCACTTCGCTGCGCTTGACTCCTTTGATGATGCCCAGTGCGCTGTCGCGGATGGAATTGACGTGGTCGAGGTTCTCGCCGCGCAAGGAGAAGAGGAATTGTTTCCAGGCAAAGCCGGCCGCATCACCAAGCGTGAAGGCGCGGTGCTCATACATTTTGCGTGCCGCATGGAAGAGGCTCGCCCCGCGCATCAGGGTGTTGTCGACGTCGAAGAACGCCGCTTCGGCGTTTCGAGGTAGGGTGCCGCCCACGAGTGGCAAAGTTTGTCCGGTGGGCTCAGGCACATAGCCAATGGTATCGCGCCCGATTCGTGGACCCGGAACTCGTGAGTATTGTTGAGAGTATGAGTGAGATGGACGCGGCGGCACCTCCCCGAGTGAGCTTATTGACCAAGCCGGGATGCCATTTGTGCGAGGACGCGCGTCGCGTGGTCGCCGCCGTTTCGCTCTCGCTGGGGGTGCCGTGGGAAGAGTGGGGTCCGGAGGATCAAGCCGAGTTGATGGAACGGCACGCCGAGGAGATTCCCGTGGTGTTTATTAACGGCATACAGCGCGATTTTTGGACCATTGACCCCGATCGGCTGGAGCGGTTGGTGCGCGCGGAACTGGGCAGCGCATGAGCGAACGCATCGAGTCTGACGCGCAGGATCGCGCCCGCGGCATACCTCCCGCCTCGCTTGCGCGCTTGCCCATTTACTTGCGCGTCTTGACGAACCTTCTCGCTGACGAGGTTGAGCGGGTGTCCTCGGAAGAGCTCGCAGAGGCGGCCGGGGTCAATTCGCCGCAACTGCGACGTGACCTCTCACACCTGGGGACCTATGGAACGCGCGGCGTGGGATATGACGTCAAGGTGCTCATGACGGAAATCTCGCACGTGCTGGGACTGAGCCAGCAGTGGCGGGTTGCCATTATCGGTGCCGGTAACTTGGGCCGCGCACTCGCGGGATACAGCGGTTTCGGGACCCGCGGATTTGATGTGGCCGCCATTTTTGACGCCGATCAGCTGGTAGTCGGAACCGAGATCGGATACTTGCGCGTCGCACCGATGAGTCAATTGGAGCAGGTACTCAGTATGACCCGGGTCAATATGGCGGTGTTGGCGGTGCCTGGCGCGGTGGCCCAAGAGGTGGCCGATCGGATTGTGGCCGCCGGGATCACCAGCATTCTGTCTTTTGCGCCGGTGGTGTTGCAGGTGCCCGAGCACGTCCAAGTGCGCAAGGTCGATGTCGCAACGGAATTGCAGATCTTGGCCTATCACGCACAAAGGGCGCAGGACCCGGATGTTCCGGAGTCCCACGCCCTCTAGTGTTGAGGCCCGTGCGGCTTAGTACTTAGGCGCCTTGCGGAAGTACGGCGCGGAATCGCCGATGTAGAGCAAGATCACCGCGACGATGCCCAGGATGATCGCGATGGTCCCGAAGATCGCACCGGCCAAAACCCAGCCGATGAAGATCGCAATTGCGGCGAAGATGGTCGCCATAATGCGAGCCCAGCCCTTGCCCTTACGGAAGAAGACTGCCCACAACGGGTAGCAAATCGCCACAATGATCATCATGAAGATCACGAAGCCGGTGCCAGCTCCGACGGCAATGTTGATGACTTCTTCCATCGAGGTGCCGGCCGGAACGGTCTGGTTCGAGGTCTCAATGCTCTGGCGGATGAGATCGCGTCCAGTCGGTGAGTTAATGGCAAGAATGTTGACGATGCCGCCGATAATAAAGAGCGCCGCCGCGGCCAGGTACAGCCAAAACGCAATGTTCACGTACTTGGGTGTGGCAACGGGGCCAGCGGGAGCTCCGTTACCATACGCGCCCGGGGTGTAGGGTGCGGCGGCTTCGTTTGCGCCCGGGTAGTTGTAGGACGCACCGGCATCCTGGCCTGCGGCGGGCTGGCCGTACTGCGGTTGCGAAGGTTGTGACGTCTGGCCGTACTGCGGCTGGTTGGCAGGAGTGCCGTTCGCCCCAGCGGCGGGGTCCTGCGGGTTCGTGGGTTCTTGTGGTGGAGTGCTCATGTCTCACACTTTCTGTGCTTCTGGGACATTCGGATACTGAAAACACTACCCGTTTAGCCCGTACTTATGGCGAACCAGCGCCACAAAATTCGCACAAAGTACCCCAGCATATGGCGACGGCGCGTGCTCGCGGTGAGCACGCGCCGTCGTAATTCACGCTAGGCGACTAGTCAGCCTTGGGCGCGATGAAAGATGCGTCGATGGAAATGGTGATCTTATCGCCGACCAGGAAGCCGCCGGTTTCCAGTGCGGCGTTCCAGGTCAGGCCGAAGTCCTTGCGGTTGATGGTGGTTTCGCCGCTGAAGCCCGCGCGGGTGTTGCCGAACGGGTCGATGGCGACGCCGTTGAATTCCACCTCGACCTGCACGGTGGAGGTGGTGTCGCGAATGGTGAGTTCGCCGGTCATGTCGTAGCTTCCGCCGCTGCCGGAGATCTCAGTGCTCTTGAAAGTGATGGCCGGGAAGTTTTCGGAGTCGAAGAAGTCGCCGGACTTGAGGTGGCCGTCGCGGTTTTCGTCACGGGTGTCGATGCTCGCGGTCTTAAGTTCGGCGGTGACCGAGGAGTCCTCGAGGGTCTCGCCGACGTTGAGCTGCGCGTTGATGTCTTTGAAGCTGCCGCGGACCTTGGAAATGCCTGCGTGGCGAACCGAGAAGCTGATGTCGCTGTGGGCGGGGTCCAGGTTCCAGGTGCCTTGAGTGATGCCGGTGGGGAGTGACATGAAGTCTCCTATAAGTGTGATTTTGGTCAATCGTATATCTGTTGGACCAGGTCCAACAGGGGCGTTTATGTCCCGCCCTCAGGAACCATAATCCATGCAAACGCATGTTTATTCCAGAGGGTTCGACATTTTTTGACAAACTTGGAGCGTGCCACTGACAACGATCCACCTCATCCGCCACGGCGAGGTCCACAATCCTGACAAAGTGCTCTACGGGCGATTGCCGGATTTTCATCTCTCCGAATTGGGGCGGCGGATGGCCCAAGGCGTGGCTCGGTATTTCGTCGAGGCGGCGGAGGCCGGGCGGCCGTGGGGCACCGGACTCGTTGCGGTGTACGCCTCGCCGCTGGAGCGGGCCCAGGAGACGGCGGCCCCGCTGGCGCAAGCATTTGGGCTTCCGGTGCGCGAGGAGCCGGACATTATCGAGGCCGAGAATCATTTCGAAGGGCTTTCTGGGATCACCTCTGAGCTGCGCAATCCGCGGCACTGGCCGTATTTGGTCAATCCGTTTCGGCCATCGTGGGGGGAGGCGTATCGGGCGCAGGTGGCGCGGATGCGCGGGGCGATGGAGCGCGCGAGAGTAGCGGCGGAGAGCGCGGGTGCCCCGCACGGCACTGAGGACCCGCACGGCACTGAAACTCCGCGCGGCACTGGCGTCGCGCAACGCGAGCCGGGTGGCGCCCATATTGTCATGGTCTCGCACCAGCTACCCATTTGGGTGACCCGGTTGGCCGCCGAGGGCCGCCCGCTGCCACACGATCCCCGCAAGCGCGAGTGCACACTCACGTCCATCACGAGTTTTGAATTCCTGGATGGCGCGCTCAGATCGGTTCGGTACCATGAGCCCAACGCGCCATTGCTCGCCAAAGCGGCGAATTTACCGGGCGCGTAGTTGTCGTAATAGTATTGTCTACTACAAGTCGTAGAAAACGGGCGCGCCGCACTCGATCCCCCATCGACCCACGCGCATCCGCCTGGAGAAAACGTGAACTTTCCCCCCGCCGATAGCCCTGGACGTCTGCCCGGCGTCGCCCCCCGCCGCACCGTGCTTTCCGCGTTGGCGCTTGGCGCCCTGGCTCTTCCGGCGCTCGCCGCGTGCGCGCCGCAGGATTCGCTCGCCCAGCAGGCCAGCGCCGGGGACAACAAGAACTACATTGCCGGGGATGGCTCGGTCACCGAATATGCCAAGGGCAACCGGAGCGAGCCGGTGGAGTTTAAAGCAACCACGTACGACGGCGTGGCAGTCGCCGCTTCGGATTGGCGCGGCAAACCTGGGCTACTCAATGTGTGGTACGCCGCGTGCGCACCGTGTCGCGCGGAGGCGCCCACGCTGGTGAAAATGGCCGACGAGTTTGGCGACAAGGTCAACTTCTTGGGCATTAATGTGCGCGATGAGAAGGCGACCGCCCAGGCGTTTGAACGCAACTTCAAGATTCCCTACCCCTCGGTTCCAGACTCGGACGGCTCGGTGCTCCTCGCGCTCAGCAAGTTTGTTCCGCCGCAGGCCGTGCCCAGCACCATTATTTTGGATAAGGAAGGCCGGGTGAGTGCACGCGTGATTGGGCTCGCTCAAGAGTCCGTGCTGCGTACCCTATTGCAGACCGTGGTGGACGAAGGGTGACTTTCGCCCTCGCTCCGGCGCTCGCTCCGCTCACGCCCGTCATGCAGGCGAACCCCTTTGGCGAAGCCATCCTCAACGGCTCGATGCTCCTTGCCATCCCGGTCGCGGTGTTGGCCGGCCTGGTGTCCTTCGTTTCGCCGTGTGTGCTTCCGCTTGTCCCGGGGTATTTGGGCTACGTCACCGGTTTGAGCGGTGTCGACCTGGAGAAGCAGCGGCGCGGGAGGATGCTGCTCGGGATTGGGCTCTTTGTGCTGGGGTTCACCGTCGTCATGGTGTTGCTGGGCGCCTTCTTCGGCCAGGTCGCTGTGTGGCTGCAGGCCGGAAACCAGCAGTGGATCATGCGTGCACTCGGCGTGGTGGTCATTGTCATGGGAATCGTCTTCCTCGGCGGGTTCTCCTTTTTCCAGCGTGATCGGCGTATCGAAGCGCGTCCGCCCGCCGGGCTGTGGGGGGCGCCGCTGTTGGGCGTGATCTTTGGGCTGAGTTGGGCGCCGTGCATTGGGCCGACCTTCGCCGCAATCCAGTTGCTTGTCCTCTCCGACTCGGAAGGAAGCGCGCTCAAGGGCGCCTTCTTAACCCTGTTCTACTGCCTAGGCTTGGGGCTGCCGTTCCTCCTCATTGCGCTGGGCGTGCGCCGCGGCATGGGCGCCATGAAATTCTTCAAGAAGCACCGCGTGCTGATTCAGCGGATCGGCGGCGGAATGCTCATTGTGCTTGGCCTGCTCATGGTGTTTGGTGTGTGGCAAGCATGGATTGCCAACCTTCAGGGACTTTTGACCACAGTAACGTTGCCGGTGTGATGCGTAGATGAGTAAAGACAACAGTGTAAAAGCACCCGCCCTCGGGTTTGTGGAAATGTTGCGCTGGGCGTGGACCCAGCTCACCAGCATGCGCACCGCCCTCTTCCTGCTGCTGCTTCTGGCTGTTGCGGCAGTCCCCGGTTCCCTTTTCCCGCAACGCATTCAGAACCCGGCCGCGGTCACCAAATACATCCAAGACAATCCGGGCATCGGCGAGTGGATGGACACGTTCCAACTCTTCGACGTGTACTCCTCGTTCTGGTTCTCCGCCATCTACCTGTTGCTTTTCATCTCCCTGGCCGGCTGCGTCATCCCGCGGACACGCCAGCACTACAAACAGTGGCGCGCCAAGCCGCCCAAGACTCCAAAACGGCTGTCCCGACTTTCCGAATACGGAACCCTCCAGGTACCGGCAGCCGCGGGATTAAGTGCGGAAGACGCCGTCGTACAAGCCTCAAAAGCGCTGAAAAAGCGCGGATACCGCGTGGTGGTGCAGGACCTGGACACCGACCGGCCGTCCGTGGCCGCCGAGCGCGGATTTTTGAAGGAACTCGGCAACCTGGTGTTTCACGTCTCGCTGATCGGCGTGATGATCGCGTTCGCGGTGACCGGGCTGTTTGGTTATCGCGGGCAGAAGGTCATTATCGAGGGCGATACGTTTGTGAATAACCTCGTCGCCTATGACAACTTCCGCAAGGGCGGGTACTTCAACCAGGATTCGCTCGTGCCGTATTCGGTGCGCCTCGACGAGTTCAAGCCGACGTTCAACCGCGAGAAGGTGCAGTACGGGCAACCCACCAACTTTGAAGCGTTTGTGACAACGAAGGATTCGCCGGACTCCCCGGAGCAAAAACAGGTGCTCAAGGTCAATGAGCCGCTCAGCCTTGGCGGGACCGAGATTTATTTGGTCGGCAACGGCTATGCGCCCTCGATCACGGTGCGCGATGGCAACGGGAATATCGCCTCCGAGGGGCCGGTAGTGACGCTGCCGAACGACTCCAACTACAACTCGACCTTTGTGTTGAAGGTCCCGGACGCGCGCCCGGATCAGCTGAGTTTTGTGGGATTCTTCCTGCCGACCGCGGTGACCTCGGCTAACGGGGTGGCGTACTCGGCAGACCCGGATCCCTTTAACCCGACGCTGAATATCAACTCCTACTACGGGGATTTGGGGCTGGATAACGGCGTGCCCTCCAACGTGTACGTGTTAGACACCTCGACGTTGACGCCGCTCAATTCGCGGGATTTGTCCTCCGGCGGCATTGTGCTCGAGCCCGGACAGACCTATGACCTGCCCGAAGGCAAGGGCTCGATCACTTTCAGCGGGTTGCAACGCTATATCGGCGTGGATATCACGTATGACCCGGGGAAGATCCCCGCGCTGATTTTCTCCTCGCTCGCGCTGCTCGGGCTGATCGGCTCGCTGTTCATTGCGCGCCGCCGCGTCTGGGTGCGCGCCGGGCAACACCCCGATGGGCGCACCATGGTGGAGTTCGGCTTGCTGGCGCGCGGCGAGGATCACGGGCTCGCGCGCGAACGCGATTCCGTCTCCGAGATGCTCTCTACCGCCTGGGACTTGCCCGCCCCAGACGATCACGACGAAAATAGACCCGACACCGACGACACCCTGGTCACCGCCAGCAAGGACAACTCATGAACAATCCGATAGTCAATGCAGAGCTTGGCACCTTCAGCGAAATTTTCATGCTCCTGGCCGGGATAACGTATACGGTCGCGTTCATCTTCTTCGCCTGGGAAATGGTTTCCGGCGGCGAATCGCTCAAGACCGTGTCCGCGAGCGGGACCAAGGAAGAGCGGCGCGCCAAGAAGCTGGCCATGGCCTCCGCGGGCGGCGCGGGTAGTGCGGGGGTGAAGAACGACGGCGGTTACTCGCCTCAAGTGCCGGACCTGGACAATTCTCGGGTCGCCTCGAGCAAGGGCGGCATGAAACTCGATTCGCTCGCGTACACGTCCAAGCCGCGGCCCTCGGCGCGCGTGGCGGTGGCACTGACGATTCTCGGTCTGGTCATCCACGCGATTGGCGTGGTCACTCGAGCCATTGCGGCCAATCGCGTGCCGTGGGGCAACATGTACGAGTTCTGCACCACCGGCGCGCTTGTGGTGGTGGCGGTGTTCTTGATTGTGCTGATCAAGCGGGACCTGCGCTTCATTGGCACGTTTGTGCTGGGGCTCGTGGTGATCATGATGACCGCGGCCGTGGTGGTGTTCCCGACGCCGGTGGCGCCGACGTCTCCGCCGTTGCAAAGCCCGTGGTTGGTGATCCACGTGTCGGTGGCGGTGATGGCGTCGGGCTTGTTCACGATTGCGTTTGCGCTCTCGGTGTTGCAACTGATTCAGACGCGTGTGGAGGGTAAGGCGAAGGCAGCGAAGTCGGCGATTACCGGGTTCTTTGCGAACGTGCCGAGTGCGCTGACGCTGGAGACGCTGGCGTACCGGCTTACCGCGCTGGGGTTTGTGCTGTGGACGTTCACGCTGATGGCCGGAGCGCTCTGGGCGGAAAAGGCGTGGGGGCGCTACTGGGGTTGGGACACCAAGGAAGTGTGGACGTTCATCATCTGGGTGGTGTACGCCGGGTATCTGCACGCTCGTGCGACGCGCGGCTGGACCGGGGTGCGCGCGTCCTGGCTGAACATGGTCGGCTACTTGTGCGTGGTGTTCAACTTCTCGATCGTGAACATTTACTTCTCCGGGTTGCACTCATACTCGGGAGTGAACCCGACCTAGCCCACCTCCCCCTCCCCCCAAATAAGTTGACGCAGATTAACAAAAGTGTGCGGGATCCCGCACAACTTCGGCGATCTGCGTCAACTTTTTCAGCGCTTTGGGGCGGCGCGAGCGAATCTGCAACTCTTGATGCGAGAGCGGATGCTCCTACACAGTTCTGTTTTTGCGAGCGGTTATCCACAAATGCTTGATCCGCACTGTCGCTAAACCTCATGTCTCGGAATGCTTTCCCCATGAGTAAGACACTTCCACCACTTCAAGCACACCGAGACGACGCACCCCGCCTCGGAAGTTCACAGCGCTTTTACCGAAAAGTCGGTGCTGGTGAACTCACATGTGTCCACTATGGCTCTTATGTTTCCTCCAGCGAGGAACTCTCGCATTTGCAACGCCATGAACTCAAAGTCCAAGCGCTCAGCAGGCGAGGTCTCACGAACTTCGCGCTCATCGGCAGAAGCGCTGCAACTTATTGGGAAATCTGGCTCGAATTTACGCCAACCATTGTAGAGGTGTTGCGCACCCGAACTGGCCAACGCAGTGGGAAAGGTTATAAGCGACTTGTCACCTTCCTTGCCGACCCACGGCTGGTGCGACGTCCCGACGGGATCAAAGTTCTGGCCCGTACTGACACCGTGGTCAGCTTGTCCGTGCAATTGTCACGGTCGTGGGCAGTCGCCGCCATGGACTGGCTCCTCCGGCAAATGGTGTTCGAAGATCGGATAAGCGAGGAAGAAGCACGGACACAAATCACAGAAACCATCCGTCGGCTCAATGCGAAGACCAAACGTCAGTTGGCCACTGCGATACTCGACCTAGCGACTCCGCTTTCCATGTCGCCAGGCGAAACACTTAGCCGAATAATCGCGATTGACGCGGGGCTTGAAGTGCCCGAGTTGCAGGTCAGGTTCGAGGACGAACTCGGTTTCGTCGCTTACGTCGATGCGTTCTTCAGAAAATCGCGGGTTATCGGTGAGTTCGACGGAATGGTCAAGTACCGAGATGCCAAGTTTCGCAACGGGAAGTCTCTTGAGGAAGTTCTCTTGGCTGAGAAGAAGCGTGAAGACCGGTTGCGACGACTCGGTTACACCGTAGTGCGCTGGGGGTGGGACGAAATCCGTGAACCCGGGCGGCTCGTCCAGCTCTTGCGCGGCGCAGGAGTGCAGTGGGCTGAGGCTGAGTAAGCACGTCACGCAGTTGTACCAGATCACCAAAGTTGTACGGGATCCCGCACACTTTTGTTAATCTGCGTCAACTTTTTGGGGTGGGGTGCGGCATCGGGGGCGTGGCGCCGACGTGACCTGGGCGTGACGTGTGGGTGAACAGCCTGGAGACGGTCCGCTTAAGAGGGGTCTTCGTCGCGGTTTTCTTTGCCCAGACCCTGCTCGCGTTTGCGCAATTGTTCCTCGCGGGCGTTCAGCTCAGCCTCCTTGGCCTGATTGCGGCGGCGTTGCTCGAGAATCCGCAAGAATTCAGGATCATCATCCGGTGCTACCGGGCCAACAGGACGCGTGCGCGGCGGCGGAGTGTAGTCGCGGCGGGGCCGGCCCAGCACAAACCACAGCACGGGGCCCACGACGGGCAACACAATGATGATGAGAATCCACCAAGGCTTTGCAATGCTCCGGACACGGCTGCGATCTGACATCGCGCAATCGATCAGCGCATACACCAGGAGCGCAATGAGTGCGATGGCAAGGAACAACACGAGTCGAGGCATGGCGTTAATTCTAGTGGGATTCCTGCAACCCGTGAGCACCGAAACCCGTAGTCGCGGAGTGTGGCGTACAGCAGCGCGGAGAAGCCGGAGCGGGCACCCAGGTTCGGCCCGTACAATAACCACGTGCCATTTTGGAGATACACCGCTTTACGTTTTGGGCTGACCGTCGCCTTCTTTTTGCTGTTCTGGTACCTAGGGACGGGACCGATTTTTGGCGTTATCTTCGGCGCTATCGTCGCGTGGTGCGTGTGCTTCCTTTTCTTCAGCAAGTGGCGCGACGCGGCCGGCATCTACCTTCGCGACAAGGTCAAGCGCACGGGCACGCCGAAACGGAACAAGCTAGAGCTTGACGACGCCGCCGCTGAGGATGACGCGGACCCGAACGTCCGCCCGCAAAACCGTTAGCGCCAACCCCCAAGGCCACACGCTCCCAAAGCCGCGCAGCCCCCAAAACCGCACAGCCCCTAAGACAGCACCCGCGTCAGCACCACGCCGCCGGAGTACAGCACAGCAAACAGCAGCGAGGCCACCCCGGTCTGCTTCAGGACCGGAATGAGCGCCTCGGGCGAGCTCGCCCGCAACATCACCCACGCCGGAATCAAACACACCGGAATCAACAGCAGCACAAGCAACACCCACGGGTGCGTCCCCACCAGAATCAGCGGTAGCAAGATCGCGGCGCCAAGCATCATCACAAACGCGAGCCGCGCCGCGGAATCCCCGAGCCGCACGGCGAGCGTCTTCTTGCCGACGGCACGGTCGGTCGGAATGTCCCGCACGTTGTTCGCCATCAGCAACGCCATCGCGAACAACCCGCAACAAATCGCTCCGATGCACGCGACGGTCCCCAGTCGCCCGGCCTGCGTGTACGTTGTCCCCAGGGTCGCCACCAGCCCAAAGAAAATAAACACAAACACGTCGCCGAGCCCGAGATACCCGTACGGGTTCTTGCCGCCGGTATACCCCCACGCGGCCACCACGCACGCGACGCCGACCAAAAGCAGCGGCCAGGTCTGAGTCAGCACCACGAGCAACAGCCCCAGCAACATCGCCAGCCCAAAGCACACGAACGCGGCGGTCTTCACCGCACCCGGTGAGGCCGCACCGGAGGCGGTCAACCGCAACGGTCCGACGCGCTTGTCATCGGTGCCGCGCACTCCGTCCGAGTAGTCGTTCGCGTAGTTCACGCCGATCTGCAGCAGCAGCGCAATCCCGAGCGCAATGAGCGCGTATTCCCACCGGAACGAGCCGAGGTCAAACGCTGCGGCGCTACCGACAATGACCGGCGAGATCGCCATCGTCAACGTCCGCAAACGAGCTCCCGCAATCCATTGCCCCACTGTTGCCACGCTCTGGTTCCCTTCGCTACTTAGCCGGCCGCTCGCCGTCGTTCATCTCCCGCAGCCGCGCAATCAGCGCCTGCCTATCCACCTTGCCATTATTCAGCACCGGAAGCGCCGGCACGCGCAGCCAGCGGCGCGGGCGCGCGGGTTTGCCGAGCTCGGCTTCCACCCACGCGGCCAGTTGGTCTTCGGGTACCGGGGTGTGAAGCACGACGGCGGCACTCACCTGGGTGCCCCAGTGCGGGTGTTCGGTGCCCGTCACAAAGGATTCGGCTACTGCCTCGTGCTGATTGAGCCGCTCTTGAATGAGGGCTGCGGAGACCTTAATGCCGCCGGTATTGATGACGTCGTCGCGGCGGCCGGTGACGGTGAGCACGCCGTCAGTGATGTGGCCAAGATCATCGGTGCGGTACCAGCGGGTGCCATTCTCGTCGGTGAAGAAGCGGTCTGCGGTGAGGGCAGGGTTGTCCAGGTATCCGGCTGCGATAGTGGCGCCGCCGAGGAGGATTGCGCCGTCCTCGATGCGGACTTCGGCACCGTCAATGGGGGTGCCGTCATAGATACATCCGCCCGCGGTTTCAGCGCTCCCGTAGGTGCGGATGAGGTTGAGGCCCAGTTCTGCGGCACGGTTTTGGAGTGCCATTGGAATGGGGGCGCCGCCAATTAGGATCGCGTTGAAGCGTTGCAGGACGGCGAGGGTCTCCGGGCTGGGGTCCTGCAGGAGCGTGTCGAGTTGCGCGGGGACGAGCGAGGTCATGCGGGTGCGGTCGGTCATTTCGCGGGCGAATGCGGTGAAGAGTTCGGGGGTGAACTTCGCGTCCAGCGGCATGACGATCGGCGCGGTTCCAGCGTAGAGCGAGCGGACGAGCACCTGGATTCCGGCGATGTAGGAGGTCGGGAGCGCGAGCAGCCACTGACCCTCCATCCCCAAGGTGATCGCGGTGCCCATCGAGGAGCCGGAGAGCGCGTCCACGGTCAGGACCGTTTGTTTGGGGGTGCCGGTCGAACCGGAGGTGGCGATGATGAGGGCAGCGTCATCGTCCTCGGGAACGTCTATTGTGGCGTGCGTGGGGAACGGGTTCGTGTCCCCGTGATAGATGCCGAGCGTTTCGCCTTCTGTTTCCAGGGCGCGCATGAGCGGTCGTAAGAGCGTTTGCGGCTCACTCGGGTCTGCTTGGATTGCGGTGATGCGGATGTCTTGTGGGGGCATCTTGGATCCTGCTTCCTTAGATGGTCGACAGGTTAGAAGTAATAGGGGAAGCGGGACCAGTCCGGATCGCGCTTTTGCAAGAATGCTTCCTTGCCCTCGACGGCTTCATCGGTCATGTATGCCAGGCGGGTGGCTTCCCCGGCGAAGACCTGTTGGCCTGCAATGCCGTCATCGGGGAGATTGAAGGCAAACTTGAGCATCCGAATCGCTTGCGGGGACTGGCGGGCAATGTCGGCCGCGTAGTCCAGTGCGGTGTTTTCCAGGTCGCCATGGGGGACGGCCTCATTGACGGCGCCCATGCGCACCATGTCCTCGGCGGAGTATTCGCGGGCCAAGAAGAAGATTTCCCGCGCAAACTTTTGCCCGGTTTGGCGGGCCAAAAGTGCTGAGCCGTAGCCCGCGTCGAAGCTACCGACGGTGGCGTCGGTCTGCTTGAACTTGCCGTGCTCCTTCGAGGCGATGGTGAGATCGCAAACTACGTGCAGGCTGTGACCGCCTCCGGCCGCCCAGCCGTTCACGACCGCAATGACGACCTTGGGCATGGTGCGGATGAGGCGCTGCACCTCCAAGATGTGCAGCCGTCCGGCGCGGGCCGGGTCGATCGAATCCTTGGTTTCCCCGTCGGCGTATTTGTAGCCGTCACGACCGCGGATGCGCTGATCGCCGCCGGAGCAGAACGCGTAACCGCCGTCCTTGGGGCTTGGGCCGTTGCCGGTCAATAGCACGGTGGCGACATCCGGTGTCATGCGGGCGTGGTCAAGCACCCGGTACAGCTCATCCACGGTGTGGGGACGGAACGCGTTACGCACCTCGGGGCGATTGAAGGCGATCCGTACGGTAGGCAAGTCGCGCTCGGAAGGTGAGTTAACGCCGTCGTGCTTCTTTCGGTCCACCTGCCGGTGGTAGGTGATGTCGGTGAGATCCGCAAAGCCCTCGACAGTGCGCCAGCGCTCCGGGTCGAATGTGTCGGAAACGGTGGCGGGGACGGGGTTCGGGGTGCTGTGCGGATTGTTGCTCACAGGGTCGAGTCTATCTGCGCGACTCCTATATATAGGGGCGCTTCGCTCGAGCCAGGTCGGGACCAGGGTGGGAGAGCGGCAAAAAAGCCGGGAAGGGAAAAAATCTTGCATAAATTTTCTCAGGAAGTACTCAGGTGGTAGCTGGACGTTTCCTGAAAGAAAGGTAACTGGCTGGTAACGGCGTCTGACTAGGTGTTTTGAGATTTCTTGACCCGCGGATTGGCGCGTTTGCGCGCTTTGGCGAGCAACGCCGTCGTACGCGATTTCAGGTTAACGGCGCTTGAACTCTCAAATTTTCCATTGGCGAACCTGAGAAAAGTCTGTAAGCTTTGGAAAGTCTGAGTGCTGTGTGACATGTGGCACTCGCTGGCCAACTGCGAGGCGACGGGGCCTGGACCCGACAAGGCGCAACAACCTGTACTTATTTGGGGGTACACCTAATGAATAAGAAGCCGCACGCCTTTATCCGGCGTTCCAGCGCTGTGTGCGCTGCTGCGGCGCTGGCCCTTTCTGGCGCGTTCATTGCCGTCCCGGCAAACGCTTCACCGGATAAGGAAACCACCGCAACAACTGCACCTGCCACTGAGGCGCCTGCGACTCAGGCTCCGGCAACTGAGGGTGCCGTCATCGATGACCCGGCTCTGGTCGAGGCCATCAAGCGCGACCTCGGCATGACCGTCGAGGAATTCGTCGCCGCTGGCGAGCTAGGCACCAAGGCCGCAGACGCGGTCAAGGAGCTTTCCGCCATCGAGGGCTACGAGGGCATCGCTCTTGTGGACAGCAAGAAGGTCGTCGTCTCCGGTACCGGTGAAGCGCTGAAGGCTGCCGTGAAGAAGCTCGGTTTCGAGTTCAAGGACACCGCGGCGAAGAAGGCCGAGGCTAGCGATGTTGGCACCACTAAGCCAGCGCCTGCGAAAGCCGAAGTCAAAGAGACTTATAAAGGCGATGTCGTCGCGCTCTACAACGAATATGCCGCAAAGAACGGCATTGACGGCCTAGTCTCGGTGACCACTGACCAACAAGGCAACTTCTTCATCACGAAGAAGGCCAACTCGAATGAGGCGGCTCGTTCAGCTGAAGCACCGGAAGCCGGATTCACCTCTAAATTCTCTAACGTATCTACCGAGACCGCGCCGGAGTTGACCCAGACACGCTACGATGTGCCTGGCGGTCACGGAATCATAATGGACGAGACCAAAGAGCCCACTGGTTCGATTGGGCTCTGCTCGTTGGGGTTCAACGGCTGGAATAAGGATGGACAGCCGGCGGGAATCACCGCAGGTCACTGCACTAGCGATGGGACCTACAACAATGTATCGCTGAGTGATCCCCGCGCGGATCTTCAGGGAGACTCAGGTGTCAATCTCGGCAGCGATCTGAGTAGCGATTACCTTTTCGGTGCTGTCAGCTTCAGCCAGTTTGGTGGCCCAGGCAATTCTGTCGCTGAGAACGTCGACTTCCAAAACTGGGATAACACCGGCAATGTTGGTACCGATATCGCAGTGATCGACGGCATCCCCGAAAGCTACGACCTTCCTGCTGCCGTTACCCAATGGGGCGACGGAACAAACCTTTCTGCCGACGCAGTCAAGGTGACCTCTGTGCGTAACGCGGTCGTTGGCGATGCAGTTTGCAAGTCTGGCCGCACTACATTCTGGACCTGTGGAACCGTCAACCGTGTTGGTGTTGCACTGACCGGTGGCGACAACTACCCCGCGGATCAGAATGACATTCGTGCCACCTACGGCTTTGAGTTCGAAGGCGCCAATCGCGAAACAATTTCGGATTCTGGCGACTCGGGCGGATCCATTATTGCTGGATCGGTTGCTGTGGGTACTTTGACTGGCGGCAGGCAAGCCCAAGACCCAGAAACGGGCGCAATGTACGACATTTCCGTTGGCAACCAGATCGAAGAGGGTCTGGCAGTCACCGACGGATACACCGTTGCTTTGTACGTCAACGCTCCGACCCTTGTTTCCCCTGAAAACAACGGAACTGTTGTTCAGGGCGGCACCATCACTGGCGCCGTTGCAGATGCGGCAGATGGCACCAAGGTCGTCATCAAGTCCGCGGGTGCTGAGGATCAGTACGTTGCCGTGACTGACGGTCAGTGGACCATCAAGGCTCCGAACTCCTCGGGCAAGTACAACTTCACCGCTCAGGCCATCAACGGCTTCAACAAGTCCGCAGTTGCCGACTTCACCGTTGACGTGAAGGCTGCACCGATGGACAAGCCGACCATCACCTCGCCTAAGGATGGCGAAACCTTCGGCCGCGTTCTCGCTTACTACGGCACCGGAACCCCGGATGCCACTGTTGAGCTCAAGGGCGCAGGTATTGACGGAACCGTGACGGTGACCGTGGATGCAGACGGCAAGTGGAGCTACCAGGTTGAGGGCGGCGTTCCGTTCTCCAACGACGCTCAGAAGATCGAGGCACGCCAGGCCGCCAAGGGCGACCGTGCCGCATCCGAGTGGGTTTCCAGCTCCTTCTTCGTCAAGCCGGGTCCAGTGACCATCACCAACCCCGGTGGCGGCGCTAAGTACGACCAGGGCACCGCCTCGATCAAGATCGAAGGCACCGCGTCCGTGGACGGCGAAGTACGCGTCGGATTCGACGGCGGCGTTGCCGCAATGTTCGAGGTCAAGGACGGCAAGTGGACTGCTAGCCTTCCTGCCAAGGATCTTGCAGCCGGAACCTACGACATCGTGGCATCGCAGACCGTGGACGGCGTTGCCGCTCCTGAGGCCCGCGTAGGCATCGAGATCGTTGCTCCGGCTCCGACCGAGACCCCGAAGCCGACCGAAGAGCCGACCGCTCCTCCGACCGAGTCGCCGAAGCCGACCGATCAGCCGACCACCAGCCCGAGCCCGCAGCCTACCTGCGAGACCGAGGTTGTTGTGGAAATCGGCCCGGACGGCAAGCCGACCGCTAAGGCCATCCCGGTTGACCCGAATTGCGATAACAACGGTGACGGCCTCCCCGACACCGGTGCTAACGGAATGACCATGCCGCTGGTATTCGCAGGCTCCGCCCTGTTGCTTGCCGGTGCAGGTGCCGTGGCATACACCGCAATCCGTCGCCGCAAGGCACAGCACTAAAAACCTAGGGGAGAGTCACCGATTCTCCACTCGCACCTAGTCGAAGGGCCCCGCTCCATGAGCGGGGCCCTTCTTCGTGAGTCGCGGTGGGGGTGACTGCAATCCCTCGATTATGGTCACCCACACGCGTGGGTGACCACAATCCGCGGATTACGGTCACCGCAACTCGCGCGCCCCAATCGCGTCGGCCAGGAACCCGAACTCCCAGGCGAACTCGCGCCACTTCTCATAGCGGCCGCTCGCCCCGCCGTGCCCGCCGTCCATGACGGTCCGCAGCAACACCGGCTCATCGCCGACCGTGACCTCGCGCAACTGCGCCACCCACTTCGCGGGCTCCACATACAGCACGCGCGTGTCGTTCAAACTGGTCAGCGCAAGAATCCGCGGATACTCGACAGCCTGAATATTCTCGTACGGCGTGTAGGACTTCATGTACGCATAAGCCTCGGCGTCCTCGATCGGGTTGCCCCACTCCTCCCACTCCAGCGCCGAAAGCGGCAAGTCCGGGTCCAGGATCGTCGTCAGCGCGTCCACAAACGGCACCCGCGCCACCACGGCCGCATATTTCTCCGGCGCGAGGTTCGCCACCGCACCCATCAGCAGACCGCCCGCCGACGCGCCGGCAGCACCGAGGCGAGCAGGATCCACCCAGCCGGACTCGGCCACAAAATCCGTCACATCGACAAAGTCCGTGAACGAGTTGCGCTTGCGCAACTTCTTCCCATCCTCATACCAACCGCGCCCCATTTCGCCGCCGCCGCGCACATGCGCAACCACAAACACGATCCCGCGGTCCAGCAGGCTCAGCCGCCCGGCCGAAAAGAACGGGTCCATGCTCATTTCATAGCTGCCATAACCGTAGATAATCCCAGGGTTCGCCCCCGGCCGCACCCGCGTAGAGCGCATGAGCGTCACCGGAATCTTCGCACCGTCTCGCGCTCTCGCCCACATCTGCTCGGCGACATACTGATCGGGGTGGTAGCCGCCGAGCACCTCGGTCTCCTTGCGCAGCACCAGCTGAGAGTTGCCCAGAAAATAGTCCAGCACTTGCGGCGGTGTGAAGTAACTCTGGAAACTCAGCCGCACCACCGGCGCGCTGAAATCCGCGCGCGCAACCGCCAACGTAAACAGCGACTCAGCAAACTCCGGCTCCACGCCGGGCTGTTGCTCCGCGGTTCCGATCCCCTCAACCGGGATGAACTCCACGGTCGGGATGGTGCCCCGGCGTAGCGAAATGGCCGCATGGGATTCGGTGAGCGTGAGGCCATCCACCTTCACATCCTCGCGATGAGGTACGACGGCGTTCCACACCTGCTCGTCGAGAGGCTTGCTTAATTCGGTGGTCACCACGAGCGAGACCATATTGTTGATCGCGTCGCGATTGTGCACCATGAGGTAGCAGTCCACACCGTCGACACTGATCGGTTGCGCCTCATAGAGCAGACCCTCGTCGCGGGAAATGAGCGTGGTGAGCGTTGCATCGGGGTCGGTCAGGTCAAGGACGCGGGTCTCGGAGACTTCCGAGTTCCCGATGCCGATCATGAGCAGTGAGTCGTCGTCGCTGAGAGCGGGGCCCGTCCACATCGCGACGTCATCCTCTTGATAAAGCAACTCGTCCTCTTCCGGCAGAGTCCCGAATACGTGGGAGTACACCCGCCACGGACGCCAGCTCTCATCCATCGTGGTGTAGAAAACGCGAGAGCCATTCGGGTCCAGGATCGGCGCCCAGAATGCGTTCTCAATCACGTCCGCAAGGTACTCTCCGGTCTCCAGGTTTTTGAAGCGGATCGTGTAGCGCTCGTCGCCCGCATAGTCTGCCGCGTAGGCGAATAAGGTGCCGTCCTCGCTTACTGTTGCCCCGCCCAAGGAGAAAAACTTGTGGCCCTCTGCCTCAGCGTTTTCGTCGAGAAGCTGCTCTTCGCCGTCGAGCATCACCTCGGGGTCAATGGTGGGCGGGGTCCAATCGGTGTGCGCGTCGCCGGTGTTGCTGGCCGGCACGCGCGCGTGAGTGAGGTACTGCTTGCCCTCGGTGCTGCGGGTGAAGTACCACCAGTCGCCCTTGCGCCAGGGGACCGAGAGATCGGTCTCCTTGGTGCGGGACTTGATTTCGTTGAAGATGTCCTCGCGAAGCGGAGCCCAACTGGCGGTGAGGGCATCGGTGTAGGCGTTCTCGGCTTCGAGGTGCTCGATCACTTCGGGGTTGTCTTTGTCCCGCATCCACTCGTAATTATCGGTGAAGGTGTCACCGTGATGGGTGCGGGTGGTGGGGACCTTTTTGGCGCGTGGGGGCGCCGGCACGTTTTCGCTCATGCACTCAATCTATCGCCAGTCAGCTCGCATGCCCGCCACTGGAGGAAGGTGAGGCGAAGCAGGAGGGCGAGCATCGCCGTCGTAATTCTTTGGGTGCGAACGCGCGGGAGGCGAGCGAACCTGGGTAAATTAGACTCGGGTGCGCGATGGAGGCTGATATGAGCGAGTGGAACGCGGTCGAAGAACGGGTCTGGTACCGGAAGTTTGAGCCGTTTGGGGTGAACGTGGGGCTCGTGGTCGGCGATGAGCGGGCGTTGGTGATTGATACCGGCGGCGGGCCGGTGCAGGCGGCGGAGATTTACGCGGCTGTCCGCGAGGTGAGCGAGCTGCCGCTTGTGGTCGTCAATACGCATGCGCATTTCGATCATGTTTTTGGGAATGCGTATTTTCGGGCGCTGGGCGTGAGCGAGTTTTGGGCGCATGCCGTAACGGCGCAGGCGTTGGCGAAGGCGGGCGAATCGCAACGGTCCATGGTTGCCCCCTCGGAGCCAGGCATGGGCGCGGGTGTTGGCGAGAACACCGAAATTGTGGTGCCGGATCGGCTCGTGGAGGGCGCGCCGGCGGAGATTGATCTTGGCGGGGTGACCGCGAATCTGCTGTTTTTGGGGCGTGGACACACCGAGGGCGATCTCCTGGTATCGGTGGGGCGGGTGCTGTTTACCGGCGATCTGGTGGAGGAGGGTGCCGACCCGTCCTTTGAGGATTCCTTCCCCTCGGAGTGGATTCGGGTGCTCGGCAAGATTGTGGCGCTGGAGGATTTGCATGAGACGTTTGTGCCCGGGCATGGGGCTGCGGTGACGGTGGATTTTGTCAGCACGCAGATGAACAAGATGAGGACCGCGGTGCGGGTGACGAAGACGGCGATGGATGATGCGTCGGTGGATGTCACCAAGGCGATCCCGATTCTGCCGTATGGGCCGCTGGCGTCACGGGTGCTGTTGCGGCGGTTGCGCACCTTGGCGAAGTGGGCGTGGCTGCCCAAGACACCCGCTTCATGAGCGAGTTTTCCTTCCGCAAGATCCTGATTCCCGCGTACGGGCCGTCCCTGCTCTTTGGGATTGGTTACGGGGCGATTCTGCCGGTCATTGTGATTTCGGCGCAACAACACGGTGCGTCCGTCGCGTTGGCGGCGCTGATGAGTACGTTTATTGCGGTGGCCTCGCTCGTGACCAACATTCCGGCGTCCGCGGTGACGAGCAAGTTTGGCGAAAAGTGGGCGATTGTGGCGGCGGCCGGCTGGTCCACGTTGGCAATGGCGCTGGCGCTCTTTACCGGGGGGCTCTGGACATTCATTGCTGCCATGGTGATGGTGGGCATGAGCAATTCGGTGTTCAATCTGGCGCGGCAAAGTTACCTGACCGAGGCGGTGCCTTTTCACTTCCGGGCGCGGGCGCTATCGACCCTGGGCGGCGTACTCAGGATTGGAGTGTTCATTGGGCCGGTGATCGGCGCCGGGGTCATCACGCTCATGGGAACCAACGGCGCGTACGTGGTGGCACTGGTGGCAATTGGGGCGGCGACGCTTCTTGCCCTGACGCTGCCGGAACTGGATCGGGATACCAGGATTCGGAACTCGGTTGATCCCTCGCGAGCCGGGGCGCCCGTTCAGGAGCCGCGGGCGCGCGTGACGGTGATGGACATTGCGCGGCGGTATCGCAGAGTGTTCTTTACCGTTGGCATTGGGATCATGACGATTGGCGCAGTGCGGGCTAGCCGCCAAGTGGTCATCCCGCTGTGGGGGAGCCACTTGGGGTTGGATGACGCGACGATCTCGCTGGTTTATGCGGCGGTGGGATTCATCGACATGGCAGTGTTCTATCCGGCCGGGCGAGCGATGGATAAGCGAGGGCGGTTATTTGTCGCGGTGCCGTGCCTGCTCATTATGGGCCTGGCAACCTTGGCGTTGCCGCTGACCACCGGGCTCGTGGCGTACGCTCTGGTGTCCATGATCATTGGCTTCGGCAACGGGCTCGGTTCTGGGATCGTGATGACGTTTGGGGCGGATTACTCGCCGACGTTTGGGCGCCCGCAGTTCTTGGCGCTATGGCGCTTGCAGACCGACGTGGGTGCGCTCGCCGGGCCGGCGGTGATTTCCGCGGTGACGGCGGCGGTGTCGCTCGGGGCCGGTATTGCCAGCGCCGGGGTTTTTGGGCTGATCGGGGCGGCGGCGCTCTGGTACTTTGTGCCGCGTACTCCGCCAGCGCGGTTCCACGCCAAAACGTAACTCGTTTCGCATCCCCGTACCGCGTTTTGAGAGGCGTGTGCGGCTCTGAATTTGCGGTACGGGGATTCGAAACGCGGGCGGGGGGCTAGCGGGACGAGGCTGCGCGGGAGCTAGCGCGAATACCAGGTCGAGAATCAGCCCGGGAGAAAATCCAGGAGGCTACAGCGGCGATCAGGAATCCCGCCGCGATAATGAAGGCAATCCCGCCAAGGAAGGTCGAGGACAACCAGGGCTGCACCTCGTTGCTCGATTGGCTCGCCTTGGCATCCAGCGAAAACAGCAGAATCGTGGCGAGGAGCGCCACGCCACCCACTCCCGCTGCAAGCCAGGTCCAGACGTGTCCGGCGCGAACGCCCGCGCGAATCCGCCCACGTTCCACAAACTGCACAACGGCGCCGCCGACAAAAACCCACGCGGCCACCACAAACAGCGCCGCCACAATATCGGCCGGTCGGTGCCACATATTCACGAACGTTGCCGCCCCTGCAACCACGGCAAACAGTGCTCCGGCAAACGCGGCAAACGGCCGCCACCGCGGCGCGGACATCAGGAAAACCGCACCCACGGCGGAAGCGGCGATCGTCGTGTGCCCGGAGGGAAGCGAGTTGAAACTCAGCGTCTCCAGTCCCAAATCAGGGCGGTCAAAGACAAGATTCTTCAACACCTGGGTACTCAAATTTGCGGCACCCATTGCGCCGACAGCAACGAGCGCACTCACCCACGCGCGCCGCACCGCCGCTAAAATCAGCACCAGCGTCGCGGCCACCACGAGCGAAATCACCGGCAACTGATCCAGAAACTCAAACAGCTGCCCACGTGTTGAGGCGCCGCCCAATTCGGCCTGCTGTAGCGCATTCTCATCAATAAACTGGCCGGTCGCGGTCCGCACAAACGCCCAATACACCGCAAACACGGCCGCCGCACACGCAAGCGCGGCAACCAGAAACAGTCCGATCTTCGGGCGCGGCGCGCTCTGCGGGCGCGTCACAAGCGGGGCACGATCAATCAACATAGCCCTTAAAGACTCGCACCGTTCGCTGGGCATTCGCTGGTGGGCGCGCCGACGCCGCCCGCAAAACCAGTAGAGTCGAACCATGCTCCCGCCACTACCCGACGTCCTCGCCCGCGCCCACGTCATCCGCCTCGGCATGAACGTGAAGTTCCGCGGTGTCACCGAGCGCGAAATCGTGCTGTTCGAGGGCCCGCAGGGCTGGGCAGAATTTGCGCCATTTGTGGAATACGACGACGATGAGTCGGCTTCCTGGCTTCGCGGCGCCTTGGAGTGGGGTTGGGGATGCGACGTGCCTCCCGTGCGCACGCACGTTCCCGTGAATGCGACCATGCCCGCGGTTCCCGCCGGCCGGGTGGAGTCCGTGTTGGAGCGTTTTGGCGATATGGGTGAGCGGCCAACCGTCAAAGTCAAGGTCGCCGAGCGCGGGCAAGCGCTTGTGGATGACCTTGCCCGGGTGCGCCAAGTCCGGGATCTGTTGCCCACCGCGAACATTCGTGTGGATGCGAACGGGGGCTGGTCCGAGTCTGAGGCCGTGGATGCGTTGAGCGCCCTCGCCGATCTTGGTCTCGAGTACGCCGAGCAGCCCGTTCCCAGTGTTGAAGCTCTAGCGCGCGTGCGTGAGACGTTGGACGCCCGGGGGGTGCCGTTGCTGATTGCCGCCGACGAAAGCGTTCGCAAGGCCGAGGACCCGTTGCGTGTTGCCCGGTTGGGTGCCGCGGACCTCCTGGTGGTCAAGGCGATGCCGCTCGGCGGGGTGGCTCGAGCGTTGAGCATCGTCAAGGAAAGCGGGTTGCCCTGTGTGGTCAGTTCCGCGCTGGACTCCTCGGTCGGGATTGCGGCCGGGGTTGCGCTGGCCGCCGCCTTGCCCGAATTGCCCTATGCGTGCGGGCTCGCAACGGTTGCGCTGTTTGCCGAGGACGTTGCCGACCCGTCGCTCGTCCCGCAAGGCGGAATGATCAGGGTTGAGGACGCGAAGCGCGTACATAGCGGCGATGCGGTTCGGCAGGACTTGATCGAGAGAGCGAGCGTTGAGGGCCAACGGAAGCAGTGGTGGCTCGATCGCGTGGCGCGTACGTACGCGAACCTCGTGAATGCCGAAGCCTGATCTGAAAAACCAGATCGGAGGCACAATGGATTACTGGTCAAACATTCGCAGCCCGGAAGATCTTGGATTCACCGTGCAACAGGCCCGAATTTCCGCGGGCCTCAACCAGCGTCAACTCGCGAAGGCCACCGGAATTGCGCAAAGTGCCATCAGCGATGTTGAATCCGGAAAGCACACCATTTACGCCGAACGCATCTTTACCCTGCTCGACGCTCTCAATGTGACGATCAAGGCGGAATGGAGCGGGGATGCGCCTCAACGTTGAGCTGTATGGGCAGATTATCGGCACCTTTGAGGGCAACAACGATCGAGATGCCGACTTTGCGGTGAGCTCCGGGGCGCCCGCTGGTCAATGTTGCACCGATCCGCCCCTCGCGCTCGCACCAATTAGCCTCCCGCGCGCGTTGCCAGTCAACTAGACTCGCAGAGTGAGGACCCCCGCCACGAGCCTGCAAACCGCGAACGCGCTCATTAATGGGCTGATCGACAATGGCGTGCGAGATTTTGTGATCGCACCCGGGTCTCGGAGCGCGCCGCTCGCCTACGTGGTGGCTGCCGCCGAGCGCGCCGGTCACGCCCGCATTCACGTCCGGATCGATGAGCGAGATGCCGCTTACCTCGCCCTTGGCTTGAGTAAAGCCGGTGCGCTTGCCGCCGTGATCACGACCTCCGGGACGGCCGTGGGCAACCTCCTTCCCGCCGTTATGGAAGCCAGTCACTCGAGTGTGCCGTTGGTTATCCTCACCGCGGATCGGCCCGAGGATATGCACGGAACCGGTGCCAATCAGACAACGTTTCAGCAGCGGATTTTTGGTCGCTTTGTCCGCCAGAATTATGACGTGCCGGTCGGCACTCAGCCGCGCATCGCCGTCGTATATTCCCAAGATGCCGCCTGGGTGGCGCGCGGGATCAAGGCGCCAACCGACAACGCGCGCGTGCCCCCCGAAATGTGGGTGCGGCCGCCCGAGATGCTGGACGCGATGCCGATTGTTGCGGCGCCCGGGCCGGTGCATGTGAATGTGCAGTTTGCGCCGCCGCTCGTGCCGGACGCCGAGTGGACGTATCAACCGCCGGTTGAGCCGAGCGAGGTGGATCCCAATACGGTTCCGCGCACCACTCCCGGCGGCATTCCGATTGCGCAGAACCTCATGCTGGAGCTCGTGCAGTTTTCGCCGATGCTCGTGAAGGGGCTCCCGGGAACGCCAGAGCGTGCGCGGTGGGAGCAGGTGCAGGCCGCGAAGGCCGAAGCTGCCGAAGCGGCGAAAGTTCCGCATCTTGCCGACGCCGGATACGCCGCGGTGGACAAAAGCCGCACCGTGGTAATTGCGGGGGACGGCGCGGGCGGGGTCGCCGAGGACTTTGCGCGCACGCAGGGCCTGCCGCTCTTGGCCGAACCGTCCTCCAACGCGCGGTTCGGGCCCAATGCGATCGAGCCGTACCGGCTGCTGATCCCTTCGTTTGCCGAGCGCATTGAGCGCGTGGTGGTCTTCGGGCACCCGACACTGTCCCGGCCGGTCGCTTCGCTGATGGACGGCACTCGCCCCCTGGCGCTGTACGCCGGAACCCCCGTGGCCTGGTTTGAGGGGCAGCGCGCGCCCGGGCCGGTCACCGATTCTCTGGCCGAGCTTGCCGAGTTTGCCGGGGCTGGTCCCGAGGGCTGGTTGGCGGCATGGCAACGCGCGGGAAGCGTTGTGGCCGAGTCGATCCGCCGCATTTTGGCCGACGAGCCGAGCCTGCCGAGCTTGAGCGCGGCGGAGATGGTGTGGAATGCGAGCGGGGCGAATTTGGTGGTGGGATCCTCAAATGTGGTGCGGGACCTTGACCTTATGGCCAGCGCCGCGCACCGCCCGCTCGACGTTTTTGCGAACCGCGGCCTCGCGGGGATTGACGGTACCGTCTCGACGGGGCTCGGGGTTGCCGCGGCAGACGGAATACCTACGCGGCTCTACGTGGGTGACGTGACCGCCTTGCACGATGTCGGCGGCCTGCTCCGCGGCGCCTTTGAGGGCGATGTCCCGTTGCAAATCGTAGTGCTCAACGACCTCGGCGGCGCAATCTTCGGGGTGCTCGAACACGGCGAGGTCGGCGCGCGCGAAGGCATGGCGGACGCGGTCGAGCGGCTTTTCGCGACGCCGCACAACGTCGATTTTGCCCACCTCGGGGCGGCTTACGGGGTGCCGCACACGGCAGTGAGTACGACGGCGGAGCTCGCCACCGCGCTCGCCGCACCGATTCGCGGGGTCACCATCGTGGAGGTGGCGGTGGATCGCGGCGGGCTGCGGGAGCTGCACGATCGGATTCGAGAGGCCGCGTCACGGGCGGGTTAGCATCAGAAGCGCGACCTTCACGGCGTCAAAGGCATCCGCGGCCATTCCGGTGCCCGAGCGAGACCCTGCCAGGGCGCGGGTGCGCATCGCAATCAGTTCGCCCAAGACCAGGTGTGCTGTGGCGTTGGTAATGATGTCGGCATCTGCCACCCGATCCGTGAGTGCCTCGCGTAGCCGGGCCAACGGCGTCACCGACTCCGGTTCCAGAGCGTAAGCAAGCTGCACCACTTCGGCGCCGTCGGGCACCTCGGCAAGCTGATCGATCATCGTTTGAGCGGCAGACACCACGAGCTCGCTCGTAGTAGCCGAACCATCCGGTGAGGTGGGGCGAGCGGGTGAGGTCTCGCCGTCGTGCGTCACCGGGTGCGCGGTGAGTTCGCGAGCCAAGGCGACCAGAAGTTCCTGCTTGTTTTTCACATGCCAGTAGAGCGCGCCGGGCTGGACGCCGAGCTCCTTGGCGATGCGGCGCATGGAGAGGTCGGCGAGGCCGTACTGGCGCAGCAGGGTGAGGCCGGTGGTGACGATGTCGCGGTGGGTGATGGCCATTTAGGTGGTGGGGCGCTGGAATTGTTCGTGGGTAGCCGGCGCATCGATGGGCTCGGCGACGGGTGTGGCTGGCTCGGCCTCGGGCGCGGCCGGGGTGGGCTGTGCGGTCGCCTGCGCGGTGGTGCGCTCAAGGACCTGCTGCCGCCACATCCAGATCACGCCAGCAAGGAGCGCAAAGGCCACTGTGGCAATCGAGTAAAAGTACAGCGGATTCGCGTTGTATATCAATATGGAATCGCAAGGCACATACGCGTTCGGCCCGGCGTCGGCTTGGGTGGAATCCGAGGGGAAAAACGCGGACCCGCAACCGGCGCGATCCTTGAGCCCCTCCGCCAGGAACACCACAAAGAACAGCAGCGAGGCGGCGAGTGCAACGATGGTGAGCGTGAGGCTCGTTCGCTTGAATGTCATGGTGCTCCTTGAATGGGCGCTGTGCCTCTAAATCTACAGGTGCGCGCACACCTCGCTTGGCGAACCCGCCCGATCATGCCAGAATTGAACGGTGTTCAATAAGGATATTTACGGACTCCCAGACCGGATCGCAAGCGGCGCGGCACTCACCCCGTCAGAGGCTCTGGACCTGCTCACCGCCCCAGACGAAGCGCTGATGCCCCTGGTCGCCGCCGCAAGCGAATTGCGCCGCCGGCACTTCGGGAACACCGTCAAGGTCAATTACCTCGTAAACCTGAAGTCCGGGAAATGCCCGGAGGACTGCACCTATTGTTCGCAGCGTCTCGGGTCGGCAGCGCAGATTCTGAAATATTCCTGGCTGAGCACCGACGAGGCCGCCGAACAAGCGCGCCAAGGGATTGCCGCGGGCGCGTCGCGAGTGTGCCTCGTCGCATCGGGGCGCGGTCCCAGCAACCGGGACGTTGCCAGGGTCGCGGAAATGACGGCGGCAATCAAGGGTGCGAACCCCGAGGTCGAGGTGTGCGCGTGCCTTGGACTCTTGCACGCGGGCCAGGCCGAAACGCTCCGCGACGCCGGGGTTGACGCCTACAATCACAACCTCAACACCGCGGAGTCCGCCTATCCGGAGATTTGCTCGACGCACACCTACGCAGAGCGCGTCGAGACGGTGGCGATGGCGCAGGCTGCCCGATTGCAAGCGTGCTCGGGGTTGATCGTCGGCATGGGCGAGAGCGAGGAACAACTCGTCGAGGCGCTCTTCGCCTTGCGGGAACTCGGTGCCGAATCCATTCCAATCAATTTTCTGATGCCCTTTGATGGGACGCCGCTGGAAGGGACGTGGAATCTCTCGCCGACGCGTGCGTTGCGGATCCTCAGCGTGGCACGGCTCGTGGCACCCGAGGCGGAGTTGCGCATGGCCGGCGGGCGCGAAATGCATTTGCGCTCGCTACAGCCGCTGGCTCTGCATGTCGCGAATTCGCTGTTCCTCGGGGATTACCTGACGAGTGAGGGCGCGGCAGCCGCAGCGGACCTTGAAATGATTGCCGATGGCGGGTTTGTGGTGGTCGGGGCAGGCTCGGGCGAGGCGCAGAAGAACGACGGCGAGTCCCCGGCTTTCACCGGGAACTCGCCTGAAGTTCGGTTACGTGGGGCCGGTACCGCAGTGGCCCCGAACGCTTAGAGCACCTTGGAGAGGAATTCCTGGGTGCGTTGGTGCTTCGGGTCGGCAATGATTTCGCGCGGATCGCCGGACTCGACGACGACGCCGTCCGCCATGAAGGTCAGCGTGTCGCCGACTTCGCGGGCGAAACCGATCTCATGCGTCACGACCATCATGGTCATGCCCGAGGCCGCAAGATCCTTCATGACCTGAAGAACGTCTCCCACCAGCTCTGGGTCCAGGGCCGAGGTTGGCTCGTCGAACAGCATGATTTCCGGGTCCATCGCGAGCGCCCGGGCAATCGCGACGCGCTGCTGCTGGCCGCCGGAAAGTTGGGCCGGGTAATGGTTCGCGTGACTGGCCAATCCCACGGTTTCCAGTAATTCCATGGCGCGCTGTTTGGCTTCCGCCTTGGACTTTTTCTTGACCTGTACCGGCGCCTCGATAATGTTTTCGAGCGCGGTCTTGTGGCCAAAGAGGTTGAACTTCTGGAAGACCATGCCGATTTCCGAGCGCTGATCGGCAATCTGCCTGCTAGTCAGGTCGTAGAGTTTGCCGTTGCGTTCCTTGTAGCCAATCAGCTCTCCGTCAACGGTGATCCGTCCGGCGTCGATGGTTTCTAGCAGGTTGACGCAACGGAGCAGCGTCGACTTTCCGGATCCCGAAGGGCCGATCAGTACCGAGACCTCGCCTTGCTTAACCTCCATGTCGATGCCCTTGAGCACATGGTGGTCGCCGAAGAACTTGTGCACGCCGTCAATGCTGACGAGGGGCTTGAAGCCGTCTGTCTTTGCAGTGTTTTCTGTCATCATCACGCCGCCGTCTGTGTGCTTCGTTGTGCGCTGAGCGGAGGATTGTTCACCGGGGTTGGTGAAAGGTTGTCAATGCCTCGGCCAAAGTACCGCTCCAGGTAGTACTGTCCAACCATCAAAATGCTCGTGATGATCAGGTACCAGACAGCGGCAATCATCAAGAACGGCAACGGTTGGAAGAACGTGTTGCCAAAGGCATTGGTCACGAAGGTGAGCTCCAAGGTGTACGGAATGGCCACAACGAGGGACGTGGTCTTCAACATGGAAATGGTTTCGTTGCCGGTAGGCGGAATGATCACGCGCATTGCCTGGGGTAGCACGATGCGCATGTTGATCTTGCTTTTGCGCATGCCGAGCGCTTCTGCGGCTTCCACTTGGCCCTTGTCCACCGAGCGCAAACCGGCGCGGAAGATTTCGGCAAGGTACGCAGACTCATTGAGGCCCAGGCCGAGCACCGCCGCCCAGAACGCCGTAATGATGTCTTGGGTGTTCCAGGAAAAGAACTCGGGTCCAAACGGCACACCGATCACAATCTTTGGAAGTACCAGCGAAATGAGTCCCCAGAAAATCAACTGGGTGTAGACGGGCGTGCCGCGGAAGAACCAGATCCATACCCAACTCGACCAGCGCAAAACGGGGTTGTCCGAAAGGCGCATGAAGGACAAGACGATCGCAAGCACTATGGCAAGAACCATCGACAGAACCGTCAAGAGTAGGGTTTGCCCCACGGCGTTGACGACTTTGACGTCGCGGAAGTACTTCCAAAAGGTGTCCCAATAGAAATTGGGATTGCCAATGATGATGATTGCAAGCCACGCGACAATCAGCACAATGGCGACCGCCGCGACCCAGCGACCGGGGTGTCGCACCGGGACGGCGCGGATCAGTTCCACGCCGTCCCGGCGGGTTTCTCGATTACGAGTCATGATCTAGGAGACCTTGGGGTTCACTTCAAAGGTGTCGACTGCAGAGTCGCTGACGCCCCAGGTTTCCAGGACCTTGGCATAGCTGCCGTCCTCCTTGAGTGACTGGAGAGCCTGCTGCACCAGATCTGCCAGAGCGGTATCGCTCTTGGCCGTGGCGATACCTTGCACCGCTTCACCGGTGACGTCGCCAACTTGTTCCAAAGCGCCGTTCGTCTTGGTGATGGCGTTAGCGATGAGCGGGGAGTCGCCGATCATCGCGTCCAACTGGCCATTCGCCAGACGCGTGGTCACATCGGTTTGCTTGGAAAGGGTCACAATGTCGATCGGGTCTTTGCCCTCGCTCGTGCAGGTCTTGCTGGTGGCTTCCAACTCATCTTCCTGGGTGGTGCCGGTCTGCACTCCGACGCTCTTGCCGCAAGGATCTTTCGGGTCAAAGTTCTTCGGGTTTCCGCTTTGGGTTGCCCATGACGTCCCCGCCATAAAGAACCCGACCATGTTGACCGAGTCCAAGCGTTCCGGGGTGATGGTGAAGGAGGAGATGCCGATGTCATACTTCGCGCCCAGCGCCGGCAGAATACCGGTGAAATCCGCGGCCTGTACATCGGGCTTGAGGCCGAGCTTCATGGCGATGGAGCGGGCCATATCTAGGTCATAGCCCGCGGGCTTCTGGTTTTCGTCGAGGAATTCGGCGGGCTCATAAGTGACGTCGGTGCCAATGATCAACGTGCCACGGTCCTTGATAGCAGCCGGAACCTTGTCGGCGAGGGCACTGTCGGCAGTGACGGTGGATGGGTCAAAGCTGGCGGCGGCGCTGGAACCGGGTGTGGGATTCTCGGAACTTCCTTGTTCCGAAGCGTTCGTGCACCCGGCCAATGTCGTGGCCGCGATGGTCAGGGCGGCAATAACGCCCCAGGGCTTCATAACTTTCATGCTGTGCCTCAGTTGTTCGTGCGGGGACTCCCGCGATGTATTAACTGACGGTTTAGTGTAGCGTGCGTCACCTTAATGAAGGACATGTTGCCCTGTCACCCCAGGAAAAGTAAGGACAACTAATCGACACCGGGTGAATTATGGTTGGATCATGCAAATTCCCTGGGAGGACTTGATTCGCACCGGACTCGTGCTTGCCATTTTGCTCGCGGTGACGTTCGCGATCGTTGCCGCCCTCCGCCTGGAAAAGCCCTGGTTACAACCCTGGTCTATCGTCCGCGCGATCATCCAGCTGGGCATCCTGACGCTGATTCTTGCCAACATTATTCATTCGGTGTGGCTCGTCGCCGCGTTCCTGGTGGTCATGGTGAGCGCCGGTGCGTGGATTGTGCGCAGTCGTCTCGCAATGCCCTTAAGCCGTATGCCTCTCATCATGGCGATTATTGCGCTCAGTGCCATCGTCCCGGCCGGAATCGTGTTCCTCACGGGTGCGCTTGCCCCCGAGCCCCGGCTCATTCTCGCCTTTGGCGGCATCATCATCGGAAACGCAATGACCGCGTCCACGCTGATGGGCCGCGCCACCGCAGAGCAGATCGACGCCGACAAATACATTATTGAGGGCTGGCTGGCCCTCGGCGCGACACCGCGCATTGCGGCCGCGCCGAGCCTGCGGAAAGCCGGTTCGCTGGCAATCATGCCGGCCACAGATCAAGCCCGCGTCACGGGACTTGTCACTCTGCCCGGTGCGTTCGTCGGCGCCGTGTTCGCCGGAGCAAGCGTGCTGGACGCGGCACAATTTCAGCTCGTGGTGCTGACCGGAATCCTCTGCGCTGGCGCGATCAGCGTCGCCTGCTGGACCTGGGTTTCCGGTGCGCCCAAGACGCTCCCGATTACCGAGTAGCCACCTTAAGCGCCTGCAGCATAGGCCGGAACTTGGCCCAGGTCTCCTGCAACTCCTGCTCCGGATCGCTTGCCGCGACGATCCCGCACCCCGCATACAACCGCACAGAATTCTCCGACTCCACGACCCCGCCGCGCAGCGCAATCCCGAATTCGCCATTGCCGCGCGCGTCGATCCACCCGACCGGACCGGCAAATGGGCCGCGCTCCATGCCCTCGATCTCGGCGATCAGCGCGCCCGCCACCTCGGTCGGGGTCCCGCACACCGCGGCAGTCGGGTGCACGGCACCCAAAAGACTTAAGCACGACGGCGCGTGCTCGCCATCCCTGCGCAGGCTCGCTTGGACATCGCTCGCCAAATGCCACACGTTGGGCAGCTCAAGAATGAACGGATCCGAGACCGTCAGATTCTCGGTGAACGGACGCAAATGCGCCAGGAGCGAGTCGATCGCGATCTGGTGTTCATGCAACTGCTTCTGAGACCCAGCTAACTGGTTCAACGCGTAATCCGGGTCCGCGGGGGCGTTGCGCCGATCCAGGGTGCCCGCCAGGACGCGGGCCGAGGCGATCGAGTCCACGCTGCGAATGAGCAATTCCGGGGTCGCGCCCACCAGCGCCCCAACTTTGTATGTCCAACATGCCTCATAATCGCGGGCAAGGTTCGAGACGATTTCCCCGGCCGAAACCGGAGTCTCGCTCGTGACCAGCACGTCCCGCGCCAGCACCAATTTGCTGACCTCGCCCTCGCGGATGCGCTCCACGCCGCGCGCCACCGCGTCCATCCACCGCGCCTCGGTCAGAGCACCTTCGGAAACGGTGGCGGCTCGAGGCCCCTCGGTCCCAGTGCCCGTAGATGAGCCCGCCCCCGCGCCGGCAACAATCTCTTTCAACCGCGCCAAGACGTCCTCCTCGCTCGGCATGGAGGAGTCACTGATGAGCGTCACCCAGTTATCGCCTTCGTGCGAGCCCAAGACCACCTCGGGCACTACCAGGAGCGAGTCCACCGCGGAACGCTTGGAAAAAGTAAAGCTGGAGAAAGCCACCAATCCCGTACCCGGCACCGAGGCGAGCCGATCCGGGATGGAGGCAACGCCGTCGTGCATCATTTCCTGCCACCAGGATTCCGCCGCGGCAAATCGGCCGGGACCGGTGGTGGTGAATCGCGTCACCTCGCCGAAGCCGATGAGGCCCTCGCCTTCGCGCAACCAGACGAGGTCGGCGAGTGGCAGGAAGGTGGCGAGTTGGCGGGCGTGCGGCCAGCGCACGGTGCGGGCGAAAAGTCTGGGCATGATGACTCAAGCTTATGCCCGCGTGCGGCCTGGGCGATTCGGTCACTGCGGCAAGGTTTGCGAGAATGAGGGGGTGAAGAATTCGGAGTCGGGAACGCGCGCGGGACTGGACAAGCGGCCGGACGAGGTTGCGAGCATGTTTGACGAGGTCGCGCCGAAGTACGACCTGCTCAACGACATCCTCTCCATGGGGCAGACGCGGCGCTGGCGCAAAATTGTGTTTGACGCGGTCGGCGCGCGTCCCGGCGAGCGGGTGCTGGATCTTGCCGCGGGCACCGGAACCAGCGCGGAACCGTACGCGGATGCGGGCATCGACGTGGTGGCCTGTGATTTCTCGCTCGGGATGCTCAAGGTGGGCAAGCGCCGCCGCCCCGACATTCATTTCGTGGCCGGGGACGCGACCGCGCTGCCGTTTGCCGATGACACTTTTGACGCCGCGACAATTTCCTTTGGGTTGCGCAACGTGCACGAGCCGGATGTCGCGCTGGCCGAAATGCTGCGCGTGGTCAAGCCCGGCGGCCGCCTGGTGGTGTGCGAATTCTCACACCCAACCTTCGCCCCGTTCCACACCGTATACACGGAGTACCTTATGCGCGCGTTCCCGCCACTCGCGCGGAAGTTTTCCTCCAACCCGGACGCGTACGTGTATCTGGCGGAGTCGATTCGCGCGTGGCCGGACCAGGACGCGCTGGCCGCGCGGATTGCCGGTGCCGGGTGGGGCGACGTGCGGTACCGGAACCTGTCCGGCGGCATTGTGGCGGTGCACCGTGCCGTGGCGCCGGGGTCTTCGGTGGCTACGGAGCGGGCCGTGAAGTCCCGCCTGCGCCGATCCGCGAGCAGGTCCGTCTAGCGTGCGAGTGTTGATCATTGGCGGCGGCCCGGCCGGAGCGACGGCCGCGCATTACCTCGCCGCGTCCGGCGCCGAGGTCACCGTCCTGGAGAAGACTTTCTACCCGCGCGAAAAGGTGTGCGGCGATGGGCTGACCCCGCGTGCGGTGCGGGAGTTGGTGCACCTGGGTGTGAATCACGACGGCGATGGCTGGCGAAAGACGCGCGGGTTGCGGTTGATTGCCGGTGGTCGATCGATGGAGTTGGCATGGCCCTCCTTGTCCTCTTTTCCCTCCTATGGGTTGATTCGGACCCGCCTTGATTTCGATGAGGCGTTGGCTTTGCACGCGCGTTCGGCGGGGGCCAAAATTCTGGAAGGGCACTCGGTGAGCGCCGTTGTGCGGGATGCGGATGGCCGAGTCGTTGGTGCGACCGGACGTGTGTTGGACCGGGATGGTCGGCGCGGCGAAACGTTTGAAATGCGTGCCGATGTGGTGCTGGCATGCGACGGGAACTCGACGCGGGCAGCGGTATCGCGGGGTCTGCCAAAGCGTGACGACCGGCCGATGGGTGTTGCGGTGCGCGGGTATTTTGAGTCGCCGCGGCACGAGGACGACTGGATGGAAGGGTGGCTTGAGCTCCCGGATGCGTCCGGGCGTCCGTTGCCCGGATACGGCTGGGTTTTTGGTGTGGGCGATGGGACCGTCAATGTGGGTCTCGGGATTCTGAATTCCTCTGCGCACTTTGGGAAATTGGATTACAAGGCGGTGTTGCGGGACTGGACCGCCTCGATGCCGTCCTCGTGGGAGATTTCGCCGTCCACCCAAGTCGGCGAGGTGCGCGGGGCCGCGTTGCCGATGGGGTTCAACCGGACGCCGCACTATGTGCCCGGGCTCTTCTTGGTGGGGGACTCGGGCGGGATGGTTTCTCCCTTTAATGGGGAGGGTATTTCCTACGCCATGGAGTCGGCGCGGTTCGCCGCCGATGTGGTGCTGCGCGGTTTTGCGGCCGGGAGCGGTCTCGCCCGGGAACGGGTGTTTGAGGGATACGCCGACATTGTGCGCGGCGAGTGGGGCCGGCACTTTACGCTGGGGCGTGCGTTTGCCGAAGTAATTGGGCATCCGCGGGTGCTGTCCTTAGCGTTGCGGGCGGGAATGAGCATTCCGGTGCTGATGCGCTTTGTGGTGCGGATGCTCGCGAATTTGACCGAGCGGCCCGGGACTTTGGCGGATCGGGTGATTCGAGTTTTGGAGGCTGTGGTGCCGCCGACGAGCAACACCGGTGGCACCGTATTGAGTGGCGCCGGGCAATCGAGGGACGGTTAGGCTTAGATGGTGACTTCCGCTAGCGAACCATGGATCCACGCCGGACATCGGCCGGAAAACGAAGAGCCCGCTCCCGTGACTGGAGAGTTGGCGGCGGCTTTGCGCCTGCCTGCGGGGTTTGTGCTGATTGCCGAGGACCCTTCGATTGGACCCGCGGTTTCGACGTCTTTGGCGCGGGTGGAAAAGCGGTTGTTGGAGGCGATCTCTAACTCGGATCCGTTCGCCGATGCGACCTCGCGTCACTTGGTGGAGGCCGGGGGCAAACGGATTCGTCCACTTTTGACGATTTTGGCTTCCCACTTGGGTGATGCGTCCGCGCCGCAAGTGGTGCAGGCCGCTGTGGTGGTGGAGCTGACGCACTTGGCGACGCTCTATCACGATGACGTGATGGACTCGGCGCCGTTGCGCCGCGGTGCGCCGACCGCGCATTCGGTGTGGGGTAATTCCGTGGCGATCTTGACCGGAGACCTGATATTTGCGCGGGCCTCGATTCTGGTGTCGGAGCTGGGCGCAGAGGCGCTGCGGATTCAGGCCAGAACATTTGAACGGCTGTGCCTAGGGCAACTGCACGAGACCGTGGGGCCGCAAGACGAGGACCCGCTGGAGCACTACATCTCTGTTCTTGCCGACAAGACCGGCTCTTTGGTGGCCGCGTCCGGTCAGTTGGGTGCGCTCTTGGCGGGAGCGCCCCGCGAATATGTGGATGTGATGGTCGCATACGGTGAGGCCGTGGGTGTGGCGTTCCAGCTGGCCGATGACGTGATTGATTTTGTGAGCGTGGAATCCGGCAAAACCCAGGGCACGGATCTGCGCGAAGGCGTTCCGACGTTGCCGGTGTTGTTGTTGCGCCGGGCCGCCGCCGCTGGCGACCGGTCGGCGCAGTTGGTGCTGGAATTAGTCGATGAAGACCTGAGCGGGGACGAAGCGCTGCGTGCAGCCGTCGCCGCGGTGGGGGATCACCCGGTTATCGATGAGGCGTGGGATGTGGCACGGTCCTGGTCGCAGCGGGCTGTGGACGCGCTGGACGGGCTGCCCGAGGGGACCGTGAAAGCGGCGTTGACCGACTTTGCGCGTGCGGTGGTGGACCGGGAAAAGTAGGGTTGCGGCTGCTCCTCCACAGGCCCCCGCAATCTTTGCGCAACTTTGGCGTCATTTTGTGCCTTTGAACGCTTCTGACTAGGCGTTTTGCGCTTGGGTAGCGTCAAAGTTGTGCCGAAATGGTGAGGGGACTTATCCACAGGGCGGGCGAATCGTGCCGCAGCGCGGTCTCGACTTCGCCAAGATTGCCCCATGAACAATGAGTTTCGTGCCGAATCTGCCACGCTTCAAGAACTGCTGGATAGCGGATTCACTGCGTGGGAAATACGTAAACGGGTATTGAGTGGCGCCATAAACCGGCCAAAAAATGGTCGGTACCTCGCCGCGGGGGCACCTGATCACCAGCTCCTGGTTGCCAAGCTCGGCGCTCGAATTACGTGCCATACGGCGGCAAAATTCTACGGTTTGTGGACGCTACCACGTTCCGAACTCCACCTTTGGACACCGCGAGAGTCATCGAATCCACCCCATTCACGGAAGCTCTTGCAACAGCTTCCCCCGAGAAGTGATGCGGTTTCGGTGTTGGATTGCGTGGTTCATGCCCTACGCTGTCTGCCAGAACCCGAGGCTTTGGCGATCGCCGAATCCGCAGTGATCCTTGGCCGTGTCCACATCGATGAACTGTTGGCCGCGTTGCCGGGAAACCGCAACGGTCGGCTCCGAACATTGGTACATCGCATCGTCAGGGCTAGTCAATCGATCATGGAGACTATCGCGCGTTATGAGCTGGAACAGGCTGGGCTCAGGGTCGAGACTCAACGCAAAATACCGGGAATCGGTCAAGTCGACCTCTTTGTGGAAGGCATCCTCATTGTTGAGCTCGACGGCTTCGAGTTCCACTCCACGAGGCAAACCTTCCGTGAAGACCGCCGTCGCAATAATGCGGCGCTGATCGCGGGGCTTCGTTACGTGAGATTCACTTTCGAAGACCTTATGCAGGGGCTTGTGGTACCGACGGTGTTGGCGGCACTCAAAGCCGCAAGATCTGCACAACTTTGAGCCAATTTTCGCCTGCTAGACGACGTTGCAAGCGTGTGACTAGGCATTATGCGCTTGGGTCCAACGAAAGTTGTGCAGAAATTGTGAACCACGCTGTTACGTCAGCGCGCCCTCAAACATATCGGTCATGAACTCGCTGAACGTCCCCTCTTCAGACACCCATTCGCCGCCGCTTTTGCGCCGCCACACGATCGGATCCACCACATCCGCCGCTCCCGGCGCAAACCCCCAGGTAAAGGTTTCGCCCTCGTCCTCCATGAACAGCAGATACCCGTCGTCGAGTTCCAACTCTTCTGGATCCCACACGAAGTAGCCGGCCTCCATCAGTTCACTGGCGCCCACGGCGAGATAAAACTCCCGCAACGCCAGCGGCACCGGGACGGCGAGCAGTTCGTCGAGTTCATCCGGGCGCACACCGTCGGCCTCATTCCACGGTTCCCCCAAGTAGGTGGGCACCAGGGACTTGAACTTTTCCAAAAACACCTCGGCCATTGCCTTCGCCTTTCCTAGACCTGCTCTTCTGAATGCTTCCACACCGCCCGCGGCGCACTCCATTGGAAACGCCACGCGGCCACCCGAAAACTAAAGACCAACACCACGACCACCAGCATCGTCCAGGTGTTGAACCAGCCAAGCCCCACGAGCACCGCCGTCAGCGCCGCACCGAAAAACGCCGGCACCGCGTAAAGGTCCCGCGCGTCAAAGAGCGTTGGCACCTCGCGGGCGGTGATATCACGCAGCACACCGCCGCCGACCGCCGTCGTCACCCCCAGCAGCACCGACGCCACCGGATGCATCCCAAATTCGAGCGATTTCACGGTCCCGGTCACGCAAAACAGTGCGAGCCCGCCGGCATCAAAAATGACCAGCCAGCGCTGAAACCGCCGAATCCCGTCCCACAGAAAATAGACCACCAGCGCGGCAACCACCGGCGGAATCAGGTACAGCGGATTCGTGAACGCCGCGATTGGCGCACCAATAATCACATCCCGCGCCACCCCGCCGCCCAGCCCCGCGAGCGACCCCAACAGCAACGACCCAATCAGGTCAAACCCCTTGCGCCCCGCCAGCAAAGACCCGGACATCGCGAAGAAAAACACGCCCAGCAGGTCAAAGACCAACTGCACCCCAACACCCATGAATTACCTCCAGAGCAAGTGTAGTTCGCCCGCCCGCGCGACCTGCGTCACACTCGGCATCCACGGCCGCGCACCCGGGTATAGGCTCACATCATGAGCACTCTCATCGCCGCTTCTCACGGCACCGACAGCCCCACCGGCCAGCAGGCCATCGCCGATCTCCGCGCCCAGATCGCGACTCGCCGCCCCGATCTCACGGTCCTGGAGGCGTACGTCGATGTTCAAGAACCGCGGGTCGCCGACGTCGCGGCCGCCAATCCCGGATCGGTCATCGTCCCGCTCTTGCTCACCACCGGATACCACGTCAAAACCGACATCGCCGAGGCCGCCGCCGCGAGCGGTTCGGTTGCCGCCGAGCCCTTGGGCCCGGATCCCTGCCTCATCCAAGCCTTGGCAGATCACCTTGCGGACATGAATTACGACGGCGTGGTGCTGGCTTCCGCAGGCAGTTCCGACCCAGCCGCTCGGGAAGCCATGGAGGAAATTGCCGCGGAGCTTTCCTTGTTGGTGTCCGTTCCGATCATCTTGGGATTTGCGGCCTCTGACTCTCCCACGGTGACCGAGGCCATCCAGAAGGCGCATCGGGAGGTGGAGAATGTCGCGGTCGCAGCGTATTTGTTGGCGCACGGCGTGTTCTACGACCGCATTGTCGAGGAAGCGAACGCCGCCGGAGCGGTCGGTGTGACCCCGCCGCTCTTGCCCAACGAGAATCTGGCCGACCTCGTTCTCGAACGCTACGAGGAGTCTCTAGACTAAACAATTCCCCAAAGCATAGAATCTCAATTATGGCGTTGCATTCTAACCCGTTGAGGCGCTCTGATGATTTTCAGAGCCCTCAGTCGATTTACTATGAGCATGAGGCAACAGCGAATAGCCTAAGTGAAATTATAGATTTTGCGAATAAAGTATGCGAAATAGACCCGAATCAGCCCATTTTCTGGCGCGGACAAAGCGACAGTCGTTGGGGAGTGCACTCGAACCTTTATCGACTGGTCGCTGAATCCTCTGGGTGCGTACTTGATCCAAATCACGACAGTTATGACGTAGCTATACAATCATACCCCAGAGAAGATTCCATACAAGCTGCAGAAAAAGAGACGCTTGAATTGCTGGCTGGGATCCCAATGATGAATCGTTTGAACGCTCTAGATCGACTCGCTTACTTGCAACACCATGGCGCACCAACGCGACTAATCGATGTATCTAAAAGTGTTTTAGTGGCGAGTTACTTCGCTGTAGAGGATCCAAGAGGTGACGGGAGAATATTTGCCTTTGGTCAGTCTGACAAAGCCGAGCAACCGAACGAGATGTCGGATTGGAACGGGCGTCCATTTTGGTTTGAGTGGCAGAACAATCACATTAGAGACGATAATCGTTGGGGGAACGGACAATTCCGAAGAATTTGGATTCCAACGGGAGATGATCCGCGTTTCTCGGCCCAACAGGCCGCATTTGTGTTAGATGGCGTTCCCATGTCGGACCAACGGTACCAATCTTCGTTTCGAAAAGTGAATTCGTCGAAGCCAAACGACAACTGGAAGATGGCGGATCATTATTCTACGGGGTCCGTGTACATGAAGTTTATGAATGTTGATGCAGGTATTTCCTTCAACTCCGGACGAATGCGAACCTGGGCGCCTACTTACACGCTTCGAATCCAAAGAGATGCCAAGGAGCGTATCAAGGACAATCTGAATCGACTTTTTGGCATTAGTGTTGCCACGTTGTTCCCTGACTTCGATGGTTTGTCGGAATTTGTTAGAGATCAGCTTAAATTGCGTCTGAGTCAGATGAACTGACCGTGTATCCGCGCTTTCAATCCGCACGTAGGTGCAGGTCATTCTTTGATTTCGATCAATGAAATCTTCTACGTTACAAAATGTGTCACACCGTGACGGGGCGTGTAGCCGAGCTTCATCACCGCCAGGCACTGCCCATACGCTCTTTGCATGAGCCTGACCGCCAGCGACACCTCCACCTCCAAACGCCGCGAGGGCAGCGCAAGCTCCGCGCGTCCGGAACGCAAAGCGCGCCCCAACGGGCAGTGGAAAATCGACGGCACCACCCCGCTGAACGCGAACGAAGCGTTCAAGCAAGAGGACAACGGTCTCAACGTCCGCGAGCGCATCGAACAGGTCTACTCCAAAAAGGGTTTCGACTCGATTGACCCGGATGACCTGCACGGCCGCTTCCGATGGTGGGGTCTTTACACGCAGCGGAAGCCCGGCATTGACGGCGGGAAGACGGCCACGCTGAGCCCGGAAGAGCTTGAAGACAAATACTTTATGCTTCGCGTCCGCATCGACGGAGGCGCACTGACCACACAGCAATTGCGCACCATCGGGCAGATTTCCGTGGACTTCGCCCGCAATTCCGCCGATCTCACCGATCGGCAGAACATCCAGCTCCACTGGGTACAAGTCGAAGACGTTCCCGAAATTTGGCGCCGCTTGGAAGCGGTCGGCCTGTCCACCACCGAGGCATGCGGCGACGTCCCGCGCGTGATCCTCGGCTCCCCGGTCGCCGGCATCGCCCAAGACGAAATCATCGACCCAACCCCGGTCATCGAGGAACTTGCCGCCCGATTCATCGGCGACAAGGAACTGGCTAACCTGCCCCGCAAATTCAAGACCGCCATCACCGGGCACCCGAGCCAGGACGTCGTCCACGAGATTAACGACATATCCCTCGTCGGCATTGACCACCCCGAGCACGGCCCCGGGTACGACCTCTGGGTCGGCGGCGGCCTCTCGGTAGCGCCACGGCTCGCCGAACGCCTCGGCGTCTTCGTCTCCCAAGAACAAGCGGCCGATGTTTGGGTCGGCGTCACCTCCATCTTCCGCGACTACGGCTACCGCCGCCTGCGGAACAAAGCCCGCCTGAAGTTCCTCCTCGCCGACTGGGGCCCGGAAAAGTTCCGCCAGGTCCTCGAAGACGAATACCTGGGCTATTCGCTTCCCGACGGCCCGCCGCCTGCGCAACCCACCACGCCGGGGGACCACGTCGGCGTCCACCCACAAAAAGACGGCCGCACCTTCATCGGCGTGACCCCCACCGTCGGTCGCGTGAGCGGCGAAAAACTCATCGCGCTCGCCGACATTCTCGGAGCCCACGGCTCCACGCGACTGCGCACCACCCCGCACCAAAAGCTTGTGCTCTTGGACATTCCCGCCGACAGCGTTGACACCGTCCTCAAGCGCACCGAAGAACTCGGCCTCACCGCCAAGCCCTCGCCCTTCCGGCGCTCCACCATCGCCTGCACCGGCATCGAATACTGCAAACTCGCCATCGTCGAATCCAAAATCACCGCGACCGAAGCGATCGCAGAACTTGAGCGCCGCCTCGCCGGGATCGAGCTCGACACCCCGATCACCCTGCACGTCAACGGCTGCCCCAACTCTTGCGCACGCATCCAAACCGCAGACATCGGGCTCAAGGGCCAACTGCTCCCCGATGCGGACGGTGGCCAAACCCCCGGCTTCCAAGTCCACTTGGGCGGCGGGCTGGCCTCAAACACCCGGGAAGAGGCGGGGCTCGGCCGCACGGTACGCGGCCTCAAGGTCACCGCCGAGAACCTTCCCGACTACGTCGAAAAAATCGTGCGCCGCTACCTCGCGACCAAAGACCCACACGAAACATTCGCCCACTGGGCCCACCGCGCTGACGAGGAGTCACTCACATGAGCACGACCACCACAGACCGCGCACTCGCGGACAATTACGCAAAGCACCTCGGCGAAAGGCAAGAGAACGGCGAAAGCGAGCCACGCGCCGTCGAACTTCTGCAATGGCTCGCCGAGCATTTCAAGCCCAGCGAGGTGGCCGTCGCATGCTCGATGGCGGACGCGGTCCTGCCCCACCTGGTAGCCGAGCACCTGCCCGGCGTTGACGTGCTTTTTCTAGACACCGGCTACCACTTCACCGAGACGCGCATAACCCGGGACGTGGTTGCCGAGCGGCTGGACGTCAACGTTGTGGACGTGCTCCCCGAACTCACCGTCGCGGAGCAGGACGCGCAGCACGGCAAGGACCTCTATGCCACCAACCCTGCGCTCTGCTGCCAACTGCGCAAGGTCGCCCCGCTACACACATCGCTACAAAACTACCGGGTGTGGATCACCGGGGTGCGCCGCGACGAAGCCCCCACCCGCGCCAACACGCCGCTGGTGACTTGGGATGAGAAGAACGGCCTGATCAAGGTCAACCCGCTGGCAGCCTGGACCTTCGACGAACTCATGGATTACGCACACAAACACGACGCCCCGCTCAACTTGCTGCTGGACTTCGGCTACCCCTCGATCGGCTGCGAACCGTGCACACGCCCGGTCGCCCCCGGCGAAGACCCCCGCTCCGGTCGCTGGGCGGGTACCTCCAAAACAGAATGCGGGCTTCACGTATGAGCACAGTAGTAGACGCGGCGCGCCAGCGCGCCGGGGAAAAACGTACGACGGCGGTGCCTCACCCGGGTGCCGACCTCGCCGCCCATGCCACTTTAGATGCCTTGGAGTCGGAGTCGATCCACATTATTCGCGAGGTGGTGGCCGAGTTCGAGCGGCCGGCCATGCTGTTTTCTGGCGGCAAGGATTCGGTCGTGATGTTGCACCTGGCGGCGAAGGCGCTCTGGCCCGCGCACATCCCGTTCCCGGTGTTGCATGTGGATACCGGCCACAACTTCCCGGAGGTGCTGGCGTTCCGGGATGCCACGGTAGAGCGTTTGGGCATCAACCTCGTGGTGGCGAGTGTGCAGGACTACCTGGACCGCGGCGAGCTCGTGGAGCGCGCGGACGGCACTCGCAATCCGTTGCAAACCCAGCCACTGCTGGACGCGATCGCCGCAAACCGGTTCGATGCCGTCTTTGGTGGCGCGCGCCGTGACGAGGATAAAGCGCGAGCCAAGGAGCGCATCCTGTCCCTGCGCGATGAATTCGGCCAGTGGGACCCGCGCAATCAGCGACCGGAACTGTGGAACTTGTATAACGGGCGGCACACGCCGGGCCAGCACGTGCGCGCGTTCCCGATCAGCAATTGGACCGAGCTCGATATCTGGCGGTACATCGCCCGCGAGGGAATCGAGTTGCCGAGCATTTATTACGCGCATGAGCGGGAGGTGTTTCGCCGTGATGGTATGTGGATGGCCGTGGGGGAGTACTCGCGGCCGCGCGAGTCGGAGCGGGTGGACGTTCAGCGGGTGCGCTACCGCACGGTGGGGGACATGTCCTGCACCGGCGCCGTACTTTCCGAAGCGGCCACTGTGCAGGACGTGGTCCTCGAGGTCGCCGCGTCAACACTGACCGAGCGCGGGGCAACTCGCGCGGATGACCGGATCTCCGAAGCAGCCATGGAGGACCGAAAAAGGGACGGGTACTTCTAATGAGCACACTCTTTCGCTTTGCCACCGCCGGTTCGGTGGATGACGGCAAATCCACCTTCGTGGGCCGGCTCCTGCACGACTCCAAATCCATCCTGGCCGACCAACTCGACGCGATCTCCCGCACCAGCCGGGAGCGCGGTTTCGGCGGTACGGACTCGGAGGCCGTGGACTTGGCGCTCTTGACCGATGGGCTGCGCGCCGAACGGGAACAAGGCATCACCATCGACGTCGCATACCGCTACTTCGCCACTGCGCGGCGAACCTTTATTCTGGCCGACTGCCCCGGGCACGTGCAGTACACCAAGAACACCGTGACCGGCGCGTCCACCGCGGACGCGGTGGTGATTCTGGTGGACGCCCGTAACGGCGTGCAGGAGCAAACCCGGCGGCACTTCGCGGTCACCCAATTGTTGCGGGTGCCGCACGTGGTGTTTGCGATTAACAAGATGGACCTCGTCGGTTTTTCGGCGGAGACCTTCGCGCACATCGAGACGGATATTCGCGAACTCGCGAGCGCCTATGCGCGCCACCACACCGCATCCCGCTCGGTCGGGGACATCGCGGTCATCCCTATCTCAGCGCTGGAGGGAGACAACGTGGTGGAATCCTCCAACCGCACGCCCTGGTACACCGGCGCCACACTGCTGGACACCTTAGAAATTCTCCCGGCCCGCGAGCACACCGACGAGCAAGAGCCCTTCCGCATGCCTGTCCAACTCGTAATTCGGCCCCAGGGTGGCCTCGCTCCCGGGCTCAGCCCGGACGAGTTCCGCGACTATCGCGGGTACGCCGGGCAAATCGTTTCCGGAACACTGACGACCGGCGACAAGATCACCGTCCTCGGCAGTATTTCCGCAGGTCCCGCAGACCCCACGCGCGCCGGGCAGGCCACGGTCACCGCAATCGACTTCCCGCCCGCCCAAGCACCCCAGCGCCACGGTGCGGGGCGTGCGGGAGTGGGCCAGTCCGTCGTCGTGCGTTTGGATGCCAACCTGGATATTGCGCGCGGTGACGTGCTTGCGGTCGGTGAGGTTCCCGAGCCGCGGCGCGAGATCGGCGCGCGGCTCGCGTGGCTGTCGCCGAAGCCCGCGCGCACCGGGCAGCGGGTGCTCGTCAAACACGGCACGCGGACGGTGCAGGCGCGCATCGGCGGTCTCGGCGGGCGGATTGACCTTGGCTCGTTTGAGCTCGCGCCGGCGGAGGCGCTGGAACTCAACGACATCGGCGACGTGACGCTGACCCTCGCGAGCGCGCTCCCAGTCGAGCCGTACGCCCGCCACCGCGCGACCGGCGCGTTCCTCGTCATTGACGCGACCGATGGCAACACGCTCGCCGCCGGGATGGTGGTCTGAATGAGCGAACCGATCAAAACCGTGCGCATCGAGGTGGTGCCGCGCGAGCCGCGCCGCCGCGGGCTGATATTGCGCTCGCGCCGGGTGGAAATTACGACGGCGATCCTTGCCTTAGCGGTTTTGCTCGCCGTGGGTTCGGGGTTCTTGGGCGCGCGGTTGGCGGCTAATGCTGCTTCGGCGGGTGACGGTGTTGATGCTGCTGGGGCTGGCGCTGGTGCGCTCGCGGAGTTTCCGGTGGATACCGCTTCTGGGGATGCGGAGGTGTTGCGGCTTGGTTACTTCGGCAATGTGACGCACGCTCTCCCGGTGGCCGGGGTGCAGAAGGGTGAGTATCAGTCAGCGCTGGGGGCGACACGGTTGGAAACGCAGATTTTTAATGCGGGCCCGGCGGCGGTGGAAGCGCTGAACGCCGGTGCGATTGATGCGGCGTACTTGGGGCCGAATCCGGCCATCAATTCTTTTGTGCAATCCGGCGGGGAATCGGTGCGAATTGTGTCTGGCGCGGCCTCCGGTGGGGCGCAACTGGTGGTGCGTGAGGGGGTGAAGTCGGCGTCGGATTTACGCGGCGCGACCCTGGCGACGCCAAATTTGGGTGGCACGCAGGACGTGGCGCTGCGGGTGTGGCTCAAGCAAAACGGGCTCTTGGTGGATACCACCGGCGGCTCGGATGTGACGATCAATCCAACGGCCAACGCCCGGACGTTGCAACTGTTTCGCGACGGCGCGATCGATGGGGCGTGGCTGCCGGAGCCGTGGAGTACGCGGTTGGTGCAGGAAGCGGGGGCGCGGGTCTTGGTGGATGAGTCGTCGCTGTGGGAGAACGGCGCCTTTCCGACTACTGCGCTTGCGGTCAATACCGAGTTTCTGAAGAAGTATCCGGCGACGGTAAAGAAGTTGCTTGCGGCGGAGTTGGAGACGAAGGATTGGTTGGTTTCTGGGCTGCGTTCCGATCCGGGAGCGACGCTTTCGGTGGTCAACGACGGGCTCAAGGCAACTGCCGGTGCTGGACTTCCGCCCTCGGTGCTGGAGACGTCGGTGCAGAATTTAGCGTTCACCGCCGACCCGAACGCGTCGCTTTACCCGATTCTGCTACGGAACGGCGTGGCCGCCGGAGTGACGAAGGATGCCGATGTCACCGGGTTATTCGATTTGCGCATCTTGAACGAGCTGCTGGCCGAGCGCGGCAAGAACCCGGTGAGCGCGGCGGGTCTCGGGGCCGAATAGGCCTTTCCGACACGAGACAAGTGATGTATCAAAAGTGATACAGCCTGACTACGACGCGGGCAAGATTATCTTTGGGGAACTTGGCGGAATAGAAGCGGGCGTTCGGCAGCTGATCAGGGCGCGACCGCTAGAAGTGCAACAAGTGGAGCTCCCTTCCCGGTCGGTCATCACGGTGCCCACCGTGGATGAGATCGCCCGAGGATGACTCGGTACGCTCGCAACTGGCGCGGCAACTCGTCGCTCCCGCACCAAAGGATGGGATGAGCATTGCGGAACTTCCTCGATATAAGGTGTTGATCCGTCGTTGGCAGGACTGGGATGAGGTGGTTGCCGAATCTCGGAAACTGGCCGAACGCCTGGTGTAGAAAGAGGCAAGATGATGGCGCTAAAGTTCAGGAATATTGACTCGAATCCTACTGACCCTGTTGAGGAGTGGGGCTTTGAGGGGATGCTCGCGGCCATAGATCGCGGCTTTGCCAAGGATTGGCGCAAGCTCGTTGACGCCGTGCGCGCGAACTCGGACTTGCGTCCGACTCTGGAGGAAGCCTTGGACGCGGCGGAATCGGCGTCCACTGTCGCTCTGGTGAAACTACTGTTAGCAAGGGCGGAACGCACTCCTGCCCAAATCGCGTTGGAGCGATTGCGAGAAGCGTTTTACGGCACACAAATGACAGAGGCCGAGTTGGCGGGACGAATCGGGACCTCACGTACCAGGCTCAATTCCTATCTCACTGGCAAAGTCACCCCGTCCATGGATGTGCTCGTGGCAGTCGAAGAAATCGCCCGAGAAATGCGGGCGCCGTCCCTTGCGGCAAAACTCGTGATTTACTGAGGCGTGCCAGAACGAGTTGAGATTGTGTGCATTTGCGGGTCAATGCGGTTTCTTGATGAGATGCGCGCTGCCAATCGTGACTTGAGCTTGAGCGGTGTCATTGTTCTGAGCCCGGTCGAATCCGGTCCTGTCAATGAGGAGCAAAAAGCGATCTTGGGGGACCTACACCTACGCAAGATCGACCTGGCCGATCGTGTGCTCGTCGTGAACCCTGGCGGCTATCTGGGCGAATCAGCGACACGTGAAATCGAGTATGCGCGTTCACTCGGGAAGCCCGTGGTTTTTACCGACACCAACGCCCGAGACTAGCGGGCGGTTCCGTGCAACATTGAGGCCCGAGCGCGGCGGAGGCCCCTGAATTTGCGGGGTAGCCCCTTACGATGAGCCCCCAAGGTTGTACCGTTCCGCACCCCGCGGGCCTGATCACCTGCATGGAATCGAAAGCATCTATGCTATCGTTTATCGATATATCGATAAACGATAGGACGATCATGGGATCCCTCGTCAAGGTGGCGGCACTTGCGGCTAAGGTTGCCATCGCTCTCTTAGTGCTAGTGGGTTTGCTGTTCCAGGTGCTTTTGCCAAGTCTTGTATCGAGTGAAGTCCAGATGGAACCGGACCTACGGTGGGCCGCTGTCCCGGCCGTTGCTTGGGGTATCGCGCTCATTGGGTGTGGACAATTGTTTGCAGTAGTTCTGTGGAAACTCCTTTCGTTGAGCCTTGATACAGACATCTTCTCCAAGCGCGCGTTTCCTTGGGTCAAGGCGCTCATTTGGACAACACTGGCTGCTACCGTTTTGACTCTTGCCGCATTTGTCGGCCTTTTTATCAGTAAGCTGGCTCCGCCGGGCCCCATGTATAGTTTGCTCGTTCTAGCACTAGTGGGAGTGACCCTGAATTGCACACTCGTGGCCATGTATTCACTGTTGCGGCGCGCGACTTCGGCGGAAGAAGAAATGTCTCGGGTTATCTAATGCGAATCGAAGTCGCGCTGGATGAACTACTCGCCCAACGTCAACTCACCGTGGCGGAGCTTGCAGACGCCGTGGGTATCACGCCAGCCAATATATTCGTCCTCAAAAACGGCCGGGCCAAGGCCATTAGGTTCAGTACTCTAGAAGCAATTTGCCGTGTCTTGGAATGTCAGCCAGGAGATGTTCTCAAGTACCGGCCGTGATTCGCCGCGGAAAGTGGGCGGTTCCGTGCAACATTGGGGCCCGAGCGCGGCGGAGGCACCTGAATTTGCGGGGCCGCCCTTCACGGTAAGCCCCAAAGTTGAAACGTTCCGCACCCATCTCAGATCATTACGGCCTCCGCGCCACGATCGCCAGATGATCTCGATGTCGCGGCGAAGTGCGCGTGTGGATCTCCTCCACCAGGAAGCCCACGCTTTCGAGACACTGCACCATCTCGAGCTCACTCACAAAGAAAGCCCGAGCAATGGCGTGATCGAACGCTTGCCCGTGATCCCCGCGGAAGCCTCCCTTTAGTAGCCCGCCACCGGCCCTCGCACCCCCCGCGCCAAAAAGTCGGTCCAATGCCCCGGCCCGCAACCGGCGTCCAGGATTGGCCCGGAAACGCCGGATCCCCACCGACGAATCAGCGCCGCATCCACCGGATCCATCTGTTCCACGGACCCCAGAGCATCCCTATACTCACCTGATCGTGCAGAGTACGCACCAGCCACCGCATCCATATAAGCTCCACCACTTCAATTACCTACTGTGACGCGGCGTGACCGCGGGTGTCTGCCACCTTGGTCGCGCCCGGCCGCTCTCCCTAGCGTAGTTTCATGGAATCCGCAGTCGTGACGCTAGAACACCTGGGCAAGCATTTTGGTGGCGCCCCGGTCCTCGAAGACGTGAACACCACCATCCACCGGGGCGAGTTCGTCGCACTGCTCGGCGCCTCCGGTTGCGGCAAGTCCACCTTGCTCAACCTCATCGGGGGCCTCGAAACGCCAACCGCCGGCGCCATGGAAATCCCCGCCGAGGGCGTGGCCTACATGTTCCAAGACGCGACGCTTTACCCCTGGCTCACCGCCGCCGAAAACATCGACCTCTCACTTACGCTCCAAGGCACTTCCACCAAGCAAGACCGCCACGACAGAACGCGCGACCTCCTACAGTTGGTCAACCTTGACCACGCGCAGGACAAGCGTCCCCACGAACTCTCCGGCGGCATGCGCCAACGCGTCGCCCTCGCCCGCGCCCTTGCCCAAGACAAACAGGTCCTTCTCATGGACGAACCGTTCGCCGCCCTCGACGCCATCACCCGGGACATCCTCCACGAGGAGCTCACCCGCATCTGGCGCCACACCGGCCGCACCATCATTTTCGTGACCCACAATGTCCGCGAAGCAATCCACCTCGGCCAGCGGGTCCTGATGCTCTCCTCCCGGCCCGGCCACATCATCCAGGAATGGCGCCTTACCCAAGAGGACAAGCAACCCGAAAACGCGGCGCGCCTCGCCACCGACATCACCGCCGCACTCAGGCAGGAGATCAGCCGCCATGTCGCCTAGCCGCACCCCCACCCTCAGCCCCAAACCCACCGCACCGCGCCAAAGCCAGCACGGCGAACAACCACCACCAAGCACCCCCACCCTCGCCAACCTGGAAAACGGCCTCGACCATCTCCAGGCAACAGCACCCGCAACCGCCCACTCAAGCGGCACCCAGGTGCGCCGCGTCGCTTTGCCGGTGATCGCCGTCGTGCTTCTCATTGCCGCCTGGCAAATCTACGTGACACTCTCCGGCCAACGCCGGGACCTTGTCCCCGGCCCGCTGGACGTCGCCGCGAGCCTCGGGGAACTGTGGCGCGAGGGGCTGCTGCAAGAATCGGTCGCGACCAGCCTGCAGCGCGGCGTCCTCGGCTTCCTCATCAGCCTGCTGATCGCCGCCCCGATCGGCCTCGCCCTCGCGCAAATCAAACCGCTGCGCCAAGCCTTCGGCCCCCTGATTTCCGGCATGCAGGTGCTCCCGAGCGTCGCGTGGGTGCCGGCCGCGATCATCTGGTTTGGCCTGAGCGACGCGACCGTCTACTTTGTCATCCTGCTCGGCGCGATCCCCTCCATCATCAACGGGTTGCTCGCCGGCGTCGACCAGATCCCACCCAGCTTCCGCACAATGGGCACCGTCCTCGGCGCTAGCCGCACCCAGCTGGCAACCCGCATCATCCTGCCCGCCGCGCTACCCGGATTCCTCGGCGGCCTCAAGCAAGGTTGGGCGTTTTCCTGGCGCTCGCTGATGGCCGCGGAAATCATCGCGGTCGGCGGCTCGCTCGGCTTCGGGCTCGGCTCGCTGCTGCAACGCGGCCGCGACCTCGCCGATCTCGCCATGGTCATGAGTTCCATCCTGGTGATTCTGTTCGTGGGAATTCTGGTTGAATTGCTGATTTTCGCGCCGCTGGAACGCCGTGTGCTCCGCGGTCGCGGCCTGCTCGCCGGAGCGGGCGCCCGATGAGCTATCCCCTCACCCTGCAATTGCGGGACAAGGATGTGCTGGTGGTCGGCGGCGGGCCGGTTGCCGCGCGCCGCGTGCCCGGGCTGCTGGATGCGGGCGCGTGCGTCACGCTCGTGGCGCCCTACGTGTGCGAGGACCTCGCCGACCTCATCCGCGCCGGGCGGCTTGACTGGCACCCCCGCGAGTATCGCAGCTCGGACGTGGCGGGTAAATGGCTGGTCCTCGCACATTCCGGGGACCGCGCAGTTCAGGATCGGGTGAAGCACGACGCCGATGCCTCCAACGTCTTTTGCGTTAAGGGCGGGGACAAGGAACAGGGAAGTGCGTGGGTGCCGGCGACAGTTTCGCGCGGCGGCGTGAGTTTCGCGGTGAGCGCGGGAGGCAGGCCGCGCGAGGCGGCCTTCGCGCGGGATTCCTTGGCTTCTGCGCTGGATACCGGGGCGTTCTCACCGTGGCTGGCACCGGAGGGGGCTGGGCTCTGGAGCGGTCGGGTTGGTGTGGGAGCTGTTGCGCTGATCGGCGGCGGCCCCGGGGATTCGGGGCTGATTACCACGCGCGGCCGGTATCTCCTTGCTACTGCCGATGTGGTGGTGGTGGATCGGCTCGCGCCGCGCGGGATTCTGCCGGAGCTGACGCGAGCCCAGATCATTGACGTGGGCAAGGCGCCGGGGCATCATGCGACGCCGCAGTCCGAGATTAACCGGCTGTTGGTGGAGCATGCGCTCATGGGACGAAACGTTGCAAGGCTCAAGGGCGGGGACCCGTTTGTGCTGGGGCGCGGCGGCGAAGAGATGGAGTATTGCAGAGAATTCTGGGTGCCGGTAGAAGTGGTGCCGGGGGTGACCAGCGCGGTTGCGGTTCCGGCGGCCGTGGGTATTCCGGTGACACATCGCGGCCTGTCTCGCGGATTCACCGTGGTGACCGGTCACGAGGAACTCGGCTCGGTGCCTACCGGGCGAGACCACACGCTGGTGTTGCTCATGGCCGTGAGCAAGTTGGCTTTACACGCTGCGATGCTGATAGATGCTGGGCGAGATCCCGAGTGCCCGGTGGCGATTATCGAAGACGGGTTCGGTCCCCGCCAACGGCTCACCACCGGGCCGCTCGAGGCGATTGGCGCCATCGCCGACGCCCGCGGGGTGGAGTCCCCGGCCGTCGTCGTCATTGGCGATGTGGCGACGCTCGCGCGAAGCTAGCTGTCGTTTTCGATGTCCAGGACGTCGCGGAGGAACGCGACAGCTTGGGCGACCGCGGCCTTGGATTGCGGAGTGTCATGCATGGAGTTCACCATGACGAAGTCGTGGATGATGCCGCCGTAGCGCACTTGCGTCACGTCCACGCCCGCCCGGCGTAGTTTGGCGGCGAAGGCTTCGCCCTCATCGCGCAAGACGTCCGCTTCGGCCGTGATGATCAGGGTCGGCGGGAAGAACGCGACCTGCTCTTCGGTGGCGCGCAGCGGCGATGCGGTGATCTCGTTGCGCTCGTCCTCATCGGTGGTGTACTGATCCCAGAACCACTTCATGCCGTCGCGGGCCAAGAAGTAGCCCTCGGCGAATTTTTCATAGGATTCGGTGTCGAAAGCGGCATTGGTGACCGGGTAGAACAGGGCCGCGCCCTTGAATGCGACGTCGCCGCGTTCTTGACCCATCAGGTTGAGGGCGATCGCCATATTGCCGCCGACCGAGTCGCCGGAAATGGCAACGCGCGAGGTGTCCAGATTCTTTTCGGCGCCGTTGGAGAAGATCCACTGGGCGACGGCGTAGGACTCTTCGTTTTGCGAGGGGTACTTTGCGTCAGGTGCACGGACGTACTCGGGGAAAACGACGGCCGCGCCGGTGCCGACCGCGAGGTCGCGGACGAGCCGGTCATGGGTGTGGGCGTCGCCGAAGACCCAGCCGGCACCGTGGGTATAGAGGATGACCGGAAGAGTGCCTTCTGCTCCCTTAGGGCGCACAATGCGGGTCTTCACTTCGCCGTGGGGGCCGCCTTGGACGGTGATCCACTCTTCGTCGATTTCCGGCTTGAAAATTTCCTCGTCTTGGACTTCATCCACCGCTTTGCGGCCCTCTTCGGGTGGCATTTGGTAGAGGAACGGTGGCTCGGAGGTGGCCTCGGCAAACGCCTGAGCCTCGGGTTGTAGCGCAATGTTATGGGGGTTGGCGCCCATGATTAATCTCCTATGACGTGGATGTGAGCACTGTCAACTTCAACGTAATGCTGGGCGGGAGGGGGTGTCAATACCCCTTGGCGCAGCTTGCCTAATGCGGTGCCTGGGCGTGCTGTCTGGGGGCGTTGTCTGAGTGCGGCGTCTAGGCGCATCGAATGTAACAAAATGATAACGGTATTTGTTACTGGCTAGTAAGTTACTCGTCAGTACGATAGACAAAAGTGATCTGTCTCACACTTACTCGTGCGATCTGCCTACAGCGTAGTGGCCCCTCGTTGCCCTGTGCTGTGCGCGGGACGCGTTGATGGAAGGGCAAAACCGTGCCGCAGAGCACCGCGAACTCCAATCGTTTCCACCTCACGCTTACCGTTTTTCTCATCTTCATTCTGCTGGCTGGACTGGCCGCGTTCTCTCTCATATCCAGCCAATTGGCCAACGGAGCCGGGCGTCTTGATGACGGGGCGAACCAATTGGCCACCGGCACTGGGGAACTGCGCGAGGGCGCAAACCAAGCAGCGGAAGGCGCCGAGGAACTATCTGCGGGGTTGGGCAAACTCGATGACGGCACGGGAACCTTGCAGAGCGGGCTCGTGGCAGCAGAAAAGGGGTCGAGCAGTCTCGAGGACCGGGCCTCACTAGTGGCCGAAAAGGTGCAGACTCTCAGTGCGGGTGCACAAGAGCTGAACAATGGCGCCGGGAAACTGGCGGAGGGTGCGGGCAAGCTCGGCCCTGGGGCGCGCACCCTGGCAAATGGTGCGGCGCAGGCTGGTTCCGGGATTGGGAAACTGGCCGACGGCGGCGAAAAGATCAACACGAAACTCACCGAGGCGCAACCAGACTTCCAGGACCTCGACGCGGGTGCGGGTGCATTGGGCGCTGGAATTACCAAGGCTCAGGGTGGCATTGCGCAATTGTTCGAGGGTGCTTCCGCCGCCGAGTCCGGTGCTCAAAAATTGGCTGACGGGACCGTTGCGCTTGCGGATGGGACGCAAAAGCTTGCCGACGGAACTCGAGGCGCATACGAGGGCGCGGGCAAGCTGTTTGACGGAGTGGGCTCGCTCAACGACGGCCTAGGCGCGTTGGTGGACGGCAGCGCCAAATTGCAGGGCGGTTCCCAGGCACTCGCGACGGGAGCCGGAGAACTTTCCACTGGTGCCGAGACCTTGAACGCCAAAGTTGGCGAACTACTTGCCGGAGTGAAGGAGCTTGATGGCAAAACCTTTCTGATTGTTGACGGCTCCGGCAAAGTCAACTCCGGCGCCATTGCACTCAAAGACGGGGTTGCCACTGTGGGAGTTGGCGCCAGCGGCGTAGCCGATGGTGCGGCGGCGCTCGATGCGGGCCTTGGTCAACTTACGGCCAAGGCACCCGAGCTCAGCGCCGGGATGCAGAAACTCGCCGATGGATTGGCAAAACTGCGGGACGCGGCGCGGGGTCCACTTGGTGCGCTGCCACTCGCGACCGTCGCCGAAAAGATTGACGAAGCGGCCACGGGCGCCGCCAAACTCAACGAAGGCACCAAGAGTCTTGTCGCCGGTGGTGGCGAGCTCAAGTCGGGCTCGGAAAAACTCTCCGCGGGTGCGGCGCAATTGCGTGACGGTGTGAACGGAGATCTGCAAGCGGGAGCGGATGCTCTCGCCGCGGGGACTCAGCAACTCGCCGACGGCGCGGCCGCGCTCAAGAAGGACGGTACGGAGGCTGTGGTTGCCGGGGTGGGCCAACTGCAATCCGACGGCACCCGACCTTTGGCGGCGGGCGCGCAAAAGCTGGCCGAGGGTGCTCAGTCGTTGAACGCAGGAGCGGCGTCTCTTGCCGAGAATGCGCCGAAACTGCAGGCCGGTGGCATGAAACTTGGTGCGGGGCTGGAACTGTTGCGCGGCGGACTCGGCCAACTCAACGCCGGATACCAAGGGAACGAGTCCAGCCCAGGCTTACTAGTGGGAATGCTTCAAGCCAAGGCCGGTGCTTCTGCTCTCGCCGAGGGTAATGGCCAGCTCCGGGCAGGTGCGGGTCAACTCAACGATGGCGCTGGAAAGCTCAAGGCGGGAACTGTCAAGCTGTCCGAAGGCACGGCCAAGCTGGTCAAGGACGGCGCCGATTTGAATGCCGGTACCGAACGTTTGTCTATCGGGTTGAACACCCTCAACGAGAAGGCACCGGCACTGGTTGACGGCGCATTCCGGCTCGCCGACGGTGCCGACCAGGTGAGCGCGGGCGCAGTCAAACTCTCCGATGGCACCACGCGGCTTGCCGATGGGTCGATCTTGCTCGCCGACGGCACGACGCAGCTGGCCGGTGGCGCGAAGACCCTGGATGATGGCGTGGAGAAGCTTCGCGACGGGTCCACGACGCTGAAGAAGGGGGCGGAAGATGCCAGTGCCGGCGCACAGAAACTCGCCGACGGCAATTCACAGCTTTCCGAGGGCAGCGCTAAGCTTGAAGACGGATCCGGTCAGTTGGCGGATGGCACCGCTCAACTCACCTCCAGCACCAGCGCGCTTTCGGGTGGGATGCTTTCCTTCCCGGGCATGCTGGTTTGGCTGGTGCCGCTATTGATCGTCATCGGACTGACGATTTTGTCGATCCGTGCCGCAAGGCTCCTCAGTCGCTAACTGCGGGTAACGAGCAGTGGATCGTTGAGCCGACCTAATGGTTAGCCGATCTTCGCGGTGAGCAAACTGAGGGCGATGTACACCATCAACATTCCGATGAGCGCATCCAATACTTGCCACGCGCGCTTCTTCGCGAAAACTGGGGCAAGAAAACGTGCGCCGAATCCCAGCGCAACAAACCACATCACGCTTGCCGCTTGTGCGCCGACCATAAAGAGCCAGCGCCCGGGGTCACCATGTTGAGCGGCCAGAGAGCCAAGTAGAAGGACGGTGTCAAGGTACACGTGCGGATTTAGCCAAGTGAGGGCGAGCGCTGTGGCAACGGCGCCCCACACACTGGCTCGGGGCTGGGGCGGCCCAGCCGACCCAGCGGCTACGTTCAGCATTTGTGGTTTCCACATGCGGCGAAAGGCCAGGCATGCGTATCCAACCAAGAACGCGGCACCCCCGTAACGGGCAACTTCGATGATCCACGGTGCCGTCGTGATCAGCGCCCCAAGACCAGCAACTCCGGCAAAAATGAGTACGACGTCGGAGAGCGCACAGACGGCAACGACGGCTAAAACGTGCTTACGAGCAATACCGGTGCGCAGCACAAAAGCATTTTGAGCGCCGATGGCGATAATGAGGGCGAGACCGCTCGCTAGTCCGGAGAAAACCGCTGAGAAAACTTCCACTCACACAACGTAGGACACCGACCAGAGTTAGGCCAGCTAAAGATTCTTACGATTCGTTAGAATGACTTAATAACATGTGGGCAGGCAGTAAAAGGAGAGGCCGTCAGAGCATGCAATCAGACCAGCTAGAAGCTCTCGCCGCCGTAGTTTCCGCAGGGACCTTTGACGCCGCCGCGCGGGCTCTCAACGTGACTCCCTCTGCTATCAGCCAGCGCATCAAAACCTTGGAAACCAGTCTCGGAAGGGTGCTCGTTGAACGCACTAAACCGGTGCGTGCCACCCATGACGGCGAGGTACTGCTTCGCGCACAGCGCCAAATCGACTGGATCAACCAAGAGACCCGCCGCGAGCTCGCCGAAACCTCCACGCCCCGCTCCATCCCGCTCGCCATCAACGCCGACTCGCTGAGCACCTGGGCGCTACCGGTTCTAGCGGAACAAGCGGCCGCGTTGAACGCCACCTTCGACATCACCCGCGAAGACGAAGGCCACTCCCTTGACCTCCTGCGCACCGGAGCCGTTCTCGGCGCGGTCACCGCAAGTAGCGACAACGTGCCCGGCTGCGTAACCACAGCACTAGGCGAGCTGACCTACACGGCTGTTGCAACGCCGTCGTTCATCAAAAACCATTTCGGCACCCAGGCGAGCAAAGGCACGTTGGCGAGCGCCCCGGTGGTGTATTTCGACAAGAAGGACCGCCTGCAAAGTCTGTTTCTGGCCCGGTTTGGCCGCGATCTCGCCCCGCCGCGACACTACATTCCGGGCTCGAGCGCGTACCTCGAGGCGGTGCGGCACGGGATGGGGTGGGGACTGATTCCGGGGCCGCAGCTCGCCGCTATTCCGGCGGGCGAACTCGCACCCATCGCGAGTAGCGCGAGGGTCAAGGTCAAACTGTATTGGACGCGTTGGAAGGTGGCCGCGGAACTCTTGGACGGGCTCGGGCGCGCGTTCGCCGCCGCGCTTGCCCGCGGGTAGGGGCGCCCGCGTAGGATCAAACCATGACTTCCACCTCTGCTCCGAGTACTGACGCGCGCGAACACGCCCTAGATCTGGGCGAATTTGTGGCGGCGTCGCCGTCGTCGTTTCATGCTGTGGCAACTGCCACCGATCGTTTGAGCGCGGCCGGATATTCGCCTTTGGACGAGAGTGACGACTGGTCCTTGGAGCCCGACGGCAAATATTTTGTGCAGCGTGACGGGGCGTTGATCGCGTTTGCGTTGCCGGGCGATGTGAGCGCGGCGACGGGGTTTCGGATCTTGGGGGCGCACACGGATTCGCCGAGTTTCAAGCTGAAGCCGCATCCGGATTTCAGCACCGCCGGGTGGAAGCAAGCGAACGTCGAGATTTATGGTGGGCCGCTGTTGAACTCGTGGTTGGACCGTGAATTGCGGTTTGCCGGGCGGATTAGCGACCGCGCCGGGCGCGAATATTTGGTGTCGACGGGCCCGATCGCGCGGATCCCGCAGCTCGCGATTCACCTGGACCGCGGCGTCAATGAGGGGCTGAAGCTGGACAAGCAGGTGCAGGTGCAGCCCATTGTGGGGACCGCGGCCGCGGCTGGGGATGCGGCGGGCACCGGGATCTTGAGCGTGCTGGCAAAGCAGGCGGGAATCGCCGTCGAGGACATTGCCGGCGCGGATGTGGTCGTGGCAGACACCCAGGCGCCGCGGCTATTCGGAGACGCTGAACAGTTCCTGGCCTCCGGGCGCTTGGACAATCTCTCCAGCGTTCACGCCGGGCTGATGGCGCTCCTGGACACCCGCGCGGATGGTGCCATTCCGATGCTCGCGGCGTTCGATCACGAGGAAATCGGCTCCGGATCCCGCTCTGGCGCTGCCGGTCCGTTCCTGGAGGACGTTTTGGTCCGCATCAACGCGGGGCTTGGCGGCGATGCGGTGATCTACCGCCGCGCGATTGCCGAGTCCTGGTGCGTCTCCTCCGATGCCGGGCACCTGGTTCACCCGAACTACCAGGGCCATCACGACCCGATCAACCGTCCAGCCCCAGGGCGCGGTCCGCTACTGAAAATCAACGCGAATCAGCGATATACCACCGATGCGCCGGGCACCGCCATGTGGATGCAGGCGTGCGCCGATGCCGGGGTTTCCACCCAGGAGTTTGTGTCGAACAACCAGGTCCCGTGCGGCTCCACCATTGGCCCAATCACGGCCACGCGATTGGGCATTCGCACGGTGGATGTGGGGCTCGGACTCCTCTCGATGCACTCCGCACGCGAGATGTGCCACATCGAGGACGCGCTGGCCCTCCGCCAGGCGATCGCCGCCTTCTTCTAAGCAAATTTAAGCGCCTTTCTCGGTTTTCAGCGCCGTATATGCCGCTGAAAACCGAGAAAGGCGCTTAAATTTGCCGGGGGGGGAGGGGTTAGGGGTGGTGCGCCTCCAGCGCGAGGTACAGGTGCACCCGGTCCGCCGTCACGGCCGGATTGAACCCGGTGAGCTCATGAATTTGCGCCAGCCGGTACCGCACCGAATTGCGATGCAGCCCCAACTCCTCCGAGACCGCCCCCACCGAACCGTTCAACGCCAAATACGTTCGCAACGTCTCCACCAACTGCCCGTGATGCTCCCGATCAAAATCGGCGAGCGGCGTGATCGTCTCGGCAGCCATTTGCCGCATCGGTCCGTCATCATTGACCAAGAGCAGCGAGGAAAGCGTCAACGTCCGCGGACTATTCACCCGCTCACCCTGCCGCAGCGAATCCAGCGCCTCCACATAGCTGCGGTGCAACCCGCGCCCGCCCGCATACGCGCCGCCGACCCCGATCGTCGCGGTCAGCCCCGCTCCATACAAATACTCGGAGAGCGCCCGGGCTCGGGCGGCCGGATCATCGGTTTCCGGAACCACGAGCGCCAGGCGCTCATCCACCATGGCGCTCACATGATGTCCGACGGCGTCCGGCAGGCTCATGCGCGCAAGCCCACTTCTCTGCCCGCTCGCCACCTGGGCAATAATCACGGAGTACCTTACCGAGGCATCGACACCGGCAGCGGCGAGCCTGGTGGACGAGTCGGCATCGCTGAGATAACCGCGGAACACATCGCGGACCAGGTGCCCGGTCGACACCCGGGCGCCGCGCAAGTTCCGCGCGCGGTTACTCAGCTCCAAACCGATCAGGCTTTGCGCATACTCCACAATGGGATTGCGCTCAAACGGTTCCTGGACCGCGAGCGTGCAGCGATCCTTCATCCCGGTTGCCACCGGAAACCTCTCCCACCGGGCCCCGGCGGCTGCACGCGCCCCGACTACGCCGCGGCCGATCTCCGTACCGTATTGGCTCAAACTCACGGTAGCGCCGAGCACTCCGGCAAGCTCGTCCAGAAACCCTGACAGTCCCTTTCCCGCGAGCAGGGCTCCCGCCAACAGGTGATGTTCACGAACGAGTTTCTGCATCCCGTCGACGTGCTCGGCAGTCAGCGCATCCGCGACAGCCTTGCCAATGGCTATGAACGGTGTCTCATAGGGAACCTCAATGAGCGGCAGCGAGAGTTCCTCGGCTTGAGCGAGCAATGCGCCGGGGATCTTCTGGTGTGCCAGACCCACACCGAAGCCCACCGCAACTACCCCTGCAGAGTGAACATGCGTGATGAAGTCTCTTTGCGCCGCCGTCGTACGCAATTTCAATCCGGTGGTCAAAACTAACTCGCCGCTGCCGAGAAAGGGGTGCGGGTTTTCGAGCTCGGTGACCGCCGCCCAGGTGATGGTCGGCGAGGGGGCGCCGAGCGGGGTGCGCGCGCTCAAGCGAAGGTCGCGTTGCGCCAGCAACGATGCCAGAGTCAGGGCCATGACACCACTATAGATTGTGCATCTGCACGAGCGATCGGGCGTACAGCGAGGCGCCCAAAATGTGGACTCGCTCCCTGCGGTGTGCCGCGCACCACAGCAATCGGCCTACGATGTTACCTGTATCGCATCGATGGAGGGTTTACTCAATGAGTACTCAAACGCGCCGGGCGCCCCGCACAACGCGGGAAACGTGGTCCGGCAGAAAAGTGTTTATTCTCGCCGCAATTGGATCCGCGGTGGGCCTGGGAAACATTTGGCGTTTCCCATATGTCGCCTATGAGAATGGCGGCGGCGCCTTTATTTTCCCGTATTTGGTCGCGCTGCTGACCGCCGGTATTCCCCTGTTGTTTCTGGATTACGCAGTAGGTCACAAGTACCGCGGCTCCGCACCGCTGGCGTTTCGGCGGCTCAACCGCAAGGCCGAAGGATTGGGCTGGTGGCAGGTTGGGATTTGCTTTGTCATCGGCCTGTATTACGCGGTCATTATCGCGTGGGCGGCAATGTACACGTTCTTCTCCATCACGAAGGCGTGGGGAGACGATCCGGAAACATTCCTCTTTGGCGAATTCCTCAAAGTGAGCGACTCCGAGGGGCTCACTTTTGAATTCGTTCCGCAAGTGTTAATTCCGCTGGTGTTGGTGTGGCTCGTGGTTTTGGTCATTCTCGCGCTCGGCGTGCAAAAGGGCGTGGGCCGCGCCAACGTCATTTTCCTGCCGCTATTGATGGTGATGTTCCTGGTGCTGGTCATCCAGTCACTATTCCTGAACGGCGCGGCCGAGGGGCTGAATGCGCTCTTCACGCCGGACTGGTCCAAGCTCGGCGACCCGGCCATTTGGGCGGCCGCCTACGGCCAGATCTTCTTCTCGCTTTCGGTGGGCTTTGGCATCATGGTGACCTACTCGAGCTACCTGAAGCGCAAGACGGATTTGCCCGGCTCCGGATTTGTGGTCGGTTTCTCCAACTCCGGCTTTGAAATTCTTGCCGGTATCGGCGTGTTCGCGGCGCTCGGGTTCATGGCCGCGCAAGCGGGCACCCCGGTCGGCGAAGTCGCCTCCTCCGGAATCGGCTTGGCCTTTGTCGGCTTCCCCACCATCATTTCTCAGGCACCGTTAGGCGCGCTGCTCGGCGTGCTGTTCTTCGGGTCCCTGGTATTCGCCGGAATCACCTCGCTAATCTCCATCATCGAGGTCATCATCGCCGCGATTCAGGACAAACTCGGCGTCTCACGCGTGAAGGCCACCTTGGGCGTCGGCGTCCCGATGGCCGTGCTCTCGGTGCTGCTTTTCTCCACCACGTCTGGGCTCAGTTTGCTGGATGTCGCGGATAACTTTGTCAACCAATTCGGCATTTTGCTTGTCGCGTTCGTGACGATTATCGCGCTCACCACGGCGTTCAACGCCCTGCCGAAGCTGCGCCGCCACTTGAATCGGCACGCGAGCGTCAAGCTCGGCGTGTGGTGGCAAGTGGTGGTCGGCGGCGTCTCCGCGGTGGCGCTCGGCTACATTCTGATCGGCACCGTGACCTCCACGCTCAAGGACGGGTACGGGGATTACCCGGCCTGGTTTATCGGGGTGTTCGGCTGGGGAATGGCCGGCGCGTTGATCGTGGTCTCGCTCATCCTCTCCATGATTCCGTGGAGCTCGAAGTCCGCCGACGCCGAGAGCGCGGATATTGAAGAAGTCATTGAGGCCGAAGAGGCGCAGGACGCCGCAGAATCCACCGAGGAGGTCAAAGCATGAGTGCCGACGCAATCATCATGCTCATCATTGCCATCGTGACGGTGTGGGGTGGTCTCGCGCTCGCGTTGATCAACCTGGCCCGTCACCCGGAGGCGGAGGAGGACATGCCAGAGGAGCCCATCCGCGAGCTCTAACCCTCCCCAAATCGCCTCCCCTAAATCGACTGTGCAGAACACGCACGCGACACGCCGTTAAAGCGTGCATTATCTGCACAGTCGATTTCGAGTGCGCACCGGTGCGAAGGGGAGTCGGGTGACGCGCGGCTTTTGGCCGCCCCGCGCCTTTCTCGCGCAACTCACTGATGTTCGACGGCGGTGACTCGCCTTAAGAAGGTGGGTCACCGCCGTCGTTCCTTACCAAGGCAACCCGCCCCCCTCCTCATCTGTGTAGCAGTTAATGCCCATCCGGGGCACGAACATGGGCATTAACTGCTACACAGATGAGGAGGGGGTAGTGCAGGTGCACTGCCGCTTGCGCCGATCGCCGTGCAGGTTGCCGTTACCCAGCTCACACGCTGCGCGTAAGGTCGGGAACATGAGTACCGATGCACCCCTCCTGCAGAATTTCATCAACGGGCAATTCGTCCCCGCGCGCGGCACCGCGACCTTTGACGTCATTAACCCCACCAACGGGGAAACGGTCGCCAAGGCCCCCATCTCCAACGCGGACGACGTTGACGAGGCCATGAAAGCCGCCGCCGACGCCTTCAAAACTTTCAAACGCACCACCCCCAGCGAACGTCAAGCCATCCTGCTCAAAGTTGCGGACGCGATGGAAGCCAACAGCGAGGCGCTCGTCGAGGCGCAACACCGCAATACCGGCCAGGTCAAGAGCATCATCGCCGATGAAGAGGTCGCCGTCGGCGCCGACCAGGTCCGCTTCTTCGCCGGTGCCGCGCGCACCCTCGAAGGCAAGTCCGCCGGTGAGTACATGGAAGGCTTCACGTCCTATGTGCGCCGCGAACCGGTGGGCGTTGTCGCCCAGGTGACCCCGTGGAACTACCCGCTGCTCATGTTCATCTGGAAGATCGCCCCGGCCATCGCCGCCGGGAACACGATTGTGCTCAAGCCGAGCGACACCACCCCGGAATCCACCCTCGAATTCATGCGCATCACCCAGGACATTATCCCGGCCGGCGTGCTCAACATTGTGCTCGGCGACGCGAAAACCGGTGAAACGATGACCACCCACCCGACCCCGGCCATGGCCTCGATCACCGGATCCGTGCGGGCGGGCAAGGCCGTCGCACAGGCCGCGGCCACGTCCAACCCGATCAAGAAATCTCACCTGGAACTCGGCGGCAAGGCCCCGGCCGTCGTCTTCGCGGACGCCGACCTGGAAGCCACCGCCAAGGCCATGGCGGAATTCGGGTTCTTCAACGCTGGCCAGGACTGCACCGCGATCACCCGCGTGCTGGTTCAAGACACCGCGGTGGAGGAGATGAAAAAGCTCATGACCGCTGCCGCAAAGGCCACCCCCACCGGCAACGCGGATGACAGTGAAAACTATTACGGTCCGCTGAACAACATCAACCACTTCAACACCGTGAGCGCCGCGCTCGACGCGCTCCCGGAGCACGCGAACATCTTGACCGGCGGTGAGCGCGTGGGCGATAAGGGCTACTTCTTCGCGCCCACGGTGGTCGCGGATGTCAATCAGGATGATGACATTGTCCAAAACGAGGTCTTCGGCCCGGTCTTGACCATCCAAGCCTTCAGCACCGAAGAGGAAGCGATCGAGCTGGCCAACGGCGTTGGATACGGGCTCGCCTCCAGCGTCTGGACGAGCGACCACGGCACCGCGATGCGCGTCTCCCGGGACCTCGACTTCGGCGCCGTCTGGGTCAACACGCACGTCATGCTCACTGCCGAAATGCCACACGGCGGCTTCAAAAACTCGGGCTACGGCAAGGACCTCTCGCTCTACGGCCTCGAAGATTACACCCGCATCAAGCACGTCATGCACGCGCTCTAACGCACCCCCGAAGGAACACCATGCCTACCCAACCTACGTTCCGTGTGGAACAAACCCGCCACATTTCAGAGTTCCCCGGCCCCCGCTCGCGCGAGCTCGCCGCGCGGCGGGAGAAGGTGGTCGCCAAGGGCGTCGCGTCCACCGTCCCGTTTTATGCAGCAGAGAACGACGGCGGAATTCTCACCGATATCGATGGGAACCGTTTCATCGACTTTGGTTCTGGAATTGCGGTGACCTCGGTGGGCGCCTCCGATCCCAAGGTCGTCTCCGCGGTGCAGGATCAGGTCGCGCGCTTCACCCACACCTGTTTCATGGTCACCCCCTACGAGGGGTATGTGGAACTTGCCGAGAAGCTGACTGAGCTGACCCCCGGTGAGCACGAGAAGCGCTCCGTGCTGTTTAATTCCGGTGCCGAAGCCGTCGAGAACGCGATCAAAATAGCCCGCGTGGCAACCGGGCGGACGGCCGTGGTTGCTTTCGATCATGCCTATCACGGCCGGACGAACCTGACCATGGCTTTGACCGCGAAGTCGATGCCCTATAAGCACGGTTTCGGGCCGTTTGCGTCCGACATTTACCGCATGCCCATGAGCTACCCGTACCGCGAAGAGGGCGCTGTTGACGGGGTTGCGGCGGCGAAGCGGGCGATCACCATGATCGAAAAGCAGATCGGTGCCGATCAGACCGCCGCCATCATCATTGAGCCCATTCAAGGCGAGGGCGGATTCATTGTCCCGGCCGAGGGCTTCTTGCCGACCCTCGCCGCGTGGGCACAAGAGAACGGTGTGGTCTTCATTGCCGATGAGGTTCAGTCCGGATTCTGCCGTACCGGGCAGTGGTTCGCGGTGGATCATGAGGGCGTTGTCCCCGACCTCATCACGATGGCCAAGGGCATTGCCGGCGGCATGCCGCTCTCTGCCGTGACCGGACGCGCGGATCTCATGGATGCGGTTCACCCCGGTGGCTTGGGTGGCACCTATGGCGGCAACCCGGTGGCGTGTGCAGGAGCGCTCGCCGCGATCGAGTCGATGGTCGATTACGATCTCAATGCCCGCGCTCAAAGTATTGAAGACACCGTCATGACGGCGCTCAAGGAGGTCGCCGGAGAGGTCGACATCATTGGCGATGTGCGCGGACGCGGAGCAATGCTTGCCATCGAATTGGTGCAGCCGGGCACCGGAGAATCCACTAAGGAACCGAACCCGGAAGCGGCCAAGGCGATTGCCGCAGCGTGCCTGAAAGAGGGCGTCATCATCCTGACCTGCGGGACCTTCGGAAACGTGATTCGGCTTCTGCCGCCGCTCGTGATCGGCGAGGAACTTCTGCGTGATGGGATTGATGTTTTCACCACTGCGATCCGTCAAGTGGCGGCAACTTCGGCATAGCAGCTGATTTTCCCAAGAGTCCCGCTTCCTAGTGAGGGAGCGGGACTCTTGCGCGTTCTAGGTCATTTTTGTGGGTGGCGACGCTCGGTTGCTAAACCGCGCCAGTTGCTCAAAGGTCAAATGTCTGCAACCATATCCACTAAGCGATGTGAGCGGTGTCACCGTCAGGTTTGAGGCGGTTTTGCGCCGCAGTTTAAATCGAATCACTGGCGTATGAATTGGCATATGCACGGAAAGGGTTGGGTACATATGACGATTGCACCGCCACAGCCTAAAACGAAGGCAAACAAGACGCGGGAACCTCGGCGCAAAATGGCGTTGCCGATGTCGGACAAGATCACCATCGCGATCTTCACGGTCCTGCTCACACTGGGTTCGCTCGCCATCCTCTACCCGATCGTGTACATCCTGAGCGCGTCGATCTCGGACCCGCAGGCCGTCTCGGACGGTCGGGTCTGGCTCTGGCCGGTCGACTTCAGTCTCGACGGCTATAAGGCCCTTTTCGATTACCAGTCCATCCCGCGCAGCATCCTGAATACCCTGCTCTACGTGGTCGGTTCCACGTTTGTCGGGGTGGTGTGTACGGTGCTCGCGGCCTATCCGCTTTCGCGGCCGGACCTGCCCTTTAAGGGTGTCTTCTTGGTGATCTTCCTGATCCCGATGTTCTTCTCTGGCGGCATCATTGCCAGCTACCTGGTGTTCAACCAATTGGGCATCATCAACACGATCTGGGTGATGATCCTCCCCGGCGCCGTCTCCGTCTTTAACGTGATCATTGCGCGCACCTTTTTCCGCGTCACCATCCCTGACACGCTGCATGAGGCCGCAAAGATCGATGGTGCCAGCGATTTCAAATTCTTTTGGCGCGTGGTTCTGCCCATGTCCAAGCCGATCATTGCGGTGACGGCGCTGTTGTTCGCGGTGGGCGCGTGGAACAACTACTTCTCCGCGTTGATCTACCTCAACGATGAGAACCTGTACCCCTTGCAACTGGTCATGCGGCAAATTTTGATTCTGAACCAAGTGGACCCCGGTCAGATTGCCGATACCAGCTTGCTCGCTCAACGCGAGGCGTTACGAAACCAATTGAAGTTTGCGCTGATCGTCATCACGATTGTGCCGCCGCTTGCCATTTATCCGTTCGCTGCTAAGCACTTCAAGCAGGGCATCCAACTCGGCGCGCTGAAAGGTTAAAGAAAATATGAGTACTCAACTTCTCAGCGATAAGGCGCGGGCCCGGAAGAATACCTGGCGCAGGGCACGTCAATCCTGGCAGCTGTATTTGATGCTGCTGGTACCGATCATTTTCCTGGCCATCTTCGTGTACATGCCGATGGCCGGCGTGCAGATCGCGTTCCGGCAGTTCAACCCGGTGGATGGTATTTGGGGGAGTCCGTGGGTGGGCTTCCAGCACTTCATCGCCTTCTTCCAGTCCTATCAGTTCTGGAATGTCATCTCGAATACCCTGATCCTGCACATTGCCGGGCTCATTGTGGGCTTTCCGCTCCCGATCATTCTGGCGGTCATGCTCTCACATATCGCCCGCCGCTGGTTTGCCAATGGCGTGCAGATGATCACTTACGCGCCGTACTTCATTTCGGTTGTGGCACTGGTGGGCATTATCTTCCTGGCAGTGGACCCGAGCTTCGGCTATGTCTCGAAAATTTGGGAGTTCTTCGGTCAACAGCCGCCGGACTTTATCTCGGATCCCGCCTGGTTCCGCCCCATGTACATCCTCTCCGGAGTATGGCAGAGCACCGGTTTCGCCGCGGTCATCTACCTTGCTGCGCTCTCCGGGATCGATCCGAACCTGCATGAAGCAGCGCGCGTAGACGGCGCCTCTATGCTACGGCGTATTTGGCACATCGATATCCCCGGAATCATGCCCGTCATCAGCATTACGCTGTTGCTCAACCTCGCGAGCATCCTTTCGGTGGGCTATGAGAAGGTACTGCTATTCCAGCGCCCTTCCAACTACAGCGTCTCCGAAGTGATCGATACCTACGTCTATAAGATCGGTTTCACCTCGCAGGTTCCCCAGTACTCCTATGCGGCCGCCGTCGGCGTCTTCCAATCCGTGGTCGGGTTGATTCTCTTGATCACCGCAAACTGGATTGTGCGCCGGACCTCGAAGGGAAATGAATTCTTCTAGACCACGCGGGTAGATGCGCAGCGGCGCGCACTCGCCTCGCCACCCAGCGTCCAACACCATCTCATTCTCAACACATCACACAAGGAAAATCATGAACAACTGGTTTGCAAAGAGGCAAGCATCGGCCGCTCAACCCTCACCGACCCGGCGCACCGTGCTCGGCGGATTCCTTGCGCTCAGCGTTGCTGGCGCGATCACCGCCTGCTCCGGCGGAAGCAATCAAGGCGCTAACACCACCGCGCCCACCGACTTCCTAGATGCTTTGCCCTCGGATCGGGTCATGCCGAAGAAGGGCGGACCGGCAAAGACGGAAACCCCTAACGTTCCCTATCCGGAAGGCTACGAGGGGCCCAAGGCTTTTTCGATTGAAAAGATTGTGGACCGTCCGGTCAAACTCAAGATCGCAATTCCGCAAAGCGCCATTGCCGGCAACTGGGAAAACAACAAGTTCACCAAATGGTACGCCGAGCGCACCGGGGTGGACGTGGAGTGGATCACCCTCCCGGGCGAAGCCCAAGACGCGGCGACCCGCTTGAACGCGATGTTCTCCTCCAACGATCTTCCGGACATGATTTCCGGCGGCCACTTGACACCGACACAAACATTTTCCTGGGCGCAACAGAAGCAACTGATTCCGCTTCAAGGGCTCATGCAGGACTACGCACCCAACACACTGGAAGCGGTCAAGAGCTACGAATTCAACTACAACTCCCAATTCGCGCCGGATGGGAACCTGTACTCCTTCCCGGACATCAATGACTGCTACCACTGCCGGTTTTTCTGGAACAAGGCGTTCATTTACAAGCCGTTCCTCGAGCAGATTGGCATGGAGGTGCCGACCACGCTGCAAGAACTCGAAGACGCAATGACCGCAATCGTGGAGAAGACCGACGCCGAATTCGGGTTCTCTTCCTATGTTGAGATCCCCATTGACTCCTATTTCCCGCAATCATGGGGCTACTCGACAACCGATCCGTGGTTGATCGTCAAGGACGGCAAGGTTGACGTCTCCTTCAAGCAAGAGGGCTGGCGAAAGTCGCTGGCCTATATGGCATCCCTGGTCGACAAAAAACTTCTCGACCCACGCCACTTCAACCAAACATCTGAGCAAATGCAGCGGCTCACGGCGGCGAACAAGGTGGCCGTACTCGGTGTTACAAATGAGGGCGCTGTGTCTCCGGACCTGAAGGAACAGGTCAAGTGGCAGGAACTCGGACCGCTCAAAGGACCAGATGGCGCCCAGGTCGCGACGTGGGACTACAACATCGGCATCAACTTTGGCCAAGCCGCGATCACCAGCGCCTGCCAAACCCCTGAAGTTGCCATTGCTTGGTTGGACAACCTCATGGAGCTAGAGACCACGTTGCGCAGCAACTTCGGTGCGCTCGGTGAAGAATGGAATTGGGGCAAACCCGGCGAATTCGGCGCCAACGGACGCAGCGCGCTGTACTCGGTCACGCCAGTGCCCGAAGGCAAGGCACGAGTAGGTGCATGGGTCGATCAGAAGATTCTCTCCTACCGTTCCGTGGACGTCCGCGACGGCCAGGCGCAGAACAACACCGGCCAAACCCAAGAGCAAGTCAAGGCCGCCTATGAGGCGCGCAAGCAGCGCTTCGAGCCCTACAAGGAGCCGGAGGACCAGCAGTTCCCGCTGGTGTTCCAGACTCGTGAACAGGCCGCGCAGTTGCCGGACGTACAGGTGACGCTGACCAACTTCGTCAAGCAGACCATGCAACAAGTGGTCGAGGGGAAGATCGACTTTACCGATGATTCCGCCTGGCAGAAGTTCCAAAACGACCTGACCTCGCGCGGCTTAGACACGTATTTGCAGATCAATCAGGCAGCATTCGACGCCAGCAAGAACAATTAAATAAGCACCTCAATGTGACGGCGCGTTCCGGCACCTGGGCCGGGACGCGCCGTCGTGCTTAATGCACCGGTAAGCACGCGCCAAGCGTGTTGACCTACGCAACCCGCCATGACACTCTAATTAGTGAACGAGCGGTCAGTAATTCTTGAGGGCAAAGGAGCTCGCGTGGCGCAGGCGCTGTTGGTGGATGGTGTTCGGACCCCGGTGGGTCGCTATGGCGGTGCGCTTTCGAGTGTGCGGCCGGACGATCTTGCGGCGCTGACCATGAAGTCGCTGATTGAGCGTACTGGGATCGACCCCGGGCGCGTTGACGAGGTCATTCTCGGGAACGCGAACCAGGCCGGTGAGGACAATCGCAATGTGGCGCGTATGGCGTTGCTGCTGGCGGGCCTGCCCAACACCATTCCCGGCATTACCGTGAACCGGCTGTGCGCCTCCGGGCTGTCTGCCGTCGCGATGGCCGCGGACATGATCAAGGCGGGATCCGCCGATGTGGTGATCGCCGGGGGCGTCGAATCGATGAGCCGCGCGCCCTGGGTGATGGCCAAGCCCGAGCGCGCGTTTGCGAAGCCCGGCGACGTGTTTGATACCTCGATCGGTTGGCGCTTCACAAACCCGCAGTTCAGCCCCGAAGACACCCTCTCCATGCCGGAAACCGCCGAGCGCGTCGCCGAGCTGGACGGCATTAGCCGCGAGGATGCTGACGCGTTTGCCCTGCGCTCGCACCAACGGGCGCTCGCCGCGCAGGCCGCCGGGCGTTTTGACGCGGAGATCATTCCCGTCACGGCGCGCGCCGGGAAGTCCACGGTCGAGGTCACCGCCGATGAAGGCCCGCGCGCGGACACCTCCCTTGAGGTGCTTGCTCGCCTCAAACCCGTGGTGAAGCCCGACGGCGTGGTGACCGCCGGAAACTCGTCCTCCCTTAATGACGGGGCCAGTGCCGTCCTGGTGGTTTCCGAGCGGGCGGCCGCGGATTTAGGCTTGACGCCACGCGCACGGGTTTTGGGCGCCGCGCACGCAGGCTTGAATCCTGCCGTGATGGGGCTCGGCCCGGTGTTTTCCACGCAAAAACTTTTGGGGCGCCTGGGGCTCGGCACCGATGACTTCGGTGCCATGGAACTCAACGAGGCTTTTGCCAGCCAAGCACTCGCGTGCATGCGGCGACTGGGGCTGGACGAAGACGTGGTCAACGCCGACGGTGGCGCGATTGCCCTGGGGCATCCGCTCGGTTCCTCAGGCTCCCGCATTTTGATCACCCTGCTGGGGCGCATGGAGCGCGAAGGCGCTGCGCGCGGTCTCGCGACCATGTGCGTCGGCGTAGGGCAGGGGACGTCCTTAGCGGTGGAGGCGCTGTGAGCACACCGGCACTCTCCGCGCTGACAACGCTCGAGGTCACCGAAGCGCCAGACCGCCTGGTGGTGCGCCTGAACCGTCCCGACGTGCGCAACGCCATCAACCAAACCATGGTCGACGAGCTTCACGCGGTCTGCGAGTACCTGGAAAACACCCCCAAGGTACTAATTCTCATGGGAACCAGCACCGAAAAGGGTGCGGTCTTCGCGTCCGGCGCCGACATCGCCGAACTGCGCGAACGCCGGCGCGAGGACGCACTCAAAGGCATCAACGCCAACCTCTTTGTGCGCATCGCCGCGCTGCCGTTGCCCGTCATCGCAGCCATGGACGGCTGGGTGTTAGGCGGCGGCGCCGAGCTCGCCTACGCGGCGGATTTCCGCATCGGCACCGATCGCATCAAGATTGGCAACCCGGAGACGTCGCTCGGGATTCTGGCAGCCGCCGGTGCGTCGTGGCGGCTCAAGGAGCTCGTGGGGGAGCCGCTCGCCAAGGACATTCTCCTGGCCGGACGCGTCCTGAATGCCGAAGAATCCTTAGCCTGTCACTTGGTCACCTCCGTGCACGCGCCCGAAGATCTCGAAGCAGCCGCCCAGGAACTTGCCGACCGCATTACAGCGCAGGCGCCCCTCGCTCTGGCCGCAACCAAGCGCGCGTTTGCCGCGCCCCGCGAAGAGCACCCAGCCATTGACGGCCGCGAACAGGCCGAGCTCTTTGAATCCGAGGAAAAATTTGCCCGTATGGACGCGTTCCTGGCGCGGCGGAAGGCGAAAAAATGACGCACACACTCCCCGAAAACGTGGCCGTGATCGGCGGCGGCCGGATGGGATCCGGCATCGCCCACGCCTTTCTGACAGGTGGCTCCCGCGTAGTGGTGCTTGAAGCGAACGACGACGCCCTTACCGCCGCCCGCACGCGCGTCACCGAAGCGGTGCTCGCCTCGGCAGAGCGCGGGAAACTATCCGAGGACATAGATGCCGTGCTCGCGCGGCTCAGCGTGGAACTCGTGAGCGACGCCGAACGCGCGCTTGCCGGAGTTTCCCTGGTCATTGAGGCGGTTCCCGAAGATTTTGAACTCAAGGTGAGCGCGCTTCGGGCGGCCGAGGCGGCCGCGGGCCAGGACGCGGTGCTCGCCACCAACACGTCAAGCTTGTCGGTGACGGACCTGTCTGACGCGCTGGCACACCCGGGGCGGCTTCTCGGCTTGCACTTTTTCAATCCCGTTCCTGCATCGAAGCTCGTCGAGATCGTGGTGGGGGAACGCACACCGCCGGAACTCGTCGAGGATGCGCGTGGGTGGGTCGCGGCGCTCGGCAAACAGCCGATTGTGGTCAAGGACTCGCCGGGTTTCGCGTCCTCGCGGCTCGGGGTCGCCCTCGCGATCGAGGCCATGCGCATGGTCGAAGAGGGAGTCGCGAGCGCCGAGGACATCGACCTCGCCATGGAACTCGGGTACAAACATCCCGTCGGTCCGCTGAAAACCACCGATATTGTTGGCCTCGACGTGCGGCTCGGGATTGCCGAATACCTCGCCGAGACCTTAGGCCCGCACTTCACACCGCCGCAGATTCTGCGCGAGAAAGTGGAGCGCGGCGAGCTGGGCCAAAAATCTGGTCAGGGTTTTTACACCTGGTAACGCCCCGCCCCACCCTCCCTCGTTTCGCATCCCCGTACCGCATTTAAAGAGCCCCATACGGTGCAACTTTTGCGGTACGGGGATGCGAAACGCGTGGCAACGAGGGTGGGGCTAGGGAAGCTCGCGCAAGAGGTTCGTAATCCGCAGCGTACAGAGGCGTTCGCCAGCCTCGTTCTCGATCAGAACCTGGTGGCTCGTCACGGTGCGCCCCAAACTGATCGGCGTCGCCGTGATCGTCACGAACCCGTCCCGCGCGCTCTTGTGATGAGTCGCGGTCACGTCAATCCCCACGGCCGTCTTGCCCAGCGTCGACGCGTGAATCACCGCCGCCCAGGACCCGACCGCCTCACCCACGGCCAGCGACGCACCCCCGTGCAACAGTCCAAAGGACTGCCGATTCCCGGCCACCGGCATCCGCGCCACGACGCGTTGAACCGACTGCTCCAGGATTTCGACACCCATTTTCTCGTCCAGCTCGCCCAGAGTAATACGCCATAAATCGGGTTCCATCTCAGCCATGATCCTTACTCTAGACGCACCCCATGCGCTACAGTTGGATTACCGACCGAGCGTTCAGTAATTCGCGCCGCGCCTGCCGCAACCAGCGGGCGCCCGGCCGCGCTAAAGGAGAGTCAACGATGACCGAGACCGCCACCCGGCTCAGCACCGTCCCCAGCTACGTCCTGGACGAATGGTGGACCCCCGAGTCCACCCCGGCCGATGCGCCCACCGCACGCGACGCGAACACCGGCGACCCCATTGCCAAGGTGAGCACCGATGGCTTGGCGATGAACGCCGTCGTCCATCATGCCCGGACCACCGGCCAAGGCAACCTTGGCGAACTCACCATTCACCAGCGCGCACTCAAGCTGAAGGAGCTGGCGCAGTATTTGAACGCGCGGCGCGAGGAGTTTTATGCGATGTCCGCGCAGACCGGCGCCACCAAGATCGACTCGATGATTGACGTGGACGGCGGCATTGGCGTGCTGTTCACGATGGCGTCCAAGGCGCGGCGCGAACTGCCGAATGCGAACGTGGTGGTGGACGGGCCGGCGGAGGTGCTCTCCAGGGATGGCTCGTTCCTCGGCACGCACATGTACACGCGCGTGCCGGGGGTCGCGGTGCAGATCAATGCGTTTAATTTTCCGGTGTGGGGCATGCTGGAGAAGTTTGCGCCCGCGTTCATTGCCGGTGTGCCAACGATCGTCAAGCCCGCGACGCCGACTGGCTATTTGACCGAGGCCGTGGTGCGCGCCATGATCGAATCCGGGATCCTGCCGGCCGGGTCGCTGCAGCTCATTTCCGGGTCGGCGGGCGATCTGCTCGATTACCTCGACTACCGCGACATTGTCGCCTTCACCGGCTCCGCGTCCACCGCGAACAAGCTCAAGCAGCTGGGTTCCATTGCGCACGGCGGCGTGCGTTTCACCGCCGAGACCGACTCGCTCAACGCCGCGATCCTGGGGCCGGACGCGGGGCCGGACACTCCCGAGTTTGAGGCGTTCATCCGCTCGGTGGTCACCGAGATGACCGCGAAGGCGGGGCAAAAGTGCACCGCCATCCGCCGGGTGATCGTTCCTGAGGCGCTGAAGAACGACGTCGTTGCCTCCTTAAGCGCGCGCCTCACCGACAAGGTGCGGCTGGGTGATCCTCGCGCGGAGGGCGTCTCGATGGGGGCGCTCGCATCGCTGGATCAACTCGCCGATGTGCGCGCCGCGGTGAACGCGATGATCGCCGCCGGTGGCGAATTGGCGTACGGGTCGCTGGACGCGCCCGAGGTGCTGCGCCGGGACGGATCGGTCGGCGTTGTTGCGGACGGCGCGTTCATGGGGCCGGTTCTCTTGGAATGGGCCGACGGGGTTGCTCCCGAGGTGCACTCGGTGGAGGCGTTTGGGCCGGTGTCCTCGGTGCTGACGTACTCGGATGCAGTGGAAGCGGTGGAGCTTGCGGCGCGTGGGGCCGGATCCTTGGTGGCCTCGGTGTGCTCAAACGATCCGCTCTTTGTGCAGGAAGTGTCGCGAGGGATTGCCGCGCATCACGGGCGTGTGTTGGTGCTCAACCGCGAGGATGCGCGCACGTCGACCGGCCACGGTTCGCCGGTGCCGCACCTGGTGCACGGCGGGCCAGGGCGTGCTGGCGGCGGCGAGGAACTCGGCGGAATGCGCGCGGTGAAACATCACATGCAGCGCACTGCCGTGCAGGGTTCGCCGAACATGCTGACGGCGGTGACCGGTGTGTGGCATGCCGGTGCCGATCAGCGTTTGGCTGGCGCCGAAGCGTACGGGGGCGCGGCCACCGAGGTGCACCCGTTCCGCAAGTCCCTTGCCGAACTGCGCATTGGCGACGGTTTAGTCTCCGAATTGCGGGAGGTGACGCTGGAGGACATCACGGCCTTTGCGAACTCGACCGGGGACACGTTCTACGCGCACACGAATAAGGAGGCCGCCGCGGCGAACCCGTTCTTCCCGGGGATTGTGGCACACGGGTACCTGCTGATTTCTTGGGCGGCTGGACTGTTCGTGGAGCCCGCGCCGGGCCCGGTGCTCGCGAACTACGGGCTGGAGAACTTGCGGTTCATCACCCCGGTCGCCGCTGGCGACTCGATCCGCGTGGTCTTGACCGCGAAGCAGATCACCCCGCGCGAGGACCAAGAATACGGCGAAGTGCGTTGGGATGCGGTGCTGTACAACCAGAATGAGGAGATCGTCGCGACCTACGATGTGCTGACTCTGGTGGCAAAACAGTGGCCGATGGCACCGGCTGCGGACACTGGTTCGGAGGGCACCGCACGTCTGGACGCTTAGCGTTGTGCCCAAGTACCCCCGCGTGGGGCGAGGCGCGTGCGGGGGGCGAGTAACGCCGTCGTGCCTCACTGAACCCTTTCTGTTGCCATTCCGTTATACAGGTTGAGGCGAACCCGATCGCTGACGCGGCACGTGCGTCGGCACCACATGAAAGGGAAGATCCATGAACAAGGTACGTAAGGCAGTTAGCCTGGCCGCAACCGGTGGCATGATCCTTGCTGGAGGAGCGCTCGCGGCACCGGCGGCAACCGCCGCGCCCGGCCACGGCAACGCGCCCAAGACCGTCGAGGCCGTAGCGGCCCAGGAAGCGTTCTCTCTGAGCGCGACCAGCGCTGGCGGCGACAGTTACAACCTGACCTGGACGGCGGTCCCGGGCGCCACCGAGTACCGGGTCTACACGCTCGAGTTCGTGGCGTACACCGACCAGGTCTTCACGATCCCCTTGGACTTGGAGTACTTTGACGGAGCTGCGACCTCCGGCACGGTGAGCTACACACCCTCGGGCATTTACAACGACGCGACCGACTTCTACATCCAGGCAAAGACCCCTGGCGGCGAATGGAACGTCGTGTCCACGCCTATCCCCGGCCGCTAGCCGCGAAGGTTAGTCCGGGACACCAGCACCACACGCTAGCCCCGAACTTACGCCGGTTTGGCGGGCCGGTTGGTGAGCATAAGGCCTTATGCTCACCAACCGGCCCTTTCCGTGCGCATAAGTTATCCACAGGTTGCCAAAAGGCACTCGAAAGTTCGGCCGCAGCGGGGCACGCTAGGTGAATGACACCGGAACTCAAGGAACTGTTGCGCCTGCACGAAGGGGTCCTGCGGGCCGTGGAACTCGAGCGCGCCGGAATTCCGCGGCGTGTTGTGGACGGGCTAGTCGAATTGGGGAAGCTGAAGCGCCATCCTCGCGGTGTCGTTGCCAGGCCGGGCGCGCACCCGCAGTGGGTAACAGCGAGGGCTCGCGGCGCTGACTTAGGGTGTATCTCGCTGGCAAGCGTGCACAAGCTGTGGGTCATGGATGCCCCTCGAATTCCGCATATTGTGCAACGGCATTCGCGCACTCTTGGGCCCTACGTGACGCATCGGCATCGCCCCGGCGGCCAACTTCTCAATGCGGTCCTCGACGCCTTTTTGTGCGTCCCGCCCATGCAGAGCATCATGATCGCCGACGCGGCGGTCTCGACCAAGCAGATTTCTCTCACCGAGCTCAAAGAGGAAGCCGGGCGGGCGCGCTCGCCCGTGGTCAGGGGGCTCGTTGCTCGGGTGCAGCCAGCGTGCGGTTCTTACCTCGAATCCGCGGCCCGCTATATTTTGGAGGACGCGGGGTATCACGTCCAGGTCCAGCGATACGTCGAGGGGCTGGGGCGAATCGACCTGCTCGTCAATGGGGTGCTGGGGATCGAGCTTGACGGCAGGGCGTTTCACCACACGGAGATCGGGTTCTTGGAAGACCGTCGCCGCAACAACCTCTACGTCATCAAGGGTGTCCCGACGCTACGCATCACGTTTCAGATGGTTTTCAGCAATCCGCAGGAGTTTTTGGACCTGGTTGGTTTGGCGCTCGCCGAACTTATGCCCCGTTGAGCGGGCGGTTGGTGGGCATAAGGCCTTATGCTCACCAACCGAGGCGCCCCGTGAGCATAAGTTCGCGCCGGTGCTAGGCGCGGAGGCCGCCAAAAACCATCGTGATCACCTGATCGGCCAGGGCGCTTGCACTCAGTGAGCCACCTGGCCGATACCATTCCACCAGCGAATTCACGGTGCCGAGCATGAGCCGCTCGGCCGTCCGCGCCTCAATATCGGAGCGCAACGCTCCCTCCTCTTGCGCTTGGCGCACCAAAACGGCAAATCGCCGGTCAATAGTACGACGGCGTGTGAGGGCTTCTCGTTCCATCTCACTATTTCCGCGCAAGCGTAGGAGCAAAGTGACTTCGGGCAGGTGCTCGACCAGAACGTTGACGGTTCCGCGCAGGACATTCTCGAGCGCCGCAATCGCCGGCACATCCGCGGGCGCCTGGTCTAAGACGGATTCGAGGCCGCCGAGCGCGCGCTCGAGAGCCATGCGCAAGAGCTCTTCCTTGGACGAGACGTGGTGGTAAATCGCGGACTTGGAGATGCCCAAGCGGTCAGCAAGGACGCCCATCGAGGTCGCCTCGAAACCGTGCTCGTTGAAGGCCGCGACGGCGACTTCCAGCACGGCGTCTTGGTCATAGCCGGGCCGGCCACGCTTCATACTTACATCTCCCGCAGATCATAGACGCGGCGCAGTTTGCCGCTGGACCTGGCTAGCGTACCCGGTTCGGCGCTGATGACGGTGCAGGTGGAGCCAATGTGGGTCTTAATGCGGTGTTGCAGTTCCGCGAGGGCGGCGGCCACGTCATCGGTGCTGGCGCTTTCGCGCGGCTCCACCTTGACTGTCAGCCGGTCCATGCGGTCCACCCGGGTGATTTCGAGTTGGAAGTGTGGGCTAAGGGCTGGGATTGAGAGTGTGATTTCCTCGATTTGCGTGGGGAAGAGGTTCACTCCGCGCAGGATGATCATGTCGTCGCTGCGGCCGGTGATCCGACCCATGCGGCGCATGCCGGGCGCTTCGGTCCCGGCCGAAAGTTTGGTGAGGTCTTTGGTGCGGTAACGGATGATCGGGAGGGCTTCTTTGGTGAGCGTCGTGAACACGAGCTCGCCTTCCTCGCCATCGCCGAGCACCCGGTCCAGATCAAAGGGGTCAACAATTTCGGGGCGGAAATGGTCTTCCCAAATATGGCTGCCGTCTTGCCGGGTCGCGAACTCGCCGGCAACGCCCGGCCCCATGACTTCGGAGAGCCCGTAAATGTCGCTTGCTTTGAGGTCCATGCCTTCTTCGAGCTCGCGGCGCATGTTTTCGGTCCAGGGCTCGGCCCCGCACACCGCATATTTGAGGGTTGTTTCGCGTGGGTCGAGCCCTTGGTGCGCCATCGCGTCCATGATGGTGAGCAGGTAGGTCGGGGTACACATGATGACGTCTGGTTCAAAGTCACGGATGAGTTGAATTTGCTTTTCGGTCTGTCCTCCGGACATGGGAATGACCGTGGTGCCGAGTTTTTCCGCGCCGTAATGTGCGCCGAGCCCGCCAGTAAAGAGACCGTAACCGTAGGCTACGTGCACCTTGTGGCCGGGACGGGCGCCCGAAACAAACATGCTCCGTGCAACCAGATCGCTCCACCGGTCTATGTCACCGCGGGTGTATCCGACAACCGTGGGTTTGCCTGTGGTGCCAGAGCTCGCGTGAACCCGCACCACCTCGCTTTGCGGGACGGCGAACATGCCAAAGGGGTATTCGGCGCGGAGGTCATCCTTGGTGGTGTACGGGAACAGAGCGAGGTCTTCGAGTGTGCGGCAGTCTTCGGGCCGAACCCCGGCCTCATCAAACTTTCGGGTGTAGAGCGGTACGCGGTCATAGGCGTAGCGCAGGGTGTTCTGCAACCGTTCGAGTTGTACGGCCTCGACCTGCTCGCGCTCCCATTCGAGTTCGGGAAATAGGGAGCTGCTTTCGGTGCTCATGCGTTCGCCTCGCTCGTCGTCGTGCGGGCGGGAATGGTCCTGCTCCGCCCGCGGAATTCTGCCACCAGCTCGCCAAGGTGAGCATCGCCGTCGTGCTCTGCGGAAGATTCGGCGGTGTCACCGGAATCCCGCGCAGCTCGCGCAAAAACTTGTACGTCAAAGATGCCGCTCCGCCCGCTAGCGGCGCGGCGGGTGGCGATCGCGGTCACTTGCTGGCCCGCGAAGGTGGGCCGAAGGAAGTTGATGTCGGCACCGGACGCGACGGTGTGGGTGGAGCCGTCGGAGTCGGTCGGGTTGCAGGCGAAGGCAAAAGCGGAGTCGGCGATGGCGAAGATGATGCCGCCGTGGGTGAGACCGAACCCGTTCATCATTTCCGGGCGCAGGGTAGTGGTGACGGTCGCGGTGCCGTCGCCCGTGTGCAGAACTTTGAGTCCAAGCCATTGGGAGGCGAGGTCCTCCGCCAACAGGGGGTGCGTCATTGCCGATCCCTTCAGCGCGCGGGTCAGGCGCCCGCGCGAATTACTTACCGAATGTTCATTAGGTAATCGCACCCGCGCTCAGGTGTCAAGGAATGGCGGCGGAACCGCCCAGGGCGCTCAGGTGTCAGGCGCTCGGGTGCAAGCCGCTCGAGTGCAAGCCGCTCGAGTGCACGCCGCCCGGGTGTCAGCCGCTCGGGCCCAGGCAGTCGGGACGTGGGTTTACTCGTGTTCGGCTGCGACCACCACCTTTCGAGCTTGGCGCACCCCGCGTGCCACGCTGATTCCGGCCAGGCTCACCCCGATCATGATCGGGTACACGATGAGCCGTTCAAGCAGTCCGGCCGGCATCCACGGAATGTCCAACCACACCACCAGGATCAGAAATGCGAGCGTCGCCGCAATCGCGATCACACCGCAGACCAGGAGTGCGGTGCTCACCGGATTGACGCCCCGCCATAGGCGCCACAACAACAGGAGTACCGCTGATCCGGCCCCGAAAAACAGTGTGGCGCCGGCGAAATGCAGCCACGCCACGGTGTCCAGCGGCGCCAGGCCCACAATGGCGGCACCGATCCCGGCGGCAGCCAAGAGAATGCGGGTGGCAATCGCGGTCCTGCCCTTGACGCGCATCTCGGGATGTAGCCGGCCGCCCACACCCAAAAGCGCCGTGGTCAACATGGCCGCACCGAGCAACAACCCGACGCCTTGCAAGATCAGCGAGAGATTCATGAGCCAATTCAGCGGCGAGCACAGGATGCGGTCCTGGTAAAAGGCGCAGTTCGCGGCTCCCAGATCGCTAATGACATTCTCGATGCGGCTATAGCCGGGACGCCCGGTCCACGCCATGATCGCCAACGCCTCGACCAAAAAAAGTTGCAGGGGCGATACGATTGCCCACGCGCCAATCAGGGAACGGTTCTGGGCCATTTCGGCGGCGATTTCGCGACGTTCAACCTTCATGCGTCTAACCTACCGGCCGCCTCTGACATTGAGCGGAGTGCGAGTCCCCGAACTCCCAACAACGCCGACAGACGGAACCGCGCCGCTGCGACATCTCCCGCTAACCTGCAACATTGACCGTCGGCCGCAGGGGTGTTGCCCGCACCACACGCCTCCCGATATACTGAACGAACGGTCAGTAATTCCCCGGCTCGCCCAGGCGAGTGCGGCGGAGCAGAGGAGCAGCAATGACGCAGCACGCCACCACGGACGCCGCAGCCCCCGCGCAACCTGCGCAACCTGGGCAACCCGGGCGGTCCGCGCAAGCAGCGGAACAGCCCGCACAGCCCGCGCATCCCGCCGGCCAAGCCCGCTTTGACGCCATCATCGCCGAGGATTCGCGCATTGAACCGCGCGACTGGATGCCGGAGGCTTACCGCAAGACCCTCGTCCGCCAGATCTCCCAGCACGCGCACTCCGAAATCATCGGCATGCAGCCCGAAGCGAATTGGATCTCCCGCGCGCCGAGCCTGAAACGCAAATCCATTCTGATGGCCAAGGTCCAGGACGAGGCCGGACACGGCCTTTACCTCTACTCAGCCGCCGAAACCCTCGGCACCCCGCGCGACAAAATGACCGAGGACCTCATCGCCGGCAAAGCCCGCTACTCCAGCATTTTCAACTATCCGACGCTCTCCTGGGCGGACGTCGGAGCGATCGGCTGGCTTGTGGACGGCGCCGCCATTTGCAATCAAGTGCCGCTGTGCCGCGCCAGCTACGGACCCTACGGCCGCGCGATGGTGCGCATTTGCAAGGAGGAATCCTTCCACCAGCGCCAGGGTTTCGAAATCCTGCTCACCCTGATGCGCGGTAGCGAGGCGCAACAAAAAATGGCCCAGGACGCCGTCAACCGCTGGTACGCGCCGAGCCTGATGATGTTCGGGCCGCCGGACGATGACTCGCCCAACTCCCAACAATCCATGGCCTGGAACATCAAGCGCTTCTCCAATGACGAACTGCGCCAGCGCTTCGTCGGCATGATGGTCGAGCAAGCCAAGGTGCTCGGCGTCACCCTCCCAGACGACCAGATCCGCTTCAACGAGGACACCCAAAAGTGGGAGCACGGCCCGCTGGACTGGTCCGAATTCAAGGCCGTCCTCGCCGGCCAGGGCGCCTGCAACTCGCAACGCATCGAGCGCCGCCGCGCCGCGCATGAGGACGGTGCGTGGGTGCGTGAAGCGGCGGCCGCCTATGCGGCCAAGCAGGCTCAGAAGTACGACGACGCCCCTCACCAATCCGCGGAAGTTGCCTAACAATGAGCTCACCAAATAGCAATGCACCAGCTCCGAGCGCCACGGGAAACCCGACGAGTGGAACGCAGTGGCCCTTGTGGGAAGTGTTTGTGCGTTCCTCGCGCGGTCTCTCGCATGTGCACGCCGGTTCCTTGCATGCCCCCGACGCCGAACTTGCGGTGCGGAACGCCCGCGACCTGTACACCCGTCGCAATGAAGGCGTGTCCATTTGGGTGGTTCCGGCCAGTGCAATTACCGCGAGCGACCCGGGAGAGAAGGACGCGTTTTTTGAGTCCGCAAAGGGCAAGGATTACCGGCACGCAACGTACTACACCGAAAGCGAAGGGGTGAAACACCTCTGATGGCTGGTGAATCGGCGACACGAATTACCCCCGGATTTGCGCTCCGCCCCGAAGACATCGCACAGGCGACCCATGATGGCTCGACTCCCGCCCCATCCGAGGATGTCGCCCGATATGCCCTCGGCCTTGGCGATGACGGCCTCATCTTGGCGCAGCGCTTGGGGAACTGGATTTCCCGGGCACCTGAACTGGAGGAGGACGTCGCACTCGGCAACATCGGGCTGGATCAATTAGGTCATGCCCGCTCCTTCTTGACCTACGCTGGCTCGGCCTGGGGTAAGACCGAAGACGATCTCGCCTATTGGCGCGGCGAGGACGAGTTCACCAGCGTGCATCTGGTCGAGCAGCCGAATGGGGACTTCGCGCACACGATCGCTCGCCAGCTCATTCTGGCGAGCTACCAAAAGCACCTGTACGCAGCGCTCGCGAATTCCTCCGATGCGACTCTTGCCGCCATTGCGGCCAAGGCCGTCAAAGAAGTGGACTATCACCTCGATCACGCGACGCAATGGATTCTTCGCCTCGGTTTGGGCACCGAGGAATCGCGCCGCCGCATGATTGCGGGCTTGACGAACATGTGGCCCTATGTGGAGGAACTGTTCACCGACACTGACGTCATTGAAAGCCTGGCAGCCGAGGAGGACACGGCCCAGGTCGCCGTCCGACCCTCCAGTTTGCGAGAGCCGGTGTTGGCGGAGATCGCCTCGATCCTGGCCGAAGCGGAACTGGACAGCCCGGACGTGCCACACTCCCGGGGCGGTGGCCGCAACGGGCAGCACTCCGAGCACTTGGGCTATCTCTTGGCCGAAATGCAGGTGCTCGCACGCCAGCACCCCGGTGCCAGTTGGTGAGCGTCATGACGGTGAGCGCGGACGCCCGCAGCTTCAGCCCACAGGAACTGTGGGATATCGCCGCGCGCGTCAACGACCCTGAAATCCCGGTGCTTTCCATTGCCGATCTGGGGATATTGCGTTCGGTGGAGATCATCCCGGAAGGCGAGCAAGTGACGGCCGGCGAGCCCGGCGCTCAGGTGAAGGTGACCATCACGCCCACCTACTCCGGCTGCCCGGCGATGGATGCCATAGCAGCCGACGTCAAAGGCGAGTTTGCGCGCGCGGGGTTGGGGGCCGCCGTCGTACTTAATCTTTCCCCGGCCTGGACCACCGACTGGATGAGCGAGGCCGGCAAGGCGAAGCTTGAGGAATACGGGATTGCGCCGCCGACGCATCGCAGCGACGCCGGGCCGGTGCGGCTCGCGCTGGGTGTGAAGTGTCCGCGGTGCCAATCGCTCAACACTCGCGAGCTGACGCGGTTCGGCTCGACCTCCTGTAAGGCGCTGTACCAGTGCCGCGAATGTCAGGAACCCTTCGACTATTTCAAGGTGCACTAATTCATGACTGCTTCCACGACCGAGGTTGCGCCGTCGCGGCGCGCGAAGTTTCATCCGCTGAGCGTCGCCGAGGTGCGGCCGTTGACCAAGGATTCGGTTGAGGTGTCCTTCCGGGTGCCGGCCGAACTGGCGGACGAATATGACTATGTGCCCGGCCAATATGTTGCGTTGCGCAAGGAGCTTCCGGGTGCTGACGGCGAGTTGCACGAGGTGCGCCGCAGTTATTCGATTTGTGCGGTGCCCTCGCGGGAAGAGGACGGGAGCGCGCGGATTCGGGTGGCCATCAAGAAGGATTTGGGCGGTCAGTTCTCGACCTGGGCGAACACCGAGTTGGCGGCGGGGGAAACCATCGAGGTCATGAACCCGACCGGCGCGTTCACCTCGCGGCACCACAGCATCTTGAACGACTTGAATCATCCGGAAGAAATGGCGGAGGCGCTGGGTGGCGGGTCCTTTGTGGCTGTGGCGGCAGGGTCTGGGATCACGCCGGTGATCGCGATTGCGCGGAGCCTCTTGGCTGTGGATCCGTCGACGCGGTTTGACCTGATTTATGCGAACAAGGCCGCCATGGACGTGATGTTCTTGGAGGAACTGGCGGATTTGAAGGACCAGTACCCGTCGCGGTTTGCGTTGCACCACGTGCTCTCGCGAGAGCAGCGGATCGCGCCGCTTCTCTCGGGGCGGATCGATGCGGAGAAACTTTCGGTACTGTTGCGCTCGGTGCTGCCGAGTGGGCAGGTCGACGAGTGGTTCCTGTGCGGGCCGTTCGAGCTGGTGCAAATGTGCCGGGACACGCTGGCTGAGCTTGGGGTTTCGCCCGAGCATGTGCGTTTTGAACTGTTTACGACGGGCGCGCCGACTCGTCCCGCGGCCCAATTTGGGCGGGACGTGGTGGTTGATGATGCGGATGAAACCTATTCGATCAACTTCACGCTGGACGGGCTGAAAGGCTCGGTCAAGAGCCCGACGCACGCGAACGAATCCATCCTGAATGCGGCGCTGCGGGTGCGGCCGGATGTGCCGTTCGCGTGTGCGGGCGGGGTGTGCGGGACCTGCCGGGCGAAAGTCGAATCGGGGAGCGTGCGCATGGAAGAGAACTACGCGCTTGAACCCGACGAGGTGGAGCGCGGGTACGTGTTGACGTGCCAAGCGCACCCCACGAGTGACGAGGTGTCGGTGAATTATGACGTCTGAGACTGTTCCTGGTTCGGAGTCGACGGCCGAGCGCGAGTCGATGGTGCGGTACTCGGTGACCGGAAGCGTAGCCGAGGTGGTGCTGGATGCGCCGGTCAAACGTAATGCTGTGGCTGCGGGGGATTTGGCCGATCTTGTGGCCGCCTTGGGTGAGTTGGCGCCGCGTGCGCGGGCCGGGGAGGTGCGGGCGCTGGTGTTCCGCGGCGAGGGCAAGGCGTTTTGCGCCGGGCGGGACTTGGCTGGAGTGGACGTCGCAACTGATGACGCGCTCGGCTATTTGGCCGAGTCTGTCACCCCTGCCATGCGGGCCATTGCCGATTTTCCGGCACCGACCTTTGCCGCCGCGCACGGGGCGGCGCTGGGTGTGGGGCTCGGGTTGCTGTTGGCAACCGACGTTGTGTACGTGGCATCCGACGCGAAATTTGGCTCGCCGTTCGGCAAGCTCGGGTGCGCACTGGATTCTGGCGGCCACTGGGAGTTTGTGGAGCGTCTCGGGGTGCACCGCACGCTGGACCTTATATATACGTCGGATTTTGTGTCCGGTGAGGAGGCCGTGCGCGCCGGGCTGTTTTCGCGTGCGTTTGCGGCAGAAGAGCTGTTGGAGCGGACCCGCGAGATCGCCGCGCGAGTGGCCGCCGGGCCGACCAACGCGTATTTAGCCGACCGGGCTCTGGTACACCGAATCCGGGATGAGCGGCTCGGGTTCTGGGATGCGCTCAACCTGGAAAACAAAATCCAAGGCGAATTGTGCCAGGAGCCCAATTACTTTGAAGGCATTGCCGCGTTCCAAGAGCGGCGCTCGCCGAAGTTCTCCTAACCCACTCGTTTCGCATCCCCGTACCGCATTTCGCGAGCCGTATGCGGGTCAATTTAGGCGGTACGGGGATGCGAAACGCGGGGAGGGCGGGGGTGCAGCTAGCGGGCCGCGACGTCGTCAAAAATCAGGAATGTCTGCGAGTCCAGAATCTCCGGCATCGACTGCAGCGTGTCGAAGACCAGTTGCCGCAGGTGTTCATTGTCGGCGGCACGCACTAGGAGCATCACGTCAAAGTCCCCGCCCACCAGCGCAATGTGATGCACCTCGGGGATCGCCTGCAACTTTTGGCGTAGCGCCCGCCAGGACTGCTGTTCCACCTTCAGGGTCACGTATGCCGAGGACTTCAGCCCAATCTTGATCGGGTCCACCGCAATGCTGAACTTCGTAATGACGCCCTCATCGCGAAGCCGCGCAATACGGGTATACGCGTGCGCGCGGGAAATGTGTACGGCGTCGGCGACGGCGCTGACCGAGAGCCGCGCGTCCTCGCTCAGCGCGGCAATGATCTTCCGATCAACGTCATCAATCACATACTCGGCCACAGCGACCTGCCCTTCGCAATTTGTCCACCGCACTCAATGTAATGGGCATCACAATGACAAAAAGTCTATCAGCAGACCAAGCAGGAGACAGAATGTCAACAAAACCGCGCTCAGCTTGAATGAATCATCCAGCAAAGTCGACAATTGAAAGCAAGAAGTCTCAGCCCTAAACCAGGGGCGTCACCAGGCGATCAGGGACCAAGGAGCAGATCAATGTCGATCTCAGCGCAAGAGAACGCGCAGAGCCAAGCCAAGGCCTCGGCTCAATTTGGCATCAGCATCGAGGAGTACATGCTCCCCGCGCACGAGCAAATCCAAATGGTCACCCCGGACGGTACACAAGCCACGCCAAGCGCGCGTCAGGCCGGCCACGAATACGAGGCCCCGAGCCCCGAAGAACTCCTGAACGCCTACCAGCAACTCGTCATTGGGCGCCGCGTCAATGACCAAAACTCCGCGCTAGTCCGCCAAGGGCGCATGGCGGTGTACCCCTCCTCGCACGGCCAAGAAGCGAGTCAAGTTGCCGCCGCGCTGTGTCTGGAAGACGGCGATTGGCTCTTCCCCACCTACCGCGACGCCGTTACAGTCATGGCTCGCGGCGTGGACCCGGTAGAAACCATGACGCTTTTCCGCGGCGATTGGCACGGCGGCTACGATCCGCAAGCGACCAGGGTCGGCATCCAGTGCACGCCGCTCACCACCCAACTCCTGCACGCCGTCGGCGTCGCCCACGCCGCGAAGCTCCGCGGTGAAGACACCGTAGTCCTCGCAATGTGCGGCGACGGCGCCACCAGCGAAGGCGACTTCCACGAAGCGCTCAACTTTGCTGCCGTCTTCCAGCTGCCCGTCGTGTTCTTTGTGCAGAACAACAAGTACGCGATCTCCGTCCCGCTGGCCCACCAGAGTGTCGCCCCCACGCTCGCCCACAAGGCTGTCGGTTACGGCATGGCCGGCGAACACGTAGACGGCAACGATCTGGTTGCTCTGCTTGCCGTCCTGAAGCGCGCCGTCAAACTGGCCCGCGAAGGTTCCGGCCCGCTCCTGGTGGAAGCGAACACCTACCGCATCCAATCCCACACCAACGCCGATGACGCGACCCGCTACCGTCAAGACGCCGAAGTGCAGGAATGGCTCGCCAAAGATCCCATCGACCGCATGCAAAAGTACCTCACCGCTCAAGGCATCCTCACCGATGACGCGCAAGCCGAGATCGCCCAGGCCGCAGAAGACACCGCCGCCTACCTGCGGGAGGGCATGAACCAGGACCTCACCCCTGACCCGCAGGAACTCTTCCACCACGTTTACGCGCAACCCAACGCGCAACTTCAAGAACAAGCAGAATTCCTGAAGCAGGAACTGGCTCGCGAAGGAGACGCCCAGTGAGCACCACCGAGCAAACGGCCACCCCACGGACGCAAGCGCAGAGCGTCACCTTCGCCAACGCTCTGAACCGCGCACTCGCGGACGCGATGGCCTCGGACGAGAGCGTCATCATGTTCGGCGAGGACGTCGGAACCCTGGGCGGCGTCTTCCGCATCACCGACGGCCTGACCGCCAGATTCGGCGAATCGCGCTGCTTTGACACCCCGCTCGCCGAATCCGGGATCGTCGGCATGGCGATCGGCATGGCCATGAACGGCATGCGCCCGGTCGTGGAAATGCAATTCGACGCCTTCGCGTACCCCGCCTTCCAACAGATCATGTCCCACGTCGCGAAAATGTCGAACCGCACCAAGGGCGCGGTCCGCCTCCCCATGGTCATCCGCGTCCCGTACGCCGGCGGCATCGGCGGCGTCGAGCACCACTGCGACTCCTCCGAGGCCTACTATGCGCACACGCCCGGCCTGACCGTCATCACCCCGAGCACCGTGGAGGATTCCTATACGATGCTCCGCGACGCGATCGCCAGCGATGACCCGGTCATCTTCATGGAGCCGAAAAAACTCTACTTTTCCAAGGAACAGGTTGACCTCGATCAGCTCGCCCAAAGCTGGGACCTGCGCGAGGACGCCAAGTCCACCATCGGCACCGCCCGCATCGCGAAAGAGGGCACCGACGTGACCCTTGTCGCCTACGGCCCGAGCGTCGCCCCCGCACTTCAAGCCGCCCGCATCGCCGAGGAAGAGGGCCGCAGCGTCGAGGTCATTGATGCCCGCTCACTCACCCCCTTTGACGACAAAACCCTAGAAGAATCGGTGCGCAAAACCGGGCGCGCCGTCGTCATTTCCGAGGCCGCCGGTTTCGCCTCCGTGGCCAGCGAGATCGTCGCCCGCATCCAAGAACGCTGCTTCCACTCGCTCGCCGCCCCGGTCCTGCGCGTCACCGGTTTCGATGTGCCCTACCCGGCGCCGAAACTGGAGCATTTCTACCTCCCCAACGCCGTCCGCATTTTGGACGCCATCGACGATCTGCAGTGGGAGGACGCATGAGCGAGCACATTTTCCTGCTCCCGGACCTCGGCGAGGGCCTCACCGAAGCCGAGCTCGTCCGCTGGCTCGTTGACACCGGAGACACGGTCGCGATCGACCAACCGGTCGCCGAAGTCGAAACCGCCAAATCGGTCGTCGAAGTCCCGTCCCCCTTCGCCGGCACGGTCGCCGTCTTGCACGGGCAAAGCGGCCAAACCTTGGAGGTCGGCAAGCCGCTTTTGACGGTCACCTCGGACACAAGTACGACGGCGACACCCACCCAGGCCGCGCACCTCGCCTACCGCGAGGAAGAGAAAGCAGGCAGCGGGAACGTCCTGATCGGCTATGGCACGAGCGGCGAGGTTTCCAGCGGGCGGAAGCGCCAGCCCAAGCGCGCCGCCGTGCCCACCCCGGAAAAGCCCACCCCAGAAAAGCCCGTTCCAGCACAGCCCAATGCGGCAATCTCGCAGGCTGGCGAAGACCATGCCATGCACAGCGAGCAGACGCGGGCTACCGGATTGGCGCCGCTCGTGATTTCGCCAATCGTGCGCAAGATCGCCCGGGACGCGGGTCTGCACCTGAGCGAAGTCATCGGCAGCGGCCCGGACGGTCTCATTCTGCGCCGGGACGTCGAAGCCGCCCTCTCCGGTGCAAGCGCGGGAAACAAGGCCGACCAGCGCGTCGACAGCAACACCGAAGCGAGGGACACCAGCGCACCGCAAACGGCAGGAGTGCCCGGCGAAACCGACACCCGATCGGGTTTGCCCATTGTTTCGCGAACCCCGCTGACCGGCGTGCGCAAAACCATCGCGAATGCCATGTCCCGCAGCCGCACCGAGATCCCGGAAGCCACCGTGTGGGTCGATGTCGATGCAACCGCCCTCGTCACGATGCGTGCCGACCTGAAGAAAAAACTCGGCGATGACACCCCCAGCCTCCTCGCTCTCATCGCCCGGTTTACTCTCGCGGGCCTCGCGAAGTTCCCGGAAATGAACACCCGCATCGATTCCGATGCGATCCTCGCCGTCGAGGGTGTGAACCTAGGTATTGCGGTCAACTCGGACCGCGGGCTCATGGTGCCCAGCATCCCGGCCGCGCACCTGATGAGCGCCCGGGAACTGGACACTGAGATTAAGGCGCTTTCCGCCGTCGTACGTCAGGGCAATGCCACGCCCGCGCTCCTCACGCGCGGAACCTTCACGCTCAATAACTATGGGGTGTTCGGTGTGGATGGCTCGGCGGCGATTATCAATTATCCCGAGGCCGCGATTCTGGGGGTCGGGCGGATCGTGGACAAGCCGTGGGTGGTGGACGGCGAACTCGCGGTACGCAAGGTGTGCGAGCTGACGCTCACTTTTGATCACCGCGTGTGCGATGGCGGGGTTGCGGGCGGCTTCCTGCGCTACGTTGCCGACGCGATCGAGAGCCCGGGCAGCGCTCTGATCGACCTGTAGTCGAGGCCGGTGCCGCGCCCGGCTAAGATTGCATTAAGTGAATCTCGAGGGGCCAATGGCGGTCCGGGGCGGAGTAGAAGTTGCGGTACGTAGTCGGTTACACCCAGGATGGACGCGGCCAGGATGCGCTGAATTTGGCGACGAGCTTGGCGCTCACGCAGGGGGCCGAGGTGGATTTGGTGACCGTTGTGGACCGGCTGGGTTCGGGTGCGCAGCGCGAGAATGTGCTGGAACGTGCACTCGATCAGGCGGCCAATGATGCGCGCGGCAGCGGGGTCGGAGTCACTACCCTGGTGAAGCTCGCGGACTCCTTTGCCGAGGGGCTCATCGAGGTGGCCGAGGAGCGCAAGGCCGGGCTGATCGTCGTGGGGGCGACCAAGAATGAAATGCTGCGGCGCTTCACGGTAGGGTCGGTGGCCAATGCGCTCTTGCACGCGTCCCCCGTGCCGGTGGGGCTCGCGACCCGAGGCTATTTGCACCGTTCGGAAATGACCCGGATCAGTGTGGGTGTGGGAACGCGCGCCGGATCCGATGCGCTCATCGATGTGGCCGTGGAGACCGCGGCGCGCCGCGGACTGCCGTTGCGGTTTATCTCGCTGGTGGGGCTGGATGCGGATTCCTATGACGCCGGAGCGTACAAGCAGGCCGCGCGGCACATTGAAATGGTGCGCGACTGGGCGGTCAAGAATTTGCCGGAGAACCACGTGGTGGAAACCGAGGTGGTCCGCGGCGACAGCGTCGAGGACGCGATCGACCAGCTCGACTGGGAATCCGGAGAGTTCTTGGTTCTGGGGTCTTCGCGGCTCGCGCAAGGGCGGCGCATCTTCATGGGCGGCACCGCGAACAAGATTCTGCGGGCGTTGCCGGTCCCGATGGTCGTGGTGCCGCGCGATTATGAAGCTGTGGAGCCCAAGGACCGGGTGTAGGTTCTGTAGCTTGTGGGCGCGGGGCCAGGCTCGGGTGGCGTTAGCGTAGGCGAGCCCCCGCGCGGTGGTCGAAGCGTGTGAAGTCGCGTGACGGCCAGTGACCGCGCGTGAACCCCGGTGACGCCGAGCGTGAATTACGCCTCATTTTTTCGAGGCCCGCGCGGCGTTGGATTAGGATATTAAGTTGTGCGCTAATTAGGCACCGCACTGTGTTCAGGGTGGTGCGAGCGCCCACCAGAATGTGCTGAGAGGAACCCCCACGCGTGTCTGAATTTTCGACCGATCGTCCCATGCGCGTCGCTGTCATTGGTGCCGGACCTGCCGGCGTGTACGCGGCAGACCTGCTGACCAAGGCGGATCGAGACTTCGAGGTCTCCATCGACCTTTTTGACCGTTACCCGGCACCGTTTGGCCTGATTCGCTACGGCGTCGCGCCGGATCACCCGCGTATCAAGGGCATCATTACCGCGCTGGAAAAGGTACTGGGCCGTGGCGATATCCGCTTCTTCGGCAACGTCGATTACGGCACCGACCTCAGCCTGGAAGATCTGCAAAAGCATTACGACGCGATCATTTTCGCGACCGGCGCCATCAAGGACGCCGACCTCAACATCCCCGGAATCGAGCTTGAGGGCTCCTACGGCGGTGCGGACTTCGTCTCCTGGTATGACGGTCATCCCGACGTGTCCCGCGAGTGGCCCCTCACAGCCCGCGAGATTGCGGTGATCGGCAACGGGAATGTGGCTCTGGATGTGGCGCGCGTTCTCTCCAAGCACGCCGATGACCTGCTTGTGACCGAGATTCCGGACGACGTGTACCGGGTGCTCAAGGAGTCCCCGGTCACCGACGTGCACATCTTCGGCCGCCGCGGCCCCGCTCAGGTGAAATTCACGCCGCTGGAACTACGCGAACTCTCCCATTCGCCCAATGTGGACATTGTGCTCTACCCGGAAGACTTCGATTTTGACGAAGCCTCCGATGAACTAATCAAGACCAACAACCAGGTCAAGACCATGGTCGGCACCCTCACCAACTGGGTTGCCGAACAAGACGAGGACCTCGCCGAGCGCGCACCGGACCCGGTCAAGCGCCGGCTCCACTTGCACTTCCTGCACAGCCCGGTGGAAATCCACGGCGAGGATGGCAAGGTGTCCTCGATGCGTTTTGAGCGCACCGAACTCGATGGCGCCGGCGGTGTGCGCGGCACCGGAGAAATGATTGATTACCCGGTGCAAGCGGTCTACCGCGCGATCGGTTACTTTGGTTCCCCGCTCGCCGATTTACCGTACGACGGCGCACGCGGCGTGATCACGAATGTCGCCGGCCGTGTGGTCACCGAGAGCGGAGAGCATATCGCGGGCTTGTATACGACGGGGTGGATCAAGCGCGGCCCTGTCGGCTTGATTGGTCATACCAAGGGCGATGCGCTGGAAACCATTGGTTGCATTCTGGAGGATCGCACCACGCTTGCCCTGGCCGAAGCTCCAGAGGAGTCCGCGATTGTGGATGTCCTCGAAGAGCGCGGGATTCCGTACACGACGTGGGACGGCTGGTTGACGCTGGACGCGCATGAGAAGCGCCTCGGCGAGGAATTCTCGGCCACTCAGGGCGTGACCCGCGAGCGCGTCAAGGTGGTGCCGCGCGAGGAGATGACAGAGATTTCCCGGGCATCGCTGTCTGCGCCCGCCGCTCAGTAAAACCGCTGAGTAAAACCGCTCAGTAAAACATTGCCGAAACGTGTTACCTGGCAGTAACACGGCGTGGTTTATGGGCATAGATTAGTTCTATGACTCCAGGATTCGTTGAACCTCAGTTTCAGGCTACTGCCGATGAGTTTTTTGCCTTCCAACAGGAGGGCTTGGATGATGGCGCCTCGCTCGCTATTTTTCAGCACGGAAAACCGGTGTTAGATCTTTGGGCGGGCACCGACCCCGAATCCGGGCGTGCCTGGGAAGAACACAGCGTCACAACCGGATTCTCGACCAGTAAAGGTGTGACGACGGTGGCGCTGTTGCAACTGGTCGATGCCGGCCAGGTGGATCTCGATGCGCCGGTGGCACGGTACTGGCCCGAGTTCGCAGCTTCGGGCAAGGAAGCGGTGACCGTTCGCGATATCGCCCAGCACCGTGCGGCTCTACCGTATCTCGATGGCCCGGTTGACTCGTTTTTCACGCCGGGCTCCGCCGAAAAGATTCTCGCTGAGAGCGCGCCGCAATACCCGGTGGGCACCATCTTCAATTACCACCCAGTGACTTTCGGGACCCTTGTCGGGCACGTCGTGGAGCGGGTGAGCGGGCAGGGGATTAGCGAGTACATCCAAGAACATATCTCGTCTCCCCTCGGCCTCGATCTTTGGGTCGGTCTGCCGGAATCAGAAGACTCGCGGTACTTGCCCAATACCTATCCCGCACTGCAACTGCCGCCGCACGTTCCCGAGGAGACATTGGCGCAACTGCCGCCCGAAATGGTGGCGAGCGTGCGCTCCTTTGAACAGCTCATGGATCTTTTCGAGGCCAACTCGCGGCGCGCTTTCGTGAATACTCGCGAATTTCGGGCGGCGTCTCTCGCCGGGGCCAACGGCAGCACCAATGCCTACTCGCTTGCCAAGATGTATGCGGCCACCCTCGGCGAGGTTGATGGAGTGCAACTGATTTCCGATACGACGCGGGAGAACGCCCGTTCATTGGGGACCGCGGACATGGAGCGCCCGCCTCTTCCAGATGGCACGCCGCAGGAAAAGCCGCGCTGGGGTGTCGGTTTTGAATTGGACGGGGTGGGGACCTCGACCATGATGGGGGAAGGATCCTACGGCCATTACGGAATGGGTGGACGCGCCGGGTTTGCGCACCCCGAATCGGGAATCGCGTTCGCCTACATCAGTCAACGCATGTTCCTAGACCCAACGGGACAGCAACTGGATCAGCGCCTAGTCCGCCTCCAGTCCACCCTCCCCTCCTAAGCAAATTTCATGGCCTCCCGCACGTTTCATGGCTATTGGAGGCCATGAAACGTGCGGGAGGCCATGAAATTTGCGGGGGTGGGGTGGTTACCCGACGCGAAGGCGCCCCTCGGCAATTAAGCCGAGGGGCGTCGTCGTGCTTCTTACTCACCCGCCGCACCCGCTACCGGGCGCCGAGTCGGCACCTCTTCCGCTATAAACCGTGCCTATCGCGGAAAACGTGCCGACTCGACAGAAGCGGGCGGCGGTAAGCGTTTTAGGCGTGCGCTTGATCGAACTCGGTCTCGCCAGCCTGGCGCACCGCGCCATCGGCGGAACCAGCATCGCCCGCGCCGAGGTTCGCGCGCAGCTTGGCACCCAAATCGGAGTCGACGTTGGTCCAGTACTGGATCGCGCGCTCCTTGATGTCCGCATTCTGCACGCCGCCGACGGCACCGGTGATGGTCTCCAGGAAACGGGCGCGTGCGGCACCGTCAAAGACATCGCGGTAGAGCGTTCCGGCCTGGCCGAAGTCGGAATCTTCGGGGTGGTGAGAGGCGGCAGCGAGGGTGAGCTCGCCGTCATTCTCCCAGCCGCCTGGGGCGAACAGCGACTCGTCGGCAGCCGGGCCGCCCAGCGAATTCGGTGCGTAATTCGGCACCGACGGCGCGTTGAAGTGGTAGCGCGCGGCACCGTTCTGCGAGTAGTTGTGCACCTCGGTGCCCTTTGCCTGGTTCACCGGGATCTGCGCGTGGTTGGTGCCCACGCGGTAGCGGTGTGCGTCCGCATAGGAGAAGATGCGGGCCTGCAGCATCTTGTCCGGGCTGGCGCCAATGCCGGGCACAAAGTTGGACGGGGCGAACGCCGCCTGCTCAATCTCCGCGAAGTAGTTCTCCGGGTTCTTGTTCAGCGTCATCATGCCAACCGGGATCAGCGGGTAGTCCGAGTGCGGCCAGATCTTGGTCAGGTCAAACGGGTTGAAACGGTACGTCTTCGCGTCCTCGTACGGCATGACCTGCACGTTGAGTTCCCACTTGGGGAAGTTGCCCTCTTCGATGGCCTCGTAGAGATCGCGGATGTGGTGGTCGCCGTCGGATCCGGCGAGCTCGGCGGCCTCGTCATTGGACAGGCCCTCGACGCCCTGCTGGGAACGGAAGTGGTACTTGACCCAGAACTTCTCGCCCTCGGCGTTGGTCCACAGGTAGGTGTGGGAGCCGTAACCCTGCATGGTGCGCCAGGAGCGGGGCAGGCCGCGGTCGCCCATGAGCCAGGTGACCTGGTGTGCGGACTCGGGGGAGAGGGTCCAGAAGTCCCACTGCATGTCGGCGTCGCGCAGGTTGGAGCCGGGCAGGCGCTTCTGGGAGTGGATGAAGTCCGGGAACTTAATGCCGTCGCGGATGAAGAACACCGGGGTGTTGTTGCCCACCAGGTCGTAATTGCCCTCGGAGGTGTAGAACTTGACGGCGAAGCCGCGCGGGTCGCGCCAGGTGTCGGGCGAGCCGGATTCGCCGGCGACCGAGGAGAAGCGGATGAGCATATCGGTGGTGACACCGGGCTGGAACAGTGCAGCCTTGGTGTACTTCGCGATTTCCGGGTTGGTGGTTTCAAAGGTGCCGAAGGCGCCGCCGCCCTTGGCGTGCACAACGCGCTCGGGAACCCGCTCGCGGTTGAACTGGGCGAGCTTTTCCACCAAGTAGTGGTCGGTCAGCGCGGCAACGCCGTCCGGGCCAACGGTCTGCGAATGCGCATCCGAGGCAACCGGCGCTCCGGACTGAGTAGTACTGCGTGGCACTGTCATGATTCTCCTTTTGTGGGGTTTCCTGTGACTGGTACGTGACCCGGCTAGTTCACCGGGAGGTCTAATGGTTCGCGCTGACATTCCTCGCACACACCCCGATAAACGACATCGGCGAACAGGATGTTCATTCCGGTGTCCTGTTGCGGGACGAGGCAGGGCGTGTGGCCAACGGCGCAATCGACGTCGACAATGCGATCGCACCGAATGCATACCGCATGGTGGTGGTTGTCATTGGTGCGCGTCTCATATCGCGCCGCGCCGCCGTGCGGCTGAATCTTGCGCACCAGCCCGGCGCGGGTCAGATCCGCGAGGACGGTATACACCGACTGAATGGTGAGCGCGGGGAGGGTTTCGCGGCAGTTGGCGGCGATGAGTTCCGCATCGGCGTGCGGATGATGTTCGACGGCGTGTAGCACGGCTAGGCGCTGTTTGGTCACCTTAAACCCGGCTACTTTGAGCGATTCGGGCCAGTCGCGTGCGACCGTCGGCTCGGGCAGGGTGTGACTCATGGCACCAGCCTAAACGCGTATTCTGAGTAATTCATAATTAGGTGTGGCTAACTTGCTGGGAGTGGCGGGGCTCTCTTGCGCGGTGGGCGAATTGCTCAACCTGCGGGCGCGGCGATACGTACACTAAAGGGAACGTTGCTGATCGCAGGGACGAGCGAGAGGCACTACCGAAGCGCCGATCGACCCCTGGTCCGATTTCAAGGAGTAGCCATGCGCAATCACAATAACGGTCTGAAGACAGCGCTCTTGTTCGGCAGTCTTGCCGGACTGTTACTCATTATCGGCGGGCTGATTGCGGCCGGAACGCGTAACTCCGCCTTTATCTGGATATTCGGCGCGATCAGCGTGGGGACGATCTTTTACAGCTACTGGAACAGTGACAAGATCGCGATTCGCTCCATGCAAGCGGTCGAGGTCACCGAGGCGCAAGCACCCGAATACTATGCGGTCGTGCGCGAGCTCGCGCAGCAAGCTGGTAAGCCGATGCCGAGGCTTTACATCTCACCGACCATGTCACCCAACGCTTTTGCGACCGGACGAAACCCGGAGAATGCGGCCGTGTGCGTCACGCAGGGAATCTTGCAAATATTGGATCGTCGCGAGCTTCGCGGCGTGCTGGGACACGAGCTGATGCACGTCTACAACCGCGACATCCTGACCGGGTCCGTGGCGGCGGCGGTGGCAAGTGTGATCACCTCGGTGGGGCAAATGCTGATGTTTTCCGGCATGGGGGACCGGCGCAACTCCAACCCGCTCGGCATGATCTTGATCGGACTGCTCGCGCCATTGGCGGCCGGTTTGATCCAGATGGCCATTAGTAGAACTCGCGAGTTCGACGCCGACGAAGACGGTGCGAAGCTCACCGGAGATCCGCTCGCGCTCGCGTCCGCCCTGCGCAAACTGGAGGCTGGCGTCAACGCGGCACCGCTGCCGGCCGATCAGCGTCTGGTGAACATTTCGCAGATGATGATTGCGAATCCATTCGGCAGCAAACTCAAGCGCATGTTTTCCACGCACCCGGCAATGGAGGATCGCATTCGTCGGCTCGAAGGCATGGCCGGCGGCCCGCAGTACTAGCGCAGGTTAACGAACTGCAGGTCAGCGTCCTCGAAATTCTTCAGGAGCGCCATGGTCGCTTGCAGGTCGTCGCGGGACTTTGAGGACACCCGTAGCTCGTCGCCCTGGATGGTGGCCTTGACGGACTTGGGGCCCTCGTCACGGATGAGCTTGGTGATTTTCTTGGCCACATCCTGGGCAATGCCTTCCTTGATGGAGGCTTCGAGGCGGAACTCTTTACCGGAGGCGTACGGCTCGCCCTCATCCAAGGACTTGAGCGAGATGCCCCGCTTAATGAGTTTGGATTGGAAGACGTCGAGGACGGCCTTGACGCGTTCTTCGGAGTTTGCCTTCATCAGGATGCTGTCGCCGCTGAAATCGATCTCCGCGCCGACACCCTTAAAGTCGTAGCGCTGGGCGATCTCTTTTTGCGCCTGATTGAGGGCGTTTGAGACTTCTTGCTTGTCGACCTTGCTCACCACGTCGAAGGTGGAATCGCTCGCCATTGTTGCTCCTTGCATGGGTTGTGTGTCCGGGAAACCTGCACCCTAGCCTAGTCGCTTAGCGGTGCCCGGCAAGTTGTTCAGCAAGCATCAAGGTAGCGTCGGGTTGCCTCCTATGTGTAACCGAGAGACTAGATGCGGAAACAGTTACAGCGGAGGCGAAGAAATTGGCTAAGAATCGAAGTCCCTACGTGGTGCGGATTGCGAAAGTTGCCACCGGAACCTTGTTTGCGGCCATGTCAATGACGGGGGTCATGATGACACCGATAGCAAGTGCGGCGGCGAGCACTCCGGCACCGCATGTGAGTCCGCAGGCGCGCATCAACGCTGTTCAGGTCGAGATGGCGGCGGCGGTTGCACGCGGGGAAGTGAGCCGGGAGCAGGCGGACAAGTTTGTAGCCCAACTCGAGAAGCAGATTAGCCAGTCCTAGCCGCGGATTCGCAAAGCTCCCCGAACTTCTGTAAAGTTGAGATGCCCGCTCAGGCGGGTTTCTCTATGGCAGATTACCCGAGCGGCCAAAGGGGGCTGACTGTAAATCAGCTGGCATTGCCTACGGGGGTTCGAATCCCTCATCTGCCACCACAAACGCCCTAGTCAGAAGCATGTTCTGGCTGGGGCGTTCGCAATTTAACCCGTGGGCGGCTGCACTGCGCGTCCACACCAAGGCCGACCGGCGCGGCGGGAGAAGCACCCAGGGACCCACTTCGGCGACGGCCCACCCCACTACGGCGGATACCGCCCAGAGTCGGTAGGCTGAGCACATGGCCCACCGCATTTACACCATGCCCGTCTCCAGCGTGTACCCGCACTACCTCACCAAGGCCGAAAAGAAGGGCCGCACGCGGGCGGAAGTGGATGAGATCATCCGCTGGCTCACCGGCTACAGCCAAGAGCAGCTAGACAAAGCCCTTGAATCCGAAACGGACTTTGATCACTTTTTCGCCGAGGCGCCCACCAAGAATCCCGACCGCAAACTCATCACCGGAGTCATCTGCGGGGTGCGCGTCGAAGATATCGAGGACCCGCTCATGCAGGAAGTTCGTTACCTGGACAAGCTCATTGACGAATTGGCCAAGGGCAAGTCGATGGACAAAATTCTGCGCACACCTAAGCCGGCCTAAGCCGCAACAAATCGCCTGCGCAACCGCGTAACCTGCGCACCCGAATCGCCCACGCAACCGGCTCGCCAAGCCAGCGCATCCCCGGAAAGTCGGGGACACGCCGTCGTGCTTCAGCGCCTAGGACCCCGCAAGCGCGGCACCGATCCGGGCCAACCGCGGCCCACGCGTTTCAACGTAATGCGCGCGCAACTGCTGAACCGCCGGGTCATCGGCACGGGCGGCGCCCGAGTCGAAGGGCGGCTGCGGGTCATACTCGAGGGCGAGCTGGACCTTCCGCGCGAGCGCTTCGCCGCCAACCTCGGCGACCACGCGCAGGCCAAAGTCGATGCCGCTGGTGACCCCGCCGCCGGTGATCACGTTCCCGTCCACCACCACGCGCTCGGCAACCGGGGTCGCGCCCAGGTGCGCCAAGAGCGCGTGCGAGGCCCAATGCGTCGTGGCGCGCCGGCCCTGCAGCAAACCCGCGGCGCCCAGGAAAAACGCGCCCGTGCACACGCTCGTCACGAACCGCGCGCCGGTGCCTTGACGGCGCACAAAATCGATGACGTCGGCGTCCTCGATGAAGTCAAACACACCGGCTCCGCCCGGGACCAGCAGTACGTCCGCCTGCGGTGCGTCCGCAAAGGTCGTCGAGGGGAGGATCGCGAATCCGGAATCGTTGGTGATGGGCGTCGGCTCGCGCCAAGCGAGCGTCACGTGGGCGCCAGGGATCTTCGAAATAAACTCGAGCGGCCCGGTCAGGTCGAGTTGCGTCATTCCCGGGAAGATCAGGGCGACAATATTCAGCGGCTTCTCCACGGGCACCAGCCTAGCGGGTGTCCGGCGCCCCGTCCGGCGCCCCGTCCGGCGCCCCGCCCGGCGCCCCGACCGGCAAGCGCACCCGCCCGCCCGGCAAGCGCCCCGTCCGACCCGGCGCACAGCCCCCAGCCACGGGAATACCCGGACCGCGCCGCGACGTTACCCCTAGAGTTTTCGCGACCCGAAGGAGTACGCTCACATCATGTCCACAACAGAATTGACTGAAAAGACGTTCAGCGAAACCATCCAGGAAGACGGCATCACGTTCGTCGATTTTTGGGCCGGATGGTGCCAGCCGTGCATGCGTTTCGCGCCGATTTACGACGAAGTGTCCAAGGAATACCCCGACATCCGCTTCGGCAAGGTCGACACCGAAGCCGAGCAATCGCTCGCTGGTCAGGTCGGCATCACCGCGATCCCGACCCTCATGGCTTTCCGCGACAATATCCTCGTCTACTCCAACGCTGGCGCGATGAACAAGCAGCAGTTCACCGAGCTCGTCGAGGCCGTCAAGGGCCTGGACATGGACGAGGTCCGCAAGTCCATCGCCGAGCAGGAATCCGCCGCCGAGTAGATTTCCCCGCTTTCGTGAAGGGTCCCGGGTGCTCCGGGGCCCTTCCTTTTTTGTCCCGGTCGTAGAGGTACGACGGCGTGTCCCCGGCTTTCTCTCGTGCCTCACCGTGATGTTGGGGTGTGGTGGGCGGCCCTGTCGCAATTGGTGGGGCGCGCGATCCCGGTGGTAAATTGGTTCGCTGTTGCCCGCTGAAACCCGGCGGGACCTCATTGTCGAGGCAACACCGATGAGAAGGCACCATGTCCAAGACCCCCGAGACGACCTCCACCGCGCCAACTGAGCATCACGGCGAACATTCCGGGAACGGGGGACACCTTTCGCGGGGCTTAAGCAACCGCCACATTCAGCTCATTGCCATTGGCGGTGCCATCGGTACCGGCCTGTTCTTGGGCTCCGGCAAGACGATCTCCATTGCCGGACCGAGTGTCATTTTCGTGTACATGATCATCGGATTCATGCTCTTCTTTGTCATGCGCGCGATGGGGGAGATTCTGCTCTCCAACTCCGGCTACCGCACTTTTGCCGACTTCGCCGGTGACCTGATCGGGCCGTGGGCGGGGTTCATGGTCGGGTGGACGTACTGGTTCTGTTGGATCATTATCGGCATTGCGGATCTGGTGGCGATCACCGGTTATGTGGAATATTGGTTCCCCGGTTTGCGCGACAACCCGATGATGCTTGCGGTGCCGGCGGTCTTGGCGATCTTGCTGTTCTTGGTACTGAATCTGGTGGCGGTGCGCCTGTTCGGCGAGATCGAGTTCTGGTTCGCGATGATCAAGATCGTTGCCATCATTGCCCTGGTCATCGTGGGCATTGTGCTGATCGCCACGAACTTCGTTTCCCCGGACACGGGCGACCGCGCCACGTTGGAAAACCTGTGGAATGACGGCGGCATGTTCCCGCATGGTTTCCTCGGTTTCTTGGGCGGTTTCCAGATCGCGATCTTCGCGTTCCAGGGCATTGAGCTTGCCGGTACCGCTGCCGCTGAGACCAAAAACCCGGAAAAGAACCTTCCGCGGGCAATCAACTGGATTCCCATTCGCGTGCTGTTGTTCTATGTGGCGTCTCTGATTGTCATCATGGCGGTGATGCCGTGGAGCCGCGCGTCCGGGGACGTGAGCCCGTTCACCGAAATGTTCGCGCTGGCTGGGTTTGCCGGTGCCGCGGGACTGGTAAATTTTGTGGTTTTGGCCTCTGCCGCATCTAGTGCGAACTCCGGCATATTCTCGACCTCCCGCATCATGTATTCGATGTCCACCGAGAAGGAGGCTCCGAAACTGTTCGGGAAGCTCTCCTCGAGTAAGGTTCCCGCGCGTGCGCTGCTGTTCTCCTGTATTTGCCTGATCCCCGGGATCGTCCTGCTGTACGTGCAGGGCTCGGTGGGAGAGGCGTTCGTTTTGGTGACCTCGGTGTCCGCGATCCTGTTTTTGACCGTGTGGGGCTTCATCGTGGTGGCATACCTGTGCTACCGCAAGAAACGGCCCGAACTGCACGCTGAGTCCAAGTTCAAAATGCCCGCCGGTGTGGCGATGAGCTGGGTGGTGCTCGCGTTCTTCGTGGCAATGTTCGTGGTGCTGGGCCTGGACGAGTCCACCCGGATCGCGATCTACTTGGCGCCGACCTGGTATGCGATCCTGACGATCGCGTACTTCGCGTTCGTGCGCAAGGGCAAGCACAAGCACCTCACCCCCTCCCGCTAAAGCAAATTTAAGCGCCTTTCCCGGTTTTCAGCGCTCTACATGCCGCTGAAAACCGGGAAAGGCGCTTAAATTTGCGTGGGATTTGGTTATTTAGGCGAACTAACTATATGGTGGGGGTGTGGAAAATGTGGAACTCGCCAGCACGCTCAGGGCCTTCTTACGGCACGGCGTACACATGTCGCGCCGCTGGAGCGATGAGATGGAACTCTCCACCACGCACTTAGGCATTCTGAACATGCTCCACGAGGACGGCGTCCGCGTCTCCGAGATCGCCAAGCACATGGGAATCAAAATGCCAAGCGCCACCGAAGCGCTCAAACGCCTCGGCGGCGCCGGACTGGCGACGCGAGCCGCTGACCCCGATGATTCCCGAGTGGTGCTCATTCACATCACCCCGAAAGGTGAAGAGGCGCGCACCCGAGGCAACCGCGAGCGCGACGAACGCATCGCCGAAGTTTTGAGCTCCATGAGCCACGACGACCTCGCCGCCCTCGAACGGGCCAGCGGCGCTATCGCGCGCCTGTCTGACAAGTTCCAAGACACCATTTCCGAAAACTAACTCGCACCCGCCGGCGCCACTGAGCGCGCCGCCACTAGATACAGAACAGGGAGCCGCCCGTGTCCGCCACCGCGACCGAAAACGAGCACGAATACACAGAACACACAGCACACGCCGCACACACCGAAACCCCCCACGAAGTCCTCGAACACGAGAAACAGTCCCTGCTCAAGCAGCCGATGGCGGTCTGGGCCACCGCCATCGCCGCGACCTTCGCTTTTATGGGCATCGGACTGGTCGACCCGATTCTGCCGGCCATCGCTGAGAATCTGCAGGCCGGACCCTCCGAGGTATCGCTACTTTTCACCAGCTACTTCCTCGTCATCGCGTTTGCAATGCTGCTCACCGGCTGGGTGTCCTCCCGCATTGGCGGCAAGAAAACGCTACTGATCGGCCTGGCGCTCATCGTTGCTTTCGCGACCCTGTCCGGGCTCTCCGGCACGGTTGCGCAACTGGTCGGTTTCCGCGCCGGCTGGGGCCTGGGCAACGCGCTCTTCGTTGCCACAGCGCTCGCCGTAATTGTCGGCGCGGCATCCGGCGGCACCACCACCGCCATCATCTTGTATGAGGCGGCGCTTGGTCTTGGCATCTCGCTCGGGCCAATTCTCGGTGCACTGCTTGGCGGCTGGCAGTGGCGCGCCCCGTTCTTTGGCACCGCGGTGCTGATGGCGCTCGCATTCATCGCCTGCCTGACTCTCCTGCCCAAATCCACCATCCCGGCCAAGAAAACCCGGCTGCGCGACCCCTTGATCGCACTCGGACACAAGGGCCTGCGCTCGGCCGCTTTCAGCGCCTTCTTCTACAATTTCGGCTTCTTCACGATCCTCGCGTTCACCCCGTTCATCCTGAATGCCGGCCCGTACGCGATTGGCGCGATCTTCTTCGGCTGGGGCCTCGCGCTTGCCTTCACGTCGGTCGTGGTGGCGCCGATCCTGCAACAAAAATTCGGCACCACGTGGGTACTGGTCGGCACCCTGGTCGCCATTGCGATCATCCTGACGCTCTTGGGTCTCTTCGCCACCACCAACATCACGGCCGTCATCATTCTGGTCATCATCTCCGGCGGCCTGCTCGGCATCAACAACACGCTCTACACCGAACTCGCGATGAACGTCTCAGACGCCCCGCGCCCGGTCGCGAGCGCGGGCTACAACTTTGTGCGCTGGATGGGCGGTGCGGTCGCGCCGTTCCTGGCCGCGAAACTCGGCGAGAACTTCGGCGCTGCCGTGCCGTTCTTCGCCGCCGCGCTCGCCGTTCTCATCTCGGCGCTGGTGATCGGTCTCGGCTGGAAATACCTCCACACGCACGAGCCCGAAGCCCTCTAGACGGCAAGGAGCGGACCGGCCGGTGGGGACCGGTCCGCTCCTTGCTTTGTGCTCGCCTAGGTGCCGACGTCGCGTTTGTTAAGAACGACGGCGGCTCCCGCAGTTGACAGCGCGGCGATCCCTAAGAGGGCCAAGCCAATGAGCATATTTGGCCCATCTTGGAGCGGCTTTTCGGTAAAGACCCAGGAATACGGGGAGAGATTGTGCATCCAATCCCAGTCCGATTTCTGGTTCCCCAAGGCGTTGAGAATGTAAGCGCCGATCATCACGATGGCGCCACCCGCAATGCCGACCGAACGCCGTCCGGTGGCCGCTCCGCAGAGCAGAGCAACGGAAGCCCCAAGCAAACCGAGCTCTAGCCAGAGCGCCACGGTTCCCACCAGGTACCCGACGTTGAGATCGAGTTCGGCCGGAGAATTGAGCGAAAGCACAATCAATGTCACCACGAGCCCGAGAACCACAAGCTTGATGAGGATCGCGAGGGCTTGTTCGAGTACCACCTGGGTGCGCGTCACAGCGTGCGCAAGGGTCAGTTCGAGTGCCCCGGATTCCTCGTTGCCGCCAATGGCTGCCGCACCCCAGGACACCGAGGCAATGATCAGCAGGACGAATCCGAGCAGCCCGAAGACCGTGGACTGGGTCCATCCTGCGCCGGTTCCGATGCTGTCATAGCCGATCGCGCTGATAAGTTCCTTGGGCATCTGGTTCAGCAACGCTTGCATTTGAGATCCGCCACCCATGGATGGGTAGAGCGGCAAGTACAGCAAACACGCCGCGGCCAGAGCCAGACTCCATCCAGCGAGGCCGCGCCAGGTGTCGGAAAGGTTCTTGCGGGTGAGGGGAAGGAAAGTGCGCATTTATTCATCGCCTCCTGCGCTGACGCGGGTGTTGTAGAGCTTGAGTACGGACTGTTCGAGGTCCGGTTCCTGGATACTCGCTTCGTCCACGTTCTGGGTCGCCAAATAATCGATGAGCGGTTTGACCGAGCCGGTGAGCGTGCCGGTCGCGCTCGCGAACCCGTCGGCAGCGTGCTTGCCGCCCCCGTTTCCGGTCGTGGCCTGGGTGAGCGTAACGCCGTCGATGGAGCCGAGTTGCTGCTCGAGCGCCGCTTGATCCAACCCTTCGATGCGGACGCGGAAGGTGCGGTCTGCGGCTTCGCGCAGGGCGTCGACGGTGGCGATGTCCACAATCTGGCCGTTGCGGAGGATGGCGACCTGGTCGGCGGCGCTCTGGATTTCGCTGAGCACGTGAGAGCTCAAAAACACCGACTGGCCGTTCTCCCGCGCCTGATGAACCAGATTTAAGAACTCCTGCTGCATGAGCGGGTCGAGACCGCTCGTTGGTTCATCCAAGATCAACAGGTCCGGCTCATGCATGAATGCTTGAATGATGCCGAGCTTTTGCTTATTGCCCTTGGAAAGCTTCCGAACGGGTCGGGAGAGATCCAGGTTGAGCCTCTCCGCGAGTTCGTTCACGCGGTCGGGTTTCACGGGGCCGGAGATTTCCGCAAATTGCTTCAGCAGGGTTTTCCCACTCAACCGGCCGTCAAGGCGCAATTCCCCGGGAAGGAAACCAATCCGCCGTCGTAATTCACTCGGTGCCCCGTGAGCCGGCGAGCCAAGCACCTCTGCCGTGCCGCCGGTGGGGCGAATAATGTCCAGCAATACGCGCATGGTGGTGGTTTTGCCGGCGCCGTTGGGGCCGATCACGCCGAACACGGCGCCGTTTGGGACCTCGAAGCTGATGCCGTCGAGGGCGCGAGTTTTGCCGTAGTTTTTCGTCAATTTCGCGACGGCAATGGCATTACTCATGATTCTCCTTTGTCTTTTGTGCGGACTGGTCGGCCAGTGCTTGGCGGGTGGCGTTGAGGTAGCTCTCGTCGGTGTAGAGGCCGTGAGTGTAGACGTCGAGAAGCGGCAGGCCATAGCGGGCGAGCAGCGTCGGGTCGACGAGTGAATCGGAGGGGGAGCCGAGCAGGCGCTGAACGTGCTTGCGGTAGGCCAGCATGGCGATGGACTGCATGACGAGAGCGACGGCGAGCGCTTCGGGGTCCTCCACCTTGCGCATGGTGCCTTTTTCGCCGCTGTCTTTGATCATCAAGGCGCTGTGGGCAACCATATTGTCGATCATGTGGCGGCCGGCGGGGGAGTCATCGTTGACCGAGTGGATGAGGTAGGCCATTTCGCGCTCGAGCAGGTCCGGGTTTTGCATGAGCTCGGCGAACAGTGCGCCGACGTTATTGGCGTTGCCCTTGTTTTTGGCGAGCGTAATGATCTCCTCGGTGATGTAGTCATCACAGGATTTACGTAGCTCCTCCTTGCTACCGAAATGGTGAATTACCAAGCCCGGGGACACCTGCGCGGCCTCGGCGATGGCGCGGACGCTGGTCTTGGCGAAGCCGCGTTCGGCAAAAAGCGTGATGGCTTCCTTGCGGATGCGGGCGGGGGTCGAGAGGTCATTCGGTGGCGGTGTTGAACGCATGTTTAATAGACTAAACAGGTGTTCAGCACTGGTCAAGTGGGTGATTGCGGGATATTTATGGAGTACCCGGTTCCACCGAAGGTGCCGAGTTCGAAGGAGAACAAAACCGTGTCTGAGTCCTACACCCGTGCCGCCACTGAGCCTGCGCTTTTGGAAGAAACCATTGGGTCAAACTTTGCGGCGAGCGTGGCCGCGTATGCGGATCGACCGGCGATGTTTGAGATGGCCACGGGGCGATCTTGGACGTACGCGACGCTCAACGATGCGGTGAATGAGTTGGCGCGGGGGCTTCTGGCCGTGGGCGTGTCGCCGGGGGATCGGTTGGGGGTTTGGTCGCCGAACTGCGCCGAATGGGTAATTCTGCAGTATGCGACGGCGAAGATCGGGGTAATTCTGGTCAACGTCAATCCCGCGTACCGGACCTCAGAACTGGAATTTGTGGTGCGTCAGAGCGGGATGAGCGCACTCGTGGTGGCACCGCAGGATAAGAACAGCGATTTTCCGGCCATGGCGCGGGAGGTTGCCGCCGAGGTGCCGGAATTGCAGACCCTGGTTTTTCTTGACGGCGCGGACCCCTTGGTGCCTGGCGTGCCGGAAGGCAACGGCGAATTGTCCTATGCGGACGTGGTTGGACGAGCCCCTGAGGTGGGGCAGTCGCGGGTCGATGAGATCGGCGCGTCTCTGGCGCCCGAGGACGCGATCAACCTGCAGTACACCTCCGGGACCACGGGATTCCCCAAGGGTGCGACCTTGAGCCACCGCAACATCTTGAACAATGGCTACTTCATTGGCGAACTGCTGGGGTATTCCCCGGAGGATCGGGTAGTCATTCCGGTACCGTTCTATCACTGTTTCGGGATGGTCATCGGCAACCTGAATGCCTTCTCGCAGGGGGCGTCAATTGTGCTTCCGGGCCGGTCCTTTGTGCCCGCCGACGCGCTGGAAGCGGTGCAGCGCTACGGCGGAACCTCGCTGTACGGGGTGCCGACAATGTTTATTGCCGAGCTGAATTTGTCCGGATTCGCCGACTATGACCTCTCCACCTTGCGAACCGGGGTGATGGCCGGGTCGCCGTGCCCGGTGGAGGTGATGCGGAAAGTCATCTCCGATATGCATATGGGCGAGGTCGCGATTTGCTACGGCATGACCGAGACATCGCCGGTATCCACGATGACGCGGGTGGATGATTCGCTGGCCAAGCGTACCGAAACGGTGGGGCGAAGCATGCCTCACGTCGAGTCCAAGATTGTTGATGCCTCCGGCGCTGTGGTGGCGCGCGGGGAGATCGGCGAATTGTGCACGCGGGGGTACTCGGTCATGTTGGGGTACTGGAATCAGCCGGAAAAGACGGCGGAGGCGATTGACGCCGAGGGCTGGATGCACACCGGGGACCTGGCGCGGATGGACGAGGACGGGTACATCGCCATTGAGGGGCGCATTAAGGACATGGTGATTCGCGGCGGCGAGAATATTTACCCGCGGGAGATTGAGGAGTTCTTTTACCAACACCCGGACATCCAGGACGTTCAGGTCATTGGCGTGCCGGACGAAAAGTACGGCGAGGAGTTATTGGCGGCGATCATCATGAAAGAAGGGCGTCCGCCGTTGGATGCTCAATCTCTCGCCGATTTCGCCCGAGGCAAGCTCGCCCATTACAAGATTCCGAAGTACGTCGAAGTGCGCGAGAGCTTCCCGATGACCGTGTCGGGGAAGGTGCGCAAGGTGGAGATGCGGGAAGAGGCGGTGGAGAAGCTCGGGCTGTAGCGGCAAAACACTGCCGTTTGGCTCAGAAGCGCGGGCATCGAGCACCTACCGGCACGATCGCGGCGGTTTCTCAGGAAATTAATCCGAGTCACGCCTATACATCCGACGTCTAATGTGATGCGCTAGTCATGCAGCTCGAAAGCAAGCAAAGGAGCTTGGTGCCATGACAGCCAATCGTCGGACATTCATTCGATATGGGACAGCGACCGTCGCCGCCCCCTTGCTCGTCGTGGCGTCAGGCAGCGCCGCGAAGGCGTCCCGCGCCGGCGAGTACGCGTACCGAGAAGCAGGCTCGGCCGCCGCCCAGGTCGAGAGCGGCCAGCCGGTGATCTCCTTCGACACCGCAGCACCCTCCGGCCGACGTACTCTGACCGAAGGGCTTCCCATTGGCAACGGTTCTCTGGGTGCACTCGTGTCCGGCGACCCCAAGGAGGAGTACCTCGCGCTCAACTATGACTCGTTATTTTCCGGTGGCACCAACGCGAGCGGGAATTACGGCACCATGGGCTTTTACAAAATGCTGGGTTCGCTGCGGCTCACTTTCGGGCACGAGGACGCAAGCAATTATTCGCGCGCGCTCGATCTTGAGACCGCCACGGTCACCACGAGCTACACCTCCGGGCCGACCACCTATTCCCGAAAAAGCTTCGCAACCTACCCCGACAGGGCCGTCATCACGACCGTCACCTCATCGATCGATGGGGCCCTCACGTTCGTCCTCTCCCTCAAAGACGGCGACGGCTCCACCACGGCCGGCCGCAAGAACGTCACCACCAGAGCTTCCGCAGACACCAACAGCATCACGGTGAACGGGCAGCTCCAAGAATTTGGCGAACCAGCGCAAGACTACGCGTTCACAGCCGCCATCGTCGCGGACGGAGGCGCCATCAGCGTGGTGGGGAATACCATCGAGGTGACCGGTGCCAATAGCGCCACCATTGCAGTCAGCGCAGCCACCAATTACAGCGGCGACCCGAGCAGCAACTTCCGCAGTTCTGTCGACGCCGCGTCCGCTGCCCATACGCAGGCAATAGCAGCCATCGCCAAGAGAGCAACCGCGCTAGAACAGGCGCACCTTGCCGATTATCAGCCGCTCTTTGACCGCCAGCGCATTTGGCTTGGGGAGTCCACCGACGCCCAACGCGCGGGAACCACTTTCAAACGGGTCAAGGACAACCAAAGCCAACTCGACCCCGAGCTCTACGCCCTCTATTTCCAATTTGCCCGTTACGCGGCGATCGCATCCTCCCGCACAGGCGGGCGCGCGATGAACCTTCAAGGCATTTGGAACGTCAGCGACACCCCGCCCTGGAACAGCGACTATCACACCAACATCAACGTCCAAATGTGCTACTGGCTCGGTGATCCGGCGGCCCTCCCGGAAACGGTCGAACCGCTCGTGGAACTTATCGAGTCACAATCCGGAGCCTGGAAGCAGCTCACCGCCGCGAACGTCACGAACCCGATAACAGGCGCACCGGCCCGCGGTTTTACCACCCGCGTCTCGCACAACCTGAACGGCGGCATGGGCTGGGAATGGCTGGCCACGGGTGGCGCCTGGTACGCCTGGCATCTCTGGGACCACTATGCGCACACCCTGGACGCCGATTTTCTCGCCAACCGCGCTTATCCCCTCATGCGGGACGCGCTCCACTTCCTGCAAGACATCCTGGTCGATGACGGCAAGGGCAAGCTCGTTGTCCCAGATTCCTGGTCCTCGGAAAATCAACAGGGAACGCCGTGGCGGAACACCCCGGTCGGGATGACCCCGGTGCAGTTCGCCCACGAGGACGGCGTCAGTATGGACCAAGAGTTCACCTGGGATCTGATGACGCATTTCATTAACGCTTCGGCCGTTCTTGCCGCCAACCCCGCCTACGCCAGCACCGTTGACCACGAAACCCTCGCAACCGCGCAAGAGCAGCTCGCCAAACTCCACTTGCCCGCCACCGGAAGCTGGGGCCAACTCCAAGAGTGGTACAACGATAAGGACGTCCAGGGCGATAACCACCGCCACCTTTCCCACCTGGTTGGCCTGTTTCCGGGCGAGCGCATCGGCGCCTCCACCGACCAGGCGCTCATTGACGCCGCGAAAACCGCGCTCATTTCGCGCGGCGTCGGCCCCACCGGCTGGTCTGCCGCCTGGGGCGCGAACTGCTGGGCCATCCTGGGCGACGGCGAAAAGGTCTGGCGCGGCCTCTCCAATCTCACCAATCCTGTCGAACCCACAGTCCTTGACATCGGGATGAACGCGGGCGGCGGCGTGTACCCCAACCTGTTCGACGCGCACCCGCCCTTCCAACTCGACGGCAACATGGGCGGCGCACGCGCCATCATCTCGATGCTCGCCCAGTCCTACCTTCGCACCGACGCCGACGGCACCCACTCGGTCCTGATCCGGCTGCTCCCCGCACTCCCGGCACAATTTCCGAACGGCTCGATGACCGGTATCCGCCTGCGCGGCGGCATCACCCTGGACCTGGAATGGGCGGGCGGTGCGCTCACCAAGAGCACCTTCACCGCCGCCAACCCCATCGACGCCGAAGTCCATTCGGCCGGAAACGTCCAAAACATCACCATCGGGGCCTGAACCCGGCACGCCCGCTCGAAGCACCCCGGTCAAAGGTGGGCAAACCTCTGGAAGGTTCGCACGCGCCGTCGTACGTTATACCTATGACTCAAACTCAAGACCTTGCCCAGCAATTTGCCCCTGACATCATTGCGCTGCGCCGCGAGCTGCATCAGAATCCCGAGCTCGGGCTCCAGCTGCCGTGGACCCAGCAGCGCGTGCTCGAGGCGCTGGACGGGCTGGACCTGGAGATTACGCAGGGCCAGGGCCTCAGCTCGATTACCGCGGTGTTGCGCGGGACAAAGAACGACGGCGATGCTCGCCACGGTGCCGATCGTCCGGTGGTGCTGTTGCGCGGGGATATGGACGGGCTGCCGGTCAAGGAGGAGACCGGGCTGGAATATGCGTCGACGAATGGGAACATGCACGCCTGCGGGCACGACCTGCACACCGCCGGACTGGTCGGGGCGGCGAAGATTCTGCACGCGATGCGCGACCAGCTCGATGGCGACGTCGTGTTCATGTTCCAGCCGGCCGAGGAGCTGCCCGGAGGCGCGGAGCCGATGATTGCCGAGGGTGTGCTGGATGCCGCAGGCAAGCGCGCGGACGCCGCCTACGGGCTGCATGTGCTCTCGAACTACGCGCCGCGCGGGGTGTTCGCGGGGAAGCCGGGGACGATGATGGCCGCGCCGGACAGTGTGTACGTGAAGTACGTGGGTGCCGGAGGGCACGGGTCGATGCCGGACACGACGCTCGATCCGATTCCGGCGCTATGCGAGGCCGTCGGCGCGCTGCAGACGCTCGTGACTCGACGGTTCAGCATTTGGGATCCGGTGGTGGTGACGGTGGGCCGGATTTCCGGCGGCACCAAGGAGAACATCATCCCGGATTCCGCCGAGTTTGATGCGACCATCCGCTCCTTCAGCCCCGAGGCGCGGGCCCGGGCGGAGGAATTGATTGTGCCGTTGCTGGAGAATATTGCGCGCGGATACGGTCTGACGCCGGAGGTGCGCTGGGAGAAGGTGTACCCGGTGACGGTCAACGATGATGCCGAGGCGGCGTTCCTGGAAGCGACCGTGCGGGAGATGTTTGGCGAGGGGCGCTACGTGGAGATGGCGAATCCGGTGGCCGGAGGCGAGGACTTCTCATTTGTGCTCGAGGAGGTGCCGGGGGCTTTTGTCTTTCTGGGTGCGGCGCCGGGGGAGGATTTCCTGGGCGCAGCGAGCAATCATTCGCCGGTGGCCACCTTTGACGACGCCGTGCTCCCCGACGGCGCTGCCCTGTTGGCCGAACTCGCGGTGCGCCGCATCAACCGCTAGCTCCCCCCCTCGTTTCGCATCCCCGTACCGCATTTTAAGAGCCGCACACGGCTCAATTTGTGCGGTACGGGGATGTCAAATGAGGAGGGCGGCGCGGGTCGCGTCCGGGTTTTCCCGCCACGGGTTGTGTCCCGCGTTCGGGATGAGGGTGAAAGTGGCGCTCGGGAGGGCATCGGCAAGCATTTTCGCGCTCCAGTATGGGCGCGGGTCGGCTTCCCCATGTACGACGGCGATAGGCACCTCGATCGCGGACAGTTGCGAGAAATCGGGGTCGCCAATGCTCTTGTTGGCATCCACGTTGATGGCAAACGTCGCATCGGCGTCATGCTCGGCGAGGGCGAGCCCGGTCTCGACGTCACTGTAATCGGTGCACCAGGAAAGCAGGCGGAACTCACGCTCTTGCGCCGGGTTCCTTGTGGCGAGCTGGCCCAGTTCGCGGAGTCTTGCTAGCCGCTCGGGGCCGAGGCGCCGCTCTCTTTCGGAGCGGTAATCGGGGCGCCAGTCGCCGATCCCCGTGCCGCTGAGATAGGTCAACGACCGTACCCGGTGTGGGAAGGTCATGGCATAGGCAAGAGCCAGATTCGCCCCGGCGGAATGACCGAGAATGCACACGGTTTCGGCGCCAGAAGCGGCACGGACGGTGTCGACGTCGGCGACTTGCTGGTCCAATGAATAGGGGCCGGTCCCTGTGGAGTGGCCGCATCCGCGCTGGTCGTAACCGATCACGGTGTGCGTGGGCGGCAAAAGCGGCACAAGGTCGTCGAGGTTGAACCAGAGACCGGGGCCGCCGTGTAGCAACAAGGCGACGGCCTCAGTGCCGGAACGCTCGCTTGGCATCCACTCGTAAAGGTGCAGAGCGCCGCCGCTGGTGCCGATGTTGCGTTCGCTGAGCGTTCGGGTCGCGTCCATGCCACCATTCTCCCCGCTCCCCGACCGCGGTTCATCCCCTGATTGCATTTTCATGACGCAATTGCCGGATGAAAACGCAATTAGCGGATGAGTGGCGGAAGGGGGAGCGGGGTGCTCATGTGAGCGTAAGGCATTGCTCATATGAGTAGACGCGAGTAGGCTGGGGTTATGAATCCGGAATCCGACGCCGCCCACGAACAAGCCGCCCCCGCAATACCCCTAAACCAGGCGAACCTTGCGGCCATTGCGGATCGCTCACCCGAGGTCGGTCTACCCGCGTATGACCGGACAAAGGTCGCGGTCGGGATTGTGCATTTTGGCGTTGGCGGCTTCCACCGGGCACACCAGGCCATGTACCTGGACCGCCTCATGAACCAGGGCAAAGCGCTGGACTGGGGGTTGTGCGGGGTCGGCGTCCTGCACGGCGACGAGCGCATGAAAAACGTCATGGCGGACCAAGACTGCCTCTACACCCTCGTGACGAAAGCCCCCGACGGCACACAGGATCCCCGCGTCATCGGCTCCATCGTCGAGTACCTCTTCGCCCCCGATGACCCGAACGCAGTGATCGAGCGCATCGCACATCCGGACACCAAAATCGTCTCGCTCACCGTGACCGAAGGCGGCTACAACTTCAACCAGTCGACCGGCGAATTCGACGCGAGCAATCCGGCAATACGTGCCGACCTGGACAATCCCACTCAGCCACGCACTGTCTTTGGGCTCGTGACCGAGGCGATTAAACGCCGTCGTGCATCTGGTACCAAGCCGCTCACCATCATGTCTTGCGACAATATCCAAGGCAATGGGCACACTGCCGAGGCCATGTTTACCGCGTTTGCCGAGCTGAGCGAGCCGGGACTCGGCGAGTGGATGCGCGCCAACATGCGGTTCCCGAATTCGATGGTGGACCGGATCACGCCGGTCACCACGCCCGCGGACATTGAGATGGTCGCCGCCGATTACGGGATTGCCGATGAGTGGCCGGTGGTTTCCGAGGACTTCACGCAGTGGGTGCTGGAGGACTCGTTCACGGACGGGCGGCCGCCGTATGAGGACGCGGGGGTGCAGGTCGTCGCGGACGTGGAGCCGTATGAGCTCATGAAGCTGCGGCTGCTCAACGCCTCGCACCAGGGGATGGCCTATTTCGGGCGGCTCGCCGGGTACACCTACGCGCATGAGGTCGCCCAAGACCCCGCATTTGCCGCGTTCCTGCGCGCGTACATGGACCGCGAGGCGACGCCGACGCTCCGGCCCGTGCCCGGCATCGACCTGGACGAGTACAAAACCCAGCTGATCGAGCGCTTCTCCAACGCGCACATCAAGGACACCGTCGCGCGGCTGGCGGCGGAGAGTTCGGACCGGATCCCCAAGTGGCTTGTGCCGGTGATCATAGAGAATTTAAAGAACGACGGCGAGGTGTTGCGTTCGGCGGGAATCGTCGCCTCCTGGGCGCGGTACGCCGAAGGGACGGATGAGGTTGGTGCCGCGATTGAGGTGGTGGATCGGCTTCGCGAGGAGCGCATGGCCGCGGCAGCTTCGCAGGGCGAGGACGCGTTGGCGTTTGTGCGCAATCAGGAGTTGTTTGGGCCATTGGCGGGTGAGCCGCGGTTTGTGGAGGCGTATCAGGCGGCACTCGCGGTGCTGCATCAAAGGGGTGCCAAGGCGACGATCGAGTTGCTGACCTAGAGTTTGTGGAGGTCAGGTGCTGGCTCCGCGGTTCGCGAGTTGCCATATGCAACGCGTATGGCGCAGGCGAAAGCGTTGTACATGGCAACTCGCGAGAACACGAGATGAGGACTCGCGCTAGGAACCTGGGTGGAGGCGCTCGCGGGCGTCGCGATAACGGCCGAGGGTCTCTGCGGCCCAGTCTCCGCACGGCGTCATTTCTTCGGTAAGCGCCGGACGCCAATTCGGCAGCTCGCCGGTTGCCGCCCACATCGCTTGCCGCGCCGCACCAAGGGCCACATATTCGTGAGGTTGGGGAACCGCCACAGGAACGCCAAACATGGAAGCGCTCGCCTCGCGAACCGAGCGGGACTTCGAGCCGCCGCCAATGAGCAGAACCCGTTCCACAGGGACGCCCTGCGCCTTGAGCTTCTCCAACCCTTCGGCCAGCGAGGCGAGGACCCCGAGCACCGCAGCGCGCGCCAAGTTTTCCGGAGACATTCCCGCGCGTGTCAGACCGAGAAGCGCACCGGTCGCGTCCGGCAGATTGGGGCTGCGTTCACCGTCCAAATACGGGATCATGGTCAGGCCGTCCGCGTCGGGAGCACCCTCGCTCGCGAGCCGATCGAACTCCGCCAAATCGACGCCCAACATCTCAGCCGTCGCCGTAAATACTCGCGCCGCGTTCAATGTCGCCAGCAGTGGAAGGAATCGCCCGGTCGCGTCGGCGAAACCGTTGATGGCGCCGGTCGCGTCGGCAACAGGCCTATCCGTCGAGGCAAAAACGGTGCCGCTTGTGCCAATCGACACGGCCACATCGCCCCGCTCGAGCCCAAGCCCCAGGGCGGCCGCCGCATTGTCACCGGCGCCGGCGGCAACCGGCGTACCCGCGTGCCGCGTGCTCCAGGACGCGGACAATGTCCCACCTGCGTAGCCCGGCGCGACTACTCGCGACAGCTGAGGCACCGCGCCGAAGTATTCTTCCAGCAACTCCGGCAGATACGTCCCCGACGCCGGATCAAAGTACCCGGTCCCCGACGCGTCCGAGCGATCGGTAAACAACTCGCCGGTCAATTGCAGGTTGAGAAAATCGTGCGGCAGCCCCACGCTTGCCACCCGCGCGGCCACCGCGGGCTCCGCCTCGCGCAGCCACGCCAGCTTGGTCAACGTCAGCGATGCCACCGGTGCCGATCCGACCGTCGCCACCCAAAACGGCACCCCGCGCTCGGCAACCATCCGCTCCGCCTGCGCCGCGCTCCGCGTGTCATTCCACAAGAGCGCGTCAAACACCGGCTCGCCATCGTGGTCAAGCGCCACCATGCCGTGCTGCTGCCCGCCAACGCTCACGCCCAGTAGCTCATCCACGTTCTCGACTCCGGCGTCATCCCATGCTTGCCTCAGTGCCGCGGTCCAGGCGTGAGGATCGACGGCGGTGCCCTCCGGGTGCGCGACGCTCGCCTGACGCACCACCTCACCGGATTCGGCATTAACCACGACCACCTTGCAGGACTGTGTCGACGAATCCACACCGACGACAGCCCTCATGCCGCATCTCCCAAGAGCTCGGAAAGGCGAGATGCGAGCGGCGAGTCGACTATCGCCGTCGTAATAAATCCGCCCTTGGCGGCCGCGAGGATGCCTTCGGCCGCTGCCGTGCCGCGCGCCACCGCGATGACCTTGGGGGTTTTGGCGAGTTGTTCCAAGGTGACGGCGATGACGCGGTCGCCCAGTTCCGTGGCGACCGGTGTGCCGTCCTGGTTGTAGAGGCGCGCGGAGCACTCGGCGATGGCGCCCGCGCGGGTGGCGGCGCGGTGCTCCTTGGTTCCCACGTAATCCCAGACCGTGGAGCGCTCGGGCGCCCAGGCGCCGATCGCGACGACGGCGGCGTCCAGGTGGTTGGCCTGGGTGAGTGCGGCCTTGATTTCCGGTTGTGAGCGGAGCCCGCGGGCGGTGGCCGCCGAATCGACGATGAGCGGGGCCCAGAGCGGCCAGGCGCGGCCGCCGGAGAGATTGCGGAGGCGTTGCACGAGTTCGAACGGGCTCGCCGAGGAATTGGTGGGGAGGGCGCCGGCGAGTTGGACGAGGTTGACCTTGGGCATGCTGGTGACCTCTTGGACGGCTGCGTCCAGGGTGCGGGACCAGGAGATGCCGAGCGTCTGGCCCGCCGTGCACGCGGTCTCGATTTCGCGGGCGGTCGCCTTGGCGAGGGCCGGGCGGTTGGCATCGAAGTCGTCGCTGCTGCCGGCGATGATGAGGCGGTCTATGCCCAGGCGCGCGGCGAGACCGTTCTCGCTCGGGGTTTGCAATGTGGCCGGGAGTCCGACCTCGATGCGCACAATGCCGAGTGCGCGCGCTTCATCGAGGAGGCGGGCCACGTGGAAACGCGAGATGTTGTAGGCGTTGGAGAGCTCCACCTTGGATTTGCCCAAGAGATAGTGATCGCGGCCGATATCGACCAGGAGTTGCAAGTGTGAGGCCTCGGTCATGGAGACTCCAGATCTTCGATCGGCGCTCAAGGGTGAAACTTTTGAGCGGTAGCTATTGCTCAAATGAGTATAACTGAGTAGAGTCAGGTATCAAATGAGCGTTACGGTTTGCTCAATTGAGCAGTAGCATGGACAGGGCGTGGCGCGGTGCGGATGCACCACTCGCGCAAACGAGGACGGAATCAATGAGGCTTTCACCCCCACCATCATGGAGTTCCACGCCGATCAGCCGGCGGCGCGCTCTGGCCGGCGCCTTGGGCCTTGGCGCCGCGGCCGGGCTCTCGCTCGCCGGATGTGCGCCGAGCGGCTCCGGTTCGCAAAAGGACATTGTGGTGGCGATCGTGTCCAACCCGCAAATGACCGACGCCATCTCCTTGCAACAGGATTTCCGGGACAAGTTCCCCAATATCAACCCGCGATTTGTGTCGCTTCCGGAGAACGAGGCGCGCGCCAAGATCACCACCTCGGTGGCGACCCAGGGCGGCGAATTCGATGTCGTCATGATTTCCAACTACGAGACCGCACAGTGGGCCAAGAACGGGTGGATCACCAACCTGCAACCCTACGCGGAGGGCACCGCAGGCTACGATCCGGCTGACTTCATCCCCTCGGTCCGGGCCGCGCTGTCCTATGAGGACAACCTCTACTCGGTGCCTTTCTACGGTGAATCCAGCTTCGTCGCGTACCGCAAAGACCTCTTTGAGCAAGCCGGCTTGGTGATGCCCACGGCGCCGAGCTGGGAGGACATCCGCTCCTTTGCCCAAACCTTGGACGGTTCGCAAGAGAACTTCACCGGCATTGTGCTGCGCGGACTGGCCGGGTGGGGCGAGGTCATGGCTCCGCTCGATACGGTCATCAATACCTATGGCGGCCGCTGGTTTGACATGGACTGGAACGCGCAATTGGAAAGCGCCGACGTCAAAGAGGCCGTCAACGCCTACGTCAAACTGCTGCAGGACTTTGGCCAACCCGGCGCTGCGACCTCCGGTTACGGCGATTGCATCACCCGATTTACCCAGGGCCAAACCGCCATGTGGTATGACGCGACCGCCATGGTCTCCTCCGTCGAAGACCCGAACGGGTCCCTGGTTGCGGGCAAAGTCGGGTACGCGCCGGCGCCGACCAATAAGACGGACGCCGCCGGGTGGCTCTATTCCTGGTCGCTCGCTATCCCGGCGACCTCCCAAGTCAAGGACGAGGCGTGGAGCTTCATCCAGTGGATGACCAACAAGGAATACATGCGTTTGGTCGGCGAAGAGATCGCCTGGGAGCGGGTCCCGCCCGGCAGCCGCCAGTCCACTTACGAAATTCCCGAATACCGCGAGGTGTCCCAGGCTTACGCGGAACCCACCCTGAACGCTATGCAGAATGCGACACAGGAAAACACCATGACCGAACCGGTTCCGTACGAGGGTATCCAGTTCGTGGCCATCCCGGAGTTCCAAGATCTCGGTACCCGGGTCGCCCAACAAATTTCGGCCAGCATCGCCGGTCAAACCAGCATCGATGATGCGCTTGCTCAGTCGCAGCGCTACGCCCAAACCGTCGGGGCGAGCTATCAGAGAGAAGGGCAGAACCGATGAGCACCACCCTGGTTGACCGCCATCACCGGCGCGAGCAGCAGAAGGCCGCGCTCAAGGTGAGTAAAAATAAAGGTGGGATGAGCCGAGCTGAGGCGTGGCGTCGTCGTGCTCCATTGTTGCCCGCACTCATCTTCACCATCATCGTCACCCAAGTCCCCTTCCTGCTGACCATCTGGTACTCGCTGCAGTCCTGGAACCTGCTGCGCCCCGGCGGCGAGCAATTTGTCTGGTTCCAGAACTACATCGACATTTTTCAGGATGCGGTGTTCCGGCAGGCGGCGTTCAATTCGGTGCTGATCACGCTCGCGTGCGTGATTGTGTCGATGCTGCTCGGTATTGTGTTTGCGCTGCTGCTGGACCGCAAATTCCGCGGTCAGGGCATTGTGCGCACCATGATGATCACGCCATATCTGATCATGCCGGTTGCCGGATCGCTGTTGTGGTCGGTGTCGATGCTGAACCCGGACTTTGGACTGGTCAACTGGTTCCTGGGGCTGTTCGGGATTGCGCCGGTCGCATGGACCACCCAGTTCCCGATCATCTCGATCCTGTTTTCGCTCGTGTGGCAGTGGACGCCGTTCATGATGCTGCTGGTGCTCGCCGGGTTGCAGGCGCAGCCGCGCGACGTGCTGGAGGCGGCGTCGATGGACGGCGCCGGGGCGTGGCGCACGTTCGTGTCGGTGACGTTGCCGCAATTGCGCCGCTACATTGAGCTTGGCATTCTGCTCGGCGCGATCTACGTGGTGAACACCTTCGACCAGATTTACTTGATGACCGCCGGCGGGCCCGGCACCGCCAGTGCGAACCTGCCGTTCTACATTTATCAGCGCGCGTTCCTCGGATTCGACATTGGCCAGGCCTCGGCGATGGGCGTGATTGTGGTGATCGCGACGATCATTGTCGCCACCTTTGCCCTGCGCCTGATTTTCCGCAGCTTCGACCAGAAGAACAACTAAGGACTTTCCTATGGCACAAATTGAGACCGTGCAACGCGGAAACAAGGTTGGCGCGTCGGCGCTGACCACGCTCACTTGGCTGATCGGGCTGCTGGTGTTTGTCCCGGTGGTGTGGATGGTGGTGACGTCCTTCAAGCAGGAAGCGGACGCGGCATCCAACCCGCCGAAGTTCTTTTTCGAGCCGACCTTTGACCAGTATGCCGCGCTGCTGAACAGCGGCGCGGGCCAGTACTTCTTGAACTCACTGATCGCGACCGGCGTCTCCACGATCCTGGTGATCTTGCTCGCGGTGCCGGCGTCCTACGCGCTCTCGATCCGGCCGGTCAAAAAGACCCAGGACGTGCTGTTCTTCTTCATCTCGACCAAGATGTTGCCGGTGGTGGCGGTGATCATCCCGATCTACGTGATCTCCGGGCAACTCAAAATGCTTGACAACGTGTTCACGCTCATCATCCTCTACACCGCGATGAACCTGCCGATTGCGGTGTGGATGATGCGCTCGTTTTTCGAGGAGGTGCCGGAGGAAGTCTTGGAGGCCGCCCAGCTCGACGGCGCCGGGCTGCTCAAAACGCTGCGCACGGTACTGATGCCGATGGTGGCCCCGGGGCTCGCCGCGACCGCGCTCATCTGCGTGATCTTCGCCTGGAACGAGTTCTTCTTCGCGCTAAACCTTACCGCCGCCCGGGCGCAAACCGTGCCGGTGTTCCTGGTCTCTCAAATGACCTCCGAGGGATTGTTCCTTGCCAAGCTCTCGGCCGCATCCGTGCTCGCCTCGCTGCCGGTGGTCATCGCCGGATGGATCGCGCAGCGCCAGCTGGTGCGTGGTTTGTCGATGGGCGCGGTCAAGTAACCCCTTCCCTCGTTTCGCATCCCCATACCGCGTTTTGAGAGCCATATACGGCTCGTAATTTGCGGTACAGGGATGCGAAACGCGGGTAGCTTTAAGGCGTGAAGCACGACGGCGCGTCCCCGACTTCCCGACGCACGCTCACCGGCACCGTTCGGTCACCGGCCCGGAAGCGGGATGGGAACGTGGGGATGAGCTCACACCGGACAAAGGGAAGGGCGGGTCGGTGCGCATTCTGGTGCAGTCCGTATCACTTGTGCTGCTGCTCGCGATGACCTGGGTGCTGGTCGCGGTGGCGCTACAGGGTACGTCTGTCGCCCTAGCTTCTGCCGGGCGAGTGGTTTTTGCCGTTGCCGGTCTGGGTCTGTTGGCGGGGTGGACCGGCGGCCGTGCACGGTTGCGGTCACCACGGCGGTCAGCCGAGCGGCCAGCGGAGCCGATCAAGTGGTGGCGCGTCGCGGTCTTGTCGCTGTTGGGGGTGAGCCTGTACACGGTATTCTCTACCGCCGCCATTGCCCTCGCCGGCACTACCGTCCCTGCGCTCATCATGGCGCTTACTCCCGCTGCCGTTCTGCTGATCGAGCAGGTGTGGGAGCGTCGCTGGCCCAGTCGAGTCGTTTTCGGTGGAACGATGACGGCCATCCTCGGGGCACTCGTATTCATCGCTCAGAATTCACGTGTTGCAGGTGCACCCGCGGCGAGTTCGTTTGCCTGGGGAATCGTGTGTGCCGCGGCGGCCATGATCTCGATGGCCTGGTATGGGGTCCTTTTTGGTCGATGGAATAGAGGCTCCCGCTCGCCAATGGTGCGACGCATTCTGCCAATTTTTGCCCTCGGCGCGGTGCCGCTATTGGTGTGGGCCATTGCCTCCATCTCAGCGGGCGACACCTTGTCCATGGGAGCGCTCGTGGTGCTTGTGACTCTGGGAGTGCTGATCTATGTTCCTGCCTACCTGCTTCAGCACTCAATCATTGTCAGAGACGGCGCGATCGTTGCCGCCGTTGTCGCTCTGGTGGTTCCGGCGGCCGTGGTGTTGCTGTCGGCACTGTTCGGGCTGGGCGCGTTGCCTAATTTGCTTCAGTGGATCGCGCTCTGCGTCACTCTGCTGGGCATGCTGGGAGTGATCGCTGCGCGCTCGGGGCGAGCAACGCCGTCGTAATTCTCCGCGCTCATCCGCTAATTGCGTTTTCATGCCGCAATTGCCGGATGAAAAAGTAACTGGCGGATGAACGGCGGTGAAGAGCGGTGCGGGAGGTGCGCGGTTGCGGCGATAGGCTTGGGGATTGTGAAGTATGCCGAATCCGTGGTGGACCTGATCGGTCACACGCCACTCGTAAAGCTCAATAAGGTCACCGAAGGCATTGCCGCGACGGTGCTCGTCAAGGTCGAATACATGAACCCCGGCGGCTCGGTGAAGGACCGCATTGCGGCCTCGCTCATCGAGCGAGCGGAGGCGTCCGGCGAACTGGCGCCGGGCGGGACAATTGTCGAGCCGACCAGCGGGAACACGGGCGTGGGGCTGGCGCTGATCGCGCAACAACGCGGCTACGAGTGCGTGTTTGTGGTGCCGGACAAGGTGGGGCAAGACAAGCGAGACGTGCTGGAGGCGTACGGGGCGCGGGTTGTGGTGACGCCGACCTCGGTTGCGCCGGACAGCCCGCAGTCCTATTACTCGGTGGCGGACCGTATCACCGCGGAGACGCCGGGGGCATATAAGCCGGACCAGTTCTCCAACCCTGGAGGTCCGGCGGCGCACTACGCCTCGACGGGACCGGAAATCTGGGCGGACACCGACGGGCGCGTGACGCATTTTGTGGCCGGTATTGGTACCGGCGGCACCATCACCGGCACCGGGCGGTATTTGAAGGAGGTCTCGGCAGATAGGGACTCGGGGCCGGTGCGCATTATCGGTGCCGATCCGGAAGGTTCGGTTTACTCCGGCGGGAGCGGACGCCCCTATTTTGTCGAGGGCGTTGGCGAGGACATGTGGCCCGACGCGTATGATCCCACAGTGCCGGACGAGGTCATCGCCGTCAGCGACGCGGAGTCCTTTGACATGACCCGCCGACTCGCGCGGGAAGAAGGACTGCTTGTCGGCGGGTCCTCGGGGATGGCGGTGGTCGCGGGGCTCCGGGCGGCGGCCGAGCTCGGGCCAGAGGATGTCATGGTGATTTTGCTCCCGGACTCTGGCCGCGGATATCTCGGCAAGATCTTCAATGACTCCTGGATGCGCTCCTACGGGTTTCTAGACGCCAAAGACGACGTCAACGTTGGCGACGTGCTGCGCGCGAAGACCGGGAAACTGCCCGATCTGGTGCACACTCACCCCGGGGAAAGCGTGCGCGATGTCATTGCCATCATGGAGGAATACGGGGTCTCGAACTTGCCGGTGCTCTCCCAAGAGCCGCCGGTGGTGATGGGAGAAGTTGTGGGCTCGGTCGATGAGCGGGAGCTGACGGAGAAGGTCTTCCGCGGCGAAGCGCGCCTGAGCGACAAGATTGCCGATCACATGGGCGAGCGGATGCCGGTCATCGGCTCCCTGGACGCAATCTCCAGCGCCTGGGAGCGGTTGCAGGACACCGACGCGTTGATGGTCACGTTTGTGGGTGCGCCGATTGGAATTTTGACCCGACACGACTTGCTGAGCTTTGTGAACGAGTAGGAGGAAAACCATGAGCGAATCACAGGCCCCCAATGTGAGCGCCGACGGCTTCAACACCCGCGCTATTCACGCCGGGCAAACCCCGGATCCGGTCACCGGCGCCGTTATCCCACCGATTTATCAAACCTCGACCTTCGCCCAAGATGGCATCGGACAATTGCGCTCCGGGTATGAATATGCGCGCGGCGGCAACCCGAGCCGAGACTCGCTTCAGGAGCAACTCGCGGCTCTGGAAGGCGCGCAGTTCGCATACTCGTTTGGTTCCGGGCTCGCGGCAGAAGATGCGCTGATTCGGGCCGCGCTCAAACCCGGAGATACGGTCCTGATGGGCAATGATGTGTACGGAGGAACGTATCGTCTCTTCGCTCGCGTGCTTGAGCCGTGGGGGATCAAGGCGGATGTCATGGACATGAGTGATATCGATGCGCTTGCCGCGCGCGTGGCGGCAGACAAGCCGACCATGCTCTGGGTCGAGACGCCATCCAATCCGCTCATGAAGATCACCGACATCGCCGCCGTGGCGGAGATCGCTGCTCGTGCCGGTGCCACGTTGGTCGTAGACAATACCTTCGCAACCCCCTATCTGCAGAACCCGCTCGCTTTGGGGGCCAACGCCGTCGTGCATTCCACCACGAAGTATCTCGGTGGGCACTCCGATGTGGTGGGCGGCGCGGTGGTGACCTCGGACGCGGACCTCGCCGAGCGGGTAAAGTTTGTGCAGTTTGCGGTGGGCGCGGTGTCCGGGCCGATGGATGCGTGGCTGACCACGCGTGGCATCAAGACGCTGGGCGTGCGGATGGACCGGCACTCTGCCTCTGGGCAACGGGTCGCCGAGTATTTGCGCGAGCGTCCCGAGGTGAGTGCGGTGTATTACCCAGGGCTGGATTCACACCCCGGGCACGAGGTGGCGGCGCGGCAAATGCGCGGGTTTGGCGGCATGGTGTCGGTGCAATTTGCCGGGGGAGCGCAGGTGGCGCGAGCCGTAGCGGAGTCGACGCGGTTGTTCACGCTGGCGGAATCGCTTGGCGGGGTGGAATCGCTCATGAACTACCCCAGCGAAATGACGCACGCCTCGGTGAAAGGGACCGAGTTGGCTGTGCCCGATGACCTGTTGCGGCTCTCGGTGGGACTCGAAGACGTGGACGATTTGCTGGCCGATTTAGAGCAGGCGATCGAGCGGGCCTAAAGCGGCTGAGCCGGCTGAGCCGCCGGGCCGCCCACGCCGGAGCCTCCTGAACCGCCGATCCGAGGGAGGAGCTAGCGGCGCTTGCGCGGCGGCTTGGGGTCCCACTTCTTAAAGTAGGCTCGGCTTGCCGGTGCCCACAGCGCCGCGGCGGCGAGCAGCATGCACACGGCCACCACCGACAGTCCCGGGATGCCGCGAATCAGCATCGGGATACCGGCGACAATCGCCAAGGTGGTCAGCATTTCGCGTCCGGCGCGGCGCCCGCGCAGCATCAGCAGCAAGAAGAATCCGACCACCAGCCCGAGCCCGCCAACCAGAGAGCCGAGCGGGATCAGCCCCACGCTCTGTTCCGGGGACGTGCGCTGAATCCCGCCAACAATGAAAGCGATGCCGAACGCGAGCAGCGCAATGACCACGGCACTCCAGATGAACCGGGAGAAATGGATCGTGCCCGGGGCGTCAAGCAACTTCGGCGCGGGGCGCGCCGCGCTACCAGAACCCTTACCGCTCGGCAACGACACCACGCCCAGACTCGGCATCCCACTCGTATACGGGCTTCCCGCCAATGAACACCTTTTCGGCCCGTTGCATGACGTCCAGAGGATCCCCACTCCAGACCACCAGGTCCGCGTCTTTGCCCACTTCAAGAGATCCCACCCGGTCGGCAACGCCCATGACCCGGGCCGGGTTGATGGTAATCGCCCGCATAGCCACATCCCGATCCAGGCCCTCTTTGATCGCCAACGTCGCCTGGTGCACCAGGAAGTGAATCGGCACCACGGGGTGGTCGGTGATGATGGAAATCTCGACCCCGGCCGCGGCCAATTTGCCCGGATTCGCGAGCGAACGCTGGCGCAACTCGACCTTGGACCGGGAAGTAAAAAGCGGACCGATCAACACCGGCACGCCAGCCTCGGCCAGCACATCGGCTAACACGTGCGCCTCGGTCCCGTGATCGAGCACCAGCTCATAGCCGAACTCTTCCGCGATGCGCAGGGCGGTGGCAATGTCATCGGCGCGGTGCGCGTGCTGACGCCACGGGATCTCCCGGCGCAATACGGCCGCGAGCGCCTCGAGCCGCGGATCGGCCTCGGCATCGTCCTTTTCCAGGTAGTTTTTGGCGTCGGTAAACGCCTTTCGCAACACCCACGCGGTACCCAGCCGTGTGGATGGGGTCTTCTTCTGATCGCCGTACACGCGCTTCGGGTTCTCACCCAACGCGCTCTTCAAACCGCTGGGCGAGCGCAAAACCATCTCGTCGACGCGCCGCCCGTGCGTGTGCAGCGCCACGGTCAGCCCGCCAATGGGGTTGCCCGAACCCGGATTGACGTTGACGGTTGTGACGCCGCCGGCCAACGCATCATCAAAACCCATCTCAAACGGGTTAATGGCATCCAGCGCCCGGACACCGGCAGTGTTCGGATCGGTCATTTCATTCGTGTCATTGCCGGCCCACCCCTCGGCCTCCTCATGCGTGCCAAGGTGCGTGTGCGCGTCAATAAAGCCGGGGACCACCCATTTGTCCGCCGCGTCAATGACCTCGGCTCCCTCGGGTGCGCTCACATCCGCGCCGAGCGCGACAATCCGCCCGTCCTCCACCACGACGGCACCGTCAAACGGCTCGCCTTCCACCGGGACAACATGGGCGTTAGTAATGGCAAGAGCAGCCACAGCACTTCCTTCTTTCGCGCGAATGGGGTGTAACACCAACGTACCCGAATAATCCGACCTTTTCGCCTGCCGCATCCTCGGTGAATTAGGTCACGGTTTTGTTTTCTAATTCGCGGGGCGTGCGTTAGGCTGGCTTAGGTTAGGTAGACCTAACCGACAGTTCGATCGAAGGAAACCATGGAAATTACCCGCCGTCGCGCCCTGAGCTTTGGCGCACTTTTGCTTGCCGCACCCACCATAGCCGCGTGCAGCACCGGAAGCGCCAATGGCGCGCAGCAAAGCACGACGGCGATGAGCACCGATTCCTTCCCCGTCACCATCCAGCATGCTTTCGGAGAAACGATTATTGAAAAGGCTCCGACCCGGGTTGTGGCCGCGGGGTGGGGCGGCCTAGACCTTGCGCTCGGCTACGGGGTGATCCCGGTCGCGGCCCCGCTAGAGACATGGGGCGCCAATGAAAACGGCTCCATGCCCTGGACGGACGAGGCGATGAAAGCGCTCGGCGTCGAGTGGGGGAGCGAAAAAGCGCCCGTGCAGTACTCCACCGCCGACGGCAACAACTACGTCGAGGTCGCCAAAGCGCAACCCGACCTCATTATTTGTGTCCACTCCGGTCTGACCAAGGAGGATTACGAACAGTTCTCCAAGATCGCCCCAACCCTGGCATATCCGGGAAAGCCCTGGTCAACCAGCTGGCAAGACGCCACCACCATGGTTGGTCAGGCTCTGGGGCAAAGCGCCAAAGCGAAACAGCTTGTCGATGAGACAACGCAATTCATTAAGGACCAAGCCGGTGCGTACCCGGAAATCAAGGGCAAGACCTTCATCTCGACGGCAATTTCGCCCGGGAGCGCCTCGCCGCTATGGATCTACGGCCCCAATGACGCCCGCAGCCTCATCATGAAAGACCTTGGTCTGAGCGTCTCACCCGTGATAGAGAAAGCGATTGCCAACGGGTTCAACGTCACCGAGCCCTGGGCACCCGAGCGGGCAAAGGAACTCGAAGCGGACCTGGTCATCAACTGGGTGCCGGACGGGCAACCCAAGGAAGCGGCGATCAATGATCCGCTCATCGGCCAGATCCCGGCACTCAAGCGTGGCTCCTACGTCGCCGAACCAGACCTTGCAACCAATAACTCGCTTACCGTTTCCACCCCGCTTGGCATCCGCTGGGGACTGGAAAAATTTGTTCCGCAATTCGCCGAGGCCCTCAAGAACGCCTAAACCATGAGTGCCCAGACCACCCACGTCGCATCCACAGACACCAGGGCGAAACGCGCTGACGCTGGGACCGAGGCTTTGCATAGCCAGCCGGCCCCGCCCCGCCGTTCCGCACAGAAAAGACTGCTTGTCCTTGCAGTGCTGCTGGGTCTGGTTGTGGCACTGAGCGGCATCTCATTTGCCGTCGGCGCACGCGCGGTACCCGTGGATACGGTCTGGGCGGCTCTCGGCAAATTCAATGAACTCACCTCCCCTGCCAATCAAACCAACCCCGACTTTGCCGTCATCCAATTGCGTATCCCGCGTACCGTGGCGGCCATCCTCGTCGGTGTCTGTTTGGGACTCGCCGGCACGGCCATGCAAGGAATAGCGCGAAACCCGCTCGCCGATCCGGGCATCTTGGGCGTGAACGCCGGTGCCGCCGTCGCGGTCATCGCCGGTGTCGTGCTCTTCGGCGCGAGCTCAACCGCCAGTTCGGTCTGGTTCGCCTTTGCGGGTGCAGCACTCGCCGCAGTGATCGTTTACGCGGTTGCGAGCGTGGGACGCGAGGGCGCCACCCCAATCAAGCTGGCGCTCGCCGGTGCCGCACTGTCCGCCGGGCTCATCTCGCTGCTGAACGCGCTACTCATCTCCAATCGCGAAGCGTTAGACAGCTACCGCAACTGGCAGACCGGTTCTGTGGCCGGAGTGAGCTGGGATGACATTGCCCAGCTTGCGCCCTTCATGGCCGTGGGCGCGTTGATTCTGCTGGGCACCGGCAAGCTTCTCAACGCCTTGGCTCTGGGCGATGACATGGCCCGCGGTCTTGGCCAAAATGTCGGGTGGGGTCGCGCCCTTTGTGCGCTCGGCGTGGTCATCCTGTGCGGCGCGGCGACTGCCATAGCCGGTCCGGTCGCCTTTGTGGGGCTCGTGGTGCCGCACGCCCTTAGAGCGTTAATTGGTGCCGACTACCGGTGGCTGTTGCCGTTCTCCATCGTGAGCGCGCCCATAGTCCTGCTCTCCGCCGACATCATTGGACGGATTGTCCTGCCCCCAGGCGAAGTTCCCGCCGGAATCATTGCCGTGCTTATGGGTGCCCCCGTATTCATTTATTTGGTGCGCCGACGCAAGGCGGCCTCGCTATGAGCCTGAAGACGAGCGCGCGCCCCCTACCCGGTCCCGCAGCCGCATCACTCCCTTCCCCTCATTTGCGGGCACTTCGCCTCAAGGAACGCCGCTCGCGGATGTGGCGACTCGCGTCGCTGGCTGTCTTGGCCCTCGCGCTTCTCGCCTGCAGCATTCTCCTCGGCAATTTCACCGTCACCGTGCCTGACTTTTTTAGGCTACTGTTTGGCTCTGACATTCCCGGCGCGACCTTCATTGTGATGGAGGTGAAACTCCCGCGGGCCCTGCTGGGCGCCCTCGTGGGGATCATGTTCGCGCTTGCGGGCACCATCTTCCAAACCATGCTCCGCAACCCGCTGGCAAGCCCGGACATCATCGGCATTTCCAGCGGCGCCAGCGCCAGCGCGGTCATCGCGATTGTCTTCTTCGGCGCCACCGGTGCACTCCTGTCCACAGCCGCCATCGCCGGTGCGCTCATCCTGGCGCTCACCATCACGTGGCTTGCCGGGCGCGACAACGGCAACCGACTCATCCTGATGGGAATCGGCGTCGCCGCCATGATGCAAGCCCTCATTGTCTTCGTGATGCAGCGCGCCGACTATCAATTCGCCCAGCAGGCGATTGTTTGGCTCGCCGGGTCCCTCAGTGCCGCAACCTGGGAGCGCCTGAGCTGGGTTGCCCTCGGCGCGCTCATCCTTCTACCGGCAACCGGCTATCTCTCCCACAAACTTCGTGCCCTAGAACTGGGACCTGATCTCGCCGCCGGGCTAGGCGTCAACGTTGCGCGCACCCGGCTCGCACTCATTGTCACCGCCGTTGCCCTTGCGGCCATCGCCACCGCCGCCACCGGGCCGATCGCCTTTGTCGCGTTCCTCGCCGGCCCGATCGCCAGCCGCATTATGGGCGGACGTACCAGCTTCATCGCCTCCGCCCTTGTTGGCGTCTCGATCGTGCTCGCGGCCGACTATATCGGCGCCAACATGCTTGGCGCGCTGGTCCTTCCGGTCGGCGTCATCACCGGCGCGGCGGGGGCTCCGTTCCTACTCGCCTTCCTCGCCCGCGGAGCCAAGAAATCATGAAAGAGCATCCCGTGAATTTGAACCCCACCCTCGAAACCAGCCAACTGAGCCTCGGCTACGGTGACCGGAGCGTCGTCAAGGATCTCGACCTGGTCATCCCGCAGGGCAAAATCACCGCCATTGTCGGCGCTAACGCCTGCGGCAAGTCGACGCTGCTGCGCGGCCTGTCCCGGCTTCTTGCGCCGGCGGGCGGCACCGTCATTCTGGACGGCAAAGACATCCACCAACAACGCTCCAGCTACGTGGCCCAACGCCTTGGCCTTCTCCCGCAAACTCCGCTCGCGCCCGAAGGCGTGAGCGTCGCCGAATTGGTTGGGCGCGGGCGCTACCCTCACCAAGGCTTCTTCCGCAAGTGGACCGAGTACGACGACGACGCCCTCGCCCGAGCCTTGCACCTCACCGGTACCGCGGGGCTGGCAGAGCGAAGCATCGATGAACTCTCCGGCGGCCAACGCCAGCGCGTCTGGATTGCGATGGTGCTGGCCCAGGAAACTCCCCTCCTGCTACTGGACGAGCCCACAACCTACCTCGACCTGGCCCACCAGATCGAGGTGCTCGACCTCATTACGGATCTCAATCAGGAACGCGGAACCACGGTGGTCATGGTCCTCCACGAACTCAATCTCGCCTCGCGCTACGCGGATCACATGATCGCCATGAAAGAGGGAAGCATTGCGGCGGCCGGAAGCCCCCACGAGGTCATCACCGAAGCCACCGTCCGCAATGTCTTCGGACTGGACTCGGCGATCACCCGCGACCCGCTGACCGGGGCGCCCCTCATCATTCCGCACAGCAAACACACCGCCCGCACCCCGGGCCACACGAGAGCCTAACGCAGAAGAAAAAGGAGAATCATGAGCACGTCAGCCCCCGCAAAGGTGCGCACCATCCGGGCCTTCGAATCACGAGTGTCCCGCATCGAGGATCTGAGCCCGTCGATGCGGCGCATCACACTGGAGAGTCCGGAATTTTCCGACTTCGGCGGCGACCTCGATGGCCGCACCCTGGATTTGCGCATCAAGGCCATGATCCCGAACGCCGGTAAAAAGCTCCCCGACTTCAACGCCCTCTTTGACCAGGGAGGAGAGGGACACTCCTGGTATCAGCTCTGGCTCCAAATGGACGCCAGCGAACGCGGCTACATGCGCACCTACACCGCGCGCACCGTTCGTCGCGACGTCGGCGAACTCGACATCGATTTTGTGCTGCACTCCGGTGAAAGCCTCGAATCCGGTCCGGCCGGATACTGGGCGCAAAATGCCCAACTGGGCGATGCGCTCACCATTCTAGGACCGAGCCTCGCGGCCGGAGAGTGCCAGGGCATCGAATTCAAACCCGGCGCCTCCACTAACATGCTCCTCGTCGGAGACGAGACGGCGCTCCCCGCCATTGCCGCGATCCTCGAAGAACTCGATCCGGCCACCACCGGCAGCGTGCTCTTGGAAGTGCCGACCCCGGAGGACTTCCTTGACCTCGCCGCCCCGGAAAACATGGCCATCACCTGGCTCGCACGCCACGGCGAAACCCACGGCACCCAGCTGATCCCGGCGGTGCGCCACGCTTTTGGTGAGAATGCCGGGGAAGGGGGCAACGCCGTCGAACCTCAGGAAATCCGCGAGGTGAACGTGGATGAAGAAATCCTGTGGGAAACCCCCGAGTATTTTGGCGGGCAGCCCACCGAGGGGTTGTACGCCTGGATTGCCGGGGAGGCCGCGATGGTCCGCGAACTGCGCCGCTACCTGGTGCGGGAGCTGGGCGTGGACCGCAAGCAGGTCGCGTTCATGGGGTACTGGCGGTACGGAAAAGCCGAACGCGACTAGGCTCGGCTACCGGCGGCGACGCACCACGGGGATCTCGCTCGTGGTGACGTCCTCCTCTTCCCAGCTTTCCACGCCCTTGAGCTCTGGCATTTGCGAGCTGAGGAAAACCGGGTCCTTCCCATTTTTCACCTGTGCGGTGTAGTTCTTGAGCAGTTTCATGGCAATGCCGCCCAAGAGCGCGATCGAAACCAGGTTGATCAAAGCCATCACGCCCATGAAGTTGTCGGCCAGGTCCCAGACCGCACTCGTGGTCGCGACGGTGCCGAAGACCACCGCGGCGATCGCCACGATGCGGAAGACGAGCATGACGGTTTTGTTCTCGGTAATGAAGCGGATATTGGATTCGCCGTAGTAATAGTTTCCGAGGATGGAGGAGAACGCCAGCATGAAAATGATGATGGCGAGAATGATTCCGGTGGCGGCGCCCAAATTCTGAACCAGAGCGTTTTGGGTGATTTGGATGCCGGAGTCGCGGTCGCCCGTGCCGGCTGCTTCCGGGGTCGCCGAGAGAATGATGAACGCGGTGACCGAGCAAATGATGAAGGTGTCGAAGTAGACGCCGAGGGTCTGCACAAGACCCTGTTTGACGGGGTGCGTCACCGATGCGGTGGCGCCGGCGTTCGGGGCCGAGCCGAGGCCAGCCTCATTGGAGAACATGCCACGCTGCGCGCCGATCAAGATGACCGCGCCGAGCGAGCCGCCAACCGCGGACTGGAAGTTGAACGCTTCGGAGAAGATGCTGCCGATGACCCGGGGAAGCTCGCCAATGTTGGTGATGACGACGATGATGCCGATGAGAACGTAGGCGAGCGCCATGATCGGGACCAGCTTGTCGGTCACGTTGGCAATACGGCGGATGCCGCCGAAGATGACCAGGCCGGAGAGCACCGCCAACACGATTGCCACGGTCCAGGAGACGGCGACCGGGTCTGCGCCGGGCATGGCGCCCATGATGGAGGCGTTAATGGTGTTGCCTTGCAACGCGGAAAATGCGAACGGGAAGCAGAAGATCAGCACAATCGCGAAAATAATGCCGAGCCAGCGCTGGCCGAGCCCGCGTTGCATGTAGTACGCCGGTCCGCCGTGGTAGCCGTCTTTGCCGCGTACCTTGTAGAGCTGGCCGAGGGTGGACTCGACGAAGCTGGACGCGCCGCCAATGAAGGCCATGAGCCACATCCAGAAAATGGCGCCGGGCCCGCCGGTGGCAATGGCTACCGCGACGCCGGCCACGTTACCGGCACCGACGCGCGAAGCGGCCGAGACGGTGAAGGCTTGAAAGGAGGAGATGGACTTCTTTTCGCCCTGATCATTGACGAGGGCCTTATCGCCCAGGGTCTTGACCATTTGGGGGAGCAGACGGGCTTGGACGACTCCGGATCTTATTGTGAAGTAAATGCCCACGATGGCTAGGACGGGAAGAATGATCCACGTCCACCCCCAGCCGCCTACAGTGCTAATAAAATCGACGACAGCGTCCATGATTCCTCATTCCACATGCAAGTGAAGGGCATGCTCGGGTGCAAGATGTATTGAGAGAATCCTTACACGTACAGAGTTAAACTGCGAGTTGAAAGGGGTGGTTTGTGGCTACGGTTGTCATGGCTGTCGCCGTCCTCGAGGGCACCGATCCTGCCTCCTTGCTTGAGCGGGCGCGGCAACTGGCGCGCACCGGATTGCGGGCCGATGAGCCCGTCACAATGCACATTATTCGAGTGCAGCCGCGCCGAGACCGCGGGCCGGAGATGGCAAAGCGCGCCGTGGACACAGCGATCGCAGAAACTGGCTTGCCGGTGCATCGAATCAGCGAGGGCGATGACGCCGCGCGGACGGTGGTCGAGGCCGCAAACGACCTTGGTGCCAATGTTCTTGTTGTCCCGGATTTACAGACGAGATGGTGGGAGCGGTTGCGCTCCACCGGGTTCACCCCCACCGTGGTGCGCCAGGCCGCCGCTATTCCCGGCATGTCGGTGCTCGTCGCGCCGCAAGCCTCTCCCGTGGTGGCGCCAGCGCCATTGCGGTGGGGGAGCATGCCGCGGGCGCGCATGCTGATCGGGTTTGTCCTGGCGCTCGCGTTGCCGCTCTTCCTGCAGTTCGTGGTCTTTGGGCCCAAACTGGAACCGCAATCGATCGATCTCATGGTGTACCTGACAGCGGTGGTACTGGTTGCCATTATTGGCGGCCTGTGGCCTGCGCTCGTGGCGGCTGTGGTTAGCGCGTTGATGGTGAACCTGTACTCGACACAGCCGATCGGCTCCTTCCACGTCAATTATCCGCCCAGCTTGCTGGCGTTGGTGCTGTACTTAGTGGTCGCGCTCGCGGTGTCCCTGGTGGTGGGCCTGTCCTCCAAGCGCAACAAGATGGCGTCGCTCAAAGGCGCTCAGGCGGCTGCGCTCAGCGAGGTCGCGCGAGGGCTGATCACCCTGGATCATTCGGCCAGCACGTATTTGGAACGAGTGCGGGAGTATTTTCGGGCGTCATACGCGGCGCTCTTGATCAAGGCGGACGGGGATGGGGTGTGGCAGCGTTTGGCGGACAGCAATGGCGCGCAGCCGGACACCGGGACGCTGGCGGCGCTGGGCCTCGGCGAGGTGGAAGACGACGCCGAGGGCCACGTCGAGAGCCGCGCCGATGGCCACGGCGAGGAGACGGGTGACGCCGTCTCCGTGGAGCCACTGGATGACGGGATGATCGTTGCGGTCCGTGGGCGCAGGCTCGCTCCCGAGGATCTGGGCATGCTTCGCGCCTTTGGCGCCTACCTGGTCGCGCTGTATCAACGCGAAAAACTACAACAGGCAAGCCAGGAAAACGTGCGGTTGCAGGAGGGCAACTCGATGCGCACCGCTATCCTTCAGGCCGTCTCACACGATTTGCGCACCCCGCTCACCGCCATCAAGCTCTCGGCCAGCGCGTTGCAACAGCCCGGCGTCACCTTTGACAAAGAGGATGAACGCCAACTCTTGGGCACCATCGAAGAGTCCAGCGACCGGCTCAATGCCCTGGTGGAAAACCTTTTAGACATGTCCCGCATTGCCGGAGATACCGTCGCGCCGCTCACCCAAAGCGTCTCCTGGAATGACGTCATGGCCCGCGCGCTGCGAGGCATCGACGTGACCCACCTACGCCCGGAATTGCCTGACAATCTTCCGCTGATCGATGCGGACCCCGGGATGCTGGAGCGCGTCATCGCCAACGTCCTCGAAAACGCGATCAAGTATGGCGGCGACAATGTCAGAGTCACTGCGCTCGCGAGCGACCAGGGCCAGCCAGGAACCGACTCTCACCCCATGGGTTCGATTCGGATTATTGATCGCGGCCCGGGCATCACCGAGGTCCAACGTCAGCGGCTCTTTGACGCGTTCCAACGCTTCAACGATGACTCGAGCACCCAGGGCATTGGCCTCGGCCTTGCCGTGGCGCGCGGATTTGCGCTTGCGATGCGCGGTAGCGTGCGCGCCGAAAACACACCGGGCGGGGGGCTCACCATGATTATTTCAATGCCGCTCTCCACCGGCCACGGTTCGCCCGCATCCAGAGGCGACCGCGCCGGACACCGCGCCGAACGCCCCACCGGACACCGCACCGGACAGGAGGACAGGCCGTGACGACCGTGCTCATCGTGGATGATGACACCGCGATCCGCCAAGCGCTCCACATCAACCTCAAGGTCCACGGCTACGCCACCGTGCTCGCGGCCGACGGGGAGAGCGCGCTGGAAATGGCCGCACAGAAGGCCCCCGACATTGTGCTCCTCGACTTGGGGCTCCCGGGACTCTCCGGCATGGATGTCATCCCCCGTTTACGCGCTTTCAGCGACGTCCCGATCGTCGTGCTGTCGGCACGCCAGGGGAGCGAGGACAAAGTGGAGGCTCTGGACGCCGGCGCAGATGACTACGTCACGAAACCCTTTGGTCTCGACGAACTCCTGGCCCGGCTGCGCGCCCATTCGCGCCGCCGCACCCAAGTCCGCGAGGACCCGGAAGTCGAAACCAGCGACTTCACCGTCGACCTCCTCAACCAGCAGGTCACCCGCAAGGGCGAGCAGGTCAAGCTCACCCCGACCGAGTGGAAGCTCATGGAAAATCTCGCCAAATTCCCTGGCCGGCTGGTCACCCAGCAGGAACTTTTACATAACGTGTGGGGCCCGGCCTACGCCAAGGAAACCCAGTATTTGCGGGTGTACATGAACCAATTGCGCCGCAAACTCGAACCAGATCCCGCCAATCCGCGGCACATCATCACCGAAGCCGGGATGGGTTACCGGCTGATGCCCTAGCGGTGCGGGACGTCATACACTCGCCGAAAAAACTTCAATGTCACACCCGTGCGCTAGTCTCACCAGTAATGAACACCACCGAAGCTCGCCCCTCGCCAACGCTCACCCACGTCTGCGTTGTCAAGGAATTGCGCCCCGACGCCGGATCGGTCGGCGTCACCGCCATCGACAAGCAACCCGTCGACGGCCCGGTCCGCGTACACAAGTTGGGACTGCGCGCGGACGTCCAAGCGGACCGCGCGCACCACGGCGGCGAAGCCCAAGCGGTCTATATTTACGCGCAAGAAGACGCCGATCGGTGGGCCGAGGAACTCGGCCGCGACCTGCCAGCCGGAGTATTTGGCGAGAATCTGCGCACCAGGGGATTAACGGCGTCGTACCTGTATTTTGGCCAGCGCCTGCGCATAGGCGAGGTGGAATTGGAGGTGACGGCCCCGCGCACCCCCTGCGCGACCTTCCAACGCTGGCTCGGCGAGGAAAAATGGGTCAAACGCTTCACCGAGGTGGGACTCACCGGCGCATATGCGCGCGTGATCAGTACCGGCAGCATCCGAGCCGGAGACTCGATCGAGGTGGGCCCGGCACCCAGCCACGGCGTCAGCCTTTATGACTGGTTCACCGACCGCACCGACCAAAGAACGACGGCGTTGCTCGCCTCCTACACGAGCGGCGAGTTGGAATTTGTGCACCGAGAAATCGCCCGCCAGTTCGCGCGCATTTCCGGCAATCCGGCATGAGGGCGTAGACTAGAGGGGTTCACCTTTCGGTAATCCCCTTGATATGACCCAACTCTGGGTCCTTTTGGTGTGCGGCGGCAGCCGCTTGTATGGGATGGGATCGCCGGAAATTCACCCGGTTTAGGCGCTCGCAGATGAGGCGCCGGACTCCCAAAGTAAAGGCACAAGCCATGACTGATACCGATATTTCTGCGTCCAAAAACGAGGACGCACCCCAGGACAACACCCCATTTTTCTCCGACCTCGGCCTCGACGCCCGGGTGCTCGCGGCCGTGACCGACGCCGGTTATGTGAAGCCTTCGCCGATTCAGGCGGCCACCATTCCGGCGTTGCTGGATGGCCGCGATGTGGTCGGCATGGCGCAAACCGGGACCGGTAAGACCGCGGCCTTTGCGCTCCCGGCGCTCTCCAAGATGGCCGAACTCTCCGACATTCACGGCGTGGACCGGGAAACCCAGGTGCTGGTACTCGCCCCGACGCGTGAACTCGCATTGCAGGTTTCCGACAATTTCGCCAAGTACGCCGAGCACATGCCCGGCGTCACGGTGCTGCCGGTTTATGGCGGCTCGGCCTATGGGCCGCAGTTGGCCGGTTTGCGGGCCGGTGCGCAAGTGGTGGTCGGCACGCCCGGGCGTGTGATTGATCACCTGGAAAAGGGCTCGCTGGATCTCTCCAGTCTGCAGTACTTGGTGCTGGATGAGGCGGACGAAATGCTCCGGATGGGCTTCGCCGAAGACGTGGAGCGCATCCTCTCGGAGACGCCGGAGGACAAGCAGGTGGCGCTGTTCTCGGCCACGATGCCGCGTGCCATCCGCAATATCGCGCAAAAGTACTTGAATGATCCGGCCGAAATTTCGGTCAAGTCCAAGACGCAGACCGCCTCCAATATCCGCCAGCGCTACGTGCAGGTCATGGGCGCTCACAAGTTGGATGCGATGACCCGGATTCTCGAGACCGAGGATCACGATGGTGTCATCGTGTTTGTGCGCACCAAGATGGCGACCGAAGAGGTCGCGGATAAGCTCAAGTCGCGCGGTTTTGAGGCCGCCGCGATCAACGGCGATATCCCGCAGGCGTTGCGCGAAAAGACCGTGGAGGCGTTGCGTGCCGGGAAGATTGACGTGCTGGTTGCCACCGATGTGGCCGCGCGCGGACTGGATGTGGAGCGCATTTCCCACGTGATCAACTTCGACATTCCGCGCGAGACCGAGTCCTACGTGCACCGCATTGGCCGCACCGGGCGTGCCGGCCGCACCGGTGAGGCAATCCTGTTTATGACTCCGCGCGAGAAATACCTGTTGCGTGCCATCGAGCGGGCGACCAAGCAGACCGTGGAGCAGGTTGACCTGCCAAGCGTGGCAGAGGTCAATTCTCGGCGTTTGGGTCGCTTTGGCGATCGGATCACTCGCACGCTGGAGCGTTCGGCCGAGCGCGCGGCCGAGGGCAAGAAGAGCGATTTCGGGGTCTTCCGCGACATGGTTGCCGAGTACGTTTCGGAGCACGGCGCCGACCCCGTTGACGTTGCCGCGGCTCTGGCCGAAATGGTGCAGGGCGGCCGGCCCCTGTTGATGGAGGAGCTTCCCGAGACGCCGAAGATGCAGCGCGATCGCGACCGCGGCAAGCGCGACGGCTTCAATTCGCGCGGCCCGTCCCGTCCGGTTTCCGAGGGAAACGCGACCTACCGCATTGCCGTCGGGCGCCGCGATAACGTGTTGCCCGGTTCGATTGTCGGCGCTATCGCCAATGAGGCGGGGCTGACCGCCGCGCAAATCGGCGGCATCGACATCCGCTCGAATCACACTCTCGTCGAGTTGCCGGCGAACCTCACCAAGGATCAGCAGCGCGCGCTTGCGAAGACCCGTATCGGCGGAAACTTGATCAAGCTCGAGTTGGACACGGGCCGCAAGCCGCGCCGTGAGGGTGACTCCGGGGAGAGGTTTGACCGCTTTGAGCGGCCCGAGCGCGGCGAGCGTCCGGGGCGTGGGGGTCGGTCGGCTCACCGCGAGGGGCGCAATTTTGAGAAGAACGACGGCGATGCTCGCCATGGCGGGCGCGGTGCAGACAAGCGTGTGGGCGCCAAAAAGGCCAAGGCCGGGGCGAACGCTAAGAAGCTGAAGCCGCGCAAGCCCCGCACCAAAGGTAAGCGCTAGGCGGTGTCCCGCAGGTGGAGCTTCCACGGCAACGTGATGAGCTCCCCTGGGGCTGCCCCGTTTTCGGTGGCGAGATCCCGCAATCGGTCTGCGACCACACCCGGCAAATCTATTGGGCCGACGCTACTGAGCGCGGGCCGAGAGTGCCGTCCCTGAGGTGAATTCCCCATGCCCATAATGGCGACGTCCTCAGGCACCGAGAGCCCGAGCGAGTGCGCGGCACTGATGATGGCAAGCGCAAAGATGTCCCCGCCCACGAGTATTGCCTCGGGGAGGGGGCGCTGGCGGAACATGGCGATGGCCGCGTCAAAGGCGAGTTGTGGATCGGGTTCGGGAATGGACACAATACGGTTCGCTTTGACGGGCCAGCCGAGTGCCCGCATGAAGGCCACGTAGCCGGTTTCGGCTGCCGGGTACGGCTTGACGACATCGGGGCGAACGCCGATGTAGGCGATGTCGCGGTGCGATCGGGCAAGGTATTCCATTGCCAGTTCTACCCCCGGGAGCGGCAGGCTCCGCAATACGTCGAAGCCGTCCGGTTCCAAGGTCTCGTCATCGACCAAGATACGCTGTCCCTCGCTGGCGAATTGGGAGAGAAGTTCCGGGTCACCCACGCTGTGGTCAACGGAGCCGATGAATGCAGCGCTGACGTTCTCTTTCTGCATCATGGGGGCCCAACTGCGATCCGACATGACCACAACCGAACGCTCCAATGGCTCTAGACGCGCGCGCGATTCATCAATGAGCGCTTCCAGCTCAAGCCCCGCAATCATGCGCATCTTGATCAAGACGATGTTTGAGTCCATGCTCTCGAAACCTCCTATGCGGATTCTCCAATGTTGAGTACGGCGGACTGCGTATGCAGCAAACCGGGGGGTAGCCCGAATCCGGTGGCGAACTGGACCATGCGATCGACGATGGCCAAATGCGAACCGGTGGGCCCGGCGGTGGTGATCCTGGGGTGGAAACGTCGAGCCATCGGTGTGTTTCCAAGACCTGCGATCGCGACGTCTTCCGGGACTCTCAGACCGAGAAATCGGGCGGCGTGGATGGCCTCGGCGGCGAGTTGGTCGTTGTGAAAGAGCAACGCCCGCGGCGGCTCTAATCCGGAGAGGACTTGGAGTGCGGCGTCGAAACCGGAGTTGTAGCCTTCCGAATGGATGAGGACGTTCCATCCTGGGCGCGTCGGCAGGTCATGGGAGTCCTGGTAGGCCACGATTTGTTCCAAGCTGGCATCGCCGCACTGGTTGGCAATGCCGATGAATCCGATGCGCCGATACTTCGCGAGATGGTCCATCATCAGCTGTAACGCTTGGGTGTGGTTAATGCGGATGACGTCGAAACCGTTGGGTTCTACGGCCGGGTCATTCACGATAATCTTCATGCCGCGTTCGGCCAGCGTTGCAAGTTTGCCCACCTCGTCACCGCTGGCGTCCACGGAGTCGAGGTAGGCGACGTCAACAAAGTTATTGTCCAAAAAGCTGCTCCAGTCTGCCTCTGGGAGGACAAGCAAGGTCAGTCCGAACGGTTCAAAGGCGCGGTACGCCATTTCGGTCAGGATATGGGCGGCGGGATCGGAAATGCGTGCATGCCGCATGAGCACAATCCCGGATTTACCGGTGCGTAGCGCACGGGCGGTGCCGTTGACCCGGTAACCCAGTTGTTGTGCTGCCAATCTCACTCGCTCTCGCGTTGCTTCGCCCACGCGGGCGCCGCCAGGTTGATCGGCTTTTCCGGAGAGCACATAGGAAACGGTTGCGGTGGACACCCCGGCACTCCTTGCCACCATATGGATGGTCGGGGGGGAACTGCCATCCATACTTTGTGCCGGGATGCCCACACGTTTCCTGGACACGGCTATTGAATTCTCGGTCCGAACAGGGGTCGGACGCCAGGTGGGAATCCTGCAAGCAAGATAACCACCTCCAACCGCATCCAGGAGACTATGTGGTGGGGATTGGCTGCCGAGTTACGCGGTGCCTTCATAGTGACCAGGTTTGTGATGAATATGATGGCCGATTGCTACAGCCGCATCCTGCGGAAACCTGGCGGTCAGTCCCCTCGATTAAACGTTTAATCACATGCTATGCCCGATGTGTGAGCTACGCAACAGTGTGGGCGTAATTCGTGACCGGTGCGGTTACCAGGACGGAAATCAGGGCTGCCCCGGAACTGCCCCGAAGCCAGAAATTCGGATAAAAATAACCCCGCCAAATCAAGTCATTTCCTTGATTTGGCGGGGTTTTCTTGGTGGTAGCGGTGCCCGGACTCGATCCGGGGACCTCACGATTATGAGTCGTGCGCTCTAACCAGCTGAGCTACACCGCCACGCATGAAAAACGCCCACACAAAACAGTGCCTGCGCGGGCTTTTCATGCAGAGCCCCGACCGGGAATCGATCCCGGGACCTCCATCTTACCAAGATGGCGCTCTACCACTGAGCTATCGGGGCAACGAGGAAATACTTTACCAGTGAAGATTCCGGTTTGAGAAATCGGCGGCGTGCGGTCTCTGTCACCCCCGAAACCATCTTCCGCGAGCCAGTCTGTCCGCTCGTAGCGCGCGCTCATCCGCCAATTGCCTTTTCATCCGGCAATTGCGTCATGAAAACGCAATTGGCGGATGAACCGCGGAGGGGAGGGGAGGGGAGTGGGGGTTCTGGTTCGAGCTGCGTCGATTGGGGGATCGCGCGATGAAAAGGATTTTCACCAAGGAGTCACCCTCTCGAATTGATTTTCGTCGATTTTGGTTCTACTATGGATGTCGAGCCACTGGCCTGCAACGGTTTAGTGGCTCGAACCCATGTTGCCGAGGTCAGCGGTTTGTGAAGATTCTGTTTGTGCGGCAACATCGTGGGCGCCCTGTCGCCGCAGCACCGAATCGTCCCCCATTAGTTCGGTGTTGCTTGGCCAAGTACAGGGCGCCCACTCTTCTTTAACGGCTCTTTAACGGCCCCAATGCCCGGCCGCGTGTACTTCCAGGAAGTCCCTAAAATCCTCCAGCGGTGCCGGAAGCTGACGTTCTGCCTGGTGGATGATGGCCATATCTCGCCACGGCACCGGAGCTCGGAGTTCAATGCGCACCGTATCGGATCGCTCCAACTGCGCAGCCGGCAGAATCCCGACGCCGAATCCAGTGGCCACCAGGCCGTGCAAGGTCTCTATTTCCCCGGACTCGAAGACCACTTGCGGCGGCGAATCAAAGAACGAATCGGTCAATTGCCGCAAATGAAAGTCGGCCGGTAGTGCCACGAAACGCTCGGCCTTGATCTCCTCGAAGCTCACTCGGGAGCGGGCTGCGAGCGGATGCGTCTCGGCGACAAAAAGGTAAAGACGTTGCCGACCGCAGGGGATAACTCTCAACTGGCTGTTGCGCGGCCGCGGCCCAACCAGGGCAAGATCGAGCCGCCCATCCAGTACTCGCTCAATAAGGTGCCCGCCGTGACCCTGCCACAGTTCAAAGCGATAGTGCGGAAAGCTCGCGCTGAACTGTTTGAGCAGCGCCGGAACGGTGCGCGCACCCATGCTGAGTGGGAAACCAAAACGCACCAGTCCTTCACGCGCGAGGGTTTCGCTGCGAATGCTCTGAACGCCTTCCTGAATGGCCCGCAATGCGGGCTCTAATGTGGCCAACAGCGCTCGGCCCTGTGGAGTTAGACGCACGTTGCGTCCTGCCCTCACCAGCAACTGCACCCCGATCTCGCGTTGTAGCCTCGCCACTGATCGGCTCACCGTTGGCTGCGGGATGCCTAATTCCGCAGCGGCCTCGCTTACATGCTCCTGGCGCGCTACCCGGGCAAAGATGTGGAGGGCAGGGGCAAGGCTCGGATCCACAGGGTGCGCAGAGTCGATCACCGACATATTCATATGTGAATTGAAACAAGAAAAATTGAGCATTGGAAGTATTGATTGGAGAAAATTAGGCTGAATTCATGAGTCCGGCTTCCACCCAAACACCGCTCCAGGAACCGCCCGCTCCGGCCGTTTCCCGGCCGCAGCGCATTATTCTCGCTGCCTTCGTCATCGGATTCACGGTACTTCTTGGCCCATACGTGACGCAGGGCCTGTTGCCAGCGTTGGGGCGGACATTTGAGATCAGCGAAGCCGCCGCCTCGCTCAGCCTGTCGGTGACAACCTTCGGCATCGCGGTAGCGCTCATTCCGATGGGGATACTCGCCTCCCGCGTGGGGGCCATCCCGGTGCTCCTCACCGGTGGCGCAATTGCCGGTGTGATGGCATTGAGTTTTCCCTGGGCGCCCAGCTTCGAGGCAATGCTGATACTTCGAGGAATAGAAGGCATAGCGCTCGCCGCGATGCCGGCGTCGATTCTCGGGATGCTGGCAGAGCGGCTGAACGGAACCGATGTCGCAAAAGGCGTCGGTGCCTATTTAGCGGGGAACTCCCTCGGCGGACTCAGCTCGCGGGTGTGTGCAGGCGTCCTTGCGGATCAATGGGGATGGCAGTGGGCCGCAACCATCATGGGACTGCTCGTAGTCCTCGGAATGATCACCATTTACCTGCTCCTTCGCCACGAGCCGCGCCGCCTCAGCCACGTGCCCGCAGCCGATTCATCCTTGGCCGGCATACCCTCGCGGCGCGGAGTTCACCGCGTCACCGCATACTTCGACAACCAGTTGTGGCGGTACTACCTGATCGGCGCGCTCTGCATGGTGGTCTTTGGCGGCTCATACACGATGCTCGGAACTCGGCTAGAAGTTGCACCGTTCTTTCTCAGCCAAACTCTTGTCGGAGCATTCTTCCTGATTTACCTCGCTGGGACACTTGTTTCTAGCCAATACGGCCGCATCCACAAGCATCTCGGCACCCGAGCGTCCACAGTTATCGGCGCGACTCTTGCCATCCTCGGCGCCGTGTTGACGCTGCCCAATAACATTCCGCTCATTATCGTGGGCTTTGTGTTGATCACTGCAGGATTCTTCACCGGACACCTTGGCGCCTCCCATTCGGTGAGCAGCACGCCGAGCCCCAAACCCGCCATTGCCGCCGCTCTCTATCTCACGTGCTATTACATTGGGGCGAGCCTCGGCGCATGGGCGGCCGCGCAAATGTATCAAGCCTGGGCGTGGCCCGGAGTAGGTGCGTTAAGCGCGGTGGCGATGATCGCCGTCGTTCTTCTCACCCTCACGGCAGCTCAGGTGCGCGCGCCGCGAAAGTAGCCCGCGCCTCTCTCGGGTCCGGCGCGGAGGTCGGCTCGGGTTATATATTCGGGAGGCAACCGGTAAGATTTCCGGTGTTTGTGCACCCAATAAGGTAGGTCCATGTCTGAGAACCCCGGCTCCGGCGCCAATTCCACCCCCGAATCCGGCGAGGGGTTGACCTCCATGGAGGATGCGCCACTGACCCGCCGCGAGAATTTGCGCCGCGCCCAGGCGCCCGAGCAGCAATCGGCGTCAGCAACGTTCGCCGACCGCATCGGTGCGCAGCCGGCTGCACAGCCAGCAGCACAGTCGCACGGGGATTCGCAGATGCCGGGGGAGCCGGTGCCCGCTTCGGGCGAAACGATCTCACCAGCCCCGGTTGCCCAGGAACCCCAGGCGGTCCCGGCAGCTCCGGTGACGGCAGGTTCGCCGGCGCCAGCCACCCCGGCACCGGTGTCCTCCGCGGCCGCGAGCCGTGCCCCGCAAAGTTTTGACACGCTGACCGAAGATGCCCCGATTCGTCGCTCGTTCTTGGAGTCCGGGCCCGAGCAGGACAAGGCAGAGCAGGGCTTCCGCGGTGTCCTGAACAAAATGGGTTTCAATCTGCGCCCGGGCTCAACCGAAGCCGCCGAACGTCACGATGTCGCTGAAGTCAGCCAATACTGGACGGGTCCGCGCACCATTGCGGTGGTCAACGGCAAGGGCGGTGCCAACAAGACCCCGACCACGGTCATGCTCGCCAGCGTCTTTGCTCGCTACGGCGGCGGGCAAATCCTCGCCTGGGACAATAACGAAACCCGTGGCACGCTCGGTTGGCGTACCGCGCAGGGACGCCACGAAAACACGGTAATGGATCTACTTCCCCACGTGGACGGGTTGCTTTCCCCATCTGCGCAATCCGTTGCGCTCGCGGCGTTTGTGCACCACCAGTCCGAGTCCAAGTTCGACGTGCTGCGCTCCAAACCCGACGTGCTCGCCTCCGAACAGAAAATTCACCTGAGCGACTTCGACAAGCTGCACGAAGTCGTCGCCAAGTATTACCGCCTGTGCGTGATCGACTCGGGCAACGATGAAACCGCGGAGCGTTGGCTGCGCATGATTCACCACACGAATCAGCTCGTCATCGCGACCACCACCCGGGAAGAGCACGCGGAGGCGGGGGCGCTGTTGTTGGAGGCGCTTTCGGCCCGCGGCGGACGGTTCAAGGAATTGGCGCGCAACTCGGTGGTCATTGTGTCCCAATCGGATAAGAAGGGCAGCAAAGCTCACGCCGAGCAGATCGCCAAGGGCTTTTCCACGCTCGCCCGCCGCGCGGTCACCATCCCCTTCGATCAGGCTCTGGTCAAGGGCCAAATTCGCTACAGCGCGCTGAACGAGGACACCCAACGCGCCTGGTTGCGCGCCGCGGCCGCCGTCGCCGAGGGTCTCTAAATGCCGATCACACCGTGGGACACCGGAAGCGACCTGTACCGGAAGATCGTCATCGCCGCCATGGCGGTGCTGGGCGCGGGCATCCTGAGCGCGATCATCACCATCCCGATGAAAACTCCCGCGTTGACCTGGCTCACCGTAGGATTATTAGGTCTCGGGGTTGCGCTGCACATTGTGGGACTGTTGGTCCGCCTTCGCGACACGCATCGCCGCAATCGAGCGGCAAAAGCGGCCCGAAAACAGGGGCAATAATTTAAGCACGACGGCGATGAGATCACCTCGATCTCTCGTCTCACCGTGTACTCTGCTCACCTGAGCGAAGAACGATGTTGCGTGAAAGGAACGCGGATGGCCGTTAATACGGATTACCTGGGAAAAACGTATCCCGCGGGCGAACCCTATGTGGTGGGCCGGGAAAAGATTCGTGAGTTTGCGCGTGCCGTGAAGGCCCAGCATCCCTCGCACTTCGAGTTGGATGCCGCCGAAGAGCTCGGCTACCGAGACGTGGTGGCACCTCCGACCTTCGCGATTATTGTGTCGCAAAAGGCGGAAGCGCAATTGGTGGAGGACGAGGAAGCCGGCATCGACTTCTCCCGCGTGGTGCACGCCGACCAGCGCTTCACCCACGAGCAACCAATTGTGGCCGGGGACGAACTCGTGGCCGAACTGCACGTCGACACCATTCGTCCGATGGGCGGCGGATACATGATCACCACCCGTTCGGAAATCTCGCGCGTGGATGGGGAAAAAGTGTCCAGCGTCGTGTCCACCATTCTGGTTCGAGGAGAAGACCAGTGAGCGTAGATTTGAGTCAACTGGAGGTGGGCCAAGAGCTCGCCAGCAAGCACATTGACCTGAGCCGCGCCGACCTGGTGAAGTATGCGGGAGCGTCCGGGGACTTCAACCCCATTCACTGGAATGAGCGTTTTGCGCGGGAGGTGGGTCTGCCCGGCGTGATCGCTCACGGCATGCTGACGATGGGCGCCGCGGTGCAGCTAGTCACCGACTGGGCTGGCGACCCGGGGGCAATCCTGGATTACCAGACGCGCTTCACTAAGCCGGTACCCGTTGCCGACCTGGAGGGTGGAAGCATCGACGTGGTGGCGACCGTGGGCGCCATTGACGAGGACAACTCCACCGTGCGCGTAGACCTCGCCGTCACGTCGGAGGGCACCAAGGTGCTCATGAAGGCGCAGGCAGTGGTGAAATCGTTCGCGTGAGCACTCTTGCCGCACTCACAACCACCGGTGTGGGCGGTCCGGCCGCAGGCACCGTCGAGGTCAGCACCGAAGACGAGCTTATTGCAGCCGTCCGCGACGCCGACGCGAACCACACCCCAGTGCTCCTCATCGCGGGTGGCTCCAACCTGCTCATCGGTGACGAGGGTTTCGATGGCACCGCCATTGTTGTGCGCAGCTCCGGCATCGATTTCAACGACGAGGCCGGAAGCTGCGGCGGCACTTTCCTGACCGTACAGGCGGGGCATGTGTGGGATGAGGTGGTTGCGGCGAGCCTCGAGCACGGGAGCGTCGGCCTGGAGCCACTCTCCGGTATTCCCGGCAGCGCCGGTGCCACACCGTTCCAGAACGTGGGAGCGTACGGCACGGACGTTTCGCATACGTTGGCGTCGGTGCGGGTCTGGGATCGAGTGGAAAACCGTATCCGCACCCTCTTTAACGGCGATCTTGACTTTGGCTATAGAACCTCCCTCCTCAAGACGACCAACTATGTTCCTGGCATCGCTTATGCGCCCCGTTTTGTGGTGTTAAGCGTGGACTTCCAGCTCTTGCCCGGCGACCTCAGCGCGCCCATCCGCTACACGCAGCTCGCCGATGCGCTGGGAGTCACGGTTGGCGCCAAAGCACCGGCCGCCGAGGTACGTGAGGCCGTTCTCGCCCTCCGCGACAGCAAGGGGATGGTGTACCGGCCCGGGGACCCTGATACGCACTCCACCGGCTCCTTTTTTACGAACCCCATTGTCGACGCGGCCACTGCGGCACGCCTCCCCGAGAGCGCACCCTGCTACCCGGATCCGCGCGGTGTCAAACTCAGCGCCGCTTGGCTCATTGAGAATGCGGGTTTCGCGAAGGGCTACGGATTGCCAGGGACTCCCGGCGCGAATATCACCGGTGGCCGTGCGAGCCTCTCCACTAAACACACCCTGGCACTAACGAACCGAGGTGACGCCAGCGCCGCCGACATTACGGCGCTCGCTCTGCACGTGCGTGACGGCGTAGAGCGTGCCTTTGGGATCCGGTTGCACCCCGAGCCACTGGTCGTCAGCTCTTCAGCCGATTGGTAGCCTGAACACCGGCACCGCTGGGTGCGGCGTCCGTTGCCTTGGTCACCAGGTGCATAAAAGTTCTCCATGGTGAAGCGAACCAAGTGGTCATGTTCATCGACCAGCCGGCGCGCGGTGAGATATTGCTTCAGGCCGCAGGCGAGCACGAGCGCCGCTTGGCGACGTTGCTCTGATTGCCCCTGCATATGATCCATAAAACCGGGGAGGCTCAATAACAACTCGCGTGCCCTCATGGTGGAGGCAAAGGCGTGTGAACTGTTGAACTGACGCTCAAAGTAGAGCATTGCCGAGCGCTCATCGGTGAGGGGAACGTTGACATCGGTTTCGAGGTAAAACCGCAACTCGTCAATCAGGTTCGCTTGCGCGGCCGCCGAAGCAGACCCGCCGCGATTGACCTGCAGCAGATAATAGTTTCCGAGGATCTGATGTATTGTCGTTTCGCTCATGGAACCAGGGTTGCACCCGGCTCTGACATTGAGTTTCTTAAAGGTTGCCTGTGGCGACCAACACCATGCGGCGAAGCGGCTCGGCCGCCCCCCACAGCAACTGATCTCCCACGGTAAAAGCAGACAAATACTCGGGTCCCATGCCGAGTTTGCGCATCCGACCGACCGGGATATCCAGGGAGCCGGTGACGGCCGTCGGGGTGAGCTTTTCCACGGTATCGACTTGAGTATTGGGAACCACCTGCGCCCACTGATTCGCCTCATCAATCATCCCCTCGATTTCATCCAAGGGGATGTCGCGGGTGAGCTTCAGGGTAAGTGCCTGGGAGTGAGAGCGCATGGCGCCAATACGGACGCATAGGCCATCCATCGTGACGCGATCCGTGCCGGACAGCCCCAAAATCTTGTTGGTTTCGGCATCGGCCTTCCACTCTTCCTTGGATTGACCGTTTCCCAGATCCTTATCGATCCACGGGATCAGCGAACCGGCAAGAGGAACGCCAAACGCGTCGGCCACTAGGCGCTCGCCACGCTGTGCCTCCAATACACCGCGATCGATATCCAAGATTGCGGCCGCCGGATCTGCCAGCAAATCGGACACCGACCCGTGCAGGTCGCCAAATTGGGTGAGCAGTTCGCGCATATGCCGTGCGCCACCGCCGGAGGCCGCCTGGTAGGTCATGGACGTCGCCCACTCGACAACGCCTGCAGAAAAGAGCCCGTCCAAACCCATCAGCATGCAGGAGACGGTGCAGTTTCCCCCGGCAAACGTCTTGACGCCAGAGGCCAGTGCTTGATCGATGACGGCCCGGTTTACCGGGTCTAGGACGATGACGGTGTCATCATCCATGCGCTTGGTCGAAGCCGCATCAATCCACAAGCCATCCCAGCCTCGCGCGCGCAGTTCGCCGAGAACCTCGGAGGTGTAGTCCCCGCCCTGAGTCGTGACGATGATGGGAAGTTTGGCGAGGGCGCTCAAATCGTAGGCGTCCTGAAGGGGACCCGCATCGCCCTGCCCCGGCACCGAAGGCGAGGCGCCGCCGGCGTTGGACGTGGAAAAGAAAACCGGCTGAATATGGGAGTAGTCGCCCTCCTCGATCATGCGAGACTGCAGGACGGAACCCACCATGCCACGCCAACCGATATACCCAACTGTTGCCATATTTCCCATGCCTACCAGTCTAGGTGGGCACGCGCCGTCGTACGTCTTTTGTGACGCACCCAACGCACCCGCGGCACGGGGCGCAACCCGGGCAATTCAACGCGCCGCGCGCAAAACCTCACGCGCGTACCGCAAAAACCGGTACCGCACCCCGCCCGTACTCGTGAGCCAGCCGGCCTCCGGCTCGGCAGCCGCCAGACGGAAGTCGGACGGGATCTCCGGCGCACGGGTGTCCCCGGCGACCGAAATATCGATCTCGGTGACGTACAACACGTCGGCGCGCGGCATGGCCTCGCGGTACACGTGACCGCCGCCGATCACAAAGATGTCCTCGCCGCCGGGCGCAGGGCGTGCCAACTCCAGCGCTGCATCCAGCGAATGCGCCACCTGGGCGCCGGCCGCACTCCAACTTGAATCTCGGGTGATCACAATGTTGGTGCGCTCGGGGAGCGGGCGGTATTTGGCCGGAAAGGACTCCCAGGTGCGCCGCCCCATCACCACGGGATGGCCCTTCGTGGTCGCGGTGAAATAGCGCATATCCTCGGGAAGGTTCCAGGGCATGGTGCCGCCGTCGCCGATGACGCGATCCTGGGCTTGGGCCCAGATCATGGAGATGGTCACGTGCTAGACCGCGATGGGCGCTTTGATGGTGGGGTGGTGCTGGTAATCGAGCACCTCGAAATCCCCAAACGTGTAGTCGAAGATGCTTTCCGGTTTCCGCGAAATGACCAATCGCGGGTACGGGTAGGGGGCGCGGCTCAGTTGCTCCGTGACTTGATCGACGTGGTCGTCATAGATGTGCACGTCACCGCCGGTCCACACGAATTCCCCGGGCTCAAGCCCCAGTTGTTGCGCCATCATGAGGGTCAGCAGGGAGTAAGAGGCGATATTGAACGGAACGCCGAGGAACAGGTCTGCACTGCGTTGGTAGAGCTGGCAGGAGAGTTTGCCATCTGCGACGTAGAACTGGAAGAACGCGTGGCACGGGGGCAGGGCCATATTGTGCAATTCGGCCACGTTCCACGCGGAGACAATGTGGCGACGCGAGTCAGGGTTAGTCCGCAATGACTCCATGACCGCAGAAATTTGGTCGATGTGCTCCCCATCAGGGGTGGGCCAGGTTCGCCACTGCACACCATAGACCGGGCCGAGTTCGCCGTTCGCGTCCGCCCACTCGTTCCAAATCTTGACGTTGTTTTCCTGCAAGTAGGCGATGTTTGAATCCCCCCGCAAGAACCACAACAGCTCCACCGCCACAGACTTGAAGTGCACGCGCTTGGTGGTGATGAGCGGGAAGGATTCTCCCAAGTCGAAGCGCATTTGCCGGCCGAAGACGGAGCGTGTGCCGGTGCCGGTGCGGTCGCTTTTCGGGGTGCCGCTGGCCAAGACGTCGCGTAGCAAATCTTCGTAAGGCGTGGGGATGCTCATGGGAAATAGTCTAGCCGGGCACGCAAACGGGGTTCGGCATATTGCGCCGAACCCCGTGCGAGCCTTGAGGCAGTGGTCTAAGGCTGGGGCTAGATGGCGCCGCCCGCGGCTTCTGGTGCGCTTGCATCTTCGCCGCCGCCATCACCCACCGACTCGCGGGCGAGGAAGTTTTCGATGTCGAAGTAGTCATCGCCGGCGCGCTCAGCAATGGTCAGCAGCGTGGACATGGACGCCACTTCTTCAACCTGCTCCTTCAAGAACCACAACATGAATTGCTCGCCGAGCGCGTCGTTCTCTTCGCGCGCGGCCTGGAAAAGCGCCTCGATTTGGCTCGTGACGGTCTTCTCCTGCGCCAGCGCCAAGGCGATCGGTTCCTGCACGCTGTTGAAATCATTCTTTGGCGACTCGACACCCGGAATCACGACCTTCACATCGCGATCCAGCTGATACTGCACCAACATCATGGCGTGGTTGCGCTCCTCAAGCGACTGCCGGTAGAAGTGCTTTGCCAACTGTGGCAAATCCTCGGCGTCAAACCACGTGGCGATCGCAATGTACTGTTGCGACGCGGAAAACTCGTTACCAATTTGGGCCGTCAAAAGGTCATGAAATTTGCTCATGGGACCAGCGTATTCCGCATGCCCGAGCCTGTATAGCGTGCCAAGCCTAGCCTTGCCAAGCGTAGGCTTCCCTACTTCTTAATTACGACGGCGAGTGGTCGCCTTGAACGGGCAAGCTCACCCGGTGCGCCACGAGTGTCAGTATTTCCTGCGGGCTAAGACCGGCCCGGCGCGCGTCGTCGACGGCTTGCTGGAGTTTGTGTGTGTCCGAGGCCCTTTGGCTGGGGGCGAGGTCGGCGCGAACCTGGGTGCCGCGTTTCCCGGAAGCTTCGACGAGGCCGGCGCTTTCGAGTTCGCGGTACGCGCGTTGAACGGTGCCCGAGGCGACGCCTAAGTCCCCGGCAAGGGCCCGGACGGTGGGGAGCTTGGTTCCAGCAGCAAGCTGGCCGGAGGAAATATATGCCGTAATCTGAGCGCGGATTTGCTCAAAGGGCGGCACCGGGGAATCGAGGTCAATACGAAGTTCCACGGTTAGCGTTGCCCTGCTTGATGCTCGGGCGTGGGGTTGGGATGCCAACTATTTCGCAATGCGGCTTGAGAAATGTCCAAGGCGGGTACGCGAACAAAGATGACGACGAGGACGGCGGTGATGATCACGAACGGGACCACAGCGATGAGGCCGTCAAAAGTCGACGGCACAATGGGATTTGGGCCGACTGTGGGGTCGGTCGGATCCTCGAGTCTGACGGCTGTGAGCGGTAAGAGGTCAAAAATCAAGGTCATGACCGAAATCCTGAGCACCCGGACGATCGAGGCGGATCGCAACCACTGGTCGGCGCGCTGACCGGGGCCGTCGGTGGGCGTGAAGTAGGAGCGCCTGGTCAGGATGAGTGCCAGCGAGAGTGCGGTGAGGAGGAAGTTGGCTGCGATCAGCGCCCAACTCGTGTATAGGGCAATTTTCGGAAATCCGCCGGCGGTGATTGCGAGTGCGCTGGCGGCTATCACCAAGACAGCACCGATGGTGATCCAGCCCGAGACGCCGATTCGTGGCCGGTGACGGCTCGGCGTGCGCTCGCCGCGTGAAATCACTGCAAAGCGCGCCTCCACGGCCACGAGGAAGAGTAGGGGCAGGACGCTGATGCCTAGCAGTAGGGCAATGAGAGCGTAAGCGGGGGTGACATCTTTCCAGTAGTCGAACTCGGCGAAAACCGACGGCATCGTGATCAGTGCGGCCACAAGCGCGATGAACGCTACCGCGGTGGTGCCGGAGGAGGCGAGCTGTTGCCAGCGGAGCACATAACCCATGCTTCCCGGGCGCAGCTCTTCCAGCGATGCTTCCTCGAGGTGTGGCTTCTCGGGTGTGGCGGGCACGATTCGAGGGGATCGGAAGAATCCGATGGCTAGTGCGGCGTTGATGAGCCAGAGGGCGATTGCGACAAGGTCGAAACCGGATGTTGTTGTGCCCCAGGCCGCTACCCAAAGAGTGCCCGAGGTACTTGCCACCAAAAGGACGGCCCAACGAAGCATGCGGTTGATATCGATCCTGCGAATGGTCGAATCGTCGCGGAATTTCAGGCCCGGGATGATGCGTCGATTAATGATCACGGCGATCGCGGCCGATACCGCGAGCACCAGCACAAGAATTGAAATTCCGAACGTTGCCGCCATGAACCAGCCAGGGGCGATGCCATCTTGGGTCGAGACAATAGAGTCGCCCTCGTAGGTGATTTTCGGAGTCGATGCCGGAATCCACAAACAGCTGATTGCCAAACCCAGGAAGATCAGTACGTTGACGGCAAAAAGTGTGGACATTTTGAGCGGGAGGAGCGAGCCGAAGCTCCGGCGTTCAAGTGTCGCCGTGCGTACTGCGCCGACCGGTCGCGGCCAGGAGAATTGTGCAATCACATACACCACCCCTAGTGCGAGCATGGGCAGGCTCAGCACGAGTGCCGCCCAGACGAAGTTGTTAGCCATCCAGGAGTCGGTATTGAACTGAGGTACCGTGGGCTCCTCGCCGAGTGGCAACTGTGGACTCATTTCATACACCGTGGGCCGTGGTGAGAATGCACCGCTAAAGAAGAGCGCGATTGCGGCGACCCACCAGCAGTGATTGAGCGCGTTGCCTACCGCATCGTTGTCACGAGCAGTCCCTGCATACTTGGTCGGGCTTTGAATCTGTCGGCGTAGTTTGACGCTCCGCGCAATTCGCAGCACGAGATAAATGAGCGTCACCGCCAACGCAGCAACGGCACTGATTACGACGAACGACAAATATATCGACATGGCAACCTCCGATTTATGTATCAAGTATTTGATACAAAAATGCCGGGTGTCAATGGCTAGTTGCCAGAAAGGTCTACTCGGTACTGCCGCAGTGGAACTACGTATGGAGGGTGTGGATGGTGTTGGTTTGGGGTTGTTGGTGGGGGTCGATCCAGGGTGGTGGGGTGAGGGTGGGGGTGTTGTTGGTGATGGTGAGTGTCCAGGTGCCGGTGTGGATGTAGTGGTGGTGGTAGGGGCATAGGAGTGCGCCGTTGTTCAGGTTGGTGTGGCCGCCGTGGGACCAGGGGGTGATGTGGTGTGCTTCGCAGAAGGCTAGGGGTGTGGTGCAGCCGGGGAAGACGCAGCCTTTGTCGCGGGCGTTGAGGGCGATGCGTTGGACAGGGGTGAAGAATCGTTGGGCGCGGCCGACGTTGAGGGGTTGGTTGTCCTGGTTGAGGGTGACGGTGTGGATGGTGGCGTTGCAGGCGAGTTCTTGGATTGCGCTGGGGGGTGTGGGTCCGGTGCGTTGGTAGAACGGGGTGTCTGGTGGCCGGGATCTGGCGCCGGGCGGCTCGCTTGATGGCGCGGCACCTGGTGGGGTGGTGTCTGGTGGTGGTTCTGGGGTGAGGTCGTGGTGGTTGATGATGGCGATGACGGTTTGGCGTGCTTGGGGGACGTAGTGTTCGCCGGTGTTTTCTCGGGTGGCGGTGGCCAGGTGCAGGGAGCCTTCGCGGATCGCGGTGAGCATGATGTCTAAGAGTTTTTGGGCGTGGGTGGGTGCTATCCCGGTTTCCGAGGCGTGGATTTGGGTGGGCGTCGGTGCTACCGCGTACTGGGTCAGGAACCCGGGCCCGCCCGTCTGGGAACCGGCACCCGTGCCGCCGGCGTCCGTGGTGCCTGTAGCTTCGGTGCTGGTGTTCTCGGTGTTGTTGGCTTGGGGTGCGCGGGTGGGGTGGGTGAGGGTGGTGCCGCCGCGGGTGGGGGAAAGGTGTGCGGTGATGCTGGTGGTGAATTGTTCGGTTTGGGTGTCGGTGAGGGCGAGGTGGAAGTGGTGGAGTTTGTGGTGTCGGCCTTTGTAGGTGATGCCTTGGTGGCGTGCGAGTTGTCGGGGGGTGGGTTCGGTGCCGTCGGGGTTGGCGAGGATTTCGCAGTGTTTGCCGATCCGGCGTAGTTGGGTGGGCCCGAAGGTGCGGGCTTGTTCACAGAGGGTGTTCTCGGTTTCGGTGGCCCAGGCGACCGGGTCGGTGGCCTGGGCCCCGATCTGGAAGCTCGTTGGTGGGTGGGCGGCAATGTTTTCGGTGGTGTCCAGGATGATGGTCGCGGATTCGAGGGAGAGTTCCCCGGCGCGAAGGGATTCGGTGAGCCGGGGGTGGGCTGGTGCTGCATCGTTGAGCGGGGCGTTGGGGGCGGGTCGCATCGCGGCGGCGAGGCTGATGCGTTGTTTCGCGTCCCTGGGTGTGATGCGCAGGGTTTGTACGAGGTAGTCGGTGAGGTCTTTGTAGTGGGGGCGTTCGGGTTCGTTTTCCCACCCGTAGGTGCCGCCCATCGGGGACGCGGCCACGTGCTCACGCTCGAGGACACCGGTGAGCGTGACCTGGGTGGACGCGAGCGCCCTGGCCAGGTTCTCGACGTGTTGGGCGAGGACGGTTAATTCTTTGCGCGGGGTGCCCACCCCTTGGTTCGTCAGTTCCCGGGTCAGGGCGAGGAGCTGATCGGTGAGCACGTGAACCCGTGCACCCATGCTGTCCTCATCCACGGGTGTGGCGGGCAACGAACCAGGCGAGGGCGCAGCGGGTGCGTTCTTCCTGTCCAGTGGATCCGGGGATCCGGTGAATTCGTTGTCCATACCATAATTTTACTCTCGGGCAAGGACATGACCTAGCGAAAATCAACATTACAGGCCTATTTTTCCAAATCGACTGTGCAGTACAAATAACACCCCGCCCACCCGACACACCACGCCCAATTTCAGGAAAATTTCGCAGCATAAGTAGATGCGAGAGCCAGAATGGGGTCTAGTCCGCTTCGCGGCGAGCAACCTCATGAACCAGCCGGGCCGCGAACTTCGCCGTACGGCTATCGATATCGAAGCGTGGATTGAGCTCCACCACATCAACCAGGCAGAGCTTTCCAGCGTCGGCGAGGTGCTTGACAATTTCCAATATCACTCGCGGCGCGACGCCCAAAGCGGCAGGAGCGCTGACCCCGGGAGCATCCGATGCCGGTAACACATCCAAGTCCACCGTGAGATAGACGTGATCAACCTGGCTCATGAATGAGTCAAGATAACGAAGCAAATCAGGAAGGGTCTCCGGGGTGCAATCCTCGTCGAGCACATAGGAAACCCCGAGCTCCTGTGTTCTGGCAAACAGCGCGAAAGAATTGTTGGGTTCGCTGATTCCAAGAACGGTGTAGCTAAATGGTTGATTGCGAGCTGCCTCTGCTTCGGCAATTTGTGAAAAAGGGGAGCCGGAGGTTGGCCGATCGGCTTGGCGCAAATCGAAATGGGCGTCCAGATTAATAATTCCGAGTTTGCCGCGGCCAAAAGCCTTGGACTGACGAATTCCTTGGTAAGAACCCCAGGCGGTTTCGTGTCCGCCGCCCAGCACTATGGGCATGGCTTTACGGTCAATCGATGCGGCTATCCACGATGCCAATTCGCTTTGCCCGCTCTCAAGGTCTTCACCCTTCACGGTGACGTCTCCGCGGTCGGCTACCCGCACTCCCGGCGCACTCAAGTTGGCCAGCGCGGAGCGAATAGCAACAGGACCCTCCGCCGCACCGATGCGTCCTTCGTTGCGGCGCACGCCCTCATCAGAGGCAAAGCCGATGAGTTCCACATCGTGGTCGGTATCCAGATCTGCTCTCACCACGGAATGCCAACGCGCGTGCTCGTATCCGTCGCCGTCGTGGCGTCCCGTCCATTCGAAAGCCGTGGAAGTCATAATGCCTTAGTCGTCGTAGGGTTCAAACGTTTCAAGTGCAATGATTTGGCCGGGCGAATGCTTGCTGACGTGCACCACAATCACTGCGCCTGGGCGCAAATACGGATCCTTCGACGGAAGTTCGCCCGAGGTAAACTTTGACCGCCTTCGAGACAGCACATCCAGCGCGAGCGGCAGGACGGGTCTGTGTGTGCAAATAACCGTGGGCTTGCGCTTATCCAACATCGCTTCAAAGGCGGCTCGCGCCTTTTTCGGTTTCCGCTCGGCGGCGGACTCGGTAATGGCATCGATGGTGCGAATCTTGGTATCGGAGAGCTTGGCGTACGGGCGCAAGGTGTCCACACAGCGGCGCCACGGACTCGAATACAGTTTCTCCGGCATCCAGGCTTGTAGCAGTTTCGAGTCGACCACGGCCTGCCGCTTCCCGGTGGCGGCCAGGGGGCGCGCGCCCTCCTCCCGCGTCCAGGAGGAGCGCGGTTTGGCCTTGGCATGCCGCAAAATCAACAGGGGCCACGTGCCCAGGCGACGCTGCTCATAGAGTTTTATGAGCGCCTCCAAGGGTTCTCGGTCGGCGCGTTTTGTCAGCAATTCGCGAGCCTGCTCGGGACTACACCACCGCACTTGATCCGTCTCCCGAAGATCTGCGTGCGGTTGCTGACCGCCCGTCACTTCGGCCGCCCAGTAGCTCACATGCTTTTTGCCGGCACTCACCTTGTACGTGACCGATGGCAGCGGCACCCCGAGCCTGACCTTAATGCCCGCCTCTTCGCGCACTTCGCGCACGGCGCACTCCGGCAAGGTCTCGCCGACATCAAGCTTTCCCTTGGGGAAGGACCAGTCGTTATAGCGCGGGCGGTGAATGAGTAACACCTTCAGCGAAGACTTGTCTGACTTCCAGCACACGGCACCGGCAGCCCATACCGCGATGGACGGACCCGCTTTTGCGGGGAGTTCATCGGGCACCGCCGGGGTCGCGCCCGTTGCCGGGGAATCAACGAGGTTGGTCCCCAAGAATGGAGCGGTGTCGTGAGTCTTCATCGCCGCCCAGTGCTGCGTTGGCGGGAAGCGAGTAGCCAGGACTGTACATCGCTCAATGGATTGCCCTCGGCGTCAACCGCGTGCCGGGTCCATTCACCCTCTTGGTCCAGCGCCCAACTGGACGTCCCATCCGAGACGTATCGATCCATCAGCGAGATCAAGTGCTCAATATCCTCAGTGTTTGCCAGCCGCACCAACGCTTCCACGCGCCGATCCAAGTTGCGGTGCATCATGTCGGCCGAGCCAATATACACAACCGGGTTCCCACCGTTGGCAAAAGTGAACACCCGCGAGTGCTCCAAGAACCGCCCCAAAATGGAGCGCACCCGGATATTCTCGCTCAACCCGGGAACGCCGGGGCGCAACGCGCAAATGCCGCGCACAATGACATCCACTTGTACACCGGCTTGGGAGGCGCGGTACAGCGAATCGATGATGGCCTCATCCACCATCGAGTTCACCTTGATCTGCACCTTCGCGGGCAACCCGGCCTTCTTATTGGCGATCTCGGTTTCAATGCGATCGATCAGGCCAGAGCGCACCGAGCGCGGTGCCACCAAGAGCCGCTTGAACGTCGACTTGGGCGCATAGCCCGATAATTGGTTAAAGAGTCGGGACAAGTCTTCGCCTACCACCGGATCCGCCGTCAACAGGCCGAGGTCCTCGTAGTAACGCGCCGTCCTCGGGTGGTAGTTGCCGGTGCCGATATGGCAGTAACGGCGCAGCCCGTCGTTTTCCTGGCGCACCACCAGCGAGAGTTTGCAGTGCGTTTTGAGACCCACGATGCCGTACACCACGTGCACCCCGGCCTGCTCCAGTTTCCGTGCCCATGAAATATTCGCCTGCTCATCGAAACGAGCCTTAATTTCCACCAATGCCAACACCTGCTTGCCCGCCTCGGCGGCATCGATCAGCGCATCCACGATGGGGGAGTCGCCGGAGGTGCGGTAGAGAGTCTGCTTAATCGCTTGCACCTTGGGATCGGCGGCGGCCTGCTCCAAGAACGCCTGCACCGAGGTCGAAAACGAGTCATAGGGATGGTGCAACAGGATGTCCCGGCGGCGCATCGCCGCAAACACATTTGCCGGCTTCGACGTTTCGGACTCGTTCAAATATCGCGAGGTGTGCGCCAACTGCTTCGGGTACTTCAAGTCCGGCCGGTCGATAGAACCGAGCACACTCAAACCACGCAAATCCAGCGGGGTGGGAACTTCATACACCTCAGACTCGTCCACGCCGAGTTCGCGCACCAAGAGTTCTCGAATGCCGGGGTCGATGTCGGTCGTGACCTCCAGGCGCACCGGAGGGCCAAACCGGCGCCGCAACAGTTCCTTCTCAAGCGCCTGCAACAGGTTCTCGGCGTCATCTTCTTCCACCTCGAGGTCCTCATTGCGAGTGACCCGGAAAGTGTGATGCTCTAGCACTTCCATACCGGGGAACAACTGATCCAAGTGCTGCGCAATGACCTGCTCGAGCGGAATAAACCGGGCGGGGCGCCCACCAACTCCGGCGCGCGGCCCGTCCAAAGCGATCAGACGCGGCAACTGGTCCGGCACCTTCACCCGCGCGAAAAGCTGCTTCCCCGTTGTCGGGTTGCGCACCACAACCGCCAAGTTCAGCGACAGTCCGGAGATATAGGGGAAGGGGTGCGCCGGGTCAACGGCCAGCGGCGTCAGAATGGGGAAGACCTTCTCGGCAAAAAGCGTGTCGAGCTCACCGCGGGCGCGGTCGTCGAGTTCGTCCCAGCCCACCAGGGAAATGTTTTCCTTTTCTAGCGCGGGCCGCACGTGTTCGGCGAAGGTGCGGGCGTGCCGCTCCTGCAATTCATGCGCGTACTCGCTGATCTGCTCCAATTGCTCCGTGGGGCTCAACCCGGCGGGCGTCGGCACGGCCAGTCCCGCCGCAATGCGACGCTTCAACCCGGCCACCCGGACCATGAAAAACTCATCCAGGTTGGAGGCAAAAATGGAGAGAAAGTTCACCCGCTCCAGCAGATACAGGTCGGGGTCTTCGGCTAGCTCCAATACGCGCGCATTGAAGTCCAACCAACTGATTTCACGGTCCAAAAAGCGTTCGGCGCCGATATCGCCCTCGGGTAGCGCGGGCGGTTCAAAATCTGGAATGTCGATGCGGTCTTGTGTGGCTTGAGAGGGAGCCGCCTCCGAGGAAGAGGTACGGACTGGAATGAGTTCTTTTTGCTCGGTGTCCATCTCTCGTTGCTCCTTGCTCAGTTCCCGACCGCGACGCGCACCCAATTGACGGTGCACAACTAATCTACCGTTTTTTCCTTACCCGCTGGTGCGTACATCACATCGACGTGCCAGCGCACAAAGCCGAGATTCCGGTAGAGGTTAATTGCACCCGCATTGGTCGAATCCACGTACAACATAATGGCTTCCAGCCCGCGTTGATGCAGGTACTCGAGGCCGGCGGCGAGCAATGCCTTGCCCACCCCGGAACCTTGAGCGCTCGGAACAACCCCGAGCACATACACTTCGCCGATATCGGGATGCCCATCGGTCCCGGGATGCACCTTGGTCCAGTGGTAGCCCAGGATTTCGCCATCCCGCTCGGCCACAAAAAAGCCGGATGGATCGAACCAGGACTCGCTCATGCGCGAGCGCAAATCCTCCACCGTGAGCGCGCCCTGTTCGGGATGCTCGGCAAACGCCATCGCATTCGCCTCCACCCACGCCGCATCATCGGAGCCCGGGACAAAGGTTCGCAATACCACGCCAGCGGGTACCGGGGAGCGCTCAGCAGCCGAAACCGGAGTTTCCACCGCTTGAGTCGCAGCTATACCGAGATCGGCAGCGCCCGAATCGGCGCCGTGATCCTCGCGAGCTTCCCTGGTTAACCGCATCCGCCACAATTCGCGCACCGGCGCATAGCCTTGTTGCGCCGCGAGGGTCGCGGCCGCCGGATGATCGCCATGCGACCACGCCTGCACCCGTTCCACACCCCGGTCCTTCAGCGCTGACAGCAGTTCGCCGGCCACCCCTTCATTGCGGAAACACGGGCTGACAACCAGTTCCATCACACCCTGATCCAGGTCCACGACCGCCATGCCAGCCACGTTGCCCGCTTCCGGCACGGCACCCGGGTGAGCATCGCCGTCGTTCTTCACGCCACCGGCAAACTCAGGCGAGCGATGCTCGCTATCGAGCACGTAGCTCACGGTGAGCAACGCGCTCGGCGCGTCCGCGGCGCGCAGTGACACGAGCGTCTGGTCGGAAAACGGCGGGTGCCCGTCGGCGTTCTCGGCAAGGGCCGCCAGCGCGTTCAGCTGGGCATAAACGTCGGTGGGCAGGGGGCCCTCGTGGGCGTCAATGTGACCGCCGAGGCTGGCGCTACTCATGGGGCTAGCCTACGGTGCGGTCTTGGCGCGCGCTAGCGTTTTCTGCCGGGCGCCCAGCGGCAAAGCGGTAACCGACGTTGCGGACCGTGCCAATCAGCCCCTCATGGTCGCTGCCAAGCTTTGCGCGCAAGCGCCGCACATGGACGTCCACCGTGCGGGTGCCGCCGTAATAGTCGTAGCCCCACACCTCGTGCAGCAACTGCTCGCGCGTGAACACGCGGCCCTGGTGTTGCGCCAAATACTTCAGCAACTCGAATTCCTTATAGGTGAGGTTCATCGGCTCACCATTGATACGCGCGGTGTAGCTGCTCTCATCGATGACCACCCCGGATGCCCGAATCTCGGTGTCCAGCTCGTCCTGCGCCGAATTCGCCCGGCCCAGCACCACCCGCAAGCGCGCCTCGACCTCGGCCGGGCCCGCGCCGTCCAAAATCATGTCATCGATGAGCCAATTGCTGCCGACCGCCGCCATGCCGCCCTCGGTCAAAATGACAAACAGCGGCACCGACAACCCGGTGGCGCGCAACAGCTGGGTGAGCGAGCGGGCGCCCACTAAATCCTTACGGGCGTCCACCAGCACCGCATCGCTCGGCGGCACCTCAAGGAGCGCGGTCGGTTCGGCGGGGAGGACATGAATTTTGTGCCCGAGCAGTTCGAGGGCCGGAAGCACGTCGGTGGAGGGACCGGTGCTATTCGTCAAAAGCAAGAGGTGCGGCATGAAATCTCCCATGGTAGCCAGCACATCGTTGGGCGTCTTCTGCGATAGCCGAGCCGTGACGCGACTCACAGGTGCGATTTTGAAAAGTATAGCGGTTCGGCGCCGGTAGCTCGGATTTTTATGAAGCACGACGGCGATGCCTCCTTCCGCGCGTTGGCTCGGCACCGGCGCGGTAGGGCAAGATGAAGGATGTGAAACCAACCACCTCCGCCGTGATTGCCTGCCTGGCCACTGGGCTATTGGCGCTGGGCGGGCTCTTCTTCCCGGCGCAACTGTGGATAGTGTGCGCGGTGCTCGGGGTGGTCTTTGCGCTTGGCTGGCCGGGGCTCTTGGGGCTCCCGGCGCGTAAAACCCTGTTCGCGGTGGTGGGGGTGTGCGCGGTGGCCTCGGCGATTGCGTCCTCGGCGCTGCTTTTCGATGCGCGTTTTGGCATCACCTTGCTCGTGATAGCAATGGGTGTCTGCGCAATTTTTGTGGTGCAACTGGTCCGCGGTACCGGTCAGGCTTACCGGCTGGAATCCACTATGGGCGGTGCCGCGGCGGTGCTCATGGTGTGTTTGGGCTCCGCCTGGGCCGGGTTGGAGCGGGTTGTCTCCGAGACCTTCTCCTTTGGCTGGGTTGCTTACGCGCCGCTGTCCGAAGCGGAGCTGGTGGCCGGGGGAATGCCGGGCGACTTTGTGTATACGCCGCCCGTATTGCTGCCGAGCGGTCTGATTTTCGCGGCCGCCGTGTCCATTATTGTGACGCTCATCGCCGGGACTAACTCGCTGCGCAACCGAATCTCTGCACCCGTGAGCGTCATCCTGGGAACCGTGGTATCTACCGCGCTTTCGGTGTGGGTCGCCAATTTGTATTGGCAGGTCGCTGCCATCACGGCACTGGTCACCTCCTTGATTGTGGCTGCGTGCCGCCGGCTGGCGCGGGCGTCCAAGAAGCAGCCGGCCGGTTTCCTCGCGAGCGTTTCGCTGGGGCTAGCGCCGGTGTTGGTGTGCGGGCCCGTGGTGTTCATTGTGGGGGTCATTTCCGCCGCGGTTATTGGGGCGCCAGGATAACTGTGCCGTCCGTGGCCGCGCGGAAACGTTGTTAGGATTGGGGCATGGAAAACTACCTTGCTCTGGAAATTTTCTTCATCTCGCTTTTGGTGGTGGCCGGTCTCGGCATGGCGGGCATGGCCGCTCTCGTGGTCGCCAAGCTTTTCAAGGGTCAAAAGTAAGTGGATATCCCCACCGATCTCACCCCCGAGCTCGTGCCGTTGTCATGGTTGCTCGGAAAGTGGGAGGGCCGCGGACGCCTCGGCGCCGGCGAAGCCGACTCCGAACACTTCCTGCAACGCGTCAGCTTCAGTCAAAACGGCCTGCCCTTTGTGAATTACCAGTCGGAATCCTTCCTCACCGATGATGAAGGAAACATCCTCCGACCCCTTTCTACCGAAATGGGTTACTGGGCGCTGGACCGGGCAACCACCGAGGCTGACGGCGGTCCCGGGCTCATTCCCGGGGACGTGGTACCGGCGCTTCGCAACGCTGACGACGTTGAAAAACTGCGCAATGACAACGGCGGCTTCGACATTGCCGTGACCATCTTGCACCCGGGCAATATTGCCGAGCTGTACTACGGCACTATCAAGGGACCGCAAATCGAGATGAGCACGGATATGGTGATGCGCGGCGCGAATTCCAAGCCGTATGCCGGTGCCACCCGCATTTTCGGTTTGGTCAATGGCGATCTCTACTGGCGCTGGGACGTCACTCAGGAGGGTTCGGAGCTCGAGCCGCATGCCTCGGCCATTTTGCATCGAGTTGACGGCGAGGTCACCGAGGACGCCGCCGAGAACGCGGAATAGTTCGCGCGCTCACGCTGGTTGGCCTAAACATGGAGTACACATCCCCTTTGCTTGAGGTGCCCGGGGCCGTCGCCGGCAGTGGTGCCGACGCGGGTGTCGCCGCACACTATGGCAACCCGCTGATGGAACAGCGCGCTTTGGTGCGCGGCACTGCCGTGGTAGACCAGTCGCACTGGGATGTGGTGGAAATTTCCGGCCCCGATCGGCACAAGTGGCTGACCACCCTGTCCTCGCAGGTGTTGGTGCCTGGCGAGAGCCAGAACGTTTTGCTCCTGACCATTCAGGGGCGCATTGAGCACTTCCTGCGTGTGGTGGATACCGGGGACCGCATGCTTGTGGCGTTGGACGCCGGGCGGGCGCCGGCGTTGGTGGAATTCCTCAACTCGATGAAATTCATGTACCAAGTTGAAGTGCGTGATGCTGGCGAGGAGTTTGCCGTGGTGCAGGCCGCCCGCGACACCGTGCCGCTGGAATCCGTGGTCTTCACCGACCCATGGCCCGAGGTTGCTCCAGGCGGTGTGAGTTACGCGGCCGGTGCCGATCACCCCGAGGACGCGGCCCGCTATCTGCACTTCATTTCCCGGGCGCGGCTCGCAGACTTGCCGGAGGCACTCGCCACCGCGAACCTCACCCTGGCGGGAACCATGGCAAGCGAAGCCCTCAGGATCGCGGCCTGGCGTCCACGCTTTTCCTTTGACGTCGATGACAAGAGCATTCCACACGAACTCGATCTGCTGCGTAACGCAGTCCATCTGGAAAAGGGCTGTTACAAGGGGCAGGAAACCATCGCGCGGGTCCACAATTTGGGCCACCCGCCGCGACGCTTGGTGTTTCTCAGCCTGGACGGTTCGATTCATGGCACCCCGGCTGTGGGTTCACCGGTGAACTTTTCCGGACGCACGGTCGGCACGGTGACCAGTGTGGGGCAGCACCACGAGATGGGGCCGATCGCGCTCGCGGTCATTAAGCGTGCCGTCGATCCAGCGGCCGACCTTCAAGTTACAAGCGGCGATGACAGCTACGCCGCCGCTCAAGAAGTCATTGTCTCCCCGGACGCCGGTCGAACCGCGCCGCGCCCCACCGGGTTTTTGCGCCGCTAATTTACTCCTTTTGGCCGCTCCCGGACTACCGTTGGACCTGTGGTGACGGCCCGGAGGCGCGGCCCGCACACGACCGACACGTCGGATGCACAGGGAAGAACAGAGGACCCTCATGACCCACGCTTCGCCGTCTGCGGAGGTTCGCCCCTGGCGCGCACTCGTCGCACTGCTTTTTGGATTCTTCATGATCCTGGTCGACACCACGATTGTGTCGGTGGCGAACCCGGCCATCATGCGTTCGCTGAACACCGATATGAACATGGTGATTTGGGCGACCAGCGCTTTTCTCCTGGCCTACGTGGTTCCGCTCCTGATCGCCGGACGCTTGGGCGACCGATTCGGACCCAAAAACCTGTACCTTATTGGTCTGGTGATCTTCACCGTCGCGTCGCTGTGGTGTGGGCTCTCAGCCGACATCGATTCGCTGATCCTGGCCCGTGTCCTTCAGGGCTTTGGCGCCGCCTTGCTGTCGCCGCAGACCATGGCGATCATTACCAGGATTTTCCCTCCAGAGTCGCGCGGTGCGGCACTGGGCGCTTGGGGCTCCGTTGCCGGTGCCGCGACGCTCATCGGGCCCATCGCCGGTGGGCTACTGGTCGATGGGCTGGGCTGGGAATGGATCTTCTTCGTCAACATTCCGGTGGGAATCATCGGTTTCATTCTCGCGTGGCGCTTGGTGCCCAAACTTCCCACGCACCCGCACCGCTTTGACTGGGTGGGCGTGATTTTGAGCGCCGCCGCAATGTTCTTGATCGTCTTTGGGATTCAAGAGGGCGAAACCTATGACTGGGGAACCATTACCGGGCCCATCACCGTCTGGGGACTGATCATTGCCGGACTCGCTGTCCTGGTGGTCTTTCTCCTGTGGGAACGTTTTGCCAAGGTCGAACCGCTCTTGCCGCTCGGACTCTTTAGGGACCGGAACTTCAGCATCGCCAACCTCTCGATCTCCACCGTCGGATTCGCCGTGATTTCCATGGGGTTGCCGTTGATCTTCTTCCTTCAGCAAGTTCAGGGACTCACACCAACCCAGTCGGCGCTCATGATGACGCCCATGGCGGTCATCTCCGGTGCCTTGGCGCCGTTTGTGGGTCGCCTCACGAATCGCGTCACGCCAAAGTATCTTGCCGGGTTCGGCATGGCCATGTTCGCGCTGTCCTTGCTCTGGTATTCCTCGATGCTGCACCCCGATACGCCGGTGTGGATGCTGCTGCTTCCCAGCGCGTTGCTCGGGATCGCCAACGGGTTCTTGTGGGCACCGCTCTCGAGCTCGGCGGTGCGCAACCTGCCGCTACGCCAAGCTGGCGCAGGATCCGGCGTGTACAACACCACCCGGCAGGTGGGTGCGGTGATCGGCAGCGCCGCCATAGCTGCGCTGATGCAAGCCAGGCTCTCCGCAGAGCTTCCGGCGGCACCGCAGGGCAGACAGGGTGAAACCCCGATGGGTGTGCTCCCGCCGGTGCTGCACGAGGGATTCGCCACCGCCATGGGCCAGGCGCTCCTGCTCCCTGCAGCCGTCATCCTCCTCGGCGCGATTCTCATCATGCTCCAAGAAAAGTTTGCGGCTCTAAGGACCGTCGACGCGCCTCAAGAGGCTAAGATTGACTGACGTGTGCCATGACCCTGGCGGCAAAACTTGCGCCAGCCGCAAGCGCGCCGAACCAGGAGTCAACGTCGGTTAAAAGGAGTACGTGTTGCGGGGTTTGCGCCAGGTGTGGTCGGTGGTGCGCGCCCGATGACCCCTCAGATCCCCTGGGATAAAGCTCGCAAACTCGCCGCCCGCATCAAAGTGGCCAAGGCGAAACCGGCTGATACGAAACCTGCTGATGCGAAACCGGCCCCGGCCCAACGCATTGGAACGTCCACCGCCGCGGCCGCGGTCGAGAAATCTCACCGCCGCCGCGAACATTATCGACGGCTCATTTTGAACCGCCCGGACATCCAGGGACTGCGCGCCATCGCGGTGTCCATGGTGGTGCTCTACCACCTCTTTCCCAGCATTTTTCCCGGCGGGTTCCTGGGCGTGGACGTGTTTTTCGTCATCTCCGGTTTCCTCATTGTGGGCTCCCTCGTCAAAGAAGCGACGGTCACGCACACCGTGAAATGGCGCGCGTTCTACGCCAGACGGTTCAGACGCCTCATGCCTGCGGCGGCCTTGGTGCTCTTCACCACCCTGGTTGCAGGGCTCATCATCTTCCCGCAAACTCGCTGGCAGGAACTCGCCCGCGATGTCGCCGCGTCCGCGTTGCAAATCCAAAACTGGAACCAGATTTTCACCACAACGGGCTATCAATCCGCAAACGAGCAAGTCTCGGTGGTCCAGCACTTTTGGACCTTGAGCGTGGAGGAACAGTTCTACGCGGTGATTCCCTGGCTCATCATGGGCGCCGCGTTTCTCGCGGTGAAGCTCGGCAAATCCACCGCAAGAATCAGCTTCCTGGTGCTCGCAACGCTGACCGCCGCGTCCTTCTTTTTTTCGCTCGCTTTCACGCCGTTTAACCATGAGGCCGCCTACCTTTCCACCTTCACCCGCGCGTGGGAGTTGGGGATCGGCGGGCTCGCGGCCATGCTCATCTCCCGGGTGCGCCTGCAACGCCGCACCGCCGTGCTGGGCGGTTGGGTCGGTTTGGCGTTGGTGGTCGCATCCACGTTCACCCTCTCCACGGCGATGCCCATCCCCGGTTACCTGGCCGCGATCCCCACGCTCGGCGCGGTCCTTCTGCTCTTTTGCGGTCTCTTCACCCAGGCGTTGCGCTCCTCCGGCCCCAAGCACGCGACATGGTGGCTATGCCTCAGGCCATTTGTATTTGTGGGCGATATTTCCTACTCGCTCTATCTCTGGCATTGGCCGCTGATCGTCTATTTCCTGGTGATTTCTGAGCAACAAATCACCTGGTTCTCGGCCCTGTTCTTGATCGCTGCGAGCGTGGGGCTGGCGTGGTTCACTTACCTTTATGTCGAGTTGCCTTTTAGAAAAGCACGACGGCGATACCTCACCCGAGGTTGGCATCTCAAGAAGAGCGCCAATAACCGTTCGGCCTTTGTGATGGCTGGCGCACTCACCGCGATCCTCGTCACGGCCTCCGCCATTCCCTGGTTCGGCGTGCAGAACGCGGTGAGCGCCCAACTAGAACAGACTCGTTCGGAAAACACGAATAAGAATCTCGGGGCCGAGGCATTGGATGTGACCGGCAAACTCAACCCTCGAGACCTTACCCTGGCGGATTTGAAACCTTCGGCCACGGCGGCCAAATCCGATTTCAACCTCACCTCCACCGACGGATGCAATCTCAACATTGGTCAAGGACTGGGGACCAAGTGCGTCTTCGGGGACGCCGGCGCGACAAAAAACGCTGTCTTGGTGGGGGACTCGCACGCCGGGCAGATTCTTGACGGCCTCGATATCGCAGCCAAAGATTCGGGCTGGAAGGTCACTTCGATGATCTTTGACGGTTGCCCCTTTACCATGTCGCCGCCCATCAACGTGGATGGCCCGCTGAACGTGTGCCCGGAACGCAACCAACAACGTCTCGCGAAGATTCTGGAACTCAAACCGAACCTGGTCATCGTCTCGGGTATGACCCCTGGCGGTTACCAAGACGCGCTCAACTGGCGGTGGTCCAGTCAGAAAGACCTCGTGCAAGGCTACAAAGACGCACTGCAACCGATCGTGGACGCCGGAATCCCGGTGTCCGTTGTCCTCGATTCGCCGTTCCCGCCCTCGCCCGTCCCGGACTGTCTGCTCAAGAACGGTATCGACTCACCCAAGTGCGATATCCCGTATGACCCGCTGTACGCGCAAAAAGACCCGCTGAGTTTGGTCGCGCAACAGTTGCCGAAGGTCAAAACGATCGACCTGACAAAGTACATGTGCCAAAACGGGGTGTGCCCGCCCGTGGTGGGGGGAGTGGTGGTCTATCGCGACAACCACCTGACTTCGACGTTTGCCAAGTCGCTGGCTAACCCGCTGAAGCGGGCCCTGGGCTGGTAGCCCACTGCGCGTATCCGCTAGCCAAACAAAATTTTCGCTTCGTCGTAGCGCGATTGCGGTACCGTTTTGAGGTTTTCCAGGGCGTAGGAGAACGGCGCATTGACAATGTCGGTGCCGCGCAAGGAGACCATGGTCCCCCAGTTACCCTCAACCACCGAGTCCACTGCGGCCATACCCAAACGGGTGGCAAGCACTCGATCGTACGCCGAGGGAACCCCGCCGCGCTGGATGTGGCCGAGGACCGTTGCCCGAGTCTCGATCCCTGTCATGGCCTCGAGTTCCGGTGCCAGTTTGTCCGCAATACCGCCCAGCCGGGGACGGCCAAACGCGTCCAGGCCGCGTTCGGAATGCGGGCCCTCAAAGTGTTCGGGGGCAAACCCCTCGGCAACCACAACCAACGGCGCGCGGCCGCGGTCGCGCGCTTCGCTGATCCACCCGGCAACGGTTTCCATGGACTCGGGCTGCTCCGGGATGAGGATCGCGTGAGCGCCGGAGGCCATGCCCGAATGCAAGGCAATCCAGCCGACGTGCCTGCCCATGACTTCGGCGATCATGGTGCGGTGATGAGATTCGCCGGTGGTGCGAAGCCGATCGATGGCCTCGGTGGCAATCTGTACCGCGGTATCAAAGCCGAACGTGTAGTCGGTGGCATCCAAATCATTGTCGACGGTCTTGGGCACACCGACAATCTTGAGCCCCGCCTCGGTCAGGCGCTGCGCGGCGGCAAGAGTCCCCTCGCCGCCAATGGCAATGATGGCGTCAACGCCCAGACGGTCCATGTGGGCTTGAATGTTTTCCGGTCCGCCATCGCCTTCAAAGGGGTTGGTGCGAGAGGTTCCCAGGATGGTTCCGCCCTGTTTGGAAATGCCACGGACGGTGGAGCGGGGCAGTTCCATGACGTCGCCCTCGACCACGCCGCGCCAGCCGTCGCGGTAGCCGACAAATTCGTGATCGTAGCTTTTGATGCCCTTGAGCACCGCTCCGCGAATGACCGCGTTCAGTCCGGGGCAGTCCCCGCCGGAGGTCAAGATGCCAATTTTCATGGGGCGCAACGTCCTTTAGCTCTCACGGGCCGTCGGTGTTGTGCAGCCCTCGTGTATCTTCCGGACGCCTCATCGAGCCCACATTCGATTCTATGAGAACTTGTGATTCAGGCAACAATCGGCACTTCCCTGCCCGCGAGTTGCCGTTTGTCACGCTTATTCGACGCTCAATCGCTGTGCACGTGGCAACTCGCGGCGGCGGCGGCGCTCTAGGGCGCCGGAAGGTAGCCTGCCCGCATAGCCTCCACCACTGCCCGGGTGCGGTCCTGGGTGCCGAGCTTGCCGAAGATGCGGATCAGGTGGGTCTTGACCGTTGCCTCGGTAATGAAGAGTTTCTTGCCAATCTCGGCGTTGGAAAGCCCCTCGCTCACCGCGGAGATCACTTCTACCTCGCGCGGGCTCAGTGCGGGCGCAATAGGTTCACGCACACGGTTCAGCAAAGCGCTGGTGGCGCGCGGGGAAAGTACCGTCTCCCCGCGATGCGCCGCCTGGACCGCGCGCACAATTTCCGTTGCCCCGCTGTCCTTCAAGAGGTAGCCCACCGCTCCTGCCTCAACGGCACGCACAATGTCGGCGTCATCGTTATAGGTCGTCAAGATGACCACCTTGGCTTGCCGGTGGCGCGTTGCCAGCGTTGCCGTCGCCGCGACGCCGTCCATAACCGGCATACGCAAGTCCATGAGCACGACATCTGCCCCCAGGCTCTGAACCAGGTCGAGGCATTCTTGTCCATTGGAGGCAACGCCAACCACCTCGATGGAGTCCTCTACCCCGAGCAGCGCCGCCAGACCGGAACGGACAATGGGATGGTCGTCCGCGATGATCACCCTTACCGCGTTCACCGCTCGACCTCCACCCGCACCCGGGTGCCCTTTCCTATGCGCGAATCGATCGTGAGCCGCGCCCCCACTTCCTCGGCACGCTGGCGCATGGAGAACAGCCCAAACTTTGCCAAACCCTCGGTGTATCCCGGTGCGCTGCGGCTATTAAAGCCCGTGCCGTCGTCGTCAATCACTAAGATCACCTGAGGTCCCTCCTCGCTTAAGGTCACCCGCACCCGTCCGGCGCCGGAATGCTTGCGGGCATTAGTGAGCGACTCCTGGAGGGCGCGCAGAAGCATGACCTTCTGATTTTGATCCAAGCCGCCGGAGTAGGCGCCGATGGTGGCCTCGACGTGCAACCAGTCCTGGGCGTCGCACGTGCGCTGGAGCGCGGCGGTGAAATTCTCGTCATCCCAATGGCTGCTTCCGCCCGAGACCAGTGCGCGCGCCTCATTGAGGTTGTCCTGCCCAATCTGGCGCAGCGAGGACAACGTCGCGCTCACGTCCTGACCCTTTGCCGCCTGGGCCAGTGCCGCGTCCGCGAGCACCACAACCGAGGTAAACCCTTGAGCCAGCGTGTCATGAATGTCCCGGGCAAGCCGCTCGCGCTCGGCGGTGGCACCGGCGTCTCGATTCGCGCTCGCTAGCGCCTCCTGGGTTCGGCGCAGGGCGGCGAGCAGTTCTGCGCGTTCCTCGCTCTGGGCAATGATGAGATGAATCCAATATCCAGCACCCATGCAGACCAGGCTTGGCAGGATGATTTGGATGGTGAGTTGATCCAGGGAGACCTGAGGGAGGCGGATGTAGAGGGCAACAATGAGGCCCGCCGCCATCACGGCAACGTTCGCAAAGGCCCACTTGGCATTCTTGGCGAACATCCAGACGTGGGCAAACACGAAAAAATACCAGAACGCCGAATAGGGTGCTAACGCCGTGGCCGTCCACAGGCACGCGAGCATGATGGCAATGTAAACCTGCCCGTGAACCGGGGTTGGCCAGCGCGGCAAGATGAGGGCCGAGTACGCGGCCACGGTCACCAATAGCGGTATTAGCGCACCCAGGCTCTGCGGCCATTCGATGAGCGTCGCGAAGGCGGCGACAAGCGCTGCAGCAAGGACATAGAACGCGGCATTCCACCACTTGCTCGAGCGAATAATGACCGAGTCGGCGTGGGTGATCTCCGGGTTGTCACCGGGGACGGACTCCGCCGCCGCACCGGCGCCGGAGTCTGTCCCACGGGGTTCCTTCATGAACTGAACTTTACTTACTTCTGCCGCCATTTGAAGGTGCGGACCGAGAGCACCAGCCCTAGCACCAGCCAAATGGCAAGGACACCCATACCGATCCAGGGATTCGCGGTTTTCAAATCCGGAAGCTCGAACGCCCAGTCCGGAAGGAACGCGTACTGCAGGCCGATCACGGTCCAGCGCAGCGGGAAGATCGCCGCAATGTTGAGCAGCCACTCCGGCAAAAGATTGGGCAGAAGGTACACACCGGAAATAAAGGAGAGAAGCAGATTGGGTACCACGGCAAGCGTGGAGCCGGCCTGCTCGGTTTTTGCGACCGAGGCCAGGGCGATGCCCAGCGTCGCCCCCACGGCGGTAGCGAACAGCATGATTCCGGCGAGAACCAGCCAGCGCATCGGATCGGCAGGCAGGGGAACCTGGAACAACAGCGCCGCCACCGCAATGAGCAACACGCTTTGAACCACAACCAGCACCAAGGTCAGCCCGATTTTTCCCAGAAAGTAGGCGAGTGGGGTCAGCGGGGTGCTGGAGAGACGCTTGATCGCCCCGTTGAATCGATCCACCGAGACGTAGGAGGTCAAGTTCTGGAAGCTGCTGAGAAATGCGCCGGAGGCGAGCAGGCTGGGCACATACAGTTGCGGGATTGATACGGACTCTCCGCCCGGACCGGCCATTTCCCCCATCCCGGAAAAGACGGTGCCAAAGAGCAGCATCATCAAGGTCGGGAAGAGCAGGACCAGAACGAGCGCAATCGGGTCTTGAAAGAGCGTGCCCAGTTCCACCTTGGTGCGCTGCCAGCTCATGGCAACGGTACTCGGCCGCCAATTCTGTGGGACTGCGGTGGGTGCTTCGAGGGTGCTCATGCGCTGACCTCCACTTTCTCTGCTTCGTTCTGCTCGCCGACGAGTTCTACATAGACGTCCTCCAAACTCGGCCGGACAATCTGCAAGTCCCGAATTTCGCCACTGTCCGGCATGAGCTGGCGTAACAGTTCGGTCGGTTCACTGGTGATGCGCTCGTGAACGTGTCCGTCCGGGCCGAGCCAGCGCACGCGCGGAGTCCGCGCATCCGGTCCGCCAATTTCCTGCGGGTTCCCTTCGGCGATCTTGACTCCGTGGTTAATGATGCCGATGCGATCGGCAAGCGCCTCGGCCTCGTCCAGGTAGTGGGTGGTCAGCACAATCGTGGTGCCTTCCGCGTGCAGTGTGCGGATTAGATCCCAGAACTGCCGCCGCGAAATCGGATCGAACCCGGTGGTCGGCTCATCCAAAAACAGCACCTCGGGGCGCCCCACAATCCCTAGCGCCACATCCAGACGCCGCCGCTGCCCGCCGGAAAGCGACTTCACCTTCGCACCCCATTTTTCGGAAAGACCCACCGCCGCCACGAGCTCCTCAATGTTGGCAGGATTGGGGTAGAGAGCGGCCAGTTGGCGCATTACCTGCGCCACCGTGAAGAGTGAGCCATCCGAGGCTTCCTGAAGCACGACGCCGATGCGCGCCTTAAACTCGGGGCCCGCCTCCCAGGGGTGGTAACCCAGGACGCTGATGGTGCCCGAACTGGGTTTCCGCTGGCCCTCCAGCATTTCTACCGTGGTGGACTTCCCGGCGCCGTTGGGCCCGAGTAGGCAGAAGCATTCGCCTTCGCGAATGTTGAGGTCTAGCCCATCAACCGCGTTGAGGGCACCGTTTTTTCCTGTGGTGTAGGTCTTGACGAGGTTTTCAACACTGATTGCGTTTCCCATTTACCCATCGTTGCGCCCACCCGAGCGGCACGGGAACACCCACTCGGGGGATGGGTCTTGTCAACCGATCGGTTGACCGGAAAAGCGGTTAGCGCTTGCGGTTCTCGATGGCTTTGACCGCGGATTGTGCCAGGATCTTTCCGTCCTGATTTGGCAGCAGCACCCACAGAGCCACGTACACCGGAATGGACAAGACCGGCAACAGGATGAGTGCCAGCATGACAATCCGCACCACTAGTACGTCCCACCCGAACTTAGCGGCAATACCGGCGCAGACCCCGCCGATGAGCCCTTTGGGCCCCCGCTTGATGGGGGACTTGCGGAGCGCGTCAAAAAAGCTGTTCATGATTCTCCTTGGTGGATTCGGCTAGGAGTGGGTGAAAAATTTTTGGATGCGTGACATGCCTTCGCGAACATCGTCATCGCTGCACGCGTAGGAGAGGCGCAAGTAACCGCTAGGACCGAATGCCTCCCCGGGGACGAGCGCAACCTCGGCCCTCTCCAAGATCAATTCTGCGAGTTCGGCCGAGGTGTTGGTGCGTTCGCCGTAGTGATCCCGGCCCAACACTCCGCGCACGTCCGGGTAGACGTAAAAAGCGCCCTCGGGGGTGGGGCAGGTGATTCCTTCGATCTCGGCAAAAGCGTCCACCATCATGTTGCGGCGACGCAGGAATGCCTTTTTCATTTCCTCGACTTCATCCAGTGGCCCGGAGACCGCAGCGAGCGCCGCCATTTGCGACACGTTGGACACATTGGAGGTGGAGTGGGACTGCAGGTTGGTTGCGCCCTTGATAAGGTCCGGTGCCGCGATCATCCAGCCAACCCGCCACCCGGTCATCGCATACGTTTTGGCAACCCCGTTGAGAATAATCGCTCTGTCTCCCAACTCCGGGGTGACCTTCGCGATCGAAGTGAAGGGAACGCCGTCGTAGGTCAAATGCTCATAAATCTCATCGGTGAGCACAAAAAGGCCCTCGGCCGCGGCCCAGGCTCCGATCTCTGCCGTGGCCTCCGGAGAATACACGGCGCCGGTCGGGTTGGACGGGGAAACGAAGAGCAATGCCTTGGTTTTGGGCGTGCGCGCGGCGGCAAGCTGTTCCACCGTGACCTTGTACTCCTGATCCGCACCGGCAAACACCTCGACGGGCACGCCCCCAGCCAGGCGGATCATCTCGGGGTAAGAGGTCCAGTACGGGGTGGGCACGAGGACCTCGTCGCCCGGGTCAAGGATGGTCGCGAACGCCTGGAAGACGGCCTGCTTGCCGCCGTTGGTCACCAGAACTTGGCTCGGCTCAATGTCGATCCCGGAATCACGGCGTGTTTTCTTTGCAATCGCCTCGCGCAGCGCCGGCAAGCCAGCGGTAGGGGAGTAGCGGTGGTAGCGAGGGTCCCGCGCCGCCTCGACGGCCGCGTCCACAATAGAGGCGGGAGTGGGGAAATCCGGCTCGCCGGCGGCGAAACCAATCACGGGGCGCCCCTCTGCCTTCAACGCCTTCGCTTTGGCATCCACGGCAAGGGTGGCGGATTCGGCAATGGCGGCGACTCGCTGGGAAAGGCGCGGGGTGTTCATAGGGTCCTCACCGGGTCAAAAGTGGTCTGGGTCATGGGCTGACTCCAGCTTATGGGCTGGCCGGTGATTAACGCTAAACTGTCCGTGGCCCGTTACCTCGAACAGTGTTCGCGGTGGCACGAAGTATCCGGGGGGACTAGTCGTTGGGCGAATCAACTGTGCGTAACAATGACGCACACATTTCGGTAAAGTCCGTGTCGCAGGGAGCGGCATGGAATGTCGCAGCGACCGCACTTCCGCAAATCCTGACTCTCGTCCTTTCCGTCATTCTTGCTCGCACTCTTGGGCCCGCAGAGCAGGGCGTTCTCTCCTTTTTGATCTTCACCGCCACCATGGCGTCCTTGGTTTTTGTGCTGGGATTGCCGCTGGCGTTGCAACGTTGGCTCGCGCAAGCATTGGGAGCCCACCGCGGAGAAGACATGCGCCGATTGACCTTCGCGGCGTTGCGGATCACCATTCTTCCCGCCTTAGCCGCTGCCGCCACCTGCGTGGTGGTCGCCCAGTTTTATGAAAGCGACAGAGTGTCCGCGTGGACGGCGGCCGCCCTCTATGCCTTCGCCGCCACCTTCCACGGGGTCGCGGCGCAGGGTCTGCAAGGGCTGCACCGCTTCCGCCGCGCGATGCTGGTGAGCCTGGTAACCCAGTTGCTGTCGCTTCCCGCTTCGATCATCGCGTTGCTGATGGGAGCCGGTGTGAACGAGGTGTTGTGGATTTCCGCGCTTGCGACGGCGGCTTCTGCTGCGATCACTGCAACCCTCTTGGTGCGCTCGGTGCGCGCCCTGGCAAGCGCCGATGCGCCAGCGGAGACACAAGATCTTGAGCCGCCCGTGTCCGCTATCGACCCCGCGAGCACAGGGGACGGGCGCGTCGGGTCCATGCTGAGATTCGCGGTCCTGGCCGGATTTGCGGTGTTACTGCACACTGTGGTGGTTCAGCGCAGCGAATTGGCATTCTTAGCCATCTTCCATACCGATGAGCCCGCGCAAATCGCTTACTACGCGGTGGCGTTTGCGGCGGTAACCGCGGCGATTCAGGTTCCCATGGCGTTGGTCCCGGTCATTTTGCCGACCGTGACCACGCTACTAGCGGCCGGGCGCGAAGCTGCGGTACGTATTGGTTTTGACGTCGGGCTCCGGGTCTTGATGGTGGTGAGCGCCGTCGCCTCGGGGCTGCTGCTGGCGATCGGGGCGCCGCTGGTGAAGCTGCTGTGGGGCGAACAGTACCGGGCGGCCGCGGATGTCGTGCTGATAGCCGGGGTAATTCCGGTGCTGACCGCGTCCTCCATCGCTGTCATCACCGCAACCTTAATGGCCTTCAACAAGGTGAGACACGTGGTACTAGCCCAATCGGTCGCCGCCGTCTTTACGATTGGACTCGACCTCGCGCTCATCCCGGCGTGGGGAATATACGGTGCCGCCATCGCAAATTCTGTGGGGCAGTTGTGCCTCGCCCTCGCGCTGGCCTGGACGGCCAAACGCACAGCTAACCTGCCCATGACCCGCCTGACAGACCTATTGCGCTACCTGGCAATTGTGCTGGTAGTGGGCGCAGGCGGACTCGTGTCCTGGATCGCGGGGCTGCCCACGCTGGTGGCATTGGCACTTGGCGCGATTCTCGCATTGGCCGGAATCCTGCTGGGCGTCCCCGCCATAAAACCGCTTCGCGACAATGACCTAGATTCGGTGCGCGGAAAACTATCGTCGCTACCCCACGCTGCACGTTCCTGGATTGCGGCAATAATCAGACGGGAAAATACAACGGTATGAGCAAAGATACGCAGACGGACGCCTCGGCGTCCGTGGCGCAGCAGAATCCACCTGCGAGCACCGACACCGCAAAGCGCCCACCCCTTTGGGTGCGTTATCTGGCCGTCATCGCCATCGGCGCGCTGGTGGGACTCGGCGCCGGGCTGGTCGTGAACGCGAGTCGCGCGGACAAATATGTTGCCACGAGCACCTTTGCGCTCATCCCGGGGGCCAGCCTGCCGACGACCCAGGGCTCTAACAGTGAGCTCCCACCAACCGACCCGGGGCAGTTGACACTGCTCACCCCCGTGGTCGCGGCACTCACGAGCGACGTCTCCACTTCAGACGTCGTGGCTCAACGCGTCGGTGAGGATGTCGAGTACACGGCCGTGGAACAACTCATCCCGAACTCGCCGCTTCTCTTTAGCGTACGGGTGACCGCCGACACCCCGGAGAGCGCCGTCAACGTCGCGCGGACCTACCAAGATGTGATGACCTCCTCAGACAAGGTGAAGCAATCGCTCACCGGCTCGGGCGCCGCGCTACGCGTGGTGACCTCGGCTATTCCGCCGACCAAGAGCTCCACCCCCTCCTCGATATTGGTCATTGCGGCCACCGGTGTCACCGGAGCATTTATCGCCGCCGGCGGTTATTGGTTGCTCCGCAATCGTCGAAAACTGGATGTCAATAGCGGATGAAAAAGGTATTTCACCTCACTGGGGCGGAGATGGGCGGAGCGGAGCGGCAGCTCCTCTCTCTTTTAAAGGTGCACGCGCGCCGGAACAACCCCGAGTTCGAACACAGTGTCATTGTGGTGCGGCCCGGACCCCTGGTGGACGCCCTCGCCGAGGTGGTTCCCACCGCGGTACTGAATAAAACCGCCAAGGTTGACCTCGCCTTTTTGCGTCAGGTACGTGCAATCCTGCGCGAGGAGAGACCCGAGGTGTTCCACGCTTGGGCTCCCACCCCCAACCTGTGGGGGCCGTTGGTCGCCGCGACCTTGCCCAAGGGGCACCGCCCACTCTCCATCGTTGCCGAAGTGGGTCTGGACGAGTGGAAGGGCGGGCTGCTACGGGCCCTGGACAAACTCAGTTACCGAGAGGCTGACGCTATTGTCGGTTGCGCCGTCGCGGTCACCGATAATGCGGTGCGCCGGGGAGCGGACCCCCTCAAGACCGACACCGTCTATTTAGGTGTCGACGTTCCGCCGCAACCGGAGCGGAATCCGGTAGCTGATCGGGTCCACATGCTCGCCCGGGTGGACTGGCGCAAGGGACACCAGAACCTCCTCGATGCCTGGCCGCAGGTCATTGAACGCGTACCGTCTGCGCGGCTGGTCATGGCCGGGCCCGCCAAGGCTGCCGAGGAAATCGAACTGCAACGCGCCCTACGCGAACGGATCGCCGCCGACCCCGTGCTTGCCGCAAGCGTTGAACTGCGGGACTTTGCACAGCCCGAACAATTCCTCGCCGAGGCGGAACTTCTCGTGGTGCCGTCACTGAGTGAGGGCCTGCCCAACGTGATTTTGGAAGCCTTCGCGCACCGCGTCCCGGTGGTGGCCAGCGACGTCGGCGGCATTTCGGAACTCGTACATGGAACCCAAGGTGGCTGGTGCGTGCAACCGGGAGATCCAAGCATGCTCGCCCAGACACTCGTGGAGGCGTTGACAAGCAAGGGCGAAGCGCAACGCAGGGCCGATCAGGGCCGAGAGCTTGTGGAGAAACTCACCCTCGAGCGCTCCCTGGAGCGCTGGGAAGATCTTTATCGCCGGTTGTTGCGCCAAGGGGACACCACGTGAAACCGTCGGTCAGTATTATCACCGCCGCCTATAACGCGGAGGACACCCTTCCAGGAATGATCGGAAGTGTCCTGACACAGGATTATCCCGGGCCCATTGAACTCGTCATTGTCGACGACGGCTCGCAGGATCGAACCCGCGCAATTGCCGAACACTTCGCGACGCTCTGGGCGCCCGGTTCGCGAATCGGCATTCGCGTACTGGCCCAGGACAATCGCGGCCAAGCAGCCGCCCGCAATCGAGCTATCGAGGCGGCTTCCGGAGAATACCTGGCCATTGTGGACGCCGATGACATTCTGCTACCTGCATACCTGAGCCGTGCGATCGAGATGCTCGTGGAACACGGGCGCCCCCGAGCATTGGTGACCTGCAACGCCGTCGTGCTTAACCCTGCCGGTGTGGCAGGGGGGCGAACTTTTTTCCGCGACCCGCATCCCGGACCCGAGCGGGTGCGCGAGGCGATGCTACGCGCCAACGTGTGCAGTATTTTCAGTGTTTTTCCGCGGGCGCTGGTCCGTGATATCGGTGTTTTTGATGAAGGTCTGCGCGCCTGCGAGGACTGGGATTTGTGGTTGCGCGCCGCGTTCGGCGGTTGGGAGATTTTGCGTCAGGAGGAGCCGCAGGCGCTGTATCGGTGGACGGGCGAGTCGGTGTCAAGCAATGGTGAGCGGGTCTACGCCGCGGAGACCGAGGTGATGAATCGGGCGCTGGAACGTTTTGGCGACGAGATGAGCGAACGCGAAGCCGCGATCGCACGAGCGCGGATCGAGATGGGGCCGCCCTCCCAGCGGCTTGGCCGGTTTGAGCAACTTTTGCGCGCGGGGCGTCTGCGCGATGCCGGTCGTGAAATCCGCGGGGCGGCAAAGTTGTTGCGCGGGCAGCGCGCCGTCCAAGCGAAAGCCCTCGTCTCGCGTGTCCCCGGCGGTACGCTTGCGCTGCGCTGGCATCTAGCCAAGCGGGACGCAAAAACAGGTTTCAGGGCTGGCATGGAGCGATGAACGCGGTCGATGTGACGTTGCCGGAATCCTCCGTTGCCTCCGAGCGCGGGCAGGTCGCTGAGCGCGGCCGATCGATGCTCACGCCGTTAGTGCGGTGGCAAGTTGCCGTGACGATTGGCCTAATGAGCCTCATGCTGGCCGCGTGCGTCTTCATTTTCGCCCCGCTGGCGGGTGTCGCCGTAGCCGGGGTAGCGCTGCTCCTGCTCTGCATTAACTATCCGCCGTTGATTCTTTTCCTCTTCTTTACGGTGCTCGGCACCATGTGGACCTTCGACGAATGGCCCATGATGCCGTTGCGCCCTGCGGTGGTTTTCCTGGTGCTTTCCACCGTGCTGGCGCTTGCCGCTCGGAAACTGTGGCCAAGGATGCACTGGATCCCGGCGCTGGTGGCGGCCCTGGGAGCCTGGATGTTTGTCACGGGTGCGCTGAGCGGCGAGGTCATCTCCACTACCAGCTACGCGGCGACGGTGTTTGGCTGGGCCTTCGCGATCCTGGCGCTCATGCAGTTTGGCGACGGACGCCAGAACCTTCTGCTGCTCGCCCTCGCCTTCGTGGCCGGCATGTGTGTGGGCAGCTTGGGAGTGATCCTGCACTATGTGCGCGGCGAAGTGGATGTGATGCGCCCCATTAACGGGGACGTCAACGATTACGGGGTCCTGCTTGCGGCGGCGCTGATGCTTGGTATGGGAGTTTTCGTGGCTTCCCGGGTGCCGTTGCCGGTAAAACTTGTGACCGCGCTCTTGATGCTACCGATCCTTGTGGCCACCGCCGGCACGCTCTCTCGCGGCACCTATTTGGCGGTGGGACTCGGTTTGGTCTCGCTGCTGGTGGTGGGGCGCTCGGGGCGCCGCGCCTTTGCCTGGGTGGTGGCTTTGGGGGCGGTGGCGTTGGGGCTGGCCGTCACGTTCATGAGCGATCGGTTCTCCCAGGCGTTAGAACAAAAGAGCAACATTGCCGGTGAGAATGTGGATTCCCGGTTGGAGGCCTGGAACCTGGCCATGAGTTTATTCGCGGAGCGTCCGGTGACCGGGTTCGGGGTCGGCACCATTGGCGAACACCTGCGTTCGGTGTACCAGACGCCGCCCGGAGCGTTTGTGGTGGAATTTACGCACAATACGTACGTGGAGGTGATCTACGGTACCGGGTTAGTGGGGACTGCGCTTTTTGGGATTCTCCTCGTGTTCTGTGTGCGTAGCTCTTTGGGGTTGCCCGATTCGGCCGTGCCCATACTTCCGGCTGTGGTGGCCATTTTCGTCTCGTCCTTTACCGTGACCGAAATTCTTTATGCGCCGTTTTGGGTGTTGGCCGCGTTTGCTTGCACGGCAGACCTCATCCAGCGGCGGAGTGTATTTGGGGGTGTGAAGACATGAAGGTACTCCATGTGGTCAACAGTGCGGAGACCGGTGGTGCGCAAACTCTGATCGAGGCCATTGGTGCGCGTGCCGATCCCCGCGATGAACACCACGTTTTTGTTCTTATGGGCCCGGACGCGCTGAGCAGCAGGTTGGATTCGGCCGCGGCCAGCGTGCACTACGGGAACCTGGCCAAGAGCGCTAAGAACCCATTGCCGGTATTGGCCACATTGCACCGTTTGGTGCGTAACCTGGACATCGACGTAGTGCACTCCCACCTGATGCAATCCGATCTGGTGTCCGCCCTCACCCCGTTGCACTTTACTGTGCCCTTTCCTGGGCGGCGTGCGGGGGAGCGTAAGGCGGTGGCTCGGGTCAGTACGCTGCACACGAGTGGCGGTCACGAGTCCTCGCGGGCCGCCCGTGTGGTGGGGCGCGTTGTCGCGTTGCTGAGCAGGCGGTTTGATGCGGTGGTGGCGTGTTCACCGTCCGCTCGCAACTATGCCGCCACCATGGGCTACCACCGGCACAGTCGCATTCCAGTCATTCTCAACGGGACCGCGATCGACCATGCCGTCCAGGGCACTTCGCCGGCATCGACCCGGTCTCCGGACCTGGCCGAAGCGGTTGAGCAGAATCAGGAGGGTCCGGTCATTGTCAGTCTGTCGCGCTGGCACCCGATGAAGGACCACGAAACGCTCATTCGGTCCTTTGCCGAATTTTGCGAGGAGTATCCGCAGGCCATCCTGGAGTGCGCGGGCGGCGAGGTCACCGCGAGCAATGCCGACCTGGTGGCGCTGGTAGAGCGGGCCGGCGTGTCAGCACGGGTGCGGTTGCACGGCCCGGTCAAGGACGTGTCGGTACTTTTGGCGCGGGCCGACGCCATGGTGATTTCCAGTTCGCACGGGGAAGCGCTGCCCATGGCGGGTATTGAGGCGCTGAGCGCTGGGGTTCCCGTGGTGACGACGGACGTCGGGGACTGCCACCTCTTGGCCATCGAAGACTCGCTGCTTGTCCCGGCGCGTTCTCCGCACCGGATCGCTGCGGCGCTCGGCGAGGTGCTCCGCGGCGGCAAAGAATACTCGCGGGCCGCTAAAAAACTAGCCAGCGACCGTTTCGACATCGATGACACCGTGCAGCGTTATCGCGGCGTGTATCAACGGGTGCTCGCGTTCCGGAGACGTTCTACACGGTGACCTTTGTTGTCTCCTGGACCACCGCAGAGTCAATATCCGGGGTATCAATTCCGAAGTATTCCTCGATGACCCGCAACGCCCGCAACCTCGACGCCGGCGCAAGGAGAGCATGGTCCATTGGGTCGCTGCGGTGGACGGTGACCGGACGTCCCGCGCGCTGAAGCCGTTTGAGGCCGGGGAGCCCTTTTTCAAAGGTGAAGAGTTTGAAATCATCCTCGCCCAAGTACACATCCAAGGTGGCGTGGCGTGAGGCGAGTTCCAGCACGCGTTCGGGTGCGTTTACCTTGTCCAGGCTTCCCAGGGCAAGCCACAACCGGTATCCGCCGCGGTTGCGTACCAGTTCCTTGACCTTGGACTTGAAGGTTCTGGGTGCCTCGCCCTTTTCGCCCTCTCGAATGTCCTTGAGAACGTTCTCCGGGTTCAGGTCACGGTAAAGGTCTTCGAAATACCCCAGACCGGTACGCCAGGCAACATTATTGAGCATGAGCACGCGCTCGATCGGGGCCTCGGCGGCGGCCGCGCCGCACAGCCACGCTCCCGCGCACAGCCCGGTTCCGGTGATGCGGGCGCCGGTGGCCTCCTTGAGCCAACGCGCGGTGTTCTGAGCATCGGCAATGGCGCTCGCCGAGAACGGGTTGGGGTCTACCAGATCGTGTCTGCGACCCAGGTCTCCGGAACCGCGCCGTTCCGAGCGCACCACCGCAATGCCGTTGGCCGCCAGTCGCCGTGCCGCGCGCACCCACAAGCCGGTGATGCCGTCCCGCGGTTCGGAGGACGCAGCAAACATGAGCGTGGCCTCAGTGGTGCGCGCCCCGGAGAGCGGATAGGTGAAGATAGCCGGCAAGTGATCCGGACCCACGCTGACAATCTCTTCGATGACGTCGGTGTCGAACCCGGGGACCCAGATGCGGGCACGGTCCGCCGGCTTCCATTGGGGCAAGGACTGTTGCGGCGCGTCCGGCAGCAAGTCGATGAGGCGTTGCAATGACTCGGGCGGTACTCGAGCGTAGAGCGAAACGACGGCATAGACACCCTTAGCGACCTTCGGGTCGGGCTCTTTGTCTACTATGAGCTTTCCGTCAGTGCCGCTCTCGGAGGGTTCTGGGGAGACGATTCTCTCAAGATCGGCCACGTTCTCAGGAGTGAGGAGCGCACCGATCACCTCTTCGCTGGTGGCATCCCAGCGCGGAATTTCCGGTACGCTCAAACGGCGAAGGGCCGCGTGCTGACGCAAAAACTTCTTTCCGGCGATGGGCTCCCAAGCGATGCGTTGGGCGAAGCCTGTGACGCGTGGATCGCCCAGGAGCGAGGCGCCTATGCGCAAACCAATCGCATTCACGTCGCTAAAACCGGTGGTGTTCGCGGCCCAAGTGCGCACCGTTTCCAGGTCTTTCAACCATTCTGTAGTCCAGGTGGCACCGGCGGGCAGATCTTCGGACTCGCCGGTGTGAGACCAAGAGAACCGCACGGCCGCCCAGCCCTGTTCGGCCAACATAATGGCAAGGATGCGCATGGTGCGGTAACTGATGACTTGTTCGCGTCCAATCGGCGGCGCGATGACGACAACACCTTTGGCCTCCCCGGATTCGGGCCGGTGATACCAGGCGAGCAACGAACGTTCTGGCGTGGAAATCCACGTGGCGCGACCGATCGTTGGCGATTCTTCGACGGAGGTATCCGGCAATTGCGCTTCTAGTGTCATGTGATTTCCCTATTCGGAGTTTCTGGGGGTGGTTGTCAAGGTTTTCATCAGGGCAGGCAGCAGGTCGGTTATTTGGGTGCGCCAGCAACCCCAACTGTGGTCGGCATTGCAGTTTTCGGAGGCGCCGAAATAGGTTTCGGACACACTCACGCCGGACTCCTTGGCGCGCTTGACAAAACTTCGGGCCGAATCGGTGAGCGCCGCTTCCATGCCGCCGCCGGTGGCCACCGGTTGTCCCGGTGATCCCGTTCCGCTGATCACCCAGACCCGGGTGTCTTGAAGCGCTTGGACCTTATCGAGGGGATTTGCCATCCCGACGCCGTCCTGTTGTTCCGCTTCGGCCTCGACGTCGGAGCTTTCGGCAGCGCCGCCGAGGTCATTCGGGCTGCCGGTGACGGCCTTGACCTGGTTGCGCACAAATGCGGTGGTATCCGGGTTCTCGGTAGACAAGAGCCCGGAGAGGCTGACGGCGCTGCCAAAGAGGTCGGGACGCTCTTCGGCGTAGGTAATGGCCCCGTAGCCGCCCATCGACACTCCCATCACCGCGCGTTGCTCGCGGTCGGTGCGCGTGGGTAAGTTTCGGTCTACCCACGGGATCATTTGGTTCAGATGAAAGTCCCGCCACTGCTGAGCGATGGGCGAGTCCGCCCAGTTGCTGTACCAGCCCGCTTCCCCTGCCTCCGGCATCACCAAAATGACGTCTTGCCCGGCAAAGAGCTCTTCTACGTAGCCGCTATCAAACCATTGCATAAAGGTTGATTCGGATCCTTGCAAAAGATAGATCACCGGGTAGTCGCGGTCAGAAGAGAAGCCTTCGGGCAGAGTGACCAAGAGGTTGATGGATTCGACCCGCGCCGCCTTCGGGTCAACGTTCTTCGTGTCCACGGCGAGCGACCAACTGCGCTTCCCGACCGACCTTGCGTCGGTGACCTTCATTCCTGCCGATTCGTCGCCGGCATCGGCACTCTTGGCGTCCAACGAAAATGGGGGCTGCCCGGAGCCGGCGTCTGGGCCAGAGGTCGCAGAGCCGGCACTTCCAAGGCCCGTGCCTCCAGTGCTTGTGCCTCCAGGACCGGGTGCGCCGGCTGGACCAGCGCACCCGGTCAGCACTAGCGCGATCGAAAGCATCCCGGCCGCCCAACCAGAGCCTGCTCGCGTGCCCCATTGAGACCGCACTATCGCAAAACCTCGCCCCGGTCCGGCGCGCTGTCCCGCATGGCGCCCAGCGCACCCGCGGCACCCCCGGCGCCCAGCGCACCCCCAGCGCCCAACGCGCCCAACGCGCCTACAGCGCCCAGCGCGCCCAACGCGCCTACAGCGCCCAGCGCCCCCGCAGCATCCACAGAACCTTCGCCGGCCACGTCAGTCGACTCGACCCCAAAAATCTCGGCCAAAGCCCGCCGCTGCGCCTCCGGGGTGTGGCTTTCCAGGGCGCGCGCGGTGAGAGTGCGCAATCGGGCGCGCCCTTCGGCACTCACAATGTCCTCGCGGTGGGCCGCAATGTCTTCGGGCTCGTCGATCGAGGCGAGGCCGGAAGACTCAAAAGCGCTAATCTGCCGAACAATCACCGGCAGTCCCGCATCCGCGGCCTCCAGCACCGTAATCGGGAACCCCTCCCACCTGGCCGAATGGAGGTACACGTCACTCTCGGACAGGATCTGCCGGTATTCTTCGCCATTGAGCCACCCGGTCACCCGAACGCCGTGTGACTCAAGCTCGGCGACGCGATCCGCGTCGCCATCGCCAATCCAGGTCGCCTCCAGCGGCACCCCCGCCCCGCGCAAAACTGCGGCCGCGCGCGCAAAGTATTCCGGATCCTTCTGCGCGTTCACCCTGCCAGCCCCCACTAAACGCAGGATTGCGCCGTGTTTGGAGGCATCGCCGTCGTGCATCTTTGCCGGGATCGCCGCGCGAGCCTCCTGCCCGCCGACGTTGGGAACGTGAATCACCTGCGCCCGCCCGGGCAAGGCGCGGGCCAGGCGCGCCTCACCGGGCGAGCACGCCGCGAATGCGTGAGTGTTGAGGGCGAGGACGGCCTCCAAGGCGCGAATAGCTATCCGCACCCCAGCGGGCACATCGCGGCGCTCAAAGGCGAAGCAATGCGGGGTGTAGGCGTGGCGCACGGGGCCACCAGCAGCGGAGGTGCCAAGGGCCGCCGCGCGTGCGTACAACCCGCCCCAGGAGGAGTGCGAATACACCCAATCCGGTGCGATTTCGCGGATCCGGGCGCGCGTGTGCCGGATGCGGTTGAGCGTGCCCGCCGGGAATTCCTGGTGACTGGCAAAACGCTCCTCCCAACCGGTCTCCAGGCTGGTGGACTCGGGGCGCCGGGCGTATACGATGTGGTGTTCCGCGCCGGGCATCGCACGCACGTAGGCGAAAATCGCCGCTGCGGTGCCGGATGCTAAACACTCGGTGACATGCAGAATCTTCATGAACTACTGGGCACCATCCCCGCAAACCACAACCTTGACCGTGCGCCACATGATCCGCACGTCGGTCAGCAGGCTCCAATTGTGGGCATAATCCAGATCCAGCTCGATGGCCTGCTCCCAGCTCAGTTGCGACCGTCCGCTCACTTGCCACGCACCGGTCATGCCCGGACGCACGCCGAGGCGTTGCATCGCCTGCGGGGTGTAGAGTGCCACCTCGTTGGGCCGTTGCGGCCGCGGCCCGACCAGGCTCATGCTCCCGGAGAAGACGTTGAACAATTGCGGCAGCTCGTCGATCGAATAGCGGCGAATAAACGCGCCGATCGAGGTCACGCGCGGGTCATTGTCCACCTTGAAGAGCGGCTTGTCGCCGTTGCCTTGCTCGGCCATCAGGCGTAGCAAGTGGGCGTCCGCGCCATCGCGCATGCTGCGGAATTTGAGGATATTAAAGCTCGCGCCATCCAGGCCAATGCGCTCTTGCCGGTAAATGATCGGCCCCGGGCTCGTGACCTTGACCCCAATTGCGGCGACCAGCATGATCGGCGCGGCCGCAATGATCAGCAGCGAGGATCCGACAAGGTCGAAACTGCGCTTGAGCACGCGAATCAGAGTGGACGGGTAGGGCGGTGCAATCTTGAGTTGGGCCCCCGCGGGAGTCAGCACCGTGCGTATGCGCGAAGCGTGAATCGGCGCCTCAAAAACGTTCATGTGAATGTCGACGCGTTGCTTGCGCAACTCCCAGCTCAGGGTGGAAATTGCCAGAGTGTCCAGCGGGAGCTGCGGGGAAAGATGTACGACGGCGGCACTCGCCTCGCGCGCTCGGGTCACCACCGTGTGTACAACAGCGGGAGGATTGGCTAGCGCGGCATCGGAGATGTAAAGCCGCTCCACACGGGCGCGGGGGTGCGGGGCGGGGGCTGACTCGGCGTTCTGGCCGCTGAGGACAACGAGGGTGCGCGGCTTATAGACTCGCTGGGCGAAAACACGGGCCAACACGCTTGCCGCAGTCATGGCGATCATGATCAGCACCAAGGGGTGCAGTTCTAAGGATTCGCCGGCGTCAATGTATGAGGCCGCGGCGAAGCCCACGATCACCAGTACGCTGGCTTCGACCGGGATGCGTGGGCGGATACGGTGATGCAAGCTGTACTCGCTGGCGGTGCGCAAGAGGATGTAGCCCCACCACACTCCGATGGCCAGACTCTCCAACAGGATTACCTCGCCCTGGCTGGTGAGAGCGAGGATCATCAGACCGGCGGCTGCTACCGCAAGATCGAGGATGGAGAGCGTGAGCGCGACAAAGGAGCGGCGCTGGCGCGGCTGGTTTTGCTGTGCGTGCCCTTGCGCGGACGCTTCTGCGCCCGGTGCCGGAACGGCAGTCGGATTGGACGCAACGCCGGCGCGCGTTGACGATTTTGAGGCCGATGCCTCGTGAGAAAATTCACTGGAAAGCCGTGAGGGCCCGTGTGTGTCGGTGCCCAGGCTCATGACTGATGACCTGACATTCGCGATTCTCCCCCCGAAAAACCGTGTAAGCGTGGATATTTTGCCAAGGGTGACCAAGGCAGAATGCGCATAAGGGGAGAGCCGAAAAGCCAGACAGGCCTACGTTGCGTGTCCCCCCGGACGCGTAGAACATGTGCCGGTGAGCAGATCGCAAGAGGGCGAAAAACCGACGCGGCAACGGTAGTTATCATACTGTGACCGTGGCCGAATCTTCAACAGTGTTGCCTCGGTTCGACTCGGGGCGTTGTACCAAGTAACATGGGATGTCGGTGTTGAAATCACCATACTGAACTATGCCCTGTGAAGCGGTGTGAAGTTCATGTAGGGCAGTGGCGCAATTGGTAGCGCAGCGGTCTCCAAAACCGCAGGTTGCAGGTTCGAGTCCTGTCTGCCCTGCGCTTTTCGCCTGAGTGCGAAAAGAACAGCAAAGCGTATGCGCCGCGAGGGTGTGAGAGCACTCCCGGGGAGCGCGACGCGACCGGTTGGTGCAAGGAAAAGTGGCTTAAGTGAGCGATACAGCAGCGGGTAGTACCCAAGAGCGCGGCAAGAAGTCCGAGAAAAAGAGCGGGCTCTTTGCGCGTATCGCGCTGTTTTTGCGTCAAGTCGTTGCCGAGTTGCGCAAGGTTGTAACGCCAACCCGCCAGGAATTGGTGCGTTACACGTTGGTGGTCATTGCTTTTGTGATGATCATGATGCTCATTGTGTGGGGCTTGGATACGTTGTTCGGGCTGATGTCGACCTACCTATTCGGTATCGGCGGCTCCATTTAGTACTAAGCGCGGCTAGCCAAGTTGTGCCAGTGAAGAACAGATTTTAAGGAAAGCGGTAACTGTCGTGTCAGAGCAAGAGGTTGAATCCCAGCTCGCCGAGAATGCTGAGGGCGTGCAGGAGAATCAGGACGTCACCGAAGAGGCCACTTCCCTCGAGACCGCAGACGCCGTGGAATCCACGGAAGAGACGGTCGAGGTTGACACCGATGACGCGGCCGAAGCCCAAGAATCGGCAGATGAATCCGCTGAGGTAGACGAGCCGCAAACCGAAGAAGAAGCTCTGGAAGCCTTCCGCGCCCAATTGCGCCGCCAAGAGGGCGACTGGTACGTCATCCACTCCTACGCCGGTTACGAAAACCGCGTCAAGGCCAACTTGCAGACCCGTATCCAGACCCTGGACATGGAGGATTACATCTTCGAAATCCAGGTGCCGATGGAAGAGGTCACCGAGATCAAGAACACGGTCAAGAAGATCGTGAACCGTGTGCGCATCCCCGGCTACGTCCTGGTGCGTATGGATCTGACCGATGAGTCTTGGGGTACTGTCCGCCACACGCCGGGTGTCACCGGGTTCGTGGGCAACGCTCACAACCCGACTCCGCTGAGCCTGAACGAAGTGTTCTCCATGCTGGAGCACACCGTGGTCCGCCCGGAGGAAAAGGGCGCGCCGAAGGACACCGCCAAGAAGACTCAGTCCAACGTGAACGTCAACTTCGAGGTCGGCGAGTCCGTCACGGTGAACGATGGACCGTTCGAGGGCCTGCCCGCCACCATCTCGGAAATAAAGACCGATTCCCAGCAGTTGGTAGTGCTGGTGTCGATCTTCGAACGGGAGACTCCGGTCACGCTCGGTTTCGGCGAAGTCACCAAAATTCAATAAGTTTCGTCCGTGCAGTGGCCACGCTTGCCGCTGCTACAGACGGCCGATCATCGCGCCACGATGATCAACCCCTCGCGTTCACGCTCCTGTGCCGTGAGGACAGTTCAAGAGAAAGACCAAGACATTGGCTCCTAAGAAAAAGGTCGCCGGTCTGATCAAGCTTCAGATCCAGGCAGGTGCTGCTAACCCGGCTCCTCCGATCGGTCCTGCGCTCGGTCAGCACGGCGTCAACATCATGGAATTCTGCAAGGCGTACAACGCGGCGACTGAGTCCCAGCGCGGCAACGTCATTCCTGTGGAAATCACCGTGTATGAAGACCGTTCCTTCACCTTCATCACCAAGACCCCTCCGGCTGCCGAGCTCATTAAGAAGGCTGCTGGCGTGGGCAAGGGCTCCTCGACTCCGCACACCGCCAAGGTGGGCAAGTTGACCCAGGCTCAGGTTGAAGAGATCGCCACCACTAAGATGGCTGACCTCAACGCCAACGATGTCAAGGCCGCCGCCAAGATCATCGCCGGCACCGCCCGCTCGATGGGCATCACGGTCGAAGGCTAGTCCTTCGCCTCACCAATTCATTTGCGCCGGGTAATGATTTACGACGGCGTGTGGGAGGGTCCAGCGCGGCCCGCACCACAACTGCACAAGGAGAAATAGCAGATGGCAAAGCGCAGCAAAGCGTATGAAGCAGCTCTCGCCAAGATTGACGAAGAGAAGCTGTATGCCCCGGCCGAGGCGATCGCCCTGGCTAAGGAAACCAACCCGTCCAAGAGCGATGCGACCCTCGAGGTAGCCATGAAGCTCTCGGTCGATCCCCGCAAGGCCGATCAGATGGTCCGCGGTACCGTGAACCTGCCGAACGGCACCGGCAAGACCGCCCGCGTGGTCGTTTTCGCGACCGGTGACAAGGCTGCAGCGGCCGAGGCTGCTGGCGCCGACTTCGTCGGATCCGATGACCTGATCGCCAAGATCGCCGACGGCTGGACCGACTTCGACGCCGCCGTGGCAACCCCGGAACTCATGGGCAAGGTTGGCCGTTTGGGTAAGGTCTTGGGTCCTCGTAACCTGATGCCGAACCCGAAGACCGGTACCGTGACCCCGGACGTCGCAAAGGCCGTCAATGACATCAAGGGTGGCAAGATCGACTTCCGCGTCGACAAGCACGCCAACCTGCACTTCATCATTGGCAAGTCCTCCTTCGACGCTCTCAAGCTCGCCCAGAACTACGAGGCTGCTCTGGAGGAAATCCTCCGTCTGAAGCCGGCTTCCTCGAAGGGCCGCTACATTCAGAAGGCCGTCGTGTCCACGACCTTCGGTCCGGGCATCAAGGTTGACCCGAACGTGACTCGCGTTCTGGACGACGAAGCCTAGTCTTCCCTCGACAGGAAGGGCGCGCCATCGTTTCGGTGGCGCGCCCTTCCTTGTGCCGCAACCCTCCACTGCCGCTAGCCTCCGGTGCCGTAACCATCCACTGCCACCACCCCTGAGACCCGCAACCATCCACTGCCACCACCCCGAGACCCACGGCGCGACCCTCAACTTATGCTCATTTCGTGGCACTCTTGGTGAGCATAAGGTCTTATGCTCAGCAACGCGCTGGCTCGTTGGGCATAAGTTCAGGCCGCATGTGATTGGCAGGTGCCAATCGCATGCTGTACGCTCGGAATCATGAGCAATTTCACGATCGAGCGGATTCATGCACCCGCCACTCTGGAGGGCGCAGGCACCCAAGACTTCCTTGCGGCGAACGCCTTGGAGAACCTGGTCACCGAGCAGGAGTGGGGCCGTCCCGACTTCAACTCCTCCGATGCGTCGGCGTTGGAGATGCGTACCAGCAATGAGTATCGTGAGGTGGGTCTGTTCGTCGGCAAGCTGGACGGCGAGATTGTCGCCTTCGGCACCGCGCGACTGCCATTGACCGACAACCTGGACAGCGCGAACCTCTATCTCACGGTGCACCCGGACCACCAGCGAAAGGGTTACGGCTCTCAGCTCTACGCCGCCATCGAGGGCTATGCAAAAGAGAATTCGCGTCGACTTCTCTCTGGCTGGGTGGGCGGTCCTCCGGTCGAGGACGCTCCCGAGACGCTACCCGCCAGCAATGGCGTGGGCGAGCTTCCGCTTGTGTTCTCCGGTGTCCAGTTCTGTGTTGCTCAGGGGTTCGAGCTCACGCAGGTCGAGCGCATGAGCCTGCTGGCAACACCCGTGGACAAAGCCAAGCTGGCCGAGTTAGAGGAGAGCGCCGCGGCCAAGGGCAGCGCTAAATACCGCATTGTCACGTGGGAGGACCGCTGCCCGGACGAACTCATCGACGATTACGCGCTTTGCGAGCAAAAAATGAGCACCGACGCCCCGCAAGGCGACTTCGAAATGTCCGAAACCGTTTACGACGCCGAACGCATGCGCAAGGGTGAAGAACTCGAATCCAAGGGCGGATGGCGTTCGGTGGTGACCGCCGCCGTGGACCGGGAAACCGGTGACATGGCGGGGTTCACCAAGCTTTCGCGCAATGAGAAGGACACCAACGTGCTCTTCCAAGACACCACGATTGTGCTCAAGGCGCATCGTGGTCACGCCCTTGGCATGTGGATGAAGACCGCGAACCTCACCGCCGCGCTCAATCGGTGGAGCGACGTCAAACGCATTTACACGTGGAACGCGCAAGAGAACGATCACATGCTCGGCATCAATATCGCGATGGGTTTTGTTCCGGACGGTTACGAAGGCGCCTGGCAGAAAAAGCTCTAGCCTCCCCGTCTATGTAGCGCGACACGCCGAGGAAACACGTGTTTCCTCGGCGTGTCGCGCTACATAGACGGGCAAGGAGTGGCCCCTTGGTTCGTCAGTTCCCGGGTCAGGGCCAGCAGCTGATCGGTGAGCACGTGAACCCGTGCACCCATGCTGTCCTCATCCACGGGTGTGGCGGGCAACGAACCAGGCGAGGGCGCAGCGGGTGCGTTCTTCCTGTCCAGTGGATCCGGGGATCCGGTGAATTCGTTGTCCATACCATAATTTTACTCTCGGGCAAGGACATGACCTAGCGAAAATCAACATTACAGGCCTATTTTTCCAAATCGACTGTGCAGTACAAATAACACCCCGCCCGCCCGACACACCACGCCCAATTTCCGTTTATGCAGGCACGCACAATCCAGGTGCGGGCGTACGGTGGCGCAAGAGCGCAAGAGCGCAAGAGCGCAAGAGCGCAGGGGTGCTGGTGCTGGTGGCGAAGTCGGTAGGAACGACGGTTCGATGCGCGGGGTCGTGGGGCTCAAGGCGGTCGTTCGGCAGACCGGAGCCAAGAACGGTTGCAAACAAGCTGTCGCCCTCGTGAACATCACGGGCGCCCCCCGCGCGAAAATGGCAAATAACTTCCCGAACCGGCGCTGCACACCATATATTTGTGTAATTTATTGAGTACGAAAGTGGCGGAGGAAACGGCTCGTCGCCATTCCTCCGCCACAGTGCACTTAAGGCAAGTATCTAAGTGCCATATTCGCAATTATTATGAGTTTACGAACGTGCCTTTCATGCGATTCCGCTTGACGGCTGCGACGATCACGTCGACCAGCAGAAACGCCGCGAGCGTGACACCGAATACTGGCAGGAAGATCCCGAGCCCCACGAGCAAGAGTCCCCCAATCACCACCAGAGGCTTAGGCGCCTGGCGAAGCGCGCCACGCGGGAAGGGCGCTCCAACCCAGGCGGTGCCGCGCGTGGGGCGTCGCTTGATCCACATGATGTAACCCATGATGACCATCCCGGTCAGGCCAATCCCCGTCAGAATCAAGACCCACTGATTGACCCAGCCGAAAAGGTTCCCCATGTGCGCGTCGATGCCCCAGCGGGAGAGCTTCGCGCCGAAGGGATAGTCGCGATCGAAACTGACGTAATCGACAACTTGGCCGCTGAACGCGTCAATCGCGATCGAATCCGCTTGCGCGGGCCAAGTGCGTCCCTGCTCAACGACCGTGAACGTTTCACCCGGCGCGCCCGGTTTGATTTCCAGTTTGTCCGCTTTAATGCCGTTGGCGCGGGCCACATCGAGGACCGACTGATATACCGCGCCAGGGAAGGGAGCGGCGGTCTTCCCGGTGCCCATGCTCGCACCGTGCTCGGCATGAGGATTCGGTGCTACCTCCTGCGCGTCGCTCCCGGGCTGGACTGAATTCAGCTTTGGCGCGACCCAGGAGGCGCCCTGGCGCAACTGAGAAATATTGTCGCCAGCGAAAGTCGACCAAGTGAGACCCGTCGCAGACAAACCGAGTGCGACTACAGAAACCGCGAGTCCCACCATCATGTGTTTACGGGCAAACCACTTTCGCGTCCACCTGCCCTTGCGCTGCATACCAGCACCAGCTTCGGGGGTGGGAACTTTACCAGCCCCGCTCCCAACCCGGGCCGCGCTCGGGGAGGAGGCAACGCCGTCGTTCTTCCGGCGCTTCCTGCGCGGGGAAAACCACCACAACACAAGCCCGGCGAGCACTATGACCCACATCCAGGATGCGGCAACCTCGCTATAAAGGTTGCCGATGGGCCCGAGCCCCAGGTTCGTGTGGAATTTGGAGAGGAAGGCGGAAATGGGCAGGTTGTTGTTGGTCGAATAGGACGGCAGCGTGCCCGCGACCTCGCCGGTCGACGGGTCGACAAACACCGCGAGCTGATAACCGTCCGGGACAGAATCGTCGTTGAAGAGCACGCGGGTGTTCTCCCCGGGCGCGGGGGCTGGACGGACGCCGGTGGGGTTTTCGTCGTAGCCGCGGTAGGCGACGGCCGCGTCGATCTGCTCGGCGAGCGTGTAGTTAGTTGCCGTGGAGTCCGCGTAGACCTGATCGGCGTAGGCTAACCGGTCCAGGTTTGGGCCTATCGCATACAGGGTCCCGGTGATCGCCGAGACCAGGATGAACGGGCCAACCAGAATCGCGGCATAGAAGTGGAGCCGACGAGCCATCGCCACAAGCCACTTTCGGTGGGCTTGTTTTGGTGCGGGCGGCGCCGGTTTTTGGGCAGGGGGCATTTGGGTAGTGGTCATGAAAAAGTCCTTGTGGGGAAGGGCCGTGGTTAAGCGAGCAGGCTCTGGCCGATGAATTCGCCCTCTTGGCATCCCGGCGGGATCGCGAAGACGGCCGAACCGATCGGCGTGGTCCACTGGTTCAGCAGGTCGAGTTTGTCCAAGCTGTCCTGAATGGGAGTGAACTGCTTATCCACATCCGCTTGATAGGAGGCAAAAATGAGCCCGGAATTGGACACACTCGGTCCACTGGAGCGCTCGTCATAGTTGTATCCGCGCCGGAAAATACGGACCTTGGGGTCCTCCGGGCGGGCACGCCGAATATGAGCGAAGTCCGCGATTACCGGGAACCCGACCGGGTTTTTCGCTTCGAAATCCGGTTCATCGGTTTCCTGTGTGCCGGTCAGCGGGGCGCCATTGTCGAGTCGGCGGCCGATGGACTCGCCGCGGCCCTCCTTATCGAGCTCATCCCACTTGTCCAGGTTCATTTCGATACGCCGGATCACCAGCGAGGTACCGTTCTCGATCCACGCCGGGATTTCCTCGCGGCCCCACACGACTTGCTCGTTCTCCTCGGTGCCGAGCTCGGGGTTGGCAGTGCCATCGAGCTGGCCAAAGAGATTGCGCATCGTGGTCTTGGGGCGCGCGGACCCGGCGGCGCGGCGGAAACCGCGCTGCGTCCAGGCCACCGACGCGAACGTGCGGGAGTCCTTCTGGATCATCCGCAAGGCGTGCGAAACACTCAGCGGATCGTCGCCGCAAATCTGCACCAACAGGTCGCCATCGCAGAATTTCGGGTCCAGCCGGTCGATGCCGTAGGCCGGAAGCGGCTTGAGCCACGAGGGCTTTTTGGCCCCGGCAATCTCAAAGAACCGTGGCCCAAAACCAAAGGTGATGGTCAGGTTCGCCGGGGTGTACGCCAACTCCGGTTCGGTATCGGCCAGTGCGCCCTCGCCCTGAGTCAACTTCGCGGCATCATCGGTGAGCAAACTCATGAACCTGCCCAGCGATTTCTTGTCGACACCCTTGTTGAAATTCAAGGCGAGAAAGACGCCCTCGGCTTGGGCCGCCGTCGTAATTCCCGCCTGGCGAGCACCGTAATAGGGGACCGTGCTGAGTCCGGCGGGCACGGTGTGTGCCTCCGGGGTGGATTCGTCGCGGCGGCCAAGGAATTGATAGCCAGCCACCGCGGCCGCACCGACCCCGGCCGCGGCGCCACCGATGAGGAGGTGGCGCCGCGCAGTACCCGTGGACTCTTGTTCCGTGTTTTCGGGTTCTGTGGGGGTGCTCATGGTTACGGGACGTAGTTCTCGTTCGCGCCGGCGAAGTCCTTGACGACGGCGGTGAACTCGAACTTCTTGTTGTCGTTGCTGATGAAGGTGAAGGTGTTTTCCGCACCGGCCTTCAACGGCTTCGGGATGTCCATGATCATCAAGTGGTTGCCGCCGGGCTTGAGCTCGAGGGACTCGCCGGCCTTGATCGTGAAGCCGCCTTCCTTGGGACGCATCTGCATTTGGCCGTTGGAACCCATCACGGTTTCATGCAATTCCAGCATCGGGGACACAGCGGACTCGGCCTTGACGATCGTGATGTCCTTTCCGCTGGTGTTTTTGACCACGCCGAAGGTGGCGCTCATGCCGGAATCGGCGGCCTTGGTCCAGGGATCCTGGATTTCCAGCCCGTCAATGGTGCCGGCGCTGCCGTCAAGGGCTGCAATGGAGGGGTCCTGGGTGCCCATGTTCATGCCGTCCATGCCGCTCATGGACATGCTGGGATCGGGGGTAGAGGTCTCTGCCTGGGTGCTTGCGGGCGCGCTCGCCGAGGGGCTGGCGTTATCGCCGGATCCCCCCGAGTTGCCGCATGCGGTGAGGCCCGCGGTCAGGGCAATAGCAGTAATAAAGGTGAAAGCGGAACGCTTCTTCATGATTCTCCTGATTTTCCGGGCGCGAGGCACCGGAACATAAAAGTCGGTTTTAGTTCTTGCTTGCTTTGCGAGCACGGTTCGCCACCAGGACCAGACCGTAAATGACGGCTCCGCCCAGTGCGCCAAGGATGATCCACAACCACGTGAGGTCGCCCGCACCGTCTTGTGCGTTCTGATCGGAGGCGGACTCACCCTGTGCGCCTTGTGCGCTCGGCGCGTCCGGGGCAGCGGACTGCGCGGCCACGGTCGGCGCGGCCAGACTTGCCTGACCGCTCGGGGTTGGGGCCGCATCACCAATCGAGAAGGTGTAGCTGTCACTGATGGGGTGCCCATCACTGGAAACCACACGCCAACGGACCTCGTAGAGGCCATCGGGCAGATCCTGTGCCAACGGTTGCGTGAGGTTCGGGCCGTTTTGCACCGGCGCGCCCTCGGCAACATTATTGCCCTGCGGATCCAGCACCCGAATTTCGTTGCCAAGGTCTAGCAAACTAGCGCTGAAGGTCAAGGTGATTTCAGTCGGGGCGGCCTTCAACTGTTCGGCGGCACCGGGCGTTTGCTTGATCAACTGGTCGTGCGCGGAGGCGCGCGGTGCAGCGATAAACGCGCCCAGAACGGCAATTAGCAATGCAACTGCGGCGGCAATCGCCGTTGACCGCCACATTTTCGGGGCAGCAAAAGTCATGACTCATCCTTAGAAGTAATGGTGGTGTGCGTGCTCAGCCGCGCATCGACCCATCACTTCCAGGGGCGAGATTGCCCAAGAGAGTGCGGGTGCTTTTAGATCGCGGCGAGGGACAGCGGTGGGCCCCGGTGCGGATGAGCGCTAGCAAGGTAATCGAGGGCCTGGGAAATTTTGGGGACACCGAAGGCGGTGCTGCGGACTCGCCGCAGCGGGGCGCCCAGCACCGGCGAAATCGGCGCGAACAGGGCCCGCACCTTGAGGGCGATGGAGTCTAGCAACACCACGCCGGCGACCTCGCCGCGGCGCAGAATGAGGATGGTCAGAACCGCGGCCACCGCGTGCGCAAAGAGCATGGAATTCCCGCCGTGGCTCAAGGCAGCCGCGGTGGAATCCACCACGAGTTGTCCGCCGTGCCCGGCATGTCCGCCGACCATCGTCACACTTGACGCGCCAGAGGGCGCACATCCGGCCAAGGCAAAGAGACCGTGGTACAGCCCTTGTGAGAGCGCCACCGCAACCCCGAGCCGCCACCAGGAGAGCACTTTGCCGGCCAGCGCAACACAGACGGCGCCGGAAATCGCAAGAGCAAAGAGGGACACGAGAAGATTGGGCACCTCTCCGCCACCAATGACGTGGGAGGCAGCGGCCAACAGCGTGGCGGCGCCTGCGGCAGCCCAACCGCGCGCGAGGCGGATGGTTCTGCGAGTCATGGTGATTCCTTGGAAAAAGGGGGAGGGTACAAGTGCCATTAAACGCGCACTTCTACAGCATGTCGAATTTCAGGCTACCGCGCGAAATTGATGACCGGGGTAACACTCACTTCGGTGTCGGTGATATTCATGGTCGCGTCAAAACCGAACGGCACTTCCTGATCGACCGGCACCTCTGCGCCGGTGAACAAATCGATCGACATGGTGGTCAGGCGCGCCGTGCCAGACAACGGTTTAATCGCCCAGCCCCCGTTGGCCGGTTCAATGGTCACCGTCGGATAGGTGTCGATGGTCCACTTAATCGGAGCGCCATTTTTGATCCGCTCCACCGAGGCCTGAAACGGGCAATTGCTGGGCGCAAGCACCTGTTGCGTGGCGCACTCATCCAGGTACGCATTGATCTTCTGCGACACCGCGTCCGTCAACGCCTGTGTCGGCGCCGGGGTGATATTGATACTGAGCTTGCTATCTTGCCGCGAGGTCACCGCCACGTTGCGCGGTTCGCCCTCAAAAAACTTGCTAGAAAACTCTGCGGTGTACACGGCCGGGTAAAACACCGGAAAGTGGGTGACACCCTCCGGCGCATTCATGCGGACCCCATTGACAACCACGTCATTCTCATTGACCACGCGCACATCGACGGTCGGCAAGGTGGTCTCGACAAAACGCCACGTGTTGAAAAACCCCCACTGCGTCCCGGACTTTTCCAGGGCGAATTCGGTGGTCTTCTGTTTGCCGTCAACCTCGTAGCTGACCTCCACCTTGGACCGATCCGGCCCCGCCGGTTGCGCGTCCGACACCGTGATATTGCTAATCCCCTTGGTGGCCTCGATCAGCCCGGCACCGCTCAGCATCGCGGCGTCTCCTTGCGGAACGTTCGCGTTGAGCAACCCGAGCGCGCGGGCGCCGTCGCCCTCTTGGAGCGCCTTGATGTAGTCCTTGACCTGCTGCTCGGGCGCGAACACGTTGGAGTTCAGAACCACGACCGTGAGCACAAACCCCGCGATGAGCACCATGAGCGCCAGCAGCCATGCGGCGACGACTTTGATGAGGGCGGATGATTGCACGCGCTTAAGGCTACCTAACGCCCGCGCGGATGGCCCAATCCCTCCTCATCTATGTAGCGCGACACGCCGAGGTTTTAGCGCGGGACACGGCGTGTCGTGCTACACAGATGAGGGACGACGGCGGGAGGTTGCCTCCTGCGCCCATCGGCACCTAAGCCCTCGGTCACCGAGTGACGCACCGCCGCAACGGGCAGTCCTACCAGAACTTGCGGCGGCGTTTGCGGGTCGAGAACAACCCGCGCAAGAGTTCCTTGCCGACCTGACCGGCCATGTTGGCCAGTTGGGCGCCAAAGTCGGAGTTGGAGCTTTGCGAGCGCGGCGCGCTATTGACCGGCGGTGCCGAACGCGTCGGTGCCGAACGCGTCGGTGCCGGGGCGGGACGCGTGCTCGGCCGCCCCAAAATGTCTTCTTCGATGCGCCGCGCCTCGGCATCGGTGTCGCTCAGCGAGGTTCCCCCGCCAACCGGGGCGCCGCCAGAGGTCGGCACCGCACCCCCAGTTCCGGCCGCACCAGCACCGGCCGCACCGCTCCCCGCACTGGGCGCGACAGTCGGGGCGCTTGCCAACTTTTCAAACGCCGACGGGTTGTCCACACGGTCCTTGTACTTCGGCAAGAGCGGGGACGCGGCGACAATCCCATCCACCACCGCGGCATCGGAGGCACCCATGCGCGCTAGCGGTGCGAACATCTTCGTCCACACGACCGGGGTTGGGGCGCCCTTCTCATTCATGACCGTAATCACGGCCTCGCCGATCCCGGCGCTCGTCAGGGTTTCCTCCAGGTCATAGTCGCTCTTCGGGAACGTGGACACGGTCGCTTTTAGCGCCTTCGCGTCATCCGGGGTGAACGCGCGCAACGCATGCTGCACCCGGTTCGCCAGTTGGCTGAGCACATCGGAGGGCACGTCCTTCGGCGTCTGCGTAACAAAGAAAATCCCGACACCCTTAGAACGGATCAGCCGCACCGTAGTCATGATGGACTCCAAAAACGCCTTCGACGCGCCCCGGAACAACAGGTGCGCCTCGTCCAAGAAGAACACCAGCTTGGGCTTCTCCGGGTCCCCGACCTCGGGCAAATCGGCAAACAGATCGGCAACCAGCCACATCATAAAGGTGGAAAACAAGGCCGGCTTCTGCTGCATCGTCGGCAGTTCCAGACAGGAAATGACGCCGAGCCCGTCCGGGGTCACCCTGAGCAGATCCGCGGTGTCAAACTCCGGCTCGCCAAAGAACTTGTCCATGCCTTGCGCCTCGAGCGCAACCAGCTCGCGCAAAATCACGCCCGCCGTCGCCTTGGAGAGACCGCCCAACGCCTCGAGCTCTGGCTTACCGGCATCCGAGGTCAAGAACTGGATGACCGCCCGCAAATCCTTCAGGTCAAAAAGCTCCAAACCCTTCTGATCTGCATAGTGAAAGACCAACTGCAGCGAGGACTCCTGGGTCTCGTTCAGATCCATCACGCGGGAGAGCAGAATCGGCCCGAAGTCCGAGATTGTGGCTCGCACCGGGATGCCCTTGCCGTCCCCGCCGAGCGCGTAATACTCCACCGGGAAGGACCGCGCCTGCCAGTCCTGACCAATCTCGGCGGTCCGCTTCGCGAGCTTATCGCTCGCGGTTCCAGGGGTGGAGAGTCCCGTCACGTCCCCCTTGATATCGGAGACAAAAACCGGGACGCCTTGCAAGGAAAGTTGTTCAGCCATGACCTGCAGCGTCACGGTCTTCCCGGTGCCGGTCGCGCCGGCGATCAGCCCGTGCCGGTTCATCATGCCGACCGGCAATTTCACGGCCGCATCTTTGTAGGTCACCCCGTCGACAATCGCAGCGCCGAGGTGAATGGTGGGGGATTCAAAGGTGTAGCCAGCGGTGATCTTCTCGATCATTTTCTGCGCGTCTTGAGCCATGGCTCACACTTTAGTACACCCGGATTAAGGCGAGGTGCGTGCCGAAGGTGACTATCGCCGTCGTGCTTCAGCACAGAAATGTACGACGGCGTGTTCCCTAGTTATTCACGAGCCTCAAGGCATGCGGGGGGCGGCTAATTCCTTCGGTGACGGCCTCGGCGGGGTCGTTGCCGATCTCCACGATTTCGTTGCGTTCGTTGACGTGCACGATTTGCGGCACGTAGCTGCGTGCCTCTTCGGTGGTCATTTCCGCGTAGGTGATCAGGATGATGGTGTCGCCCTCGTGGATCAGGTGGGCGGCCGGGCCGTTGATGCCCATGACGCGGGAGCCGCGCTCACCGGCGATCGTGTAGGTTTCCAGGCGGGCGCCGTTGGTGACATCGACAATGGACACAAGTTCGCCGGGGAGGATGTCCGCGGCCTCGAGCAGATCCAAGTCAACCGTGACCGAGCCGACGTAGTGCAGATCGGCCTGGGTCACCGTGGCGCGGTGAATTTTGGACTTGAACATAGTGCGTTTCATCAGTAACCAGTCTAGTTGGCGGATGCGGGCATGGGTAATGCCATTGGTTTAACTGGCCGCGGCGGGCGGAAATTCCTGGCTGGTGCGTCGGAGAGTGGAGCGGGCGACGGGAATCGAACCCGCGTATCGAGCTTGGGAAGCTAGCGCTCTACCATTGAGCTACGCCCGCAATGTTCGCACGCTTGCTACTGCCGCCGAATGAGTGTGGAGTCATCCTGGCATCGCGTGCGTGCGAATCGAGCGGGCTACAGGGATCGAACCTGCGTCTTCCACATGGAATGCAGACGCTCTGCCATTGAGCTATGCCCGCGAAACTGCCCCGCGCGGTGTGGCGCGCCGAGGTAGTCCAGTCATCCAGTGTAAACCACTTTGGCCGGCGCTCTCGCCGTTAGACTCTTCTGCACGTCATTCGCGCGGAATATGGTGCAGAAGAGTCTAACGGCGGATCTCACTCCGTGGTTTCGGCATCTTCGGCCATGGCGGCGACGATGCGGGGCACGCCCGGGCCGTTGAACTCGACCGTGGGTTCGGCGTCCGGGTTGATGACCAGCCCGTAATCGCCGCGGATCGAGGTGAAGACGGCCGCACCGGTGAGGGCGAGGGTTGTGGGTGCGGCCTGGGCGAAGCTGGGTGCGATCTTATCCACCGAGGTGTAGGCGACGAAAAGTTGCTCCCCGGTGGACGGGGACTTCAACACGACGGGCTCAAAGCTCGCGGGATCATCCGTTTCGCCGCGGCCCACCAGGTACAGCGTGGCCGGCCAGAGCCCGCGGATCATCTCGAGGTTGCTGGCGTCGCCGTCCTTGGCGCGTTGGATTAGCTCGTCAATGCTCATAAGCTCAGTGTGGCATAACGGCGAGCGTCGGTTGAGGCGAGACGTGTGACCAGGTGTGAGGGAACGCATGAAAAAGGCATCGTGGGCGGGCATTGCGCTGTGCATTGTGTCCCCGGTGCTGTGGGGAACCAACTTTCCGGCGGCCAACCGGATGCTCGGAGACATTGACGCGTTCTGGTTGACGCTGTTTCGCTTTGTCATTGGCGGCGCAATATTTGTACTTATTCTGTTTTTCACCGAGGGGCGCGGGGCGTTTCACCTGGACGGGCAGGGTTGGCGGCTCTCGCTGCTTGGCACGCTGGGATTTTCGCTCTTCGGTATCTTGACGCTCCTCGCGGTCCAGTTTTCCAACCCGGTCAAGGTGGCGCTGATTATGGCGATGCAACCCACGCTGGCGGCGATCCTGAACTCGGCACTGACCAAACGGCTCCCGCCGGTCTACACCATCGTCACCATCATCACCGCATTCATTGGCGTCTCGTTGGTGGTCACCGAGGGGGACTACGTGGGTCTCGTGACCGGGAAGATTGGGCTTGGCGAGGCGCTCGCGCTCTTGGGTGCGCTGTTTTGGGTGCTGTACTCGCGGGCCGGAACCACCTTCGCCGGGTTTTCCTCCATGCGCTACTCAACGTTGACGATGGTTCTCTCGCTGCCGGTGAGTCTTGCCATCACGCTAATCGCTACCTCCGCCGGTGCCGCACACGTGCCAACATGGGACGGGATTGGCCGCAACTGGTTACTGCTGGTCCATATTGGTGCGGTCATTTCGGTGATCGGTGTTGTCGCGTGGAACGCGGGCACCAAGGCTATCGGACCGGTGAACTCGATGCTGTTCATGAACCTGGTGCCGGTGGTGGCAATCGTCGTTGAATTGTTTTTGGGGTACCAGCCGAGCGCTGTCGCATTGGCGGGTGCCGCCGTCGTTATTCTTTCCCTGGTGACCAACGGCGTGCTGGTGCGCCGCGCAGCGCGCTTAGCCGAAGCGAATCGGGTTAAGGAGCTGCCGGCGCGGGGCAACTGACCGCGCCGTCCGGGGCCACTTGGGCCTGGCAGGTCAACCCCGAATCCGGGCCGAGCACCCAGAAAATCGGTGTCACCTCAATGATTGCGGGCGCTTCAACGTCCTCGGCCGGGCCAGTTTCCGGTTTCGGTGTGCCATCGCCGGGCGCCGGGGAGTTCTGATCGCCGCCCGTGCCACCGGAGCCACCGGACCCGGTGGACCCGCCAGCGTCGCCGGTTCCTCCGCCGTCCGCGGGTGGGCCATAGCCTCCGCCCTCCACCCCGTAAAACTGCTCCAAAGTGGGTGCGCCGCTCGCCTGGAACGCGCCGATGTAGGAGCCGAGGTAGCGCAGGTGCCACGGCTCGTAGGCGTAGCCGGTGACGTCGGTGTATCCGGCGGGGTAGCGAATGATGAAGCCGAAATTCTGCGAATTGCGGGCGACCCACTGGCCCTCTGGGGTGTCCCCGAAACAGGCGCCCAGCCCGCACGCGCCACTTGCGGCACCCACGTCCACGGTCATGCCGGTTTGGTGTTCGCTGTAGCCGGGCCGCGCGCTGATCGTGTCCGCGTAGGCCTGGCCGTACATGTTCACATAATTGTTGTAGAGCCCAACCTGCGCCTCATAGGAACGGAACCCGCTCACCGCGACGAGGTTGATGCCCTCCGCGGCGGCCTGATTAAACATCGCCTGCAACTGCCCGGCGACCTCCGCGCGCATCGCAGCGCCGCCAAAGTTGACCAGGTCGCCCGGGTAATAATTCTGCGGGTTGAGCGGCCGTTTTTTATTCACGATCAGCCCGTAGTCGGCGGGATTGTTCATGTCCGCCCGCGCGCTCGGCGCCGGAGCAACAAGGAACGCCGCGACAAGTGCGAGCACCGCCGCGCCCAAGGCAAAAGCCCGCGTCGCGTGAGCCGATGTGGCGTGGATTTGTGTCATTGATTGTTTCTCGCCGGTGTCCGCTTGTCGCGGTCGCCTCCCGGCGGCCCTTTCATATCGTGACACAAAACCCGGATTTGCGCAGTATCCGCGCGGTTTCCGCCCCGCGCCTCGGTGAGGTGGTTGAGTGAGGTTAGGCACGACGGCGGTCGCGCGCCGTGGGTGCCATAGGTAACCTTGGTAGCGTGCTTCTTTCCGACCGCGATATTCGCTCCGAAATTGAATCCGAACGCATTGTTCTGAACCCGCTGGACGAGTCCATGATCCAGCCGTCCAGTATTGACGTGCGTATCGATCGGTTTTTCAGACTCTTTGACAACCACAAATATGCGCACATTGATCCTGCCGAAGATCAGCCGGAACTGACGCGTCTTGTCGAGGTGCAGCCGGACGAGCCGTTCATTTTGCACCCGGGCGAGTTTGTATTGGGTTCCACCTTTGAGCAGGTGAGCCTGCCCGACAATATTGCGGCGCGGCTCGAGGGAAAGTCCTCGTTGGGGCGTTTGGGGTTGCTGACACACTCGACCGCCGGGTTCATTGATCCAGGGTTCTCGGGGCACGTGACCTTGGAGCTGTCAAATATGGCGACGCTTCCGATCAAGCTGTGGCCGGGGTCAAAAATCGGGCAGCTCTGCTTCTTCCAACTCTCGTCTCCGGCAGAGCACCCTTACGGTTCCGGGGCGTACGGGAACCGGTATCAGGGGCAACGCGGACCGACCGCCTCGCGCAGCTTCCAAAACTTTCACCGCATTGACACGGGTGGAACACCGCAAGAACGCTAAGTTCTTTCTGGCGCTCCCCTATTGGGCGCCGGCCCCGTTCTCGCGGCAGCCCGTCACTCGGGTAAGGCAACGCCACGGTGCCGATGCGTGCGGATGGCGGGGTCACGCCGTCGTGCTTCATGCGGTGCGGCGCAGGCCGCGCCGGGCGCGGTGACTGCCGCGCATTTTCCGCGCAGTGGCCGCGTCTCCTGAGTAGCCCTGTCAAAAAATGTCGCGGGCAAAAACTGCACACTCGAAATCCACTGTGCAGAAAATGCACACTTTAACGGCGTGTCGCGTGCGTGTCTTGCACAGTCGATTTTTGGCGGGGGGAGCGGACCGGGAGGAGCAGGATCAGTCCGGCAATGAGCACCAGCAAAATGCCGATGATCCCGAACCGCTGCTCACCAAAGAGCGAAATGAAGACACCGAAGAGCAGCGGGGCCAAGAAACTGACGGCCTTGCCGGTTGTGGCGTAAAGGCCGAAGAGTTCGCCTTGCTGGTGTTCGGGCGCCAGGCGGGAGAGGAAGGCGCGCGCCGAGGCCTGCGCCGGACCGACAAACAAGCACAGCAAGAGGCCGAAGATCCAGAACGTCATGGTGCCGGTGAGGGTGAAACCGCCAAGCTCGTAGGTGCCGTTACCGAGAATGAGGACCGCCGCGCCGGAAAGAATGAGTCCGATCAGTGCGCCGACGATCACGCGCTTGGGACCGATCCGGTCATCCAAGAAGCCGCCGATCACGGCTCCGAGCGCGGCAATAATGTTCCCGAAGATCGCGAACTGGATGACCTGGGCGAGTTGGAAGCCGAAGGTCCCGGCCGCGATGATGCCGCCGAAGGTGAAGACCGCGGCGAGCCCGTCGCGGAAAATCGCGCTCGCCACCAGGAACCGGATGGTGTTGGGTTGCTCCCGAAAGAGTTGAACCACCCGCCGAATCAGCACCCGGTAGGACTCGATGAAACCGATTTTCTTGCCGGGGGTTCCGGCCTTGAGTTCGGGAACAACCAGGAAAACCGGAAGCGCGAAGACCGCGAACCACAGGGCCGAGAACACCGCGACGGCGCGCACATTGAGCCCATTTTCACTCGTGACGCCGAAGAGACCCACGTCCGGTTGAATGAACCCGTACAAGACCACAATGAGGGCCGCGATACCGCCCACATAGCCCATCGCCCAGCCAAAACCACTGATTTTGCCAATGGTCTGCGGCGTTGAGACCTGATGCAGCATGGCGTTGTAATTGACCCCGGCGAACTCGAAGAAGATGTTTCCAAGCGCGATCAGCCCCACACCCAGGAGCAAAAACTCGGGGCTCGGATACACAAAGAAACACAGTGCCATCAGGATCGCGACGAGCACCGAATTCACGCCGAGCCAGAACTTACGCCGCCCGTTCGCGTCCGAGCGCAGCCCGGTCACCGGTGCGGTGAGCGCGATCAACACGCCCGCAATCGCGAGGCCGTAACCCAGAATTTCGGAGGCGCGATCCTCCCCGCCAAAGGCGTTCGAGGTGAGATAAACCGTAAAAACGAAGGTGGTCATCACGGCATTGAACGCCGCCGATCCCCAGTCCCACGCGGCCCATGCCAACACACGGGGAGAGAAAATGGAAAGCTTGCGATTGGGCCGAGTGACTTCGGGAGCGGTGTCCATATCGTGAATGGTAACCGGTATTAGTGACGATAGGATTGACAGCATGATTATTGTGCTCGTCGCCCTGTACGCGATGGCACTCGTGGCGCCACTTTTCTTTCGGAAAATGGGGCGCAACGCCTTTTATATTCTGGCTCTTGCCCCGGCAGCGGGCTTCGTGTGGCTGCTGGCCACCCTCGGAAATTACCTGGCGCCAAATCAGGCCGGGCTGCCGGGCGCACCGGATTCGCCCGAGTCCCGAACCCTGTCCTGGGTCCCGCAAATCGGCCTCAATATTGACCTGCGGATGGATGCGCTGGCGGCGACGCTGAGCATCTTGATTCTTGGAATTGGCGCATTGGTGCTCGCCTACTGTGCCAAATACTTCAAAAAGGATGACCCCAACCTGGGTCCCTTTGGCGCACAACTTCTCGCCTTTGCCGCCTCCATGTTCGGTCTGGTGATTTCGGACAATTTGCTGTTGCTCTTTGTCTTCTGGGAACTGACGACCATCCTGTCCTACCTGCTGATCGGCTACTCGCGCACCAAACTATCTGCGCGCACCGCAGCCCTCGAGGCGCTCATTGTCACCACTTTTGGCGGCCTGGCGATGCTCGTGGGCATGGTTCTGATCGGGACGCTCGCCGGAACTTTCCGCATCTCCGATATCCTCGCGCAAGCCCCCGACCTGGTGACCAATGAGCCTTTGGTGAGCATCGCCGTCGTACTCATGCTCATTGGCGCGGTGTCCAAATCCGCGCTGGTGCCATTCCATTTTTGGTTGCCCGGCGCAATGGCCGCTCCCACCCCGGTGAGCGCGTACTTGCACGCGGCCGCGATGGTGAAGGCCGGTATCTATTTGGTGGCGCGGCTCGCACCGGGGTTTGCGGAGCTTCCGGCGTGGCAGTGGACCGTCATGACGCTCGGCCTCGCCACGATGCTGATCGGCGGCTGGCGGGCCATGCGCCAATTCGATATGAAACTGATCCTCGCCTATGGCACGGTCAGCCAACTCGGTTTCATGATGATGATCGTGGGGCTCGGCGGGCAAGAGGGCGCGCTTGCCGGGTTGCTGCTGTTGGTGGCGCACGCCTTCTTCAAGGCGACGCTGTTCTTAGTGGTCGGCATCATTGACCACCAGGCTGGAACCCGAGATATTCGCGACCTCGCCGGGCTCTATCAATCGATTCCCAAGGTCACCTGGATAGCCGGAATCGCCGCGGCGTCCATGGCCGCGGTGCCGCCGCTATTGGGGTTTGTGTCCAAGGAAGCGGTGTACCAGTCGTTCTGGAACAACGCGGTGGAGCACGGCGGCGTGGCGTGGGTGCTGATGGTCGGCATTGTGCTCGGTTCGGTGCTGACCTTTGCGTACTCGGCGCGCTTTATGTGGGGCGGTTTCTCCGGCAAGCAATCCGACTGTGTCCGCGTGGTGCGCCCCGTGTCTTGGAGCTTCGTCGCGGCGCCGGGGATTTTGGCGCTGGGCACCATCGTGTTCGGCGTCTACCCGCAAGCGTGGGCGCCGCTCTTTGAACCCTACGCCCAGCTCTTCCCGTTGCCCGAGGGCGAAAAGGCGCCCTACATTGCGCTCTGGCACGGTTTCACACCGGCGCTCTGGCTGTCCGTGCTGACGCTTGCGCTCGGCGTGGCGGCGTTCTTTGGGCGCAAACAGGTGTGGCGCGTGCAAAATGCGCTTCCGGGCCCCGTCGAATCACGCAAGCTCTACAACGAGTCCATTTTCGGCGTCGATGAGCTCGCCCGGTGGGTCACCGGCAAAACTCAGCGCGGCTCGCTCACGTTCTATCTTTTTGTGATCCTGGCGGCGGCCATTGTGACCCCGTGGGGCGTCATGGCGGTCAACGGCGTCAATTTTCAAGGGTCTGTCTACGCCTGGGATACGCCCGTGCAAGTAATTGTCGGGGCAACCATGATTGTGGGGGCGATCGCCGCGATTCGCGCCGGCAAGCGTTTCATGGCGGTAATTCTGGTGTCGGTGACCGGTTACGGCACGGCGGTGCTATTCGCGCTCCAGGGAGCACCGGATCTGGCCCTGACCCAGTTGCTCGTGGAGACGATTGTGCTGGTGGCATTTGTGCTGGCGCTGCGCGTTTTGCCGGCCAGCATGTGGGGCCGGCGCACCAAGCAGTTCCGGCGGCTGCGCGCCGTGACCGCCGCGCTGAGCGGTCTGACCGTCATGGTGGTCACGATGTTGGCCATGGGTTCGCGCATCTTCGAACCCATCTCGCTTAATATGCCGAAATTGGCATATGAGGTGGGCGGCGGCCACAACACGGTCAATGTGACCCTCGTGGACATCCGCGCCTGGGATACCTTCGGCGAGGTGTCGGTGCTGGCCATTGCGGCAACGGGCGTCGCGAGCCTGATCTTCATCCGCGGCCGCTCGGACATGCGCATTCGGGCATCGCACGTGCAATCCGGGACCGTGGGGCGCAATCTGGAACAAATTGTGGAGCCCGGCCGCGAATACGCGGCGCGTCGGCTCGCCGAGCAGTTCTACGTCGCCAAGCGCAACCCCTGGTTGGTCGCCGGGCGCACCCTCGCCCCCGAGCGGCGCTCCATCGTGCTCGAAATTGTGACTCGGCTGCTCTTCCACTCGATTATGGTGGTGTCCATTTTCTTGCTCCTGACCGGCCACAATACGCCCGGCGGCGGTTTCTCGGGCGGGCTCACCGCGGGGCTCGCCATGACCATCCGCTACTTGGCCGGAGGCCGGATCGAGCTGGCCGAGGCGAGCCCGGCAACCGCCGGCACGATGCTTGGCATTGGCCTGGGAACAGTCTCGCTCTCGGCGCTGGTTCCCGTGCTGCTCGGCGGGAACGCGCTTCAGCAAGCGATTATCACCTTCTACGACGTGCCCGTCTTCGGCGACATCAAATTCGCGACCTCCACGATCTTCGACATCGGCGTCTACCTCATTGTGGTTGGCTTGATTCTGGACGTGGTCCGCTCCTTCGGCTCCCACCTGGACTACCGCGCGGAGCAGGATAGCGGCAACGTCCTTCACGGATCTCAACAGAAGAACGACGGCGATGCCTCCTCCGGCGCGAGTGTCACCGTGGGTGACGCGAAGGAAAATCCGGGGGGTGCCTCATGAGCGTCAACTTAACGCTGCTGGTCATCATGGGCGCGATGTTCGGCTTTGGAATCTACCTGGTGCTTGAACGCGGCCTGACCCGCGTATTGCTCGGCTTGGTGCTCCTGACCAACGCCGCCAATATCCTGTTGCTGATGACCGGGGGCTATGCCGGGTTGGCTCCGCTCTTCGGCGAAGATATTCCGCCATACGAATATAACGATCCGCTCCCGCAAGCGCTCATGCTCACGGCCATTGTGATCGGCTTCGGCGTCACCTCCTTCATGCTCGCCATCATCTACCGTTCCTGGGTGTTAGCCCGTCAGGACGAGCTGCAAGACGATATCGAAGACCGCCGCGTTGCCAGCCACTCCACCTATAGCGAGGAAGAGCCGGACCAGAACGTGGACGACGCCACAGAATTCGATCCGCTCCCGGCCCCGTCACCGGATTTCAAGCGGGGTGACGAGTAGTGAATATTGTGCAATTCGCACCACTTGCGGTGGTGCTGCCGTTCGTCGGTGCCGCCCTCGCATTCTTGCTGATCAAGGTGCCCAAGGCGCAACGCTGGACCAGCATCATTGTGCTGACCTTGACGTTCTTCTTGGAAGTGGCGCTCCTCGTGGACACCTGGAACTCCGGGCCCCAAGCGGTGTTCTTGGGCGGCTGGGCTGCGCCCTTTGGCATCACGATGGTGGTGGACCAATTCTCGGCCCTCCTACTCGTTGTCTCCACCGTCGTCTCGCTCTCGGTGCTCTATTACGCGGTGGGGCAAGGTCTGGCCGACGCCGACCCGGATGAACCGATCTCCATCTTTCACCCGACCTACCTGATCCTGGTAGCCGGCGTCTCCAACGCCTTCCTGGCCGGCGACCTCTTCAACCTGTACGTCGGTTTTGAGATTCTGCTGGCCGCCAGTTACGTGCTGATGACCCTCGGCGGGACCTCGCCGCGAATCCGTGCGGGTGTGACCTACGTGGTGGTCTCCGTCATCTCATCGCTGCTCTTTCTGGTGGCCATCGCCTGGCTTTATGCGGCAACCGGCACCATTAATCTGGCCGACCTCGCGCTCAAAATCCAGGAACTCGACCCGGCAACAGCCCAAGTCCTGCATTACATGTTGCTGCTCGCGTTCGGCATTAAGGCCGCCGTCTTCCCGCTCTCCTTCTGGCTGCCGGACTCCTACCCGACCGCGCCGGCGCCGGTCACCGCAGTGTTTGCCGGCCTGCTGACCAAGGTCGGTGTGTACGCCATGATCCGCACCGAAACCCTGCTCTTCCCCAGCGACGGCGTCAACACGTTGCTGATGGTGCTCGCGCTCTTGACGATGGTGGTCGGTATTCTGGGTGCGATCGCGCAATCGGACATTAAACGTGCGCTCTCCTTCACCCTGGTCAGCCACATCGGTTACATGGTGTTCGGTATGGCGCTGGCCAACGTGATTGGGCTGGCGTCCACAATCTTCTACACGATCCACCACATCACGGTGCAAACCAGCCTGTTCCTGGTCACCGGGCTCATTGAACGCCGTGGCGGCACCGCCAACATGGACCGGCTTGGCGGCCTTGCAAAACTCTCCCCGCTCCTCGGCGTCCTCTACTTCATTCCGGCCATGAACCTGGCAGGGATCCCGCCATTCTCCGGGTTCTTAGGCAAGGTCGGCATCATGGAAGGCGGCGCCGCGGTGGGCACCTGGCTCGCCTATGTGCTCATTGGTGCAAGCGTCGTCACCAGCCTGCTCACCCTCTTGGTGATGGCCCGCATTTGGAACCGCGCGTTCTGGCGCAAGCCCGAAGACGCGGAGTACCCGGACAAGCTGCTGTTCTCTAAGGACACCGGGGAGACCAAGGCCATGCCCGCCAGCATGGTCGGCCCCACGATCGCCCTTGTCGGTGCGGGCCTGGCGTTCACCGTCCTCGCCGGCCCCATTTTTCAAGCATCCGAACACGCGGCGGCGGACATGCTGGAGCGCACCCCCTATATTGAGGCCGTGTTGAACCCCAGCAATCTCGATGAACTCAAGGGCGGGGAGCTCACCCCGGATGTGACCGGAACCAACGCACCGCCGCTAATCGACATTCCGCCGGCGGAACGCGACAACGTCTCCGAGGGCGGTGACGGCAAGTGAAGACACGACTGCGCAAAACCATCTCCCTCATTCAAGGGCTGCCGCTGCTGATTTGGCTGGTGCTGCTGTGGGGCATCCTGTGGCAGGACTTCTCGCTGGGCAATCTCGCCTTTGGGCTGATCATCGCGGTCATCACCACCAAGCTGTTCTACCTGCCGCCGGTGGAACTCTCCGGGCGGTTCAACATCCTCTATGCGATCGCGTTCATCTTCTATTTCATTTATGAAGTGGTTGTGGCGAGCTTCCAAACCTTTTGGGCGGCGCTCACGCGAGGCCCGGCGGTGCGCAGTTCGGTCGTTGCGGTCACCTTACGCACCCAGGATGACCTCATTGTCGCGGCGACCGGACATGTCATCTCGCTAATCCCCGGTTCCCTGGTGCTGGAAGTCGATCGCTCCAGCTCCACCATCTACCTGCACTGCCTGGGCGTCACCACCGCGGAACAAGTGGCCGATATTCGCCGCGAAGTGCTCAATGTGGAGGCCTGGGTGATCCGCATTATGGGTTCCAAGGCGGATCTGGAAACCTTGCGTTCGGGCTACGTGCCGCTCACCCAAACCAAGTCCGCCTATGAGATCACGCAGAAGCCCGCGGACCTGGCACCGGGGGAGTCCGCGGTTCCGGAAGCTCCCGAATCGGTGCAGGTCACCCAATTCACCGCCGCACCGCACAGCCATGACGGGTGGTTGGTCCCTCGAAAGAGCCATAAGGAGGACAAGGAATGAACCCCATCGTCTTGTGGATCGTCATTGTGCTCTTGGCGCTGGCGATTGCCGGCATCATGTACCGGATGATCAAGGGCCGTTCCATCCTGGATCGCGTTCTGGCCTCGGACGTGTTGCTTTCCGTGGTGAGCGCAGTGCTGGTGGTGTACATGGTGGCGAACAATAACCGCGACCACCTGATACTTCTGATCCTGCTCTCACTGACCGGGTTCATCGGGTCCGTCACGGTGTCCCGGTTCGTCTATGACCGGCGCGCCCTGGAACGGCTGGAAGCGGAACGCAAAATTGTCCACGATTCCAAGGCGGATACCTAAATGGAATTCTGGGATATAGCGCGCGAATGGGCCATCAATATCTTGATGATCCTGGGCGCCCTCATGAGTTTCGCCGCGGCGGTGGGCCTGGTGCGTTTCCCCGACCTGCTCTCCCGCATGCACGCTGCCACGAAACCGCAGGTGCTGGGGCTACTGTGCTTCCTGCTCGCCATGGCGTTGCAAAGTCAGGCGTGGATTTCGGTGCCGCTATTGGCGCTGATTTGGATATTCCAGCTGATGACCGTCCCGGTATCCGCGCACATGCTAGGCCGCGCCGGGTACCGCACCAAACACGTGCACACCGAGGAACTCGCGGTGGATGACCTCGACGTGGTGGTCAGCGACGAAGTGCAACGCCAACGCGCCAACCCGCCGCAAGCTTAAACGTCGCCGCGCGAGTGGTCGAAGCGCTTGATAGCCTTCGCGGTGCCACGGCTGGCAAGCACCGAAATGACGGCGCTCACCGCGGAGGACACCAAGGCGAACGTCAACACCGAGGACAGTGAGCGCTCCAAATCCTTGTCATCTTTGGGCGGCTGCTTCCCCGTGCTCTTTTCCCAAATCGCATCCACGACCTTGCTCGCCACGAAACCCGAACCAATACTGATGGCCGCGCCAATGATCTTGAAAACTGCGTTCACTTTAAGCCTCCTGGGCACCCGATGAGCACAAAACAAATGCTGACCCAAGCCTAACCAGTTGTAGACTTGAAACGCTAAAAGACCAACGACAGGGGAGCCCTCCCACCGCGGCCGCACAAGCCGCACGGCGAGAGCTGAGAGTGCCGATAGGCAGACCCTCGAACTTGATCCGGTTAGTACCGGTGCAAGAAGTCGAGTTCTCGGGGCGCGGCCGCGCCTCCCCCTCCTGCATATCCAGGAGGATTCATGAGTACAACCACCCTTCGCCGCCCGTATCAGTGGCGTGTTGTGGACATCGTCGTCGCGGCAGTCATCGCGATCCTCGGCGGCTTCATTTTCTGGGCTTGGTCCCAGGGCGCCAACGCGCTCGGCGTCTTGTGGGCCGCCTTCCCGCCAGCCGGCGGCCTCTACGCGGGCGGCTGGTTTATCCCTGCGGTGCTCGGCCCGCTGATCATTCGCAAACCCGGCGCCGCCATTTTCTGCGAGGTCGTCGCCGCGTCCGGTGAACTGCTCGCCGGCTCCCAATACGGCGGCACCGTGCTTCTTTCCGGCCTGCTGCAGGGCATCGGCGCCGAAATTGTCTTCGCCGCCTTCCGCTACCGCACCTGGAACTTGCCCGTTGCGCTCCTCGCCGGGCTCGGCGCCGGCATCTTCTGCGGCCTGAACGATACTTTCGGCCCCTACGGTTACTACGTGACCTGGGCGCTGGACCAAAAGGCCTGGTACATCCTCTTCTGCGCGATCTCCGGCGCCGTCATCGCGGGCCTGCTGTCCTGGCTCGCGACCCGCGCGCTCGCCAAGACCGGCGCGCTCGGCAATCTCGCCTCCCGCAACGCGGCAAAGGAGCGGGCGTTCTGAGTACCGCATTGAAGCACGACGGCGATGCTCGCCCCGAGCGCGAAACCTCCTTGAGCGATGGCTCACCAGGAAAGGATAGTTCCGGGCCCGTTCTCATCGAAGCTTGTGACTGGGGGTTCACCCACGCCGACCGCGAACAGCCGGTGTTCTCCGGGCTCAATCTGAGGATCGAGCCCGGAGAGCGGGTGCTGCTGTTGGGCGCCTCCGGTTCCGGCAAATCCACGCTGTTGGCCGCGCTCGCCGGCGTCTTGGAGGATGAGCACGCCGCGGAATCTGGGCAACTGCTCATTGGCGGTGTCCCGGTGCGCCAGGCGCGCGGCCGTGCCGGATTGATGCAACAAGACCCGGAAACCCAAGTGGTGTTGCCGCGGCTGGGTGACGATGTCGCCTTTGGTGCGGAAAACCTGGGTGTTGACCCGGCAGAAATCTGGACCCGCGTGGAGAAGGCGCTCAACGCCGTCGGACTTCATAAACCCCTGGATTCCTCCACCAGCGCGCTTTCGGGCGGGCAAAAGCAACGGCTTGCGCTTGCCGGGATTTTGGCGATGGCGCCCGGGCTCGTGCTGCTGGATGAGCCGACCGCGAACCTGGACCCGGATGGGGTGGTTCAGGTTCGCGATGCGGTGTTGACCGCGCTGGCGGACCGGAGCGCGACTCTCGTGGTGGTTGAACACCGGGTGGCGCAGTGGCAAGAGCACATGGATCGGGTGATTGTGCTCGGGCACGGCGGGCGCGTGGTCGCCGACGGGGCGCCGGGGGCGGTGTTTGCCGAGCATCGGCGCGAGCTTTTTGACGCCGGGATCTGGGTGCCCGGCGCCGAAAAATTGCTGGAGGATGCGGGGTTCGGGGCATGGTCAGCCGAAGCCAAGGGCTCGGAGGCGGCGCTGAGCACTCGGGAACTCTCGGTGGGGCGCGCAGCGTCGAAGTTCCGCGCGCGCGAGGAAGCCGGGAGCAAGCCGGTACTGACCGGCGTCAATATGCGCGTGGAGGCCGGGAACGCGCTCGCGCTGAGTGGGCAGAACGGCGCCGGGAAGTCGACGTTGGCGCTCACCCTGGGCGGCTTGCTCGCGCCCATTTCCGGGCGGGTTGAGGCGTCGGAGGCGCTCGCCGACGGCGCGGCGGCTGAGCCCATCAAGTGGAAGGCGAAGCAACTTGTGCGCCGGATCGGCAACGTGTTTCAAGAGCCCGAGCACCAATTTGTGACCGGAAGCGTGCGGGACGAGCTCGCGTACAGTTTGCGGCATCAGGACGTGTCGATATCTGAGCCCGAGGTGGATGCGCGAGTCGAGGAGATGCTGGATGCGCTCGGGCTCGCCGAGGTGGCCGAGGTGAATCCGTTCACGCTCTCCGGCGGGCAAAAGCGGCGGCTTTCTGTGGCGAGCGTCCTCATCGCCTCGCCGCCGGTGTTGATTCTGGATGAGCCGACCTTTGGGCAGGATTCGCGAACGTGGCGAGGGCTCGTGGTCTTGTTGCGCGCGGCTCTCAAGGCGGGCAGTGCCGTGGTGATGGTGACGCACGATCGCGCACTCATTCACGCGGTGGGAGCGCGCGAACTGGTCGTGGCCGGTGGCGCGGTGGCGGACGGAACTGAGCCGCCGGGTGGGCCCGGTACGTCGGGTAGCTCAGCGCCCGCGGGCGATCCGGGCCTCAAGCGAGGGGTGCTCTGGCGCGCGAACCCGCTGACGAAACTCGTGGCGACGCTGGTGCTTGCCTTTGCCCTGGCGTTCACCGTGGACCCGGTGTCTGCGGGGGTGGCGCTCGTGTTGCAGTTAGCGCTGTACCCGCTCGGCGGTGTGAGCTGGAAGACGCTGTTTGCCCGGTCCTGGTTTATGGTGCCCATTGCGCTTTTGGTCGCGTGGACGACTGCGGTGGCCTCGCCCAACAGCGGTGCCATGCTCTTCGATTGGGGGTTCCTTTCGGTCAGCACCGGGAGTTTGGGGCTCGGCATCGCCATGGGGCTGCGCACCCTGGCGATTGCCCTGCCCGCGATTGTTCTGGCAATCACGACCGATCCCACGGATCTGGCAACCGCGCTCTCGCAAAAGGCGCGGCTCTCGGCGCGCTTCGTGTTGGGGACGCTGGCGGCCATGCGGCTGTTGGGCTTGCTCGTCGAGGAGTGGGAAACCATGACAATGGCTCGGCGGGCCCGCGGCGTTGGGGCACAAGGCGGGGTAGTCTCGCGCGTGAAGGCGGCGTTGGGGCAGGCCCTCGTGCTCTTGGTGCTTTCGATTCGCCGCGCGAGCAGACTGGCGGTGACGATGGAGGCCAAAGGCTTTGGCGGCGGGAAGCGCAGCTGGGCGCGCACCTCACGCTTTGGCCGCGCCGATCTGTTTTTTGGCCTGGCCGTACTGTTTGTTGCGGCCGCTTCCGTGGCTGCCGCGGTCACCACCGGTGCGTGGCGCCCGGTTTGGTAGCAGGCTCTAGCGAGTAGCGCCCTGCCGTTTAGGCGACGAGCCCCACAATCGGGGTGGTTGTGGGTTGTTCGGAACCGCCTTCTGGCTCCACGGTGACTCCCACGGTCATGCCGGGCTTATAGGTGCCGTCCAGTTCGAACCATTGCGCGTCCCGGTTGTCCATGGTGGCAATTCCGGCCGAGGTGGCCTTGCCATTTTGGATGTACCAGAGCTGGTAGATTTCACCGGATTTGGGTTTGGGCACGTCGGAGAGCAGTACCGCGGACTTGCCCATGTCGGCTGAGGCAACCAGTAGCGCTGACCCGCCGCCGGTGACTTCTGCGCTCACAGTCTTGGCGTCTGGCTGGGTCAGCATTTCGGCGAGGCCCTGGGGCAACTGGGTGGCGGTGGGTTGGTTATCCCCGCCAGCGGTGGGCTTATCCATGCTGTTGCCTAAATAGACCCCGCCCACGAAGAATGCGGCCGCGGCGGCAGCGCCGATTAGCCAGGTGGCGCCTCGCTTCAAGCCGGGCCGGGCCTGTGCGTCGCTTTCTGCGCGACGCTCACGTGCAGCGTCCAGGGATGTCACGCCGGATGCCGGCCTTTCGCTTTGCGGCTCGTCTAGCTGCGGGCGTTCCGCGTCGATTTCGGCGGGAGCGGACTCTTGCGGTGTGCTGGCAACAATGTCCATGATGCGGCGCTTGAGTTCGGGCGGTGGGGCCATCGGCGGCACCGCTCCGCCGAGCTCGGCCAGCGTGTCCTCGAATTCGCGGGCTTCTTCAGGTGTGAGAGCGCCCACATCTTCCCCGAGGCTCTCCTCGTGCTGGCGAGGGTGTTGGTCATCGTGACGATCGGTCATACTCCGTTCACCCCCATGGCCTCTCTCAGTTTCAGTACTCCGTCGCGAAGACGGGTTTTTACGGTGCCGAGCGGCACCTCTAATTGTGCAGCGATTTCACTGTGCGTCAGGCCGCTGAAATAGAACAATTCGAGGGCGTGGCGTTGCAGTTCACTCAATTTCTCTAATGCACTTTTAACGCGTTCAGATTCAATTATGGTAACGACGTTTTCGGAAACGTCGTCAAGGTCGCGATCCAGTGCGCGAGCTCCTACCTTCTTATCGCGGTCCTGGCTCGCCTGCTCGCTGCGGATTCGATCCACCGCGCGTCGGTGAGTAATTGTCAGTACCCAGGAGAGCGCTTTACCCTTATTCGGATCGAAGCGCGAAGCGGTTTGCCAAACCTGCACAAAAACTTCTTGAGTCACCTCTTCGGCGATCTGAATGTCGAGGATCAACCGGCGGGCAAGCCCGAAAACGCGGGGAGCGTACAGGTCATACAGCCTCGAGAACGCCTCTTGGTCGCCGCGAGATATCTCGACCAGCAGGGTTTGCCCGAGTGCTGCGGAATTGTCGGCGTCGCGGTGGGGCGCGTCGCTCGTCTCTTCTATAGGCACCCCAACATTCTTTCAACCAGTGCGTCCGGTGTCCATAACCCTGCTCAAAGAAAAACCAAACTCAGACCAAACCGGTCGGACAATTGCGTCGAATGGCTTGATGAAGATCACCGGAAAAGACCAAATAGGTCAAGTGATCAATGAAAGGGAATGAGAAATATCATGAAACGCATCAATCGCCCCGTGATGGCAACCGTTGGATTCTTGGCAATGGCTTCTCTTGCGCTTGCCGGCTGCAGCACCTCCTCGCCCGCATCCAGCAGTGCGCCGAGCTCTGAAGCATCCACCCCGATGTCCACCCCGAGCATGCAGAGCACCGAATCCATGGACCCGTCAGCGGACCTGGTGGGTGCCGGTTGCGCGGCCTACGCCAAAGAGGTTCCGGACGGAGCCGGCTCGGTTGAGGGCATGGCTCAGGATCCGGTGGCCGTCGCCGCCTCGAACAACCCGTTGCTCAAGACCCTGACCGCAGCGGTTTCGGGCAAGCTCAACCCGGATGTGAATCTGGTCGACACCCTGAACGGCAGTGAGTTCACCGTCTTCGCGCCGGTGGATGAGGCGTTCGGCAAGATCGACCCGGCCACCATCGACACGCTCAAGACCCCCGAGGGCGCCGAGACCCTTACCAACATCCTGACCTACCACGTGGTTCCCGGCCAGCTGAGCCCGAGCGAAGTGGTGGGCGAGCAAACCACCGTTGAAGGAAGCACCGTCAAGGTCACCGGTAGCGGCGACAACCTCATGGTCAACGACGCAAAGGTCATTTGCGGCGGCGTCAAGACCGCAAACGCCACCGTGTACTTGATCGACTCGGTGCTGATGCCCCCGGCGAAGCAGAACTAGCGCCAAACCCCATAATCGCGCGTTAAGCAGATGGCGCGAGCGCGGCGGGTGGTCACTAAGGGTGACCACCCGCCGTCGCACTTACCCCCACCACCCCCCCAATCGACTGTGCAGAACACGCACGCGACACGCCGCTAAAGTGTGCATTATCTGCACAGTGGATTTTGACTGTGCGCATTGCGGGGGCGGTCTCGCGGGTGCGTGTCGGGGGAATGTTCAGGGCACGGGCTCGCGCGGCACGGTGCAGTTTCAGTGCCAGTGCCACTGCAAGTTTCAGTGCCAGCGTCGCTGGCAGGGTCAGGGTTTCAGTCCCTGAGCCAAGTCGGCCTTGAGGTCCTGCGCCGATTCGAGACCCACCGAGAGCCGCACTAAATTATCGCCTAGACCAATTTTCGCGCGCCCGTCAGGGCCCATGGCGCGGTGCGTCGTGGTCGCCGGGTGCGTAATGAGAGATTTGACATCGCCGAGATTATTGGAGATGTCAATGACCCGGAGCGCGTTGAGCAGCTCGAACGCCGCTGCCTTCCCGCCGGCGAGTTCGAAAGTGATGATGGTCCCGCCACCGCTCATTTGCCGCCGCGCCAGCTCATATTGCGGATGTGACTCCAAAAACGGGTAAGAAACTCGATCAACCGCAGGCTGCTCCTCGAGCCAGCGCGCTAATTCCAGAGCCGTCGATACCGAACGCTCCAGTCGAATCGGCAGGGTCTCTAAGCCCTTGAGCAGTGTCCACGCATTAAACGAGGACAGCGCCGGCCCGGTATGGCGCATCAAGTTCTTGACCGGCCCGTCAATAAAATCCTTGCGCCCCAGAATCGCGCCGCCAAGAACCCGCCCTTGCCCGTCAATGTGCTTCGTCCCGGAGTAGACAACGACGTCCGCACCGAGTTCGCTCGCCCGCTGCAATAGCGGAGTGGCGAACACGTTATCCAGAACCACTTGCGCCCCCGCCCGGTGCGCCGCCTTCACAACAAAGTCAATGTCGACAAGTTCTTGCATCGGGTTGGACGGTGATTCAAAGAACACCGCGGTGGTGGGCACCGACAGCGCCGCCGTCCATTGTTCGTTGTCGAATCCGTCGACAAATACCGTCTCGACGCCCCAGCGCGGCAGGATCTCGTTCAGGATCACGAAGCAAGAGCCAAAAAGCGAGCGCGAGGCGACCACGCGATCGCCCGCGCCAAGAAGTGCACCCAAAGCAGTGAACACGGCGGACATCCCACTGGCCGTCGCGAAACACGCCTCCGCCCCCTCCAGCAATCGAAGCCGCTCCTGGAACGCGGCGACGGTGGGATTTCCGTAGCGCGAGTAGACGAAGCGCTCGTCTTCGCCGGTGAAGGCACGCTCGGCCGCTTCGGCAGAATCGTAGACAAAACCGGAGTTCAGGAACAGCGCTTCAGACGTTTCTTCAAACTCGGTGCGGCCCAGCCCGCCGCGCACCGCTTGGGTTGCCGCGTCCCAGGATTCGGCGAGTTCGCGAGGGTAGGAGCGGGTCACTGGGCCGAGGTTTCGCGTGCGTCGCGAGCTGGGGTGGCGGAGTCCGCGGCCAACGCACCACCAGCGTCCACCCGTGCAATCGCGTCCGCCAGGTTCTCGGCTGCGTCTTCGCGCGTCCATCCGGTTCGCCACGGCAGCCCCGAGGCACGCCAACCGCCCGGCGCCTCAAAGCCGTCAAGCACATTAAAAACAGTGAAACCCGCACGCGTGAGCGCCACCGCGGCGTCCACCGAGCGCCGGCCGGAGCGACAAATCAGCACCAACGGCACCGCGCGCAACGGCCGAACATCGCCTAAAAATGAGGGGTTCAAACTCCCGTCGGCAAAACTCCATGAGGTAAACACCACTGGCGCCCCGGACACCTTAGGCACCCCGATGTGCTGCCATTCGCCTTCGGTGCGCACGTCAACCAACTGGGCCGAACCGTCCGCTACCTTGTCCCACGCCGCGCTCGCGGTGAGATCGCCCGCATAGGGGGCATCGCCGTCGTAATTCATGAAAGTCACCTTGCCTGAATGCCGATGCAGGCGCGAGCCACGCTTGCAACCGGGTTGCCGAGTCTTCACCTGAGGCACCCCGCCGCGGTGGAGGGTTGCCGGTCGATCCGGTCAGGGCCGTACTGCGATCGACGCTCGTTACTCTGCAAAGAATGTAGCAAGCGCAGAGCGCGCGCGGGAGTTAGATGACGGAAGTTTGCGCTAGCGCTCCAGGAACCCGGCGAGCTCGGCGGTCAGGTCATCGTCGACAGGGATGTCCTGCTCATCGATGCGGTTGATCGGGGCGAGCAGCCGGACGCTCGAGGCAAGCCACACCCCATCGGCGCCAAGGAGGTCGGAGGGGGTGAGCGGCCCGTAACCCAATTCCCAGCCGGCCGCTCGCGCGCCCTCGAAAATCGCGGACTGCGTGGTCCCCGGGAGAACCCCGGACTCCAGTAGCGGCGTCGTCAAGGTCTTGACCCCGTCAACCACCCGCGCCACCAGCACGGTGGAGGTTGGCCCCTCGAGAATCTTGCCGTCGGCGGAGGTGAAAATGACGTCATCCGCGCCGAACTTTTTCGCATAGCGCAGCGCCGCCATGTTGATCGCGTAGGAGAGGGTCTTGGCCCCGAGCAACAGCCACGGAGCCCGCTCGGCGAGTTCGTAGTCATAGCCGCGGTCCAGCAGCAGCACCGAAATGGGCCGGCCGCGGGCGGCGATCGTCGCGTCGGGAAGCGGGGAAACCAGCACCCAGCAGGTCGGGGCCGCGCCCTCGCCCTCCACCCCGCGGGTCGCGATGAGCTTGACCGTGAGTTCCTCGGGCAGGTGATCCTCTCCGGTCGCTTCCAGTGTCAATGCCGTGTCAATGGCCCGGCGCCAGGTAGCGCTTTCCGGGATTGCAAGGTCCAGCATGTCGGCGCTTGCGGCCAGCCGCGCCAAGTGCGCATCGAGCTTGCGGACCTCGCCGCCGCGCACCAGCATCGTTTCAAAGATGCCGTCGCCGCGGGTGGCACCAAAATCGGTGACCTTCAGTTGCGGCGCGGACGCGTCTGCCACCCGGCCGCCAGGGTAGTTGGCATCAAGAAAAACGAGCGATCGCATAAGCACAGCCTAGTCCGCCCCACCGGCCGCCGGGAACGCCTCAGCCGGGGAATGCGGCGCCCAGCACGCGCAAAATCCCCGACGCCTTCGTGCGCACCTCGTCCCACTCCGCGCCCGGATCCGAATCCGAGGTGATCGCCCCGCCCACCGCGAGCGTCATGGTGCCCCCGTCCACCACCAGCGTCCGGATCACCACGGATAAATCCGCGGCTCCATTATCGGCAAAATACCCGATGCACCCCGAATACGGGCCGCGCTCGCGTGTCTCCAGTCCGGCTAGGAGCCGCATTGTCGCGGCCTTGGGCGCACCCGTCATCGACCCCGGCGGGAACGCCGCCTCAATCGCGCGCGCCGGGCTCGCCTCCGCGCCCAATTCCGCCACAATGGTGGACACCATTTGGTGCACGCTCGGGTAGCTTTCGATCGCAAACAGCCGTTCCACCCGCACCGATCCGGGCCTCGCGTGCCGCGAAAGATCGTTGCGCAACAGGTCCACGATCATGACGTTCTCGGCGCGGTCCTTTTGCGAATCGCGCAGTTCGGCGGCAATCCGCGCGTCCTCTTCCGGATCGACGGCGCGCGGACGCGTGCCCTTAATCGGCTCCGCACGGATCAGCCCGGCGGGCGACACCTGCACAAATCGTTCCGGCGACGTGGAGAGCATCGCCCACTCACCCACGCGGAAAAACGCGCCAAACGCCGAACCGTTCGCGCCGCGCAGCCGCAAATAGGTCTCCAGCGGGTCCTCCGCGAGCCGCGGGGCGGTGAGCTCGGTCGTCAGGCACACCTCATAACTGTTGCCCTCGGCAATTTCGGCCTGCGCCGCCGCGATCTTCGCGAGGTAAGTTTCGCGGGTGTCGCGCGCGGTGAAGGTAGGTGCCTCCTGCTCCTCATGATGCACGACGGCGTTGCCCGCCTCCTCGCGTGGGTCCGGTTGGATCGGGGTTGAGTGGGCGGGGCTGGGTGCAGGGTGCGTTGGGTGGGCGGGCGCACTTGAGTGCGTTTTGGCTTTGGTAATTGCGCCTCCCGCGGGGGCCGCGCCGCGCTGGGTCGGGTTGTCAAGAAAGGACTGGATCCAGTCGGTGGGTTGATCGATTTGCGTCAGGAAGGTGGTGCTGTCATTGACGTGGTCAATAATGATGGCGCGGTCGGCGTGGAAGAGCCGGCCAACGATGGTGGGTTTGTCATGATCGGAGCGGTGCTCCGGGGCCAGGTGCTCCAAGGCGTGCGGTTGTTCCGCGGCGGCGGAATGCACCTCATGGTTAAGCTGGCCGACCCAGCCGAGGCTCCCCGGATCTGAGGCGCTGGCTTTGTGGCCGGCCCGGGGGAAAGGCGGCCACTGTGCGGCGAGCCAGTCGAAGGCACGCACAGGGAGAGTGTAGGTGATCCCGGGGCCGGTTAGTTCCGTCCACTCGGTGCGGTTCTTGCGGACGAAGGTCACCGCGCTCACGCCGGGGGAATCAAGGAACAAGTGGCTGTAGCGATTGCGCGTTTCCGGTTGGTCGGCGTTGGAACTGTCGAGCCAGAGGAAGCGATGAGCGGACACGTGTGGGCCACCATCATCACCGTCCAGGTGCGGCACGGTGGGCTGGTTGGCGGGCTGGTCGGCGGTGTGCGCGGCTGCGGGAACAGTGTCGTTGGGACGATCCGCCTTACACGCAAGGGCGACCGGGTCGAGAGCTGAGCCGATAGTCTTGCGGCTCGGCTCCTTATATTCTTCAATTGGAATTTTCAGGTCGATTCCTCGCGAGACGAGCCACATCGCGACAACCGTATATGCCGAATCGGCGATGTTTTTCATCTCCGTGCCAGCCCCGCGCCAAACCGGATGGTCTGCGCTGAGGGTGAGCATCGCCGTCGTACTTTGACGAGGTCCGCGGGAGAAGAAGGCGTCCTCCTCCGCTGCCCAGGTGTCCCAGAAGGGGCGGAACGTGTCGCCGTCGCGCTCCAGGGCTCGACGTTTGCGGAAGTCCGGTGAGGCGTTGAGGGTGATGAGGAGTGCGTCCGGTGCGGGGAGAATGTCGAGTGCCGCGCTCGCGCCGACGCCTTCGGCAATGATGATGTCGGCTGGCGCGGTGACGCGTTCCGGGCCCGGTATGTTGCGCTCCCAATCCCATGTGGGCCAGTGCGCGCTGCGGCGATTGGCAAGGTTGGATATGGCCGTGGTGAAGACGTCAATTCCTGCTTGCAGGCCGGTCCACCCTTGATAGGTGTCTTCGAGCGCAAAGGTGCCAAGCGAGATGGTGCTTGGCAGTGCGGTTGCGAGGCGGTCGGCGAGTTCGCGTGCAAGGCTGGTTTTGCCGCTGCCGGAGCGTCCTTCGAGGAGGATGACAAGGGGCCGCGACATGAGACAAGTCTACTGTCGCGGCCCTTTTTGATTTGCCCGTCTAGCTCTCGACGCCGAAGCGTTCGGCGAGCTGGTCAATGACGGCGTTGGCGCCCTGCAAACTCACCGACGAGACGTAGGTGCGGTCATCGACAAAGACGATGTCCCCGGTGAGGCGCTTCCACAGCGGGTTGTTTTGGTATTCCTCGGCGCGAGCCTTGATTTCTGGGTTCTGCGCCTCGTCGCCGCCATAGATGGAGACCATAATGAGCTTGGCGTCCATGTCCAGAATTGTTTCCGGGCTCATCGGAACGAGGATTGAATTGGGGTCATCCGGAGCGTCCTTGGGGCGGGGGATGCCCATGTCGCTCATGATCTCGCCAATGAAGGAGTTGCTGGTGTAGAGGCGCACGTCCTGGCTGCCAAAACGCACCAGCGAATAGGTGAGATCCGGTTGCTTCTTCATGATTGCGGCGCCGACGCGGGCCGCCTTGTCTTTATAGTCCTGAAGGAATTGTTTCGCTTCCTTTTCCTTACCCATGGCCTCACCCACGAGTTCGATGTTCTCTTTCCAGGTGGGGCCGGTGGTTTCGGAGAAAACCGTCGGGGCAATTTTGGCCAGTTCAGGGTACATATCGCCCTGGCGGACCTTGGCCGAGACGATGAGATCCGGCTTTTGGGCGAGGATCTTTTCCAGCGACGGCTCCGCGAGCGAACCCACGTCCTGGGCGTCCGCGGTCTGTGCGCTGACGTCGCCGAGGTAGTCGGGGAAGGTGTCATCGAGTGCGCGGTAATTGGTGTAGCCGACCAGGTTGCCGCCCAACAGGAGGACGGCGTCAAGGTATGAGCTGTCTAAGGCAACAATGCGTTGCGGCGCACTCGGGATTTCGGTGGAGCCCATGAAGTGTTTGACGGTGCGGGGGAATTGGGCGGTGCTTCCGCCGCTAGCTGTCTGGTTCGTCTGACCGGGGCTCTGGCTGGCGGCGTTGTTGGGGTTATTGGCGGAAGGGCTGCACGCGCTGATGGTCAAAAGCGCGGCGATCGCGGCCAGGGAGATGCCGCGTTTCGTCAAGGAGGAGTTCATAAGGGTAGCCTAACCTATGTCATTGCGTGGCAATGCGGGTTGCTGTCGGCCGACCCACGGTGACCCGAGTCGACCAATGCCGCTGCAGGCCACCAGGGTCGGCTCAAGCAAACAGACGCCATCAGGCCATGCGGTGAAGTTGCGCTTTGTCTATGCCGAAGGCCAGCGGTTTGCCGGCGACGTAGCGTTCTATCTCGTCGACCGCGGCGGCGCCCAGGCGGTGAACCTCGCGTCCAAGCGAACCGGCAATGTGTGGTGTGAGAACGACATTGGGGAGGCTGAAGAGCGGGTGGCCCTCGGGCAGTGGTTCGGGATCTGTGACGTCCAGGTATGCGTCGAGGCGTCCGCTTTCAACATGAGGAAGTAGCGCAGTGTGATCGAGCAGTCTGCCACGGGCGGTATTAATCAGAAGCGCGCCGTCCGGGAGCAGGTCGAGTTGTTTCTTCCCGATCATGTGGTGAGTTTCGGGGATATCCGGCGCGTGAATGGTGAGAACGTCGGACTGCGCACAAATCGTGTCCAGGTCGGAGAGCGTGGCACCAAGGTTGAGTGCCTCGGCTTCGGAGAGATAGGGATCGTAGATGGAGACGTGCATTCCGGTGCCGCGAAGCAGCGTAGCTACGAGCCTGCCAACATGTGAGGCGCCGATAATGCCGACCCGGGCGCCAAATGCGCCGACCGGGTGGGCGCGGTCTGCCGGGAGCGCTCGATTTCCGGCAGGGTTCGCCGCATATTGTTTCCGGAAGGCTTCGGCGCGCTTGAGCCCCATAATGATGCAGGCGAAAGTGTATTCGGCCACTGGTATGGCGTTGGTTGCGGCGGCACTGGACACGACAATTCCGCGGTCGAAGGTGGACGTCGGGACAATGCCTTTGACGGTGCCGGCGGTGTGAATGATGGCGCGCAATTTCGCGGCGTGATCGAGGAGTTCGTCGGTGAGCGGCGGTGCGCCCCACCCTGTGATGAGCACTTCGGTCTGTGCCAGCAGGTCTTGTGCGGCTTGGCTCTCGAAGCTTTCGATCGGCGGCGCGTCCGCAACGGTGCAGGTGCGCTCAAGCCGTGCGAAGTCGGCGGGAGCAAAGATCTCGCTGAGATCGATGCCGCTCAAGGCGAATAGGGCGTTTGGGTGGTGCTCGGTCGACGTAGCGTGCGCCGGGGGGATGGTGAAGTCTGCAAGGTCGTGCGAGGGCATCGGCGCTCCTGGGTGACTCATTGTGTCTGCCGTTTCATACCAACCTACTGGGCGATGGTTGCGTTTGTTCGCAAGTAGAACTGGTGAACTAACACTGAGCGTCACATGGTTGTGATATAGAACACATGTGTGATATCCTTAAGGAATCAAGACGCGAGTGCCGGACCTGGGGGGTGAAGGCAATGAGCGAGGACCACCAGGGTTCCGAAGAGCACAATTACATCGTCTCGTCCGGCTCTGACATTGAGTTCGGTTTCGCCGAGGCGACCTCGCGGCTATTGACCGCAGCGAACCGCATTGCGACGCAGGGTCATGACATGTCACGTTGTGAACTGACGGAGCTGAGTCAGCAGGTTGAGGCCCAAGCCCGAGCGGTTGAAGCGCTGCAAACAATGCTGACCGGAGTCATGGATCAGGTGCGGGTTGCTAGTAGTCCCTTGGGCAACAGCTTCGGTTGGGAAAAGGAACCAGAGCACCCGCAATATCGAAACATCAAAGATTTTCTCACCGACACCTTGCGGATTTCGACTGCGGAAGCGAACCGTCGCGTGCGTCTTGCCAAGGCGGTGACACCAACTCGTACGGTGCTCGGCGACCTTCTCCCTGCCGCGCAACCGGAACTGAGTCGCCTAGTGCTCAGCGGTGAGGTCAGCGCCGAGACGGCCGGAATCATCAGCCGCACCGTGAAAGAAATCAAGACGCTCTCTCCGCGAACCGAGGAGGGTCATGAGGCGATGCAACACTTGTCGCCGGAGCAGATGGGCGAGGCGGCGGAAGAGTTCCTCTGTGAGCAGGCACCGGAATGCGGGCCCGCAGAACTCGGGCGTCTGGCGAACCGGTGGAAACTTTTTGCAAATCCCGATGGTGCCGAACCCACCGAGAAGTACCTTGCGCTAAAGCAGGGCATCTTTGATCTCGGCGTTGAAAACGATTTACACGTCATCCTTGCCCGGATGACGTCTGCGCAGTATGAAGCGCTCATGGGCTCAACCGACCTGCTGATGGCAGTGGAGAAGCGGCGGGGCGTCTCTAGCGACAATGGCTATGACATTGCCGGCGCGGACCCGGTTTTGCTCTCCACGGCGGGGATCGAGCCCACGCCGGCCCAGAAACGGCTGGATGCGCTTATTTCTCTTATGCAACATCCGGAGCTGGTTTCGCCGGAAACGGATTCGCACACAACCATCCTGGCCACGATCGATTATGACGAGCTCTTTGGGAAACTCAAGGGTGCCTCAGGAACTAAGGACGTGGACAAGACCGCGTCCAACGACGAAACCCTCCGGGACGCCGTGACACGGGCGGGTGGAGAGTCCTTTTACCAGAGCTCCGCTCAACTTCAGTATTCCGGGCCGGTGAGCTCGTCGGTCCTGCGGAAGCTGGCTTGTGAGGCGGAAATTATCCCGGTTGTTCTTGGGGGCGATGCGCAGCCGCTGGACCTCGGACGATCGCGCCGATTGTTCACTCGGGCACAGCGCATGGCACTGGCCAGCCGCGACAAGGGTTGCATTTTCCCGGGGTGTGATGCGCCCATCGGGCGCTGCGAAGCGCATCATGTGGACCACTGGAATGCCCACGACGGCGAAACCAACGTCAACAATGGCGCGCTCTTATGTTCCTATCACCACCACGTGATCCACAAGGGTGTGTGGAAACTCGCCATTATCGACAATCTGCCCTGGGTGATCCCGCCGCCATGGATCGATGGCACCCGAAAACCGCGAAGAAACACCTTCCACACCATCGGGATGACCCAACCTCCCGGCCGATCTGCTTAGCGCGATTCGCCTTATGTTCTAACTGGGGTTCCCGTTGGCTTGCGCGTACCGGAGGATACCCGGAATTGCGGTGTCGATCTCTTGCCAGGTGGTTTCAAAGTCTTCGTCGCCGCCGTACCAGGGATCGGCGATGCCCTGCTCGTCGACCCCGGCATCGGCGACGCGCGGGTCAAAAGACCGGAACATCCGCTCCTTCTCTTTGGAAGCCGCGTCGGGCGCGGTTGCTCGCAGAAACCGGTAGTGATCCATAGCCAGAATCAGGTCATTGTCCGCAAAGTCGGAGTCGGTCACTTTTCGAGCGCGGATATCTGTACCTCCGGAAGATCCGTGCTCCCGCAAGGTTGCCAGCGCCCGCTCGTCCATTCCGCTACCGCTTTCCCATCCGGTGATGGCCGCAGAATCCACCGCAACGTCCGCACCGAGAGCATCGGCGGCCTCGCGGATCATCACCTCTGCCATGGGGGACCGGCAAATATTTCCAGTACACACCGTCAGAATTCGGTAGCTCACCCAAACCTCCGTAATGAAGCGCAGTCAATGGCCCTTCTTGCGTCAACGCGAAAGATTCCAGCCTACTTCCCGACGGTGCTGAGGTCCTTCGCTTTGGTTTCGGGCAGAGTGAAAATTACCGATGCGCTCACGAGCAGCAGCACAATCGAGTAGACCGTAAACATCCACGTCATGTTGATCGATGCAAACCAGCCCTGCAGGTACGGTGCGGTTCCACCAAACAGCGCAACGGCGATCGAATAGGGCACCCCGAGGCCAACGGTGCGAATCCCGGTCGGGAAGATCTCGGCAAAAACCGCGGGCGCTACCGCGGAAAATGCCGAGATGAACATCAGCATCGCGCTCATTGCCACAAACAACTGCCACGGCGAATCCTTGATGAGCAGCGTCATGGGAGCCGTCAACACCGCTGGAACCAACGCGCCAATCAGCAGGACGGGTTTGCGTCCAATCCGGTCCGAGAGTCTCCCCCAGAACGGCAGCATCGCCATGAATACCAGGTTGGAGACGACCCCTGCCCACAGCGCCACCGATGCTTCAAACTTCAATACCGATGTCGCGTACGCGGCCGCCGAAATCGACCACACGTAGTAGATCACGGTCAGCCCCACGACCAATCCGATCACTTGAAAAGCTTGCTTTCGGTGCGCAAAAATCTGTGCCCAGAGCCGCTCCTTGGCGACGTCCTCTTTCGCAGTGCTAAAGGTCTCTGTCTCGTGCAATCGCGCCCGCATGACCAAACCGTAGAGCCCAAAAACCGCCCCCAGAATGAACGGTATTCGCCACCCGTAGGCCATCATGGCGTCCTTGGGGAGAATCGAGGACATAATGGCGCCGAGAAGCATCCCAAAAACAATGCCAATGGTTCCGGAGAAGTAAATAAACGAAGACCACAATCCGCGCCGTTCCCGCGGCGCCATTTCCGCCAGATAGGTCTGCGCGCTCGGCAGTTCGCCACCGTGCGCGAGCCCTTGAGCTAGCCGCGCCAACAGCAGAATCAGCGACGCCCATGCACCAATCGACTCGTACGTCGGCACCAGGCCAATGACCAGGCTGCCCACCGATGCCACGGCAATGGCTAGCGTGAGAGCCGCTTTCCGCCCGATGCGGTCTCCGATCCAGCCGAACACGAACCCGCCAAACGGCCTGGCAATGAACCCGACCGCGAACACCGCAAGCGCAGCCAAAAATGCAGAGGTGGGGTCATCCGGATTGAATAGTTGCACCGAAAAGTAGGACACAAACGTGGAATAGACCGCCCAGTCGTACCACTCCACAGCGTTGCCAATGCCAGTGCCGAGCAAGGTCTTCATGGTCGATTGCCGAGGAGCGCCTGATGCCCTCTGGTCAGTTGCCGGAGTCGAAGTCATAGTTGATTGTCACACCGGCACGCCCCGAAAGCTAGCAATTGGTCTGACGAATTTAGCCGGAGGGCATCATTCAAGAGCGTTTCAGCGCCACCAAACTCTCGGCACTCGCTCGCACCGCGTCCTCGGCTGAGCGCGGGGACCACCCGAGCACCGATTGTGCTTTGGCGCTACTGACGTCCTTCTTCAAACCCAGTTGACTCACAAACTGCCGCACCTGCGGATTGATCACGCCGAGCACCCGCACCAACCAGTCCGGCGCCCGCCGCGGCGAGCGCGCCCCGGCCCCACGGAATGGCTGCACCACCGCGGCAATTTCCGCCAGACTCAGCGACGGCCCCGCCGTCGCCAAAAAGCGCTGACCCGCAGCCTCGGGGGCCACCATCGCCAACAGATGCAACTCGGCGACGTCACGCACATCAACCACGCCAAAGTTCAGATCCGGCAAAAACGGCAGCTTCCCGTCCAGCAGCTGCTGCACAATCAGAATCGACGAGGACAAATGTGCCGGATCCACCACCGGCCCAAACACCGCCACCGGATTGACCGTCGCCAACTCCAGTCCCGAATCCGAACCCGCGACAAAATCCCACGCAGCCCGCTCCGCTAGCGTCTTCGACTTCGCATACGCGCTCACATCCGCACCGTCCACATTCGTCCAGTCGGACTCGTCAAACACCTTCTCCGGCAGCCCGTACCCCATCGCCGCAAAAGACGAGGTCACCACCGCCCTCTCCACCCCGGCCCGCGCGGCCGCCCGTAGCACCCGCAACGTGCCCTCGCGCGCAGGCACAATGAGCTCGGACTCGTCCTTTGGTTGCACCGAAGGAAAGGGCGAGGCCGTGTGCAAAAGGTAAGCAACGCCGTCGAGCGCCTCATCCCACCCCTCATCCCGGGTGAGATCCGCCCGGGCAAACTCCAGCGGCGAGGGGTCCTGCCCCAGCGCCCGCACATTCGCGCGCACCGCGTCCGCCTTCGCGAGGTCCCGGACACTGGTGCGCACCGCCCACCCCTGCTCGAGCAGGCGCGCAATCACGTGCGCACCAATGAATCCGCTACCGCCGGTGACCAGAACGCGTTCCTCGGACATGCATCCTCCTTGAGTTGGGCCGTTTTCTCCCAGCATAGGGAGCGGGGGACCAGCGCGGGCAGAAAGGTCCAAAAATGACGTACGACGGCGATGCTCGCCTTGGGCGAGCCCCTCGCCGCCCGCTGTGCGCACCAAGGCGAGTGCCTGCAAAGCCGCCCTGTTGAGTTGCCGTGCGGGCGACCGGGCGCGGGCAAAGGCGGGCAACGCCGTCGTGCTTCAACCATCCATTTAAAGTTGAGCGAAGTTCACTCAACTTTTGCTTGACAAATCGGGACCCGTGAGTAAAGTTGAGTCTAGAACACTCAAGTTGAGCGCGCGCCATCCCGACGCGTGCTGAAATCCGCAACCGAAAGGAAGACGCATGTCTCGTGCAGTAGGTATTGACCTCGGAACCACTAACTCCGTGGTCGCAGTACTCGAAGGCGGCGAGCCCACCGTTATCGCTAACGCCGAGGGAAGCCGCACTACGCCATCCATCGTGGCGTTCTCCAAGTCCAATGAAGTGCTGGTCGGCGAAATCGCCAAGCGCCAGGCCGTCAACAACGTTGACCGCACGATCGCGTCGGTCAAGCGCCACATGGGTACCGACTGGACCATTGATATCGATGGCAAGAAGTACACCGCGCAAGAAATTTCCGCCCGTATTCTGCAGAAGCTGAAGACGGACGCCGAATCCTACCTCGGTGAGAAGATCACCGACGCGGTCATCACCGTACCGGCATACTTCAACGACGCCGAGCGCCAGGCCACCAAGGAGGCCGGTGAAATCGCCGGTCTGAACGTGCTGCGCATCATCAACGAGCCAACTGCGGCCGCGCTGGCATACGGTCTGGATAAGGGTAAGGAAGACGAAAACATTCTGGTCTTTGACCTCGGTGGCGGTACTTTTGACGTCTCGCTCCTGGAAGTGGGCAAGGACGAGGATGACTTCTCCACCATTCAGGTGCGCGCCACTGCCGGTGACAACCGCCTCGGCGGTGACGACTGGGATCAGCGCATTGTGGATTGGCTCTTGCAGCAGCTGAAGTCCAAGGGCATTGACCTGTCCAAGGACAAAATCGCATTGCAGCGTCTGAAGGAAGCGGCGGAGCAGGCCAAGAAGGAACTGTCTTCGGCAACCTCCACCAACATCTCCTTGCAGTACCTTTCCGTGACTCCCGATGGCCCGGTGCACTTGGATGAGCACTTGTCTCGCGCGAAGTTCGAGGATCTGACCAAGGATCTGCTCGAGCGCACTAAGAAGCCATTCGAGGACGTCATTAAGGAAGCCGGCATCACCGTCAAGGACATTGACCACGTGATTCTGGTCGGCGGCTCGACCCGTATGCCGGCGGTGACCGAACTGGTCGAGAAGCTCACCGGCAAGGAGCCGAACAAGGGCGTGAACCCGGATGAGGTTGTGGCTGTGGGCGCTGCCCTGCAGGCCGGCGTGCTGAAGGGTGAGCGCAAGGACGTGCTGCTCATTGACGTGACTCCGCTCTCCCTCGGTATTGAAACCAAGGGTGGCGTGATGACCAAGCTCATTGAGCGCAACACCGCGATTCCGACCAAGCGTTCGGAGACCTTCACGACCGCCGATGACAACCAGCCGTCCGTGGGCATTCAGGTGTTCCAGGGCGAGCGCGAGTTCACTCGGGACAACAAGTCGCTGGGCAACTTCGAGCTGACCGGTATTGCTCCGGCTCCGCGTGGCGTGCCGCAGATCGAGGTCACCTTTGACATTGACGCCAACGGCATTGTGCACGTGTCCGCGAAGGACAAGGGCACCGGCGCCGAGCAGTCGATGACCATTACCGGTGGCTCCTCGCTCTCGCAGGAGGACATCGACCGCATGGTCAAGGATGCCGAAGAGCACGCTTCGGAGGACAAGAAGCGCCGCGAAGAGGCCGAGACTCGTAACTCGGCCGAGCAGTTGGCCTACCAGACCGACAAGTTGCTTGCCGATAATGCCGACAAGCTGCCCGAAGAGGTCAAGACCGAGGTGCAAACCGACGTTGACGATCTGAAGAAGGCGCTGGAAGGCACCGACAACAATGACGAGGTCAAGGCCGCGTTCGAGAAGTTGCAGGCATCCCAGGCCAAGTTGGGCGAGGCGATCTACGCTTCGGCTCAGGCTGACGGCGCTGCCGGTGATGCGAATGATGCGGGTGCCGGTGCTTCGGGCGATGGTTCAGGCTCGGGCGATTCCGATGAGGACATCGTGGACGCCGAGGTTGTCGACGAAGACGAAGACAAGAAGTAATTCATGTCTCAAGATCACGGATACAACCAGGACCGAGACGCACAAGGCTCGGAAAACCCCGAGGAGCCCGTGAGCTTTGTTGACAAACGCCGTGTTGACCCTGAGACCGGGCAAGTCCGGTCTCAGGGCTCGGGCCCAGAGTCAGCCGAGCCATTTGAGGACCTTGGCGAAGAAGAGATAGTGGACGCAGAAGTGGTAGATGACGCATCAGATGCGCAGAACACGCAGGACCCATTGGCCCAAGATCCATTGGCCCAGGCCGAGCAGGTGTTGAAGGACGCCGAGGCGGCGGGTGTTGGTGCGGCCGGCGCAAACGGTGCCGCGGGCGCTGGCGCGGGCGGCGAGTCCGCCGAATTGCGGAACGATCTTCTGCGCCTGCAAGCCGAGTATGTGAACTACCGCAAGCGCGTTGAACGCGACCGCGCCGTGGCCGGTGAAATGGCCGTGGTCGGTGTGTTGAACTCGCTGCTGCCGGTGTTGGATGACATTGACGCTGGCCGTGCCGCCGGTGACTTGGAGGGCGGCCCGTTTGCGGCTATCGCCACCAAGTTGGAATCCACACTGGAAAAGTACGGATTGCAACGCATCAACGAGACCGGCGTCGAGTTCGACCCGAACATCCATGAAGCCCTCATGCAGCAGCCCAGCTCCGAGGTCGCAGTGGACACCGTGCAACAGATCTTGCGTTCCGGTTACCGGAACAAGGATCGCGTGCTTCGCGCCGCCCAAGTGATCGTGGCCGTCCCCGAGTGACCCACCCCTTGCATCTATGTAGCGCGACACGCCGAGAAAAGTGCCCGGCACACGGCGTGTCGCGCTACATAGACGGGGAGAGAGAGGAGTTGTCTTGGCGAGCCAGGACTGGATAGACAAGGACTTCTACAAGATGCTCGGCGTCGCCAAGGACGCTTCGGAAGCGGACATTAAGAAGTCATACAGGAAACTTGCCCGCAAGTATCACCCGGACCAAAACCCGGGAGATGAAGCGGCAGAAAAGAAATTTAAGGAAATCTCCGAAGCCTTTTCGGTGCTTTCCAACCCGGAGGACCGGCAAGAGTATGACGCGATCCGTGCCATGGGGTCCGGCGCGCGTTTTACGGCAGGCGCACCCGGCGGCGCCGGTGGTTCGGCGGGGTTCGAGGACGTCTTCGGTGGACTGTTCGGGCAAGGCGGAAGGCGCAGCGGTGGCTTTTCCACCGGCGGCGCCGGCGGCTATTCGTCCGGCGGCATTCCTCCCGAGTTCGCTGACCTCTTTGGCGGCGGCGGATTCGGCGGGGGCGGCTTCGGCGGTTACCAACAGTACGAACCAACCCCGCAAAAAGGCGCAGACCGGGTCGCCGAAACAACGATCTCCTTTGGCGGAGCCATGCGCGGCACCACTATCGGACTGCGGGAACCGGACGGTCACGTCATCGATGTGCGCATACCTGCGGGCATCAAAGACGGCCAGAAGGTTCGGGTCAAAGGTAAGGGCTCGCCCGGGGCAGCCGGTTCCGGCGATCTCATGGTCACGGTGCATGTCGCCCCGCACAAGTTTTTTGTGCGCGACGGGGACAACATCCGCATCCATGTGCCGGTCAGCTTCAATGAGGCCGCCCTCGGCGGAACCATCGAAGTCCCGACCATCACCGGGGAGACCGTCAAGGTCAAAGTGCCCGCTGGATCCAAGTCCGGACGCACTTTGCGCCTCAAGGGTCGCGGCGTGAAAACCGCCAAGACCACCGGCGACATGCTCGTCACCTTGGACGTCGTCGTTCCGCAAAACCTCAATGAGGCCGCCAAGAAAGCGGTTGCGGACTTCGCCGATGCGACCAAGGGCGAGGACCCCCGCTCGGGCCTGATGGCTCAAGCAAAACTCTAAGCAGACCGTCAAGACAACGGCGACACGCTAGAAAAGGACACCTGTCATGGACATCGACCAGGACGAGCCGGTTTACGTCATTTCGGTGGCGGCCGAGCTCGCAGGAATGCATGCCCAGACCCTGCGCCAATACGACCGGATGGGCCTGGTCTCGCCTTCGCGAGCACCGGGCCGATCCCGGCGCTACTCTCACCACGACATCGAAACCCTGCGCCAAATTCAAAACCTCAGCCAAGAAGGCGTTTCCCTGGAGGGCATCCGCCGCATCCTGGATTTGGAACGCCAAATCTCGGCAATGCGCTCCATGGTGCAGGGCCTGCACAGTGAAATCATGACCCTTCGCAGCGCCGTGGGCAGCAACTCGCGAGTCTTCGCCGCGAGCGCTCGCGCGGGCGACGTCATCAGCCTCAACCTCGGTGAGCGCCCTGGTAGCGAGCGCACCATCACCTTCGGCACCCGCGCGCTCGGCCGGTAGCCCGCCCGACCCACCGGCTAGCGCGCCCGGCCGGTCGCCCTCCCAGCGCACCGGGCACCCCGTTCAACAACAATTCGCTCGACATTCACACGCCACCCCTGACAGCCCAACAATCGCGGCGCTACCGTCAAAACATGAGCGATTTCACGGATATCGAGTACACAGAGATCGAGTACACCGATCAGCGCATCAATGACGTTCTGGACTGCACCGAGGACACCTCGAACCCCATCATCTTGAGCCAAGAGGCGCTCGCGGGTACTGACGAAGACCTCCTGGAATGCAACGTTGAGACCGTCAATGCGCTCCTCGACGCGCTCCTGGAGGACCAGGAAATCTCCACCGACGCGCTGCGCAGCTACTACGTCGACTACTACTTCACGCAGATGACCGCCGGCGGCTTCACCGACTTCATCTCCGACTCCGGCTGGGACCCCACGGTCAACGACTACATCCTCCAGGGCCTGAAGCTCATGGGCGCGAACACCCACCTCGAGCATTTCCGGGCGGGTCTCGCGGCTTTTGAGCACCTGAGCGAGGAGGACAAGGAAGAGCTCGCCGAAAGCGAGTTCATCAATATTGTGATCACCAGCGATTCGCTCACCGAAGAGAAGAACGACGGCGATGCCTCCGACACTCTTGGCTCACCTGAAGACCCACTCACCGACATCTTCGACGACTTCGACGAGGAATTCGAAGAAATCGAGCAGCAAGAGGACCTCACCGCGCTCAACGCACAATGGTTGCGCGGGCTGTCCAACGTGAACATTGTGGCGGAGAAGGATATCCCGACCGCGATCGATATCCTCGTCGCGGCCATTCCCAACTTGAAGGAGCGCCAAGAGGTCGCGCGGGCGCGAGAAGACGAGGCCACCCCAGAGTTTGAGCACATTATTCGGGCGCTCGCCGACTCGATCGGCCAGGAAGTCGAGTCGATCACGATCGGCGACCCCAACTTCGAGTGGCAGGGCGAATCCGCGATGGCATGGCACTTCAACACGGATGTGGGCGAATACGTCATGGTCAGCCGCGACAACAAGGCGTACATGATCGATGGCGAATCGCGCGAGACCGTCGTCGAAGCCGAGATCGAATACGAAGACGCCTGACCCAACCCACCCCTTCGCCGAGTCGGCACGTTTTCCGCTATAGACACTGTTTTTAGCGGAAGATGTGCCGACTCGGCGAAGGGGTGGGTTGCGCGGCGGCGAAGGGGTGGGTTGCGCGGCGGGGGTTAGGCGGCGGAGGTCGCTCCCCGCTTGCGCACCGGGAGGAGCGCAATCACCAGGCCCAGGATCGCGACCGCCGCCGAGAGGTATAGCCCGGGGCGGAAGCTATCCAAGACCACAGCAGCCGAGGCCGCCTCGGATGACCCGCTCCCCACGGAGGCTGCGGCACCCGAGGTGACTAACGCCGTCGTAATTGCCAAGACGATTGCCGCGCCCACCTGCGCGCTGGACTGAATGAGTCCCGCGGCGAGGCCTTGTTCGGCGTCTTTGATGCCGCTGGTGGCTTGGACGTTGATCGCCGGGAAGCCGAGCGCGAACCCGAGGCCGAGCAGGATGACCGAGGGCAGGATGTCCAGCGCGTAGTTCGGGGTCGCGCCGATGCGCAGGAACAGCACGTAACCGACCACGAGCGAGATCATGGCGATGCCGATCGGAATGCGGGTGCCGATGCGGTCGATTACCTTGTCCATGAACGTTGCGCTGACCAACACCACGAGTCCGGCGGGCAGCAGCGCGAGGGCCATGGATAGCGGCGTCCAGCCCAGCACGTCCTGGAGGAAGAGCGTCAGCAGGAATTGGAAACTCAGGTAGGAGCCGAACAGCGCCACGATGGAGATGTTCGCGCGGGCGACCAGGCCTTGGCGGAAGATGCCGAAGCGCACCAGCGGATGCTTGACCTTGAGCTCGATGAGCGTGAAGGCGGCGAGCAGGATGGCGGCCGCGATAAACCCGATCACGGTTGCCGGGGCGCCCCAGCCGACGTTGCCGGCCGAGACCACGGTGTAGACCAGGGTCAGCATGCCGAGCGCGAGCGTGGCGGCGCCGCCGATGTCGTGGCCGCCCTCGGCGTCGGGCTTGTCGCGGGGGATGAACTTGAGTCCGATGAGCACCGCGGCGATCGCGAAGGGAACCGAGAACAGGAAGGTCCAGCGCCAGGAAAGCGAAGTCATGAGCCCGCCGACCACCAGGCCGAGCGAGAAGCCGGAGGCACCGAACATCGTGAAGATGGAGATGGCTTTGTTGCGGTGTGGGCCTTCGGGGAAGTTGGTGGTGATGATGGAGAACGCGGTGGGTGCGGTGAAGGCCGCGGCGACGCCTTTGATGAAGCGGGTCGCGATAATGACGGCCGGGTCGTTGACGAGGCCGCCGAGCAGAGAGGCCGCCGCGAAGACGGTGAGCGCGATCAGGAAAATGCGCCGCCGCCCAAGCAGGTCCGCCATGCGGCCGCCCAAGAGGAGCAGTCCGCCGTAGCCGAGGACGTAAGCGGAGACAATCCATTGCAGGCTCGCCGGGTCCAGGCCAAAGGTTTGCCCGATTGAGGGGAGCGCGACGCCCACCATGGACACGTCGAGAGCGTCGAGGGCGAGGACGGAGGAGACAGTGAGAAGCAGGATCCACCGGGCCGCGTTCCAACCGAGCTTCTTGGGGTTGGCGGGTTCGGGGGCGGGTTCGGGGGCAACGGGCTTGGGTGCTGCGGGCGCCGAGGGAGCCGTCTGTGCCGCGTTGGCCGCGTGGGCCGCGGAATCGGTGGTCGGTGTGAGTGAGGGCAATGCAGTTTTCTGTGCCATGAGCACCAATGTATATGACACGGAATAGAATGACAAGGAAATCAATACCGTGGAATATTATTACGTAACATGCTAAGATGGGCGCATGCCTAGCAAGACCCAAGACCGGCTCGTAGACCAATGGCGCGAAACGCAGCGGGCGTACACCGCAACGGCGGCGCGCTTGGAGAAGGCTTTAGAAGCCCACGGTCTTGGGCTCAATGAATTTGAGGTGTTGGACCGCGTGGCCGAGGTCCCCAAAAATGAGTGCCTCATGAAGGACCTCACCGAATTGTGCCCGCTCACTCAGAGCGCGCTCTCGCGAATTGTGGATCGCCTGGTCAAGGCTGGTTACATGCAGCGCGTGTCCTGTGACGCGGACCGGCGCGCCATTTTCCTGAAGATCACCGACGCCGGCCGCGAGGTGCACGCTCGGGCCGCCGAGTCCTACCGCGACGCCCTCTCCTCATCTATGTAGCACTAAATGCCCATCCTGAGGCAAACATGGGCATTAAGTGCTACATAGTCGAGGGGGTTACTCGAAGAGCGCGGCGAGATCATCCCCGCCCAAGCGCACCTGATCCAAATCCCCGGTCATCACATCGGAAAACAGTTGGCTCTTCGCGGCCTTGAGCGCCATGACCTTGTCCTCGATCGTCCCGCGCGCCACCAGCCGATACACCATGACCTGCCGGTCTTGCCCAATGCGGTGTGTACGGTCCACGGCCTGCGCCTCAGAGGCCGGATTCCACCACGGATCCAAAATGAACACGTAATCCGCCTCGGTCAGGTTCAGCCCGAACCCACCGGCCTTGAGTGAAATCAGGAACAGCTGGTTCGGCCCCTCCTTGAACTGAGCAATGACCTCGGACCGGCGCCGCGTGCCACCATCCAAATAGGAGTACTCCACCCCAGCGGCATCCAGCCGATCCCGCAGCTTCCCCAAAAACCCGGTGAACTGGCTGAAAATCAGCGCCTTATGCCCCTCGGCCAGGACGTCCTTCAACTGGTCCATGAGCGCGTCCAGCTTCGAGGAAGACACCGCGGTCAGCGACGCATCCACGAGCGAGACATCCAAACTCAATTGCCGCAACCGCGTGAGCGACTGGAAAATCGTGAATCGATTCTTCTCGACATCCGCCAGCAACCCCAGAACCTTCTGCCGCTCGCGCTGCAAATGCGTCTGATACACCTTCAAATGCTGTGGATTGAGCTCAATCTCCAACACCTGCTCCTGCTTCGGCGGCAGCTCCTTGACCACGGCTTCCTTGGTGCGCCGCAGCATGAGCGGGGCGGCCCGGCGCCGCAGCAGCGCCAGCCGCTCCGGGTTCCGCGCCTTCTCGATCGGCCGTCCATAAAAGTCCGCAAACCGTTGCGCATTGGGAAACAGCCCCGGCGCCACGATCGAGAGCAGCGACCACAGCTCCATCAAATTGTTCTCCAGCGGCGTCCCCGAAATCGCGACCTTGAACCGCGCATCCAGCATCCGCGCGGCAACATACGCCTTCGACTTCCGGTTCTTCACAAACTGCGCCTCATCCAGCACCAGCCCGGCCCACGGGCGCGCACCGTAAATCGCCTCGTCGATCCGAAACAGCGCGTACGAGGTCACCACCACATCCACCTCGTCAAACACCTCGGCCGCGTCCAGCCGCGACTTCTTAAACGTCTCGGTGATGGTCTTGACGCGCAGCCCAGGCGCAAACCGCGCCGCTTCGCTCGCCCAGTTGCCCACCACGGAGGTGGGGGCAACCACCAAAAACGGCTGAGGTACGACGACGCCCCTCGCCTCGGTTGCGCCGCTCGCCTCGGCGTCCGGTTCAGTGGGCGCCTCCGTGGCCACGCGCCCCGCCGATTCCCGAGCGCTGTCCTTCGCGTACTGCATGAGCGCCAAGGTTTGCAGCGTCTTGCCCAGACCCATGTCATCGGCCAGGATTGCGCCGAGTCCGTGGTCGTGTAAGTAGGCGAGCCACTGGAACCCTTCGACCTGGTAGCCGCGCAGCGTCGCGTTGATCGAATTGGGGACCGCGGCCGGTTCGCTCTGCCCTTGCTTGAGCGCGGCGACCTGGCGTTTCCAGCGTTCGGCTTGTTCGGTCACGACGGCCAAACCGGTCAGCTCATCCCAGAATCCCAGCTGGAACTTGGAGACGCGCAGTTTCCCGTCGTTGATTTCCTGCATTTCGCGGGCCTCATCGATGAGCTTGCGCAACTCGTCAAACTCGGGTGCATCCAGCGAGAAGTACTTGCCCGAGCGCAAAAGCATCTTCCGGTGCCCGGCGGCCAGCTCGGTGAAAACCTGCCCAAAGGCGACGAGCTCATCATCCAGGCGGATGGTGATCTCTAAGTCAAACCAGTCCCGTTCAACCTTCGGGTTATCGCTTTCGGCGGTGCCGACCTGGATGACCGGCGCGTTTTCGGCCTCTCTATAGTCCAGCGGCTCGCCCTCGATCGTGATCTCGACACCCTCGATGTCTCTCCAGGCCGGTAACAACTCTTGCGTGAACGTGACGGTGTCGAAACCTTGCAACGTCGCGTCGGGGGCCAGTTGCGTCGTGCCATTGGCGGCCGGAGTCCCGAGCGGGCGCACGCGTTCCCAGGGCCGTCCGATGGCTCGCACAATGTCGCTTTCCGCTTGGCTGTCACGGTAAGCATCGCCGTCGTACGCGTATAAAGGTTGGATGGTGAACCGGTCTTGGACCGGGTAATGCCACTCGAAGTGCACCCGGACCAGGTGATTTTCCTGGTAGCGGGCGAGCACGGAAAGGCGCGGCGGGGTGTACTCGGGCAGTTCGACGCTCGCGTCCTCCGCCGTGACGGCCACGCTCTGCTGCAGCCGCGGCAGATACTGCGTCATGAATTTGTCGGCATCTTGCAGGGGGATGCGCAGGCTCCCGGTTTCGGTGAGGAAGCGGTGCACTGGCGCGGTGAGGGGGCGCGCGAGCGGGGAGAGGTGCAGGGTCTTGGCGTCGCCGGGCTCGCCGTCAAGCCACATGATGCCGTGGGCTGGCTGACCCACCGTGAGGAGCTCGGATGCGGGGTGCGCAGTGCCGTCCACGGTGGCGGCCATCTGCGCGGTGAGCGCGTCCGTTTTGGTCAGGCCGAGCGTCACGGTGGCGGGTTCCTCGATCGCGACGGTGAGATTCTTGTCGAGGGACACCAGGGGCAGCCCGATGTCTTGGGCGTCGCGGAGCAAATCCCAGATGGCGCGAGTTTCGTAGAGATTCAGGTTGAGCCAGCCGTCGTGGGCGCGATTGAAGGGTTGCGGGGTGCGGCGGAAGCCCTGAAGGAAGTCGATCAGCCAGTCGAGCTGTTTCTCGTTGAATTTGCGCGAGTAATTGAGGTAGTTGAGGTTATCCCAGCCGATGTTGGAACGGATCCAGCTGCCGCGTGCACCGAGGGAAACCGGGCGGACTCGTACCGAGGTGTGTGCTTGGCCGCGGCTAAATTTGCGGCGGGTGGCGGCGGGCTCGGCGTCGAAGGCGAGCGCGAGCGGGGTCATACCGGATTCGGATTGCGGCGGCGTGATGAGATTGCGCAGCGAGCTTTCCCACATTTCATCCACGCGCGCTTCGGGTTCCTCGGCGGGAATGTCTTCCAGGTGGAAGTCGCGGCGCAGCGCGTTAACGATCTTTTCTTCGCGCAGTGCCGCCGTCACCAGTGCCACCGAGTGTTTGCAATCCGTGGACACCGGGCAGGAGCAGATGCCGACTGCCATGGTCCACAGGTTTTCCTCGACCGTACCGTGCTCGTCCTTGGCGGGGACGATCTTCGCCATCGTGTTGTACCGGTGCGAGCCCGAGCCTTGCACCGTGCCGCGCAGCATTTTCATGGCCGGTTCCCACAAGATGGTGGTGACCCGGCCCGAGTCGGCATAGTCGAAGCCGCGGTCCAAGGTGGCCTCATCGATGGCGAAGTTGCCGTCCTCAAAGCGCGGAAGCCAGGACTGCATGGCAGTCATGGGCGCGGCGTCCGGACAAGTTCAAAGTCGGTGGCTTCCCGGCCGGCCTCACGTGCCTTGTTTTCAAAACTGGTCAGAATGCGGCCCGCAAAACGCGGGGCGACGCCCGCAATGCGTTCGCCGTCCTCGGTGTAAGGCAGGCCGAGGGTATCCGGGTGTTGGTTTTCGAACTGCTCGGCGGTACGCAGGACTTCGGCAATGTGCGCGGCGTACTCGACCCAATCGGTGGCCAGGCGCCAGGTGCCGCCGTCCTTCAGTACACGCGCGGCGAGGGGCACCAGCGAATCCTTGACCAGGCGGCGCTTGTGGTGGCGGGTTTTGTGCCAGGGGTCGGGGAAGAAGACCCACAACTCGTCGACCGTGCCTTCGCTAAGCGTGGTCGCCAGCACTTCCGGGGCATTGGCTTCGATCAGGCGGAGGTTGGTGAGACCGAGCGGCCCGGCCTTTTGCAGGGTTTGCGCCAGGCCCGGACGGTACACCTCGACGGCCAGGAAGTCGGTGTCCGGGTTGGTGCGGGCGGCGTGCACAATGGCTTCACCGAGCCCCGAGCCGATTTCGACGACGAGTTTGGCTTCCCTGCCAAAGGTCGCCTTGGCATCGAACAGGTAAGCGGGGTCAACGCTGGTGTCGGCTTCGAGGCGTGGCACATCGATGACGAATTGTGGCGCGTACTCATCCCACGCTTGCTGACGGCGGCCCTGAAGTCTGGAGCCGCGGCGCACAAAGGAGACGGGTTCGGGGCGGTAATTTCCGGTGCCGGCCTCTGGGCGCATCGCGGTGCTCGGGGCGTGGTGCGCGTTCGTGTCGGCGGGGGTGCGCGGGGGCAAAGTAGACATTATTTCCAGTTTATCGCCGCGCTCGGCCCCGGCCTAACCCTCCCTCGTTTCGCATCCCCGTACCGCATTTTCAGAGCCGTATGCGGCTCGTGATGTGCGGTACGGGGATGCGAAACGAGGGGGGTGCGTGTGAGTAGCCCGCGCAAAGGTGAGAGACTGGGCAACGATGCTAACGCCGTCGAACCTCAAAAAACTCATCCGGGAACCTGCGCAAGCCGCGCTGGGACTGGTCTCGCGCGGATCCGAAGAGATCCTCAATCTGCGCATCAAATCCGCGATCTCGCGCGGATACGTGCCCGCAGTGCTGCCGTATACGGGCTACGGGACGGTGGACCGGGTGCGCGTGCTGGGGCGGGTGCTGCTGGTGAATCCGCGACCGTCGTGGTGGGGGAAGTCGACGAATGTGCGCGGTTGGCGCTCGTTCACGAGCCTCCCCATTGCCGACGCTACCGTCCGAGTCACGATTGAGGGCAAGTCTTTCGATGTGCAAGCGGATGACGGCGGAGTTGTCGACGCGGTCCTGGACGCGAACCTTGAACCCGGCTGGCACACCGTGTCGATGCAGGTGCAGATGGGCGAGTTCGGGATGTCTGAAAGCGCCGAAGCGCAAGTGCGGATTGTGAACCCCGAGAAGCAGCTTGGCATCATTTCCGATATTGACGATACGGTCATGGTTACGGCGCTGCCGCGTCCAATGCTTGCCGCGTGGAACACTTTTGTGCTGGATGAGCACGCCCGTATGCCTACCCCGGGGATGTCGGTGTTGATGGAGCGGTTGACCGCGGCACATCAAGATGCCCCGGTGATTTATTTGTCCACCGGGGCCTGGAACGTGGCCCCGACGCTACGGCGCTTTTTGACCCGCAACCTGTACCCGGCAGGACCGTTGCTACTGACCGACTGGGGGCCCACCCGCGAGCGATGGTTCCGTTCCGGCAAGGAGCACAAGCGCTCCAACTTGCGCAGAATCGCGGAAGATTTTCCGCACTTCACCTGGATTCTTATTGGTGATGATGGTCAGGCCGATGAAACCATTTACGCCGAATTTGCTCGCGAATTCCCCGATAAGGTGGCTGCCATTTGTATTCGCGAACTCTCCGTCGGTGAGGCCGTGTTGGCCGGTGGCCGCTCGCCGCACCGTCTGTCCCGCACCACCCCCGGCGTCCCATGGGCGTATGCGCCGGATGGTGCTGGACTCGTGGCGCAGCTGGAGCAGCTGGGATTGCTGCCGGAGTCGGCGAAAGTGCCGCAATCGGAGGAGCGGCTCTGACCCTTCTTCACGTCCTTGAGGGTGCTGAGGGGTATTAAGGGCTGAACCTCTTGCACGTCTTCGCCGGTGGTGGAATAGTCTTCACTGACCTGGCTAATGCGACCAGGAATGTCCATCATGAGATCTGGAGGATCGGCCATGGGTGTGAGCGATAACGTGAACAATGCGGCACAGGATTTGACCGGCAAGGTCAAGGAAACCGCGGGAGACGTCACCGGAGACGACAAGCTGAAGGCAGAGGGTCTGGGCGATCAGATCAGCGCCAACGTCAAGGACGGTTTGGAAAACGCGCGTGAATTCGCCGAGAACGCCGGCGAGAACATTAAGGAATTCGCCGGCGATGCCTCGGAGAACGTGAAGAATTTCGCCGAGGACGCTACCGAAAACGTGAAGAACTTTGCCGAGGACGCTACGGCGAACATTAAAGAGGGTCTGGGGAAGCTTTTCGGAAAGAAGGATTCACCCAGCGAGTAACTTCGTGGCAAAACATCTGACGTTTTAGCAAACTTCCGGTAGTCTCACAGTGAGAGTGCCGGAAGTTTTCTTTTCACCATTCCAACCTTCCAGGAGGAAGCGACCGTGGAACTACGCCGTCCAGCCGTCACCGAGTACATTGACCGCATCGAATCCTACGAGCCCTCCGTCATGACGGTGGCGCCACGCGCGCATGCCAGCACAGATGCGCCGACACTGAGTCTGAACGGATCGTGGAAGTTTCACTATGTTCCCACGGTGGATCAAGTCCTCGATGACGGCTGGCAGGCGGGGGAGAACAGCGGCGATTGGGACGATATTGTGGTCCCCTCCAGCTGGCCGTTTGTCGGATACGGCAAGCCGAACTACACCAACACCAACTATCCGTTCCCGCTGAATCCGCCGCATACCCCGCAGGAAAACCCGGTGGGACATTACGTACTGACCTTCAGCGCCGGCCCTGAATATCAGCCGCATGCCGTGTTGCGTTTCCAGGGGATTGAATCCCATGCGATCGTCTGGCTGAACGGTGTAGAACTCGGTGTCGCCACCGGTTCACGGCTCACCAATGAGTTTGACGTTTCGGGTGTGCTGGTGGAGGGAGAGAACACCCTTGCCGTGCAGGTCGCAAAATACTCGGCCCAGTCCTACGTAGAAGACCAGGACCAGTGGTGGCTTCCGGGTATTTTCCGCGATGTAGATCTGATTGCCCGGCCCGTCGGCGGAATCGAGGACGTGTTCGTCAAGGCGTCCTATGACGCAGAAACCGGTGGCGGCCTGTTGCTGATTACTTCCGATGCCGACGACGCGACGGTCTCGATCGAAGAATTGGGCATCACCGGCGCACCCGTCAATACCGAAATTGTCATTGACCAGGTGGAACCCTGGAGTGCGGAATCGCCGAAACTCTATGAAGCCCGCATCGCTACCGAGGCAGAAACCCTCACGGTGCGTGTCGGTTTCCGCACGGTCAGCGTGGAAAACGGGATTCTGCTGCTCAACGGCTCCCCGATTAAATTCCGCGGCGTCAACCGCCACGAGTTCCACCCGGATTACGGCCGAGCCGTACCGGCGGAAACACTGGAGCGCGAGCTTCGCCTCATGAAGCAACACAACATCAACGCCATCCGCACCTCCCATTACCCGCCGAACGCCGCGATGCTGGATCTCGCGGATGAGCTGGGACTGTACGTCATTTTGGAAGCGGACCTGGAGACGCACGGCTTTGGCACCCGGCCCGGTTGGGAAGGTAACCCCAGCGTGGAGCCGGAGTGGAAAAAGAACTTGATTGACCGCATGACCCGCACGGTCCACCGGGACAAGAATCACCCAAGCATCCTCATGTGGTCGCTCGGAAACGAGTCCGGCACGGGAGAGAATTTGGCCGCGATGGCCCGCACCGCCCGCAGCATTGATGACACCCGGCTCGTCCACTACGAGGGTGATCGCACAGTGGATTACACCGATATCCATTCGATGATGTACGAGACGGTGGCCAATATGAAGAAACACGGCCGCGTCCCCAATCCAGACAAGCCATTCATTCTGTGCGAATACGCGCACGCCATGGGCAACGGCCCGGGCGGACTCAGCGAGTACCAAGAGCTCTTCGAGCGCTATGACCGTCTCGCCGGGGGGTTTGTTTGGGAATGGCTAGAACACGGTGTGCGCCAGCGCGATGAGAATGGCACCGACTATTTTGCCTACGGCGGCGACTTCGGCGAAGTCATCCACGATGGCAATTTCATCACCGACGGCCTGGTCGACCCCGATCGAAATCCGCGCCCCGGCCTCAAAGACTACAAACGCGTCATCGCCCCGTTTGCGATCACCGTAGCGCCGGATAAGTCCAGCGTCACCATCACCAGCCGCTATGACTTCATTGACAGCGATCACGTTGATTTCCATGCTCGGCTCGAGCGCGGTGCCGGAGATATCGAACGCCTCGACCTCGATGTGCCGACAATCGGCCCGCGCGAGACTGTCACCATCCCGCTCCCCGAACGCGCGCAGGACGCGAGCGCCGTGCTGACGGTCAGGGCGGCATTGCGAGACGCCGCGCCCTGGGCCGACGCGGATCATGAACTCGCTTTCGGCCAAGCCGACGTAGCAGTTCCGCTCCAGGAAGCCCCCGCCTCAGAGCAAACTGCCATCCAGACTGCCCCCCAAGCCGAGCCAGTGCAACAAGGGGGAGATGGGGAGATCACCCTCGACCTCGGTAATAATCAGAGCGCCACCTTTGATCAGGCGACCGGCCAACTCACCGCGATCGGCAAGCTCAGCATCGGCGGTCCTCGCCTCGTGGTGGATCGCCCGGTCACGGACAATGACCGGCTCACCGACTGGATGACGCCGGAGCCGAACTCCATGGCTGTTGAATGGGAGCGCATGGGGCTCGCACGTTTTGAGCGCACGCTGCAGAACATTGCAACAGAGGCGACCGGTCTCATCATCACCACCCGCTGGGCGCCGCCCGCACTCTCGCACGGTTTCACCCTTGAGGAGCGCTACAGTGTGAGCAACGGCGGCCTAACCTTGAGGGCCACCGCCACGCCATTCGGCACGTTCGCGGCACCGCTGGCCCGGATTGGCCTGGAGTTTGTGCTGGACTCGCCCACAAATAGCGTCAGTTGGGCCGGGTTCGGGCCTGGGCAAAAGTACTCGGACACCGGCCAGTCCAACCACCTTGGCTGGTTCACCACGAGTCTCGTCGACTTCCAAGAGAACTATGTCCGCCCCCAAGAAAACGGCCGACGCGACGCGGTCCAATGGTTCGCGCTGGATGACACTCTGGAAGCCGCCGCCTCTGACCACGCCTTCGGCCTGACGGTTCGCCCGTGGTCGGAGTCCGCGCTCGCACAAGCCGACCACACCAACGAGCTGACCCCGGACGGCAAGACGTACCTCATCCTGGATGACGGTGCGAACGGGATCGGCACCGCTTCCTGCGGCCCGGGCGTGCTCCCGCAACACAAGCTCTTCGCCCGCGACGCGCATTGGCAGGTAACGTTCAAGGCATGAAAGCCCTGTTGAACATTATTTGGCTCGTCTTTGGCGGACTGTTTCTCGCGATCGGTTACTTCCTGGCCGGAGTCATCTGCTGCCTATTAATCATCACGATCCCGTTTGGCATCGCGTCCTTCCGCATCGCCTCCTACGCGCTCTGGCCCTTCGGCCGCACGATTGTGGACAAGGGCGGCAGCACCGGCCCGATCTCCTTCGTCGGCAACGTGATCTGGTTCGTCGTCGCGGGCCTCTGGATCGCGATCGGCCACGTGGTTTCGGCCCTTGCGCAAGCCATCACGATCATCGGCATCCCGCTGGCCATCGCGAATCTGAAAATGATCCCGGTCTCGCTCATGCCGCTTGGCAAAGAGATCGTCCCGACCAGCACGGACATTCGCACCGCCTAAACCAGCACCGCCCAGCCCCCACCGCGAGTTGCCATGTGCAACGCTTTTCGGTCGCACTTTTGCGTTGTAGATGGCAAGTCGCGCGAGGGCGGTGAGGCGCGGGTTGCGTTGGTGAGGTGGTTGCCAAGGTGAGGTACGACGGCGGGTGGTGGCCCGCCGTCGTGCGTTTCCGGGGTGTGGGGGTGCTTCAGGCGCCCCGGTTCGCGCCGAAAGGGTGGAGTTGACCGCGGCGCACGATGGGCAATATATTTATATATTGAAATATGTCATCATCGCTTTGTACCTAGGAGGGTAAATTGGGGGCTGGGCACGATCACGCCGTTGACGTGAAGTCGAAATCACAGCGGCGCAACCTGCTAATTGTTTTTATCTTGATCGCCGGATTCATGGTGGTGGAGTACATCACCGCGATCATTACCAACTCGCTCGCGTTGCTGGTGGACGCCACGCACATGCTGACCGACGCGACCGGCTTGTTCATTGCGCTCTTGGCCGCAACCCTCGCGCTGCGTCCGGCAACGTCGCGAAAGACCTGGGGCTTTAAGCGCGCCGAAGTTGTGGCCGCCGCATTCCAGGCGCTGATCCTCTTGGCGGTCGGCATCTTTGTCATCATCGAGGCGATTCGACGGCTGTTCGAGCCGCCGGAGGTCGGTTCCGAACTCATGCTGTGGGTCGGCGTTCTCGGCCTGATTGTGAACCTCGTGGGCCTGTGGATCATCTCCAAGACCGAGAAGAACTTCAATATCCGGGCCGCGTTCCTCGAGGTGCTCAACGATACGCTCGGTTCGGTGGCCGTGATCGTCGCGGCGATCGTGATTGCCACAACCGGCTTCGATCAGGCGGACTCGATCGTGTCCTTCATTATCGGCGGTCTGATCATCCCACGTACCTTGAAGCTCCTCTTTGAAACGGTGGGCGTCCTGATGGGCAACGCGCCCAAGGGCTTGGACATGGACCAGGTGCGCGAGCACATGCTGGGCATTGACGGGGTTCTCGAGGTGCATGACCTGCACGCGACTCTCATTTCCTCGACGACTCCCGAGCTGTCCGCCCACGTGACGATTGAGCCGGAGGCGTTTGCCAACGGCAAGATGCTGGAAATTCTCAAGAACCTCCAAGAATGTGTTGCTAAACATTTTGATGTGTCGGTGGAACACTCCACGTTCCAGCTTGAACCGCCCGCGTATCAAAAAGAGGAGACGATCCACCACTAATGAGTACCCCTAAATCCGATTCGGAAAGACAAAAGCGTGTCCGCACGGTGATCTGGGTGGTTATCGCCGTCATCGTGCTGGGAGTCGTGGTCGGCTTGATTTACGCAAACGTCCTGCGTGGGCAAGCCGATGCTGGATCGGCCGACAACACCGGTGCGCAGGGCGCCTCGAGTTCGGCCTCTCCGGGTGCTCAGAGTTCATCGAGCGCCCCCAGCGGCGGTGCGCTGCCCGCTCAGGACCCGTCCGCTACTGCCGATCCCGCCACCTTGGTGCGCGAGAACAGCATCATGCTCAACAGCAATCCGGATGCGAAGGCGCAGATTGTTGAATTCCTCGACTTTGAATGCGAGGCGTGCGGCGCGTTCTATCCGGTGATGGAGGAGTTCCGAAAGGCTAACGGGGACAAGATTGACTATGTGGTCCGCTACTTCCCGCTACCCGGTCACAACAACAGTATGAATGCTGCCGTGGCCGCGGAAGCCGCCAATCAGCAGGGCAAGTTCGAGGATATGTACAACAAGCTCTTCACCACCCAGAAGGAGTGGGGCGAGAAGCAGGATTCTCAGGCTGAGTTGTTCCGCAGCTATGCCGAGCAGATCGGTTTGGATATGGCCGCTTATGACAAGGCCGTTGCAGATCCCGCCACGCAGGCCCGGGTACAGTCCGATATTGACGACGGTAAAGCACTCGGAGTGAACTCCACGCCGACGTTCTTTATCAATGGGCAGGTTGCGGACTTCAAGGGCATGAAGACGGCCCAGGATGTTCTGGACTACTTCAACGGGTTCGTGAAATAGCGCGAAGCCCCTTGTTTGGCGCCCCGTGGAAACGTATGATGTTTCCACGGGGCGCCTTTCTCTAACCTATTGCGATGACGGGATGGATTCGCGGAGGGGTGCTCGTAGATCGGGGGCTTTTGCCATGAATCATCAAACAAATAGCGGCGTTGTTGCTAAAGAATACGGTCGCCGGACCATCCTGGGTGGAGTCGCGATCTCGCTGGCGGGCGCCTGGGGACTGGCCGGGTGCTCGTCCTCGAGCCCACAAGGAAGCTCTAACCTCGACGCGAATCGCGTCATGCCGCCGGAAGGCGGCCCCAAGACCACCCCGACCGAAGGAATTCAGTTCCCACCGAACTACAAGGGGCCCAAGGCCTACACACCGGAGCCGCTGGTCAGCGAGCCGGTAACGTTGCGGGTTGCCGTGCCACAGGCGACACTCGTGGGCGACTGGAACACCAACGCCATGACCAAATGGTTTGAAAAGCGCACCGGGGTCAAGATCGAGTGGATCGTGTTGCCCGCCGGCACCGACGGCACCACCAAGGTCAACACCATGATCTCCTCCAACGAATTGCCGGACATGTTCTTGCTGAATCCGCTCTCAAAGTCCGCCATGTATGCCTATGCGAAACAAGGCATCTTCTTGGAGCTGAAAGACATTGTTGCCAAGTACTGCCCCAACACGACCTACATGCTGGACACCTTCCCGGAACAGGCCAAACCTCTTTACGCTCCCGACGGCGGCCTGTACGCGATGCCGCAACAAACCGACTGCTACCACTGCCGAGTCGGGTGGGGTCGAGTCTGGGTGCACAAGCCCACCATGGACGCCCTTGGGCTCAAGATGCCCACGAACACCGCAGAATTTAAGCAGGTCTTGGAATCTGCCCGCCAGCAGCGCCCCGGCATCCAGGCGTACACCACTTACACAGACCCCACACCCGGCGGTGCGCTGCGTTACGACATGATGGTCCAGGGCGCCTTCGGTTACTACCCCGGCAGCGAGGCCGCCACTAAGCTCCTTGCGGTCCGGGACGGCAAACTGTATTCACCGCAAACGGAGGACACTACTCGCAACGGACTGAAGTACCTTGCCGAATTGCGAAAGAGCGGCGCAATTGACCCCGCGCATTTCGCGCAGTCGATCGATCAGCTCAAGAAGCAGGTCGCCGACGGCAACGCACTCATGATCGCCGCGGTGTGGCCGGGCGACTTCACCGACCCCTCCGACCCCAAGGTGGAAGAATGGGTTGCCTTGCGCCCCTTCGACGGGCCGCAGGGCAAAGCAACCGTGGCATGGAATTACTACGTGGGCATGTCCCTCAATGTGCTCATCACCAAGTCCTGCAAAACCCCAGAACTGGCGGCCGCCTGGGTTGACCAAATGTTTGAGTTGGAAGCAACTCTTGCCTCGGTCTTCGGCATCAAGGGCGACTCCTGGGATTGGTCCAAGGAAGGCGCCAAGGGCTTGACCGGAGAACAGGCAATCTACTGGGGTAACTTCAGCGAGGCAAACCAGCAGGATAAATCCTGGGCGCAAAATGCACCCACCTTCCGCTCCCTGGATTTCCGCGACGGCCAAGAGGTGCAACCCAACAAGGTGAACCTAGAAAAGACCCTGCGCGAAGTGTCGGAAGAACTCTACTTCCCCTACGCCGTCCCGCAGGATCAAACATTCCCGCCGGTATTCCTGGACGATCAGCAGTCCGCGGCCGTCGCCACCCAAGAGGTGGACGTCTTGAGCTATGTGCAGCAGTCGCTGACCGAATTCATGTCCGGAAAACGCGACCCCAATAGCGACTCGGACTGGTCGGCATACCAAAAGGGCGTCACCGATCGCGGCATGAACGTCATTATCGACACCTACCAGAGCGCCTACGACCAGTACGGAAAGTAATGAGCACTAATCCTGATACCGCTACTGATTCACACGAATTCCTCATTACGCACGCGGACGCGGGCGAGCTTGTGGCCCGCGCCGCCACCATCCATGAAGCCCAGCGCGCGGTCCGCGACCTGATCCTGGCGGGGTATCACTCCCTCGTGGTCACGGTTCCCACAGGGACCATCTACCTCGAAGAACCCGTGGTGTTCACCAGCGAGGACTCCCCACAAGGAGCCGGTAGCGTCACGTGGCGAGCCGCCGTTCCCGGTCACACCCGCATCTTCGGCGGCCGACGGATCACAAGCACTTGGGAGCAGCGTCAAGACGGCACCCACCAAGCCACCATCGCCGCCGGCCTCGACTTTGACGAACTCTTCATTGACGGACAACGCCAAACCCTGGCCCGCTACCCCAATTACACCGAGGGCGAGATTCTTCAAGGAACGGCCGCAGACGCCCTCAGCGCCGAACGCGTTGGCACCTGGAGCAACCCCGGCGAGGGACGGGTGCGCGCCCTTCACAAATACGAGTGGGGCGGAAATTCCTTCCGGATCACCGGAACCGAGCCCAACGGCGAACCCACATTGGACTGGGTGGGCGATAACCAGCGCGGCTCTGAATACGACCCGCAACACGTGCTCGTCGAAGGCATCCGCGAGGAACTCGACGCCCCCGGCGAGTGGCACTATGACCCCGACACCGGCACGCTGACCATTTACCCGCTGCCCGGCACCGACCTCACAAACGCGATCATCGAAACCGGGGAACTTGACGAACTCATCGTGATCCGCGGCGAGCGCCCCGAAGAGCCCATCCAGGGCATCCGCATCGAGGGCATCACACTGGGCCGTACGCACCGCACTCTTTTCAACTCAACCTACGAACCGCTGCTCATGGGGGACTGGTCCGTTGTCCGCAAGGCGGCCATCCACCTACAAAACACCCGCAATATCCACCTCGAAAATTGCGGCTTTGACTCCCTCGGCGGCAACGCCGTCCTCATCGACGGCTTCGCCCAAGACTGCAGCATCACCCACTCCACATTCCGCAACAATGGCGCGAGCGACATCCTGATCCTCGGCCACCAGTCCGCCGTGCGCAGCGCGTCCACGTGGGACAACACCCTCCGCACCGTCACCGACCGCATTCCGGGCCCGCAAACCGAGGATTACCCTCGGGACATCACTGTCTACGGCAATACGATGTCCCGCATGGGCCGCCACGAAAAACAAACCGCCGCGGTCAACATTTCCATGGCACACCGCATCACCGTGAGCCACAACACCATCCACGACGGACCGCGTGCCGGCATCAATATCAACGACGGCACCTGGGGTGGCCACCTCATCCAGGGCAACAGCCTGTGGAACATGGTCCAAGAAACGGGCGACCACGGTCCCATCAACGCTTGGGGCCGCGACCGATTCTGGCCCGTCCCCCATGACAACACCAGCACCACCGAACGCGCCCTCGCCGCGGGGCTCGATGCGCGGGACACCACCCACATTTGCGGCAATTACATCTGGCACTCCAAAGCCTGGGCGATCGACCTTGACGACGGCTCCTCCAATTACCGTTTGTGCCACAACCTGCTCGCCAACTCCGGCATCAAACTCCGCGACGGCTTCCACCGCACAGCCGAAAACAACATTCTGGTCAACGGCAGCATCCACATCCACCAGTCGGAATCACTCAACTATGACGTGGTGACACGCAACATCATCCTGGGCCGATACCCCTACCAATTCGCCGGAACCCCGGACCCCGCGGACGCCGGTCGCCTCACCGACTACAACGCCTTTTGGAACAACGGCGAGCCCATGAGCATCGACATCCCCACGTTAGATGCGGCCACAGCAGGCGACACCGCCGCCTTCGACGCCCACTCCCTCATTGCCAACCCGGATTTCCGCGGCGGCAACCCCTGGGATAACCCCGGAATGCGGGATTACACCGTGATGAATAAGGAACTGATCAGCGCGCTCGGCTTTGAGCAACTCCCCACCCGATTCGGCGCGCCGCCCACCAACACACAAACCGACACCCCGCCTCCCATCGATTGGGAAGACACCGAACAATGGGACGCCACGAGTGCGCAGACCGAGGTGTGGGGCGCCTGGGTCACCGACATCGCCACCGCCGAATTTGCCTCCGCGGTCGGGCTGGACACCAACAGCGGCGCGTTTGTCCACACCTTGACGCTCGGCCCCTTCAAATCCGCCCGCGTCCAACCCGGCGACGTGATCCGCACGGTGGACGGCCGCGAGATTCGCAGCACCGCGGAACTCCTGGACGCAGCCAGCACCGGCACGCCCCGCACCATCGAGGTGTGGCGCAACCAGGCGCCCGTCGTGTTGACCGCCTAGCTGACCGCCTTTAAAAACGCCAGCAGATTCGGCGCACCCGAGGTCACCCCGAACTCGCCCTCCTCGATGAAAGTGGCCGCGGCAACATCGCCGTGAATCGCGACCAACCACGAGTGCGTGCGCGGCGGGTTATCGGTCCCGAACTCAGCGGTGCCGCTCTTGGCCATGGCGGGCGGCGCCGGCAGCTCCTGCAAAATCGTCGTGGTCCCGTTGATCACCGTTTGCCGCATGAGGGTTTGCAGGGCGGCCGCCTCATCCGCGGTCAAGGAGGTGATGTTCGACGGCGATGCCACCTCACTGCTCGCATCTCCCGTTGCCGTGGGGTCACCAGAGCCGGTAGTCGTGGGCTCGCCGGAGTCGCTCGGCGTCGCCTGCTCGGACGGTTTCACAAGCACCGGAGTGACCCGCTTCCCGGCGCCCACGGATGCGCCCGCGGTTGCCAGGGCTAGCGTCGAGGTTTGCACTCGGCCCTGGCCGATCATCGACGCGACGTGCTCAAGACCGGAATCTTCTCGTGGCACCGAGCCCCAAAACGCGTCGGCACCAAACTCCGGCACCTCAACACCGATGCCGAGACTTGCTGCGGCGTCTGCTAACTCGTCCTGGGACACGTTCGCTGCCTCATTGAGGAAGAAGGTATTACAGGAGTAGCCAAATGCCTCTTTGAACGGAATCGAGAGATTGCCACTGGCCCCGTTTCCCGGCGAATTTTGGAAGGTGCGCCCATCGATGGTGGTGGTGGCCGGGCACTGGACGGTCGAATCCGGAGTAAGTCCCTTGCGGATCAGGGCAAGCGCGCCGGCCATTTTGAACGTCGAGCCCGGGGCGAAACGGCCGGTCAACGCGGCGTCAGTGGCGCCGTTATTCGGTCCGTTCGCCGCCGTGAGAACCTCCCCGGTCGACACTTTAATTGCCACAATAGCTGAGGCGGAAGGCTCGTCCTTGATGGCCTGATCTGCGGCGTTCTGTGCTTTCGCATCCAGCGTGGTTTGCAAGGGTGTGCCGGGTACGGGGTCTCGGTTGAACAGCACCCGCGCCGCCGACCAGTCGTAGAGTTCGCCCGCGTTCTTGGCTTGCTCGTACACCTCTTTCTCGGTGACCCGCACCGTGACACCGGGAGTTCCGTGCAACTGCTGGTCATAACGCTGTTGCAGACCGCTCAGCCCGACAATCTGACCGGCGCTAATCTCCCCGTCCGACTTTTCGATAATTTCTGCGGTCGCTTCCCCGGTGGAGCCCAAGAGCATGCGTGCAAAGTCTCGGGTGGGTGCCAGCGCGCGTTCTCCCGGAACGGTGACGGCACCGCGAATCTCGCCCAATTGCGCGTTCGTGGGGGTGCGTTCGGGGCCCTCGCGCAGAGTGATCGCCGGGACAAAGGCCTGATCCCCGCTGGCCTTGCCTTGGGCGATCATATCGGCTGGATCGATGTCCAACAGCTGTCCCAGGGCGGTGGCCGATGCCGCAAAGTCGCCGTCGGCGAGCTTGACCTTGTCGATCCCGATCGTGACGACGGGGCGGTCGGTGACAATGGCGGTGCCATCGGCGCCCAAGATGTCGGCACGCTCGGGGAATTCGCGCTCCAGCCGCAACATCTGGTCGTCTTGGAGACCGGAAATAAGGATTGATGGCGACCAGTCTGCGCTCCACTGCTCATCCCCCTTGGTCAGGGGAACCTCCGTGGAATAACTCCACCCCAAATCCTCGCCCTGGCCATCGCGCCAGGCGAGGCTGAGCGTGGCGGAGGCATCGCCGTCGTTCTCCTTCACTGGCCCTGCGCTCGCCACCGGAACGCACGGTTTCATGGCATCCAGGATCTCGGCGAACTGCGTACTCGCGCTACCGGTGCCGCCGGTGAGCGGCGCATCGGCGATTTTCCCGGAGTTGATGGCGTCCACCAGTTTCGCGGCGGCGTCATCGGGTTTCTGGCCGCTCGGGATGCAGGCGCTCAAAACCGGGACGACGAGCGCTATCAGGAGTGCACAGAGCAGGGCGCGCAGGGGGAGGCGGTGCGTGCGGAGCATGGGTACCTTTGCGAGAGTGGGAACCGTGTGGTGCGTCACAACACAGACTAGCCTTAACTGTTTGGCCAGATACGGCTCGGTCCCCGGCCCGCCCGGTGTGCGGGCCAGGAACCGTCAGGTGTGGGGTTGCCGGTGCGCGCAAACTCCGCCCACGCATTCTTGAGGACCGCGCCCTTTGCCGCGATGTCCGCCCAGGAGGCGCCCTGAAGCATCGGGGCCCTCTGCCAGGCGTCGCGGTCGCCCAAGAGAAAGGGCAGCTCGATGGTGTGGCAGGCTCGGTATTCGCTCTCCGGCGAGCGCCAATCGAAACGGTAGCTGTACACGCGCGAGCCGCCGCGGGTGAGCTGATCGGCCAGTTGCATGGCCGGTCCCGCGAAAACGATGCGGTTCATGCCCGGGTTTATGGCGCGGGCCAGGGGGTAGACCATGTGTTTCGCGAGCGGGTTCTGGTGCCAGAGTTCAATGGTCGGGGTGCCCAGGATAAAGGGCAGAATATCGTCATGCGTGTAGCCGATCAGCACGTCTTTGGTGTTGCCGAGGGCGGTCATGGCCCGGGCTGCGGTCGCTTCGTCTGAGACGCCGTTCTTTCCGGGGACAACAGAGAACGGCATTCCGGCGGCGAGTCCGAACTTTCCGGCGGCATTTCCGGCGACCTCTTGGGCCTGGATCAGCCGTTGCGGGGAGGCCGTGCGGGCGTCGGTGGACCCAAGATCGGCAACAAATGCCGCCGTCATCGCCTCGGCAATCTGGGCGCGGCCGCGACGCAACCCCAGCGGGGCGCTTTGCACAATCGCGCGCCGGAAGAGCGGGGCCGCCTCCGGGAGGGTGAGCAGATGCGTGATGGCGTCCGCTCCGGCGGAATGGCCCATGATGGTGACCTTGTCCGGATCCCCGCCAAAGCGGGCAATGTTGTCGCGGACCCACTTCAACGCCGTGACCATGTCCCACAGCCCCAGGTTTTGCGCCCCGAGTCCCTCTTGAGTGATCCCTGGGAGCTCCATGAAACCAAAGGCGCCGAGCCGGTAGCTGATGTTCACCACCACAATGTCTTCCTGGTCCACCCAGGCGCTTGGATCGTAGCCGTGAATTTGTGCGGACCCGGCAACATAGGCGCCGCCGTGGATGTAGACCACAACGGCCCTCGCATCGCCCTCGACGCGTGAATCCGGAACAGTGACATTCAGGTTCAGGCAATCTTCGCCAAAGACAAGCCCTTGGCTCATATCCCCGACGACCCGGTCAAAAAGTAACGGATTCTGCCAGGCGCTATAAACTCGCGCGGCACCTCGGTGCGTCGATTCCGGGGAGGCGGCATCGCCGTCGTACTTCTCTAGGTGCGGCATGCCAAAGCGGGCCGCGCTCGCGTACTTGATTCCCCGGAACTGCCGCGCCATCCTGCCCGCCTCATCTATGTAGCGCCAAACGCCCATGTTGGGGTGCAACATGGGCACTTACCGCTACACAGATTAGATGAGAAGGTGAGGGTATGGAATTTGATCGGGCGCTCGCGGTCATTAATGTGCTCAGCGATGTGCAGGGCGACCACGCGGATTTTCAGGCGGCGCTCGCGCAGTTGCCGCACATGCACGAGCTTGACGATGGAGTAGTGGTTGTCGGGGATGTGACCCCGCGCGGCTTTGACTCCGAATATGCCGCGGTGCGCGAGGCGCTGGCCGAAAGCGGGTACGCCGGCCGGATCGAGTGGGCGATCGGGAACCACGAGTTTTACCGGACGCACTGGGCGGACGAGGGGACCCCGGCCCAGGAATCCTGGCCCAACGGGGTGCGTGAGGAGGAGCTCTTCCAATCGTTTTATCGGTTCGCGGGGCGGGATCGGGTGTATACCGAGGTGTCGTTTGGGGCGGCGCCGGACGCGGACGTGCCGGGTGCGGGCGTGCCGGGGCTGATTCTCGGTTCCGAGCGGTACTCGCGGTTTCACGATGCGAACTTGCGGGATGAGGTGTGGTTCTCCGAGGAGCAATTCGCGTGGTTGGAGGCGCGGTTGGACGCGCTGGCTGCCGGTGGCGGTCCGGTGTTGGTGTTTAGCCACCATCCGTTGCCGGACACGGTGTCGGGGACTCGGAACCGGATCTTTGAGCGCGACTACCTAGAGGCGGAGCGGTTGCTCGCCGTGCTTGGCCAGTACCCGAACGTGTTCTTCTTCTCCGGGCACACGCACTGGTCGCTGCATTTGGCGGATTGGGCGGTGCGGCGCGTGGTACCTGGAACAGGCAATCCCTACGGGTTTGTGGCGGTCAATACCGGTGTGATCGAGACCGAATATGAGGATGATGGCGCGGGCGGCGAGCGGCCCAAACCGGGCAGGGCGGCCACCGGGGTGCAGGTGCGGATATATGCGGACCGGGTGGAACTCTGGGCGCGGGATTTTGTGCGCGAAGAGTGGATCGCGGCGTATCCGGTGCCGCTCGTGGGGAGCGATTAGCGTGCCGGTCGGGGCGCGTCGAGCGCTTGTTTGGGCGCCCCGCGCGCCCGTTTGCGCTCCCGTTTGGGCGCCGAGCGTGCCCCGCGCGCCCGTTTGCGCTCCCGTTAGGGCGCCCCGCGAACTTGTGGAAAAACCTGTGGAAATCTTGAGTTCTAAAGTTGAGTCAACTAGACTCAACTTTAGAACTTGCCGGGTTAGGCATAGCGTGTAACCACGCGCTTTTTTACGCAGTGGTTTTAGCCAGAGGGAGGACATTCAAAGTTGGACCCGAAATTCACTACAAAGAGTCAAGAGGCGTTATCGGCCGCGTCGATGAACGCCTCAACCGCCGGAAATCCGCAAATTGAACCGGCACACATTCTCAAGGCGCTCATGGATCAGCGTGAAAGCGTTGCCGTGGCGTTGCTCAAGGCCGTCGGTGCCGACCCGGATGCGGTGAGCACTCAAGCTAGTTCCATCATTAAGAGCCTGCCAAAGGTGTCCGGCTCCAACGTAGGCCAGGCGCAGCTTTCCCGCGCCGGGTTGCAGGTGATTCAGGCGGCACAGCAGGCCGCAGAGAAGCTCGGGGACACCTACGTCTCCACCGAGGCGCTGCTCATCGGAATCGCCGAGGGTACGGATCAGAGCGCCCAGGTGCTCCGCGACGCGGGCGCCTCCGCGCAGGCGCTCATGGCCGCGATCCCGAGCGTCCGCGGCGAAGGCACCGTCAACGGCCCGGACCCGGAAAATACCTTCCAGGCCCTGGAAAAGTACGGCACCGATCTGACCGCGATTGCCGCCTCGGGCAAACTGGACCCGGTCATTGGCCGCGACTCGGAAATCCGCCGCGTGGTCCAGGTGCTCTCGCGCCGTACCAAGAACAACCCGGTCCTGATCGGTGAACCCGGCGTCGGTAAAACTGCCGTGGTGGAAGGACTCGCACAGCGCATGGTTGCTGGGGATGTCCCCGAATCCTTGCGCGGCAAGACGCTCATTGCCCTGGATTTGGGCGCCATGGTCGCCGGTGCGAAGTACCGCGGCGAGTTTGAGGAGCGGTTGAAGGCGGTGCTGGAGGAGATTAAGAACTCCGATGGCCAAATCATCACCTTCATCGACGAGATCCACACCGTGGTCGGTGCCGGCGCCAGCGAGGGAGCGATGGACGCGGGCAATATGCTCAAGCCCATGCTCGCCCGCGGTGAATTGCGCATGATCGGCGCTACCACCCTGGACGAGTACCGCGAAAACATTGAGAAGGACCCGGCTCTGGAGCGCCGCTTCCAGCAGGTCTACGTCGGTGAACCCACGGTCGATGACACGATCGCCATCCTCCGCGGCCTGAAAGAACGCTACGAGGCGCACCACAAGGTCGCGATCTCGGATTCCGCGCTCGTGGCCGCCGCAACGCTGTCCAACCGCTACATCACCGGGCGCCAACTGCCGGACAAGGCAATCGACCTGGTCGATGAGGCCGCCAGCCGCCTCCGCATGGAAATCGACTCCGCCCCGGAGGAAATCGACCAGTTGCGCCGCCAAGTGGATCGCATGACCATGGAAGAGCTCGCACTCAGCCACGAAAACGACCCGGCCAGCCAAGAACGCCTGGAAAACCTGCGCAAGGAAATGGCGGACAAGAAGGAAGAACTCGCCGGACTCAACGCGCGTTGGGAAGCGGAGAAGGCCGGGCTTAACCGGGTCGGCGATCTCAAAGCCAAGGTAGATGAGCTGCGGAGCCAAGCCGAAAAGATGCAGCGCGAGGGCGACCTCGCCGGCGCCTCCCGGCTGCTCTACGGCGAAATCCCCGCCCTGGAAACCGAGCTGAAGGCCGCCCAGGAAGCCGAGGAAGAGGAAGAGAAAGAAGCCTCCACCCCGATGGTTGCCGATGAGGTCACCGCGGATGACATTGCCGAGGTCATTTCCAGCTGGACCGGCATTCCTGCCGGCCGCATGCTTCAGGGCGAATCCGAGAAGCTGCTGCACATGGAGGACAAGCTCGGCGAACGCCTGATCGGCCAGCAAATGGCGGTCAAGGTCGTCTCCGATGCGGTGCGCCGCGCCCGCGCCGGCGTCTCCGACCCGGACCGCCCCACCGGTTCCTTCCTGTTCTTGGGCCCCACCGGCGTCGGCAAAACCGAGCTGGCCAAGTCCCTTGCGGACTTCCTCTTCGATGACCCGCACGCCGTGATCCGCATCGACATGAGCGAGTACTCGGAGAAGCACTCGGTGGCGCGCCTGGTCGGTGCCCCTCCCGGCTACGTCGGCTACGAGGAAGGCGGCCAACTCACCGAGGCCGTGCGCCGCCGCCCCTACTCGGTCGTGCTCTTGGACGAGGTAGAAAAGGCGAACCCGGAAATCTTCGACATCCTGCTCCAGGTTCTCGACGATGGCCGCCTCACCGATGGGCAGGGCCGCACCGTGGATTTCCGCAACGTGATCCTGGTGCTCACCTCCAACCTCGGCTCGCAATTCCTGGTCGATCCGAATATGGACGAGGAAGAGAAGAAGGAAGCGGTCATGAAGGTTGTGCACGCCTCATTCAAACCGGAGTTCTTAAACCGTCTGGATGAGATCGTCATCTTTGACGCGCTTAGCCTGGACCAGCTCTCCAAGATTGTGGACCTGCAGATCGCCTCGCTGCAGAACCGCCTCAAGGATCGCCGCCTCACCCTGGATGTCACCGATGCCGCGAAGGAGTGGCTCGCGCTCACCGGCTATGATCCGGCATTCGGCGCCCGCCCACTCCGGCGCCTCGTGCAGCGCGAAGTCGGGGACCGCCTCGCCAAGGGGTTGCTCTCCGGCGAAATCCAGGACGGCGACACCGTCACCGTGGACACGCCGGACCCGCTCGAGGATGTCATCGACGAGCAAACCGAGGTCCGCGAGGGCGAAATGCCGGTCGCCGCGCCGCTCAAGGACGGTCTGGTGATCAGCGTCAAGCGCTAGGCGCGCGGCAAAGAGAAGTACGACGGCGAGTCCCCCTCTCCCAGCCCCGCGCCGGCCTGAAAGCCGGTTGCGCGGGTGCCAGAATTCCTGGCTGGGCGCGGGGGACTCTCGCCTATTCGGCGTTGGTGGGTTCGCCTGTCGGGGTGCCCTCACCGGTTTCGATGGGCTGGCTGGTGGCGGGTTCGCTCGGGGTGGTCTTGCCGGACTCAGAGGGTGCGATCACCTCTCCTGGGTCGCTCGGCGCGGTGGTTGCCGGACTATCTGGACCAAGAAGCACAGATTCCTTGAGCGCGTCGTCCTTCTCGGTGAAGGCGATGCAGTCGACGCGCCGGTCTCCGGCCGCCCAGCTCTCTTCGGTGGGCAGGCCCTGAGTTTGCTTGAGGTCTGGGTGTGCTTGGACGACCAGCGGGTCCAGGGGCGAACTGTCGCACACTCGCTGGGAGCGCTGCTGCAGAATATCGGACCCGGGGAAAGGCTCGGATTTCGGTGCAGATTCGGTGCCGATGAGCTGGGCATTGTGCGGGCTGGAGCAGTCCACGATGTCCACGTTTTCATTCACGTTGGTGAAGTTGCGCATACACTGCCCGCTCTGGACCTCGCTGATGCTGACGTCCTTTGCACTCACACCGTTGGGCACCTCGCGCTGGATGGGGTTCAGGACAAAGTAGGTTGCCACGGCGGCACCGGCTACGAGAATCAATCCCAGGGCAATCCACCAGCCAAATTTCGAGCTCTTCTTTTTGGGCGGGCGCGGGGAATCCGCGGGCGTAGAGCCCGGTTTGTTGTTCGCCGCTGCGCCGGGCTTCACGGCCGACTCGGACGAATAGTGTGGGTTTTTTGTCATGCTCTGCTCTACTCCTGCGTAGCGACGTGAAAGAAGACTGAACGCACGTCTTCTATTATTCGTGAAATTTTTCGCTGTGGGCGAGCGAGATCGCCCTACGTGTGCGTAGAGACGTTCGAAAACATGTAATCTAGATACTACGAAACATTTGTAGATTATCTGGAGCCGCGACTCTGGCCGAGTTGCCCAGCCTCCGGAACGACGGACAGAGGGGGTCACGCCATGGGGCGCGGCCGTCAAAAGGCTAAGGCTACTAAGCAAGCTCGGGACATGAAGTACTTCTCCCCCGAGACGGATTATGCTGCCCTGCAACGGGAGCTAACCGGCGGATCGAATCGCAGCGGGCGCACTCCGGCGCCCATCGAAGCTGACGATTACGATGACTACAAAGATAAGTACTCCTCTGAGTATGAAGACGAGGACGACCGCCGCATCGGCTAACCGTTCCCGCACGAAATTCTCGGCACCCCCTCTGGTGATGAATCAACGCGCCGTGATGACGGCTGTCTAAGACCCTCGGGCAGTGTGCCAAACTTTCGCGCCAAAAAACAGTGCAGACTTTTCGCGTTGGCACGGGTAGCGTAGGTTCCATGAGGCCCACGGCGTCTTGCCGGGGCGAAGGACAGTCGGTGCCGTTGCCGAATCCTCTGCGCACCGACGCTCAATGGAGGGGAATGCGCAATGCCTGAACGTAGCTCATATCAAGAGGGTGTCCCGTGCTGGGTTGACCTGCAAGCCACCGACGTGGACAAAGCCAAAGAGTTCTATTCGGGCTTGTTTGGCTGGGATTTTGAAGAACTCGACGGCGGCGACGGGATGAAATACAACCTCGCGCGTATCAACGGCAAAGACGTAGCCGGAATTGGCAGCGTACCGCCGGGCGGCGAAGGGCGACCGAGCGTCTGGAACACCTATCTGGCGTCCAACAACGTCGATGATACTGCAGCTAAAGTCACCGAGGCTGGGGGCAATAACATCATGTTGCCGGTGGGAACCGGCAGCGGCTCCGGTCGCATGTTCTTCGCCACCGACTCCACCGGCGCGATGGTCGGATTCTGGGAGGCCGGCACGCGTATCGGGGCGCAACTCGTCAACGAGCCCGGAACGCTGGTATGGAATGAACTCTCCAGCGACGACCCGGAAAAGTCTGGAGTCTTTTACACCGTCGTTGTGGGGCTCGGTGTGAAGAAGGAACCGGCCGGTGACCTGATGGAGTACTGGACGTTCCAGAGCGGCTCCGATCCGGTGGGCGGCATGACGCGACGCGAACAGTCTGACCAGCCCAACGCATGGGTTACCTACTTCTGTGTTGATGACGTCAACGGCGCGGTGTCCAAGGCGGAGTCGCTGGGTGCCACGATCACCATTCCGGCCTTTGATGTTCCCACGGTCGGGCGGATGGCCGGCATTGTCGATCCCGTTCAGGGTTTCTTCATGGTCATGGACATGAATGAAGAGGGCGAAGAAGGACTTGGCGGCAAAGAGGAAGCACTGGAGGCCTAATGAGTGTCAGAACCGGATACACGCAAGGTACGCCGTGCTGGCCGCAACTGATCAGCGGCAAGCCCGAAGACGCCGTCATTTTCTATGAAAAGGTTCTCGGGTGGACCCTGGAACTAGCGGGAGACGGGTTCTTCACCGCACGGCTCGACGGGAAGATCGTCGCCGGCATCATGCCGCCGGGCGAAAGCGCCCGGGACGGGTGGAAACGCGACGAGTGGCTCACCTTCATTGCGGTGGATGACGCCCAGGAATCGGCGCAAAGGTTCGCGGGCGCCGGAGGCAAACTCCATATGCAACCGATGACGGTGGGAGACGATGACGGAGTCATCTTCGGCGGCCTGGATCCTGCCGGCGCCAATGTCTGGTTCTGGCAAGCACGCGACCAATTTGGCGCCGAACTGGTCAATCAGCCCGGAACGGTGATCTGGAACGAGTACAACGCCAATTCGCTTCCGGAGGATCTGCGCTTCTACAAGGACGTGTTGGGCGTGCAGTGGAAAAAGGACGGCGAGGGAGCGGACGCCTACTACTCCATTCTGGTGGACGGCAAGATGGTTGCCGGAGCGCAGGACAAGAAAACGCCGCAACCCAGTTGGGTGACCTATTTTGCCGTATCCAGCCTGGATGACGCGCTTGCGAGCGTCGACTTGGTGGGCGGTAAAGTCGTGGTGCCGACAATGGACGTACCCGATTTGGGTCAAATGGCCGGAATCGAAGACTCCGGCGGTGCCTTCTTAATGTTGATGCAACCCAGTCCGGGCATGAAGGAGCAACCGGACGAGCCGATCACTCCCGATGAAGCGTAGCGCGAGGGCGAGTCCACCCGCGCAGGCTTTCGGCCGAGACGGCTAGGGGAATGTTTCCCGTGACGACGCCTATGACAAGGTTGTAGGCGTCGTCTTCGGGTGCATCTAGATCCAGTGAATTCAGCGCCAAGAACGTGTACGTGGCGACCCATCCGAGTCTATTGTTGCCGTCGACAAGGGGATGATTGCGCCCAATTGACTCCAAGAGCGCCGCCGCCATTTCGCATTCATCGCGGTAGACGTACTGGCCGCCGAGAAAAGTCTGCGGTCGCTGTGCGGCCGAATCCAAGATGCCAAGGTCGCGAATCGGCCCCACGCCAATTTCATCCACGATAGACACGAGGTCCTCGACATCGAGGAACGCGGGCTTCACTGGGCGAGCCGGTCAAGCAGTTGTCGATAGCGTTCCGAACTCTCTCGCGCGAGTTCGCGCACCTTCTTATCGCCGGTTGCCCGAGCGGCGGCCTCGAGGATTGCTCGCGAGGCGGCTTCCTGTTTGCTCACGCCGTCTTCGCGGGCCAGCAAGTCTAGGGCGCGCTGTGCTTCCTCGGAGAGTCTCAAGGTCATGGCCATGCAAAAAATGATACCACTGCGGTATCAGGCGAAAGTTATCCACAGGTTACGTGGGGCTCATGTCCAAAGGACCCTCCAATACGTAGACTCAAGCTCAAGGCGATTCACTCATCGCATCTGACTTGGGGACTCGAACCTCGGACGGGACGGCAGCTGTGGGAAGCTTCCTCTTTGGGTTGATCTTGGGCGGCGTGGGGGCGTGGCTGATTACCTGGCTCGCGGTGCGTGCCGCGTATCGGCGAATTCTGGATGCGCGCGAGTTCGAGTTCAACGATCGGCAACGCCGCGCTCAGGCGGCCGCCTGGCAAGAGGGTTTTGACGCCGGAACCGCCGCGCGCCGGAATGCCGAACTCGCTCACGCGGAACCTTCGGCCGAGCCTCCGGTTCAGAACACTCCGTCGCCTGGCGTCCAGTCGCCTGCCGCGCAAACGCCTCCTCTCACGCAAACAACAGCGCCGCCACAGCAGGCAGCCCAGCCTCCAGAGGCAGTGCCGCCGGTTCTGCCAGAATCAACAGCGCCGCTCGAGCCGCGTGATGCTCCGGCGGTGCCCTTACGATCGGAACCATCCGAACCCGAAAGCCCAATGTCACCGGCGAGTGTTCCACTTCGCGAAACGCCGGAACGAACTTCGATACCAGTACCCCAAACCCAGGCGGTTGGGGGCTGGGGGGCGGCAGGCGTCGTCGTACCTCAGGAAAGCCCGCCGACGCCCGAGGAGGCTGCCGAAAAGCGCAATCTGCGCAATATTAATCTGACCTTGGCGACCGCGGGGCTTGTGCTGTTGGCCGCGTGCGCCGCATTTTTGGCTACGGGGTTTGCTGGTGCGCTGAAGGTCGGGGCCGTCGGCGTGGTCATGGCGGCGTTTTACGCGGGCGGGCTTTTTGTGTATGCGAAGTATCGGAAACTGCGGCCGGCGGGGTTTGCGCTCGCCGGTATTGGCTTGGGGTTGGTGCCGTTCTTTGGGCTTGCGCTGAATTTGGTCGGTAATCTTTCGCCTGCTTGGTGCTGGTTTATCGCTTCGGTGCTTGGGCTTGCGGGGAGCACCGTTGCGGTGTGGGTGACGCGCGCGCAGGCGCTGGTGTATGCCGGGATGGGGCTGGTGCTCTCTACGATGTGGTCGGTGAATGCCGTCGCCGACATGCCGGTGCTGTGGTATTACGTGAGCGCCGTGGTGTTTGCGGTGTTGGTGTCGGCGGTGTCGCTGCTGCGGCCCGGATGGGTGCCCGCCATGGTGGCAAAGAGCGCGGCGGCGACGTATCGATATTTGTTGCCAGCCGTGATAGCGGCGGCGGTGCTGAGCTTTTCGATCCTGGATACGCGCGGGTATGCGCTTTTGGCGGCCCTGGTCACTCTGGCGTATGCGTTGCAGCTGCTGGTGGCGCGCGGCACTGACCTGGTGATCGCCTACTTTGGCGGGCGAGCGGCCGGGACCGTTGCGGTGCTGTTGTCGATTAACTTGTTGCGGGAGAACGCGGGGTGGCCGAACTCGTTCTGGATCGCGGTGGTGTTCGCTGCGTTTGTGCTGGCGCAGTTTGTGGGGCTGCGGGCATCGGGCGAGCGGCTGCCGATATACCGTTCTGGGGTAGTAGCGCGCGGGGTCTATGTGGCGGATGTCTTTGTGACCTTCGGGGTAGTTGTGGTCGCGGTGCTGGTCGCGCAGGTGTTTGCGCCGATTTATGGCGTGGGGCCGGGAAGCCTGGGCGTGTGGATCGCGGTATTGGCGGCTTGGTTGGGATTGAGTTTTGCGACCGTGTCAGCGGTAACTGTGGGTTCGGCGGTGTCTGCCGGTGCGGTGGTGTCGGCCGGTTCGGCCGGTTCGGCCGGTTCGGCCGGTTCGGCCGGTTCGGCCGGTTCGGCGTGGGAGGACGGGAAGCCCAGGCAGCAGGCACTGCTGTGGATCCCGCTGATTCCCATTGTTGCCGGGATATTGGCGAATTTCGCGTGGAATCCGGGGCGGGATCTTGAAGTGCCGGCGGAGATGCGGGATCTCGCGCCGTTTGTGGCGCTTGCGCTCAATGGTTTTGCTGTGTCCAGGCTGGGGTGGGCGTTGTGGGCGTCGCGGCGCTCGGACGGTCGCGGTGCGGGGGCTGCGGATCGTGCGGGGGCTGCGGATCGGGCGGGTGCTGCGGCTCGCGCGGGGGTGAGCACCTGGGTTTTGGTAGCGGCGCTCAAGGTGTCCCTTGTGGCATTGCCGCTGACCGTGGGTGGCGGGCTGACGCGCGCCGTGAATGAGGGTGTTGCAACGCGCGCCGCCAACGGTGATTATGCGGCGTGGGGGATTGCGGGTCTTGTTGCGGTGTTCATCGTGGTCGACCTTGTGGCGCTCCTGGCCCGCCGGGATACGTGGCTCGGCGGATCCGGCCGTGGTGAGCGGGATCGCGTCGAGCTCTTGTCGGATTTCGCGCACGTTCCCGCCATGGGGCTCCTCCTGCAATGGTTGCTTGGCTTTGGCGCGCTCATGTTTGTGTTGCATCGCGGGCTAGACGTGGTGGGCGCGTTTGGGCTGAGCCTCCCGTGGCTCCTGGTGGCGTGGTACCTCTTGGGTGCCATTGCGGGGGGAGTGTCCGTGGTCAGGCTGCTGCCCCGGATCGGGTTTGCCAGTGCGCTCGGTCCGGCGGTAGCGCTGGTGAGCGCCGTCGGTATTGCCAGCTTCGACTCGCCATTGCCGGCGCTACGGGTCGCGGCGGTGGCATCTGCACTCGTCGCGGCGGGGATTGTCGTGTGGCTGTCCCGGCTACCGGGAACCGAGCGGGGGGATGCGGGGCGAGCGGAGGCCGAACGTGTCCGCACCATTCGCGATTCCTATCTCCTTCAGTGCGAACTCTCCATTCTGGCCGCGATGGCCGTCCTATTCGTGGATTCGGGTGTGCCGCTCTACGCGATGGGCCTGGTGATTCTCGCCGTGCTCACGCTGTTCCTGGTGGCCTCGGTGATACTCGATCGGTGGTTCGGCTACGGGGCGATCATCCAAGTAAATCGCCTTGTGCTGTGCACGGTCATTTTCGCGTTTCCACTGTTCTACCTTGCGCTTTCCGGGGTGCCGCGGCGCGGCTTCACCGGCGAAACGACAGACGCCCCGTCGGCGTTGGTTTTCTTGGCGTGCGGACTGGCCGCGGCTATTTGCTCCTTTGTTATGGTGCGGGCAATGCGCGGGCAACTTGATGGGCTTCCGGGGAACGCCCCGGACAGAAACGTAGGTAGTTTCGTGAAGAGCGCGGCGGGCGGTGCCGTGAGGAGCGCGGCGGCCACAGCGCCGGTCAGCAAACCACGCTGGTCGACGCACTGGTCCCTGCTCGGACTACCTTATGCCTTGGGTTTGGCGGGGTTCGCTCTCACGCGCGGCGACCTGTTGTCAGCAACGCCGATCCATCTCGGCGTGCTCAATCCGGGCTGGACCAGTCTCATTCTCGGCGGCATCGCGCTTGCGGCAATCTTCGTCCTCTCGGCGCGATTGCGGCGACAAGAGTCCGCCATTCCGCTTTCCCTGGCACTAGTGGGCGCGGCTGCGCTCGCATCGATTTCCGCCAACTTCGCGACTAGAGACGATACTCCGCAGTTCTTTATCGCAATCTGGCTCGTGCTCGTCGCCGTTGCGGCCATGCGCCTGGGCTACGCATTGGGCCGCGGGTTTGCGTTCTTGGTGTCTGCACAGACGGCGATCCTGCTCAGTGCACTGTTCATGATCATTCAAGTCAGGGAGAATCTTGGAGAACCGTGGCCGTGGGCGGTTCTGACCATACTCGGCTTCGCTGCAGTGGTGGCCCTCTTCGCCCTCTGGTACTGGTGGGACAGCACGCGCGCGCAACCGCAACTTTTGCAGCGTGAGCGCGGCCGAAACGAACAATGGATTGAGAGCGTCCAGGCCCGCACGGCTTTCCTCGCGTTACCGACACTGGTCCTCTTGGTTGTTTCTACCGTGACCATGGTTCGCGAACAGGGTGGCACTCTCATGCGTTACGGTGCCCAGAACCCCGGAATCGACACGGTGGTGAGTCTTGCATGGCTGGCCGCGCTCGGCATGCTGGCCGCCCTCGTGCTGACGATAGTTCTGGCGCCTAAGCGCTGGCTAGTCACGATCGTTGAAGTCGCCGCGATCATTGCGGTCTGGCCCCTGGCCGTCATTATTCAAGCCCTAGCGCCCGGTGTGTTGACTACTTTCTGGCTGACGCAAGCGTGGCTCGTGGTGCTCGCAGCCGTGGGGGCGTGGGAGGCGCTCAAGTCCAGGTTCTTGGTCGGAATCATCATGCTCGCGCTCGTGAGCGCGGGTCTCATCCAGACCATGATTACGCTGTTCATCCCCTCGATTGCCCAAGCATTGTGGGGAACCGTTTTCGCACTGGCGCTGCTTGCCTTGGGTGCGGTTCTTCGCCGACGCGATCCGATCGGGATGCTCGCGCTTGCCACCGGTCTTGCAGCAACCGTCACCGCCGCACAAGCGCTATATCAGTCAATCATCGGGGACGTGATCGAGCCGTTTTGGCTCGCTCAGTGGTGGATCATTGCACTCGCGTTGCTGTCCTTGTGGGAGTTCTTCCGAGGCAATAAGCAGTGGGGCACCATCGGGTTCGCGGTGGCTTCCGGTGCTTTGCTTCTGTCCGAAGTGTCTACCATCGTGTTCCCGTCCACCGAGCGGCAGGTCTACACCTTGCTTGCAATGGCCGCAGTATTGGTTCTTGGTGTCATTACCAAATCGCGGCTCTTCACCTGGATGGGCGCGGTCGGCGTCGCCGGGGCGATCATTTGGTTCCTGCGCGGCTACACCTTCGTCTTGCTTGGCCTCCTGGCCGTCGCGCTACTCGCCTTCGCAGTGCTCCGTTTGCGAAAAATCGCCGCGAAAAATCAGGACGCGGAACCCTAAGCGTACGCGCCCGTCATGAGCACCGCTCCGCCATCGACGCCCTTGGCTCCCTGCACATAGTCGGCGCTCGCGGTGTCCACGTCAGAAGGGGTGTCGCCCACGGTACCAAGGACCCAGGCATTCATGCCCGCGCCGTTCAACTGTGCCAGCGCAGCGTCGGCACCCTCGGCCCCGACTACAGCGATCATGCCGACGCCAAGATTGAGGGTCCGTTCCAGGTCGGCTTGCGGGACCTTCCCAAGCGAGGACACGAGGGAGAACACTGCCGGCAGTTCCCATGTCCCGCGGTCCACGGTGGCCATGAGCCCTGCGGGGAGTACGCGCGCCAAGTTCGCGGCCAAACCGCCGCCGGTCACATGGGTAAACGCGTGCACTTGCGCAGACGGGTTCGCGGCCAGAGCCAAACAGTCTTTGGTGTACAAGCGGGTTGGTTCCAAAAGCTCCTCGCCGAGGGTGCGCCCAAGCTCACTCACCTGGCGGTCCAGCGACCATCCGGCCTGATTGATGACTCGACGCACCAACGAGTACCCGTTCGAGTGCAAACCGGAAGAAGCCATCGCGATCAGCACATCTCCGGCACGCACGTTGTCCGGCCCGAGCACTCGGGACGCCTCGACAACCCCGGTGGCCGCACCCGCGACGTCATACTCGTCCTCGCCAAGAAGCCCGGGATGCTCTGCGGTCTCCCCGCCAACCAGCGCGGTGCCTGCCTCTTTACACGCTGCGGCAACGCCGGACACGATTCCTGCAATCCGCTCGGGAATGACCTTGCCGCACGCAATGTAATCGGTCATGAACAGCGGTTGCGCACCGACAACCACAATGTCATCAACCACCATGCCGACCAGGTCAAAGCCGATGGTGTCATGCTTGTCGAGAGCCTGCGCAATAGCGACCTTGGTGCCGACCCCGTCGGTGCTAGTCGCTAGCAAAGGCTTCGTATAGTTCAGCAACGCGCTCGCGTCATACAGTCCTGCAAATCCGCCGACCCCGCCGAGCACCGCGTCATTGTGCGTCGCTTTAATATGCCCCTTCATCAGCTCCACGGCACGGTCACCCGCCTCGACGTCAACGCCTGCGCTCGCGTAGGTGATTCCGGGCTCGGTCATGGTGCTGGCTCCTTGCAAGGGGGCTGGTGGGGTGCGCCTCCATTCTCTCACGCGCACCGAATGAGTGGATACTTGCGGCGAATCGCGAAATCTAGCCCACATTAGCGGCGCCACGAGCACCGCTCGAGAGCATTTTCCCTAGCCAGAGGCACCGCGTAAGAGTACATGGCAGCGAATGACGCGAAAAAGCGGACCAAAGTGGGCTAGTTTTGCCGCCCGACGAGTCTTGCAGCTTTGGGACGGAGGGATGTTGAGCGGATAGCGTTAGCGGTGTGGAAGCGTCCAGACCGAAACACAGCAGATTCCGCATTAGCGCCTCCTTTTGGCGTCTGTTCGCTTCTCAAGTTCTCTCTTCCTTTGGCGAATATGTCTTAGAAGCAGCGATCGTGGTGTGGGCAGTGTTGCGGACAGGTGGAGATCCGTCTCTTTCAAGTTTTGCGGTTTCCGCAATGTTGATCGCGACCTTCGCCCCTCGAATAATTTTTGCCCCTCTTGCGGGCCATCTTGCCGATCGGTTTCCATGGACACGAATCATGCAGGTATCTCTTGCCGCGCGTGTTCTTTGTTTGGCCGTCTTGGCCATCACTCTGCCTCAAATGGCGACCAGCACCACCGATGTGCTCCTTGCCGCGGCATTGATTTTTGGTATCAGTGCGGCAGGGCAATTTTACGTTCCCGCACGCGCAGCTGCTGCCCAGCACGCAATTCCAGTGCAGGCTCGGCCCGAAGCTGCCAGTATTTCGCAATTTGGCGTCACTGGAGTCGGTATTCTCGCCACCATGCTTGGCCCCATGGCGTTCACCTGGTTAGGAATGTCTTGGACAATTCTCTTCTGCGCTATTGCATTGGTGCTTGCCACAATTCCCTTGTTCGCCTCGGGCCTGGATGCCCCAACCAATCGGGGCTGGGAAACCGGGGTCCTTCGCGAGTACGCAGGAAATGTCGCGTATGTCTGGCGTGATCCCGTGCTTCGTGCGGTACTTATTAGCTCCTGCATCTACGGGAGTGCACTCGGTATCACTAATCAGACCCTCCCGCTCTTCGCGTTCCAATCCTTGAGCCTGACCCCGGTCGAATACGGATTCGTGACCGCGAGCTTTGCGGTCGGTGGTTTGGTAGGAAGTTTGCTCTCGAGCTTCTTTGTTCGTAGAGCCGGCGACGTTCAGGCGATGGTGATCGCGCTCGGGTCGTTGGGCATTGGTTACGCGGCGTATGCCCTAGTTGGAAATTCCTTGTCGGCAGCGATTGTGATGGGTGTGCTCGGCGTGCTCTTCGCGGTTTACATGTCTTCTCAGGGGCCCGTCTTGCAACGCGTTGTTGGCGAGCGCAAGATGGGTGCGGTCGTGACCATTATGAGCCCAGGGCTGGGGCTCCTGACGATCATATTCACCGGCATCACGGGACTCGCTTACTCGTGGTTGCTGCCATACGTCGACGCGCGAGCGTTGTACATGGCGGGACTCTTCGCGGCAGCGGCAATTTTGTTGATGGTGAGCGCAGTTATTGGAGTTTCTTTGCGGCGAATCGCGAAATCTAGCCCACATTAGCGGCGCCGCGAGCACCACGCGACAGCATCGGCCCTAGCCAGAGGCGCCGCGCAAGAGTACATGGCAGCGAACGACGCGAAAAAGCGGGCCAAAGTGGGCTAGTTTTGCCGCCCAGCTCCGCAAGGACTAAATCCCTTGCTTTTGCTCCCGGACCAGGCGCTCCAATTCGGCATCGGGCCCCGGTTCGCACCCGGCACCAGCCCCGGCAGCAGAAACTTCGAGCAAATTCTTGCCCAGCGCGTTCGCCTCCGGCAACTCGATCGGGTACTCGCCGGTGAAGCACGCCGTGCACAGGCGGTTGCGCGGTTGGCGGGTCGCGTCGATCATGCCGTCCTCGGAGATGTACGCGAGCGAGTCGGCACCAATCGAAGCCGCAATCTCGTCAATCGTCGCGCCGTTGGCAATGAGCTCGGCGCGAGTGGCAAAGTCGATGCCATAGAAGCAGGGCCAGCGCACCGGCGGCGAGGAAATCTTGACGTGCACTTCGGCCGCACCGGCTTCGCGCAGCATGCCGACAATCGCCCGTTGCGTGTTACCGCGCACAATCGAATCATCCACTACCACCACGCGCTTTCCGCGAATCACCGATTCGAGCGCATTGAGTTTCAGACGGATGCCCAGCTGCCGCAAGGTTTGCGAGGGCTGGATGAAGGTTCGCCCCACGTACGCGTTCTTGACGAAACCGTGCGCAAACGGGATCCCAGACTCCTCGGCGTAACCCACCGCGGCGGGAGTCCCCGACTCGGGCACCGGAATGACGATGTCTGCTTCGTGCGCGTTTTCGCGGGCGAGTTGACGGCCCATCTCCACGCGGGACTCATACACCGAGCGGCCGGCAATCGTCGCATCGGGGCGGGCCAGGTACACATACTCAAAAACACAGCCGGCGGGCGTCGGTTCGGCAAACTTGGTTGAGCGGATGCCGTCCGCGTCGATCGCGATAAACTCGCCCGGCTCAATCTCGCGGATGAAGCTCGCGCCCACGGTCGCAAGTGCGGCCTGCTCCGAGGCGACCACCCAGCCGCGCTCCAAACGGCCGAGCACCAAGGGCCGTACCCCGTAGGTGTCGCGCGCAGCGTACAGGGTGTTCTCATCCATGAACACAAAACAGAATCCGCCCTGAATCCGCGGCAGCAGAGCAAGCGCAGTCTCCTCTAGCGAAGCGCCCTCTTCGCCCTGCAACAGGGTAGTCACCAGCGCCGTATCCGAGGTGTTCCCCTGCGCAATTTCGCCGGTCTTCGGCTTGCCGTAACGATCCAAAATGAGTTGATACAGCTCGGCCGAATTTATCAGGTTGCCGTTGTGCGCCAAGGCCACGGTGCCATTGGCAGTCGCGCCGAGGGTCGGCTGCGCATTCGCCCAAGACGAGGATCCGGTAGTCGAGTATCGGCAGTGCCCCACCGCAATGTGGCCCTTCAGGGTCTCCAACACGGACTCGTCGAAAACCTGGGAGACCAGACCCATGTCCTTGTACACCGAGATGCGTTCGCCATCGCTCGTGGCGATGCCGGCCGACTCCTGCCCACGGTGTTGCAGGGCATAGAGCCCGTAGTAACTGAGTTTCGCGACCTCTTCGCCCGGCGCCCACACGCCGAACACGCCGCACTCGTCCTGTGGGCCCTTTTCAAAGGGCATCAAATCATGGTTGAGCTGTCCATCTCCGCGCGCCATACCTTAATTCTCTCACGCGCGCCAGGCACCGAAAAACAGGGGATTAATGACGACGGCGTGTCCCCGACCACGCGCGCAGGTGAGCCTATTCGTCGTCGTTCTTGAGTTGCGCAAGCGCTCCGCGCTTGCGGCGACGGTGCGAAACCCAGTCCAACACCACGGCGACAACACCGCCGAGCATAAGCCCGATGAACCCGAAAAGCATGGCAAAGTAGCCGAACGCGGACTCTCGGCTGACTTGCGCTTGTCCCACTGGGGCGTCCTTGTACAGTTCCTCCTGGCTGGGGCCGAGGAACACGAACAAGAAAGCCGCGAGCACGCCAAGCACTACCCCGAGCACCAAAAAGACCGCGATCTTGGGTGCGCGCCGCACGGTGACGGCCTGGCCGTCGGGGATGATGCGGTAGTCCGGTTGGTCGTCGGCCTCTTGTGCGGGAGGAACCTGGCGGGGCTGGGGTGCGGGTTGCTCTGAAGTCACCGGGCTAGTTTACGTGCCCTGGCTGTGTAGTCTGTAAGTGTCCTCGGCGTCCGCTCGGGGTATCGCAGTCATTCTGGGGGTAAGAACCGTGATCAAGAAAACCGCAAAAACGAAATTGGTGGCGCTCGGGGCCGGGGCCGCGCTGGCACTTTCGCTGGCCGCATGTGCCAACTCCGATAACAACGCCGCTAACAACGCCGGGAGCAGCGACGCTCCGCAGGCCGAAACCACCTCCGCCGCGCCGGAGCAGACTCAAGCCGAGGCGACAAGCTACACTCCGGATCAGATTGAGGCCGCGCTGACCGCCGTCAAGCCGGAGCTGGAGGGCACCACAAAAATCCTGACCGCGGATGAGTTGTCTAAGTCGCTTGACGCGGCCAAGCAGGTGGCCGGGCAGATCACCACCGACCCCGCCGAGTGCGCCGGATCCGAGCAAATGCAGGCCGGTTTCGCCAATGCCAATACCACCGATATCCGGATCCTGGCCGAATCCACCGGCAAGGTCACGCTCGCCGGGTTGAGCGGGGACGTGGTCTCGGACATTGCCGACATGATGACCCAGAACAAGGAACTGGCGTCGAAGTGCGCCAGCTACACCGTGGACGTAGCCGGTCAGTCGGGGACCGGGACGATGGAGGAAATCGAGGTCACGATCCCGAATGACAAGGCTTTCGCCGTCAAGTCGACCACTGATTTCGCGGGCGTCCCCACCGCCACGCTGAACGTCAACGTGGTGCGCGGCGACACTCAGATCGCCGCGACGAGCACGGGGCTTGGCGCCACCGAAACCCCGATGAGCGCCGAAGAGTTGCAGCAACTCATCGACAAGACCTTCGCGGAGCTCGAGAAGCAATAGTCGAGCGTGTGAAGCGGTAGCCCGGTCGAGACTCGGCCGGGCTGCTGTTTTTAAGAGTTCAGCGGCAAATATGCGCTCAGATCGGCGCGCAATCCGGATGCGGCGATCTCGCTCGCGGCCAGCGCCTCGTCCCAGGTGCGCTCGCCGCGCGCCAAAGCAATCCACACCGGCGCTGCCATTTCCACCACGTTGGGCGGGGTGCCGCGGGTATGCCGCGGGCCCTCAATGCATTGAGTGACCCCGAAAGGCGGCACCCGCACCTCGACGCTGTTACCCGGCGCGCGGGCGGTCAATTCTTCGAGCGCGTAGCGCACCGCCGTCGCCGTCACAGCGCGCGGGGATTCCGCGGTCCAGCTGGCAAGCGCGTGCTTGCCTTCCTCGAGGGATGTACGACGGCGCGCGGTTGCCACTACCTGCTCCCTAGCCTTGGGCGTGAGGTACTGGGGTGCGCTTGGATGCGGCGTCTAGCAGGTCGGTGACCGCCGGGGCAAGGAGTATACGGCCCACCGGGACTCCGCCGCCAAGGATTTTCGGCACGACCTGTTCTAGGACGGCGGATGCCTTCGCCGAGTCAATGGCGCCCACGGCGACCAGAAGCGCAAGGCCGACGAGGCTGGTAGCCCGGTGAGCGCCGTCGAGCATCTTTAAAGCAACCGAGGTGCCATCGGGGGCGCCAAGAATGAGGACGCCTTCCGCCCCGCCCTTGGCGATGACGCCAAGCTGTTCCATCACCACGGTGTTTTCGCGGCCGCGGCCGTGGACCGCCCAGGGGTAGTCGAGCATGGCGCGGGCGACTGTGGCGGCTCGAGCGTCGGCGCTCAAGGCGCGCGGGGCGAGCGCGAGTTTGCGGGTGGCGTTGGCGAGGCCGCGGAGGCTGACCGCGGCGAGGGGAGCACCGCAACCGTCGATGCCCCAGTGGGTGATGTTTTCCTCGGTGAATTCCTCGATGACCTCGGCGACCTTGCGTTTGAGCGGGTGGTCCATGGCTAGGTAGTCGATGGTGGGCCAGTTGTTTTTGACGCAGGCGGCTAGGAACGCGGCGTGCTTGCCGGAGCAGTTGTAGGCGATGCGCTGTTTGCCCATGTCCTTGCGGACCAGGTAGTTGCGGGCGTCTTCGTCTTGCGGCCAGTCGAGCGGGCACTGCAGGTCCGCGGTGGTGAGCCCGGAGGCGGAGAGCATGTCCTCGACCACGTCCATGTGCTCGATTTGGGCGACGTGGCTCGCGCAGGCGAGGGCGACCGTCACGCCGCTCAACTGGGCGCCGACGCGCATGGAGGCGATGGCCTGAAAGGGTTTGAGGGTGGAGCGGGCGAAAATCGGGGTGTCGATGTCGCCGAGCGCGTGCAGGATGTCACCGTTGGGCGCCATGACGACCGCTGCGCCACTGTGGCGCGACTCGATAAATCCGTTGCGCTCAATGACGGCAAGTTCGGGCGCGCTGGCAGAGGTGAAAGTTTCCTGCATGAGGCTAGTCTATTAGGCGTTTGGGGGTACGTTAGGTGCCTTTGTAGTCTTTCGGGACGATCCTCAGGGTCTTGGCGACTTTGAGGGTTTCTTCTTTGATGACCCAGCTGTATTCGTCGTCGACCCAGGAGGCGGATATTTCCACGGCGGCGTTCACGTTGGGTGGGAAGATCAGGTAATTGTCCCGGAAGACCAGGGTGTCAACCCCGTTGAAGAAGTCTGTCATCCGGTAGCTTGAATGCGCGGCCGGACCGGCGGGGACTTCGAGGGTTTCGAACTCGATCGGGGTCACCAGGTTTGATTGAATATCACGCGCAGATTTCAAGTACTCGTGATAATCCTCTGGTTTATAAACGTCCTCGTTCAGGTACCGCACCGTCATCACAGAATTCACGCCAACTTCAGGAACCCCAGCCATGATGTAAAACGCCCCGGGACCGAAATCGCGTGCCACATACGCCCAGGCGTTGACTTGAGCGAGGAACTGTTCCCGAGTGACGGTAGCCCCGTCATCTTCCCAGTACTCATCGATCGCGGCTTGTCCTACCTGTTGTGACCACTGCTCAATC